>NZ_AKCI01000001.1 GCF_000269605.1 Scardovia wiggsiae F0424 | reverse complement strand
ACATCGAGGTGCCAAACCATCCCGTCGATATGGACTCTTGGGAATGATCAGCCTGTTATCCCCGGGGTACCTTTTATCCGTTGAGCGATGCCGCGTCCGTACACCGGCACCGGATCATTATCTCCGACTTTCGTCCCTGCTCGACCTGTCAGTCTCACAGTCAAGCCCGCTTGTGTGATTACACTCAACACCCGATTGCCAACCGGGTTGAGCGGACCTTTGAGCGCCTCCGTTACTCTTTAGGAGGCAACCGCCCCAGTTAAACTACCCGCCAGGCACTGTCCCTAGCATGGATAACATGCTCAGGTTAGACGCCCACTGCCAGCAGAACGGTATTTCACTTGATGACTCCACCCAGCCTAGCGGCCAGGTTTCATAGTCTCCCGCCTATTCTACACAACCAGCAGCGAACGACAATACCAAGGTATAGTAAAGGTCCCGGGGTCTTTTCGTCCTTCTGCGCTTAACGAGCATCTTTACTCGTACTGCAATTTCACCGAGGTCCTGGTCGAGACAGTGGGGAAGTCGTTACGCCATTCGTGCAGGTCGGAACTTACCCGACAAGGAATTTCGCTACCTTAGGATGGTTATAGTTACCACCGCCGTTTACTGGGGCTTAAATTCACCGCGTCACCCAGACGGGTTAACGGATCCTCTTAACCTTCCAGCACCGGGCAGGCGTCAGTGCATATACAGCGACTTACGTCTTGGCATGCACCTGTGTTTTTGGTAAACAGTCGCTACCCCCTGTTTTGTGCCGCCCCACAACACTCACCCACGCTAGGCGGGATCATCTCACAGGGCCTCCCTTATGCCGAAGGCACGGGAGCAATTTGCCGAGTTCCTTGACCAGGATTCACTCGAACGCTTTAGTATTCTCTACCTGACCACCTGTGTCGGTTTAGGGTACGAGCGGAACCACACCTAACAGTGAAGCTTTTCTCGGCACAAGGCACCACCAGCACACCACCCTTACAGGTGATGCTCATCACGTCTCACAGTCTCCTGTCAGGGATTAGCCTCTGACACCTGCTACACGCTTAACCAGCCATAACCACCAGGCCAGGCCAGCTTACCCCATGCGTCACTCCCCTGCTCCCCTACTACACCCACCACCACACACCACCACCCCCTGTACACCCCCGAAAGGGCCTACAGGAAGGAAACAGTGCCTAGCGTGTAATGCCTCGAGTATGGGCGGTGTGATACCGGTACGGGAATATCAACCCGTTCATCCATTCGACTACGCCTGTCGGCCTCGCCTTAGGACCCGACTCACCCGGGGACGTTAACCGTGGCCCCGGAACCCTTAGTCATCCAGCGCGCGGGATTGTCACCCGCGTTTCGTTACTCATGTCTGCATTCTCACTTCCCTACAGTCCACCACACGGTTACCCCGTGGCTTCACCCCGTAGGGAACGCTCTCCTACCCAACCACCCCTAAGAGGCGGCTGCCGCGTTTTCGGTGGTGTGCTTGAGCCCCGCTACATTGTCGGCGCGGAGACACTAGACCAGTGAGCTGTTACGCACTCTTTCAAGGATAGCTGCTTCTAAGCCAACCTCCTGGCTGTCCATGCGACTCCACATCCTTTCCCACTTAGCACACGCTTAGGGACCTTAAACGACGATCTGGGCTGTTTCCCTTTCGACAACGGAGCTTATCCCCCGCTGACTCACTGCCCGTGCACAACCATACCGGTATTCGGAGTTTGGTTGCCATCAGTACCCCATACGGGCCCTTTGGCATCCAGTAGCTCTACCCCCGGAAGGCGACCACGAACGCTGCACCTAAATGCATTTCGGAGAGAACCAGCTATCACGGAATTTGATTGGCCTTTCACCCCTAACCACAAGTCATCCCCCCAGTTTTCAACCTAGGTGGGTTCGGTCCTCCACGCGGTCTCACCCACGCTTCAACCTGCTCACGGCTAGATCATCCCGCTTCGGGTCCAGAACATGCAACTAAAACGCGCTATTGACACTCGCTTTCGCTACGGATCCCCCACACGGGTTAACCTCGCTACATGCCACTGACTCGCAGACTCATTTTTCGATAGGCACGCCATCACCCCCAACAAGAGGCTCTGACGGATTGAAAGCACATGGTTTCAGGAACTATTTCACTACCCTCCCGGGCTACTTTTCACCTTTCCCTCACGGTACTCGTCCACTATCGGTCACGTACATATATTTAGACTTACCCCACGGTCAGGGCAGATTCACACGAGATTCCACGAGGCTCGTGCTACTCGGGGACATTCTTCCCAGGCCTGGCATCTTCAGCTACGGGACCATCACCCTCTACGGTCATGTCTTCAACCATGTTCACCTCACACCAGACTTTATCACTAGGCAGGAAGCCGCCTGACCTCCTCAAGAAACCCCACAACACCACACACGCACCAGCAGGCGCTTATACCACGCGCATGGTTTAGTCTCCTCCGCTTTCGCTCGCCACTACTAACGGAATATCTTTTCCTGCAGGTACTAAGATGTTTCACTTCCCTGCGTACCCCCCGCTACACGCGGTACCACCCCATAACAGGTGGCAGGTTACCCCATTCAGACACCCTCGGATCAACGCCCTGTCGGCAGCTCCCCGAGGCCTATCGCGGCCCCACACGTCTTTCATCGGTCATACGTGCCCAGGCATCCACCATATGCCACACCAAGCACCCAGCCTAGCACAACACACGCCTATCAACCCCAGACAACACTACAAGTATTATCACAAATGATCACACTAAAACACGCCACACCCCACCACCCCCACAAAAAAGAGCGATAAGGGTATGGCTACAGACACACACCCACCACACTGGCAGGTGTATGCTCGCGTCCACTATCCAGTTGTCAAACCACCACCCCACACCCCACAACCCCCCCCCCTCCCACCAGAGGAAAGGGAACTATGAGGCGGGTTACTACCCTAAACCATAGTCATGGCCAGGGAACCCAACAGCGCGCTCAGCACCACCACTACTTACACATCACATAAATCCCGGTAAAAGAGTTTTTGACTGTTTCCACACCACACACCCCACCCCTCCCACACAAGAAGGGAAACTAATCAGGGTGCCAATCTTCCCCCACACCACCGTGCAGGGCACATATTCTCCTTAGAAAGGAGGTGATCCAGCCGCACCTTCCGGTACGGCTACCTTGTTACGACTTAGTCCCAATCGCGAACCTCACCTTAGACGGCTCCCCCCACAACAGGTTAGGCCACCGGCTTCGGGTGCTGCCCACTTTCATGACTTGACGGGCGGTGTGTACAAGGCCCGGGAACGCATTCACCGCGGCACTGCTGATCCGCGATTACTAGCGACTCCACCTTCACGAGGCCGAGTTGCAGGCCCCGATCCGAACTGAGACCGGTTTTACAGGATCCGCTCCACCTTACAGTATCGCATCCCGCTGTACCAGCCATTGTAGCATGCGTGAAGCCCAGGACGTAAGGGGCATGATGATCTGACGTCATCCCCACCTTCCTCCGAGTTAACCCCGGCGGTCCCTTGTGAGTCCCCGGCACGACCCGCTGGTAACACAAGGCAAGGGTTGCGCTCGTTGCGGGACTTAACCCAACATCTCACGACACGAGCTGACGACGACCATGCACCACCTGTAACCCAGCCCCGAAGGGACACACCATCTCTGGCATCATCCAGGTTATGTCAAGCCCTGGTAAGGTTCTTCGCGTTGCATCGAATTAATCCGCATGCTCCGCCGCTTGTGCGGGCCCCCGTCAATTTCTTTGAGTTTTAACCTTGCGGCCGTACTCCCCAGGCGGGACGCTTAACGCGTTAGCTCCGACACAGAACCCGTGGAAATGGGCCCCACATCCAGCGTCCACCGTTTACAGCATGGACTACCAGGGTATCTAATCCTGTTCGCTCCCCACGCTTTCGCTCCTCAGCGTCAGTAACAGCCCAGAGACCTGCCTTCGCCATAGGTGTTCTTCCCGATATCTACACATTCCACCGTTACACCGAGAATTCCAGTCTCCCCTACTGCACTCAAGCCTGCCCGTATCCAGCGCAACCTACCGTTAAGCAGTAAGCTTTCACACCAGACGCAACAAACCGCCTACGAGCCCTTTACGCCCAATAAATCCGGACAACGCTTGCACCCTACGTATTACCGCGGCTGCTGGCACGTAGTTAGCCGGTGCTTATTCATAAAGTCCACTCACCACACCACACAGGCATAGCTTGCCCCCCTATAAAAGCGGTTTACAACCCGAAGGCCTCCATCCCGCACGCGGCGTCGCTGCATCAGGCTTGCGCCCATTGTGCAATATTCCCCACTGCTGCCTCCCGTAGGAGTCTGGGCCGTATCTCAGTCCCAATGTGGCCGGTCGCCCTCTTAGGCCGGCTACCCGTCGACGCCTTGGTAGGCCATCACCCCACCAACAAGCTGATAGGACGCGACCCCATCATATGGCACAAAAAGCTTTCCCAACCAGACATGCATCCAGCTGGAGCATTGGGTATTACCACCCGTTTCCAGGAGCTATCCCCAACCATACGGCAGGTTAGTCACGCATTACTCACCCGTTCGCCACTCTCACCACCAAACAAAAGCCCAGTGGATCCCGTTCGACTTGCATGTGTTAAGCACGCCGCCAGCGTTCGTCCTGAGCCAGAATCAAACCCTCCACACAAAAACCGTAGAAAGCCCAACACAGGCCCACAAAAAAATAAAAAAACAACGAGCAAAACCACACCCCACCACAAAGCAGAGCGCAGCCTCACACAAACAAACACCCACACCCCCTCCACCAACGAAAAGAGCACAGGCATTCTACTGGCAATCAAAAACCCAACCAAAAACCACACCCCACCACACAAGCAGAGCGCAGCCTTCAATCAGACCACAACTTACAAAACATATAAGCATAAAAGTAGTACAAAACACGCTCTTGAGTTCTCAAACCACCACCACACACACCAGAACACACCCCCACACAGGAAGCACACCCCAACAGGCAGCAACAAAAAACAATACACCCCCCACCCCACCCCACACAACCCCGGCGTGTCGCACACCACACACACAAAAACCACAACCTGTTATCTCCGTATCATGCCCCGCCCGGCCTCATGCACCCGGCTTCATGTTTGATGGCTGCCCCTCCTCATACTGTCACTGCCGTTAAGCCTGAAAGATAAAAGCCGTTCTAGAAAGCTGTTCTAATGGATACCATGCTTCAGCATCGCTAATATCACCAATTTATTACTAGTTCTTTTTATTATTGGCATCACCTTTTACAAAACCCGATACCCGCCGCACCTGATAAAATATCAGAGTATCCCTGCAATCTATACAGACAAAACCGCGGAAGAAAGCAGATAATGGCAGCAGATATACATAGCACCGGGACAGATACCGGCTGGGACAAAGTTTCCGGAGAGCCGCAGGAGGCTCTGCACACAGGCAGCTCAAGGGGCAATAGCCCCTATAAAATCGCCGTACTGACGGGGGCAGGCATTTCCACCAGCGCAGGGATACCTGATTTCCGCGGTCCTGACGGCGTATGGACGAAACATCCCGAACAGATGGATGTTTATGATATCCAAGCATTCCTCACCAGTACTGAAGACCGCGAATATTCATGGCGCTGGCAGAAAGAATCGCCAGTCTGGAATGCGCAGCCCGGTATTGCGCACAAAGCCCTTGCTGACCTGGAAAAAGCCGGGATGCTGAGCGTCCTGGCAACGCAGAATTTCGACGGACTCCATGAGAAAGCCGGGAACACGGATTCCGTAATAGTCAACCTCCACGGCACTATAGCAACTTCGCACTGCATGTCATGCCATAAAAAATACGATACAGCAGAAATCATGGATGATCTGGATAAGAACCCCGACCCCCGCTGCAGGCGCAGGCTGCCCTATAAAAATGACATGCCGTGCAATGGGCTGATAAAAACAGATGTCACATATTTCGGCGAGGCTCTGCCGGATGGGGCAATGGAAAAAAGCATGGAACGGGTCCGGCAGTCTGATGAATTCTGGGTGATCGGCTCAACTCTCGAAGTATTCCCTGCAGCAATGCTCGCCCCGGTAGCCGCCCGGGCAGGCATACCCATAACGATCATGAACATGGGCGAGACCCAGTTTGACCCGCTGGCAGCACGCCTGATACGCGAACCGATACAGGATGCCCTGCCGGAACTTGTCAGGGAAACTATTGCCATGCATAAAAAGCGGTGAGTACGGTGGGTACGGCTGATACAGATACAGGCGCAGCTGGAGGCGCAGGCAGGATGGACAAAACAGAAAGCACAGGAAGCGCTGGGGCCGCGGAAGGCCCAGGAAGCGCAGGCAATGCGGACAGGACAGGCAGCAATCCGCGGAAGGCTGCCGCATTCCGCTCCGACGCTTCTGCTCCGTCGCACCATCATCTGCGCAATAATTCCCATACCCTCCAGCTCCTGTCCGGCGCAAACCGGATGCGCTGGCTTATAGCAGCCCGGGGCATCATTTGCGGGCTCATAGCCGGTGTGCTCGTTGTCGGGTACCGGGTGGGCATTGAATACGGGACACGGTTCGCAGTAAGTGCCTACGCCTGGTTAAAGGGGCATCCGCTGGGCCTCCTCGGCTGGATCGCTGCCGTGCTGTCAGCCAGCTGGATCATTACCAGGCTCGTGCAGTGGGAACCCTCCGCATCAGGTTCCGGTATCCCGCAGACCGAGGGGACGCTGCTCTGGGGGCTTCCCCTCCGCTGGGGACGCATCCTCATCGTCCGGTATGCGGGCGGCCTGCTCTGCAGTTTATTCGGCCTGTCACTTGGCCGCGAAGGCCCGTCCATCCAGATCGGCGCAGCGGCATCCAAGGCAGCAGGCAGAAGGATGAGCCGCAATGCGATAGAAGAAAACACGCTTATCACCGGCGGGGCGGCAGCGGGATTATCCGCTGCTTTCAGTGCCCCTCTGTCAGGGATGATGTTTGCCCTCGAAGAAGTGCACAAAAGCTTTTCGCCGTCAGTCCTCCTTACCGCAGTTACAGCTTCGCTGTCTTCCGACATTGTTTCAAAATACTGGTTTGGGCTGACCCCTGTACTGGATTTTACCCATGTTAGCCAGATACCGGTTGCACAGTACGCATGGCTCATCCCCCTGGGGATTGTTGCCGGCCTCATCGGCGCTCTCATGAACCGCATCCTCCTGGGATTCCAGACACTCTACTCAAAAATACCTGCAGTTGTCAGGCCAATGATAGCCCTGGCAGCTGCCCTGCCATGCGGGCTGCTTCTCCCACTGTCCCTCGGAGGAGGCTCCGAAGCCATCAAATTCGCTGAAACAGCCCGGGGAACACTGGCAATCCTGTGCATACTTCTGGCAGTCAGGATACTGTTTACGGGGATCAGCTACAGCAGCGGCGTTCCTGGCGGTATCTTCATGCCGATCCTTGCCGCCGGTGCTTTATCGGGAAGCGTTTTTGCACATGCTATGGTTTCCGCAGGGGTACTGGCACCTGAAAGGACAGCTGCGTTCACCGTGCTGGCGATGGCGGGGACACTGACTGCGGCAGTAAAAGCACCGATCACTTCTATCCTGCTCGTTGTAGAAATGTCCGGATCACTTGTCCACATGTTCCCTGTTGCTGCTGTAGCTTTCGTATCCCTTCTTATCTCTGATGCCCTTCACATCAGGCCAATCTACCCTGCCTTGCTTGAACGCTATATGAAACAGCATGAGGGTACAGATATCTCAGCCATGCCGGTACACAGCGGGATGCTGGAGATCCCCATTGAGATCGGCAGTATGGCAGCAGGCAAACGGATACACGCCATCAGCTGGCCTGACAGCACTTCCGTCATTACCATCCGCCGGGGAGAACAGGAGTTTGTGCCCCGTCACGACAGCATGCTGCGTGCAGGGGATGCTATAGTCGTTATTTTCTCGGGGGAAGATGAGCGCAGCGTGCGCCGATCATTATCAGAAATATGTGAGATGCCGGAAAACGGGTACTGATTTTTATCTTCTATTTTTTATCTTCTATCGCAGTATTGCAGTATCTGCCGCAAGGCGGGCGGGCCCGCTGGGGCTCCCCAAGATAGGCTAGGAGTATAAAAGTACAGGGGTATAAAGCAATAACAGGGTCATATTCGCGGATTTTCGGCTGCTGAGATATCCGGCTGAGAAGACGGATCCGGAAGAAACGGGGAAATACTACCCAAGCAGGCTGTGCACGGAAATGATCTGCTCGCGCGCAGCGCCCACACCGATCGCAGAGATACGGCATCCAGACAACTCTTCCAGCCTGTGGACATAATCCTGCGTAGCCTGGGGGAGATCATCGAACTTCCGGACAGCGCTGATATCTTCATCCCATCCCGGCATCTCTTCATATACAGGCTCAGCCTGTGCAAACGCCTCCTGGTCCGTCGGCATGGCAGTATGCCTTGCAGCAGCACCACCCTGCCCTTTGATATCGTATGCGGTACAGATAGGGATACGTTCAAGCCCGGTCAGCACATCAAGCTTGGTGAGCACGATATCGGTAAGCCCATTGACTTCAGCTGCATAGCGACTGACTACAGCATCAAACCATCCGCATCTGCGCGGCCTGCCGGTAGTGACGCCATACTCATGCCCCTGCGTCCGCAGCCATTCGCCCTGCGCATCATCCAGCTCGGTAGGGAATGGACCTTCCCCGACGCGTGTAATATATGCCTTTGCTACGCCTATTACCCTGCTGATTTTCGTGGGGCCGACACCGGTCCCTGTGCAGGCTCCTCCAGCCGTAGGGTTAGATGATGTCACAAACGGATATGTCCCATGGTCGATATCAAGCATAGTCGCCTGCCCGCCTTCAAAAAGAACGGTCTTGCCCTTATTCAGCGCAGCATTCAGCACATTCTGCGTATTCGCCACATACGGGCGCAGGCGTTCACCCAGTTGGAGAAGTTCATCGGTGGTTTCATCTACACCTATTGCCCTGCGGTTATACAGTTTGATAAGCATCTGGTTTTTCTGATGCAGGGAGGCCTCGACTTTATCCCTCAGATGGCCCGGGTGGTAAAGGTCATGGACACGTATGCCTACGCGGTTTATTTTATCAGCGTATGTCGGGCCGATCCCCCTTCCCGTTGTGCCAATCTTATGCTTGCCCAGGAAACGTTCTGTTACTTTATCGATCACACGGCTGAACGGGGCAATGATATGGGCGCTGTCGCTGACCAGCAGCCTGGAGCAGTCGACGCCCCTTTCCTGCAGCCCGTCGATCTCCCGGAACAGGACTTCAAGATCAACGACCACCCCATTGCCGATCACAGGAATGACATTAGGGCTGATGATCCCTGAGGGCAGCAGATGGAGGGCGTAGGATTCATCCCCCACGACTACAGTATGCCCGGCGTTGTTTCCGCCGTTAAAACGCGCAACATAATCGACTTCCGTACCGATAAGGTCGGTTGCTTTGCCTTTGCCCTCATCTCCCCACTGGGCTCCAACCAAAACGATCCCAGGCATATGCTCCCCTTTGCCTTTTTATTTTCCTCTGCCCCTGGTCAGTCCGGCAGTCCGGTATCAGAGGCAGAAGTCCGCTTTATTCCAGGGTCCGGGCCGCTCAGCGCAGCGCTTTGCCTGCCGAACCGAGGCCTGTGCAGGCCTCCATGACCCTGGCAGCCATAGAATCCTCAGCCTCGCGTCCCCATGACCGCGGGTCATACTCAGCTTTATCGCCAATATTGCCGTCAACTTTCAGCACTTTATCGTAATTGCTGAACATATGCCCTGCAATAGCACGGGTAAAAGCATATTGCGTATCAGTATCCACATTCATCTTTACTACCCCGTAGGAAACAGCTTCCGCGATTTCTGCAGGGAGCGACCCTGAGCCTCCATGGAACACGAGAAGGAACGGCTTTCCGTCGGGAGCCTCCGATGGCTGGGATATAAGGCCCCTGTTGATCACTTTCTGGGTCTCGGACTGGATCTTCCCCAGCAGCCCCGGGCGCAGTTTCACATATCCCGGCTTATATGATCCGTGGACGTTGCCGAAAGTAAACGCCGCCATGTAGCGGCCTTTTTCACCCATACCAAGGCGCTGTGCAACCTGGAAAGCATCTTCAGGAGTAGAATACAGCTTGTCGTCTATAGCACCGGTTATGCCGTCTTCCTCGCCTCCCACAGCACCGATCTCGATTTCCAGGACAGTATGGGCTTTTACTGATTCTGCCAGAAGTTTCTCGGCAATATCAAGATTCTCGTCGAGGCTGATTGCCGACCCGTCCCACATATGCGACTGGAACGTGGGTTCCTGGCCATGGGAAACCTCATCCTGCTCTATAGCGAGGATAGGCCGCACCCATTCATCCAGATACTGTTTTGCGCAATGGTCCGTATGCAGCGCAACCGTATTATGCGTGTAGTGTTTCGCAACTTCATGGGCATACCGGGCAAGCGCCATCGACCCTGTTACACGGTCATTCACCCTTTGCCCGGACAGGTAGGCAGCGGAGCCGACGGATATCTGGATGATACCGTCAGACTGTGCGTCAGCAAAACCCTGCAGCGCAGCATTAAGGGTCTGCGTGCTGGTCACATTGATAGCGGGATAAGCATAGCCGCCTTTACGGGCAGCATCAAGCATTTCAGCATAACGTTCCGGTGTTGCAATAGTCATGGCTCTATTATCCCACGTCTAACCTACATAAGGAAGGCCACGAAAAAGACTTGTTTCAGTCCCTGAGCTCGTAGCCTGCTGCGTCCCTGTGCCATGGGCTTCCCGGATTCGAGCAGAGGATTATGATCCCCTCAACAAAGCTCCATATTGCCGAAACGAACGGGCCAATTATGATTATCCACCCGATAACGGTCAACAGCAGCTGGGCGACTGCCTTGCCAGTGTACCCCAGATAAAAATTATGGACGCCGAGGGTTCCCAGGAAAATCCCTAAAAGGCCTGCGGCAATTTTAGAATGGGTCCCTGCCCCATACGGCATCTGCGTGCCATAAGGGCTCTGCGGCGCATACTGGGGGCCGGCATTATATCCTGCATTATAGGGAGAACCGCCCTGCGGCCCATATGAATTTGAATTATACGTGCCGGAATTGCCGGAACCTGTATAGGCAGGAGATCCGCTCTGGCCTGGCTGGGGACCTGTACCCGGCTGCTGCTGATAAGCGTAGCCTTGCTGTGTAGACGGCTGCCCATAGGAAGCACCCTGCTGGGGACCCTGGTAACCGTTCTGCTCCCCAGCGTTCTGAGGATGATTATTATTTGCTTCTGACATAAGTTTTACTGTACCAAAATGAGGGGAAGACTGACACGCTGGCCCTGTTGCCGGTAAGGCTCAGATACCATGCCCGCTTGCAGTATCCTGCGGATGCTGATATAAACGCCGACTGTGTATCGGCTGCATACCTGATACCCGCAATATCTGCAGCCAATATAATCCTCCATATATACTGCTTTATAGCAGCCCCTCTCTGTTCTTTTAGGGGAGGGACAGACCTTTACACACGCAAAGAGGTTATAGTATGGCAGGTTTCTCCAGTGAAAAAGAACGCATGCTGGCAGGCGAACTGTATATTGCCAGCGATCCGGAACTCAAAGAAGACAATATGCGCAAGCGCCGGCTCGTACACGCAATAAATACTTCTGCATACGATGCTTTCAACGAACGCGAGGCCCTGTTCCGCGAACTGTTCAAAAGCCTCGGCGATGGTGCATTCCTTGAGCCGCCGTTTAACTGTGATTACGGCTCAAATATCAGCATAGGCCGTAATTTCTACGCGAATATGGACTGCATTTTCCTTGATGTTGCGCCCATCACAATTGGCGACAACGTATTCTTCGGCCCCCGAGTAAACCTGCTGACCCCGTACCACCCCATAGATGCTGAGACCAGGAACAGCCACCTGGAAGGCGCGCTCCCAATCACGATCGGCAATAATGTATGGTTCGGCGGCAATGTGACTGTCTGCCCGGGTGTCGTTATCGGTGATGACGTAGTGGTCGGGGCCGGTTCTGTGGTCGTTAAGGATATCCCGTCCCACAGCGTTGCAGCAGGCAATCCATGCCGGATGATCCGCAGTATCACCAATAAAGATAAAGAATACTGGCACAGCAAAGCTGAAGGGTACAGGCAATGGAAAACCGGCCTGTGATGCTGCTGGAGCGGAGACGTCCAAAAATCTCAAAGCTGCGGTTTTTGTAAAACTATAATTCAATTCACACAATTAAAGGATATTGAGATGGAAAATTTAAAAAAGGTTTCAGGACTGATAACCCCCCCTTATTGCAGGCGTACTTTTGGCTGTTTCCCTGCCGCAAGTAGCATCTGCAGGCACAATAACCGATGATTATCATCAAAATCTCCAGATATTATCCGGATTAAGCGGAAAGAAGGCATCAATTCGAAATAAAGCTGCAAGCCGTGCCAGAAAATATATTGGCCGGGACTATAACGCCGCATACCTGTACGGGAACAAGGATGACCACAGTGCTTTACACTGTGGTCAACTGGTGTGGGCAGCTTATTGGTACGGAGCTCATATTGACTTGGATACTCGAGGCGGGGATAACATAGTATGGCCATGGGATCTGAGAGATTCCTCTAAAGCCGTTACTTATGCCACAGTAAGGTAGAAGCTGCTATGGCTCCGGAACAGTTACTTTACAGATGGCGGGGAAAAGTTGATCTTCTTCTCCGCCATCTGCTAAAAATTAGCTTATTCTTTTCTTTTATCCTTTCGACCGGTTGCGGGCCTGCCCACCCTGAAGTACTATCAGCAGATCAGACAAGTCTAAAAGATGTTGTTGCTGCTATTGCCATCAATCCTGAATATGATAAGGTGCACGACCGCAGAACAGGATATGTTGCCTTACTCCGTAACAATGGCTTGTATTCTTTAGTCCATACAAAAGGTATGGGCCTGCAAAAATTACTATGGACTAAAAAAGGGCTGTTCTTTTCAGATTATGAAAATGATTATTTTTTTAATAGTAACGGCAGCACAGGTATAGTGACCCCTAACAGAAAGACATATATACAAAACCAAATAATAGAGCAGAAAAATGGGAAACCTCTAGCAACGTTCGATGAGGGATTCGACAATGTATCGGGCAAGCCCAAAAATATTCTGCAGGTATTCGACCATACAGATGGAACGCAACTGTGTCAAATCGTTCATTTCCCCTTTCACACAGTAGCCTCCTGTGATACAGGGGTTTACGGACTTGATCTGGAAAACCTCATGCTGAACAGTCACGAGCGGCTTACACTACAAAGAATTTCAAGGAAAATCTCCGATGAAAAGGGATTTTCCATAGCAAATCCTGATGACAGATTTACTCCCGTTTCTGACGATACAATGCCAAGTCTTAATAACGTAGTCTACGGTATCGGTATTACCAGCCAGAAAGAGGATTCGTACGCTGCTAGTTGGGAGATATTGAAGTGGAATACGTTAACAGGTGAAAATTCGTTTATTCCCATAAAAGAGCCATCAGGGAAAACATTGATAGTGGAAACTTCTGAACCATTTTCATATGAAGCTGCTTCCTTGGATAATGGGATCCTAACATTTATGTTTAATGGTACCGGCACAATCTATCAGATAGAACTATCGACTGGAAAAATTATCAGGACGGTCAGGCCCGACAACGGTAAACATACGCACAAGGAACCTCTTTTCCATGAAATGCATCTAACCGAGCGGCATATTTTTACACTTTTCACACCCGATTCCAAACATAGCCGGCAAACTTCGTTGCGTATCCTTGACAGAAAGACGCTGCGCCAGGGTAAAGAGATACCTTTACAGCGCTCACTTGTTGAACTTTTAAACGGTAAAAGCCAACGGCTGTTTCAAACATCTTTTGCGGTAAACCCCAATTACTCATAACTTGCTTCTCTAAACATCTATGGAGCGGATGACGGGAATCGAACCCGCCTTTACAGCTTGGGAAGCTGTCGTTCTACCAATGAACTACATCCGCAGGAGCCCTTTAATGCAGGCCGGATAGCTTGCTATACGGGGCACCACATCTGGGCAACGGTTATTAGTGTAGCACATGCGCGCACTATGTTTGCTAAAAACCGTTTGCGCGTGTTCCGCTTCTGCGAAGCGCAGCCAGCAGGGCCGGATGGATCACAGCCCGCTGCCCGGTGGCCGGGCCGGTACAGCACAGCATAGCCGCCAGCTCCAAGGACCGCGGGCTAGTGCTGCATATACTGTTCATCAGCAGGGTCCTGCACCGAACTTTCGCCGTACATCTCGCGCTGCATCTCCTCCAGGCGTGCAATACGGTCTTCAGTGGGAGGATGGGTGGAAAACAGCCGGCTCACTGTGCGGGTATTAAAAGGGTTCGCTATCATAACAGCTGACATCGTACGGGTTGCATTCGTCGGGCGCAGAGGGCGCTCCCCTACGCCTGCTTCGATCTTACGCAGGGCATTGGCCAGCGCCTGCGGATCTTCGGTGAGCCTGCTTCCGTCTTCATCGGCATCATATTCACGGGTACGGGAGATTGCCATCTGGATAAGGGATGCCCCTATCGGTGCCAGTACCATAGTCAGAAGTGCCCCAATGGGGTTCCCCCTTCTTCCGCCGTCACGGTCTGACCCGCCGCCGAAATACATCAGGGAGTATCCGAGGTATGTGATCACCATAGACATTGCCGATGCTATGGAGGATGTCAGGATATCGTGATTATACACATGCATCAGCTCGTGTCCGAGCACACCGCGGATCTCCCGGTAATCAAGTATCTGCAGTATCCCCTGCGTGCAGCAAACCACGGCATGGCGTTCATTGCGCCCTGTTGCGAAAGCATTCGGCGATTCAGCAGGCGCAACGTATATCCGGGGCATAGGCTTCCCGGCTTTCTGTGACAGCTCGCGCACTATGGCATACAGATTCGGGGATTCGTCTTCTGAAACTTCGCGTGCCCCCATTGCTGCCGTTGCTATCCTGTCTGAAAACCAGTAGCTTCCCATTGTTACAACTACTGCTATAACAACATAATAGGCCAGCGTAGACTGCCGTGCCCCGGTCAGGAACCAGATAATAAATATGACAGCCCACATAAGGCTGAAAAGGAGTATGGTTTTCAACCCGTTTGCGTGCCCATGCACCCGAAATCTTTGATTATTCATAGTATCCTTTATCTTTCTGAGGGTTGGGATCCGCACGAACGCATCACCTCTGCATCGGTAATCTTGACACGGTCCCTGCCCGCTTTCGCCCCTTCGGCTTTTTCGCAGGCATCAATACGACGCCAGGCATCATAACCCAAGGGGCTGATACCGCGTGATGCCAGCAGCTGGCCAATGCTGCCAGGCTTATCAGCACTGCCGGCTCCATCTTCAGCCCTGAGCTGCCCGGCTTGTGCAGCACGTGCCCAGTCCTCAAGGATATTCCCCACAGTTTCCAGCGCATCCGATTTTGTAGACCCTATCAGGCCTACTGGCCCGCGCTTCGCCCATCCGCTCGTATACACAAACGGCAGGATCCTGGGACCGCTGCCTGCCTCCGCGGTATCAGAGGCATCAAGGATATTACCTGAGATAACACGCCCATTTTTATTTTTCACAGTATAGTGCACTTCATCGTAGGGGATGCCGCTGATCTCTGCAGGCTTATAACCGATAGCATGGTAGACCGCTTTCACAGGATAGTCAGTATATTCCCCGGTCCCTGCCATAACGCCGTCGGTGGCGGTAACAGTCCGCTCGATACGGATGGCCCGCACTTTCCCGGAATCGCCGAGTATCTGGACCGGATTGGAATTAAAGTGGAGATGGCACCGCCGTTTTGCAGGCTTCCCTTCAAAATCAGCACCGGATCCGGAGCCGGGCCCAGCTTCAGCCCCGTTAGGGCCTGCCATATGCTCTGCCAGGTCACGTACAGCAAACAGCTCATCTATCATCTGCCGGGCCAGCTTATTTTTCGATGCCTCACGCATTACGGCATCATCAATATCAAAATCTTTCCGGTCAACGATTATCTGGACACCGGGAAGCTTTTCCAGCTCACGCAGCTCCTGTACGGAGAATTTTGCCTGGGCAGCTCCGCGGCGCACAAAAACATGGATATCCCTGGCCCTGTTCGCAGCCAGCCCGTCATAAACATTCTGGGGGATATCCGTGCCCAGCAGGTCGTCAGGATACCGCATAAGCATGCGTGCAACATCCATCGCTACATTGCCGCCGCCTATCACCGCTACCGTTTCAGCGTCAAGCGGCCACACCGGCGGGGTACCGGGATATCCGTCATACCACTCTACAAAACGTGCTGCGCCATATACGCCTCTCAGGCTACGCCCTTCAATGTCCAGCGGGCGGTCGTCAACAGCACCAGTGGAAAAGATCACAGCATCGTAGTATCCCTGAAGGTCTTCAAGCGTTATATCCCTCCCGAATTCGACGTCTGCGAAAAGCCGGATATGCGGGTTGCTGAGCGTTTTATCGAGTGCGGCAGTAATGAACCTGATTGCCGGATGGTCCGGGGCAACACCATACCGTACGAGGCCGAACGGGACGGGGAGCTTTTCGAAAATATCAACATACGCTTCGGCGGGAAGCCCCAGATCCGGACCCTTCTGCTGGAGCTGCTGAAGCAAAATATCCGCTGAATATATCCCGGCCGGGCCTGCCCCTATAACGGCCGCCCGCAGCGGCCTGCCTGCCATGCCGGCGACGCTCTTATCATCAGTCATAGTTTTTATACTATCCTATACAGTCCCGTTATCATAGAAATCATAGAACAGGAATCCATGCAGCAGGACCCTGCGGCAGAGGCACGGCAGGCAGGTATACGGCAAAAGCCAGCCACCCCAGTAAGGGCAGCTGGCCTTTGCCGGTCCGTTAACCCGTTGCCGCCTCCCGGCTTATTATGCCAGACGGTTGAACGGATTCCTGCGCCACTTGCGCCGCCTGTGCCGGCGCACCAGGAATACAGTGATACCTGCTATAAGGGCAAGCGCTGCGATAGTCCCTGCGATCACACGGTTGAGTACGCCAGGGGTCCTGGTTATGTACTGCCACCAGTTAGCCGCAATGGTTACATTCCCGTACGTTGTTTCCGTTGCATTCCCCGCACGGTCATAAGCCTTGACTGTAACAGTATGGTTCCCGCCGTCAGCCTGCATCGTATAACTTGGCGGCTGCGACAGGAAGTCCCTGTTATCCCACGCCTGTACTTTTCTGCCGTCCACATAAAGCTCTACCCGCTCAGTGGCCATATTATCGCGTGCATAAAGGGAAAGGTCATGCGACGGCCCGTAATACACCTGGTTGCTGCTGAGCCCCAGGACTGCCGCAGCCGGTTTCTTTGCATCAACAGCAAAATTGACTTCGGCATCCGCTTTGCGGTTGGGGGACTTGTTATCCATGGTGTTCTGGGCCAAATTCCCGGCCTTATCGGTAGACGTGAGCTGGACCCGGTAGTAGCTGTTGCCTTCAAACAGGGATGCCGGGAAAGTATATGTAGTCAGCGACCAGCCTTTGTCCTGGCTGTTGTTCACTGAATACTGGGATTTATCCAGCGGCAGGACACGTGAATTTTTGATCAGGTTTGCCTGTACCGAGTTATCATTCAGCCCGCTGACGTTGGTCTCGCGGATCACCACCTGCCGGGCTTTCTTGACGTACTTCCCACGTATGTCCTGCGTGGAATCATCGAAGGAATACACGGACCCGAACCTGTTGACAGAGAATACGACTGTTTTTGTGACCGTATTCCCCGCCTTGTCCTGCGCAGTAGCACTGAGAGTGTAGAAATCGTCGTACTTGACCTCATGCGGGAAATCAGTATAGGTGACATCCTGGGTAGTAGGCGTACTACTCACTTTCGGATATACATACACCGAAGACCCTTTATTATGCGATGATTTCAGCGTATATGTCGTCCCGTATTCGTCGAGGTTTGAATCCGACGAACTGATCTGAGGCGCTACAGCACCCGCATACGCTGTTTTGTCAACGACCCGGGAGATATCAAGCTTCGGCATCGTCTTGTCAATAATGAATTCAGGCTCCTCCACCTTTTCAGACGCATTGCCGGCAAGATCGGCAGATACTGCTGAGATGGAGTAATGCTCCTCGCCGGTAAAGGTCACCGTAGCAGTGTAGGTCCTGTCCTTGCCTGCGCCGCCGTCTTTCACCGCCCATGGGCTCACAGCGGGGGCAGGCAGGGGGCGTCCGTCGTCGCCTTTCGCTGTTACAGCGATATGGGTGCTGCCCATGTCCAAGTTGCGGTCAGACACAGTGACGGTTGCCGTCCTGTTGGCGTTATAGTAATTGCCGTTTTTGGACCTGTTGTTGTCAAAAGTGAGGGTCAGAGACGGTTTAGTGGCATCAACGATGAACTCAGCCTCATAAGGGTCAGCTGAAAGCCCGCTTGGATCAGTCAGCTGTGCCGACAGCCTCCATTCACCGTCGCTGTCGCATTTGACCTGTGCAGTCCACGTATCCTGCCTGCCCGGGACCTGTGTGAACTTCTCTGCGGCCACCGTTGTGCTGCTGCCATCATGCCCTACTGTAACGATAGCCCGCTGAGGGTCATTCTGTATGATCAGGTCAAATACAGGGTCGGTCACCGTAACTGTTGCAGTACGGCCTGAAGCATAGTACTTTCCGTTGCGCACGGAATCGTTATCGTAGGTAACAGTGATAACCGGCTTTTCGGTCTGCACAATAACGCCGCGCACCCCTTTCTGGGCGATATTGGAAGCATACTTTGCCTCGTTCCTGTCATTTTTGACGAAATCCGAAAGCTTGAATGTGGCTGTATTGCCGGCAAAGTCAGTTATGGTGATATCGGTATCAGCGAATGCCAGCCTGTCTCCATTCTTCTCAAGCGTAAACGATATGGTGTCATCATCTATGTTGAGCTTCGGCGTGCTGCTGTCTGCATCGTGCCCGTTATACTTGGTGAATCCGGTTGCATCCGGGTCTATTCCCGAAAGATGGTCTGCCATCCCGCTGAAAGTAACTTTCACGGGTCTGTCAGAGAAGAGCCAGTTCCACACCGGATCCCCTGCCGGTTCTACTGTCATCCGCGATATCTTCGGCGCAGTATGGTCAATAACAAATTCAATGCCTTCATCATTAACGCCTTCAAGGAGGCTTGCGGAAACATGGTATCTGCCTTCATCACTGACCTTGCGCTCATAGGCTGCTGAAACCGTATTATCGTGGGATGTGAACTTGAAATCGGTCAGCGGTATTTCAGACACCTGCGGATCTGCAGAACCAGCCTTTGTGGCAACTTTTACTTTAAGGCCCGTGATCTGCCTGTATGCGTCTATCCATTTATCTGTAACGGTAACGGTCTCAACGACTTCACCCCGGTAATACTTGACGCCGTTATGTTCTTTCGGCCGGGTATTCCCGTCGGAAGGCCGTACGGTGATTGCAGGCTTAAGCGACTCGGCCGCACCATTGTTGACAAGTATAGCGTCATACTGCTTGCTGGCAACGCTGTTTGACAGTGTCTGCCCGTCAGGGTCGGCAACCAGCGGGCGTCCCGCCCTGTTGCGCGCCTGTATGGCAATATCAGACAGGTTATAAAGCCCGTCATCGCGCAGTGTCAGTTCATAAATGACCTTTCTGTTCCTGCGTGTGCTGGAAACCTTCCGCAGCCATGAGGAGGCATCTGCCGGCTGGGGACTGCCATCCAGCGAATCCGCCTTTTTCACCGTAACTTTTACGCTTTTCAGATCAATACCGCCGCCGTCATTGACGGTGATCCTGATCTTCGGCTGCGAGCCCCGGATCAGGACGTTAGCCTGCTGCAGGCGTATACTCACCTTTTCGGCCAGATCCCTGCCCGCCTCAGCATGTGGGACCTCAGCAGATATTTTCGGGGTGCCTGTGTCAACAGTAAAATCTGATGTTTTCCCTATATCAGACCCAATGCCGTATTTAACTGTATATGCGGCATCTTCAAAAGAGCCACCGAGCTTTTCTTTTGCCTTCGACAGCTGTGCGGTAACAGTGAAGCTGCCGTCCTGCTGCCCGCTGACTGCCAGGTCATCGCCGGAAAGCTGGACCTGGGCGCCTGTGTCATTATTAGCCACTGTAACAGTATGCTTTGCGATCCATGCTTTTTTGAGGTCATCAAGTTTGCTGATATACGTATTGCTGACTTTTGCAGAAGCCTTAGCCCCGTCCAGGCGTGAAGCGGCGGTAATCGTAGCATCATTGTCAACAGTTTTGCCGTCTGCATCTGTTACATTGAGCGATATGCCTTTATCGGTATCTGTAAGGAGGAAGGAGCTGACGCCGCTGCCCTGCAGCGATTCTGTGGCCTTCACGGACGGGTTCTGTGGGGAGGACTTGCTTTCTGCTATAAGGCTGGACAAAGTTTTAACCACTGTTTTTTTGGTTTTCTGCGCAGTATCCGTGTAAGTAAGGGTGAACTGTATATCGCCGAATGCATAGATGCCTTCGTCATCCAGCCCGAGCCGGAAGGTTTTTGTATTATCCCCATCAGCTTCCTGCCGTACTTCATCCATAGGGACAGTACGCGGCTGGTCCGGGACTTTATGCTTATTGCCCTCACTGTCAACAGTTGTATACTGGTACCGCGCGTTCACGCCGGACAGCTTTGAAGCCCCTGATACGGTAAGTTTCAGTTCCGAATGCAGGGGTGAGACCAGATATGCCCCTACAGCATTATTCTTATCTGCCATCGAGTACGAGACCTCTGTGATTGCAGGTTCATCAGGTGCCGCATATGATGCCGGCGCCGGGGACGCCAAAATCCCCAGGCCGAGCACTGCACCCATGATTACGGCTGCACGCAGGAGTATCTTTTTTATCTGGCTGATCTGTTTGCTGTTCATTATCCTGTTCCTTAATCTTTGTCTTTTCTCTATTTACTCAGAAGCAGCAGCCTCTGTCCCATCAGTCCCGTCAGAACTGTCATCCGAAAGCGGCGGATCCTGTATCCTGACAACAGTCCCCGCTTCACTATCAGGGCCGGCAGGCCGCACAGGCACGCCAATAACTGTTTCAGATTCATCGCCCGTATCCCTGTTATCATCAGGGATGCTTGTCAGCGCCTCATCATCGGAGAGGGAAGGGCTGGGGAAACTTTGCCCGGTTTTAGCCACGCGCATCTGGATCAGGCTGTGTTTCCCGCCGGAAGAGCCGGTTCCCGATCCCCTGCTCCCTGACCTGGATGAAGAATCTGTGGCCTCTGCACGCCACAGTGCATGGCGCGCACGCCTCAGGCTGGAGATCTCACGCTCAGCCGTCTTTCCGCTCAGACGGTTGTACACTATCCTGATCTTCAGGACGAAGAAGAGGATAACGGCAGCAACTGCCAGGACTGCGGCAAGGCAGAAAAGGACTATTGCTATCGTATGCCAACTATCGGGCCTCATTATTACCTACTTTCCTGGCGTCGACGAAGCCATCAATAATGGACTGCCTGGTATTGTTTTCCTGATTGAGGATGGCCTCTTTCAGTTCATCCGTGGCATGGGAAGTCGTTGAAGTATCCTTCGCTATTGCCATGCACCGCTCAGCAAGCGCAAGCATGCGGGATTTGTCGATCTTATCTGCACGGAATTTACGTGTATACGTGCTCAGGACGTTCTGGACGAACTGGGAAACATAAAGTCGCATAACTTCGTTGCTTTCATTCTGCACAGTATTTACAAGCTGTTCAAGCTCAGTGAAATAGCCTCTGAATTTGCCCTTATCCGTACCCTGGACTATCTCAGGGACAACCTGGGTATTGAAAGCTGCAATATCTGCATAAGTCTGCGCCTGCTTCTGATATTTGAATGCCCCCGTGTCGGCCGCATAGCGCATCCACTGCTGCGAATAACGGATCCGTTCATACTGCAGGGAAATCGGATCCGCCTGTGCACTGTCAGACTGGGCATCCGCATAATAGAACCAGTACAGCAGTCCTGTGTCATAACACAGCTGGGCCCAATGGATTTCATCTGTTCTGAGGACCCCCTCATTAGCCCGGACTGCATCCGTGTACTGGACAGCCTCATCGGGCGTGAACTTCCCATCAGCCCTGTACCGCTTAAGCATCCCCTCGAAAGGTTCTATGGACTTCGGGCGGAGTGCGGCAGCCTTTTTATAGAAATTTACCGCTTCAGCTTTCCGCGGCTCCTGGCGCGCGGCCCCCATCCAGTAGTCAAAACTGTTATTCCTTGTGATAGCTTCCGCGCCCAGCGCCCCGAGGCCCAGCACAGCGCACAGGACAGAAGCCACCAGGACTGCTACGAAGGAATACCACTTACGTTTAAGGGCCCTGATATGCGCGTCATCTTCCTCTTTGTAATGCCTGAGCGCATAAGCGAATTCTGCACAGCTCTGATACCTTTTATCGGGATTTTTATCAATAGCCCTGTCGATGACTTTTTCAAGCCCCTCAGAAAGTTCCGGCCTGTACTGCCTGATCGGATAGACCTGCTGAGTAGGGTCAACCCCTGTAAGGAGGAAATGCAGGGTCATGCCCAGCGAATACACATCGGAACGGGCATCTGTAACGGCACCTTTACTGAACTGTTCAGGCGAACCGTACCCGGGTGTACCCAGGTTGAGTATCCCCTGGGCGGCCTCTTCCGCTGAGTGGACAGGCTTGCCTGAAATATGCGCGATACCGAAATCGATCAGCATAACGGTACCGTCAGGCTTAAGCATAACATTGGACGGTTTCATATCTGAGAAAACGACAGGGGGCTTACGTCGGTGAATATAGTCAAGCACACTGCACAGCTGGATACCCCAGTCAACGACTTCCTTCTCGGTGCACTGCTGCTTCTCGCGACGCACTTCTCGCAAGGTCCGGCCCTCAATGTAATCCATGACTACATAAAGGCTCCCATGCTCGTCAACAAGGTCAACGATGCGGGGGATCGCAGGATGGTCAAAGGCTTTGATAAGGTTGGCTTCCTCTACAAGGCTCCGGACAATTACCTCGCGTTTATGCTTGTCTTCGACATTGCGGATCTCCTTAACAGCCCACTGCTTGTTAAGGGTCTTGTCTATTGCCAGGTAGACAGTAGACATTCCGCCGGTGCCGATCTGTGCGATGATACGGTACCGTCCGCCGACTATGTCATTTTCACGGGTCATAATGAATCCTCTTCACTTCTTGTCCCATTAATTATTGTGCCGCTTTTGGCTGGCTGTTTTCAGTCAAAAGTTATTACTACTTCAAATTCTACATCAGACAGCGAAAAAGTCGAACCGCTCCGCAAAACTGTCCTGCCGCCTGAGGGCAAACGGACCCCTTTTACAAAGGTACCATTCGGCGAGTTATTGTCAATAAGGGCAAAAGCATCTGCGCTAAGATACTCAAGTATTGCATGTATCCGGCTCATTGTAGCTTCGCCGCCCATATGGATATCCGCTGTTTCAGAACGCCCGATAGTCGCCCTCAGCGCTTTCATGCGGGCTGTATAGCCATCGCGCTGGCGTATTACTGTAAAAACCGGAATATGGACAGGAGTGCTGCCATGCTGATCCGCAGGGGGCGCCGCCTGCAGCGGCTGCTGTGCCTGCGCAGGCGATACCTGCTGCTGCGGCATCTGTGGATACGCCAACGGTGCCTGACGGGCCGCCTGGGCAGGCACGCCTGACGGAGAGACAGGCTGCCGGAGCGGCTGAGCCTGCACCGCTGCGCCTGAGGCGTACAGGCCAGGCTGCTGCTGTACCATCGGCTGCGATTCCTGCAGGCCGTATAAGGATGGCTGCTGGGAATACTGCTGTACCGGACTGCCCTGCGCCGCTCCTGCAGAAGCCTGCGCAGTGCCCTGCCGGGCAACAAGCTGCGATGAGCTTGTACTGCCCGCCTGGGCAAAACCTGCGCCCCCTGCGGACGGCATCATCGTCAGCAGCGCTGAATCCACAACCGGAGTATATGCATTATCATCTTTCCGTGATGTATCAGGTACCCGGGAAACTTCTTTCACAACAGACTCGCCTAAAGAGCCGTATTCCACAGCACCATTTTCCCCAAGGACAGTCCCTACAGGATCCCAGCCTGGCTCTTGCGCAAAACCGTCGGCCGGCACAGAGGCAGCGGGGGGGACCGGCAGAGGAGGCTGCAGCTGCATCGCCTGTGCTGCCGGCTGCCGGTTCTGCGCAGCGGTACCCATATCAGGGCTGAGGAACTGCCCGGAGGACATACCCGCCTGCGCTATCACCCCTTTTTTCACCATCCAGTCCCGCAGCGTAACTGAAGAGAATATCGGATTGCGCCGCACATAATCACGTACGATCTCAACATAAATATTCCCATCGTCATTAGGGAAATGTACTTTTGAAGCATCACTGAGATACATCAGCAGGTCGTTGGCAGTCGGATGCCCCGGCGCAATTCCGTGCGCAGGGACAATGATATACACGGGATGCGGCACAGGCTGGCTGATATAAATATACTTTTTATCCCACAGCACGCTTTCAGTGGGCGCTGAAGCCTCAGTGCATATATCGGTGATATCTGCTACGGACTGGATAATATCCTGGTACTGCCCGACGGATATCTTTGCCTCCATGAATTTCCTGATTTTCATGCAGCCGGTAATATCATAAAACAGGACAGCAGAATCGCCTTTTATCTGATATTTGAAAGGCGGCAAAAAGGGCAGATCTGTATGCTTCAGCCGTTCCGCCAGCGCATAATTAAGGGTCTCCCGGCCAGTCAGAGTGACACGTACCGTCCTGGCCTTTGTACGCCAGTCCCTGACAACTCGAACTTTCATGATGCTGTCCCCCTAACGCCCTTTTACTGCGTTATGTCTTCCTGTATGCGGCAAGTAGCATGGTATATTGCCATCTGTGTTTTTGGTGTGCTGGTTGGGTTTTACAGATCAAGCAGCGCAGCATAATGCGCATTGATACCCGCCGGCATACAATCAATAGACATAATTATATCGTGCCCCTCCACATTCTCCACCATAACAGGATAATACCGCGACGCATGCTCCCGGGCCGCATCCACCAAAGCCGCCCTGTCAGCATGGGCAACAGACGCATCTGTCTGCCCCTCATCCACAGCAATATCATATACAACCGCCAAATGCCAGTCCACAGAAGGATCATCATACCGAAAC
The DNA here is from genome assembly GCF_000269605.1 of Scardovia wiggsiae F0424. Taxonomy (GTDB): domain Bacteria; phylum Actinomycetota; class Actinomycetes; order Actinomycetales; family Bifidobacteriaceae; genus Scardovia; species Scardovia wiggsiae. The sequence goes on along the minus strand of NZ_AKCI01000001.1, from coordinate 1,525,768 downwards.
TCATACGCAGCAATATGCCCATACGGACGGGGGACCTCCACATAATTAAGCAGATACCGGTTACTCCCTGAAGCAAAAGGCCCGTAGCCCAGAGGGACCCAAACCTTCTGACGGAAACAATACTCCTCAAACTTATCCTTCAACTGCACAAAATGAAAAGCAGCATGACGGTCCTGCACCTGGGCATAACTGCCACTCAAAGCATTCCCCACACTATACAAAAAACGCCCACCCAGCTGACGGGCAACCCCCTTCGCCTTCTTCGCCCCATTCGCAACACGAACACCACCGCCACCAGACCTCCGAGCAGCACGAACCCCAAAAACCGCAGCAACGGCTGCTCCACCAATTACAATCGCCATGACGACGCCCAAAAGTATTGCAGCCCATGCAGGCAAAGGCTGTTCCGCATGATACGAATATTCAGTATGATAAGCGAGAACCATAATGCCTCTTTCCATTTCAAATAATCTGCTGTTTCATCTATTTTATAAAGTCCGGAAAGTATCCCTGAAAGCCTTCGCCTGTACTTCCGAAACCCCGAAAGCATCCAGCACGTAAAAACCATGCCTGCCTAAAACAACGGCACGGTAAACAGTTACTGAATTGTCTTCAGCCATCGAAGTTGCATATGTTACAGCTGTACGGCCGCCAATATTAGTGTAGGCAGCTCTATCATCACTAATGCCGAGGAGCCTTATATAATTACGTAAGATTGTTTTTTTCCGCTGCTCAGTAAAAGTATCCGTATCTGCATCATCATCAGCGGGGAAATGGGCATACGACGCAGAGTATTTCACCATATTGTTATCATCAACGATCGCGTAGCGGTTGTAACTGCCGCCACTATCCTTATACATATCTTTGATGGGGGTTCCGGGGAAATAAATAGAAAATCCATACTCTTTAGAGATAAATTTCTTCCACCCCTTCGGGGCATTGACCGGAGAACTGGAAACCGGATGCGGCGACCCGATAGAAAACCTCACACTGCACGCACCCAAACCAGCAAACAACGGTAACGAAACAAGAACCGCCAATATTCTCGTTAACTGCCTCTTTAACTGCAACTGCTTCTTCATAATATTTCCAATCTAGAATTACTGCCTATTCTGTCCAACCGTCTAAACCGGTGTTAAAACAACAAAAACCCATGAAGACCATAGGATCCGCCACAAAATAATTTATAGTATAAATTATATATTCTTTGCATATCCCGCCGAAAACAACGATGCGCAGAGGCATTCGACCCTTCACAATGGATTATATATCTGCGGTTCTGGTGAGGATTCTACAGTATACGGAAAGTATCCCTGAAAGTATTGGCCTGGGTCTCAGACACGCCAAAAGACTCCAGCCCATAAAGGCCTTTTGTGCCGAATACAACAGCACGGCGGAGGACGAGTGACGAGTTTTCTGTAGCATGAGAAACATATGTAAACGCAAGATACCCGTCAACCGTGGTGAAAGTAATATCGCTCTCCTCTAAGCCGATCAACTTTGCAAAATTAGTAAGGACTTTCTTTTTCTGCGCTTCATTGAATTTTTCTGCATCTGCCTTCTGCGAGGAAGAAAATCCCGTAAAAGATACAGAATAATTAATATCCTCACCGTCGCCAAGGGTTGAATACCGTATATAACTGCCGCCATTATCCTTATAAGTATCCCTCTCAGGAGTTCCCGGAAAATAAATGGAATACCCTAGCTCAGTGGAAGTGAATTTCTTCCATCCCTTCGGAGCGCGGACAGCTGAGCTGGAGGATGGCGAATTAGGGGTAAATGTTATGCTGCACGCGCCCAATCCTGCCAGTAAAGCTACAGATGCTGCAGCAGCATATACTTTAATTAAAGATTTTTTCATTTTTCCTCCGAAATTCATATATAACTTAATACCCTTTGTCAGGATACACAAGTTTCCTGATTACTTTCTGAATTTGGCGGAAGAGGCTAATCCTGACTATTCCCGATTCCCAGCGGCTCCGAAGGGAGGGGGAAAGGGTGGAGAGGAGGGAAAGGAAAAGGAAGAGAAGCGAGGCGGAAAGGGTCCTGATAACAGCTGGCCTGGGAGCCTGCAATTACTGCATACCCTCAGGCCAGCCAGCACATAATTTCCGTATACTTCGGGAACACCCTTATATGCTTCGTCCTATCCTTTACTTTTCTGCTATGCGGATTGATGACAGGAAGCCATGGATTTTCTTCAAATCCTCAGCAGCACCCTCACCAGCAACCGTAGAATGGAAACGATACACATCAGCAACACCATCATGACGGACAGTCAACACCGCCAAAGAACTCGCCAACGGACCAATCTCATGATCATACGTATACTCAATAACACTCCACTCCTGACCCAAATCATTAACACCAGACTGCTGGCCAGTCACATGGGAATTCTTCAACGAAGCAACATACTCCGACATCTCCCCCATAATCACATCACCAGCAATATCACCAGAACGACGATCCAAAGCCACCACAGTATTAGGCGAAAACACCTCCTGCGGATGAATAACACAAAACAGCACATGATCAGGATGCGTCACAGACCACCCCTCCGGAATCTCAAACGAAAACCCCGGAATACCCACTGTCTCTTTACTCGGAAAAAACAACATACAAACCTCCAATACAGTATGCGTTATCAGTTATATTTTATACTTGTGTTCTGATCAGCTCCGATTAGCTGAACAATCCCTTGAAGAAATGTTCCCCTTCGTCAACTATGGAACCTACATCAAGGCTTATTGTCCCGTGGGCACCGGCACCTACACCAAGAGTACCGCTGGCTCCGGCGCTGACAGTCAGCTTCCCGTCTTTAAACGTAATACCGGCATGGCCATCGGCGCCTATACCGGCACGGGCAGAAGCATCACCGGAAAGCGAAAGCGGACCAAGGTCAACCTGGCCGCTGGCCTCAGCCTTCGCACCGGCAAAGGCTTCACCGCTTACAGAAGCACCAACCGACCCGTCATCACCCTTACCAACTGTTGCCTTGCCGTTAGCTTCCGCACCGGCAAAGCCTTCAGCATGGCCGGAAGCGCCAACTCCGCCGAAGGGAAGGTCTTCTCCAAGGTGGACACTGCCATCGGCAGAAACCGTTGCTCCGGCAGAAACTGAAGCTTCCCCGGTTAATCCATTGGGACCTATGCTTCCGCTCGCACTGCCCTTGGCAGAAACGTCAAATTCCGCTTTGCCCGTAGCACTGGAACGCATACCCAAAACACTGCCATGTGCACTTGCCTCCCCGGATGCATTGAATAGGGTGGCTGTCCCTGAAGCCTCACCTTTAATGGACATGTTCCCATTTTTATCTACGGTTATGCTCCCGCTCTTGGAACCATCCGTGCACAGTTTTTTAGTACCGCCATGGGCATCGAAACTGAAGTTATCAGCAAGCATCTGGGCAGTCTCCTGCTGGGCGGCTGTGGTAATCTCAGGGGTAACAAATTCACCGGAAAATTCAGAAGAGTATTTGCCGTCAAAATCGCTGACAGCCGTGCTGAATGTAGTCCACTTCGTTTTAATATCGCGGTATTTGGTGGCCTGATCAGTAGTGTACGTGTGCACATCGTTAAGGGAAGAAATAATAGTGTCCCGTTCCCCCTGCTCATTATCAAGCTCACTGGCACGCGTGACGAAATTATTTGCCTCAGTAGCGAACGAATCAGCAGAAGTTGCCGCATCCTCAAGGCTGTTGCCAAAATTGCTGTCAGGATTGCACTTAACCTGCTTTTCATTCTGAGGGCTGGTCCCTGCTTCTGTAAACACGTCCTTATACTTAGGCTGTAAAGAATCAGTCGCATCCGAAGCCGCGTTAGACAGGGAGGTTGCAAAAGTGCCGTATGCAGTCTTGAAGCTGTTCATTTTAATATCTGCAGCATTATAGCTGGTCTCAGCCGCCTGCGCCCATCTGCCGTCCTGCCCCTGCAAAGTTTCAATATTCTTCTTCCGGGCATCGCTAAATTTAGTTTCATAACTGGTTTTAGCCTCAGTGACGGAATCTGATACCGATTTGATATTATCCGTATTTATACGAAACATTGTGGTACTCCTTTCAATAAGATCTGTTAGCTGATGATGTCCAGTTACTTATGTTTGCCTGATGAACGGCGTGAACTGGTGCTTCCATGCCCCGGATAAGTTGTATTGTTGGATTCACTGCGGGTTGAAACTGACCCGTCCGGACCGCTGGTGCGGGTAGTCCTTGAGGTGGAAACATTTGTTTCCCCAGTTCCAGGGTTATGCGTATCTGTGCGCTCCTCAGAAGTGGAGTACATACCATCATTGTCACGATATGTACGGGTTTCACTGTTTTTCTCCTCAGTAACATTCCCATTCTCATCGTATGTGGTTGATTTTTCCTTCCCTCGGTGGGCACCGCGAACGATTGTATTCCCATCTTCTTCATAGAAGGAATTCTTGCCATCAGAAGAGCTGAACTGGTAAGAGAGCTCCCCGTCAGCATTCGTGAAAGTAGTGACAGCATTAGTCAGGGCAGTAGAATATGTAGTCAGCGCGGTTTTGATACCGTCAGCAGCTGTAGCAACCTGGCCGATCCGCGTAACAAGGGCATTGTACGCGGCGCCTTCGCAGCCTGACAGGGTATCTGTCAGCCCCTGGGTGTCAGTGCCCAGGGTACCTATATCATCTGCCTTCGTTTTGAAATCCCCGCCAGCCTCGCTGACCTCCCCTGGCTTCATGGTGATCGTGCTGGAAGTCTTTCCTTTTGACCCCGTTGAGCCGCTGCTGCTTTCGCCGCCGCCTGACCCGGAGGAACCCGAGGACCCTGATTCTCCGCCTTTTGCTTCTGAACTGGACATATCTTCTACCTGCTTTCATTATTGTTGCTGGTTGTTAACAGCTTCCGCCGTTAACGGTTACAGCTGCATATAGAAATATTTCCCTATGCTAATCCTGATGATTATGCTGTACCCTATATTTTTGTTTCACTATCGATAAGATCAATAAGTTTTATTACTGTCAGAGTGTTACCTCCTTAAGCTACCGGCCTTGTGAGCTGCCCGCCGCATGCGGCCGCTTACAGCAACAGCCGCACCTACTCAGCAGTGGTCAGCTGGTCAGAGAGGTCATTGATCTGAGACTGGGTCGAGCTCAGCTGCGACTGTTTTGAATCCAACGAATTCTGTGCTGTGTCCCGATTTGTCGTTGCAGTGGTCAGCTGGTTCTGCAGGCGGGTAATAAGCGCCTGGACAGCTGTTTTAACAGCGGAAATCTTCGTATCAATATCGCTGTTATGCTTCTTCAGAGCCTCACCGACTGTGGTATCGTCAACCGCCGTCTGGAACAGATTCGCACTCGTATCCAGATTAGTTGAAAGATTAGTCTTTTTCGTTGTAAATGATGTATCGACATCATTAAGAAACGTTCTCGCAGTAGTGAGCTTAGCGTTGATTGCAGATATTTGGCCATTCAGGTCATTTACCTGCGACTGGAGGCCTGAAACTTCTGACTGCAGAGTGCTTCTGCTGCTTGCCAGATCGTCAATTTGTGCCTGAATCTGCTGGTTATCCCCCATGGAAGTACCCTTTCTCTTTTCTTACAGATTCTATTCTTTCACGCTCTATTATAACAGGGAATCCTTACAATCCACAACGGTGTGGCTAAGATTTTATCAAAAAACAGGGCGCGGGGCTACGCCCTGCAAATCAGCGTATGCGTAGGAATGCCGTTCTTAGCGTTGCATTGAGTTGAGTTGCCTTGGTTCCAGCTTCTTGCCGCATCGTACCAGCGCGTTAACGTACGGCGGCATTGCGGTCTGCCTGTTCAAGGGCATCGGCGGCGGCAGTGATATTTTTCTTATCAGTATCGACCAGTTCATGCCATGCCTTCATGAACCCTTTCATCTTTTCAGCAATTTTACCGTCATGTATACGGTTGCCTTCAACTTCCCCGGAATCGGACAGCTTCTTCGTTTTCAGGCCGGTAAAGGTATCCTCGCCGTCACCCAATTTATCCCTGGCAACAGCTGCCGCAGCTGCACTTGATTTAATGGTCCCTTCCATTGCGGATCTCCTTGTATACTTGATTCTGATATTTTTATTTTAATGTTTTGCATGCATGGCTATGTATAAAGCAGATGTTGCCAGATTAAGGTGCTAAAGTTCCCCCTGACCGTTTCCTGCTGTCAAATTCTTCATCAAGGGAACGGACAGCATGGCCATACGCGATATCCTCATCTGCCATCTCATCGCGGATACCCTTTATTTCAGAGGCCAGCCTCCCTTTCTCCTCCTCAGCCTGGACCATGAGTTTATGCAAGTATGCCTCCATTTCGGTGATATCGCTGTTGAATTTAGGATCAAGGGCTCCCGTAGCTATCTGTTCGCGGAGGGAATCCATATCACAGCGGAGCCTGTAGGCTATTTCGTCACTAAGCTGATCTATATTATTGGATATCCTTTTGCAGTCTTCTTCACGCTCTGACAGACTTTCCATCTTTGCTGCATACTTCTCATGCAGCAAAGCGAACCGCCGGCTATGCTCTTTTTGAAGTGCTTTATCCATAGTCTTTGCCTTCCGTATTCATCAGCCTTACCTTTTTTATCTGCGATAATTATTGCTGCTTACACTCGACTACTCACCTACTTCACCTCCGAAGCAAATGTATAAACCGTATAAGCATTAGTCACATACTGATAATTCGAGATCGACGCACGAACCTCCTCACCAGCCTTATGATACTTCCCATCAATCTGATCAAAACAATCCTCCTTATACACCAAATCAGCAGGCTTTCTGCACCATGTGATGAACTCATACTCCTTCACGTCATACACCCACATACCACGACGGCGGGTACGGATATTACGCGCAAAATCCCTGCCATACGCCCTACGCAAACTATCCACCGTCACAGCCCTTTCCGGATACCGGGAATCATAATAAGAAACAGCCCTCTCCGTAGCCTCCATCTTACCCGCATCAATAGGATCCTCAGGCCACTCAGACACATCAGACCCCACACCAAAACTCTCAGGAACCTTAATAAACGGAGTATTCCTACTAGGAAACTCCTCAATCATCTCAGAAACCAGCACAGCATTCTCCCTGGCAGCACGGCGCCGCTGAGCCGCACACCGGAACCACACACCACCAGCTAGCACACCACCAACAACAAGCACACACACCACCACACCAACAACACGATGCCCATAAGACCTCAACCACACTGTCACACCACTCACCTACTTCACCGCCGAAGCAAACACATAATTCCTATACTCCATGCTTGCACCCCTCATATATCCATAATTACTAGGAGGATTCCCCAATACTACTTCTTCTCCTTTGTGATGGACAACCCCATCATCATCAGTAACATCCCGTTTATACACCAAATCAGCAGGCTTTCTGCACCATGTGATGAACTCATACTCCTTCACGTCATACACCCACATACCACGACGGCGGGTACGGATATTACGAGCAAAATCCCTGCCATACGCCCTACGCAAACTATCCACCGTCACAGCCCTCTGCGGATACCGGGAATCATAATAAGACACAGCAGCCCTCACCCCCTCCACCTGATCAGCAGGAATAGGATCCTCAGGCCACCGGGAAGGATCCGACTCAAACGAAAACCCCTTCGGAGCATCACGAAACGGAACACCCCTACCCACAAACTCACGGATCATCTCCGACGCCACATACGCATTCTCCCTGGCAGCACGGCGCCGCTGAGCCGCACACCGGGACCACACACCACCAGCTAGCACACCACCAACAACAAGCACACACACCACCACACCAACAACACGATGCCCATAAGACCTCAACCACACTGTCACACCACTCACCTACTTCACCGCCGAAGCAAACACATAATTCCTATACTCCATGCTTGCACCCCTCATATATCCATAATTACTAGGAGGATTCCCCAATACTACTTCTTCTCCTTTGTGATGGACAACCCCATCATCATCAGTAACATCCCGCTTATACACCAAATCAGCAGGCTGAGCACACCACTGAAGGAACTTCTTAGTATCCTGATTCTCATGATTATTTACATCATAGAGGGTAAAAGCATTTTTTGCCATAACAGACTGTAATTTATTCAGGTTATAGTTCGTAGAATGAAGCTTGTTATATGCGTTTATCGCCTTCTGTACATACACCTTTGCTTTATCATCTAAAATAAAACGGGCCTCAGGATGAGTATAATCTCCTTCATGATTACCTGAAGATCCAGCAAATACCATAGAAAATTGGGAATCTGTAAACAAATCATTTTTCGCCATCCCAGTCGAAGCGCGATTAAGTAAATTAACTCGCGAAGCCCTTTCATGGCCATCCCAATCCGAATAGGCAGAATCAATAATTGATGTAATAACTTTACCTACTGTAGTTGCTTGACTTAAATATTTGCCAATCACAGGAATATTCTTTATACTACGAGAAACTGCTTCATTCACTGCTACCTTGAGAACCGAAGAACCCACGCTATAGAAGAAGTTATATTTATCCATTCCCTCATTATTCTGTAAATCATGCAAGAAAGTTGCCGCATCAGAAGGCCCTCCTGAAACACCAACATAAACACGGTATACCGATGGCGAAAAACTTGGAGCAATACAAGATGTAAAATGATCGTCCGCAACCTTCATATCGGGTTCTACAGCAACAACGAACATCCGGGAGGAAGACTCTGGATGCCCCTCATCCAATGAATAACCTATATTGATTTCCAGCCCATTCTTCCCTTTGCCATAAACCTGATCTGTTCCCGCCAATGGCTTAACATTATTCTCAATATGTAATAATGTATTAATAGCCAAGCGAATGTTCCATCTTGGATTCGTACCATTTTTCCTCTCTTCAGGATTTTGCAGCGAAAGGAAACGGTTTGATTCCTCAAGCATACGTTCTAAGAAGCCACATTTTTTATAACCATAAATCTTTACATTAACATTTTGGCTAGCGTCCACACCGAGTAACGAAGTCACACGCTTGTCTCCTGTCGGTGTATACATCCATGAAGCAATCTGTTGAAGAAGCGCTATATCATTATGTTCAAGTATCCGTTCTTGCGAGCACACTGCCGCCGCAGCGATGGTGCTGCTGAGGAGCCATTTAGGCACCCGTGCCAGCCCCTGCCACAAATCCTTATTCAGCTTGCCATCCCGATAAAAATCAGCCTCCTGCCACCCATTTTCACATGCCTTATCAAACGCCTTCTTCTGGCTATCAGTCATATAACTCTTTATCTCATCACCATTAGCCTGCACCCACTTATCCCACCTGGCATCCACATCCTTCTGCCACGACAGATCGGGAACCCTTCCCTCGCACACCGCTATCATAGCAGCCTCCATCATCCCCACCACAGGAGATAACGATTCAGCCTCCGCATAAAACGACTCAGACGCCTTCTCATACGCCACCACCTTACCCAACTTACGCTCATACTCCTGTAAGAACACCGAATACCGCTCGATATTACGCCGGGCACCCTCAGCTACTACAGGGCCCCACTGCCCATGCTGGCCTGCCTCCGCTTCCTCCAGAAGCTTCTTCTGATTACCCATGACCTTTCTCCATCCTTCAGCCAAATACATCAAATGGTCCACATCCACTGACCCGTCAGGCTCCGAAGGCTCCAACATCCCCACAGCCTTCCTATTGGCCTCATCACCCCGGCGGACAGCATCAACAAGAAGGAAAAACCCGCGCACATACACACCCTGATCCTGTACACGCGAAGACAACACCTTAAAACCCTCACCCTCCAAACCAAACACACTCAAATCAAACGAACCCATCTTCTCCAACCACACCCGGCAATCAGAAGCCTTCACCTCCAAAGCACTGATCTCCTCAGACAACGAAGATTTCAACGCCCCAATCCGAATCCTCATGATATATCTGTCCCCCTGCCGGGATCCCCGGCAATTTAATTCTTCATCTGCAAAAAATTTATTACTTATAGTAGCAGCTCTAAAAGACTGTGACCCTAAGAAATGCCGGTTCTCATCTGCAGCTTCCGCCTACCGTCCCATATTTATACATAAATACACATAAGTACTGCAGTGCTATGCCAGCATAAGCCTTGCTCCAGTGGTGAGCAGCCCCTGCTTCACCAAGTTCCGATAGTTTTCTTTTGGATTGAGCATAATGCCCTGCGTATCCCCGGGCTGGCGGATCACCAGATCGCCTTCCTGGCTGTCTTCATAAAACTCAGACTCAACCGAAGCCAGGATAGTGGAGATAAGCCTTATGGACTCTTCTACCGTTGACTCCTCAGGGACACGGAACTCGTAGCTTTCCCCGGTTGCAGGCAGGAGCACGTTAAGGATGATATATTCATTCATTGTTCTTCTCCAATACTCTCATATCTGCCGGATCTCCATTACCGGCATGCACGGGGGCTGCTGCACCCGCAGATGCAGCATGCCCTGCGCCGGCAGATACAGATGCAACATTCCCGCCGGGGATAATATCAGCAATACTTACACCGGCAGCAGTCCCCGTACTGGTGTCGGTACCGCCTTCGGCATCCTGGTGGATAAGGCGGATGCCGTACCTGCCGCCCCTGTAGAATACCCAGCCGTCGGTCTGGGCCTGCGCCTGGTTCATTTCAGGGGGCATATGCGTATTCGGGAAAATCGACTGGGTCTTGATGCCTTCGCCTACCCACACACCCTGCGGATTTGCGCGTATAGCCTTCATCCACGGCTCATAGACGTTCTCAAGCCGCCAGCGTTCCAGGACGAAAACAAAATTCGTCGTATCCCTGTATTCGTCCCGCTCAATATACCCCATCAGATTATTTTTAGTTTCAGCCGGCAATTTAGCGAAAGTTGAGAGGAGATCAGTAAAAATTACCGTAGCCGGGGAAACCTCCCCTGAAATCACCTGCTGTATCCGCATATCGATATCTGTTATATCAGAAGCAAGATGGAAATTCTCAGCATCTTCGGGCACACCTTTGACCATATGGGAGGGGTCAATAACAAGGGTGCCTCGTGCAATATCTTTAGAGATAAGCGCAAAAGTGGCACTCAGGGCAGTAGCGCAGTATCCCAGGGCTTCAGCATCATTACCTGTAATAATGAATGATGGCGACTTCCTTCCGTCAACAGTGAACGGATAGACCTGCTGCTTGTCGTAGCCAAGCGGGATATCCCGTTCCTGCCCTACGGCATCGCCCACGAACATATCCGGTGTAACGAACTGCGGCAGGCGCGGGATGGGGACCGCCTCAGCCTGCAGATCATCATTATTATTAGAAGCCAGCTCCTGGCAGCGCTCCCGTATTTCGCGGCCTGTACCGGCATCAGCAGCCTGGTACTCGTGTTTCTCATCACCCTCCAGGAGGAGCCCGCGCAAATAATGCTGCGGCGGCGTGACCCCGGACATACTTCCAAAGACGCTGCCGTACTCATCCACATTGTTGAAAGCTGTCACAAGCGACATGCCGAACAGTGCCCTCAGACGCCAGCCTACCTGATTGAAATTCGCCGAAGTCACAATAAAGTGGATACCATAGCGCGGCCCTTCATGGGCTATATCAGTAAGCATATCAGTAAACTGCGGGTATGCCTCATTGAAAGCAGCTATATTCGTTAAAGCGACAATAACACGCGGCATTGGTTCGCGCGGCGCTTCACTGCCGGAGGTATCCGCCTGTCCAGACGGCACGTTTTTCTGCTTACGGTACTCAAAAACATAGTCGTCATACCTTTCGCCAAAAGCATTGAGGACCCTGCGCCTGTGGGCGATTTTCCTTGAAATAAAATGCATAAGGCTTGTCACCTGCTCACGGTCATCTATAACCGTGACCCCGCCGACCTGCGGAGCCTGGTTGAAAGCGGTAAGCCCGCCGTCGCCCATATCCATGCCGTAGATATTGACGTCTTCGGCGCTGTAATCCCTTATAAGGGAATCAAAAACGGTTGAGACGATGCTTTCTGTACCATATGACGTCTGGCCGTAAATAATAAGGTTATCGGCTTTGCCGAAGTCAACCGCCAGAAGATGCTGGTTCTGCCGTGACGGATCGTCAATAATGCCGATTTTTGCCACGCAGGTATTGGCATCTGTTTCTTTAGCAGAGGTTTCGCTGATGGCGCCTTGGTACTGGCTGCGGAATTCGTCCACTGTTATCTGGTCCGGGAGCGGATCCAGCCACAGCTGTTCTGCATGGATATCCATATCATCTGCTGTTTCGCATATCTGTTCCAGGACGGCATCAAGCTCAGTCAGGCGGGAAGCTTCCCCGGAAGTCTGGGGTTTCAGCGATGCAAGCGCCTCAGCAGTGTTCCCGATGAGGGTAACCATATCATCATGATGTTCCTCAAACTCCTGATGCGGGGTATACCGGGTCCCTGTGTAAGCGCTCTGCCCCTGGGCAAAATAATCATTAAAACCGACCAGCAGATAGAAACGCCCGGGGTTCTTCAGCTCTGCCGCATCGGGCCGCCTGATCATTTCCTTGGAATCGGGGCCGTCCGCAACTTTCAGGGAGACCTTGAAGCGGGAGTTGCTCCATATCTGGTCATTGACTACACCGGATGGTTTCTGCGTTGCCAGTATAAGATGGACTCCAAGCGAGCGGCCGATGCGTGCTGCAGAAATAAGCTCGTCCATAAAGTCGGGCTCCTGCTGCTTCAATTCAGCGAACTCATCGGCTACTATAAACAGATGAGGCATAGGGTCTTTGACTACACCTTGGCGGTAATAAGAGAGATATTTATAAATATCCATCGTTGGTTCGCCTGTAGCCTCACGCGCAACGTTGAAAAGGCGCTGGCGTTTCTGCAGCTCGCTTTGTATGGCAGACAGGGACCGGTTGATTGCCGAACCGTCAAGATTGGTAATAGTCCCGGACAGATGCGGCAGTACAAAACGCCCATTGGCGAATGCGCCCGCAAGGCCGCCGCCCTTATAATCGATGAGCACAAAAGCAGCCTCATCGGGTGCATAATCAAGCGCCATAGAAAGTATATATGTAATGATGAATTCAGATTTGCCGGATCCCGTAGTCCCTGCTATAAGGCCATGCGGCCCGTGGGAGTCCTCATGGAGGTCAAGGATAAAAGGCTGTCCATGGGCGCCGGTACCAATCCGGGTGGCCAGGGTACGGCTGGCATCATGCATGCGCCACCGTTCAGCAACATTCAGATCACCGACATTGCCGACTTTCTGCATATCCATATAGCTGAGGGATGTTGGCAGTCCGACATCCTTGGTCCCCACCTGGCGCATCCTTACGCCGCTGAGGGCAGAAGCATACTTTTCGCTCTCGGCCGCGCTGACCATGATGTCGCAGATGAATGCCCTGGATGTCCCGTCCACATCATCCCTGTAGAAGAAAGATGATGTAGCGCCGGTCTGCCGGGCCTCCTGCGGATCTATAATATTGACTACGGTTGTGCACTCGCTGGGCAGGTCGCTCAGGGTATTGGCATTAAAGATCACTGACAGCCCGAGATCATTCCCCGCATGCATCCACTTTGCCAGAGCCGGGGACCGTGATGCCAGATCGCGGTCAGTGCAGAAAACAACATAATATGTCCCGGGAAAAACAGTATCCTGGCTGCTCCTGGTATGTGCAGAACGCTCATCATAAAGCTTCTGGAGGAAGCGGTCGACCCGTATCATATCTTCAGGCTCGCAGGCGAGGAAACGCATATCCCTGTCGTCGGAAAATGTGTGGGGCAGGCGCCTGGCAAAATCCCATTCCCCTGAATCCTCCTTATCGCCAATCAGTATGATCTTGACATCGTCATAAGAATACAGCCCGCTGAGCTGGACCATAAGGCCTCGCAGTACAGGCCATATCAGGTTCCTGGTGCCGACGAAACCCACCGTACGGTCTTTTTTCAGATCAAGGGCAATGGGAACGTCTGAAACCGCAGGACGGTTTTTGCGCATTTCAGACACCCTGTCGGAAAGGATATCGCTGTCCAGCGTGAATTTGTTTTCCGGATATTTGATTTCCGCCTTCAGCTCCTCGCTGCCGACCCCAAGCCTTAATTCCATAAAATCACTGTGCGCCGAGCTCCGGTTCATCAGTTCCGGAGACCTGCTGTAAGCGCGCTGCATAACAGTTTCGGGAAGGACACGGTTGCTGCGGAGTATAGCTGCCTGCAGCCCGCTCTCCCGGCGGAGTTCCGCCTCAACACGGTTCAGGTAGTCCGTAAACCGGTTGATACGTTTTTCTTCAGCTTTCTTTCTGCGGTGCCTATCGTAAAAATTGCTGATAACAGGCCACACGATCATGCCTATGACCATAGCGCCCGCCATTGCAATAGTTGGCAGCACATTCATGATATTCTCCCCCGACCTCAGGCGGGATATTGATGCAACTGCCATAAAGACTGATGCCAGGCCCATCATAAAAGAAGGCCCTATCTGCATGATCGCGGGGCTGATTTTTTCCCCTTCTTTTGTGGGCGGCGCGTCCAGTTTGAAAACACGTTTATGGATATTCTGCATCAGGCGGGGTGCCGGGAAGAAATTGCTGCCATCGTTATCTTCCTCATCTATATCCGTATCATCATCCTGCGGCTGGGGGCTGGATGCGTAGATATCCTTGTGAGGCAAAGGCCGCAGGGACATTGTCCTCTCGCTGGCCTCCAGGCCGGAAGGCTGGTTGATGGTGATGAACCTGTCCCCTATCCCTATTTTCAGGTCTGCCAGTGAAATAACATCGCCAACATTCAGCTTGTAGGCTACCTGCGTTGAAACAGGTACCCCGTTGATATACAGCGGATCGCCTCCCGCACGCAGCTGGAGCATGAAATGCCTCTCCCGGAGCTGCAGGGTAAAACTGTCTGATGACACCAGCGGATGGGAATACCGCATATCGCTGTCCGGCGAAGAACCGAACCTGACAGCCTGATCGGAAGTAAAAGCTACTTTCTGATAATGCCGCATCCCTCTTGTAGACCGGCGGATATAAATACGTGAAGGCTGAGGGACAGCAGGCTGCTGGCCGGAACCCGACGAAAAGCCGGCCGGAGCATCACCTGCTGTGTATATAGCGGTATACACAGCGCGCTTGGACGGGTCTATGGCAAACTGATGCTCCGAAGCCTTATCCTGCTCAGTATGGGCAGCTGCGGGATCGCTGTCCAGCTGCCTGAGCTCATACCCCTTTTCTGCGGCGAGCACTGCACCGGTACGGGCGCCATGCATTTTGGCAACCATATGCCTGGTTCCCGCCATGGAATATATCGGGAGCAGGGCACTTGTCCCAAGCATAAATTTATTTGTTGTTTCCCCGCCGGAATCATATACCGAGATCAATAATGCAGAATCCATGTATGCAGCCTGTCTAAAACGATCTATTATTACTTAATTACTTATTAATTCAGGTCAAGTATTGATGAAGCACTGAAATGTTATACATACGAAAAGGGCAAGACCAATCCGGCAACACCTGCCGTATCAGACCTTGCCCTAAAGCCAAGCGACTATAGATTATTAGAATCAGAAAGGCTGATTACGCGCGGAATCCGGTCGCAACATTCTGATCCGAGGTCTCAAGAGTCTGAGCCGCTGCATCCAGGCTCTGAGCAATTTCATTGATCAGATCCTCTGCCTTGACGAAGCCAGGACGAAGCTCTGAAAAACGCTGTGCATACGCCTGCGAGGCCTGGCCTTCCCATTCGCCCTGCAGTGTATTGAGCAATGTGTCCATCTTGGAAATAACTTCCTGGACCGTATTTGCCTGAGCGCGGTACTCGCCTGCACGAGAACGCATCTGATCCGGAGTAATCCTAATCTGTCCTGCCATATTAACGGAATCCTTCCTGTAAGATTGCGCCCCGTTAAGAGCACAATACCTTATTATTTTACGAAGATGGCACAAACTGCAACTATAAATGATACAAACTGTACCCGCTTCACGTATTATTTTAGCCGCTATGGGCGATATTGTCACCCCCATACACGGTATGCCGGGCGTTTCGCGGCACAAAAATCCACTCGACTGCCTCTACGTACAGGTGTGTATCTGCGGCTTTCACAGCGTCACCCTCTCACGCCAAGTACGGCGATACCGTTAGTATTCAAGTGGGTACTGCCACGCGGCAGGACCGGAAAGGGGGCTGTATGGATGATACTGCATATACGCAGCAGGTGCAGGCGGCGATCACTGATATTGACAGGAGGATAAGCGGGTATTCCGCCGAACTTTCCCAGGTACGGCAAAAAATCAAAGAGCTTGAGGAAGACCACAACAATTAAAGTACCATAATGAGCCAAATTTACACTGACGACCTGAACTATTTTATTGTCCCTATTGATAATTCATCTGAGGGGTTCCAAAGGCAACTGAACGCTTCAATTCCTGTTGGGTTAAAGGTTTTTGCATACTCAGGTTTAGGGGTTTTACCGGTTTTAGGGCTGACGCTTATACTTCATTCAAACTCTCCTTCTATTGGTTGGATAAGTTGTATCTTCTTTTTAATAAGCATATTGGCAATCGGATTAACTCGGCTGCAAAGAAAAAAATCATACACTTCGAATAAGCTGGCCCAGCAGCCTTTATCTATGTTCCTCTTTGATACAGGGTTTGCGCTAAGTGATGACTATCTAGCTTATTCCGATATTCCGGCTAATGAACATGAAAAAATACTCTCTAGAATGTATTCACAAACAATACCTTATAACAACCTTTATTCCATCCATCGATCAAAAAATGATTTTTATTTTCTTGAAACGAAGAGTACAGGGTACACTATCAAAAAATCTAGCTGTTCCCCTAATACGCTGCAATTCCTAAACACCCTCAAATACTCTCTACCGCAAACAGCAATAAATACAATAGAAAACAGACAGCCGGCAACAAATATTAATCGTTTACATACCTTATCGGATACAAAGAGCCCTCTTCGCCAGGATAACCATATATCGAAAAACGCACAGGAGTTTGCTGATGATATCAACTATTTTCTTATTCCGCTGGATACCTCAGCCAATGGATTTTATAAGTTATCTACCGGTTTCCTTCCAAAATGGCTAAAGCCCATTCTGTGGGCATGCGTACCCATATTATTGGCTGTTACTGTCATCTATGTTTTACAAAAAAATTATAATGTCAGTTTGCTGTTTTTTGTGTTATTTCTCATATCGTGCTTTGCCCCATGGTATTATAGGCGAAAATTAAAAGAACTTTATAACTCCAGTAAACTCTTACAGGAGAAACGCTCTATTTTCCTTTTTGAGTCAGGTTTCAGTGTAACTAATCTTTATTCGTCATACTCCGACATCCCACCGGCACACCGCGAAACCGAGCTGAATATGATATACACACATACCATTCCGTATGAGAATTTATACACAATCGATGATTCAAAAGAGAAATATTATCTTTTTATATCAATCAACAGTGGCTATGCTGTCAGAAAATCAGACTGTTCCCCTAACGCATTGGAATTTCTGCGCAATCTGAAAACTGCAGTGGGCTCAAGGAAGAAACGAAAGAAATGAACACCAGTTTTATCGACGATTCCACCTATTTCATTGTCCCCGTAGACTACTCATACGAAGGGGTCCAGAGGCAAGCATCCAATATAACTCCGCGAAGAGTCGGGATTTACAGATATCTGTTCCTGGCCTCCTTGCCGCTCATTGGTATATTCCTTATAGTATGCACAAACTTTCACCTTGCCGGCTGGACGGTCCTGTCCGCGTCCCTGATACTGATACTTATAGCAGGATTGCTCAGAGTACGGGAAAATAAGCCTGGTAACCATCATATTGAGCTTCCAAATCCGGTATACCTATTTTTATTTGATTCAGGATTTATAGCTACTGACAATTATTCAAGTTATTCCAGTATCCCTGCAGACAGGAAGGACAGCATACTGGACAAGTTGTATCTGCAAAGGACCCCCTACAGCGATCTCTGTTCCATTAAGGAAGCAGAAAAAGACTTTTATCTTCTTACAATGGAGCGGGGCGGTTTAACAGTCAGAAAGGAAGATTGTTCGCCTGGCGCCCTGCGTTTCCTTAGCTCACTTAAAGATAATATCCCCGAAGCAATACCCCAGCCTGCGGAAAATAACCAGCAGGCCTGCATGCAGACCCGGCATATACGTGGATCTTCTCAGGGAATAGCTCACGATGACTGGCAGGAAGATAAGCCTTCAGATATCAGATTTATTGATGATACGAATTATTTTCTTGTCCCGATAGATACTTCCGCTAAGGGATTTTACAAAATGCGAAGTATTGCTATCCCATTATGGATAAAAATATTGGTATATACATGCATACCGGCATCACTGTTCTTAGCAATTATATGCACCTTGGATAAAGAAGAATATGAACTAAGCCCAATCGCCTGGATATCTTTATTGTTATTATGTCTTTTGCCGATCCTCTACCGGATAAAGACAAACAAAATCTATAACTCAAGCAAAATCCTGCAAAAGAAATGTGTGATGCTTCTTTTTGATTCAGGATACACCATACCCAATGTCTACCTGGAATACTCTGGTATCCCGGCAGGACAGCGTAACAAGAAACTCAATTCTTTATATTCGCACAAACTGCCCTACACAACCTTACATGGTATCCGCGAATCAAAGGATTACTATTATCTTTTCACAACAGGCAACAGCGGATACATTATCAGAAAATCAGACTGTTCCCCTAACGCCCAGGCCTTCCTGCGCAACCTGAAAACCGCAGTAAATTCAAGGAAGAAACGAAAGAAATGAACACCAGTTTTATCGACGATTCCACCTATTTCATTGTCCCTATAGACTACTCATACGAAGGGTTCCAGAGACGGCCAGCCTACACAGCTTCGATTAAAACCAGAGTGATTTTCTGCCTGCTTTTAGCCTTGCTTCCGATTACCGGTACGATATTTATAGTGTATTCGGGCTTTCAGTTTACCGGATGGATGCTGTGGATTATTTTTCTGACAATAATATCTGTAGTGGGTTTGACCCGTAACCGGCAGAAGAATTCTCATGCTTCTATCAGTCCTTATTCTCTAAATAAGTCATTTTCCGTTTTCCTGTTCGATTCAGGATTCATAATAAACGATGACTACCTGACTTATTCTGATATACCTGTATCTGACCGGGACAAGATACTCAGCAAATTATACTCACAGATAACACCTTACGGTGCCCTCAGCTCCGTTAGTGAGTCAGATAAGGATTTCTATTTCTTTATGCTGCAATATGGCGGTTTAACAATCAAAAAAGAGGACTGCTCATCTAATGCCCTGGATTTCCTGAGCACACTCAAAAATAATACATCTAAATCGAAAAACAGCTTTGCTGAGGATAACCGCCAGACAGCTAACGCACAGGATCTGCCGTTAAAAAGCAGCTCTCCCCAGATGGGCAGCGAAAACAGCATCCCAAGAACAGATATTCCGGATATTGGCTTAGTTGACGATACCAACTATTTCCTTATCCCTATAGACACATCAGCTGAAGGCTTCTGCAGATCAGTAAGCGCGACCCTTCCGATGTGGTGGAAAATAGCTGTAGGCTTATATGTACCGGTATCGTTAATTCTCGCTGTGTTCTGCACTGCGGAAAAAGAATATGAACTATGCATATTCCTTTGGATTATTCTTTCGGTATTGATCCTGCTCGTGCTGGGGTATCGACCAATACTAAAGCTATTGCATAATTCCAACGAGCTTTTACAAAAGAAACATTCAATATTCTTATTCGACTCAGGATACACGGTATCAGGCATCTACCTGGCATACTCTGACATCCCGGCAGGACAGCGTAACAGGAAACTCAATTCTTTGTACACGCACAAACTGCCCTACACAACCTTATATGGCCTCCATGAATCAAAAGGATATTACTATATTTCCGTTACCTACAATACGGTTTATGCCATCAGAAAATCGGACTGCTCACCTAACGCACAGGCCTTCCTGCGCAACCTGAAAACTGCAGTGGACTCACAAAAACGTTAATAACGTTAATAAACCTTTATACAATCTGATTTCCAAAATAGGAAAGCAAGGAGGACATTTATGGAAGTGTTTAACGGGCAGGTAACTATTGAGCTTCCTGAAGGCTACGAACCGTGGGATATTAAAGAGCCCGGAGCTGGGGCAGATTCAGGATCCCTGATATTGCTGCTGTCGAACAGCAGCGATCCGGATGCAGCCAACCTGCCTGTTTCCTCACCAGGCCTGAGCTTCAAAAGCACCCGCAATAAAAATACCAGAATAATCGGAGTGGAAACTCCTGAGGACTGGCACTCGGAAAAGCTGGAAGAAAGGCTCAATATGTATTCCGCGCTTCTTGCCCGCAGCCTTCCGCTTTTTAAAAACTACGATATGACCTATAAACAGCTCAATAAAAACGGTGCGTATATTGGACAGATACGCTATGCATTCGCCACACCTGAACAGGACTGGTATTCAAGCCTTCTTATATTCCCTGTCAACGGTAAGGAAGCACTAATCAATATGGTATGTACAGCCGAAGATGCGGATCAGGCAATGGTTGATTTCCTGAGCATATCGAATTCGATCACTGTGTGTGAATGAACGGCTGCGGACCTGCTGGTGGTAAAACACGCAGATACAAAATTCATTCCGGCTGTTTTCCACAATTTCTGTTTTTGTATCTGCGTGTTTTACCACCAGCATCTGAGCAGACACGGCCGGATACTATAAAAACGCACACAGGCCTGGTACCGGCAGCCATAAAATAGAGGGGTTTGTGCACAATAGTCAGGAAGCATAAAACCTGAAGCCTGCAGAAGACCGGGGCCGGAACCGGATCAGTCCTGAGCTGCTCAACAGCAGGAGCAGACAGCCGCAGGGCACTTAACAACAGATAACAAAACAAATAACAGAAACACAGAATGATGAAGAACGAAAAGACAGCCAAACTTCCCGTACCGCGGGGTGCGCGCCCGGGACAGCCCGGCGACCGCTCTGCATTTGGATTTGAGATTTCCACGCAGCTGCCCGGGCACCATGGCCGCACGGGAATGATCCGCACACCGCACGGCGATATCCGCACTCCCGCGTTCGTTCCCGTCGCCACTCAGGGTACCATGAAAGCAGTGCTCCCCGAACAGATGGAAGCCCTTGGCGCACAATGCATGCTGTCTAATGCTTTCCACCTTTTTGAGCGCCCGGGCGAAGATATCCTTGACGCAGCCGGCGGGCTGAATGAATTCATGCACTGGGACAAGCCTACATACACAGATTCCGGCGGTTTCCAGGTGCTCTCCCTCGGAGCCGGTTTCAAGAAGACGCTGGCAATGGATACTGAAGGGAAGAAATCCGACGATGTGATAGCCAAAGGCAAGAACCGGCTGGCTTTCGTCGATGAGGACGGGGTAACCTTCAAATCCCCGCTTAACGGTGCACAGAAACGCTTTTCCGCTGAAATCTCTATGCAGATACAGCACAAGATCGGCGCAGACATCATGTTTGCTTTTGACGAGCTGACAACGCTGATGAATACCCGGCACTATCAGGAGAAATCAGTCGAACGGACCTTCCGGTGGGCGAAACGATGCATAGCGGAGCACGAGAAGCTGACGGCGGAGCGCACCGGCAAACCATATCAGGCTCTGTTCGGTGTAGTCCAGGGGGCGAATTACGAGGATCTGCGCAGAAAAGCTGCCTCGCAGATCGGTTCTTTAGGATTTGACGGTTTCGGCATCGGCGGGGCCATTGAAAAACGCATTATCGGCGATATCTGTTCATGGATATGCGACGAACTGCCCGAGGGCAAGCCCCGTCATGTCCTCGGCATTGCAGCTGTGGATGACATTTTTGCATGTGTAGAAAACGGCGGGGATACGTTCGACTGCGTTGCGCCTGCACGTACAGCCAGAAACGGTGCAGTCTATACGCGCGACGGGCGCTGGAACGTAAAGCGTTCAGCTATGCGCAACGATTTCAGGCCGATAGAAGACGGGTGCGACTGCTACACATGCAAAAACTATTCGCGCGCTTACGTCTGCCACCTTCTGCACGCCGGGGAAATGGCCGGCGCAACGCTGGCAACGATCCATAATGAAAGATTCTTTATACGCCTCCTTGATGATATACGCGCTTCAATCGACGGCGGGTATTTCACCGAGTTCAAAAATGATACCCTCTCACGTTTTTATGCGCACGGGTCAAGGGGATAAGATACAGGCCATAGAAAATAACTGTCCCGGAGATCGCGCCACGCCAGCCCGGGCACCCATGCAGGGTCTGGGGTGGGTGCGTGTTAAAGTTTTTCAGGTACGCGCACGTGGCGGAATGGTAGACGCGCTGGCTTCAGGTGCCAGTGGCCGTTAAGGCCGTGGGGGTTCAACTCCCCCCGTGCGCACCAGTATTTGTATACACCTGATATCCCAGTATCCGTTAAATAAAAGTCCGTTAAATAAAAGTTCACTAAATAAATAAAATGGATGCCGGGGAAAATTTCCGGGGCATCCTTAGATATCCATTACCAGTTATTATCGGTCAGCCATTCAGCTGATCCTGTTATCGTACTGCCAGCAGCATTTAATTCAGCGATTTCGATATTGCAAAAGCCCGCACTGCTGCAGAGATACCGAGAACAATGAGCGCTATACCCGCAAAGATGATAAAGAACTCTGTGCTCCATGCCGGTGATGCCAGAACAACGATACCAGCTATAACAGAAAGCAGCCCGTAGAATATGGACCAGCCCGGTGCAAGCTGTGTGGCAGCTGTAGCGAATGACATCATACCTTCAATGAGCCATGAGATTCCAACAAAAATCGTCATATAAACTGCAAGCCATGCACCGGAAATGAACGGTGCCCGAAGGACGGAAATACCCGCGATCAGCAGAAGTATGCTGAGCAGTATCTGGAGTACCCTCCATCCATCCGATATGCCTTTGATGCGGAATAATGCCACCAGGCGCACAATGGCATCGACAATAAAATAAAGCCCCATGATAACAGCAACAACTGCAAGTGTGTGCCCCGGCCAGGCCAGCAGGCAGACACCTGCCACAATGGCTACGATACTCAGGATAATAGTATTCCTGCGGACGACTCTGGCGAGTTCATCAGTAACCGTTTCAAAGAAATCCGGGATATGATCGAATTGCTGTGACATATTTTGCCTCCTTATAGTCACTAATATAATCACTGATTTGCTGTACCAGCAGGATACTCAGGCAGGGCCTTCAGCATACGGCTGCCGGTGTTGCCGGCAGTATCAGTATACTTTGGTGCTGTCGACCTGCCTTGTGAACCATGTTGTCATCAGGATAAACGGCCTGCGCAGGATAACACCTATAAACAGGGCAGCGAGCGCAAAAATAGACAGCTGGGCCATATATATGCCGTAATTCGCGCGGTAGGGGCCTGCTATCGCCTCCCTCATTGCATTGATAGCATAGGGGAAGGGGAACAGCGGGTAGATCACCTGGAACGGTTCAGGGAGCATCTGTATAGGGAATGTCCCTCCGGTACCGGCAACCTGCATGACAAGAAGGACTACAGCTATAGCTTTGCCCGCTGCACCGAATGCCACAGTAAGCGCATACATAAGGCTGGAAAAGACGAATGCGCACAGCCATCCCGCTACAAAGAACTGCCACGGTTTTTCACACTGTATTTTCAGGAACCACAGGTCCCCCATGCATATCAGTGTTGCCTGGGCGAGGGCAAGAAGCATGAATATTATATAGCGTCCGAAATATTCTTCGTTCAGATGCAGCCCAAGGAAACGCATATTCCCCGGCGTTTCAGCCCGCAGCGGTTTACCGCCCACCAGTACAGGCACTTCTTTCAGTTTCAGGGCAGCAGCCTTCCCCTCATCAGAGATTTTTGCCTCCATCATTGCCACCAATATGACGCTTCCAACCCAGATAGCCAGGACTGTATAGAACGGGGCCATCTGTGAGCCGTAATTCTCCATAGGGTATACGGCATGGCGCTCAAGCCCTACCGGCTGTGCGAGAAGGCTGGCGAGCAGGGATGCATCAATATTCTTACTTGAGCCGAGCTGCGAAAGAAGCCCCTTGACCCCTGTATTGGCTATTTTTGCTGTAAAAGCGCGCAGCCTGGCCGCAGTCCTGCTGAGGTTGCCCGCACCTGAATCCAGCGATTTACGGATATCCGCAATGCTGGATGATGTCGTAGAGCTGAAGTTTGAAATATCCGATGCCACACCGGACATATCGGCATTGATCGAATCAAGGCCTGAGAAAACCTTGGAAACAGAGCCGGACAGCTGGTCCAGCTGCGGTCTGACAGTATCGTTGAAATCTTTTTTTGCACGCCGGACAGAAGAAATAATGTCTGCTATCTGCTTTTTCATCCGGGCGCGCTGCGTGCTGACAGCCGAATCTGCAGTGGTGAGTGCTGTACCTGTATCGCTGAGGGCCTTAGCCAGGTCCGTATGGTCCCGGGCCACAGATTTAAGCTGCGATACCTGGGCGTCAAGCACGCCCGTCATCTGGGAACGTGCTGCGGCGCTCAGGGATGCATCAGATGCTATCGAATCGCGCAGCCTCTGGAGCGAATCTGCGGCAACAGTATATTTGCCGGCCTGGTCCCGTACCGCAGCAGACAGCGAGTCCAGATCCGATCTCCACGTCCCTGCCCTGCCCGAGACTCCGTCCATAAGCGTATCAACCTGGCTGCTTAACGACGACAGGCTTTTCTCGCTGGAATCCAAAGCCTTCTCCATAGCAGATCCGGAAGTGTTCAGAGCTGATCTCAAAGATTTTGCGGATGCCGCTGTGTTTTTCAGTGCATCTTTCAGGGATGACGCCCCCTGCCCGGTCTGCTTCATAAGGTCCTGGGCAGACTTGATAAGGTCTGCAGAGCTGCCCAGCAGCCCGGAATATGCTGTCATCTGGTTTGATGCTGATTCCAGGCCGTCCGCCATAGAATTCAGATTATTGACGGCGTTCGTGACGTACGAATCAAGGTTCCCGTTACTGGAATATCTGGATAGCGAACCTGCCAGGTCCAGCGCAATATTTGCCAGTGTTTTTGTGAATGTGGAATCTATCTGCGCAACGATGGAATCCGCCCCTTTATCTGTTATATGGGGCGCGATCGCATTCGATTTTTCATTGATGTAATAAGTCAGTTTTGCCCGCGTGGCATGGGGCGAGAAGAGGGTCATCATATCTTTGCTGAAAGACCCGGGGATGATGATCGCCGCATAGAATTTCCCTGATTTTACGCCGTCTATCGCGTCTTTTTCGTTTTCAAACTGCCAGTCTAGCTGTTTATTCGTGCGCAAGGCGGCTTCAATAGTGTTGCCCGCATTCACAGTGACGGGGATGAGGTCAGACTTATACCCTTTATCGGAATTGGCGACTGCCACCTTGAGGTTTCTGGTATTCCCGTAGGGGTCCCAGCTGGCCGCAATATTGAACCATGCGTACATGGCAGGGACGATCACCAGCCCCATAAGCACCACTATGCCGATAACGTTTTTAGTAGCATTGCGCAGGTCGCGTACGAAAATCCGCCAGATATGTTTCATGAGCGGCCTCCTCTCCCCTTGCCTGTGCCGCCTTCTGCGGCCGGACCGGCAGCTCCGGATCCGCTACTGCCGGTATCGGCGCCCGTATCCCTTTCCGCATCATCAGCGCCGTCCTGAGCATCCGTACTGTCATCCGCAGGGAACCAGCGCCTGCGTATATGGTCGAGTACGCTGGTCCGCATACGTTCGCCAGTCATCTCCGACAGCCCCAGCTCACGGGTGTATGATTCGCGCATATATTCAAGGATTATCAGGAACATATCTATGACGATGATGGAAACTATCCATGCTATAAGGAAACCTATTTTTACAGGCACAACGAACATAAGAACCAGGAAAATAATAGGTATGATGATTATGGAAGCGATCCCGCCCGCTATAAGGCGGGGATATACCCGCAGGAATGCCTGGGACCTCTTCCGTATCCGTTCCTTATATCCGGCACTGTCCAAAAGGTTCTGCAGTATGTTGGACAGCCTGAACCTGGAATTCGTCAGGTTATTCTTTTCCGCAATAAACAGGTCAGTCTCGCCCAGGCGCCTGTCAAATAAAGCATTAAGGTTCAGCATATACGGGCGCACATAGATGCCCACAAGGAACGCGCCGATAATAAACGGGAGAAGCATCGCGATATTGTGCCAATATGCGGCTTTATACAGGCCTCCGATGGTTTCCCGCATCGCGTTGATCCCGTACGTGAAGGGGAGCCATGGCTCAATATTGCGGAAAAACTTGGGCATCAGCTCAATGGGGTATGTCCCCGAAGAGCCCGGTATCTGCACAATCACTAAAAGTACGCCGATTGCTTTGCCAATATGCTTGAACGTTGTTGACAATGCATAAATAATACTGACGTAAGTAAAGGAAAGGAATACGCCGGCCAGGATGAACAGTACCGGGTCCTTGCACTGGATGCCCATAAGCAGATCGCCAACAGTCGTAATCAGCCCCTGGAACAGGCCGATCCCCAGGAATATGAGGAAACGGCCCATATAGGCGTCCCTGGCCCTGAACTTTTTCAATCCTTCGCGGTCAACTTCAATTTTGATGATTGCAATAAGGATAAAACCGCCGACCCATAATGCAAGATTGGTATAAAACGGCGCGATTGCAGACCCGTAATTCGATATCGGATACACGGCCTTTGTTTCCAGGGAGACAGGCGACGAAATAAAGGTGCTGATCTCCTGGGGGTCAAGGGATATATTCCGGAGCTCACGCCAGATACGGGAGCTGTCAAGCGCAACGAGATCTGTGCGGATCTTATCAAGCTGGCGTGCGGCCTTGCCTAATGAACCTGAAGTAGCCGAAAGCGTTGCGGAAGTCCGGCCTATAAGCCCGTCAAGCTGGGAAAGTATATGCCTGGTCTGGGAAATATTGGAGCTGAGGGCGATAAGCGTCCCATCTGCAGATGATATCAAAGATTCAAACGACCCCAATGTTGCGGAAAATGTTGCAGAAAGGTTCCCGTTCAGCTGGCTGTTCGCAGTATTGAGAAGGTTCGCGCCGCTGTTTGCCCCGTTAGACAGTGCTGATCCCATATTATTGGCCGCCGTCTGGGCACTGCTGAGCGCTGAGCGGGATGCAGAAGTAAAATTCTGCAGCGCAGCGCGCTGGGCATTCGCCCGGTCACGCAGCGTACTGATCTGCGCCTCCATAGCCTTATATGTATCAGACCCTCGCGGTATACCCGAATTTTCCAGTGCATTGCCCAGCTGCGACACGATGCTGTCATTGAGGGAGACTATCAGGCTGAGCTTTGCCTGCACGTCATTCGCGCTTACAGAAACATCAGTAAGAGCCTGGTCGATCGTTGACGTGGCATTCCCTGCCTGCATCGACAGCAGCGACAGGTTGGACGCCCCATTGGACAGCAGCAGGCTGGCCGACGAATTGAATTTATCTGCACTTTTCCTTGTAGACGATATGAGTTTCTGCGTATTTTTAAGGGATCTCCGCATATCTTCCACTGATGTGCCAAGGTCACCGAGCGTTTTGTCTACAGTTTTAAGGGAAGATTTCGACCCTTTCAGCGACGTGACCAGGCCGTCTATTGATTTTCGCGTCGATTCTATATTTTTCAGCGCATCTTCAGTAGAAGAGACTGCATCATCGCGCGTTGAAGCAAGACCGTTATCAATATCGGTACGGGCCTTCCGCAGCTGGGCAACAACAGCTTTGCTGACCTGCCGCGTAAATTCAGTGTTGATTTTACCTTCAACTGTTGAAGCGCCGATATCAGTAACCTTAGGGGCGATAGGGTTCAGTTTTTCGTTCACATAATACTGGAGCTGCGGACGTCTGCCTGAACCTTCAAGTGCACCCACAAGATGGGAGCTGAAGTCCCTGGGTACTATGAGTGCAGCATAATACCTGCCGGAAGCGACCCCTTCCCTGGCCCCGTCACCGGAAACGAACTGCCACCCCAGGGAATGGTTGCTTTTCAGCTGTTCCATCAGCTGTTTGCCGATGTTGACTTTCCCCGTCAGGGAACTGTACGACCCGGCATCTTCATTGGCTACAGCGACCTGGAGGTTCCCCGAACTGGAATACGGATCCCAGTTGGCAGCTATGTTTGCCCATGCATACAGCCCGGGCAGGAAAGCGATAGCGATAGTAACAATGAGGGCAACGGGGTTGCGCAGGACACGCTTAGCGTCGCGCACAAAAATACGCCATGCCATACTTTAGCCTCCAATAGCCCTTAAGCAGCACTAAGTACTATCTGCTTCCGTTTTACGACCGTAAATACTTAACTATAGTACGGGCATTGATATCTTTATGCCGTGCCATGTACCGGACTCCCCCGGAACCCTCATATAAAGGCTGCCGGGCAGAAGGTATCCCGCATGCCTGTTGACGGAATTCTGTTCCCATTCTATACTGAAGGTACTTATTATTGTAATGAATATATTAATGTAAAGAAAAGGACAGACCGATGGATACCGCAACCCTTATTGATAACATAGTCCCCATCAGCACTTTCAATCAGGGAGGCGCAAGCAAAGCATTCGCGCGCGTTTCAGACGGATCGCCGGTAATCGTCCTTAAAAACAACAAACCCAGTGCAATTATTATCAGCCCTGAAGATTTCAAAAAATACGATGAGGCAATGGAAGACCTCGGGCTCCTTCAGCTTGCACAGGAGCGCCTGAGCGGCTCCCACCATGGGCTTCTTGATCCCAACGACGTATGGGGAGAAAACTATACGCCCGTTGACGATGGCTACGAGGCAGACTTCGAATGATCCGGTGGACTGAAAAATGGCTCCCCGAGGCCCGGGACGACATGAAGAAACTCGGCGAACCCCGTAAATCACACGTTTACAAGGCAATCAAAAAAGTCAGGGCCAATCCGCTGCCCCAGAGTGAGGGCGGTTATGGAAAACCGCTGGGAAACAGATCTGGCAATAACCTTACAGGCCTTCTTAAAGTCAAACTACGCAAAGATGGAATACGGATCGCCTATCGCCTGGAACGGGTACAGCATCAAATGCTGATAATCATCGTAGGGGTCCGCGATGAAAATGAGGTATATAACATGGCAGCACAGCGCACTGCAAAACGCCGCCCTTCTTCTCCGGACAACGGCTGAATACTGCCTGTCCAGCTGGTATAAAGGTGTTATACAGCTAATTTACCTGTTACGCTTTATAATCCTCATTCATGGTGTAGAATAAATATATGGTTTCAACGATGATAAACCTCAAGAATGTGCACATCCTTAGTGAAAACGATTATGCCCGCACCATGGAACACATTGTCCTGCCCGCACTTGCGCAGGTCCGTACAGAGGGGTGGATGGAACCCGCAACGCACAAGGATCTCCGTGAGCTGCCCATACCGGACGGGTCGCATAACGGGATGCTGCATTACGTTTCATATACCCACAGCAAAAGTGCGGAAGATAAAACCCCGCCGCAGCAGGAACAGCACGCACGACAGACGCGGCAGACAGAGGATGGAAGCAGGCAGCGGGACGGCAGGCCCGGCATTGTTATTTCACATGGTATTACCGGGATCATCGGCCACTATGCCGAGCTGTCCTACTACTTTTTCCAGGCGGGTTTTGATGTATGGATAATGGAGCACCGCGGGCATGGGCTTTCACCGCACGATGTTTCAGATCCGTCCGTTGTCTGGATAGACGACTGGCGCAGATACGTCCTTGACCTCGCAAAATTCACCAGAGAGGTCGTACAGCCGCACACTGCAGGGGCACTGGGACTCTTTGCCCATTCTATGGGCGGAGGGATCGGCATCAGCCTGGCGCAGCAATACCCGGAACTGTTCAGCAGGATAGTACTCAGCTCCCCCATGGTCATGCCCCAGACCGCAGGTGTGCCGGCACCCCTTGCACGCGCGGCAGCCAGGGTTATCTGCATGATGGGCAAAGGGAAAAACCGCATATTTACTCAAAAACCTTTCAGCCCTGTGCTTGACGCGGAAAGTGTACGCGGAAAATCGCCTGCCCGCGCGCAATGGGGTTTTGACGCACGCCTCGCAGATGTTCACTATCAGACAAGCGCACCGGCATACCAGTGGCTTGCGGAAGCTTTCGCCTTAAGCAGGTCGGTCCTTGAACCCGAAAACTGTGCACGCATACAGGCTCCTATCCTGCTGTTCAAAGCAGAGAATGATACTTCTGTGCGCTTGGATGCAATCGAAGATTTTGTTGACACAGTGCTCAGCGCCGATGGGGATATTGAGAGGGTGCTCGTCCCGCACGCCCCGCATACGCTGAACGAATGCCATAACGATATTTTTGCACCTTTCGTTGAAAAAACACTGGAATTCCTGAGCGTATAAAGCGCGCAGGGTGTTTCCAGGACGCGGGGGTCGCGGCTGCAGGCGGAACCGGTTCCGTAAAGGCAGCTGCTGCAGCCTGTTTTATGTGGTATAGTTACTGGCAGACCATATTTTCTTATTTTCTTATAGAAAGAGGCGCAGCAGTGTACAGCTTTTCCTGCAGGTAAACCAGCAATACAACTATAAATATATCCAATAAAAGTTATTTTATTAAATTGTTATTTGTATCTGCTGTGCCGCTGCAGGAAGCTGACGGGAAGGCCGCAGGGACATGCGGTGCGCAGCGTTCAAGATCAAAAGGTTGAATCAGCCATGAACCGAAGCTGATTTCCCATATATCACACTGCACTGCATAAGAGCTGTCAAAGCACAGATCCCCTCCCCCTCCCATAACCAATCCCGCAGCTTCCCCCTTACGCACAGCGATCCATCTGACGTCAAGGAGGCATATATGTCAATGATCAAAGTTGAAAACCTGACTTTCGCTTATCCGGGAAGTTACCATAACGTATTTGAAAACTGTACTTTCCATATTGACACCAGCTGGAAACTCGGTTTTGTAGGAAGGAACGGGCGGGGCAAAACCACGCTGCTTAAGCTGCTGATGGGCGAATACGAATACAGCGGGAAGATCATCAGCTCAGTCGAGTTTGACTATTTCCCCTACCCTGTGAGCAATAAAGGCAGGGCAACCTTTGAAATACTGAGCGGAATATGCCCCGCTGCAGAAGAATGGGAATTCCTCCGTGAGCTCTCATACCTTGACGTAAGCCCTGACGCACTATACAGGCCTTTCATGACCCTTTCCAACGGAGAGCAGTCGAAAGCCCTGCTCGCCGCACTTTTCCTTAACGAAGGGCACTTCCTGCTGATCGATGAGCCCACTAACCACCTGGATGCAGATGCGAGGGAACTCGTCTCCCGCTATCTGAGGAAAAAGAAAAGCTACATCCTCGTTTCCCACGACCGCTATTTCCTTGACGGCTGTGTAGACCATATCCTTTCCCTGAACAGGGCAACTGTTGATGTGCAGAACGGCAATTTTTCCGCCTGGCTGCAGAATTTTGAACAGCAGCAGTCATTCGAGAAAGCAAAGGACGAGCATCTGCGCAAAGACGTACAGCGGCTGAAACAGGCTTCCCGGAGGACTGCTGACTGGTCAGACAGGATAGAAGCCTCCAAATATGGGAACGGCCCTGTAGACAGAGGCAGCATTAGCCACAGGGCTGCAAAAATGATGAAACGCTCCAAAACCATAGAAGCGCGTCAGATGAAGGCGATCAAAGAAAAATCTGCACTGCTCAAAAACACAGAAACTGCAGAAAAGCTGAAAATACATCCTCTGGCCTATTACAGCGAAACGCTTGCCTCGCTTTCACACGCAGCCCCGGCGTACAACGGCTCCCCCGTCTGCGAACCGGTCTCATTCGAGATAAGGCAGGGCGAACGGACAACACTTACAGGAAGGAATGGAAGCGGCAAAAGCAGCATCCTGAAACTGCTGGATGGCCAGGATATCCCGCATACCGGTACCGTGTCCGTTGGCTCCGGGCTTGTCATATCTTATGTTCCGCAGGATACATCTTTCCTTAAAGGCACGCTTGACAGGTTTGCCGCGGACAGCCAGATAGACGGGACACTGTTCAAAACGATCCTCAGGAAGCTGGGTTTTGAACGGATCCAGTTTGAGAAGGATATGGAAGATTACTCTGCCGGGCAGAAAAAGAAAGTCCTCATCGCAAAAAGCCTGTGCGAGGAAGCCCATCTTTATATCTGGGACGAACCCCTCAACTTTATTGATATCTATTCGCGCATGCAGATAGAGCAGCTTTTGCAGGAGTATGCCCCAACAATGGTTTTTGTGGAGCACGACCGCGCATTCCGGGAACTGGCGGCTACACAGGAAATCCCTCTGCAGCCGATAAGATAACAGCTTACATCTTATCGCGAAATCAAGGATATATCTTTATAGATATATCATGACAGTATTGTTCCTGACTATCTTATAGATATCCAGTACGGAACGAAGTTAAACGCTGGAGTTATAAATAAAAGTATGGCGAACAGCACAGATACAGCAGATACGGCAAATACGCCTGGGACATCAGGCCAAATCTACCCTGGCACATTCAGCGCAAAGGTCATAAACCGGAAGGAACTTTTCACAGGGCCGATCTTTAAGGTCGAACGGCTTAATGTACAGCTCGAAGGGATAGCAGGCACAGCGGATGACCCTGTCACCATACAGCGCGACCTCATTGCACACTCCCCCTGCGTTGTGATGCTGGTGCATGACGTGCCCGGCGACCGGTACCTGCTGCAGTATGAATACCGGGTAGGCGCAGGCCGCTTTGTACCAGGAATACCTGCCGGGTTCATCGATGAGGGGGAAAGCCCCGAAGAGGCTATGCTGCGCGAGATTCGCGAAGAGACCGGCATTATCCCCGCCGAGGCTTCCGGGGCTGCAGCATCCTATTCCATCGACCATGCCGGGGCGTTCTACTCTTCAGAAGGCATGACAAACGAATTGGCGCATATCGCCGTTATCCATCTTTATCAGTGGGAACAGTCCGAACAGCATCTTGATGCCCAGGAATACATCCGCGGAGCGTGGGTGGACTGGGATACCCTGCTGGGTTCAGGGATCACCGCCTCAAATTCAACTATCGCCGTCCAGCATGAAATGATCCGCCGCCTGAAAATGAAAATAAAGTAAAAATTTATACCAAAAAAGATGCGCACGCAAAGACTTTGCAATAATTCCTATGTAACAGGTTTTAGGAATTCTTTTATTTATAGTATGGTAGCAGGTAGATAAAAGCCAGGAAGGACTATTATGGGCTTTCTCGATAAATTCGAAAAAGGTATTGGGGGCGCCGTTAATGGCGTATTCTCCAAGTTCGGTTCTAAAGATTTGCAGCCGGTAGACCTTTCGAGCGCGCTTGAACGCGAAATCGACTCTCAGGCAATGGCGGTACGCGGGGACAGGACCGTAGCCCCCAACGAGTATCGGTTCAAGCTTTCCACACCAGACTTTGACCACATCGAACAGTGGGGTTCTGAAGCACTCGCCAATGAGCTTGCAGACAACCTCACCAAGTATGCCGAAGGCCAGCACTACGCATTCGTAGGGCCTGTAGTAGTCATTTTTGAAGAAGACCTTGACCTGGCGCGCGGCGACTACAAACTTATGAGCGAGTCAGTACAGGGCAATGCAGCACCTGTCACAACGGATGCCGATAATAACGACTGCCCCATCCTTGAGATCAACGGCCGCCAGTACCTCCTTACAGCAGATAAAACTGTCCTGGGACGCGGATCCAACTGCGACATAGTCATTGACGATCCGGGAATTTCCCGCCACCATCTTGAGATAGATATTACAGATAAAGGCGTTATCGCCCGCGATATGGGCTCCACCAACGGCACATTCGTTGAAGGACATCAAGTACCCGCTGCTACACTGGTAGATGGCAATACAATTACTATAGGACGCACGCGCATCCTGTTCTGGGCCTCTTCGCAGGTCCAGCAATAGAAGGCGCTTACGGACAGCAGCATTGCACGCCATGTACATGCATCCCGGCCTGGGCAGCAAAGGTGCGGGGACTTGTGCTGACGCAGCCGCAATGGGAACACTACAACATAAGAGCACACCATGATAACAGATCTGACATTCGCAGTCATGAAGTACGGCTTTCTGGCCTTGCTGTGGGTCTTCGTGTTTCTCGCTGTACGGTCATTGCGCAAAGACGTACTGAATATGAGCCCTCCTCCCCGCAAGCGGGGCCGGAGGAACGACAGCAACACTTCGCAGCCGTCGTCAGGCGGCAGGCGCAGCTCCCGTAATTCCGGGCAGCAGTACGCTGCTGCTGCGTCCCCATCCCAGCCGCAGCCTGCGCCGCAGCCCCAAATGCAGCAGGGTGCAGGCAATCAGGCAAGTATGCTTACTATTATTGACGGCCCCTTGTCCGGCACTACATACACTTTAGGCTCGCAAAGCATTACGCTCGGCCGTGCCCCTGACAACGTAGTCGTGCTTAATGACGAATTCGTATCATCCCACCATGCCCGTGTTTACGTTGACCCTACAACAGGGCGATGGGCTATTGAAGACCTTGGCAGCACAAACGGCACTGTTGTGAACAGGCAGCGGCTTGCCCGGAGTATGGTCCTCCCTGCCGGTGTGCCTGTACGCATTGGCGGCACTACTTTTGAATTGAGATAGGAGGTATATGAGTTCAAGTCTTCCTCTGATTCTCACATCAACAACTGTTTCCGACATCGGCTATGTGCGCCACGACAATCAGGATTCCTCTTTCGCAGGGGAACACCTTATAACAGTATGCGACGGAATGGGCGGCCACGCCGGCGGCGATACGGCCTCTACCATTGCTATACGCTCCCTGGCACATATAGAGGTTGCTTCAGGCAGCGATCCTGATGACATGGCCAGGGTCCTGCAGACTTCAATCATTGCTGCGCATGATGCCATTGTGGGGAAAGCCAGCCGTGAGCGCAAGCTTTCCGGTATGGGGACTACCGTAGAAGCCCTGCGCCTAGTAGGGAATTACTGGGTACTTGCCCATATGGGGGATTCGCGTGCTTATCTGCTGCGGGGCGGTGAACTGATCCGCGGCACCAAGGACCACAGCTATGTCCAGCATCTTATTGATACGGGGCGGATCACCCCTGAGCAGGCAAAAGGCCACCCCCAGCGTAACGTCGTCATGCGCGTGCTCGGCGATTTTGATATAGATCCGCATCCTGACATCTCTATACGCACTGCACTCCCGGGAGACCGCTGGCTGTTATGCTCGGACGGGCTGTTCGGAGTACTGGAAGACAGCACTATCCGCGAAGCGCTTTCCACCATTGAGGACGCGAACCAGTGTGCGCAAGATCTTGTATCTATGGCGCTGCGCGCAGGCAGTACCGATAACGTTACTGCCGCAATCGCAGATGTTACAGTAGTTTCAAGCGAAAAAGACGTATCATCAGCCCACCAGATCCCGCTTGTGGGGGGTGCAGCCAGTAAAGAGCCTCAGCCACTGGCAGATATCATCGACCGGCCTGTTGCTATTGCCCCTGCGCTGAAGGAAAGCCCTGAGTCGCCTGCATCGCGTGCAGCAGCGCTCACCCACAGCAGCAAGAGCAGCGGTTCCAGGAGCGAAAGCACTTCTGCGGATAACAGCGGCGGGCCACGGACGGATTCAGACAGTATCAGGCAGATCGCCATGCCTCAGAGGACCCTTGACGGCAATGCCGTCCCTGAGACAAGTGAAATACCTATCGTACAGAAAGCGAACGGCTCTTTCTCCGACGACCCCCACGACCCTGCAGTCGTCAAAGCTGCCAGGGATCAGAGCCAGAGCGCGCAGCAGCGCACACACAGGCGTTCAGCAATGCGACGGGTACTCACCTTTTTCACGATCCTTGTGGTACTGGCAGGGATCGCTTTCGGGGGGCTGCGGGCCTACCAGTGGTCACAGACCCGGTACTATATAGGCGAGAGCGACGGCGTAGTCGCCATCTACAGAGGCGTACCTACAAATATATTCGGTATCAGCCTGTCACATGTTGAGGAAAAAACGAATATCCGCGTATCAAGGCTGTCCCCGGTATGGCAGCAACAGCTTCGGCAGGGGATCGTTACTGATTCGCTGGGCGCTGCCAGGCAGCATATACATGCCAATATACAGAATGCCGCTTCTGAGACCGGCGGTACCGGCACAGATACGGGTACGGCCTCACCGGGTACAGCATCAGATACACCTTCAAGCACAGCGGAGGCGAACTGATGATAGGGAACCGCGTCCGGCAATCTTTTATGCTGATCTTCATTTTTGCGATCACAGCACTGGGGCTGTTCCAGATGTTCATGCGGATAAATGGGACCATCCCCTCGCGTTACATGCTTCCGCTCACTGTCATGTTCGCGGTCATCGTGGCAGTATGGGTAGTGCTGTGCACTTTCCAGCGGTATTCTTCACAGCTCATATTTTTCTGCGTTATCCTGCTGTCACTTATAGGGATAACTGAGATCATCCGCATTGACCATGAAAACCGCACCCGCGGTTCCGGTGCCATCAACGCAGGCATGAACCAGATCATCTGGCTGATCATTGCCCTCGTAATATGTGCCGCGCTGTCAATACTGCTGCGCAACTACCGGCTGCTGCGCAAGTTCTCCTACACCAGCATGGTCATCGGGATACTGCTGATGTTCTCCCCTATGGTCCCCGGGCTGGGAAAGACCATTGGCGGGGCCCGCATATGGATCGGGATAGGCTCCCACACTGTCCAGCCGGCAGAATTCGCCAAACTCTTTATCGCCGTCTTTTTCGCCGGGTACCTTTTCGACCATCGTGACCAGCTCGCAGTAGGCGGGCGTAAATTCCTGAGGATGCGGCTTCCGCGGCTGCGCGACCTGGGGCCGATCCTTATCGTATGGGCGTTATGCATGGGCGTGCTTGTCCTCCAGCGCGACCTAGGGACGTCGCTGCTCTTCTTCGCGATGTTTGTCTGTATGCTGTACGTTTCCACCGGGCACTCCAGCTGGATCCTCATTGGGCTGGTATTCTTCGGAGTAAGCGCTGCAGCCGCTTCCCGGCTGTTTGGCCATGTCCAGAACCGTATCACCGCATGGCTGCATCCTTTTGATGATTCCGTCTATACTGCCGTCGGAGGATCAGAACAGCTTGTCAAAGGCATTTTCGGGCTTTCAAGCGGCGGGACGTTTGGGACCGGCCTCGGCAAAGGGCATCCGGGCATAACCCCTCTGGCAAATTCAGACTTCATCTTCTCATCGCTGGGCGAAGAGCTCGGGCTTACCGGTATCCTTGCCATCCTCAGTATCTACCTTATTATCATTGCTGCCGGGATCATAACAGCCCTGAAGATCAAAGACGGGTTCGGCAAACTCCTTATTGCCGGTCTGGTATTTACCATGGCTTTCCAGGTATTCATAGTTGTAGGCGGCATCACCCTTGTCATACCTCTGACAGGTCTGACACTTCCCTATATGGCAGCAGGGGGATCAAGCCTGACGGCCAATATGATCCTGGCATTCATCATCCTGATCGTATCTAACGACGCCCATAAACCGCAGGACGATAAACTTACCGATACTGTGGCCATGGAAGCGCTCGAAGCGCTCCAGGCGAATGAAAAACGCCGCGCGCTTGAGGAGGCGATTGAGGAGCGAGACCAGCGGGATGCGGCGCCAAGAGGACGCCATGTTTTCACCCGTGACAGCCATCCGGCAGCAGGCGCAGAGGAGGTCTCAGAGCCTGCAGAAACGCGCGAGTTCCCCGGCATGGATGCTGAAGAGCGACCTGCAGCATCTGAAGGGGACAGCCCTGCAGCAACAGACAGCACCGCATCAGGCATCTCCGCATCGGGCAGCCCTGCCCCGGACACGCCGGCGGTTTCGGAAGAAGCTACAGAAGTTATTGACCTCAGCGGGGAACGGAAGGAAGAACAATGAATGCCAACCTTCGCCGTATATTTAACATCGTTGTAGCACTTATGGCCATACTTGGTATCTCAAGTTCCATTATTATGGTCGTCCGGTCCAGCTCCCTCAACGCTGACCCGCGGAATGTGCGCGCACTGTACAATGAGTTTGCTGTTGACCGCGGGCCGATACTTGCCAACGACGGGCGCACAGTCCTGGCAACATCCACGAAAGTAAACGACGCATTCCAGTATCAGCGCACTTACCCTCAGGGTGATGTGTATGCGCCGGTAACCGGATTCGTTTCTATCAACCAGCGGGCACGGTACGGGATCGAAGCAAGCCGGAACCAGCAGCTGAGCGGCCTGAGCGACAGCCTGTGGATTGACCGCACTAAATCCCTTATTGAGGGTAGCACGAGCAAAGGCGCAATAATTGAGACTTCCATTGATCCGAAGCTGCAGACGCTGGCTTACAACCTTATGAAAGGCAAAAGAGGATCTGTTGTTGCTATTGAGCCTTCTACAGGCCGTATCCTCGCAATGGTCAGCACGCCCAGCTACAATCCGAATTCCCTCGCTACCCATGACACACAGGCTGCCAATGCTGCATGGAGCCAGCTGTCAGGCGGTTCTGACAGCGTTATCATCAATAACGCTACACGCCAGCTCTTTGCCCCCGGATCGACTTTTAAGCTTGTAGTTGCAGCCGCAGCGCTGGAGAGCGGGAAATATACACTCGATTCCCAGATCCCCGCAGGGGCGTCCTACACGCTTCCCGGGACCAGTACCCAGCTAACCAATACTTCACACGCAGCTGACGGTGCTAACGGGAAAATATCCCTTTCCGATGCGATAGCATATTCCTCCAATACCGCTTTTGCCCAGCTCGCAGTTGCTTTGGGGAAAGATACCATCTCTGATATGGCGAAGAAAATGGGCTTCGGCTCTTCCATCGTTGTTGACGGGAATGATACTCTGGGGACGCCGATGGCTTCTGTCCCTTCAGTATTCCCTGACACCCTTTCCGATGACCGCCTTGCCTTGTCTGCCATAGGCCAGGGGGATACTAAAGAGACCCCTCTGCTTAACGCTATGATCACTGCTGCAATTGCAAACGGTGGGGTTGTGCTGCACCCGACTCTGGTGGACAGGGTGCGTTCCAGCGACCTGAGCGTCATCTCCACACGCTCCACCACAGCACTGACTTCAGACAGGATCTCGCAGGACACGGCATCCTCCCTGAATACAGCGATGCAAAGCGTCATTACTAAAGAGGCACCGAACCTGAAACTCCCCGGGATTACTATCGCGGCTAAAACCGGCACTGCCCAGGTAGGACTGGATAAACGGACGAATAACGGATGGATCACGGCTTTTGCCCCTGCAGATAACCCCAGAATAGCTATCAGTGTCGTCGTCACGGGGACAACCAAGCTGGGTGCGGACAGTGCCGGCCCTATCATGAAACAGCTGATGCAGGAGTATCTCCATGAAACTCGTTGAGGGGCAGCTGATACATCGCCGTTACCGTTTAGACCGCCGGCTCGCCCAGGGCGGTATGGGCGAGGTCTGGAAGGGCCATGATATTGAACTGCGCAGGCCTGTAGCAATCAAAGCTCTGAGAAGCGACCTGTCCGGGGAGAATACGAAACTCCAGCGGCTGCGGCTCGAAGCGCACAATTCTGCCAACCTTGCGCATCCGAATATTGCCGCGCTCTTTGAATACTATGAAACTGACGGCATCGGCTTTATCATCATGGAATATATCCCAAGCCCTTCCCTGTCAGATATTTACAAAGCCAAAGGCGCCATCAGGCCGACCCGGCTGCTGCCGATACTTATCCAGACTGCCCGAGGGCTCCACGTGGCGCATCTGCATGGGGTCATCCACCGTGATGTGAAACCGGCGAATATTATGGTCTCCCATGAGGGCGAAGTAAAGATCACAGATTTCGGGGTCTCGCGTTCCACGAACCAGGGGCAGATCACACAGGACGGCATGGTCGTGGGAACCGCGCAGTATATCTCCCCCGAGCAAGCGCAGGGCGAACCTGCTACCCCCCAGTCAGATATCTATTCCCTGGGCGTGGTGGCATATGAAGGGCTATGCGGGCACAGGCCGTTTACAGGCCGTACCCCTGTTGATATTGCAGCAGCCCACGTAAATTCCCCCGTCCCTCCCCTCCCCGACAGCATTGACCCCCAGCTGAGGGAATACGTTATGCGTATGCTGGCAAAGGATCCGCATGACCGACCGAAATCCGCCCTCGAAGTTGCTAAGGAACTGGGCAGGATCGAAAGGCGGATCCTTGACAAGGAAGCCCGTGCCGCTACCGGGGAATTCAACGAGATCACCGGCAATTTCAAACTGCGGAGGGTACGCAGCGATATGGTGATCCCCCGGTACTTCATGTTCAAAGACGGGACTATCCTTGATCAGTACGACCACAGGGTGGTTGTCAAACCTTACGCTTCTGATACGGATCCCGGTACTCCGGGTGCCGGCACTACAGGTGAAGCCGGTATGCATATTGACCGCAATAATGACAGCAACACTAAGGAAGATGCACAATGAGTATGTTTATTCCCCAGTCCCTCGCAGGCGGACGGTATACGGTTGGAGAGCTCATCGGCCATGGCGGGATGGCGCAGGTCCATATAGGCACTGACACCCGCCTGGGACGTACCGTTGCTATCAAGATAATGCGCAGCGACCTCGCCGAGGACAGCATTTTCCTTACCCGCTTCCGCCGCGAAGCCCGTGCTGTGGCACAGCTGAACAACCCTAATATCGTTTCTATCTATGATTCAGGCGAAGAACAGCTGGAAGACGCGGCAGGCAACACAGTACAGGTCCCGTATATCGTTATGGAATATATCAAGGGGCAGACCCTCCGGGATATCATTCAGGTCAATGGCTCGCTGAGCCCGCAGGATGCTGAGCAGGTAATGATCGGCGTATTGAATGCGCTTGATTATTCGCACCGCATGGGGATAATCCACCGGGATATCAAGCCTGGGAACATTATGATCAGCGACCAGGGCACAGTTAAGGTCATGGATTTCGGGATCGCCAGGGCGATGGATGATTCATCGGCCACAATGACGCAGAACCAGGGCGTTGTAGGGACCGCGCAGTATTTGAGCCCGGAGCAGGCCCGCGGCGAGCAGGTAGGGGCAAAGTCTGACCTGTATTCCGCAGGATGTGTACTGTATGAAATGCTTACCGGGAAACCGCCTTTCACTGGAGATTCTGCCGTAGCAATCGCATACCAGCACGTTTCAGAAACGGCGACGCCAATCAGCACGCTCGTCCCCGGGCTCGATAAGCGCTGGGATTCTATTGTTGCCAAGGCAATGGCAAAAGATACAGAGAACCGGTATGCCGATGCCGCGGCTTTCCGGCAAGATATCGTGACGCTTGCGCATGGCGGTATGCCGATCGCAGCAAACGCACATCCCTTGACAGACCTGTCGAAAACTTCGCAGGCACAGGATGTCCCGCAGACTGCCGCAATGCCTCAGGCCTCAGTAGAGCAGACCAGCACCCTTTCTACAGGATCCCTTCCCGCGGCATACGGCCCTGCCGCAGCCGACAGCGCTTCCGGCGCAGCAGCAGGGACCAGCACGCGGGCCCTGGCGAGGAAAGAGGAGCAGGATAAGAAAAAGCGCCGCAATATTATTATCATCAGCGTGATCCTTGGGATCGCAGCACTGGCTGCTATTATGCTCGGCATCTGGTTTGTCTATAATTCGCAGAATAACCTTGTCAGCGTCCCCACTATCGATTCAAGCATGTCTGCTTCAACGGCAAAAGAGACTATCGAGTCTGCCGGGCTGCATTTCCAGCAGGAGACAGACGATAACTCATCGGAACCGCGCGGGACTTTTACCCGGCAAGATCCTACAGGGGGTACCCGCGTAGCAAAAGGCAGCACTGTCCGCGTATGGTTCTCTTCCGGCCCTAGGGCCCGGACGATACCAAATGTCAAGGGGATGACACAGCAGGCAGCTACCTCAGCCCTTACTTCCGCAGGGTTCAAAGTGTCATCAGTGGCTACTGAAAATTCTGCGACTGTAGAAAAAGACCATGTTACGCGCACGGACCCTGCGTCAGGGACCCAGCAGCCTCAGGGCACTTCAGTCATACTGTATATTTCTACCGGCCAGACTACAGTGCCGACAGGCCTTGTCGGCAAGCCACGAAACGAAGCTGTCCGCCGGCTCAATAACAACGGATTCAATACTAATATCATGCCGGAGAATTCAGATTCCGTAGCTGCAGGGAACGTTACCCGGGTCAATCCGGCAGAAGGGTCAACCGTTTCACAGGGGGCAACTATTACAGTGTATATCTCTTCCGGT
The DNA here is from genome assembly GCF_000269605.1 of Scardovia wiggsiae F0424. Classification (GTDB taxonomy): domain Bacteria; phylum Actinomycetota; class Actinomycetes; order Actinomycetales; family Bifidobacteriaceae; genus Scardovia; species Scardovia wiggsiae. The sequence continues at coordinate 1,483,666 of NZ_AKCI01000001.1, read as the reverse complement.
CCTAAGATGATCGACACCCCGTCCCAGAGCAGCCTCAGCAAATACGCGGGGACAGGCTCGGAACTTGAATCACACCTGAGAGAGCTAGGTTTTACAAACGTAACGATCAGCGGGAAAGTCAGCGATCCTGTTGATACTGTGACCTTCGGCGGAAAGAAGCTGGAGAATATCTCCGATTCGCAGATCGCTTCAAATACCGCTATCGTGATCACTACAGGGTCTGATCCTGAGGATTAGCCTACATAATTCGAAGTCAGCTGAAGGAACGGCAGGTTCTGCGCCATCCATGGGTATCCCCATTGGAAGAATACCGCTATAAGCGTTGCACACAGCAGCAGTACAAGGACTATACGCACCGGGAGCGGCCCCGGCTGTATCCGGGTAAGCCAGCCGTAAAGGCTGAACACGGGACGTTTCTCTTTTGCCGTACCCAGGTATTTCCTGACTCCGCGGTAGCGCCACACAGCGAGCGCCGCCAGATAGACTACCACGTATGAAAGCAGGGAAGCGAGAGCGATATGCGACATATCAGGCGGAAGCACTGTAGTACCTTCTTCCTGGGCAAATACGACCTGGCCGTCACGCGCTTTTGAAGCCAGCTCCTTCGGGACACCTTCTGAAACGCGCGACCAGGATACCAGTTTCCCGTAGGCGATCCAGCGGTGCGCTGCAGTGATATATGCGTACCGCGGTTCGCAGGTGGTCAGCGTTATCAGGCGTTCGGTCGGCTTCTGCCCAGGATGGTTGGGGACGGGCTCAATCACGCCCACATTCTCGGGGTCTACTATCTCGTGGTTCGTATATTCATACACATACCAGTAATTCTGCGTACGGAGGACGATCTTATCCCCCGGTTTGAAGTCATCAATATGCGCCAGCGGCTCACCATACCCGGCGCGGTGCCCGGCTACCGCAAAATTGCCGATCGCCCCAGCCTTCTGAGACTCGGAATAATGCCCCAGCCCATGCATATTGAGCTGCTGGATATCCGTCCCCTCAACAATATTGCGCACCCATTTCGCACCGAAACGGGGTATATAGATCTTGGACATTATTTTGCTCGTCTGGTACTTCCCCTCCTCAAGGGGGGTGGTGCTGACCGGATTGGCCTTGGCGATCCTGTATGTATTATCGCTCGATTTGGCAGAAGTCCACGATGATGTCTGCACTTCATCATCACTGGCTTGCGTCCGCTGCGACATAACACCGGTCCACCACATCTGCCACGCGAGATAAAAACCGACTATCACTGCAAGGGTAATAAGGATCTCGCCAATAACGCCGGCAACAGCGGAAATAGTACGTTTTGAGGAGGCGGTGCGTGCAGCACGATGGGAACCGGATACGCGATGGCCGCCCGCCTGCGAAGCATTGGCGTTATCAGCCGACGGATCGCCGATCACAGACTCAAAGCCTGTACCGGCATCCGTGGCGCTGTCCATCTGTGGTGTATTATCAGTCATTTCTTATCCTCCGCATCGATCCCTTTAATCGTTCCTTCTGCCTGCTGCCCCAACTGCAGCAGCATACTTTAAAGTCTGCGTAGTTGCTACAGTTTTACTGAACCGCAGCTTCGTTTCCTTTTTAACATCAAACCCGAGGCCGTCAGCCTTCACATACTCTTTATATATCCGGACAGCCTTTGAGGAATCCAAGGCTGCACCCAGCCTGTCCGGATCGCCGATAGCAGAGATGGTGTAAGGCGGGGCATACTGCTTACCGTCAAGGAGCAGCACATTCCCCACGCATCTCACAACTGTTGACATGTTGACGCGCTGCCCCTGGATAGTCATCGCTTCGGCTCCCCCTGACCACAGGGCGTTAACGACAGCTTCAATATCCTGCTGGTGCACAACGTAATCATTGACATTATCGCCGGCGCCGGCCCCTGCATCGCCATTCTGGGTGCGCTGTTCCCACAGCGGGGAATCATCCAGGGTAACAGTGATCCCAGGCCCCTCAATCGCGGGGGACACAGCCTTTGACTCGCTGGACGTATTATCAGTCCCTGTTTCTGCCGATGAACCGGAAGCGAGGTTCTTGCGCAACACATCGATCTGGCCGGTGAGGGATTTTATATCCCCGGTCAGGGTTGTCACACGCTGGCCGCGCCGGGCAAGAAGTTCCTGGGTATTTGTGCTGGGTACATAATCAGCATTCGACTGGAGGTTGACAATAAAAATCCAGCCTACCAGAGAAAAGATCAGAACTGTGATAAGTGAAGAATACCATGGTTTTCTAGGCGCGCGATGGCTGGACGCACGCTCCTGGCGGCGCCCATCTCTCCTTAAAAATGCCATATCGCTCCTAAATACCCAACGTTATGCAGCTGCTTATATAACAGTTTATACGAACATGTCGATTCACGTATCCTCTCTTCTCTTCCAGTATAACCATTAGAATGATCTGAGGTATTGAACAGGAACGGTGATCCCTGAGGAATCACGTTTTGTCGGTTAAGGAGAACGCATGACTGACGCTAACAGCGACAACATCGTTGAGGACAAAGAAACCGCTGAAGCCATCGAAGAAGCAGGCAGCAGCGCTGATAACGGCGACGCTCATAACGCTGATGGCAGCAGTGATGCTGCAGACCGCAGAAGCGCAGACAGTGATACCGCCGGTGGGGATGCTGAAACAGAAACTGCCGAGGACAAAGACGAGGGATCCGGCGATGAGACGGACGGGAGTGATACCGGTACCGACACCGATAACGGCAGTGGCAGCAAAAAAACGCGCGGCCTTTTCGGACGCGGCAAGAAGAAAGGTTACGAGTTCAAGCCTGAAAACCCTGAGGCTGTTGAAGCTGCAATGAAGCGCCTGGAAGACGGTATGAACAGCGATAATATGACGCCGCAGATGGAGCGCATAGCCAAACGCCAGGAAGACGAAACACGGCGCGTAGAAAAAGCTATCGAAAATACCAAGTCTAACCCTGCGTGGCTTGTACCGCTCTTCAGCATACTTCTGATCCTCGGCCTCCTGTGGGTCGTAGTATTCTATCTCACCCACCAGTACCCGATCCCAGCAATCGGCAACTGGAACCTGGCTGTTGGCGCAGGCATCTCCTTTATCGGCTTTATCCTCCTGATGTGGTGGGAGTAACTTTTGAAGCCGCGCGTTGACCACATTCACATTACAGTGGAAGATCTCGGACGCGCAGAAAAGTTCTATGACAGGCTGCTGCCCCTGCTCGGCTTTGATACCAAACTGAAAGAGACCGATCGGGTACCTGCACATGAGTACAAGATCATAGAGTATCACCATAACCTTATTTCTATAGGGCTGGTAAATCAGCGGAAAGCCTACAGCAGGGAGAAGCCGAACCGGAGGAAGGCAGGGGTGCTGCATCATCTGGCTTTTCATGCTGAAAACCGTGAAGAAGTGGATGCTGTGTATGAGGAAGTGAGGAAGCTGCCGACAGAAATTATCCATAAGCCGCAATACTACCCTGATTATTGTCCGGATTATTATGCTTTCTTCTTTAAGGACTCCGAAGGTATCGAATACGAAATCACGAGTTTTGACAGGGACAGATATTTTCCAGCATAGATGAATAATCAAGTAACTCATGTATGCAGGAACTGCTGCAGGCATGAGTTAAGGCTACTGTTGCTGTACACCGGCCGTGTTCTTATTATCGACACCCTTCTGCACCTCATCAGTCAGACGTTGCAGCTCATCTGCCGCCTTAGCCGCACGGCCTATATTATCCATAGTTACATTTCTATTGATCCACACGGAAGCAAGTTTGAGCATACGGGTTTTACTATCGCTGTCCGGCGCACTATTCAAGCTGTCGGCACGGTTAACTAGATCCTGCAAGCGTATACTTATCTCACCTACTTTAGCGGACTGTTTATTTATATACAGCAGTTTAAGTTCTTCCGTTTCTTTACCGATTATCCTTGTACCTACAAGGTACGCGATCCTGTTTTGCGGATGCTGGTCATCTGCAGATTTCTGCAGACTGTCTACACCGGTTTTAAGTTCGTCGTCATCAGCTACAGGGGAAACCTGTATCTGCTTAATAAGGATCGCAGCTTCAATTTTTGCCTGAGCATACTTTAGCTGGGCCCGGCTGGTCCGCCGTTTAATATCCTCTGTAACCTGTCTGATTTCCTGCTCATGCCGCGCACGTATTATAAAGTTCTTCGCACCCACACCGATAAGTGCCAGTATGGTAACGATTGCGATACCTGCAATGATGAGTTTTTTCTTCGACGGCAAGCGTGCAGGTTCACGGGTCTGCGCGGGATGGCCTAAATGTTCATCCTCAAATATGCCATCAGCATCATCGGCAGACATGTTACCCGTAATAAAACTATTATCAGCCATTAGCTGCCCCTTTCTCTACTGCAGTGAAATCAAACCCTGCAATCTGTTTCTGCGAATACTCAGATTCTTTGACAGGCGTGTACCATTGCGGCAAATAGGACGGATATGCGCAAGAAAACCCCTATCGGGAAATATAACCCTATTATACAAATTAGATGGGAGTACCGGAAACTAGAGAAACGACCTTACCCCCCCCCCCCGTATACTACAAATGCTCAGAGGATAAGGGCGGACGGCTCAGCACTACCCGCCCCAATCAGCTTCTCTTTATATTCCAATAGCCATGATCGTTTATTCCGCATCTGCCTTATCAGCGGCAAGCTGGCCTTCGAGCTGTCTGACGATATCCTCGTGCATTTTTTCATCGATCTTAACGGTAAGGAGAAAAACGATGAGGCTCAGGACAATGCCGCCAAGGGGCAGATAATAGGCAAAGGTCTTGAATGTGCGGATGTTATCAGCAGTCATGCTGGAGGCTGTGGCAGAACCAACCATGCCGGCAGCAACAGCCACAAACCCGACGATACCGTTGGAGAGGGCTCCGGCAATCTTGTCAAGCATCGGACGCACAGACAGCGTGACGGCCTCATTCCGCCGCCCGGTTTTCAGCTGTCCGTATTCAATGGAATCGGTCATACTCAGGATAGCGGTCATCTGGATGGATTGCGCGGGCAGATAGAAAAGTATGAGTGCAGCAACCACAGCCGGAAGATTTGCAGGCGCAGCAATAAACAGAATGTATCCGGCAATCATGGATACCATCCCGGCTGTGTACAGCCAGCGGCGGGGTATGTGCCGGTTGAGCATCGGATAGAATGGCGTGGTGACCAGCCCGATGACGACCGGGATGACCCCGGCAAGGGAAAAACTGTCCGGCATCCCAAGCACGTATGTGAACTGGTAGAAAAGCACACCGGTAGTAGCCACATTAGCTACCGAATACAGCAGATAGCTCAGTGCCACCCACAGCAGCTGGTCATTCCTGGCAATAGCTTTGAATGCTTCAATGGGATTGCCGCTGCCCTCAGCTTTAGCGCGCAGATTGCCCTGGTTCTCACGGGTACCGAATGCTACGCTCCATGCGGTCAGAAGCCCGAGCACAGCAATAATGACCGCGAAGGCAGCCCAGCCGGGCCGCCCCTGCCCGCTTTGCCCTGCGATCTTCCATGTGAACCAGCTGGTGACAGGTACAACGATCACAGTGACGCCATTGTAGCCGATCGACCCGGTGAATGTGCCCAACGCTGTATACACACTGCGTTCATGAGAATCGGAAGAAATTGCCGGGATCATTCCCCAGTACGAAATATCGCGCAGCGAGTAGACCACGTCCAAAAGGATGAACACTATCACAAACAAAACCATAAATACGGGCGTATTTACATCTACAAGCCCGAAAAGGCCTGTAAACACCATCACCAGCAGTATAGACGGAACCAGCCCTCCGATGAACTGCCATACACGGAACCTGCCCCACCTGGTATTTGTATTATCAACCAGGTTGCCCAGCAAAGGGTCCAGAAAAATTTCCGCAATACGTATTACTACCACTAATCCTGTGATTACTGAGATCAGCCGCGCGGCAAGCGACCTGTCCACATTGATGAACAGGGCTGTTGTGACATACGTGATGAAAAAAGTGCTCATTGTGTTATAGAATGCTGCCTGGCCCAGATTGCCGAATGCGTAGGCGATGCGCTGCACTATATCCCTTACAGTTTTCTTGTGTGCCGTCCGGATATCCCCTATATGCTGCGTTGTTGTTTTGCCCATGATATAACGCCTCCCTGCGACTGGTAAAAATTTTTATTATGCGGGAACCTCACCGATCCCGTAAAAATAAGTATATTGCTTTACTAAAAAAGTAAAAAGTTTTACAGCGTGTCGCGATACTGACGTTATATTCCTATAGCAGGAAGTTTAAGAAAGCGAGATAACTATCCTCCAATCTTTGATATCCCCCCTATTCAGATAACTCAATATAGTACAAACGCCAAATATAAGAGTTGCATTAAAAAGTAAAATATTTTATAATCAGTATGCAGAAAATTTTATTGCGATAACTGATATTGCGGCGACAACGGCGCGGCGCTATTATCCCACGTGAAAGCGAGGACAGCATGAGTACAGGCAATACCCCGGACAGCACTGCAGCGATCCCCTCCCTGCCACTACCTAAGACAGAATGGCTTACCGACCCGCGTATATATGCGGTCAACAGGCTTAAAGCCCATGCAGACCACACCTGCTGGACGCATACACCGGAAAACAGCGAAACAGGCAACTTAAAACAGAGCCTGGACGGCGAATGGCAGGTACGCATAGAACCTGTAAAGCGTCCAGGCCAGGACGGCAGCACATCACCACTATTCACAGCCTCTGGATTCGACAGCTTCGACAGCTCAGGTTTTTCCAGTATTACAGTACCGTCAAATCTGCAAAGCGCCGGGCTGCTTGTACCCCAATATGTGAATATCCAGTATCCATGGGATGGGCACGAGGATCCGCAGGCGCCCGACATACCCGAGGCTAACCATGCAGCATTATATCGGCGTACATTTACACCGAAAGGGGCTGTGGCAAGCGCCGTGCAGGACAGACGCACAGTAACGCTCACCTTTCACGGGGCAGCAACAGCGATCTATGTGTGGCTCAACGGCGTATTCATCGGCTATGCAGAAGACTCATTCACCCCCAGTGAATTTGATGTGACTGACGCGATCCGCAGAGACAATAATACATTGTCAGTAGCCTGCTACGAGTACTCAAGCGCAAGCTGGCTGGAGGATCAGGACTTTTGGCGCCTGCACGGCCTGTTCCGTTCAGTCGAACTGAATGCACAACCTGCCGCACATATAGCCGACCTCCATACAACGGCAGACTGGGATCCTGCTGTATCGCACGGTTTATTCTCCATAGATGCGCAGATCTCCCATGCAGAAAATGCAGCCGATGCTGAAATATCGCTTTCCGCATCCACTGGCATCCCCATCTGGCAAACCAGTTTGGCTATAACTGGCACTGACACACTGCATACTGACGCGGCCATAGGCAGCATCGCACCGTGGAGCGCAGAAGAGCCGAACCTGTATATGCTCACCATCACGCTGCATGACAAGGCTGGCGCGGCCATTGAAACCGCGCGCACGCGGGTCGGGTTCCGCCGGGTAGCTATTGAAGACGGAATCCTGAAAATCAACGGTAAACGCCTTATTCTGCGCGGGGTGAACCGGCATGAATTCAACGCACATCGCGGCCGTGCCATCACAGAAGAAGATATGCTGTGGGATATCCGCTTCCTGAAACGGCACAACATCAATGCGGTACGCACCTCCCACTATCCAAACCAGTCCCGCTGGTACCAACTGTGCGACGAATACGGTATCTATCTGATCGATGAAGCAAACCTGGAGACGCACGGCAGCTGGAACGGCCCCGGGGACAAAGCAGTTGGCACATCTATCCCAGGTGATGATTTGGCCTGGCAGCCCGCCTGCATCGACCGGCTGGACAGTATGATCCTTCGGGACCGCAACCATCCCAGCGTACTCATCTGGTCCCTCGGCAACGAATCTTATGCCGGTGACGTTCTCAAGGCCATGAGCGAGCACGCACATACGCTTGACCCATCCCGCCCTGTCCACTATGAAGGCGTCACGTGGAACCGCGCATACGACGAGATCAGCGATTTTGAAAGCCGCATGTATGCTAAACCTGCAGATATCCGCGACTGGCTTGAGAACAGTAATGGCAGCAACGACAAGCCGCTAAAACCTTTTATCAGCTGCGAGTACATGCACGCTATGGGAAACTCATGCGGCGGGCTCAGCGAATTTACCGATCTGGAACCCTATGATCATTATGCGGGAGGTTTTATCTGGGACTACATTGACCAGGGCCTGCTCCAGCGCCTTCCAGACGGTACAGAGCGGTTAACGGTCGGCGGTGACTGGGGTGACCGCCCGACTGATTATGAGTTTGCCGGCAACGGCATCGTATTTGCCGGCCGTACACCCAGCCCTAAAGCACAGGAAGTCAGACAACTCTATTCGCCGGTCCGGCTCATCCCTGACAGCCACGGCGTAACCATTGAAAACCATAACCTGTTCGCTGATACCAGCGGCTACACGTTTACAGCCCGGCTGCTGGAAGACGGCTGTGAAACATGGCACGCCGATTATCAATTCGCTGTGCCTGCCGGCAGCACCGCCCACTATGATATTGCATTCCCTATCCCCGACCCCCATGGATGCACATATGAGATCACCTACGAAGTAGATATGCGCCTGGCTGAGGCAACCTCCTGGGCGCCCGCAGGATATGAGCTCGTATTCGGGCAAACCACCGCCGCGCCTTCCCATGAAGGCGAAAATAACGGCGCCGGCATACACAGCAGCACTGCAGAGGGGGCCGCGGTCACGCTCAGCCGATGGAACGCCGGCATCCGGCATAATGATGAAGAAATCATCCTGTCCCGTACCCAGGGCGGTATCGTCTCCTGGAAGCATAGCGGGCGGGAGATCGTTATCCGTCGGCCCGATTTGCTCACATTCCGTCCGCTGACCGATAACGACCGGGGCAACCGGTCGGGATTTGACCGGGCTGCATGGTTTGCAGCCGGGAGGTACGCTATCGCTGACGATACTGATATCCGTAAAAATAACGGCGGGCTGACGGCTACATACCAATATAAGCTTGCTGACCCAGGCCATACACCTGTTACCGTTATATACGATATTATGACAGATATGCGCATGAGGCTGGCTATCTTCTACCCCGGTATTAAAAATGAGGAAGCTGCAAGCCTGCCTGCGTTCGGCATAGAATGGGAGCTCCCCGAACAATACACGAACCTGTGTTACTACGGGCCGGGTCCCGAAGAGACTTACCGCGACCGCAGGAGCGGCGGAAAGCTCGGCATCTGGAACACTACAGCCCGAAAAAGCATGGCACCCTATCTTACAGTGCAGGAGACTGGCAACCGGGAAGATGTGCGCTGGCTTGAGGCTACCGACAGCCATGGCCATGGCCTGCGTGTTTCCCGCCGCGGATCCCACCCCTTTGCCGCAAGCCTCCTGCCCTGGGACACGTATACCATTGAGGCCACGCGGCGCAGCGAAGATCTGCCCGAACCTCATCATAATTACCTGCGCCTGCTTGCCGGACAGATGGGTGTCGGCGGTGACGATTCATGGGGGGCACCCGTCCACACAGACTATCAGCTCCCGGCCAGCGAACCCCTGACCCTTGATGTTATCCTTGAGCATATTTAGGACAGGGGGCTGGGACCCTCATCCTGATTTGAGGCTTTGCAAATGTAATATTAATATATGGAATATATACACAATTTACCAGAGTACCAAAGCACGGGCCGGACAGCGGATCAGCTTCGCGGTATGAAGCTGTCCCGCACTGCCAGTTCTGTAGTAAGCAGCAGATGGCGGCGCAGATGACGCTCATGTTTCAATCCGTCAATCAGCGTAGATAATGCCATGCGCGCCATCTCATACTGATCAATCACGTACGAGCTCAATGGCGGCGACGTGTAACGGGCAATTGACTGGCCGTTAACGCTTACTACCGCCAGCTCATCCGGCACAGCTATACCCATCGCATTCAGCTGCTGCAATGCACCCACTGCCAGCACATCCGCCGCTACGATCAGGCCATCCGGCATTGTACTGCCGTTATTTCCGTTACCGCGACGGTCTGTGACCAGACGCTCAGCCAGACGGCGCCCATTTTCCACCGTAAACTTGCCCGATGCGTATACCATGCCTTCCACATCAAGCCCCAAGTGTGCAGCCCATTCGCGGAATGCAAGTTCGCAGAGATCCTGCGGATAATTATGCAGCCCCATAATACTGCCTATACCGCCAAGGAATGCGACACGCCTGCGCCCCGAGGCGACCATTGCGTCCAATGCATCCAGCATTGTCTGCGACAGATCCGGACGTACGGAGTCGAACAGATGCGGCGCGGGGTTTGTATCTACGCATACACCGTGAGGAAGTACCGCATGAAGGGCCCGCAGATCATCCGCAGGGAACACCTTCTCACCAACTGTCACGAATCCGTCAAACTCAGATGCCCGCTTTGTCAGTTCACGGATCGAATGCACGAAAGTTGGCCGATCCAACCCCATTGAATCTGCGCATTCCAACAGCACTTTCCGGGATTCAGAGAAATACGCATCCTGCAATTCCTCGCCGAGAGGCGGCGCATCCAGCACTGCAACCGAGGGGCGGAACACATTACGGTAGCCCAGCTCTTCGCAGACCCGGAATATCCGCCGTCTCGTCTCCTCCTTGATGGAGAAAGACGGGTCATTCAACAAACGCGACACCGTACTCTGCGATACCCCGGCCCGTTCTGCAACCTCCCTGAGCGTGACCATGATAACCTCCTGCACACTTCAGTAAAAATTTTTACCTCAGCATAACCCAAAATATATGACGATGGCGACAGTAATGCCGAAGCTGCCGGGAACCTTCCTGAACCTGTTGGTTTACTGGTATTTTAGCTTTTAGGAACTATAATTAACTGGGTGTATTCCGTTACTTGCACGTGGTCTACCTCATTGATCTGACAGACATCTGAAACATTGACTGTGCCCACTGCTGGTCCCTGGTCGTGGTCTACCTCATTGATCTGACAGACATCTGAAACCCTAGGCTGACGGGTATTATTTCGTCTATTGTGGTCTACCTCATTGATCTGACAGACATCTGAAACTCGAATGTGGACAGGTCTACGGTGCTAATAGTGGTCTACCTCATTGATCTGACAGACATCTGAAACCCTCGTCAGTGGTGGATAAGGATACTTTATGTGGTCTACCTCATTGATCTGACAGACATCTGAAACGCTCGCGCTGCGCCTGGAAATCCTCTACGCGTGGTCTACCTCATTGATCTGACAGACATCTGAAACACGCTCCTCAGCTGAAGCTAATTCCTTATCGTGGTCTACCTCATTGATCTGACAGACATCTGAAACCATTTCGCTGATGGTGGTGTCGTATTTTTTGTGGTCTACCTCATTGATCTGACAGACATCTGAAACCGATTATTGTTCCGATAGGATTCGCCGCTAGTGGTCTACCTCATTGATCTGACAGACATCTGAAACCATTTGCCTGATGTGATCCGCCCGGAGATCGTGGTCTACCTCATTGATCTGACAGACATCTGAAACACACCCCAACCTCACCAGCATAAAAATAGAGTGGTCTACCTCATTGATCTGACAGACATCTGAAACTCACGGTGATAATGCTGATAAGCAGGCTTAGTGGTCTACCTCATTGATCTGACAGACATCTGAAACATCTTGTTGAGGTCGCTTGACATCATGAATGTGGTCTACCTCATTGATCTGACAGACATCTGAAACACAAAAAACAAAAAAAGAAAACAAACAACGGTGGTCTACCTCATTGATCTGACAGACATCTGAAACGCTCGCGCTGCGCCTGGAAATCCTCTACGCGTGGTCTACCTCATTGATCTGACAGACATCTGAAACACGCTCCTCAGCTGAAGCTAATTCCTTATCGTGGTCTACCTCATTGATCTGACAGACATCTGAAACCATTTCGCTGATGGTGGTGTCGTATTTTTTGTGGTCTACCTCATTGATCTGACAGACATCTGAAACCGATTATTGTTCCGATAGGATTCGCCGCTAGTGGTCTACCTCATTGATCTGACAGACATCTGAAACCATTTGCCTGATGTGATCCGCCCGGAGATCGTGGTCTACCTCATTGATCTGACAGACATCTGAAACTACTGAGTGCAAGCTGTTCTAAATCGTTGAGTGGTCTACCTCATTGATCTGACAGACATCTGAAACATTCATCTTCAAAGGCCTCCACGACAACACGTGGTCTACCTCATTGATCTGACAGACATCTGAAACTCACGGTGATAATGCTGATAAGCAGGCTTAGTGGTCTACCTCATTGATCTGACAGACATCTGAAACTTCGGATACATCGTCTCTACCAACTTCGGTGTGGTCTACCTCATTGATCTGACAGACATCTGAAACACAGAGGTTGCACTACAAAACAGTGAGTTTGTGGTCTACCTCATTGATCTGACAGACATCTGAAACACGCTGTAATGCTTTAATAGTGTCACGGCCGTGGTCTACCTCATTGATCTGACAGACATCTGAAACACATACGGTGCAGCCATTCCGCGTCATTAAGTGGTCTACCTCATTGATCTGACAGACATCTGAAACTCTATCGTCTCCTGCATACTCTTAAACGCTGTGGTCTACCTCATTGATCTGACAGACATCTGAAACCCCCACTGCCAAACACGAGTATTCCCAAGCGTGGTCTACCTCATTGATCTGACAGACATCTGAAACCAGTAAGTTGGCGGATTGGCCATTATCAGCGTGGTCTACCTCATTGATCTGACAGACATCTGAAACTCCTTATCGTCGATAGTGACCAGGTGCCAGGTGGTCTACCTCATTGATCTGACAGACATCTGAAACTACATCTACCGTAGTTATTTGTTCTGGCTTGTGGTCTACCTCATTGATCTGACAGACATCTGAAACCGATAGCCTTGAAGTATCCTGAGCAGTTCATGAGAACTGGACAAAATCTTCATCAACATAATAGCTTCTTTCGTCGCCGAACCTGAGCAGATGGTCAGTCCGCTCAAGGTAGAGCACCTGTAGTTCTTGTCTTTTAATATCTGATACTAAATATTCTAGCTGGTCATTAGTACAATATTCACTTATATGAAACAGCACAAGCATTCGTTTCTCTGACAAAGCTCCCGCAATATCAATAACTGCCTGTATCTCATCATAGAAGTTTTCGTACTCCGGCACGTCGACTGTCGGCTTAAAAATACTCACAAGATTTTTGGTGTCAAATTCCTGGTTCAACGCGATTGGCAGCATTGAATCCAGAGCTGCTTTATCCAGTACAGAAAATAACTGGGCGTGGATATTGTGAAGCGCTGCCAGCTGCTCATCATCAAATTCCCTGATATACGCAGATAGCAGCTGCTTTTTGAACCATTCATCATAATTGAGCATTCCAGCAATATCCCCGACCAGCAAAATCTCAGATTCCAGCTTTTCTATACGATTATTATCATCATCATAAAAATGCATCATTTCGTTCTTGCCTTTAATACCCTGCGAGAGCGAAAAGAATACACTCAACGAGTTTGTGCTAATAATATTCAGCCCCTTATCCAAATCAAAAGGCTCTAATGGAGGGATTGTGATTCGTGAGATCATATGACCACCGTCTTTGTATCGAAATTTGAAATATCTTTAACGCTCTCCCCTGCAAGGAATCTCATCCCTGCATATTGCTTTTCAGTCACGATAAGGGATTGGATAACGCCTCTAGGCGGAACGAAGGAGGCAACACGCGATTCCAGAAATTGCGCAGATTCACGTGTAGTAGCAATCCGCACATATACTGACTCCTGAATCATCAGGAACCCCTCCTCTATCAGAGACTTCCTGAACTGGCGGTAATTCCTCCGGTCTGCATCTGTTACTGTTGGAAGGTCAAAGAAAACCATTACACGCATAACCCTATACCTCATTGTATGAATCCCAACTCAGGCAGTTTTCCACTTCCGTCAAGGTAGCGGAGCGAATCCCTTACATACAACTCAATAAGATGTGAAAGATTCGTATTCTGCTCAGAGATCTCGTCCCTCAGCAACTCTACCAGCTTGACCTTAGTCCCGGGATTCAGCTCTTTTTCTTCAAGCTCATATATACGCTTATCAACATAAGGCCGGAACGGCTCCATCAGGTCGCATGCCAGGTTGAATGGGTTCTTGTCATTATCATGATGGATGCCGAGCTCAGATAGATATCCATATTGCGCCACCTGACGGCAAGTTTCCGATAAGATGATCGAATACCCGTAATTCAGGAGTGCATTCACAGGGTTTGAATCATCTCCTCTTACAAACTCATATGTAAACAGCCGAGGGAAGTACATGTGGGCTGCCACAGCTTCACGGTTATCCATATCACCCGCAGTAACCACAGATGCCAGCCTCCGGACCGTCTCCGCATCTTCGCAGTCAATTTCACTCAGCACATATGCCTGATGCGCAATTTTCTCTTGTACAATGCGCTGCCACAGCATATCTTTGAGTTCCTGATCCCATTGAAACTGTTTCCGTATATTGGCCACACGGTTCGTATTGATTTTATAAGGCAGGCTCTCCCCAATCGGCAAACCTTTAGAATCGCAAAATATCAGTTTGATATTACGCGCCAGGCATTCTGACATTGCATGTGTTGTGATGACTGCCCTGGTCGTTTCTACAACAATAATCGCAACATCATCCAGCGGCAACTGGAATGAATCATCATCCGTCAGGATAACCAGATGATTCATTTTAGCTGAGATTTTGGAATGCTTAGTTATAACAATATTCCGCCACGCCATGACCACCTCCAAAAACGTGATATACTAATAGAGGATTGTTGGTCACAATCTAAGGTCTAAATCATTGATCTGATAGACATGAATATTGAAATAAAGCAAGACTTCGGTCAAGCTTCACCGGGTCCTTTAGAGACTCAGCCTTAAGGCTTTAATCCCCCTCCTGAAGGAGGGGGATATTTTTATTCTTACTATTTCTGCTTATCCGCTTTTTCTTTGAGCTCTTTGACAGTTACCCTCTGCTCAAAAATACCAGACGGAGACTGATAGATAAAGGTATCTGAATCAGACAAAGTAAAGCCTGTTGGATTGCTTATTCTCCTCCATCGTGGCGAGAATCCAAATTTCTTGAATTCCTTCGCCTTTCCATCGTCAGAGTACTCCTTATCCCCATGCAACACCTTAACCAGACCTGCCAAGTTTGTATTCTCAGCATTAGCATGCAAAGCCTTAAGCAACCCGCCAAGCAGCTTCACTGCACTACCGAAACCATAATTTTGAGGATCCCTAAGGATTTCCTCCTGCTGATCTTTCGAAAGCTGATGCAACGGGAACTGACTCTCAGCTACCCGAAACACGGCTTCAAAAAGTTTCTGGATTCGTCGAAGAACATGCACGGTATCACTATCGTATCCCAGCTTATGAGCAGCATCTTCAATGTCTTTACTTTTAAGAATGATATCTATATCGTTATAATCATTCCGCGGCAGCCACATTTGCCTGGCTGTATTCAATTCACTCGCAGACTGGAGAGTAACAAGCGCATCTGAATAATCCAGCAGCTGCCCTGTAACTATTTTTGGTAGAAGGATTTTTGCACCAGATAAACCATGACTAGCAAGTATGCCATCCATCACAGAAACAGTATCATTTTTTTGATCGGCTACCGCAAGCAATGAAGCTTCCTGGGCAGTAATACTCACCAGTTTATTTTTCTTTTTATACTCAACGAGCATCATATATGCTGTAGAAGCGCCTGAAAATCCTCCGTAAAGCGAAGTGTCTCTACGCAAATTATCAAATTTTATTGATTTTGCGGAAGATTCCTTATGCCCGTAGCGGGTTTCATCATAAAGGGCGCGTGTTTTTACATCGCCTACCTTCTGCGTGATGAGCATCTTCTTATAGTTCATTACCTTACGGAGATACTCTGCATTAGTTTCAGACCATACGATCTCACCGGTACGATGATCCGTCCGTTTCTCATCATCCTTTGAACTCATAGAACCAACTACAAATCCAAATGCCGTACTCCTTTTCCTCTCTCCACGAGCTTTCGCATCGCGGAATTCCTGCAGATATTCAGCCAGATACATGTTATAAGCGTTAGAAGCACCATCAGTTACTTCACCGCCAGAAACGAAATGCCGGTTGAGCATAAACTGCCCAGCAGCTGAGATGCACAAGGCATCCTGTGCATGATGATAATCATTAATATCCCTGTTCTTATAGGGGAACCCCAAATATTTGCGCATATCGTGCGTAATGGAAGATTTAAGGGTCACAACATTTGTATCCTCACCGTAGTAAGTACGGAGAATCGTTGATACATTCTTCATGATCTGACGTGTTTCTACCAGCGACCGCTGCACAAAACGCTGTTTTTCGCGATCTTTAAAATCATCAACTCGCGTTAAGGCATCGTATTTCTTCTGGCTCATCAGACCGGCAGCAAGCAGTTTACCCCACAGAGGTCTCATATTCTTAATAAGATCAGGAGTATATAGATACGAGTCGGTTTTACGAGCGTTCTCTTTCCTGCTCACCAGTACACGATTATCAATAGAATCATCCTGCGTTAACGCCTGAGGAACAATATGGTCAATATCATACGCGGAGGAAAGGGAATCAATACTGATTTCTTTACCTGTATAGAGGTCTTTCCCGAGCTGGATATAGTACAGATATAATCTGTCCTCCTGCAGGTCCGCATCCTTTGTCTCATTCAGGCTCTTCCGCAAATCCTTGAGATCATTGAATTCCTTCTGGAGCGAAGGGCTGCCATACAATGCTTTAAGCCTGCTTAACCGTGAAACTGTACGCTGGCTTGCCTGCACTTCATCTGCCATCTCAATAAAAATACGCTGAGGCGGGTTGCCAATAGCCTTCGCAAGATCATCAATTACCCTTACAGCCTGTACTACACCACGTTTGACACGCGGAGACATCACTATACCTTCAAAAACGGATTCAAGCCTTGAAACGTCGGATTCTCCAGTTTCCCGATCAAGATTTTCGTTATCGATCCATTCACCGATACCAATCTTCTTATCACGGATTATTTCAATAAGGTTCAATGAATCGCCGCGCATAATATCAATAATGCTATGCTGGGTCCGCATAATCTCATTCTGCGAATGGATCTTATAACTGCCTTTCTTCGAAGTCAGCAATTTCCTGGAAAGTTTGCCCCAGCCCGTGTAGTGTATTTTAGCTAGTTGTTTACGCTGTTCAACGGTAAGGCTATCTATGAGGGAAAGCTGATGGGTTAAAGGCTCCCTATCTTCAAATACAGTCTGGACTTCAATGATCCTCTCCAATATGGCAGAGTTGCCGGAATCATCAACAAAGGCCTTCCCAAGTATTTTTTTGAGCGTAATATACGAAGACAGTGAGCTGGCAAACTTCTTCTCATCAGAAAGGCCAAAAAGCTGTACTTCTCCGCATCCCATTGAGCTGAGGCAATCCTCTGCCCTCTTTCTTGTGACTGTCTTATGCTCTTTGAACAGGTTTTCAATAAGAAATTCTTTCTGCTTATACGACAGGCGCTGACGGTTTTTATCACTCCAGTGATTGCCCTGACGTACATTGAGCCGGACATTATTCAGCTCACTGAGGACCATATATTCTTCATACAGCAATGAATGTTGAGGTAAAGTTGGCTCACCAAGCAGATAAGTGTCAGTCCCCGTCAGACGACTGATAAACCGGGCACCTGACTCATCCTTATCAACAACTTCATCAAAGTTCCACGGAGTAATAGCCTCGCCCCTCCCCGGATTCCTGGCCATCCAGTGATATGCAGAGTTACCGGAGCTATGTTCTTCCATATCCTCCTTGCTGACAAGCGGACCGACATAATACGGCACCCTGAATTTCAGAAGGGCAACAATTTTATTCTCCTCATAGCTTTTGCCTTCAGCCGTTTTGCGGATAAAGGTCTCAGCAAGGAACGGATAGTATTGCTTTTGATTCTCAATAATCCTGCGCAGCTCATTCAGATGGATCTGATACGGGATAACGCCATTATCAGATGATCTCTGAACTGGAAAAAGTTGCCCGTTATTGATGTCATTCTTGAGGCAGTTCTTCTGTTCCTCTGATAACTGGGAATCATCAATTAATTCGGTAAAATAATCATTTGCCTTTTTAATTAGATTCTGTTTTTGATCGGAATCACGGATCGGACTATCTTTCTTAGAACCTTCATCAGGACCTTTCTCAGGATCAGGAGGGTTCTTATACTGCCTGCCTGAAAGGTCCCCATACCATAGGTCAACTTCATCTTTATTTTCTTTTGTCCGTAATTCCTCTTTAATCAGCTTCCAATTTTTGCGGTGTTTTTCATACGATTCCACTTTCGCCTCAGATATAGTATGCGCATCACCTAATATCCCTTTCAAGGCAACTGCATCATAAACAGCGTGGATCCTGTCAACCAGCTCAATCTGAGTTTCATCAAGAAGCCCTGATCCTACTACCCCTCCATACTTCTCATCAAAATTGGAATCAGCGAATTTAAGTTTCAAATTATCTTTACTGTCTTTATCCAGGTTATCCAAGTTAAATATTTTCGAGAAGTCGGCAGTATTCCCCACAATTGCTCCGATAACCGCCTTGGCAGCATCTCTCATACCTTTAAGCTCATGTTTATCAACCCTTGAAACAGAAAAATCAAGTTTATCAAGAGTATCTTCGATCCTGCCAGACCGGCTTGTATGCTCATTAAGAAGTGCTTCTGATACGTCAGCAGGGGAAGCTTCAAAAATCGGGGTGCTTTCATCATAAGAATTATTAAGCTTTATAACATCCTTTATAAGCTCAACAAACCCCTCGGGATCAAACAGATTCTCAGAATTTATCTCGCCTTCCCTCAGAAAGTGGCCGCGATACTTAACGATATGGTGGATCGCAACATATATTTCACGGATATCATGCCGCTCCGTATCTTCCGTCAGTTTCTTACGCAAATGATAAATCGTCGGATAATCTTTATAAAACTGTTTATCCTGTTCTTTGGAACCAAAGATAATACTGCCATACCAGTTCTCATGGTTCTGTTCATCCTTCGGATGCACCCACGAATATTTCCTGCGTGCCAGGAAATTAGGATCAATCTTTGCAAGCTCAGAGGCAAACAGCGAGTCAAGCATACGCAAGCGCCAGCGGCGGCGGGACAGGCGCCGACGGGTCGTACGAGACTCGCGGCGGTTTTCAGCAGAGTTTGCAGGGTCAAACAGCCTTGCACCAATAAGTTCATGGCCGCGGGCACGGATAAGATGATAATCTTTATCCATCGCAACCCATCCGACTGAACCGTTGCCCAGATCCAGCCCTACACCGTAATCTATTTCGCCTTTATCATTCCGCGGCGCTTTGTAACCCATTTGAGGCTCCCTTGCTCAAAGTGTATATCTCCTAACAAGCACAAATATACTCTTAATCCTCAGAGGGCGCGCAGCATATTAAATATTTTTAACTGATTTTGCCGGGCTTACAACCAGTTAACACAATCAATAGATCAAGATAGGGAATACTATCGGCTTCCCCCCTACACCAGCCGCGGGCCTAAAAGCCCGAAAACCAGCCAGAGCACAACAAGCGCTGCGGACAACGCACTGCCGTAGATCCACATCCGCCTGCCGATGCTTTTAGCGCGGAGAGCCGGCAGCCCTGACGTCATAAGCCAGGCCAGGAAAGCCCCTGCAGCAGCCCCGCCTATATGGGCCTGCCACGCTACCCTTCCAAACATCATAGGGACGATCAGCACAAGCCCCAGGAAAATGATAAGGGCCAGATTGTTTGAACGCATCCCTGTTTGCATCCCCGATCGCACGCCCATTTTTGCTGAAGCCACTATCGCCGCGCCGAACAGCCCGAATATCGCGCCACTCGCACCGAGTACGGCCTCGAAATTCCCCGAACCGAAATACGTCCACCAGATAACATACATAACAGATCCGGCAAACCCGCTTATAAGATACAATGCGAGGAATTCCCAGTGCCCCAGCAGCCGTTCCAGCATCATCCCGCCGATATACAGTGAGATCATATTGAAGAGGATATGGCTTGGGTCCGGCACCGCATGCAGGAACAGGTTAGTCAGCATAGTCCAGGGGCGGCTGAAAGACAAACTGGGGATCAGCTCAGCATAGGACGCTGCTGATTCCAGAGTCTGTCTGCTGATGAAATACATGATTTCCTCAACAGCCCATATTAGCGTACACAACGCAATAAGGATCACCGTAATATTAGTGCCGCCGTTCTCCCAGTCGTACTTCCACTTCCGCAGGCGTACCTTGCGTTCAAAACTGCGCTGGCCCTTGTCCGGTCTGGGCGATCCCGGAAACCATCCATTGCCGCCGGTACGTGAGCCACGCGATGGTTCCTGGTATGGGTTACCGTTGTCCCGCACCATTACCGCCCTTCTGGCGGTACTTTCTGCCTTATTTTTCACCATACTTTTGCCTCCGATACCACCGCAGCTGCCGCTGCTGCCGATCCTGTTTTCTTGCGTATACGCGCTGCTGACGCCGCGGCTGTCCGCATATCCATACAGAGAATTTTACCGCAAAGGGCTAAGTACAAAAGGCTAAGAAGAAGGCGCAGCCATCCCCCACTATCTCGACACGCCGCGACACGCCTTTATTAACAAGGGTTAATTTCTGCAAAGATAAAAATTCAGGGCAATATCGGCGTGTTATTACGCATTCGCCACAAAATAAGAATAGAATAGTGGTATTGATGCAAAGGATGATCCTTACGCATCCCTTACAGAAAGGAGCCCTTATGGACGAACGCAAGTCCGGAAGCGGCTGGAAGTTTTTCGCATTGATTTTCGGCGCCCTGTTAGCCGGATTAGTTGGCTTTTATATCTATAAGCAGCAGAACCCTGAGTACGACCCATGGGAAGAACCGTGGGAGAACAGCTCATCACCAGTCGAGCTGGATCTTGACGATGAAGAGGAAAACGAAGCTGCTGAAGAGATCCAGGAAAAAGCTGAATAGTCAGGCGAACTTCTTCAGTACCAGTTCAGTACTGGTTAGTCCCCTGCCGCGGGCTAGAGGCCAATAATATAATCACATTAGATACAGTTTGGGGTTGCCCTCTATAGAGGGCAACCCCAAACTTTTTATCATCTGTCAGCCATCCTGATACCAGCTCAATTCCAGGCAGCCGGTACCAGAACAGCATCAGCAGGCTGTACCCGCAAAACTAGCCGCCCGCACTCACAGGCAGGGAAGAGATACCATGCAGGCGAGGCTGGACAGCAGGATGCCCGGCCTCTGTGCCTGCTGCTAATTTTCACGTGCTTTCAGCTGCGGATCCTCCGGAAGGGGGCCGGTCATCCATACACGCTCAAGATAATCTTCAATAGAGCGGTCTGAGCTGAAATACCCCGTACGCGCCGTGTTGAGCAGTGCCATGCGGAACCACTTCTTTTCATCAGCGTACGTTTTCTCGATCTCGCTCTGGATATCCATATAGGCTCCGAAATCGGCAAGCGTCATGAAGTAATCTTTGCTCAGCCAGTCATTGACGAGGTTCTGATAAGTGCTGCGGTCGCCCTCAGAGAATGTACCGTCAGCAACCATATCGATTGCACGCTTCAGGCGGGGATCGTTCTCATAATACTGGCGGGACATGCCCTTATCATAGCCTTCAGCATACAGGGCCTCGACCTCATCAACAGTCATGCCGAAAAGGAAGAAGTTCTCGTAGCCAACCCGTTCACGGATCTCAACATTCGCACCATCAAGAGTACCGACAGTAAGGGCGCCGTTAATGGCAAACTTCATATTGCCTGTCCCGGAAGCTTCCTTACCGGCCTGGGATATCTGCTCGTCAAGCTCAGTCGCAGGGATCAGGTTCTGGGAAAGCTCAATGTTGTAGTTCCATGGGAAAAGCACATTCAGCTTGCCCTGGATATCGGGGTCATTATTGATAACACGGGAAACATTGTTGATAAGCTGGATCGTTTCCTTGGCCATGGCATAGCCGGGCGCAGCCTTTGCCCCGAAAATCACGGTACGCGGAGTGAAGGTGTTCACATCCGTTTCGCCTGACTTCAGCGAAGCATAGCGGGCGATAACAGCAAGGATCTTGAGTGACTGGCGCTTATACTCATGCAAGCGCTTGATCATGGAATCGAACATGGTGTCAGGATTGACATCAAAACCATAATGCTCTTTTGCGAACCCAGCGAAATCGCGCTTGTTGGCACGCTTTACCTCAGCGAACCTATGCACGAACTCCCCATCATCCGCCAGCGGTACAAGGCCTTCAAGCTTTGACAGGTCAGAGATCCATGTATCTGTGCCCAGTCCTTCGGTGATCAGGTCAGACATACGCGGATTGGCAAGGCGCACAAAGCGCCGGGGGGTAACACCATTAGTAACATTTGTGAACTTGTTCGGGAAAAGGTCACTGAAATCACGAAGCGTCACATCTTTCAGAAGCTGGGAATGCAGTTCAGCAACGCCGTTAACATGTGTGCCGCCGGCAGTCGCCAGATAAGCCATGCGGACCTGCGGATCATCGCCGGAAGTCACGATCCTCATACGGTCGATCTTTGCACTGTCATCAGTCAGCGTCTGCAAAAGCGACACGAAACGCTCGTTGATCTGTTCAATGATCTCCATATGGCGCGGGAGCAGTTCCCTGATCAGGCGTGCAGGCCAGATCTCAAGCGCTTCAGGAAGAAGTGTATGGCATGTGTAGTTGAAAGTGCGCGTAGTGATATCCCACGCAGTATCCCAGTCATAGCCATATTCATCAATAAGGATACGCATAAGTTCCGGGATCCCGATTACAGGATGGGTATCGTTGAGCTGGAATGTGATCTTATTCGGGAAGGTAGCCATATCCGGCTTATCCTGCCCCGGATAGAAAGTACGGATAGCGTCGTGCAGTGAAGCGGCAACGAAGAAATACTGCTGCTGCAGGCGCAGGGACTTGCCCTGGGGGGTTGAATCTTCAGGATACAGGATCTTGGTTATATCCTCAGCCTTTACCTGGTTTTCTACAGCCTGATAATATTCGCCGCGGTTGAATGCGCGCAGGTCGATCTCATGGTAAGCCTTTGCAGTCCATAAACGCAAAGTATTGACACGGCCCGATTCATAGCCAGGTACAAGATAATCTACAGGGACCGCACGGACAGACCAGTCAGGATTCCACACACGCCTGCCGTTGTTATCCTCTACATGCCCGCCAAAATTAACGCGGACATCACGGTTATAGTCAGTATGGCCCCACGGGTTCTCGTTAGCAAGCCAGTAATCGGCGCGTTCGTACTGGCGGCCCTTATCATCGAATTCCTGGCGGAAAATACCGTACTGATACTGGATGCCGTACCCAAATGCGGGAACACCGATAGATGCCAGAGAATCAATAAAGCATGCTGCAAGACGTCCAAGGCCCCCATTACCCAGGCCCGGCTCAGGTTCAGCAGTGATCACATCGTGCGGGTCAAAACCCAGCTCAGCAACTGCTTTGTTAAACTGCTCTGTAAGGCCTGCATTGAGCAGAGCATTGCGAAGCTGGCGTCCCATAAGGAATTCAGCGCTCAAATAGCCCACGGCTTTGGTATTCCCACTGACCATATCTTCGCGGGTCTTTGCCCATGCATCCAACAGATGGTTGCGGACTGCGGTAGCTGCTGCTACATACACATCCTCAACTTTAGCCTCAGCTGGTTTAACTCCCTGCCCTTTAAGAAGATAGTCACGGATTTCATCCGCGAAAGCCTCAGCTGAGATCTGCTCATGAGGCGCAGTAATCTGTGTCATAACAATAATCCTTCTGTTGTTAACACATTCATATGCCTTGCCGCACACCTCGCTCCGCATAATGCCCCTGCCCTGCGGCTGGCACTGTACTGCGCAAAGTATGCAGCTTCGACAGCTATAGAAACCAGTCATTTCCATCTGCCGATTTCTACTGCTAGCGGACCAGGCATACAGTGCATACGCCCAGCCCAGCTTCTCATTATATTTCTTTTCTTAATTTTTTGCACGTTCTAACGCATGCAATACACGAATATTACACTATGCGCAGGAATGAGGCGGGACGGTGTGGCACAATCGTAATATGGCCGTGATCAAAGACTCTGATATCCTTGCGGGCGAACATGCCCTCCGCACATGGAAAAATGAAGCTTCCCGGCAGGCAGGACAATCCGCTGCCGGCATAGGGATAGCCCCGCAGCTGCCGCGGAAAGATTACGCGATGGCTGTAAGATACTCGCTGTTCCTTATGGAAAAACTGGCACCGGGCCCCGGTGTGGAGCTGCGTATAGCCCCTTACGCTGCAGTCAAAATACTCGAAGGCCCCAAAAGCGATCCGCATAACCTCACCCCTCCTGATGTTATTGAACTTGAGCCCGCAGTCTGGCTGCGCATGGCCTGCGGGTTCACAACATGGCAGGAGGAGAAAGACGCCGGGCATATCAGCGCAGTAGGGGTACGCGATGATTTATCGCGGTTCCTCCCCCTGCCGCTGTAAGCACTTTGGCAACCGCGCACAAAACCTCTGACACTCTCCGGATCAGCTTCTGGATCTGCCGTAACAAATAACACCCAACGCTGAACCAGCGCCCGATAACACCTGCTGTTCCATTCTGTCCAATGCACAGCTTCCTGACAGCTGCGGTGCTGTAAAAGGCAAACTCAGAAACCCAGCGGGCATAAAAAGACCTCCCATGCAAAACATGGGAGGTTGAGAGAGAAGAGAGAAGAAGGGTTCAGTTATCAGGTTTAACCTGGTCGGCAATGCCGACATAGATAACTATACAATAACTATGAGATTTTTCAACCTCACAATTTTTCGGCGTGTCGCATATATGCGCCTATATGCGTCGAAATACCTGCTCACGCCTTTAACGAGAACGATTTTGCGGCGTATAAAATACCTTCTGCCCAGAGCCAACAGACTGTGTAAGCCATACATTCGCGCCAATCACGCAGTCATCCCCTATCACCGTATCCCCGCCGAGTATGGTAGCGTTAGCGTAAATAGTGGCCCTGTCGCCGATATCCGGATGCCGCTTGCCGCCCTTGACCGGGTTCCCGCTGCTGTCCTTATCAAAAGAGCGCGCACCTATCGTAACGCCCTGATACAGCTTTACATGGGACCCTATACGCGCGGTCTCACCTATCACCACACCGGTGCCATGGTCTATACAGAAATATTGGCCAATCGAAGCCCCCGGATTGATATCGATCCCTGTTTTCTCATGTGCGAACTCAGACATGATCCTTGGTATATAAGGGATGCCCAGGCTGTAGAGTACGTGCGCGATCCGATAGATGAATGCGGCGTAGAATCCCGGATAGCATACGACGACCTCAGGAAGGGACGGCGCTGCGGGATCCCCGTTATAGATCGCCCGGATATCAGTCATCGCGTCTGATTTTATCTGCGCGAGACAGCCGAGGAAGCTGTCGCGGAGGCTTGCGCACTGGGAGCAGTCAAGGGAATGCATCTGAAGCGCGCGGTAGATCTGAGCCTCCATCTGCTCCGAAAGGGCCTCCAGCGCCTGGCCCTGATCCAGCCCTTTATAGTGGTAGAACTGAGGCAGCAGCACAGCCTGTGTAAGTTTTATCAGCGCAACAGTTTTCTTCCTGTCCGGAACCGCAATCGGCGTTTCCAGCTCCGAAGTATCTACGTTATTGACTGCTTCACGTATACGGTCAAGGTCTGCGTTATTGGACATAATACCCTTATACCAATCTGCATAGAGAAGCCGGCGGACGCCCTCCTTATAAAAAGGATGCCTGCCAGATGTGCCAAATAAATATCTGTTTAATATGCATAAGTTAATATGCATAAGCCTGTCTGTACCACTTTTGTGACACAGACAGGCTTTATACTGTACGCGGGAAAACAGGTACGTTGCCGTTTCGCCGCATTTGCCTTACGGTACTTATTCCATTATTTTATTTTCCATCATTCTGCCGCAAACAATGGCGTAGACAAGTACCGGTCGCCGGAATCCGGAAGGATCACAACAATATTCTTGCCCGCATTCTCCTCACGCTGGGCGATCTGAAGGGCGGCAGAAACAGCGGCACCCGAAGAAATGCCGGCCAGGATACCTTCCTTCCGGGCAACAGCGGCACCGGTAGCGAAAGCATCTTCATTGGTTATGCGGATGATCTCATCATAAACTGCGGTATCCAGGACGCCTGGGATGAAGCCTGTGCCGATACCCTGTATCTTATGGGGCCCCGGCTTATCCCCAGAAAGCACCGCAGAAGAGTTAGGCTCCACAGCTATCACTTTCACATGGGAATCCTGTTCCTTAAGATAACGCCCGGCTCCCGTAATCGTCCCGCCAGTGCCGACGCCCGAAACAAGCACATCAACATCGCCGTCAGTATCACGCCAAATCTCCGGACCTGTCGTCTCATAATGTGCCTGCGCATTCGCAGCATTTGAGAACTGGTCAGGCATAAAGGAACTTTCAATCTCTGCAAGGAGTTCCCCGGCTTTTTCTATAGAGCCGGAAATACCTTTTGCCCCATCAGTGAGCACTATCTCAGCACCGTATGCTTTCATCAGGCGGCGCCGTTCCACCGACATAGTGTCAGGCATAACAAGGATGACCTTGTATCCTTTGGCGCTCCCTATTGCCGAAAGGGCAATACCGGTATTGCCCGATGTCGGCTCAATGATAGTCGAACCGGGTTTGAGCTTCCCCTCACGTTCGGCAGCTTCAATCATATAAAGGGCAGCACGGTCTTTTATGGAACCGGTCAGGTTGAAAGCTTCAACTTTGCCGTAAACCTTAGCCTTAAGATCCAGGTCAGATTCAAAATGGGTGAATTCGAGAAGCGGGGTATTCCCAATAAGCTGGATATTCGATGTTTTTACAGGTGTGTCATGCGCATCCGGGGCGGCCATAATTCCTCCAATATATTTAACATGTGCATAAGATTTCTGTTATGGATAACCGACGGTATCCCGTCTTAACGGATAACGAAATACCGGCGCAGCACATGCCCGGCTATCTCTATGAGCATAATGCGATTTTCGGGCAGACACGGGTTTCTAACCCTTTAGGTAAAATTAATGTTCTGTAGCCTGCAGGTAAGCTGTCCAGAGGATAGCACGATTTAAGGGACAGAGGTACAACCATGATCATTGGTGGAAGCAAGCATGCTGTCGCAGAAAATATCCGCCACGCAATCGAAAATAATACCCCTTATAAACCCGTCGAAACTGAAGACCCGACAGCTACCCGTCAGGAAAAACTTGATCTGTCAGTCAGACAGCTTCATTCCATGCGTACTTTCAGGTTCAAGGTCAATAACTGCCTCGCCCGGGCCTCGATGCGGGTAGCAGAACGCATTATCAACTCCTCTGCAGAATATGACGGGCTGGAAAAATTGTCTGAGCTTGCTTCCAGGCATGAAGGCGTACTTGTAACAGCCAACCATTTCAATCCTCTTGAGAATCTGGCGATCCGCGAAGCGATGCGCCGCGCGGGATGGAAACGTACTTTTGTAGTCAGCCAGGCCCTGAATCTGAGGATGACGGGCTGGGTCGGGTTTATCCTCAAATACTTTGATACTATCCCCATCGCCAAGGACCATGACTATCTGTCGAACCTTTTCCCGGAGGCACTGATGCGCGTCTTCCGCGGCGGAGGGGCTGTCCTCATCTATCCTGAGGAGCAGATGTGGTTCAACTACCGCAGGCCGCGTCCGGGACGCCACGGGGTGTACGACTATGCGGCGCAGCTGAATATCCCTATCGTGTCGCTTTTCACAGAGATCATCGATACAGGGAAACCGGAGCCTTCTGACCCTGAATTCAACAAGAACCGCTATGTAGTGCATGTCCTTGATACTTTGTACCCGGATCCCAGCCTGCCGGCTGACGAAAGGAGCAAGGCCCTGCGCCGGGCCGATGATGCCCAAAGGAAGGCAGCGTACGAACGTATTTACGGCAAACCCCTTGATGCCCCCTTTGATGTCTCCGATATTGCCGGCTGGCACCCTGAGAATGCCCGGCAGAAGGAGGATGCATCCAGCCCGCAGGAACCGCAGCCGCAGCAGCCGCAATCCCCATCGCAAACCGAGGGATAGAATGCCCCGTAAAAAATACCTTTATACAAGCATTACCGACGATATGGTCGAGACCGCCAACCAGCAGTATAAGATCAAAGATTCCCATGTATGGCACAGGGAAGGCGGGAAGTTCCGCTTCATGTACCAGTGTGCCTACTCGATTTTTTTTGCCGTGTCATGGTTTTACACGTACATCTGGCTGGGTGTCCGGTTCGTCAATAAAGAAGCATTAAGCCCCTGGGCCGGAAAATCCCTTTTCATATACGGCAACCATACCCTCCCCTTCGGCGATGTAGCGCTGACTATCACGCTGAATTATCCGAACAAAGTATCCGCTATGATGAGCCCCGCCAATTTCGGCATCCCCGTAATCGGCAAGGTCCTCGAATGGGCCAATATGCTCCCCGTCCCGACAACTCAAGACCAGCACGAAGATTTCCACAAGGGGATGGACAGCCTGATTGACGAGGGGACTGCCATTGCGATCTATCCTGAGGCCCATGTGTGGCCTTTCTACACGCATATCAGGCCTTTTTCCGCCAAATCCTTTGCATACCCTGTCAGGTATGGGGTACCGGTTTTCTGCTCGACAGTAACATATCAGCGCAGGCGGTTTTTCAAGCGCCCGAAGGTCACCGTCTACATTGACGGCCCTTTCTTCCCCGAAATGGACGGAGAGAAGGACGTCAAGTCGGAAAAGCTCAGGGACCAGATATATGCTGCGATGGTTGACAGGAGCAGCGAGTCAACTTACGAGTATGCCGCTTACAGAAAGGTGCATCCTGCATCATGAATATCCTGTACTGCGGAGACAGCAATATGCGGGATGGGCTGCTCATCTCGGTCCTGTCGTTGCTGGACCATTCCAGCGGGCCGGTTAACGTTTATGTGCTTACAGCGTCGCTGACCACCCCCGGCCACGTATGGAAGCCCATAGACAGCAGGGATATATCGTATATAGACAGCCTCATAAAGGATTCCGCATGCGGGGGCAGCGCGAAACTTATTGATATAAGCGTACAGTTCAATACCCAGCTGCCATACGCAAATATGGATACGCGTTTTTCTCCGTATTGTATGCTGCGGCTGTACGCTGATCTCATTGAGCTCCCGGACCGCATGCTGTATTTAGACACTGACGTTGTATGCCGGAAGGACCCTGGCGAGCTTTATGCTGCAGATATTTCCAACGTCCAGATTGCGGGGGTTCCTGACCACTATGGCAGGCTGATGCCGACAGCCGGGTTCACGATCCCCGGGGATTATCTCAATTCAGGTGTGCTCCTGCTGAATATGCCCGAAATCCGAAGTACAGGGTTATTCGCAGGATGCCGCGAACTGTGCGCTGAAAAACGGATGTTCTTATGCGATCAGACGGCGATCAACCGGCTTGCACGCAGCAGGGCGGTCCTCCCCCGCCGTTATAACGAACAGCTGAAGACCCGGCCCGACACAGTCCTGCGGCATTTTACTACGACGCTCCATCTGCTGCCGAAACCCCATACGCTTACTGTAAAGCCCTGGGATGTTGACCGGCTGCACAGTGTGCTCAGCGAGCATGGGTTTGATCCGCTGATACATAAATACCAGTACCACATAAAACGTATGAATCCTGAACTGTGAGGATTCGGGCTTCAACACAGGCTCGCAGGCTCGGCCTTACAGGACTGGCTTCAAGCAGGCAGGAGTCTGCGGAATTGGGATGGGATGGGCAGGATCGCAGAAAATTAAAAAGCCCGGTGAAACCGGGCTATCAGAGAGAAGGAGAGAAGAAAGGTTCAATTATTAAGAGAGGATTCTCTTACCCAACTTTTACGTTGTTAGTTATTATTAAACGGCACTAACCTTAATGCTTATCCCTGATTTCCCTTAAAACAGCCTGTGAATTTTGAGCTGCGGGGTATAATAACTGGACGGATGCCGCGTGAATGCCGCGCAGCCTGGCCGCTCGCTGCCCAGCTATTTATGCCCGGCTATTTAGCTGTTTGCCCAACCGGCCATTCAACCACAACCTGTTCATCCGCTAATTATTCAGCAGTTTTCAGTTTCCGTTTTTCAGCTTCAAGCCGCGCGGATTCCTTCTCCTGACGTTCAGCAAGGCCCTGGTTGAAGCGGCTGAGCTCTTCATCAACAGCTTCCTCCGGTATCTTCTGGAAAACAGGTTCAGGCTTGTGTATTTCAGTTCCGTCAACGATCGCTTCCCTGCCCCAGGGATGTACATTGACGCCCAGCTTATAATCGCCTGTAATTATAGGATAAGTGAAATTGGGATCATCCAGGTCAGACACCTCTTCAAGATGCGGCAGGGCAGAGAACGTGCCTGATCCGCCCAAAGCCTCATAGACTTTCTGCGCAGAATGCGGGAGGAACGGTGCAAGAAGGGTATTGGCATCCATAACAGCCTGCGCAGCAGTATGTAGGATAACTGCGAGGCGTACCTCGTCATCCCTGACTTTCCATGGCTCTGTTGCTGAGATATACCTATTGATCTCTCCAACGATACGCATGGCTTCGGAGAGCGCTGCTTTCTGGTGCTGGTTATCCAGCAGCCTGCCGACTGTCTCAAAGCCATCTGCAGCAGTATGCAGTATCCCGGTATCGATATCGCGCAGATCCGATGGGTCGATATGGGGGATCCTGCCAAAATTCTTATAAAGCAGAACTGCAACACGGTTGACCAGATTGCCCCAGCCGGACACAAGCTCTTCATTATTATGGCGGACGAATTCGGCCCATGTGAAATCAGAATCAGACGACTCCGGACCGGCTATTGAAATGTAGTACCGCAGGGCATCCACCTGATACCGCGAAAGGATATCCCTGACATAAATAACGATACCGCGCGAAGAACTGAACTTCTTGCCCTCCATGGACAGGAACTCAGACGCCACGACTTCGGAGGGCATATTGAGCTTCCCCATATCACCGCGGCTTCCGCCTTTACTGCCTTCGCCGTTATACCCGAGTATCTCCGAAGGCCATATCTGGGAATGGAAAGTAATATTATCCTTGCCTAAGAAGTAATAAGCCGGGGAATCGGCATTATTCCACCATTCGCTCCATAAGCCGGGATCGCCTTTACGCCGCGCCCATTCAATAGAAGCAGACAGATAGCCGATAACAGCATCGAACCACACATAAAGCTTTTTATTGGGATTGTCTATCCATCCGTCAACCGGCACCGGGATACCCCAGTCAATATCACGTGTGATTGCACGGGGCTTGACCTCATCAAACAGGCCAATAGAAAAATTGATCACATTAGTGCGCCAGCCTTTGCGGGTTTTCAGCCAGGCCAGGTTCGCTTCAGCTAATGCCGGAAGGTCAAGGAAATAGTGCTCAGTTTCTTCAAACCGCGGTATCTCCCCATTAATTTTAGAATGCGGGTCAATAAGATCAACGGGATCAAGCCCATTACCGCAGTTATCGCACTGGTCCCCGCGTGCACCGTCATAACCGCAGATGGGGCAGGTCCCTTCGATATAACGGTCAGGGAGCGTGCGCCCGCTGGACGGCGAGATAGCGACCATTTGTGTACCTTTATATATGTATCCGTTTTTAAGGCACTGGGTGAACATGGACTGGACCACTTTTTCATGGTTCTTCGTAGTAGTCCTCGTGAAAAGGTCATAACTCAAGCCAAGGTCGCACAGGTCCTGTGCAATCACACGGTTATACCGGTCAGCGAGCTCCTGCGGCGATACGCCTTCAGCCTCTGCCTGCACCAGAATAGGGGTACCGTGCTCATCTGTCCCGGAGACCATCAGTACATCATTGCCCTTCATGCGTTCATACCGTGCATAAACATCTGACGGTACACCAAACCCCGCAACGTGCCCGATATGGCGCGGTCCGTTCGCATAAGGCCAGGCAACTGCTACTAATACATGACTCATAAGGCTGATTATCCCTATCAACGCAGACAAAAATATATATAAAGTTATCCCGCGGGTTATCCATATGGATACCTGCGGATCATATATTATCCACTGTGGGTTAAGGAGGATAACCAATATCCTCCTGTTTATCCGCTGCACTCTGTCCACAAAAATTTTGCAATCTTACAGACTTATCCGCATTATCCACATTTTCCTCAAGCTCCGGCCCATAACCGTAAAAAGTGCATAAACTGAAACGCTGTACCGGGGAACGCCCCGGCGCCAAAGCCGGCAATACAGATACAGATAGTGCAACGCCGGCAACTGTAATGTCAAAATAAAGGAGCCGTTATGGGAACAGGACTGGCCGCTGCAGGAATACAGCACCATGCAGCCGGCGGATATACGCATAATCGCAGGGTCCCTGCGCAGCAGGCCCGGGCTGCAGGCAGCACCGGCCATGACGATCTCACGCTCGCCGAGAACATCTATGAAATAACACGCAGCCTCAGCGAACCTAAAAACTCTGCCCTTTACGTACTCCGCGGAAAAATCAGCTACTCCAGGACACCGATTTTCAGGGCGAACCAGATAAGCGGAAGCATAGGTCTGAGACGCCTTATCAATACCGGGGCTATCACAATGCTGGATAACCACTCATTTTTCGTCAATGTCCAGGCGGCAAGCACCCAGGGGAGGGCTGCTATCATACAGAGCCTTCTGCCCTACAATGCTGTTGCCTGCGGGTTAGTCGCCTCCTGGATATGGGTCGGCGGTGATTTCCCGCGTACTATTGATATCATCTCGCGGTCGCATTTCCGCACACCAATATACGGCCGGGCTATCCGCGTCACCAACCGGGATATCCCGCAGGAGCATCTGTCATACCTCGGCACACAGCGCCTGACCTCACCTGTGAGGACCGCGTGCGACCTTGCCTGCCTGAGCATCAGTGAAAAAGCCGAGGAAAAAGCATACCTGTCAATCGGTAGACTCGCGGGGATATTCAATTTCACGTATACTGACTGTCTCAAAATGCTGTGGGACCACCCCCGATGGCCCGGCCATGACGAAGGGGTTATCTGTTTCAGCAATCCGCAGCTCAGGGCAATACTTGATGCACAGCGCGAACGCTATCTCCCATCGGGCAATGCCACGCAGATCGGCGGCCACACAGACCAGCGCGGCAAGAAAGGCAGGAAAGGCATCTCTTATGATGCGAAAATACAAAATCAGTAGCATGATGCCGGCACCTCCCCCGCCGCCGCTGAAGCTGACTCCGTATGTCGCTGTATCACACAGTGACGCTGAGATCCTGTGGTATATAGCACGCAATATCCCCCAGCTGCGGTGCTGGCTTATAGCAAACCCGAATTCTACCCCGGAGCTGCTGGAATATATTTCACAAAGCGGAGGGCCCCATGTTAAGGAATGCTTTGCTGTCCTCTTTGATTCCCTTGATCAGCCCTGACTGTCTTGTCTCACGCGCCCTTTATGCCCTCTGGTCCTGTATCTTCTGCTCCCACATCCTTGAGGGCGAGTACTGCGGCATACACTTTTTTCCGGTTAGGCAATGAACCGTCCGGGAGGGGATGCTCCTGAACAATACGGACGATAGCATCCTTGACTTTCACATTATGCATTTCGGAATAACGGACAGCTTCCCGTGCGAGGCCCTCAGCACTCGCAGCCGGCGAAACCTGCCCGGTAACCTGTGCCGCCTCCTCAGCACTTGCCCCGGCGATGACCAGGACTATCTCCCCACGAGGCGGATCATCCGTTACAGTCTGACGGATCTGTGCGATCGTACCGCGGCGGACTTCCTCATAATCTTTCGTCAGTTCACGGGCCAGAGCCATTGAGCGCCCCGGACCGAACACGCTGAAAA
The DNA here is from genome assembly GCF_000269605.1 of Scardovia wiggsiae F0424. GTDB lineage: Bacteria > Actinomycetota > Actinomycetes > Actinomycetales > Bifidobacteriaceae > Scardovia > Scardovia wiggsiae. The sequence goes on along the minus strand of NZ_AKCI01000001.1, from coordinate 1,449,810 downwards.
GGTCATCCATCGACTCACGGATGCGGTGCGGGGCCTCATAGAACACGATCGTCCGCGTTTCTGCCTTAAGCGCACGGAGTGCTTTCAGCCGTTCGTTATGCCTGCGGGGCAGAAAGCCTTCATAACAGAAACGGTCAGTGGCCAGCCCTGACAGCGCCAGTGCATCCAGCACCGCCGAAGGGCCGGGGGCACAGGTAACAGAAAGGCCGCGGGCTATCGCACGCCGGACAATAGCAAGCCCCGGATCGTTGATCGTGGGCATCCCGGCATCAGAAACCACAAGTACGGTTGCGCCTTCCTGCACACGGTCCAGAAGCGGATCTGCCTTGCCGCGCTCGTTATGGTCATGGTATGCAACAACCTGCCCGCTAACGTGCACACCCATACGGTTAGCCAGATCATACAGCCTGCGGGTGTCCTCCGCCGCAATAATATCCGCATTCTCTATAAGGGCTGCAAGCCGGTACGAGGCGTCGGCAGTGTTTCCTATAGGCGTAGCAGCAAGCACTACTTTGCCGCGCATCTTTTCAAACACTTTGCCGGGACTGCCAGCCTTGCCGGATACGCTGCCGGGGCTATGCCCGCCGGCAACAGGGCTATCTGCCGCCTCGGCATTATTATCCATGCTTGGCCCATCTGTTTCGGTCATACAAGTAACCTATCACTCTGGCTGGCTGCAGGCAAACTACTGATACACAGTAATATAGCACAGACACTTTTACTTTTATCAAAGCTAAATTACGATTAAAAAGAGAAAATTATTAACTTAACAATCCTGAAAATATTATATTTGCCGGATGTAACATTTGTTACAACTTTTAGGCCATGATTTGTAGCATCCCTTTACCAATGAAAGAATGCTTACTGGGACCGGTATTGATACTGGCCCCAGTAAGACAAATTAAGAAAGGATATAAGAAATGGGTGCATTTTTCAGACTCTTAAGCATACTCGCAAGGTACGGCGCAAGAGCTGTACAGTGGGCTTGGGCCCATAGAGGGACTGTTCTTCGCTGGATAGGAGCAGGACAGGCAATTGACTGGGTCATTAAGCAAATCAAACGACTTTTGGGAATCCGATAAACTTTGATTCTCTATCTGCTACAGCTATTACATTTAAAGTAAAATTGACTAACAGCTGTAGCAGATTGTTTTTATACACATTCTCTGGATGGTGTTTTTACGGTAAGAGTAAAGTAGGCCGTCTTGAATATTGATATATTAATAGCTGTTTACAAATTATACTAGTATAGATAATACATTAATCATTTACGTTTTAAATTATAGAAAGGCCTAATATGAACTTCAAATCTCGTCCAGCATGGATTACAGCGATAGTTTTCACTATATTATCAGGACTCCTTATGTGGTATGCAACAGGCCAAGTCACCGATGATGTCACGCGAGAGACAAACGCATCCCACTCAGAAATACTCCTTGCCCAAAGTATATTAGTTGGTGTTGTGTCATTAATTATAGGGACCATCGTACTGTTGATTGGCGCAGCAATTTCGAAACATCACCAAAATAATAAAAACCAGTATAAATAGAGAAATAATAAATATAGGGATTCCAGTGACAACTCATCTAAGAGAATTACTCGCTCTGCAATCAACTAGGATCATTGCGGTTTTTACTATATGCCTTAAGCTAACGCTCGGATTGGGGATTCTATTTACTAGCAAACCTGGAACGAGTATTCTTATACCGATTACCGCTGGAGATGACACTACCCCATTTTTAATAGGAATTCTATCGGTAGTCGCCATAACAGGTTATTTCTCACACGGCACTATAGTGCTTGACATACTAGCGAATCCGAATAAACTCAAAATTCAATTGAGAAGAATCAGCGCCGTATCAATAGTCTCTGTAGCATCTCTCATCCTTGCTTACTTGATAAACTGGTGTATTATCGAAGCTATCGTGGTAATTGGAAAGTTGCAGTTAAGTTTCGTCCCTTTGCAGAACATGCTTTTTAGCCTCTTAAATATACTTTTGCTAGCAATTACTTATTCACTCATCGGATCAGGACTCGGGTTCACAATTATTTCAACCGCAGGAACAATATTTGTATATCTCGGAATCATGTGGGGATTGCCTATCTTAGCTGCATTATCTGGAGCTATCAATCCGCTTCTTATACAGCATTTCCTACAATATACTCCAGCTTCCCTAACTATATGGATAACTTCTTCACAACAACTGCATTGGTATTGGGGTGTTATTGGGCTGTTCATATGGTCTTTTGCGATACAGTTACTGGGAATAATTCGATTAAGGACATATAAACCATGGCGATGAAACTCCAAGTTAAAAACATAAAAAAGTCCTATAACTCTAATATAGTACTTCATTCTATTTCCTTTAACGTTTTGCCAGGACAGATAGTGGGCTTGCTCGGCCCCAATGGAGCAGGGAAAAGTACACTTTTGAATATTATCTGCGGTCTCACCTCATCAGATGAGGGAGAGGCACTGTTCAACAATGATAGGTATCCCAAACTTCCCTCTCCGATAACAAAAATCGGTACACTGCTTAACCCACTTTGGTTAGACACCAGGTTAACCTGTAAAAAATTACTGGAGCTTCATGCGCATCGGCTTATGCTGCAATCGCCCGACCATGCTGCACAAGATATTCTTAAACAGATTTCATTAGAGGCTAGTGCGAATAAACGTGTAGATGATTTATCCCTCGGCATGAAACAACGCCTTGCTCTAGGTGTAGCTTTAATCGGTAACCCGGAAATGCTCATACTTGACGAACCAATAAATGGACTTGATGCGAACGGAGTCGCATGGATGCGCAAGAAATTAACTAATTTTGCTCAAGAAGGCAAAAGCGTATTATTGTCATCACACCTTATGAGTGAAGTGGAGCTGACCGCCACACATGTAGCAATACTTAACCATGGAAAGATCCAAGTTTATGATTCTCTTGAGAATCTTCAGTATCAAAAAAATGCTGTGGTCTTTGGTATACCAGATAATTCAACAAGCCTATTAGACTCACTCAATTACCATGGGATATCTGTGTCACATGTTACTGATAATACTCATAAAAATAAATACATCGCATTGAATATTTCAACAAGAGAGTTATTCCAGTACGCAGTAGAGTCCAAGACGACACTTGATTTTCTAGCGCCGCAGCACGATTCTTTAGAGTCAATTTATTTTGACTATTTAAATAAGTGATGTTCTATGCAGCGATTTCTTTCATACCAAGATATGCAAAATGACAAATTCGTTACTAAATACTAAAGATACCTTAGCTAATCAGACTATTAAAACGAATAATGCTTATTACAAAAACTTCCAGTCCGGTTTCTCGATTATTCCACCACGAGAAAGTGAAACTAACTGCAACAACTGACGAAGTATCATTACCATATCTGGATGCTCAAGATGCCGCAAAAATAATTATGATCCTTGCCGTGCTAGATGATAAAGAGTGAAACATTTCAATCCGCTATTAATCGTTAGTCGTCTTGCACATAAAGTAAAAGTGATAGTACGTATTACTGACATTCTTTCCTATACTTTATCCCTAATACCTATATGGATTAGTTACTCGCCTGTACGATAGACATAAAGCCGCTTAACCGTCTGATTATTCGCCAGGTCGGTTGCTTTAAGGGTGATGGTATTCTGCCCCGCCTTCAGCGGCACAACAATTTCCTTCACCACTTCTACCCCGCCATCCGCAAACGAAATAACGGTCTTATCCTCATCTACGATCAGGGAATCGTCCTGATACAGACCCAGTTTAAGGGAGTTGTCAGTTGACCTGACGGTCAGGCGCACGGAATCAGAATCAGGTGCGCGGTCATGGACTTCATATTCCACTTCCGGAGCCAGTTTGTCGAAGAACGTACGCCGGACGATGCTTGCAGTTTCACCTTTCCTGGTCGTAACTTCAACTTTGACATTGATATTGAATGCCGTCATTTTCAGCCTGGTACTGAACAGGTAAGCATTACCCGAGTAAGCCGCGCTGCCGGCCCTTCGGCTGATGGCTTTCTTCGTCACATCATTTTTTGTCAGATGGACCGGGTCTGAGACCATGTTTCCCCGGTTATCCACAAGATAGACATTGATATCTTTGATCTCGTCATCATCTTTGACATACCCGATGAATCCGGTCACGTCAAGCATGTCGCCCTCAGTCGTCATACCGGAGTTGACCGCCAGAAGGCCTGGGCTTTCGAGGAATACTGCCGGATATTTATCCTTAAGGTTGTTGGTTTCCTTCATAGCGTCAGGGTCAGCGGAGCCGGTATCTGAAGAGTTGGGGCCGGGACTGGGCCTCTCCTCCCGTTTATCGCGGCCGGAAGCATCCTGATCCCCCTGCAGACCGTCCTGCCCGCGGCCCTGCGCCGGAGAATCCGGCCCGTCTTCATACACGATGTCAATCGTGGAATCAGACTGAAGCTCAGTCCCTATCAGGAGCGCCCCAAGATAATAGTAATATCCGTTTTTCTGTTCCTCGACATCAAACAGCGCCCCTCTGCGGACAAGGTTTGTACGATGCTCACGGTCGGTAACGACAACTTCCTTGATCTTCCCGCGGAAAGGTTCACGGAAATACAAAGTAAACACGTGCTTTCCGGGTTTCAGCTTCACCGAATTCCCGGCATCCACCGCCTGCTTCGTATTATCGACCCGCAGCTCTCTGAACCTGGCATGATGATCCCTGCCGAACCCTACAGAGATATCTGCTTTCTTCAGGTCAGGCATAGCACCGTCTTTGACAGCCGTATGTATGTCGCAGTCACGGTCAAGAGGGTCAACAGAGAATCTCAGTGTATTTGTGCCGCTGTCGTAAGCAAACTTATATTTTTGCGCATTGCTATCATCCAAGGTACTGTTGCGCAGGATATATTCTTTTGCGCCGCGCACCTGCATATACAGATCCGAAATATGCCTGTTCCCAGGCAGCTTTACCGTTACCTCAGCTTTTTTAGTATCGACAGCGGTAACAGGGCTATTTACCTCTGTCCCGTTGACTGATATCTGCGCACCATGGGGCTTGAGCTGGCTCAGGTAGTCGGCGAAAGTGATCTGATGGATATCGCTTGAAGCACCGGTCAGCGCTACCTGCGCGGCAGTGTTGCTCAGATAATCCTGTGCCGAAACATGGACATGGCTTGCCTCAGCATAGAAAGGCACTTTTACCCGGATCTCTGTGTTGCGGAATCCGTTACGGTTCACGAAGATCTCTGTGTCGATACCGTATGCATTCGGGACATCGTCCTTGCTGACCGTAAGTTCGCCGTTAACGACCTTCGGCAGGGTTTTCCCATTCCGTTCAGCTTGATCAACAAAGGTCAGTTTAACGTAGCTGCCGTACCGGGGCTTTCTGCCTGCCGCAGAGGAGGGGCCTGCGTCGGAGGCTGCAGTGCTGCCGGCACCCTGCCCGCGTTCAGCATCCTTCGGCGCGCGGGGACTGTTTGAAGGGATATACGGCTTGTACACATCCGTGCCGGGGAAATCCTCGATACTGTTATCGCCGCCGGCATCGCTGCCGGTACCTTTGCCGCTGCTGTTTACACGTCCGGAGCTGCCGGCATCGCTGCCTTCCCGCCCGTCAGTACCGGGCGAAGCAGAAGGATTGGAGTTATCACCGCGTGCGCTATGGCTGCCGCGCGCTATGCGGGATGTCTGCGTACCCTGCGGCCCATTGTGCTGCCGCATACCGATCCGGTATGCTACAGCAAGCCCTGCGGCTGCCGCAAGCGCTAAAAGCAGAGGGACCACAATAAGCAGGACCTTCCTTTTCCGCCTGTTGCCCTGCTTGCTTTCCGCACTGCTGTTCCTGTTTGCAGGACCCCCTTCCCTTCCGTCTGTTCTGACGCCATCCTATATCCTTTTCTGATATTGCTTTTGATGCTTTCCTGCATCCGTTCCACTGCCTGCTGATATCAGCTGCCGCCTTTCAGCCTTTGCTGAAATCTGCCGGTATTTACCGGTACCTATCTGCCTTTCCGCCCAATTTCCTGCACAATCCATCCTCAATAATTATATATTGAGAATTAATATCATTAATACTAAAAACAGTTTTACAAAACCCGTGGATAAAAATCAGCCGGGACACACCGTACTGCGGATCGGCAAGCATGCCGCGTGTTGGACACAGCAGATATAATAGGGCTGAGAACACATCACAAGCCAGACACGGTATCTTAAACTATGGAACCAGACGAGAGCAGCAGCAATAATATTGACGGGGCCGGCAGCGCAGGGCCCGCAGCCGGTACATGCGGCCGGCGGTACCACCCCGGTATACGCACAAAATCCCGCATGCGCGTACTGCACGGCAGCAGTACCGGCGGTTCCCGTATAGCTCTGGTCCCCAGCCATCATCGGAAACTGCTGCCCGGATGGAGCCAGCTGCAGGCTTACACGCATACTAGCCGCGGGCGGCAGGCGATGGGCTGGATAGTCACGCTTACAGTCACTATTTTTGGCGGCCTTCTGCGGTTTATACGGCTCGGCAGCCCTAAAGGCCTGGTTTTTGACGAAACATATTACGTTAAGGACGCCTGGACCATGCTTATGACGGGAGAAGCGCGGGACTGGCCGAAAACCATACACGGGACAGCTGTTAATGCTTTGTTCGCAGCAGGGCAGACCGATAACTGGCTGCCCCAGGCGGAGAACGTGGTCCACCCTCCCCTGGGGAAATGGTTCATAGCCCTGGGGCTCAAACTTTTTGGCGGCGCCGGAAACATTGCCGCATGGAGGGTAGCCACCGCGGCAGCAGGCACTATAGGCATCCTCCTCATATGCCGCATAGCGCTTAAACTGTTCCGTAACCTTCCGCTGGCAGCGCTTGCCGGGATACTCATGAGTATTGACGGCCTCGGAATAGTTATGAGCCGCACCGGAATCCTTGATATCTTCATTATGAGCCTGGTACTTGGAGCCTTCCTCTGCCTGCTCAATCACCGCGAATGGGCACTCGCAAAACTCACCGCGTATGCCGATGCCCATCACGTTTCGCCGCAGACTCCTCAAAACTCAAGAAACCTAGCCGGACCATCCGTATTCTTCTCATGGTGGCGCCTCGCAGCTGCCGTATTGCTTGGGCTGAGCTGCGGGATCAAATGGTCTGGAATATATTTCTTTGCTGTTTTCGCCCTTATCTCCGTACTATGGGATGCATATAACAGGCATACGCTCGGATACCGCTTCTGGTTCGCAAGCGCTGTTATCCGCGACGGCCTGCCCGCAGCACTGTATATGGTACCCACGGCAACGCTGTCATACTGTGCGACATGGGCCGGCTGGTTCATTCATCCGGATTCCTATATGCACAACTGGGCGGCGGCGCATCCCGGGGAAGGGATCACATGGCTCCCTGAAACACTGCGGTCGTTCGTTGAATACCACCGCCAGATGTGGCAGTTCCATGTTAACCTGAGCGAACCGCATCCATATATGGCGAATGCATGGATGTGGCCGCTGCAGATCCGCCCGACGAACTTCTGGCTGTCAGAATCAGCAAAAGGGACCGGGCTGTGCGCGATATCCCCCGGATCGCCCTGTTACAGCAATGTTACAGCTTTAGGAAATCCCCTGCTGTGGTGGATCGGGACGCTGTGCGCGCTCCTGGTCATTATCATAGCCCTTGTTCATTTTGCAAGCCGGCGCGGAGACTGGCGGGTGTGGGCTGTATTTGCGGGCTGGCTCGGAGGATGGCTTCCGTGGCTGCAGTACCTGAATCGCACAACATTCAATTTTTACGCGATAGTGCTTCTCCCCTGGGTGATCCTGTCTGTGATATATATGGCAAGCTGGCTCAAAGCCCAGCTTAAAAAGCGGGCATACCATGCGATTGTAGGCATAGGCGTGGCCGCCATAGTGCTGACATCAGTTTTCTTCTTCCCGCTCTGGACAGGGATACCGCTCCCCCGCGGGCTTTGGGCGGCACATATGTGGCTGTACAGCTGGATCTAAGTGCCGGAACCAGGCTACTGCCGATTGCCGGCTTTCGTATCGGCGCTGCTAATATCCGTAATTGTTAGTATCTGGTTTAGATTTAGCCCTGAAAGACGGCGTTACAGGCGTATCGTGTATGCTTATATAGTTTCTGATCGTACAGGCTCCTCACGGGAGCCAGGGCACGGATACCAATAAGGGAGTTCCAGTGAACGTTATTAACTTTTTTGTGCAGCTTCTCAGAGATCCGCGCACCGCAATCGCCGGATTGATCACGATGCTTGGCCTCGGGCCTACTTACGCTATTATCTTCCTGATAATCTTCATTGAGACCGGCGTAGTGTTTATGCCCTTCCTCCCCGGGGATTCCCTACTGTTTGCCGCAGGGTATTTTGCCGCCGACTCGAAATACCCCATTACCCTTCCTGTGCTGCTGCCCATCCTGCTTGCTGCGCCGATCCTGGGAGATCAGTGCAACTACTTTATCGGCCATTTCTTCGGCCGGCGGATCGTCGAATCCGGCAAAGTCAAGTCGCTGACACCGGAAAGGATCGCCAAAACCGAGGGGATGATAGACAAGTGGGGTCCGCTTGCGGTATTCCTCGGGCGTTTCTTCCCCTTTATCCGTACTTTTATGCCGTTCTTCGCCGGCATTACGGGCATGAAATGGCACCGGTTCGCGCCGTTCAGCGTACTTGGGGGGCTGGTCTGGGGCTCGCTGTTCACCCTGCTCGGATACTTCTTCGGCGGCATCCCCGCAGTGCAGAAACACTTTGAGCTTGTGATAGTAGGGATACTGCTCATCTCCCTCATCCCAACTTTCGTTGGGCTCATCAAAGTAAAACTGATCAAGAGCAAAACTAAAAAGGAAGCGGCAGCGGAATCTGGTGCGGAGGGGCTTTCTGCCGGTACCGGCGCCGGTGAATAACACTCGCCCCATATCTGGGACCAGAGCACCGAGTATAGTATGGAATGTTGCCGGGGCAGCGTAACCGCAGCATATGGCAGCACGGCACTGACCAGCGGCATGCTGGTACCGGCGGATCCAATGGGGCTGTAGCGCAGTTGGTAGCGCGCTTCGTTCGCATCGAAGAGGTCGGGAGTTCGACTCTCCTCAGCTCCACGAAGATTAAAATAAGAAACAGTAATAGAACGCTGCCGAAACTCCTGTTTCGGCAGTATCAGCAACTATAAGCATACTCAATTAACGCTAATTCAAATAGCCGTAACATTCGATTATCTATAATTGAAAGAAACACGAATACTAAATTGTTGATCTTAGAAATCCCCCCCCTATTAGAATTTAAGCGGCAACGAATCGCCTGTACGATCAAGCCATAAATCAACTAAATACTAAAATTCAATAGAAGGGAATACCTATGACTCCAGCAGAGATGGTGGAAAAAGTCCGCAGCGGAGAAATTTCAAAAGCCGATATCCGCTCTAACGGATGCATGCTTTCTGTTACAGAACGTATCAAGAAAATCAAACAACCATACGGCGGATACATCAATACTAAAGAATTTATGCCAACACAACTTGAAGGCGGCGGTATTGAAGATCTTAATCCTGAGGAGAATGTAGGCCCCGGCCTTGTCGGAACAGCTGTTGACTATCTGACACGCTTTATGACAGGTTCACCGGCAGAAGACAGCTTCCGGATCTCCATTCTCGGCGCGAGAGAAATTGGGGAGATGAGACTCTGTGAATCACTCCTGGCTAAGGTCAAGGGTCTGGATACCGATTCAATCACGGCAGCAGTAAAACTTACAGGTTTTGATGTCTGCAAACGTGTAGGAGTTGAGCGATATCGTCCGGTAGAAAGCATTGAACCTGACGCTCCCACAATTGCCAATATCCGTACAATGGTTGAACGATCCTGCAGCTTCTTCAAAGAGTACGGGCCAAAAATCTTAGACGGACTCACTTTTGAAGGAGGCTACACAGGTTACGTCAGTACTGGCGATGGCGACTTCCTCACCAAAGATACGCTATGGGATTTCAAAGTTGCAAAGAAAAAGATCCAGAATACGCAAACTCTGCAGCTGCTCATGTACTGGCGTATGGAGCTGCATTCCATACATCCCGAGTATCAGGAAGTAAAGTACCTCGGGCTTTATAACCCGCGGCTCAATATCATATACCGCATGGCAGTTGAGGATATCCCTGCTGATACCATTGCTCAGGTTGAGCATGATGTTATTGGGTATAGAGTATAGGCGATTATTAAGCTAATAATAGAGGAAGCGGCCTCCCGGACAGCTGATAATCTGCCGGTATAGGAGGCCGCTTCTTGTTTTCTAGGGAGAAGGACAACAAAGTAAGAAATTGCCCTCATGTGTGGAGTGCTTGAATGGGGCGCTCCACACACGTCTTTTATTTATTTTTACCTGTTCGCCGCAGTATTACGCTGTCCCCTATCCTTCCGGCGCAGGATAAATGCCGCACCTGAAAGGAGAAGGGCTGTCCCTGCGATTGTTATGGCCCATAGGCCTGTGCCTGTCCTGGCCAGCTGTGGTTTCTTCGGAGCCGGAGGCACTGTTGGAGGAGTAACCGGAGGCGTTGGAGGCACCACCGGGGTATGCGAATTCGTTACCGTAAACCCGGAAGCCATATCACCGGAGATCGTCGACGTATACCCGTGCGGAACGCTGGTTTCCTTCACCGTATAAGTAATGGCTTTGCCTGAAGCATTCTTATCCAAACCACCCCAGGTATGCTTCCAGCTGTTAGCCGCATCCAACGTGACCGGATCACCGGAAGCCTTCCCATCCGCATACAGCTGCACAGACACAGAAGACGGACGCACACCATCCTGGTCATTCCGGTCATCCCACACCTTGGAAACAGAAACAGAAGTCCTCTCCACCCTATGAGAATTCGTAATAATAAACCCAGAAACAGCATCACCGGTGACTTTGAATGTATACTTGCCGTTAGCAGGGAGTACTTCAGATACGGTGTATTTGATATCCTGCCCATTATTCTTAGCCTTAAGGCCTGTCCACGTATAAGTCCAGTGGTTTGCCTCATTGAGAGTCACCAGGTCTCCGCTTTTCTTGCCGTCAGCGCGGAGCTGCACCTGGACGGAGTCCGGGCGCACACCGTCAGTGTTATCCGAATCATCCCAGGCTTTCGTCACTTTCACTGAAGTTTTTTCCTCCAGTTTATCGACGACCGTTATTTCTGCCGTCTTAGCATCATTCTTAAGCTGTTCAGCAGTAATTTTTACAGGATCGGCCTTCTCATACCCGTCAGGAGCCGTAGTTTCCGTGATAGTATAGTTGTCACGGAGCAGGCCGCCAAGCGAACCTGTACCATCCTCACCTGTTGTTATCGTCCCTACCGTTTCACCGGAACTGTCACGGACAACACTGAATATGGCGCCTTTGAGTGTCCTGCCGTTTACGTCTGTTTTCCTGAGCTTGATCGAATAGTTATATCCATTAGCTTCGCCGGATGCAGACTGCCATGTAACAGTGCTGTTGAATTCCTCTGTTTTGTCATTATAATTAAGAAGAACACGGTTCTTGAACTGTTCACCATTAAGCGGAGCATGGTTAAGTTTCACTTTATACTCAATCATATACCCATCAGTACCAAGATCTCCAAGATTAATACTGAAACCGCCATAACCTTCATTTGTATAATTTATTGCTGTTGAAGCGGTAACATCAGTACCGTTTTGAAGTACAAAACTTTTAATACCCAGATCCATGACCCACTTACCCCGGGTGATCTTAAAGCTGGACTTGTCGTAAGACATACCGGCAGAACGGAGGGTGTCAGAAACTGTGACTTTCTTCATATCTTCGCCCCGGGCACTCACACGGATAAAATACTTAATCGTTCCAGTATTATAATCCGTGTTTGACCATTTAGCTATAGTTTCATTAGGGTTGTCCCCATTCCATGGTCCGTAATTGATCTCACCAGCAGGGACGAACTTCCCATTGACATCCAGATTGATAGCCTTTTTACCATATGTCTTTACTTTATCAGTTTTTATCCTGATAGCTGCAGAAATCTTACCGGTAATATCAGAATGGGATTCTACATAATCTGTATAAGTCAGGGTCATCTTGCCTGTCGCAGCATCAAGATGAGCCTTCGCTACTGTATGCCCGTCGCTGCTCTTAACGTCAAAATCAAGGTTCGCATTGAATGTGAAGTCGTCGGGGAGCGTAATAGTTGAGGTATCGCCACTATGGATACCATTCGGCAGCTTGAAACCCATATCCAGCTGCGTCGTATAGTCTTGGGGATTCAACTCTTTTTTTGTCACACTCGCATCAGTAATAATATTCTCCGTAAGCTCAGCCGCTGACGCCTGAGAAAGACGGAGTGTGTTAAAACCCAAGCTCCCAAGAAGGATGGCGAGCGCAGCAAGGCAGGCACCCATCCATTTAAGCCATTCCGGCTTCCGCGCCAGAGAAGTGTCCGCATGATTCCTCATAAAACACAATCCTTTCCTCAAAGACCCTTCTATTCCTTCTATATCCAGAATGTATGCAATTAAGATCCCCCCCCCCCGGACAACTGCGGCCTAAATACCTGAACTGCCTGAAATAAAGGGAATTTGTTTTTTGAGAAAAGGTTTCAGAGTGGAATGAGGAAAATAAGAGCCGCTCTCCCCACATGCTGAGCCGAAATACCGCAAATTCATAGCTTTGCTGCGGTAACGCTGCCGGAATAGCAGAAAGTAAATGTACTATTTTGCGTCTACGTACCGGCAGTCTCGGCATCGCCGCTGTAACAGCAGACAGCAGATAAAGGGGCACAACGGAAAAAGGGCTGCCTCAAAGGCAGCCCTTATATGGCACACAGACAAAGCTTCTGAAAGGAAAGCTCACAGAGCGTCCTGCCTGCAATTCCAGTATTTTGCTATTCCTTCCTTAATGCCCGGCGGCGGAACATAAGTACTGCCCCAGCAAGGAATAACGCACTTCCGGCAGCCGCTACAGACCACAGGCCTACCCCAGTCCTCGCCAGCTGCTTGTGCGGCTTGGGAGTCGGCGGGACGGCCGGAGGCGTTGCCGGCGGGACAGTTGGAGGGACCACTGGCGGCGCGGGAGGATTTGGCGGCGTAGGCGGTACAACAGGAGGGATTTTCTTGTCAACAATCTTTACTTCTGCTGTTTTTGCACCGTTTTCAAGGTTGCCTGCCGTGATCTTTACTGGGGCAGCCTTCTCATACCCTTCAGGGGCTGTGATCTCGGTAAGGGTATAGCTGTCAGCAAGCAGGCCGCCGAGCGTAACCGCACCGTTGCTGTCAGTCGTCACAGTCCCTACAACCTCGCCGCTGGAATCACGCTTGACTTCAAAAACAGCACCCTTCAGAGGAACGCCATTCTCATCAGTCTTCCTGATCTTAATAGAATAGTTGTAACCATTAGCCTCGCCTCCTCCGGTTTCCCATACAGCGGTCCAGTTGACCTCTTTGGTGTTGCCGTTGTAATCGACTTTCGCAGAGTTCTTGAAAGCCTCCCTGTTCAGCGGGGTATGGTTGATATTGACCTTGTACCTGATCAGGTAGCCATCTGTACCAATATTGCCGAGTTTGATATTAAACCCGCCTTTACCTTCATTAGTAAAGTTCACTGTCGTTGAAGAGGAGACATCAGCCTGCTGGTGGAATTCGAAAGCTTTGCTTGCCGGATTGACTGTCCAGCTCCCTTTCAGGACCTCGAAACTTGACTTATCATATGTCAGTCCATATGTACGGAGGACATCAGAGACCGTAACGTCCTTCATGTCCTCGCCCTTGGCGTTGACGCGAAGAGTGTACGTAATATAATTATGCGCATAATTGCCGCTTGACCACTTCGCAAGAACTTCATCCGGGTTGTCACCCTTCCACGGGCCGTAATTGATCTCACCTGCCGGGACCCTGTGCCCGTTAACATCAAGATCTACAGACTTCTTGCCGTAATCTTTTACCTTGTCAGTATCAATTTTGACGGAGACATCAATCTTGCCGGTTATATCGGAATGCTTCTCAACATAGTCTGTATAGGTGAGCGTCAGCGTACCGGTGTCAGGGTCGACATGCGCTTTGGCAACAACGCTGCCGTTTGAACTCATAACATTGAAATCAAGTTTAAGATAATATTTGAAATCAGTATTAGCGAGCTTGATAGTCGATGTGTCACCGGCATGTATGCCGCTGGGCAGCTTAAAGCCCATCTTCAGCTGAGTCGTGTAGCTCCGGGGCGTCAGCTCTTTTTTAGTCACTTCTGCACTGGTAATGATATTCTCAGTTAGCTCTGCGGCTGATGCCTGAGACAGACGTACCTGCGGGGATGCAAGCACCGCAATACTTACAAGCGCTGCAACGATGAGTGCCACAGCAGCACCCCACCTCGTTACGGCAGGCTTACGCCTGGTATCTAAATAAGTATGACCACCCATTTGATCGTACTTCCTTTCTTCAATAACTCCTTCCTCACACTAATCCCTAGAAAACTGTGTTTCCATGATACCCCCCCCCCGTTACATTTGCGGACTAAAAGCACCGGAAGCAAGTAATAAGTAAGGAAAAGGGGAAGAAGAGAGGGTACTGTCTGAGAGGGGAAGCCGCCCAAGAAAGGCTGCCAGGCGCAATAAAAACGGGCCGAGGATACCAGGCCGGCGATAACGGGTATTTTTACTATCATCCCTGCGGCACTGTAGCGCACTGTACTGCTGCCCCGGTATCCCGCTCAGTTATTACAATTATCGGTTTTCATACCGCGCTTGCGTTTTGCCCTCTGTCATCTGATATCATATATATATTCATACGGCGAAGTACGATTTACATAAACTGCTTCTGGGGGAAATGGATACAAAATATGGCAAATGAAACTGAATCAGCAGGACAGCGCATACAATCACAATTATCTTCACTGGCCGTGCTTCCCCTGGATACTGCTGAAACTGCCCCGGCATCATTGCGGAACCGGTACGATATCGCGATTGATGCCATAAAATCATATATTATTCAGAAAAAACTCTCACCGGGGGATCCGCTGCCCAACGAGGCAACCTTATGTGAAGAGCTGAGCGTCTCGCGGTCATCAGTACGCGAGGCTGTCCGCAAACTTGAGGCCCTCCATATAGTCAAAGTTATACACGGCAAAGGGATATTCGTTGGGGACCTTTCTCTGGAACCCCTCGTTGAAACACTCAGCTTCCGGACCATAGTTAACCAGGACGCCAATCTGACCAAGCTGCGCGACGTGATCCAAGTCCGCCGGATCCTCGACCTGGGGGTAGCACAACAGGTCGTTGACGCCATGGAAGGCACTCCCCGGCCTGACCTGGAGAAGCTTGTCAGACATATGGAAAAACAGGCGAAAAAGCATACAACTTTCCTTGAACAGGATATTGAATTCCACTCCCGACTGTTTGATGAGACCCATAACGAAGTCCTTAAGCAGCTGGCCCACAGCCTGTGGCTGGTGCACATGGCGGTCCTTCCCCAGCTTGGCCTGACTGTCAGTGAAAATCTTGGGACTGCTGCCGCTTCCCATAACAACATGCTTCAGGCAGCAATCGCCGGGGATGTTGATGCCTACAGAGATGCTGTCGTGGAACACTACAAGCCTATTGAAGGGATACTGAATTCCTACCTGGGGTAAGTTGAGGCGGCCAGGATAATTAGGGTGGCTGGGATGGCTGGGATGAGTTTCCGGCCCATCTTATAAACCCGCGGGCTTTATAAACCCATAAGTTAACAGGCGGGCACCCGCCTGTCTGACAGATGCCCGCCACTGCTGCCGAAACGCCTGCCCCACACTTGTGCTTACTTATAAAACACCCGTTGCAAACACTGGAGGAACCCGGGCCTTCGGCCTGCCAACCCGGCGCTGCACAATACTTTAATATCTAGTGTCTGTGTACGCCTTAGTGTGCAGTATTTATGATCCGGCCGCACCCCTCCTGCGCCATACTGAACAGACGAGGGAAGCCGCGCATGCTGCAGCCGCCAGTACTATAGCCGCAATTGCAGGGGCTGCGAATGAAGCACCGGTTGCCCCGAGCCCGGCTCCGGTGTTGCTGCCGGTTCCAGCATAACCGCCGGCGCCGGCCTCATCGCTGCCCTCACCGCCGGTGTCGGCTCCGCACGCGGCTTCATAAATATGCCTGAGGAACGAAAGGCGCTCAGGCAGGCTGCTGCCGGAAGGGACGCACACTTTCGCCCCGAGATACTTCACCGTGCCCGCTTTACGTGCACGGTCAGCGCACCGGCGTATCCGTTCAGCATCCATCAGCGATGCAGGTTCATCAGGGGCCATGGGCAGATGCCCGTCAATCCAGCTGTACCCATATTGCGTTTCGGCCGGGCAGGCGCCGGAAAACATAACTCCTGCAAGCACGCCGGAATCTCCGGCCTGCGCTATATGGCTGTACGGGGCAACGGCGTCGCGGCCTTCAACAGCACTGCGGCCCCAGTTAATAATAATGCCGATGCCAAGTTCTTTTGCAGCCGCTATTTCATCTTCTACGGGCAGGAAACCTTTTTCCGGCTTCTGCCCCTCAATATAGCGGTCGCAGTGTTCTATGGCCAGCCGCGATCCGTTCCACTGCCACCGGAGGACCTCTTCCAGCGATGCCCTCATTGAATCAGCACAGGCACCTGCTGTAGGGGCGGAATGGAGCTCAATATACGAAACTGTATTTTTCCCTTTGAGCTGCGAAAGCCGGTCAACAGCGTCACGTATGCTTCGGATAAATTCCAGTGCAGCAGCACGTCCGCCGGCGTCGCGGCTGGCGAGTCCCACAGCCGGGTCTGCCCACACCCGTTTCATAGTACCCGGTATCGCTGTGACCGTATTATGCGTCCAATGGTCCGGAAGCATATACGACAGCTTTTTCAGCATCGCCAGATCGGCGAGGTCGCCCGGGAACGGCAGTTCTGCCCCGGATATCCAATCCTGCTCCCCTAAAATCCTGTAATATTCTTCCTGTTCCTGAGCGTCCGGCGGCATAGACGCATAAGCGCCAACTACGAATGGCATTCCAGACATCATAACTCCTTTCGTCATCTTCGACGATTGTGCTTCTGCGGGGATGTCCCCGAAGCACTCCCCCGTACACGTACCGATCAGGCAGCCTGATGGGTCAGTGCAGACTGGGGAGCACACTTCTGCCTGTATCCTCATTGGCTGTACACACTATATTATATATAACATAACAGATATCTGACAACATAGGACTCGCCCTGCCCACGTCAGCACTGGCGTTACACGCCGCGGGACAGTATTTCTTCGATCGCCTGGATAACGGCAGCGGGCATGGCTGTATCCGACACCGGAATGTCCTGCCATACACCGTTCCGTCCGCTGTGGTCATAACTGAGCGAACTGAGAGTACCCACAGCGCCGATCCCATGGCTACGCACAGCATCGAACGCCTTATCTTTGGCAATGTAGGGGATCTGTGCATGGAGCAGCAGCTCAAATACATCCATGTCAACAGGGTCATCGGCAATATGCAGCCCGCCGCGGACCGCCACACGGATCTGGTCAGCGATGCTGACGTTCGGTATCCTGATTTCCAGGCTCAGCGTCTGCTTATCATACGATATTTCTGCGTTGGCCTGTCTGCCGCCGGCAAACACGCAGATATCACTGCCGTTACCCGCGTTCTTATTATCAGCGGCGGCCATATCCGCATCAGCTCTGCCCCCTGCGCTCCCGCCAGCCATTGCCGAAGCAGCAGTATCGCTGTCAACTGGCCTACGGCCAGCAGGATCACTGTCAGCCGGGCTGCAGCCGGCAGCCCGGCCCGGCACATCGGACACGCCTCTGAAAGTGACCTTCCAGTCGCGCTGCTGCGGGATACCCTGTGTACTGCCGGAAACGGGGCCTATCGTAAATACCGTATTTTCACCGCCGCAGCTGCCGCTGCAGTCACCGTTGTTCCATGCAGCAGCCTCGCCATTGCATCCGCCATCCCCTCCTTCGCTGCTGCGCCATACCAGCTTCAGGACCGTATCGGCAGGCATGCTGCCGGCCTGCCCGGAATCCTCGCGCATTGTGAAAGAGCCGTCAGAACCCGGGAAAACAAGGACTTCCATACTGCGGGGATTTCCCGCCCCATGGTGCGCGCTGCCGGCGTCCATATCCTGCATAGGGATAATGCCTCCAGACCGTGCGAATACAGGGATCCTACCGATCCCCCTCCATACTTCCATACAGCGCCCGGTTTCCGGAGCAGCACTGTACCGCCTGCCGTCAAAGAAATCGAACCATTGCCCCTGGGGGAACCAGACATCTGTATGCCCGCGCTGCACCTGCGGATCGTTTGGGGAAACGATGGGTGCAGCAATCAGTTCCGTGCCGAACCGGTATTCATGGGGGACTGAATACGCCTCAAGGTTTTCAGGCGACTGCCAGTACATCGGCTCTATCAGAGGCCGCGCAGTGTCAGCTGCACGGCAGCACATCGTATACAGATAAGGGACCAATGCATGGCGCAGGCGCAGTGAACTGTCCATTGACTCGCGGACCTCGGTCCTGAAATTCCACGGTTCTTTGCCGGAAAACGGCGAATTGCTTGAATGCAGCCTGTTTACAGGGCTGAAAGCCCCAAACTGGTACCATCGGGCTTCAAGCTCGTCATCGCAGGACCCCAGCATATGCCCGCCGATATCATGGCTCCACCACCCGTATCCGATATTTGATGCCGTTGAGGTGAAGTATGGCTGGAATTCCAGTGATTTCCACGAAACTATCGTATCGCCTGAAAACCCTATGGAATACCTGTGCGAACCCGGACCGGCATAGCGTGAAAAAATCAGCGGACGCTTCCCGTCACGCCCTGAATCATAATAATGGATATGGTTCAGCATCCATAGGGGATCCAGCCCCCGCTGCCGCGTAACGCCTCCCTGCTGCCAGTCTATCCACCAGAAATCAACGCCATCATCTTCCATACGGTGATGCATACCCAGATACGCACGGACGAATCTGGGGTCTGTGAGATCAAACTCGACAGCCTTCCCTTTCCGGGGATCCTGCCCTGCTTCCTGCGCCACCCTCGCGTATTCCTTCTCAAAAGCCCTGATCCCATCCCTGGGATGGAGATTAAGCGTCGCCGCCAGGCCGCGGCGGTGGAGCTCCCGCAGGAACCCTTTATGGTCAGGGAACAGGCCGGTATTCCACGTATAGCCTGTCCAGCCGGAACCGTACACAGGATCGATATCCACAAGATGCCAGTCCATATCGATGACTGCCGCTGTAAACGGCACGCCTTCCTCTTCGAAACGGTCCATCAGCTCAAGATAGCTGTTCTGGGTATACCTGTAAAAACGGCTCCACCAGTTGCCGAGCGCATACCGCGGCAGCAGGGGGATCGGGCCGGCCAGCCGGCAGAAATCCTGTACAGCTTCAATATAACGATGCCCATATCCGAAGAAATATATGTCAGTTTCCCTGTGGCTGCGCGGCATGACCCATGCTTTATAAGGGTTCGCGATGCCATTCACCGTATCGGCATCAACAACAATATTCGACGCCGAATCATCGATCACAGCCCAGCCGTCGCGCGATGCCACCCCCGCATCCAGCCTGACCGGACCGTCGGCAAAATCCAGCGTGCGGGCAGTCCCGCCAAGGTTCCCGCTCTGCGCATCGCCATAATGCCATGTATTGGACTGGGAACCCGGAACCCCTTTAACAACAATGCTCAGCCCCTCCTTGCTGAACGGCTGGCGGTCATACACCAGATGGAGGCCCGGGGTATCAATGACCAGCCGCCCGTCCTGCTCCGACGCATCAAACTGCACTTCTTCACCGAAATCACGGCATACTGCCATCTGAGTGGCGGCATCTTCAAATATGTTATCGTCTGACCACTCAAGCCTTATCAGTGCTTCGCCGAGGATACTGATACGCCACCGGTCACCCTGGACTACCCTTTCAGGAGGCACAGAAAGATGCTCCTGATGCGCATAAGAAAGGAAAACCGCAGACTGCGTCATGAGCTCCATTACTCCTTAGTCTTTACCCAGTTCGGGAACTTTTTATCAGTATCCCTTTATCAATATGTTACTGTGCTTTCAGGTTTCGTGCCATCCCGGTAAGCGGCGGGATGAGGCAGACTGCCGCGGAAAACTGCATAATGCAGTACGAATCTGCAGCGGCAGCAGCTACTTCCCGCTCCCTGAAGCAATACCGGCGATAAACTGTTTCTGGAAAATCACATACACAACGATCACTGGGACAATAGCCAGCGAAGTTGCAGCGAAAAGGCCGCCATAGTCCGTACCGTACTGTCCATTGAACGCTTTAAGCCCAACGGCAAGCAGCTGCTTTTTCTCATCAGTGATCATAAGGAACGGCCACAGATAATCTTCCCAGTTCCACAGGAACGTAAAGATTGCCAGGGCTGCCACGGTATTGCGGCTCATCGGCAGAATGATCCTGTGGAATATCCGGGTATCAGATGCGCCGTCGATCTTTGCCGCTTCAATAAGCTCATCGGGGATCCCCGAAATCGACTGGCGGAAGAGGAAGATGCCGAAAGCGCTGATAAGTCCGGGCACAATGAGCGCCCGGTATGTATCCTGCCAGCCGAACCGGACCATCATGTCATACTGCGGGATAATAGTAACAGCCCATGGGATCATCATAGTCCCCATAACAACTGCAAACAGCAGGTTCCTGCCCCTGAAGCGCATCTTTGCAAAAACGAACCCCAGCGCAGCACTGGTGTATATGGCAACAGCAGTTTTGATGCCGGCAATGAACAGCGAATTGGCAAACAGGCGGAAGAAATCAAATTTCTCCTGTATCCCTGTATAGTTGCCCAGTGTGCTGGGTGCGGGGAAAAGGCCGCCGTTCACACTGACGATATCGCTGTTAGGGGCGAACGAGGAAACAAACATCCAGATGAACGGGATGACCGTAACCAGTGCCAGTATAAACAGCACGGATGTTAAGATGATCTGCGTAATAATATGCTGACGTTTCATGACAGGTCTGACTCCCCTGAAGCCTTGAACATAAGCAGGGTAAGCGCCCCCGTAAAAACAAACAGGACAACGCTCATAGCCGAAGCAACGCCGAAATTGTATTTCTGGAAGGCCTGGTCGAATATCAGGTAGCTGATGGTATAGGTCGATGTTCCCGGGCCGCCCTCCGTCATAACCAGTATCTGCACATATGCCTGCAGATAGCTGATCATTGAAGTGATGACGATAAACAGCGTTGTAGGCTTGAGCAGCGGCAGGGTGATCCTGAAGAATATCTGCACCGGACCGGCCCCGTCGATTGCCGCGGCTTCATACACATCACGGGGAAGGTTCATAAGCCCGGCCAGATACAGCACCGTGGCATACCCGAAATCTTTCCAGACCGTCATGATGATAATAGCCGGCATCGCCCAGGCAGCATCATGCAGCCAGTTGACGTTGAGCCCTGTGACCTTATCTATCATCCCAAACTGCGGGTCGAACATCCACATCCATACAAAGCTCACTGCTACCAGCGGTGTAATCGTTGGCATATAGAAAAGCCCGCGAAGGGTATCCTTGCAGCGCACCAGCCGTGAGCTCAGAAGCAGCGCAAGCCCCAGGCCGAGGACGATCCTGCAGACTGTGCTTATTGATGTGAAAACTGCCGTATTCCACATGGCACTCCAGAACAGCTTGTCCGTCAGTATCTGCCTGAAATTATCCAGACCTGCCCATGTATATGTGCCCGACAGCGGGTTCCAGTCATGGAGGCTCCCTGCGAATGCTTTATAGATCGGATACACAAGGAATATCGCAAAATATACGATAAGGAAAGTGACGGCCATTGTCCGGAAGGTAATGATCCGGGACAGTACCGGGCCTGCGGAACGCTTCCGGCGGGCCGGACTGCCGGTAGGCCTGGTATCGCTGCGTTTCATTGCGCTGCTCCTTTTACAGATGTATAAGCGGATATAAGGGTGTTACGCGGGTTTAAGGAGGTATATGGGATATTCCCAATCGGAAAAATATGCATATATAGAACAGGAGTACTGCAGGGGTATTGCAGAGGCATAAGGGCCTGTGAGCACAGGAGCCGGGAGGCTGCAGGGATGCCGGATGAGGGGGTTAGCCCCGCCCTGTACACCCCTGCCCTATGGCCTCATATTACCTGATATTACCTGCCTACAATTTGATACTCCGTTTACTTGTGTTCGCTGTAGAACCCGTACTTGGATTCCATCGACATGAAACCTGAATTCTTCATATCTTTGTCCATCGTCTTCTGGGCATCTTTAACAGCCTCGCCAATCGGCCTTCCATTCTGGAACACATTCTGGAAAGCTTCCTTGCCGCTTGTTTCAACAGTTGCAGGTGCAGGCCCCGGCCAGATAAGGCGGTCTACCCGAGGTTTGATGGCTGCCATCACAGGCTGTTTGAGTATCTCTGCATCATTCTGCAGGCTTTTCTTGGCGGGGAATGAGTTCAGGACTTTAACAGCGCTGCGGATATAGACGTCATTAGCAAGTATGAACTTGATGAAGTCCTGGGCGACTGCCTGCTGTTCCTTGTTCTGACGGGCGTTGATGCCGGGAGTGGATTCCCCGTTATACCGGTCGTAAGCGAATGGTATCCCTTTATCGAAGGTCGGAGTGGGGAAAATACCATACTCTATCTTAGGGTATTTCTCTTTCAGGGTCCCTTCCATGTGGCCCCAGGCATACACCATTGCCGACTGGCCGTTGCCGAAGCTCTGGATGTAATCGTTGCCAAAATTGATAGAACCGACTTTATCTTTATCGTACAGGTCTTTCAGGAACTGCAGGTTTTCCCTGGTCGCAGGGTTATCATAGTTGGCTTTCTTCCCGCTGGAATCAAACAGGAGCTGCCCTTTCTGATAATTCAGGCCCTGGTAGATGGCGCTGTACGCATCCCCGTTGAAATTGAATCCGGCCTGGGTCATTTTGCTGCCGTTCCATTTGGCGAGCTTTTTTGCAACTGCACGGAGCTCATCCCAGGTCGTTGGGATATCAGCGTCGGTAAGCCCCGCATCTTTCCACAGCTTCTTGTTGTAGTAGATATTGCCTGTATTGATAACGGAATCAATATACTTGACCTTCCCATCCTTATCTTCGTGCACTGACGCAGTCGCATAATCAGATTCCAGCGCTGACTTGTCTATATCATAGTTTGCCGCATAGGGGCGGATCAGCGAATCATACGAATTATGGATATTAAAGATCGCAGGCCCGCGGGAACCTTTAAGCGCCAGCGGGAGCTTGGTCCAGTAGTCAGTCCACGATACTTTGACAGTTTTGATCTTTACATTGGGATATATGCGCTGATACTCCTTGACCATGTCGTATACAGGGTCTGTGCCGTTGTCACCCCAGCTCCAGTACTCAAGGGAGATCGGTTTGCCGCCGTTGACCAGATGGTTCGGGTTATATGTGATCGCCTGCCCCATGGTTGGCAGGCCTTTGTCTTTTTTCGTATCAGTGGTGCCGGAAGACCCGTTCCCGCTTCCGCACGCTGCAACACACGCAAAAATGCCAACGGTTGCAATAACCGATGACACTATCTTTCTGATCTTCATAGATCCTCCTTACTGCTTTGTAAGTATTAGATTGCACTACTATGATACCTCTTTGCTGAGGGTATGTCCTATTTTCCAAATCAATAATGTAAAGGTTTACATTTGAAACCCTTTACATTCAATATATCCGGGTAAAAAATATTTTTATTACCGGCGTGTCGTTATAGGGAAACCTTTGCACTTCCTCCGGATACCCGGAAGATACTGCCGCTATGGTTGAATATAGCATACAGGCATGCGCCGGTACCCTGCGCTACACACAGGGAAGCAGGCAGCAACGGAAGGTTAAGGATGAAAGCAAGCATTGACGATGTAGCCGCTAAAGCCGGAGTATCTACCGCAACAGTCTCCCGCGCATTTTCCCACCCTGAAAAAGTCTCGCCAAAGACACGGGATAAAGTGCTTAAAGCCGCTGAACAGCTTGATTTTTCCATCTCACGCAGCGCAGGGGTCCTGAAATCAGGGAAGTCATACCGGATAGCCCTGCTTGTGGGGAACAGCCGGATAGAATGGTTCACCGCGTCAATCATTGAGGGGCTGAACGCTATATTCCGGGAGGCAGGGTACGATCTGGTCATCTATCCTATTGCAGGGGTCGCTGCGCGGGCTGAATTCTTTGATGATTTGCCAGTCCGGGGGAATGCTGATGCTGTGATCGTTTCATCTTTTGACATCAGCCAGGCAGAGGCCGAAAGGCTGGGTACTGCCCATGTCCCCATAATCGGGATAAACTGTGCAACTTCCCGGGTTTTATCAGCGTCCGTCGGCATTGACGATGCATACGGTATCCGATTAGCGGTACGGCATCTTGCTGCTCTCGGGCATCGTAATATCGCATACGTTTACAAAGAGTTTTCACCGGGGCTGAAGTTCAGCTCGGGCAAACGCATAACCGGTTTCGCCCATGCCTGCGCAGAGATTGCAGGCATGAAAGGGAAACTCATCCCTGTATCGCCGGCAGATGCAGCCTTCGACACAGCTATCTCGGGGATCCTTGGGGAGAAAACCCCTCCTACTGCTATATGCTTCCATCAGGATTCGATAGCGGTCCCCTTCTTTTTCAGGCTCAGGGAGACAGGGATATCAGTCCCCGAAGATATTTCCATTATCGGTTTTGATGACAGCATATTTGCCCGGGATATCGGCCTGACGACAATAAGGCAGCTTCCGCGCGAAATGGCTGCAAGCGCTGCGCACAAAGCACTGTCGCTTATTGAGAAACAGCCGGTCGAAGACCCGCACAGTATCTTCCCTACGCAGCTGATCATAAGAAATTCAACTGCCCGTCCGCGTAAAACAGGGAAACTGCTTAAGCCGCGGAACTAAAGTCCGGGAACGGGCATCGGGCGGCCTGCGCACCATACAGACTGGACTTCCCATGTATCACGGCTGCTGAGAAGTATATCTGCCGCATACCCCGGGGCTGCCAGGCCAAGAGGAGCTCCCGTAACATCATTTGGCCGGTCAAAACCGAAAGCTTTTGCTGGGGTAAGGGTTGCAGCTTCCACGGCATCAGCCGGTGCGATACCCTGCTCAATAACGGCACGCTGCACCGCAGTTTCCAGAAGCAGGGTAGAGCCTGCTATCGCCCCGTTACTTACTAAACGCGCATGCCCGTCAGCAACGTTGACATCAAGCGATCCAAGCTTATACGCCCCATCCGGGCATCCTGTTGCAGCCATGGCATCAGTTATGAGCGCAATGCGGTGCGGAGCCATTGCAAAAGCGAGCTTAATGACCGGATCCTGCACATGGAACCCGTCGTTGATCATCTCAATCGTGATGCGCGGGTCTTCAACAGCCGCCGGGATAGGCCCGGGATCGCGGTGATGGATGCCATTCATGGCATTAAAGATATGGGTCATAATGCCTGCACCGGCATCGAATGCCTGCTGAGCTGTTTCATAACCGGCATCACAGTGCCCTACAGCCGGGATCACACCAGCCCCGGCAAACTGCCTGACAGCGCTGATGCCGTGAGGGAGTTCGGGAGCTATGGTGATCTGGCGCATACAGCCGCCGGCACTTTCCAGCAGACGGTCAACAAGCTGCGGTACAGGGTCTTTAAGGCACTGCGGGTCGTGGGCCCCTTTGCGTGCAAGAGCGAGGAACGGACCCTCAAGATGCGCGCCCAAGATATCGGGGCGTTCCTCCGTCGCCTGCCTGACCGCCGACACATTCCTGCACATCACATCTATAGGGTTCGTGATCAGCGAAAGTACCTGGCGGGTAGTCCCATGCACCATATGTCCTGCACGCGCCAGCGAAATCGCTTCAGCACCATCATCGTATGCGTGTGCCCACGCCCCATGCGCATGGATATCTATATATCCGGGGGTAAGCGTACTTCCTGCGGCATCAATAATAGCCATACCGGAATCGGCCCCATCTGTATTTTCAGCTGAAAACTTGCGGAGAGCAGCCTCGAAATCGCCGCTGCGCGTACCGGCAGCAGCTATAACACCGTCCTCCGAAATAAGCCAGAAGTTTTCCTGGATACCGCGCGCATCAATTTTACGGGCATTCCTGACCGCAAAACGGCCGGGCTTTTTGCCGAAAGCCTGTGAAACCTGCCCCGCGGTACGCGCCTGTACACCCGAAACTCTGCCGGAGCCACTATCTGCGGTATCCCCGGAAAGAGAAACGCCATGCCGATAAGTTGCATGTGCCTGGTCCATAGCTCCCCCTTGCGGACTGTTAACTGTTAATCTGCCGCCCATTGCCAGCTGAACGGCTGCAGCTGTGAAGGCTGCAATATGCTGCGCCTCCACAGCTGCCATTGTGCGGGTACCGGCACCATAGCCAGACCAGCACTGCAAGTACTGCCTTTATCATACGGGCATACCCGGTCATCATCAGCTGCCTTATCACTTCAGGAACAGCACCTGAGCGGCACTGATAAGCAGCGGGAAAATGCCCGCGGCCATTACGGGGATCATGGCAATGCCCGACCATGTATATCTGTCTGCATAGGAGTATGCTGCTGAATTGTCCGGGCCATTATCGTGATCGTGCAGATCATTATTATTGCGCAGATTACCATTGGCATTGCCCCCGGCAGTATCCCGGATGCTTTCCCCGCTGCCGGCCTCTATCTCATTTTTGACCCAGAGCGCGCTGACTCCCATAAGGATGATCACAGACAGCGCTACTACAGCTGTCACAGCCCAGGCAAAAGCGGGATGTGCGGAAAAAATGCCGCCCAGGCCTCTCGGCGAGGGGAAAACACCCCACCCTGCAGCAAACAGCCCCATTGCACCTGCTGCAAGTGTCGATGACAGCGATGCAATCAGATGCCTGCGTTCCCTGCGGAGAAGTTCAACGAGGAATGCACCCACGACCATAACAGCTGTTGCGGTGCCTATCCCAGTGAGCCATGTTTTAATATCTGCAGCAATGATTGCCATGCATAGTCCCGCGCAGGCTTCCCATATAGCAGCTATCCTCGGGACCAGCACAGTGGGCGACACGCGCCCGAACGGATAAAAATATGCATAAACGATAACTATAAAGCACGCTGCTGCAGCGGTATAGATACTGAAAGGCCCGCGTCCCGGGGTAAGGTACCTCAGAATAACCATGCACAGCATTACCGCAGATGCTATGCTGTGAGTACGCCCGATACTTTTGCGCGCATTTGGCTTCTGCCGCGGAACTCCAGGCGTTTCAGCACCGGAAAGGGGCCCATCGGGAGAAGGCCTGCTGGAGGAAGGCCCGTCAAACGGAGATCCCTGAGAAGTATTGGCAGCCATAGAGTGTATGCCTCCCTGCTCATGCCCTGAGCTTTTGCAGTTTTCACGTACCTATCCGTAAGTTTAATGCATTGCATAGCCGAAGCGTGCATTCTCCGGGCTCACCCAACTCAGCGATACTATCTGTCCCGTCAGGCTCACCCAACATGCATATCGTACTGCCGTCAGATAACTTACGAAGCTCATCCGGCATGCGGATACGGCCCGTACGTTCCATGCGGACAACTGATACAGGACTGCGTTTCTTTGAGTTGGGTGAGCCCATCGAATGGGAACGTTGAGTACATGGACAGGCCGGACAGCAGGCCCCCACGCGGAGACACCGTACGGGATCAGCCGGGACATCTCCCATGTACCTGCATGTTGGGCGAGCGCATATGCGCCCGATCCCGCATGTGGCTCCAGAGCTTCGGTTCACGTCGCGCCTTCGCTCACGTTTGCCCCCCCCATTACAAAACCCTTTCTTATCCTCACTCGCGTTCACCCTCCGCTCATCGTATTGGGCTATATCACATTGTGCCGCTATTAATTCTGCGATACCATTGCACTATGTCGAGGGAATCCAAAGCGGAACGATACAGGCGCATGCACGACGAATACAGCATCCTGTGCTCAATCTATAAAAACCCCGCCTCGGCACTGGTCTTCCGCAACCCATTCGAGCTCCTTATCGCCACTATGATGAGCGCACAGACTACCGACGTACAGGTCAATAAAGTAACGCCGGAACTTTTCAGCCGCTACCCCACACCTGAAAGCCTTGCAGACGCCCCTGTCCAGGATGTCGAACAGATCATACGGACTATCGGCTTCTACCACACCAAAGCGCAGCGGGCAATCATCATCGCAAACGAGCTTGTTCAGCGTTTCAACAGTGAAGTACCTCACACCATGGAAGAGCTTACGACGCTGCCCGGGGTAGGCCGCAAAACCGCAAATGTCGTGCTCGGCAATGCTTTTAACCTTCCCGGGTTCCCGGTCGATACGCATGTTATCCGCGTGACTAAACGCCTGCACTGGCGCAGCGACTGGCGTTCTGCAAAGAGCGATCCCGTCAGGATCGAAAAGGAAGTCACAGCAGCATTCCCGCCGCAAGAGTGGAAGGACCTGAGCCATCGCCTCATCAATTTCGGACGCGATACCTGTCACGCACGCAAACCGGAGTGCCTGATATGCCCCCTACGTGAGACATGCCCGAGTTTTGGATTGTATATTTAATCATATTTGGCCGGAGCGCAGGCTGTTTGATGCATAAAAACCGCATATTTTCAGGATTCTTATACTTTCCGAGGAATCAGCCCGCGGCAGCAGGCCGGCACGCCGACCGCGTAAAATCCCGTTACGTTTGATATGTTTCGGCATGTATCAGTAAACTTATACATTATGAGATTTGATTTCGGTGAGCCGACGCGCCACAGCCACGGTATAAAGGCTGAAGACGCGGAAAGACTTACTATGGGAAGAAAGTCTCACAACCCAGGGAATATTAATAAACCGGCAGATGCCGAGAAAACAATATTAGAACATTCAGAAAATATTGAGGATACAGTAACCTCTTCTCCCGCTCCCCAGAGTACCATTGAACCTGTGGGAACTATTGATCCGGATGATTCGCACAGGCGCCCGTCCCAAGGCACCGCAACCCTAAGGCGCGATCGCAGGGCCAAAGGGGCCGTTCGCGCAGCCCACGCAAGGCCTGCAGAAAACCAGCAGTTTACGGGCGGTCCGGCTTCCGATACAGCTTCAAACGCAGTCCCCAATTCCAGCGCAGCTTCCTCTGCATCTGCTGCGCTTTCTCCCACAACGCCCCGCCAGTGGCTTATCTTCGTGGCCCTCACTGTTGTATTCAGCCTTATTGCCTATATTGCTTACGGATTCATTATTTACGGGAAAGTCCTGCTCCCCTGGCAGGACAACACTCCAACAGTAACTGTCGGAGTTGGCGTGGCACCCAAAAATCTTAATCTTGCTGCTTCTTCCAGTGATCCAACGAGCCAGGCGCTTCTCGGGAACGTATATCAGCCTCTCCTGCAACGTGAACAGACTAAAAATATCCCTGCGCAGACATCCCCCCTGCTGAAATCATGGTCAATAAGCAGCAACGGCCTCGAATATACTTTCACCCTTAAAGACAATGTATATTTCTCCAACGAGAGGAAGATGGATGCGAACGATGTAGTATGGTCGCTCCGCAACGGGATCCGGAAAAAGTACCCTGGATACGATGAGCTGAAAGATGCGCAGTCCATCTCTGTTTCGGGGGATAACACCGTCAAGATCACGCTCAGCTCCCCCAAACCGCATCTGGCATGGCTCCTTACCGGGCGCGTAGGGGCCGTATACAGCAGGGCAGAAGGAGGGGCCAAGGATTCCAGTGCCGTCGGAACCGGCCCTTACACCGTCAAATCTTTTGAGCAGGGCAGGAAACTGCAGCTGAAAGCCCGGATAGACCATCAGTACCGCGCAGCGAACACGAATGATGTCAATTTCGCCTACTATTCAGATGCTGATGCTGCGCTGAAAGATATCAGGAGCGGGAAAATTGATGTGTACATCCCCCCGCAGCCCGTAGCCGCGTCAGCAGTATCGCAGGCCCAAAAAGACAGCAGCCTCGTAGCCGATACTTCCGATACCAGCACGCGGGTAGCGCTGGCATTCAACGGGAGCGCAGATTCCAAATTCTCTGAGCAGCGTGCCCGCGAGGCCTACAGGGATATCGTCAGCAAACCTACGCTCATTAATGGCCTGGGATACTCCGCTTCCCCGATAACCGGCCCTATATCGACTGTTGATCCGGGATACGAAGACCTCAGTATCAAGTATCCGCAGGATATCAGCGGAGCACGCCAGAAACTCTGGTATTTCAATTTTACTTCAAGTACGCTCGTCTACCCCAGGAGCATGGGGCCGAAAATCGGCGAACTGCTTAAAGTACAGTTCGCTGCCGCAGGGCAGAAAATCACTGTTAAAATGCTGGACGATGCAGAATACCATACCCAGGTCGAAGTCAAAAAGAAATTCGATATGACCCTTGTGCGGTATACCTCAGGACAGGATCTGGGGACGATAGTCGATCCTAACTATTTCATTGGTTTTACCGACGCACAGACCGATGCAGACTGGGCAGCGGCACAATCCTCGCGGACTTTGAGCCAGTACTACGCAAACCTTACAAAAACTGCCGAACGGATCACAGACAAGGCTGCGCTTGCATGGCTGTATCAGGAGAATGCGGCTGTTATCCGGCGCAACACGATCAGTGCGGTCAAGACGACATCCCCCGCATCCTATCTGCCCCTATCTGCCGGGCTGCAGAAGAAAAAATAAGGGGGCAAGCGGGATCCCGAAGCAGGATAGCTATCCGCCGACCGCCGCGGCGCCCGTCCGCGCGCTTCCCTCACCATTGCACTACCCATTTAATTTTAGACCCTTCCCCTACACCCTTCCAAGGGCGCGCCTTGTCCTTCCCTATGCCACCCCCGCGTACGTCCCCATGTCAGGTCAAAACCGTAAAATTCACATTATGGCTGACATGAGTGAATACTTTGAAAATACTGAAGATTCCAGGGATATTGCTGGCAGCGCTGACCACACCGGTACAGGGAAGTCTGCGGCTGCAGGGCAGGACGTTATCAGCGCCGCGCTGAGCCCCCTTCCTGACCGCGCAGGGGTGGAGGGGCTGGAAAATAAGTGGGCTTCACGCTGGGATTCCGACCAGACTTATAAATTCGGCTATTCCAGCGACCGCAGCAGTGTTTACTCTATTGATACCCCACCGCCTACCGTTTCGGGTTCCTTGCATGTCGGGCATGTATTCTCATATACGCACACCGATATTATTGCGCGTTACAAACGCATGCGCGGATTCGACGTATATTATCCGATGGGATGGGATGACAACGGCCTCCCTACAGAACGGCGTGTCCAGAACTATTACGGTGTGCGCGTAGATGCTTCTCTCAAGTACGATCCCGATTTCAAGCCCCCTTTTGAAGGCACTGAAGGCAAAAAGATCCAGGCCAAAGACCAGGTCCCTGTTTCCCGCCGAAATTTTATTGAGTTATGCGAGAAACTCACCGCAAAAGACGAAAAGCTGTTCGAGAACCTGTGGAGGACCCTTGGCCTATCTGTTGACTGGTCGCAGACATACCACACGATTGGCGAACATCCGCGGCGCGTGGCCCAGCGCGCTTTCCTGCACAATCTGGCACGTGGGGAAGCGTATCAGCAGGAGGCCCCCGGTCTGTGGGATGTCACATTCCAGACTGCAGTTGCCCAGGCGGAGCTGGAAAGCCGCGAATACGACGGTTTTTACCATAAGATAGCTTTCCGCTTTGAAGACGGGGCACCGCTCTATATTGAGACCACCCGCCCCGAACTGCTCCCGGCGTGCGTAGCGCTTATTGCCCATCCAGACGATCCGCGCTACCAGGGATACTTTGGACAGCATGTATATTCCCCACTTTTCCACGTTAAAGTCCCTGTTGTCGCCCATCCGGCTGCTGAAATGGACAAAGGCGCGGGTATAGCCATGTGCTGCACCTTCGGCGATGTGACCGATGTGCAGTGGTGGCGTGACCTCAAACTGCCTCTGCGCTCTATTATCCAGCGCAATGGGCGTATTATTATGGATACCCCGGACTGGATAACCGATAAAGCCGGGCGCGGGACCTTTGCACGGCTTGCGGGGAAAACAGCATTCTCAGCGCGTAAGGAAATTGTCGAAGCCCTGCGGGAGTCCGGAGATATGGAAGGCGAGCCGACGCCTACACGGCGTATGGCCAATTTCTATGAGAAAGGCGATAAGCCGCTGGAAATCGTCACATCACGCCAGTGGTACCTGAAGAACGGCGGTACCGACGAAGTGCTCCGCAGCGAACTTATCCGACGCGGCACAGAGCTTGATTTCCATCCGGACTTTATGCGTGTGCGCTATGAGAACTGGGTCAATGGCCTGAATGGGGACTGGCTGATCTCGCGCCAGAGGTTCTTCGGGGTCCCCTTCCCGCTATGGTACCCGGTCGGGGAAGACGGCACTGCAGACTACAGCCATCCGCTGACTCCAGATGAATCAAGGCTTCCTGTAGATCCGGCATCAGATGTGCCGGACGGATACACCGAAAGCCAGCGCGACCAGCCGGGCGGCTTCACCGCTGAAAAGGATATTATGGACACCTGGGCAACCAGCTCCCTGACTCCGCAGATAGTGACACACTGGGGCGAGCAGGGCGAAGGGAACCTGGCGCTGTTCAATGCTACATTCCCTATGGATCTGCGCCCGCAGGGACAGGATATTATCCGCACCTGGCTTTTCAGCTCTATTGACCGCGCACACCTTGAAAATGGCTGCCTCCCCTGGAAACATACTGCACTGTCGGGCTGGATCCTTGACCCTGACCATAAAAAGATGAGCAAATCCAAAGGCAATGTTGTTGTCCCCAGCGAGCCGATAGAAAAGTTCGGCGCCGATGCAGTCCGCTACTGGGCGGCATGCGCAAGGCTCGGGACCGATGCGGCTTACGAGATCGGACAGATGAAAATTGGCCGCCGCCTCGCGATCAAGCTGCTGAACGCCACAAAATTTGCGTTATCCATTGGGCGCGAAGACGACAGCCATCATGTTGCCGATTCCGCACAGGCTGAGTGGAAATTCTCTGATATTACCGTGCCGCTGGACCGGTCGGTTATGGCCGCACTGGCAGATGTGATTGATACTGCCACGCAGGCGCTGGACAGTTATGACCATGCGCGGGCGCTGGAAACTGTAGAGGCATTCTTCTGGCAATTCTGCGATGACTACATTGAACTTGCCAAGAACCGCGCATACGGTACGGCTAACGCAACAGGCCGCATACCCGATGAGGCCGGGATCCTGTCAGCTCGCACTACTCTGGGTATCGCGCTAGATACGTTCGCGCGCCTGTTCGCCCCCTATCTGCCTTACGCTTCCGAGGAAGTATGGAGCTGGATGCATGAGGACAGCGGTTCAGTACACCGCGCGCCATGGCCGGATGCCTGCATGTTCCGCAATGCCGCACATGGCGTTGACCCTGCAATGCTGGAATGGAGCGGGAATGCGCTCGCTGCCCTTCGCAAGATCAAATCTGAGAATAAAGTCTCCATGAAGACCCCGATTTTGGATGCTACTCTTGAGCTTGCTGAAGCCGGGGCAGCTTTTATACGCGAGGCACTGACTGATATTGCGGAAGCAGGCCGCGTTACGGGGCCTATTACTCTTGCAACAGCCACAGCAGCACCGGCAAGCCCTTCGGAAGAAGCCCAGGATACAGACGCGGTAGTTGTTACCGCAAGCACCCTCGGGGAAGCTCCGGCGAGAGGTAAGCAGTAAAAGTAAGTGCTTACCTCGCCCCCGGCCGTTTTCTTCTGCTGTTTTGCCGGCGAAGTTATAGAAGTTATAAAGGCTACGTAGGCGTCTGCAATCGAGGGACCTATTCCGCGAACCTGTGCTTCTGCGCGCAGACGGCCACGGTGCTGTACCCGGTCTGCGCATAGTTAATGGTAGCCAGTAATAACTGGTGATACTATAGTGATGAAGAAACTTTAGGAGGTCAGTTTATGCCAGGCTCTTCAGAAGACAATTCTTATAATTCTGACGGAAACGGTACGTTATCAGGTATTGCATCCCTGCCTGAGGAGGGGGATACTTCTTCAGCCGCAGTCCCTGATACAGCATCTGATACTTCCGATCAGTCTCCGCTATCTGCCCTTTCCTCAAGGCTCACCGAAAGTGAAAGTGCTGCCCGAAACCATCGCCGTATAAACATTACGTGGTGGCAGGCGGCCATTGCTTTTATCGTCGCAATACTCATAGTGGGAACAGGAGGCGCCATAGTGGTCAAAAATGAGATACATTATCAGGAACAGATGCACGCCCAGCGCGAGCTGGAGCTCTATCAGGAAATGAAGCGGATCGTACACTCTGAGGAATGCCGGAAAATTATTGAAGCCGGACTGAAATGGTTAGATCCACAAGCCTTGAGCGGCCAGGGTGTCATCAATTCTTACGAAATTGATGACACTTCAATCAAATCAAATCCTATGGGTGGGATTAGCTTTGATACCATCATCAATAAAGACAAAAAACTGGATGTGAGTTTTACCATTGATAAAGATACATCATCATCTGCCGACCCTTCAGCAGGACGACTCGAAGAATCATCGAGTTCTGTATCCGGCGAGCTTAGCACATTACTGAAGGCAAAGTATGGCAACGATTATTTAAGCAAGTAACACAACAATATTGATAAGGGGCATAAGTATTATGTATGAAGGAATGTTTACCGACAAACAACGTATGCAACTTGCGCGGGAAGAATTCAACGACATGAATTATATGGTCAATCGCGATGTCACAATTGGCGAGGGGAACAGTAAAACTTACGTCGGCACGGTTGACAGTTTTGTCCGCGGCAGGACCGGCGTTAACGGAGACAGGGATTCGGGGCTGGATGCACTTGTCGTTAAAGATGAACTAAGATCCCTTGCGTACCATCGATCGATTCCAAGCTAATTTATATTAATGGTTCTCAATTCTTACAGTTGGACATGAAAGCCGCTATATCATTTTTTATACCAATCACATCCCAAAGAATTGGAAATGACCGGTAAAAGCCTCATTCAATGATTATAAGAACTATAGAATTGAGGTTATTTTAAACGGACTAGACTATTTAACTGTTCTAAATGGCTCGGTAGAATTTCCGACAGCGCTATCCCGATATGCACTGCGCCTTCATTTCCGCTACCATCAATTCTTATCTCACAAGGAGCATCACTGTGCTCACAAAGATGAAAGATCGACACCATATACGTGGCACGTTCAATGCCTAATTTGGGCATCAATAAGATAATAAAAGATTCAACAATGACGGGTGAATAATTCTCTTCTAGATACCCTTCAGCTACTGGTGCATATGCTGTCTTAGGTATCCGAAGGAGATAACCTAGCGTATACGTCAGCGAATATTGCTGTCAATCCGCTACACCCGTGGAAAGTAGCAGCCTCTTAACTTATACAAGATCATGAATGGTGTGAACTGCCTCAGCATGCTCCTTCTCGAAACAATTAGGAACGCCCTGCCTTTGAAGCCAACATATACGATTGCGGCTGAACATACCCCTAGTAAAATGCTTACAGGTTGCCAAACTCCCCAAATGATGTAGGTAATTATAAGTAGTCATCCCAAGCACTACCGCAATTACAATCACCGTTAGTAACTTTTCATACGTTTGATACACTCCTACTTTAGCTGAGCTATACGAAAGTTCTCCTCCTAAACGAGATCTGCATTGGACAGGATTTCCAGAGGTCTACTGTATTGAGATGAATCGTTAGTATTAACAATACTGCTGATATTATTTACGTTAAGGTTTCTCATAGATCGCTCCTATCACCTTAATGAGGATAAGGACCTCCACAGATGTAGACTCTCTTGAGTAGGTGGGAGCCTATCACCAGAATCAATATGTACAATACTTGGATTATGAATAGCGCCTCCACACGGACAAACTTCCACACGTGCTCCTGGGAGATGGTTATCCTCACCAGGTTTATATGCTAATATATTCGTTATTAATCTTCCACGTTCAGG
Source organism: Scardovia wiggsiae F0424 (assembly GCF_000269605.1). Lineage (GTDB taxonomy): Bacteria > Actinomycetota > Actinomycetes > Actinomycetales > Bifidobacteriaceae > Scardovia > Scardovia wiggsiae. The sequence continues at coordinate 1,413,968 of NZ_AKCI01000001.1, read as the reverse complement.
CGCCTTTATTTCACAGAGGTGATTGTACAACGATCTTCTATGATAGTACTGTGTATCATTCCTACAATCGGCATGCGAGACTAAGACTCATTTTTAACTCCAATCTGTGTAAATAGGTTGGAGTTCTATTGTTTCGGCCACCATAACGGGTGGCTTTATCTCGCTACAACACGCAAAACATAAATAGACAAATTATACTAAAATTGAGACACAGTTAGTCTACATATAGAGCTAAGATGAGTGACATGCATGAATCACTTAAACAGACATAGGAGGCTGTAACAGCCATGAAAAAGAAAGCCGTATTGAATCTAATTCGCTATCATACCGAGCATAACGACGCAGCATTCCGCAATGAAGCTTATGGAATTGCGAAGGATTTTGACCATTCTGGGGACGTGCAACTGGCGGCATATGTCATTGCACTTCTGTCGGATGCCAACACCTTCACGCCCCAGTCAGCAGATTCATCCGTACACTCAGAATTCCTCACGAGGCGTCCAGTAGTAAAAACCTCACTACCATTGCCGGAAGCTATTACGAACGACATCCAAGGGATAATCAATGCGATTGACAGAAGCGCCGGTATCCATCGATTTCTGTTCCATGGCCCAGCAGGCACAGGCAAAACTGAGTCAGTAAAACAAATATCAGCTATACTGCAGCGTGAGTTATATGTGGTAGATTTCAACTCTGTCGTAGACAGCCGTCTCGGCCAAACGGCAAAGAACATTGCGAAACTGTTCGATGAAATCAACAACTTTTCGCGGCCAGATCACGTGGTGGTACTATTCGATGAAATCGACGCCTTAGCGTTAGACCGCATTGATTCACATGATGTACGTGAAATGGGTAGAGCTACATCGGCATTACTGCATCAGATGGACGAACTGTCGGAACAAGTTATGCTGTTTGCTACCACTAACCTGTTCGCCAAGTTCGACAAAGCATTTGTCCGTCGTTTTGACGCTACTATTGACTTTGGCAGGTATACGCACAGCGATCTGACTGATGTAGCCGAAGCTATTATGAACGATTATGCGGGACAATTCTCGTTTATCGGTAGAAACATACGCTTGTTCCGTAAGATTCTCTTTGTTGCTGAACGACTACCTTATCCGGGTGAAATGAAGAATCTCATACGCTCGGCTATAGCTTTCAGTAAACCCAATGATGAGTTCGACTATCTACGGCGTCTCTACATCGCACTAACACCAAGCGGAGCAACGAATATCTGTGATATCCGCGTGCTGTATAGGCAGGGATTCACGTTACGCGAGGTAGAAATCCTAACTGGAGTTTCACGCAGCACCATCGCTAGAGAAGTGAAAGGAGTCAGCAATGAATAACACGCTGAGATTGAAAGGTAAATTTCAAACTAGAGGAGCCCAACGCCCCGGCCCTCCCATACTACCAGCACACACAACGGTTGCTGTGGACGATGTGAAAGCCCTAATAGCGCAGCTCCGAAGAGTTCAGGATTTCTGGACGATGCAGGAGACAACTATCAACCCATTGATTGAGGTACATTACATAACTGTAGTCGCAAAAAGCAACCGCATACGAGAACTATTAACGGAGGGTAGAAAATCGCCTAACAATTCCATTGTCGGAGCCCGATTTGAGACGATAGATGGTTACAAACGTCACGTAATTACACATTACGTGACCATGCAATCTATTAAGGCAACTCTCACAAAACTAGAGGCGTGCAAAACAATACTAGAACGACATGGTGGTGCTATTGATGCCGATGAGCTAAATATATTTACAAAAAATGGACTTGACAAAAGTGATGTGGACGTTGCGTTGAGGAAGACCGCGTTCGCTCAGATCGTTCGAGATGTGCATTATGTTGCACGTTTCGACATCAAGACCCACGCCGAAAATCAACAAGAGCGCTCTCTAGTCACTATTTATAATACTGGACGCAACACTGATCAAACAGTAGCACTACTGAATTCTCTCGGTGTGAATGTGATCTCGGCAAATATGCTTGATGCTACCACCATTAACATGACCCCGGACCAGTATCGCAAACTCGCTCAGTCTGCACCATATCTGATTGCCATGTCGCTGAAAGATACCTCACAGCTGGTGTTCGAATCCGCATCCACGCGTAACGAGTATGTACCAGATATCCCTGCACCCGGTAATGAGCCTATCATTGGTGTTATTGACACACGGTTTGACACCACAAACACCTATTTCTCTGATTGGGTCGAATACCACGACGAAATCAACCCTGAGTTGGGTGATGACCCCGCTGATTATGTGCATGGTACTGAAGTTACGTCGCTCATCGTTGACGGTCCGGGATTGAATCCAACTCTTGACGACGGATGTGGACGCTTCCGAGTACGCCATTTCGCTGTCGCTAGAGAAGGTAGAAATAGTTCGTTCTCTATCCTCACAGCTATACGGAGCATTGTCACCATGAACCGAGATATAATCGTCTGGAATCTAAGTCTCGGTTCAGCCTTGGAAGTACCTGAAAACGCCATCTCGCCCGAGGCGGCAATTCTGGACGAACTGCAAAACGAATACGGCGTAATTTTTATCGTTGCCGGGACCAATAAGATCGCGACAGACGATCGTAACAAGCCCAAACGAGTTGGAGCACCCGCGGACTCTATCAACTCGCTAACCGTCAACGCCACATCTGTACTTAGAGAACCGGCAAGTTATACACGACAGGGACCAGTACTTCGCTTTTTCCGTAAACCAGATATCTCGTGCTTCGGCGGCGACGATACCGAATTCATGGCTGTATACAAACCAGGCGGCATAGCTCTGAGTGCTGGAACCTCGTTCGCTGCCCCATGGGTTACTCGAAAGATGGCGTATCTGATTTACATCATGAACCTGTCTCGCGAGACTGCTAAAGCGCTGCTCATTGACTCTGCATCTGGGTGGCTTCCTGCACCCGATGATAATCTTCGACTTGGCTACGGTATCGTACCCACGCATATCAAGGATGTACTGGCCACACCATCTAATGAAATACGGTTTCTGTTGGAAGGCACCGCTAATGCTTTTGAGACCTATAATTACCGCATACCTGTACCTATCACGAACGGTAAATATCACTATATGGCGCGAGCTACGCTCTGCTATTTCCCGAAATGTGACAAAAACCAAGGCGTTGACTACACAGATACAGAATTAGACCTCCATTTTGGCCGTATGAAGACTGATGGCATTGATTCAATCAACAACAACGTGCAGGATGATCCAACTGCCCGAACCTACGAAGGCGATGCTCGTAGACTCTATCGCAAATGGGATAACGTCAAACATATTAGCGATATTGAAAAAAGCCGATTTATACCACGCATTACCCGAGGTATCCCCTACTGGGGATTCAAAATCCGCAAGACTGAACGTTTCAATCCGTCGCTTGACAAGATTAATTCCGCGGGAAAGAACACGGGCAACGGTATGCGCTTTGGCATCGTGGTAACCCTACGGGGTATGGACGGACGCAATCACTATGATGAGTTTAAACAGAACTGTCAACTCCAAGAAGAACCGTGGATTGTCGAGGAGCTTGACATAAACACTAGCATTGAACTCTACCATGAAGCAGATGTGGACATCGATTTCGACGATGGGAATGAATAACTCCAGCTTCCAACAGATGGAGATTGCCATTAATTATACAAGTATAATATCTTCTTACAAGCTTGTGGAGGTACCTCAACTAGGGATCCTTGCAAACTCACTTGCAGATATATAGACTAGTATCATGCTTTGTTGGCAGCTTCAGCCAACATTCTTAAACAAAAAATAAAATAGCAGAATGCCCCCGCGTAAAATACGGGGGCATTCATATACTGCAATATTCGTGCGCTGCAATGTACTGTAGTAACACTGTACAGCTGTCAATGCAGCTGGCATAGCTTCAAGCTGGCATTATAAGCCATCGCAGCCTGACACATCAGTTTGAAGCAGTACCCTGAGCCATCAGGGCAAGGAAATCATGATTAGACTTAGTCTGCTTCAGGCGCGTGACCACTTGCTGATAAGCGGCTTCCGGCTCAAGGCCGCCCAGTGCGCGGCGCAGGCGGTATACGATCGCAAGCTCCTGCGGAGGGGTGATAAGCTCCTCGCGGCGGGTACCCGACGCATTGATATCGATAGCCGGGAACATGCGTTTCTCGGACAGTTCGCGGGACAGCCGCAGCTCCATGTTGCCGGTCCCCTTGAATTCCTCAAAGATGACTTCATCCATCTTGGAACCTGTTTCCACAAGGGCAGAAGAGATGATCGTCAGCGAGCCGCCGTCTTCGATATTGCGGGCAGCACCGAAGAACTTCTTCGGCGGATACAGCGCCTGGGCGTCCACGCCGCCGGAAAGGATACGGCCGGAAGCCGGCTGGGCAATATTGTATGCACGTGCAAGGCGCGTCATGGAATCAAGCAGGACGACGACATCCTGGCCAAGCTCTACCAGACGCTTAGCACGTTCGATAGCAAGCTCGGCAACTGTCGTATGGTCAGTAGCAGGACGGTCGAAAGTCGAGGAGATCACTTCGCCCTGGACCGTACGCTGCATGTCGGTAACTTCTTCCGGACGCTCATCAACAAGCACGACCATGAGATGCACTTCAGGGTTATTCGCCGAAATCGCATTCGCAATATCCTGAAGGGTAATAGTCTTGCCTGCTTTAGGAGGAGATACGATAAGGCCGCGCTGGCCTTTGCCGATCGGCGCGAAAATATCCATAACGCGCCCGGTAAGCTTGTTCTGTGCGGTTTCCATCTTCAGGCGTTCCTGAGGATACAACGGAGTCAGCTTTGAAAACTGCGGGCGGCGGGAAGCCTCTTCTACCGTCATACCGTTGATGGAATCAAGGACCTGCAGCGGTACAAACTTCTGGCGCTTGTTCGGCTTTTCGCCTTCGCGCTGGGGCCTGATGAATCCGCGCACCGCATCACCCTTGCGCAGGCCATATTTCTTGACCTGCCCCATTGACACATACACATCGCTCGGCCCCGGAAGATATCCGCTTGTACGGACGAAAGCATAGGAATCAAGGATATCAACGATCCCGGCGACAGGGACCATGGATTCTGCAGGCTGCTGATCGTCTGCCTCGCGCCGTGCTGCGCGGGGATCACGACTGTCGCGGCTGCCTCGTAAATCGGCAGAATCATCACGGCTGCCATAGCCTTTGCGCCCACGGTGTTCAGGCTGCTCGGTGCGGTCACGGCGTACCGCCTGGCGGTCTTCTCCGCGGCCGCGGCGATCTGCATGCTCTACGCTTTGCGGTGAAGCTGTGCGGGCGGTGTCACTGCCATTCTGCCCCGAACGGTCCGGGATAGCTGCGAGGAGGTTATCGAGATCAGCGTTAAGCTGTGCAAGCTTGTCGGTACCCCCATCTTCAAGGCTGCGGGACCGCGAATCCGGGAGCTCAATACCCAGATCTTCAAGCAGATCCGCAGGCCCCTCTTCAGGTACGGGGTGAGATACACGGACGCGAGGGATGTTTTCATTAGCATTCTTGCGTTTACGGCCGCGTGTCTGGCGCGTGTTCCGCGGAGCCTGAGGCCCCTGCCCTGATACACGCTGCTGGTCAGGCTGGTGTTCATGCTCAGCCTGGATAGACGCAACAGCTTCGCTGCGCACATTTTCGATCGCTGCTATAAGCTGCGGTTTGCGCAATGCCGTTATACTCTTCAATCCTACTCTTTTTGCGAGTTCACGAAGCTCCGGGAGCTTCATCTTAGAAAGATCCTGGCTCTCTGCCACTGGACCAACCTTTCTTTGTTCTGATATATACAACCATACTGATGCGGCGCTTAGCGCACATCGGGCTTTTCGTATGGGAGACTCATCATTGAAGGTAATCTGATGAATCCATGCCGAACTTGGCTGAATACTTAAACTATAAAACTGCCCTGGGACTAAATCAGGCTCCAATGCACGGCGTGTTCCGCGGCATAGCTTATTGCCGGTAACAGAAATGCCCCGGATCAGACATCCGGGGCACCCTGATCAATCTTGCAACGGCTTGTTCTGCGCGTTAATGCGCGTTATATGCCTGCACGCGCATAGCTGCTACCGCCTGTGTGCGCGGTAGAACTGGATAAGCGATTGGGTCGAAGCATCCTGCTGTGCCAGCGCGCTGTCATCCTGGGAGATTGCAGGAGTGATCTCCTTCGCGAGTACCTTGCCAAGTTCAACACCCCACTGGTCATAGGAGTCGAGGCCCCACACGGTGCCTTCCACAAGGGTGATGTGCTCGTAAAGGGCAATCAGCTCACCAAGCGCATACGGGGTGAGGGTATCGCCGAAAATAGATGTAGTTGGGCGGTTACCGGAGAAGATACGGGCCGGGACTATGGCTTCCGGCGTCCCCTCTGCACGCACTTCGTCCGCCGTCTTGCCAAAGGCAAGCGCGCGGGTCTGTGCCAGATAATTAGCGAGGAACAGCTCGTGGACATCCTGCCCGCCGTCCTTCACCGGATGAGGCGTGTTCGCAAATGCTATAAAATCAGCTGGGATCAGCCGGGTACCCTGATGGATCAGCTGATAGAAAGCATGCTGGCCATTCGTTCCCGGTTCGCCCCAGAAAATTTCACCGGTCTGATATGTGACCGGGGTACCGTCCCAGCGTACCGACTTACCGTTCGACTCCATGGTCAGCTGCTGCAGGTATGCAGGGAAACGGTGCAGATACTGGTCATACGGAAGCACTGCATGCGATGCCGCACCGAAGAAGTTCACATACCATACGTTCATGAGGCCGAGAAGCGCTACAACATTCTGTTCCAGAGGAGTGCTGGCGAAATATTCGTCAATTGCATGGAACCCCTGGAGGAAGTTCTCAAAATTATCAGGGCCAAGGACTACAGCAAGCGAGGTACCTACCGCGGAATCGACTGAGTACCGACCGCCAACCCAGTTCCAGAAGCCGAAAGCATTCGCCGGGTCAATGCCGAAAGCTTCGACCTTGTCCAGCGCAGTAGAGACTGCAACGAAATGCCTGCGGACAGCATCAGCATCCTGTCCGTCACCAAAAATCGCGCCTTTTGCGCGCAGCGAATCAAGCAGCCAAGTGCGGGCGCAGCGTGCATTCGTCAGGGTCTCCAGAGTAGTGAAAGTCTTGGAAACAATAATGAAAAGCGTTGTTTCAGGATCAAGGTCCCTGGTTTTTTCTGCCAGGTCGTTGGGGTCAATATTAGAGACGTACCGTGCTGTGATGCCCGCGTCCGCATAGGGCTTCAGCGCCTCGTACGCCATGCTGGGGCCCAGGTCTGACCCGCCGATGCCAATGTTGACAACAGTAGTGATACGCCGGCCGGTAATGCCTGTCCACTCGCCTGAACGCACTTTGCGCGCGAAATCGTAGATCCTGTTCAGCACTTCGCGGACATCTTTAACGGTATCCTGGCCGTCTACTACGAACTTGCCTTCATCTGATTCCGGACGGCGCAGGGCAGTGTGGAGCACAGCACGGTCCTCTGTGTTGTTGATGTGCACACCGTGGTACTGGTCCTGGATACGCTGTTCAAGGCCTACCTGGCGTCCAAGGTTTGCCAGCAGCTGAAGGGTCTCCGGAGTGATCAGGTTTTTGGAAAGATCAAAATGCAGGTCGCCTGCATCAAAACTCATCCGCTGTACCCGCTGAGGATCCTGCGCAAACCACTGCCGCAGGCTGATCCCCTGCTGCTGGAGCTGGTTGAAATGCTGCTGGAGCTGCGCCCATGCCTGGGTGCGTGTTGCGTCTACTGGAGGATTGATAGCCATCTGGCTTCCCCTTTCCTGTTTTCTGTTACGTTAATTACGCGATATGGATTGCAATTTACGTACAATATTTTATAGGATTTAAAGGACACCCGGGCTTCTCTGTATTCTAGCTTTCAGGCTTATTTTCAAGAATTTTTGATACAGCCCTGACATCCTGTGCCCTGGATTTGGGCATAACAAGAAGCGCATCGGGCATGTCTGCCACGACTGTATCTTCAAGACCCACAAGGGCAATGACTTTACCTGAGAGTGACGGGGCCGATACCACCAGATTGCCGGACGAACCGACAGAAACCAGCCGCGGGCCGTCTGCCGGCCTGCTGCCGTCTGCCATACCATTGCTGTTCGCCATACTGCTGTTATCTGCAGTGTTATCGTTATCCGCAGACGCCAGAAGTACCCTGTTCCCGTGGCTGTCTGCTACAGGAGCGAAAGATGACAACGACGCAAAATCGCCAATGTCTTCCCACCCAAAATCCCCCGGGACCATAGCAACCCCGCCTTTTTGAGCAACGGGTTCGGCGATAGCATAATCGAATGCAGTCTTTTCGATTTCCGGCCACACCTTAAGCATCGTGCTTTCCTGCTCCGGTGTATCCCATGCGCCTGCTATTTCCATGATCTGCGAGTACATGTGCGGGTGGAGCCTCTCAAGGGCATCCAGGAGGATGCCGGCCTGCATGATGAATATCCCGGCATTCCATCGGTATTTTCCGGAAGCTACGTAAGCTTTGGCCGTATCATGATCCGGCTTTTCAACGAAGCTCTCCACCTTGAAAACTTTGGGGCGGTCCGCTGCGATGCCGGCAGCTGCTGAAGCCGCCCACGCGCGCTCCGTATCTTCAGAATTTTCAGGATTTTCAGGATCTTCAGGATCCTCGGGATCCCCAGGTCTGCCGATATCAGGGAGGGGCTCCCCTCCGCGGATATACCCGAACGCTGTAGAAGGGCTGCTGGGGGTTATACCGATAGTCGTTATAAAGCCTGCGCGTGCGGCAGCAACTGCCTGGCTGACTGCCGAGCAGAACCTGCTGTTATCTGTTATCACATGGTCAGCAGCGAAAGACCCTATAATAATGGAGCGCCCGTGCCGCTTCGCCAGCACCGCGGCTGCGAGTGTGATCGCCGCCATAGAGTCTCGCCCAACAGGCTCAGCGAATACATTATTTTCCGCAAGCCCGGGCAGCTGGCTGAGGACTGCGTCTGCATAACGCACTCCGGTGCTCACTGCAATATGGCTACTCCGGCATACGCCCAGAAGCCTGTCCCACGTACTTTGGATCAGGGTGCGACCGTCTGATGTAAGGTCAAGAAGGAATTTGGGCTTTGCTGCACGGCTCAGCGGCCACAGGCGCGACCCTGCCCCTCCCGCGGGTATGATAGCGTAAAAATCCGGGTCTGTATGCATACCCTGTATTATCTCATAGCCGCGTTCCAAGCAGGCGAGGATGCGGCCTCGTACGCAGCCCGGATACCGGCAAGTTCAGCTCCTCACGTTACTCCGTCCCCATTTTCCCTGATCCACAGCTCCGGTCCCTCGCCCCTCCCCTCAGACCTGGTATTCACCTCTCCCCTGCGTACACAGCCCGAACCGCAGCAAACCCGCACCGATGGTTGTAGCGGATCCGTGCAGATCTGAACGTATACGCTTAAGGTACAGGCATGCTGCTGTATCTTGGCTTAACCAGTTTATGTAATTTTAATGCACTGGAATTGCATACTTACTGTATTTTTATAGAATACTTATTACCTTCTAAGCAGAAACTCATTTATTTCTTGACATAATCTTAATACTATCTCCGAAACTGCTAGACCCCTTCTGTATCAACGCCTCCGACGTGACGCGCCGAGGGATTTGTTGTGCCGCAAGCGAAGCCGCATACGCTTCCCCCTTTATGCTCACAGCTTTGTCACCCCTTGCGGTAGACTAAAAACCGCGAGTTGGGGTCAGATCTTTCATGTACTTATTTGGGATAAGTTTCTCTATTCCATGATTGATTTGAATCTTTCTACGCAGATATAGTATTTATAAAGTAAGGATTAAGGATAATATGCGTATATTAAAACGCCGCACCCTTGCTGCTATTACAGCTGTAGCCGCATTGTTCGGACTTGTCGCTTTTGCTCTTGCGACCCCAACAATGAGCCACGCAGAAGAAGCGACACGTGTAGTAAACATCTCAAAGACCGATAATACCGGGAAAGCACTTGCAGGCGCACAGCTGAAAGTCACCCACAAAGCAGCTGACGGAACCGTTGTTACCGACGCTGAGTGGATCAGCGAAACATCAGCCCATACCCTGAGCCTTGCAGCCGGAACATACACACTTACTGAAGTCCAGGCTCCTGCAGGTTACAATAAGGCTCCTGATCAGACTTTTGAGGTCAAAGCAGTTGCTCCTGAAGTCACTAATAACGGCGGGACTTACACTGTAGGCGAGTATTCAATGCTGCCAAAATCATCACTGATAGCTGACAATGGTTCAGAAACCGTAAGCCCATGGTACTGCTTCAACTATGGTAAACACCAGCCTCGCCAGGGGAATTCATACACGAAGTCCGAAGGCACCAAGGACCTTTTCGAGAAGATGGCACAGCAGAAGCGCACAGGTGTAGATCTGTATTCCAACGTCCTGCGTGTCATTTACAACGGATATCCAAATAACGCTTCAAAGATCAAAGAGAAGTTCAGCCTGAGCAACGAGGACTTCTACAAGGTAACCCAGCGGGCACTCTGGTATTACACTGATTCCTTTGATTTGCATGACAAGAATGTCGGCGATTTTACGCGCGGGCATCTTGACGCTATTGAAGCGCTTATTAACTCGGAGACCCCAGCACCGGCAAATATGACACTGGATCTGTACCGTTCAAAAGATGAAACGATCCAGAACCTGCTGACAACACATTTCCATAAGGCTTCCGACCCGGTAAACGTAACAATGGTCAATACTAAGACTGTTGTACCTCCGACGCCTCCCGTTACCCCATCGGCCCCACCGCAGACCCCTGAGGCTGCTCCTGCGCCAGCTCCACAGAAGCATCTGGCAAAGACCGGTGCCGGCGTATGGGCAATCGTGGCCGGCGGCATTGTTCTTCTTCTTGCGGGCGGTGCTCTTGTACTGCGTCGCCGTGTAACGAAATAGGTTGAGGTAGAAGACGCTTCGTTTGACTACTGGGTTCAGTCAACGAATGATCAGTGCTATTCTGTAGCACTGATGGACAGCTCCTCTGCGGTATCGCACTGCGGAGGGGCTTTTTTATGCGGACCGTTCTACCATGGGCGTAATAAGAAACAATGTAGTTCCTTCACAGATTCAAATATTCACATGCCTAGATCCTCCGCCAGAAGGCCGTAAAATAATTGAGGAAACGTGTAAAATACATATGGCTCCACTAATAAGAAGGACATGTAATGGATAACGGCGAATTAACTGAATATATAAAGCACTATCTTGAAAAGGATAAGACCAGAAGTGCCATCATGCTTACAGGAGGTTGGGGAACTGGGAAAAGCTACTATATTCAGAATGAGCTTACTCCTGCGCTTCAGAGAAAGAAGGCTAATGAGTGTATCACTATATCTTTATATGGCCTTAAATCAGTTTCAGAAATCAGCAAGAGTATTTATCTGGAGCTTCGTGCAAAATCCCTTCAATCCAGGAATGAGACTACAGCTACCGGAAGGCTGATAGCAAAAACGATAGTGAAAGGACTTATAAACCGCTTTGGGATTGATTTAAGCATCTCACAAGACGAAATGAAAAAATTATACGAATCGATCGATTTATCAGAAAAACTCATTATTTTAGAAGATGTTGAACGAAGCCAGATCGATATTTTAGAATTACTCGGTTACGTTAATAATCTCGTTGAACGGGACGGAGTAAAATTACTTTTAGTAGTAAATGAAGATGAAATTACCAAATCCATATCCGTAAAAGAAAATCCGGAAAATAATAAAGATAGCGCCTTACCCGCAAATACAACAAAGCAATATCTCGCAATAAAGGAAAAGACAGTAAGCGATACTATTCCATTTGAAGGTAATTGTTATGCTGCAGTTCAGCAAATTATAAGATCCTATAATAATCCTATTTTAAGCAGATTTGCGGATAAAAGTTCAGCAGAGAATATCTGTAACATCATGAGTTTATGCAAAAATCATAATTTGCGTTCTTTTATCTTCGCCTGCCAGAAAAGCGTTGATATATTTGAACAGATGGAAGAGAAATACACCAAGGATACCTCCTTCGTCCAGTGCATTTTCTTCGGGATTATTTCATTCTCATTACGACTCAAGGCTGGTAAAAATACTGAGTGGGGCTACAATATTGAAAAATACTCCATTGATCTCGGGACTGAGAAATTTCCCCTATTTGATTTTTGTTTTAACTATATTACATACCATAAATTAGATACTTCTAAGATCCCAGCCGCGATGGCAGCACTAAAGAAGAGACGGTTATATGACAAGGACAAGACCCAGTACGATCGTGATCTGCAAACCCTTTTCAACTACCAACAGCACTATGAGTCTGATGTAAAAAAGGCAATTATAAATATTACAGAAAGGCTCAAGGATCCTGAAGATATATCATTCTACGATTACGCGAAACTCGCTGTTTATCTGGTAAAAATAAAATACTTTTTGGAGAAAGATATTGATATTGAAACTGCGAAATCATTGCTAATCGAAAATCTGAATGGCCGCGAAGATGATCTGGTGCCTGAAGAATTATTCTTCCCCTCTTACGACATATTATCTGAGGTTGAAGATCCCAATGTTAAATACGAGTGCGAAGAGATCCAACAAAAAATGGAATCTGCACTTAAGAAGAATACACAAGCTATCCCCCGTTTTAAATATTTACCGGAAGAAGCCGGACAATCTTTTAACAATATCATAGAGAATCGAAAGGCAATTTTTAGAAATGGCTATTTTGCTAAAGAACTTGATATTCCGGAACTTGCCCGGATGTTTTCGGACTGTAGTCCCGTACAGAAGTATCATATCAGGAATATCTTTTTAGCGATATACGGGTCTGAAAATGACAATATAAAAGCTTTTTCTAAAAATGACGCCCCGTCGGTTGAAAAACTTCTGCGCCTCATCAATGCCGATATGCAAAAGCCCATGGAAGATAAAATCCAAAAGTTACAATATAAATTGTTTTCAGAGAATCTAACAGAGATATTAAAGAGGCTTTCATAAAATCTAAGATAAAGCATCGCCATAAATCATTTTGGATAGTAAACCGGCATTTGCCGAGATAAACGTAATCGCCTAGCTAATCCTGAAGAATACTATTCAACTGAAAATGCCCATCTTTCACCCGCCTCTCTCATCCTAAACCCGCCCTGAACCCTACCGGGGTGAAACTAAATATCGGCCGAAAATCAAGAGGCTGCCTTCCCTGGTTAGATCTACCACCCCCGTATCACCCTACTACATCACCCCTGTTAAACCATCCTATTAAATCCGCCCCAGCTATCCGAACCACACTTAAACGGAATACGGTCAAGCGAGTTGAGCTCAAAAGGCTGATTCTAAAGGAATCGCGCTCAGGAAAGCAGTTAAAAACCCTTCAATTGACAGCGGCTGATATTGATATTTACCGCTGCAGTCACTCCGTTTTGTTAGGTTTGACCATAATAGACTGAGCAGAGTGGCTTAACAGCCAACCGACAATGCAGCTGCTAAAGGAGGAAATATGGATACAGAAGATATAGAAGGCTTTGCGCAGGCAGCAAGGGCCCGGCACCTGGTCCGCAAATACACAGATGCCGCACTGCCTGATGACATTATCAGCAAACTGAGCGCCCGGGCAGATGCGAATAACGCGGCATACAGCCTGGCTATCAAGCTGATGGCTAATGATGGGCATGGGATCCCCGCTGTAGTCAAGATCCTCCGCGCACAAGGGGTGAAAAACTACTTTATCCTTGCCGGCGATGATGCGCCTGACCTCGGCGAGCGCCTGGGGTACTCTGCGGCTGATCTTATGCTGTATGCACAGACTTTGGGGCTGAATTCCTGGTACATAGGCGCCACGTACAATCACGGCGTATCGCGGTATGTGAATGGGAAGAAGACTATCGGCATAGTCGTCGTGGGCTACGGGCAGACAGCCGGCGTACCGCATAAGTCCAGGAGTGCATCCGAGATCTCGAAGTACGAAGGCTCTGCGAGTGGTAAAGGCAGCCAGGCCCGCTGCCCGGAATGGTTCACGAAAGGTGTCGAGATGGCGCTGCTCGCACCAACTGCACTTAACAGGCAGGATTTCTTCATCACGGGGAAAGGCAATACGGTACATATCAAGGCTGCCAACAACCCCTATGCAGGCGCGAATCTGGGCCTGGTCAGGTATCATTTCGAGCTGGGCGCCGGAAAAGGCAATTTCGAGTGGGTATAGCCGGAACCAGGCCCGCCCGAGCGCATAAACGCAACGGGCGGGCTCAGGCGAAATAGCCGGAGCCTGGCAATACAACAATAAATATGTAAAACAGCCAAAAGTCAGACTGAGAGGCCTCTCCGAACTGGCGGCAACCTTAGTAGTGGTCTTTAACAGATAGGATACATAATCTGTGATCCACTATCGTGTAGATAATACGGTTGGCGGAATCGATCCGGCGGGACCACGTCCCCTGCAGATCGCCTCTCAAAGGTTCCGGCTTGCCAATCCCGCCAAAAGGCTGTCTTAATATATCTTTGACAAGCATATTAATGCGTTTTACGGTTTTTTTATCCTGCGTTTGCCAGTACAGATAGTCCTGCCATGCATCTTCAGTCCACTCAATATTCACAACGCACACTCACGCTGCTGCACTTGCTATGGACCACCCTATTCACCCATCAAACTATGGTGTTCGGTTTTCCCTTGGCGTACACTGTCCAAACCACGGGAAATCTTAGAATACAAGTACTTGTTTTGATAAATGCGCAAAGTTTCCATCAATGAGTCATAATCATCTGCCCCCATAACGATTATATTCTCATCCGGATCCTGATTAGTCACTAAAATCGTATCAGCATCATCGTTAACTTTGCGCATATACGATTTTAACTCTTTCCGAAAATTGCTGTAAGCCACTGCCTGGACCATAAAATGCTATCCTTTCTTTTTTGTACCGGATATTGTACAATATATATTGTCCGAAAGCAACCCGGATCAAGATTTATGCTGTTTTATGCTGCCGGCAGTTTACCGCGTACTGCTGCGGACGATGACTGACGAAGGCGTGGTGAGGAGCTTCGGCTCAGCGGCATCACCCTGGATGCGCCCCAAAATGCGGCCAACCGCCGTGGGGGCAGTCCAATCAAGGCGTGAATCCATCGTAGTAAGAGGGATCTGCAGGTATGCCGATTCCTCGATGTTGTCAAAACCAATCACCTGGACGTCATCAGGGACGCGCAGGCCGGAAGCGCGCAAAACAGACAGGACGCCGATAGCCAGCTGGTCGTTCAGCGCAATAACACCGTCAAAGGGGATCCCTGAATCGACCAGCTTCTGCGCCGCCCGCGCACCGGCACCGATCGTCCAGTCCCTGCCGGTCAGGCCTACCAGCCGAGGGTCCAGAACCGCCCCACGGCGGCGGCTCTCCTCAATGACCCCACGCAGGCGCAGCTGCGCATTCCCTTCCACGCTTTCCAGCAAAGCACCCTCATCAAAAGGCTCCCTTGCCCCCACAACAGCCAGGGATCTGGAGCCATGGTCAAAAAGGTAAGCCGAAGCTGACGCCGCCGCCTGGACGTCATCAGGGGTGACATGGTCGGCCTTCCCCCACGTGCTGCGCGCGCCAACAGCCACCAGGGGGAAATCCACTTCCAGGTCTTCCGGGGTAACATCGTCCACTTCGCCCAGCGACAGGATCATACCGTCAGAAACCGTAGAATTAAAGGAGCGCAGCACTTCGCGAGCCCCCCGCGCAGAACCCTCTGCGTATGTTGTGACGTACACCGAATACCCGCGCTGACGAGCGGCGTCAATAGTGCGGTTAGCCAGCTCAGCCAGATAAGGCGGCGTCAGCGAAGGCACAGCAAGGGTGATGAATCCCGTGCGGTCACGGCTGAGATTGCGGGCAGCAACATTCACGCGATACCCCATATCTCTGATCACTTTTTCGACTTTAGCCCGCGTAGAATCAGCCATACGGCCGCTTCCATTGATCACGTTCGACGCAGTTTTCAAAGATACGCCTGCCTCGTGGGCTACATCGCGCAGAGTAAGCCGCCGCTTCCCTCCGCCGCTCTCCTGCGTAGCGGATATTTCGCCCATGCGCATCCCTGTCCTTACATTTCCAAAGCCGGAACCACTGCAGCAGCGCATACTATACATATATAAATATATGATATCTGCACTTCTGAAGCCCAAAGTCCAGCCCCGGCCGCAGTATCCAGGCTGCAGCCATCTATATCTATTCTAACTATTCCCCTCGCCCGCAGTATGGCCGGTTTTCGTAACAAGGAAGCCGTTGCGTTCCAGAGTATACTTCTGACAGGTATCCTGCGAAAAACCTTCATCTGTACCGTCAAAACTCCCGCGGTAGATCATGATTTGCTTCCCTGCAACGTCAGAAAGGCTGACAGTATCTTTCGATCGGTTGAAATAGAAATCAAAATCTGCCGTATCGCATTCCCGGCGTATATGGACCACCTCCGCAGGGGATCTGTCTGACCCGCATCTATCCCCAGCAGATCCAGACAGCCCGGGGAATCCGGAGCCCAGCCCCAATTCTTTTCGCAGAAATTGTGAGATGTCAGCCCGATCCAGATCACATCCGATATAGTATGCAGTGCCATCCCCGTACCGGTTCCTGACTACTGCAGGCAGCCCCTCAACCTCCCAATCGGCAGCAGCTTCGCCTTCATATACCGCAAGCGTCTGCGCATCAGGCCCAACAGATGTTACGACATTCTGCCATAAACGGGAAGCGGATCCGTCCGACAGCATGACCATCGCAGGCTCTCCGGGCAGATCGCCAATAATATTGAACTCTTCACTGCGCACGCCCGCAACATCACGGAGCACACCCGGATACCCTCCGAGCGCCACCCTGAAATTACCATCAGCAAGACCCGAAGCGTATCCAATTATCACACGGCCGCCGGCGCGCACAAAACTTTTCAGCCGCTCTGCCTCACGGTCAGACAGCACAAGCATAGCAGGCAGAACAACAGTCCCATAACCCGACCAGTCCCCCCTCAGCGGTACCACATCAGCGCGGGCAGAAACATCAAGGAATGCCCTGTACCACGTACAGACATCATCCCAATGGCTTATCTGCGAACTCGGCAAAGTCCCGCACCGGGATGCCCACTCGCAATCCGCGTCAAACAGGATGGCTGTCTGCGAACGCGAAACCCTGCTTCCCTGCAATCCCTCAGCAGACAAACGGTCTAATATCCTGCCGAGCTCGCACACGTCCTGGAATATTTGGCTGTTTTCTCCGGCGTGGGGGAGCATGGCTGAATGGAATTTTTCTGCTCCGGAGTGTGATTGGCGCCATTGGAAGAAGTTGATGGCATCGGCGCCCATCGCCACATGCACAACAGCATCACGAATAAGCTCACCGCTGCGTTTACGTGCATTGACCGGCTTCCACTGGACGGATGACGTAGAATGCTCCATCAGATACCACGGATTGCCGAGCGAAAGACCATTGACCAGGGAATCTGAGCAGGCGAGTTCGTCAAGGTGGGCTTCCCCCGGGGTGAAGTAGTGGTCGTTGGACACGAAATCAACTTCATCGCTCCAGTCGGCATAATCCAGCTCACACTGCCCCGCCGCAATCATGAAGTTGGTGGTGAACGGCTTGCCGGGGCAGATCCTTTCGACTGCCGTGCGCTCGGCAATATAGAACTCTTTCAGCGCATCCGAACAAAAACGCTCATAATCAAGCTGATGCGAGGGGTTCGCCATCGCATCATTGCCCATGTGGCGCGGAAGGATCACATCATCAAAACTGCGGACCTCTTGCGCCCAGAAGGCTGTGCCCCAGGCGGTGTTGAGGGCGTCGATAGTGTGGTAGCGGTTTTTGCACCATTGCTGGAAGGCGCGCTCAGCATCATCTGAATAATCATGGGAATTATTCCATCCGTATTCGTTGTTGATATGCCAGGCGATGACGTAGGGGTTGTTTTTGTAGTGTTCTGCTATGGCCCGGCACAGGGTAAGCGCATACTCCCGGAACACCGGGCTGGTCGGACGCCATGACTGGCGGGATCCCGGGTTGATAATGCTGCCGTCTTTTTCCACCGGCAACACCTCCGGATGCGCTTTATACAGCCACAACGGTGCAGCTGCGGTTGCTGTGGCGAGGTCTGTGGCGATACCGTTGGTGCCGAGCTTGGTGATAATGCGGTCAAGCCAGCCGAAATCAAACACACCCTCATACGGTTCAATACGATCCCAGCTGAAAATTGCCAGGGCGACAGTATTCACATGCGCCTTTTTCATGAGGCGGATGTCGTCATCCCAGACCTCCTCCGGCCACTGGTCAGGGTTATAATCACCGCCGAAGCCTATCCCTCTGCAGTCAGGCGTAAGCAGCTCAGGCCAGCGGAAAGGGCGGCGGGCCGCATGGCCGGAATGCCCTAACGCCCAAGCCTGCGAAGACACCCGCGGTTGGTGCTGCTGATAGCAGTAGCAGCGAGCTGTCGCCGTACTTATATCCTGTGTCTCGTTTTCTGTGGTGTTCTGTGACATTTCATACCGTCCTTTCATATTACCGGCCTTTCACGTTCGGCAGCCCTTTCCGCCTGTCCCAGCTGTTGCGCATCCCGAACCCGAGACAATGTTTTCAGTGCCGTTTTCTGCACGGTGGTAAAACACGCAGATACATAATCAATTTCCTTTATTTTCCGCTATATCTATTTTTACATCTGCGTGTTTTACCACCAGCACCTGCATACCCAAATGTTCTAAAGGGTATCCCCCCAGAACACGCCGGTAGCGTTTCACATGGTGTATCCGCAAGAATTTCAGGCCTTTACGTGCCTTCCTCCTTGGGTAGTTTGGTTGTATCGGGTTTGATGTCTGGTGTGTGGTTCGTGGGTTTAGCAGTTGTTTGTGTGTGGTGTGTTTTGTGGTGTGTGTTATTGTTTGAGGGCTCCGGTGGTGAGGCCTTTTTGCCAGTATTTTTGGAGGGTGAGGAAGGCGATGGTCAGGGGGATGATGGTTAGTAGGCTGGCGGTGATGACGAGGTTTTGGATGGCTTGGCCTCCGGCGGTGTTGGCTTGGTCTTTCCATTGGTTCAGTCCGATGGTTAGGGGGTACCAGGTGGAGTCTTTGATCATGATGAGGGGTAGGAAGTAGTTGTTCCAGGTCGCCACGATGGTGAATAGGCTGGTGGTTACGATTCCTGGGGTGAGTAGGGGTAGGGCTATTTGCCATAGGGTTCTCCATTCGCTGGCGCCATCGACTCGGGCGGCTTCGATGAGTTCTGGGGGGATGGCCTGGTCGCTGAAGATCCACATGAGGTAGAGGCCGAAAGGGCTGATCAGGCTGGGGATGATCATGGCTAGGGGGGTGTTGGTCAGGCCGAGTTTGGCGAATAGGAGGAATTGAGGTACGGCCAGGGCGATACCGGGGACGCTGATAGAGCCGATGATGAGGATGAAGATGGCTTTACGTCCGGGGAAGCGGTATTTGGCCAGGGCGTATCCTCCCATGATGGACAGCAGGGTCGCTCCCCCGGCGCCGATAACCACGTAGAGGATGGTGTTCAGCAGCCATCTGGCAAAGATACCGTTCTGGTAGGTGAACACGGTAGTGATATTGTCCCATAGGGCAAAGGTGTGTCCGAAGCCCAGGCCGAAGGTGCTGGTGAAATCGGCTTGTGTTTTGGTGGCGTTGATGATCAGGTACGCGAAAGGCAGCAGGCAGTACAGGGCAAAGATGCCGGTGATGATCGTCAGGCCCCAGGACCGTTGGGGGTTGGTCGGGTTGGATAAGCCTTTGTCATGGTAGCGGCGCCGTTCGGCTTTCTCGTCATGGCGGATCTGCCAATAGCGGTGTTTGTCTGCTGTTCTGGCCTGATGCCCTGGGGAGTGCCAAAACAATAGGCGCCCGCCCGTACCGGCAGGCTGGTCGTTGCCTGATACAGACACTGGGGCTGTGGAGGCTGTGTTCTCTAAGGGGTGCGGATGCTGTGATGGTGATGGGTTTGTCATGGGATACTCCACTGTTATGTAGTAATCGTTTTATGGGTAGTGCTGCCCTGGAGGGGGGGGTTATTTCATGGTGTTTTTCAGGCTGCTGATCTGCACGGTGTACGCGATAGCCATGGTGATGGCTGCCATCACGATAGCCAATGCTGCCGCGTAGGTGCTCTGGTTACCGGTAAAACTCAGGGTATAGGCATACATGTTAGGCGTGTAATCCGTAGTGATCGCGTTGCCCGGAACCATGTTCTGCAGGATCGAGGGCTCGTTGAACAGTTGGAAACTGCCAATAATCGAGAAGATCACCGTGATAGCCAGCGAGCCTCGAAGTTCGGGCAGTTTGATCTTACGGATAATCTGCCATTCAGAAGCCCCGTCTATAGCAGCGGCCTCGTACAAAGAATGCGGGATCACGGATAAAGCACTATAAAAGATCAGCATGTTATAACCGGTGTATTCCCACGTATTGATATTACCAATCGCTGCTAACAGCACCCTCGGGTTGAACACATCCCACTGGGTCCCCAGCAGGCTGTTAACAGAACCGACCAGCCCGTACTTCGAGCCATACACAAAACCCCAGATCAACGTCGATACCACCGCAGGCACCGCATACGGAAGGAACGTCGTGATACGGAAAAACTTCATACCATGCAGCTTCATCGAATCAATAGCCAACGCCAGCACAGCCGCCAAAAACAGCATAACAGGCACCTGCACCAGCGTAAACAGCGCAACACGGGACACCGACTGCCAAAAATGCGTATCCGCCACCAACCGCCGGTAATTAGCCAACCCCGCAAAAACCGTCCCCCCAACCATCCTCTGCTGGAAAAACGACAAATACACCGCATAAACCACCGGCACCACAAACACAAACACAAACACCACCACAAACGGCCCCATAAACACCCACCCACGCCAATCAACACGCCGTCTGATGCGTGCCGCCGGTTTACTCCTTGGGCTGCCGGCCCTGCGGCTTTTCTCCGGCAGTATTGTGCCGGGATATGTATTCCCCTTTGTACGAACTATCGCCTCAGCTGTTTTCCCAGCCATAGTAATCCTGCTTTCCTGAAATGAGAGCCGCACGGAACTGCGGACAATGGCGGATGCCGTTGTATGTGCCTGATGTTTACCGTTCAGCTGGCCGGGCCTTTCAGCATGTACCTGCTGACCGGCTCGGCCAACCGGTTAAAAGCTATGCGCGCCGGCCGGTGCCGGACCAATCTGTATTGAACTGTCCGAAATCCGGCGCGCACACAACTTCCGGTATTATTTAACTGTGACTTTATACCCTTCCTGGGTGCCGTGCTCAGCGAGTACCCTGGCGTAGCTGTCCATCGCTTTCTCCAGTGTCATCTGCTTGGAATACGCCTTGGAGATGTAATCTCCATACATGGACTGGGCGTATGGGTTATACGGCAGGTACTGGAATACCTGTGTGGGGCGCTGTGCTGCTTCAGACAGCGTTTTGTTCACATTCTGCCCGCCGAAGTATTCGTTGGTTTTCCTGTTTGATGCCGTATTTGGGTCAACAAAAGAGCTGGATTTGAGTATTTTCTTCAGGCTGGGGAATGTGCCTGTATCTGCTGAGATCTGTGCGCCTTTCCCATGCGTTATAAAATCGATCCATTTCCATGCGGCACCGGGATTTTTGCTTTGTTTGGTAATAGCCCAGGCAGAGCCGCCGTCCTCAGCAGAGGCATTCTCCCCTTCTTTCCACTGGGGAAGCTGCGCAACACGCCAGTTGCCTTTCTGGTCCGGCGCACCGCTCATCAGGTTGACAGGCATCCATGCGCCGATCGTCAGTGAAGCGATCGTCCCGTCATTAAGGGAGCGGTTCCACTCATCAGACCAGTTGGGGATCTTCGTATTAACAAGGTCTTCATCAATGAGCTTCTGCTGGAATGCTATATATTTTTTCATTCCTGTATCTCTGGTCATATTGATGGTGATATTTTCACCATCGACTTTCCAGGGTTTTGCACCTGTCTGCCAGACCTGTGCGGTAAACGGCTGATAATCGTTGGAGGTCCCGCCTGCATTGGCTATATAAGAACCTGCAGCACGGATCTTCTTGGCAGCCTCATAATAGTCGTCCCATGTTTTGATCTTTTCACCGTCAACCCCTGCTTTGTCAAAAACAGCCTTATTGTAGAAGAAAACTTCAGGTCCGGAATCAATGGGCAGAGCATACGGCTTACCGTTATACTGCAGTTTGTTCCATGGACCGTCAGCAAAGTCATCCTTGTATTTATCCGCACCGTACTGGCTCAGGTCAATAACCCCGCCGGTCACAGCAAACTGGGTGACTGTAGGGTCTTCCAGCATAACTGCATCCGGCGCACCATTACCCGCAGCAATGGCATTGGTCAGCGCTGTAGAGGTCTTTTCTGCCGTACCGGTATTGTTGAATTTCACGGTGATCCCGGGATTCTCTTTCTCAAATTCTGCGATGATCTGGTTCATGGAATTCCCTGAATCCCATCCCCAGACGGTGACAGTACCCTTTGCGCTGCCGGTATCCGTGCCGGATGAGCTGGTGTTGCCGCAGGCGCCGAAACCTGCCAGCATAGCTGCTGATGCTACTGCTGCGAAGATCTTTCTGATATTCCGCATATTTACTCCTTTGCGGGTCTTGCCGCCGGGAGGGCCTGCTGTGGCCGCCCCTGAAGCATACACGCTTAGTCCGCGTTTCCTTTACTTTTAATTTTATATATTTTTCAATTGGTACAGCTGTGTACCAATGATATGGTACTCCGATGTACCAAAATATCAAAATCAGATTTCCTCAGCGTGTCGGATACCATGAATAGAAAAATTCCTGGACAAATTCATGTTTCGCAAATAATACGAAATCTAGCTAGTAAAGTGAAGCGATCTGATCGAGCAGTTATTCTGGAGCAATTTAAAACGATTTATCGTGCTGAAAATTTAGAAATGGCAGTCCAAGCTTTGGAGGACTTTATCGCTGAATGGAAACCAAAGTATAAGAAAATAATGGAAAGTCTGGAGAATACGGATAATCTTTTAACTTTTTATCAGTTTCCCTACCAGATTTGGCACAGCATTTATTCGACAAACCTCATTGAGTCTTTCAACAAAGAAATCAAACGTCAAACGAAAAAGAAGGTTCTTTTTCCTAACGAGGAGGCTCTGGAACATTACTTAGTTACCCTGTTTGAAGATTATAATTTCAAGCAAAGTCAACGAATCCATAAAGGGTTTGGCCAATGTTCTGACACACTTGAAAGCTTATTTGATTAACACTCCATAACTCTACTAGAGTGTTTACACAAAATTATTGACAGTATCGGAAATTGACATTTGAAAGCGCTAATATGTATAGTTTTTGTTAAACAAGAAAGAATGAGGTAACGATATGAATAAAACAGAATTACTGTTACAAAGACTAGATGAGATTGGTCAGTCTCTAAAAGATTCGAACCAAGCACTAGCTTTGCTGGCACTTGGTTCTTGCGGAACAGAAAGAGAACGATTGGATCAGTACTCAGATTTAGACTTCTTTGTTATTGTAAAAGATGGCTACAAGCAGACCTATATCCAAGACCTAACCTGGTTAAGTAAGCTAGAACCAATTGCATTTCACTACCAAAATACAGTGGACGGACATAAAGTTCTATTTGAAGATGATGTTTTTTGTGAATTTGCTGTCTTTGAAGCTCATGAACTAGTAAACATTCCCTTCTCTGAAGGCAAGATTATCTGGAAGGAGGTCGGTTTTGATGAAACAATCTGTCAGCCACAAAGACTGCCATCAAAAGAAAATAGAGACCGTGAATGGCTGTTGGGAGAAATTTCATGTAATCTATATTTAGGGCTAGGTCGCTATCAGCGAGGCGAAAAAATAGCTGCTTATGATTTGATCCAAAACAGATCCGTCAAGCTTTGGACTGAACTAATCAGTTTGGAAACAACTTCTAAATCTAATTTTATAGATATCTTTAATACCAACAGACGATTTGAAGAAGGTTATCCAAAGGAAGCCAAGCAATTGCCTCACTTTTTGCAAGGTTACGAACGCATTTCTGAGTCTGCTCAAGCACTCCTAGAATATCTGGATAAACACTATTCTCTTAACCCATTTATAAAAGAAAAAATTCGTAATTTATTATAAAAAAGACTCTGCCTAAAAATGTACGGTGGTGTAAAATAGGTTGTGCAAACACAAAAAGGAATAAATCCGTTATAGTAGAGTTGCGAAACATTACTAGAAAGAGATTTATTCTTATGACTCAGTTTAGCACAGAACTACTTAACTTCCTAGCCCCAAAGTAAGATATTGATGAATTTTTTCGTTTCTGATGCAGCAAGGTGCTTTCAATATTACCCCTCGCATTGGTCCTGACAATCCCGAGCGGGCAGACAAAGCCCATATAAAAATCAGAATAGAATTTCTGCCGCCCACCGTACCCCGCAATCACGTCGTCCAGAAAACTGGCAGAAGGCCGGTTGATGTGACGTCCATCGATACAGACTCCGGTTTCATCTTGGATATGCTTCGCATCTTCAAAGGGGATACCGGTGACGGCAGAACCAAGCCGGGCCGGAGAGCTTCCAAGTATAAGCCGTCGGGAGGCAGTATCATTGTAATATTTTGTGTAAAATTTTCTTACTGCGTCTTTGACCTGCCTGCTATGATCCCCTCTAAATGGGTTGATTATCCGGAAACCGGCAGGTACGGAAAGGGAAGTGTGAGCTAATTCATCGTAAAAATGCAGGATCCGCCCTGCAAAAGCCTTGTACGATATCTTAAGTTCCGCCATTTTCTATATTGTACCGCGTAATACATAGGCAATACTGTAAAGGATTTGAGGACAACCTTCTGCAGACCATTTCGTCCAGGAGCAGGAGCTTTCAGCCGGAATAATTCAGTACTAGGTCTATACAGTTGTCAAAAATAGTGATAAAATACTTCATACGAAGTATTAAGGAAGTTATTATGACAGAATTTGCACGCATCCAAGTACGGACGACACCTGAGCTAAAGGAACAGGCAACCCACTTATTCGAGTCTATGGGCATGGATCTCGGAACTGCAATCAACATGTTTCTGGCTGAAACGGTCACCGAAGAACGGTTGCCTTTCCAGCCAACAAGCAGGATACGTTTTGAGAAAGCTGTACTCCGCGCCGAGCGCGAACCTGCAATACATGCCGGAACGGCTGACAGTATGAAAGCGGTCATCGGTAATGTATAGGTTTGAATACAGACCACAATTTTTACGAGATATCAAACGTCTTAAACGCAAGCATTATGATATGCGAAAATTATATACCGTGATAGACGATTTAGAAAAGTACAATATTGAACTGTTAAAAAGACACTATCATGACCACGCCCTGCAAGGGAATCTAAAAGGGTACAGGGAACTGCATATTGACACAGATTGGCTTCTTATCTATAGTATTGATAAAGATCGTTTATGCCTTATCCTCACCCGAACCGGAAATCATAATACTATTCTTTAAGTTTTAAGAATCCAAAGTATTCACCATACCATCTTTTACCCTACTTTCTGCTCTTTTTCTTCCGCCTGTTCCTGCTCCGTTTTTGCCGTCTATTAGCAGTGCCCTTCCCGCCTCGGCTGTGCGATCCTTTCTTCTTCTTTGCCGGACTCATGCTGGAAGAACTTTTATCCTTCTTAAGATTTAAAACACTCTCATTTGGCTTATGCTCAAAATAAGGCAAGAGCAATTTTAATTTTCCTATCACTATTATGATAGGTAAAAGAAATAAAGTAATTTCACCTAATACTCCGCCCAGGTATAACGCGATTTGCGCTCAACTACTTCCTGCATAATTTCTGTCTAATGGCAGGCAAAGATTTAACATTGCTTTTGCAAGGTATTGAGGATAGTTAATATACATAAGACCGATTATTATTCATACGAAGCCCTAATGCAGGGCGATATCCCGCTGCCGGCAGTACTCCACAAGCGACTGAGGGTACACCATACGCGCAGTAGCCTGCAGATCGGCGATACTGTGGGCTCCCAAGAGGGTAAAGATACGGGTAATATGGGAATTCCAGACTTCAATAAACTGTGTAAGCCGGGCCACAGCATCATCACTGACTGATATTCCGATTCCGCTGTCCTCGCCAGAACCGGAAAACGTACCGCCGCCTTGTACTGTGCTCAGGAAAGCCCCCGACAGCCCAACCGTCTGAGCGCCTAAAGCCAGGTACTTCACTGCGTCAAGCGGATTACGCACACCGCCGGAAGCAATAATATCCATACCGTCAACGCTCCGTGCCTCTACAAGCGAGCGCAATGTGGATATCCCCCATCCCTGAAGGTATGAGAAATCCTGGCCGAAACAGTAAGTACCTGCGCAGTCGCTATCATCTGTATTTTCACAACTTTTA
Organism: Scardovia wiggsiae F0424; assembly: GCF_000269605.1. Taxonomy (GTDB): domain Bacteria; phylum Actinomycetota; class Actinomycetes; order Actinomycetales; family Bifidobacteriaceae; genus Scardovia; species Scardovia wiggsiae. Next base: position 1,387,652 of record NZ_AKCI01000001.1, on the reverse strand, counting down.
CCGGCTGCATCCGCAAGGCTTCCTTTTGCCGCCTCACGGATACGGGCATCCTCTATCCTGATAAAATTAGTCCCGCCCTTGCCTGCGATATCAACGTACCGGACGCCCGCTTCATGCAGGGCAGCGACAGTTTCCCGGCCCATGCCGAAACCGACTTCCTTAACGATCACAGGGACGGGAACCTTTCGCCCGCCCATTGCTGCCGTGATCTCACGGATATTGCCCAGCCAGCCCCGGAAATCGCGCGACCCCTCGGGCATCACTATCTCCTGCGCAGCGTTCACATGTATTTGCAGCGCCAGTGCGCCAACAGCATCCACAACAAGCTGGGCCGACTCGGCTGTATGCTCAGCGCCCAGATTAGCAATAAACTTTGCGTGGGGATTCGCCTCGCGCAGTTCCCTGTAGTAATCGCGGACTTCAGGCTTCTTGACCAGGATACTCATCGACCCCAGAGCCATAGCTATCCCTGTCCTGGAAGCAGCCTGAGCCAGTGCCATATTGATTTTATTCGTCGCCTCCGTACCGCCGGTCATGGCATTGATAAAAAACGGGGACGGCTGTGCGATGCCGGCAACACAGGTACTGATGTCAACCTCGTCAATAGATGTTTCAGGGAGCGCGCGATGGATGAATTCGCATCCATCAAGTTCCCTGTAGACTTCCTTCTGGTACCCGGCAGGGTATTCCTGCGCAAATCTCTGTGCAAGGCGGACATGGTCATCTTTGCGGCTTGAGATAGTTGCCCGGTCGTCCATGATACCGCCCGCTTCAGTATCAGCCTTTTCAAGATTATCCATTGCCATAAAGCCTTTCGCTTTCCTGCCCATGCTATCCGCACGCCATACATGTATTGCTGCTGCACCTATTGTACACGTACAACAGCAGCACCTATGAAGCTGAAGATCTCAGACTGCAGAAGAGATACCCGCCCAAAGCGCGCGTACGGTCCGCAAGCCCATTGTGAAGCGCCTCCAGGTCAGATTGGGAACAGACATGAGTTTGACATGATCCGTGATGCCCGGCTTGATAAGCTTTTCACTGAGGCCTTAATGGGACTGCCCTTGCCGTAATTTATGAAGCCTCTGATGCTACCGGGATAGCTGACAGCAAACGCCATTTCTCCATAATGTGCCTGCAGCACCACAAAGTACGCAACCTAACAGGATTCCGCTGGCCTATAGGCTCCGCAAACCGACAGATCCAGCAGACAGGGATCCTCCCAGTATTCGGAAGGCAGATCCCGGCAGTATTTACAGCATGCTTCCTTGTCCTGATCAGCCGCGCATTACAGTAAAATCAGCAGGGATTATCCCTGCGGCTTCCCAGCTTCCCTGCATGTTCCTAATAATATCCCGTGTAAGATCTGCACCCGCTGCGATACCGCAATCACCGCCCCCGGCACCCGAAACCTTGCCGGCTAAACCGTAACGCCTCGCTATATCAATAAGTTCTTTCAGGGTATCTGTCTCGATTTTTATGCTGGTTTCCTGAGTGCTGGAAAGCCCTGCGCTGCCATCACTGCTATAGTGATATTTTTCCACCGCATCTGACAGGCCATGCATCAGCTGCGAAGCATCAGAAATTGCTGCCAGGGCATGCTGTACATCGGCAGTACGGAGGCCGGTGCAGCAGCGCGCAAAAATATCTGCACACTGGGCAACACCCCTGCAGTACTTCTCAAAGTCATCGGGGCACACCCGCTTATATGACCCCACTGCCTCTACAAGCTCTGCCGAAGATGCAGGATCCCCCGTCCAGCCAATAATAAAAGTGATATTTTGTGAAATTGTCAGAGGCCGGATCTGAAGCTTCGGCCACTCTGAATTGAGTACGGCTGCAACCGGAAGATTCGCGTGGTCCTCCAGCCACTGCATATCGGGCCTGACATAATAAACCGGCCTACAGTATGAGCAGCAGGCAACATCGCCGTAAGACCCGTTGTCCCCCAAAGCAAGAAGGGCCAGCGCAGCCAACTTATAGACCACTAATCCGTTCACAAATGTTTCACGTGAAACAGCGGGATACAGATCTGCATAAAACTCAAGGATACCTTTAATAACGCCAACAACAGCTGCCCCTGACGAGCCGAGGCCGTATTTCCGCCCGCTGTTTTTATCGTCAAGCTGGGAATCAACAGCGATAGTGCACGGCTGTAGAGGGATACTTTTCTCGCTGAGGTACTCCAGCGCGACACGGGCTGCAGTTCCTACTTTCGCCATATGCCCCCGGTCGGTATGGGCACGGATACTGCTGGAGACCTCTCCGTAAAATGAAGTGCCTTGGATAAACCTGTTTAGCGGGATCCGGCATTCCTCATCGGGAAATAATGACGACGAAATAACAGCCTCGGCAGATGCGTCGGCAGCTGCAGGGAGGGCATCCTTTCCGCGGGCAAAAGTTTCGCTGTCCTCACGAACAGAAGCATCAGCCACAGTGCCATCAGGGCTATCCTTTTCGCCGCAGCCGCTTACAGTAACTGTAAGATACCGGTCCACAGGGGCAATAATGGCAGGATACCCGTCAACTACCGCGTACTCTCCAAGGATGTACAGTTTGCCGGGAACTTTTACTGTCCGGGTACGGAATGCCGCGTAAGAGGCCGTATCGGAAACCGAGCAGGAAGCATAAAGGCCAGCGCCAATAGGGGCAGCAGGAACACTGGTAATCCCGGCCTTATTAATTTCCATAAAGTCTTCTCCACTCATGTGCGGGGATACCCTCCGGTGCCGGCCCGCTTGCTGCAGGGATGACCGCTGCCTGCGGGAAAGCACTGCGCATATCTGCAGCTACCTGGTCCATATGGCTCCTGGGGCAAAGGGCAACCACATTAGGGCCGGCATCCATCGTGAAATAACAGGGTGCCCCCTGCTCACGAAGGGACCAGATATGTTCGATTACTTTCCAGCTCTCAGCAGTCATATATGTCAGAGGGGGATCGGCAGCAAACATCACGGCATGGAATTTCATTACATTGGCCTCCATGGCTTTGCCGATTTTGTTGATATCCCGCTCACGGATGCCTTCTTCGACCAGTTTAAGGTCAGCCTCGGAAGCCTCACGCCACAAGGGATAAAAAGCTGAAGTATTTACCGTATGCGCCATACCTGAGCGGCTGCCTGTTTTTTTCTGTTTAGTGCTGAGCGCAATAATAACAGCACCAACATCCCACTGGGCATCATCTACCTGGATCGCATACGAATCATTATCCCCGGTACCATACTTCCACTTGACGAACCCGCCAAATATACTGCGCAATGCTGAACCGGAACCGCGCCGTGCAAAAGTAGACAGCTGGCGGTCGCTTATACCGTGCAGGCCATACAGGTCACGCAAAGCCCATGCAAGTGCGGCGAAAGCTGACGCTGAGCTCGCCATACCTGCCGCCGTCGGTACATGGTTATGGCTTTCTACGCGCACAGCCCTGGTATATAAGCTGTCGCAATCCCTACCGGATACTTCACTGCCAGCAGTGCTGCCCGCTTTACCATGCGCGCTCATGTATTGCCGGAACAGGCCAATAAATGCGCGGACACGTTCAAGCGGGGTACCTCCCTGCTCAGCACCGTCAAGGATAAACTGGTCTTCAGCGCCGTCAATAAAAGAAACCGCGGTGTCTGTATATAACGGATCAAGCGTCAGCGACAGGCTCTCGCTTGTAGGAAGGATAAGCGAAGCATCACGCTTGCCCCAGTACTTGATAAGCGCAATATTGGCATGGGCGCGTGCAGCAGCAAAATCTGTCATTTCAGCCCCGATCACTTTTCCGTTGATGCACTCCTATTCTACCCTCTCCTATTTTATTTTACCGTTGCTGCCCGCCCTGCATCCGTATCCGGGCCTGTATGCAGAGGGAGGCGCCATGTATTCACTGCCCCTGCAGCCTTTAATGCTGATTCTACAGATTTTACAGTGGCGGGCACACCGCTGCGAAGGTCATCAGCGACCAGAGCAATCATGCAGCCTCCGCGGCCGCCGCCAGTCAGCTTTGCCCCTATTGCGCCGGCTTTACGGGCAGCGGCTACAAGTGTATCCAGCTTCCTGTCTGACACCGTCAGGCCTGTAAGGATCTCATGCGCTTCATCCATAATGAATCCCAGGCTGGCGGTATCACCTTTGCGCAACGCCTGCAGACACGCATAAGCCAGCTCGCCCAGCCTGTCTATCTGCTGTGCCGCCTCGCGCGCTTTCCCCCGTTCCCTGCTGTACAGCATAGACCGGACCGCCGCGACAGCTTCCCGTGTACCGCCTTTCACACCTGAATCCGCAACAATAAGCGTACCCGGGCACTCGCAGTCAAAGGCCTCCGCCGTTTCACCCCTCTCAAACCAGACTGCCTGATTGCTTGCAGTCGCAATAGTATCAAGGCCTGAAGCATTTTCGTGGGCTATATTTTCGCTGATCTGCGCGTAGTCGAAAACTTCCTGGCTGCCAAGGACCACACCCGCATAATCTGCTACTGCGCGGATAACGGCAATAGCCACCGCCGCAGAGGACCCCATCCCCCGTTCGCGCGGGATCGAAGAAATGATCTTTATATCAAAACCCTCGCATCCCTGCGGGACGCACAGGCTGTTAAACAGCGTCACCACGAGTTTCTGGAGGTTGCCCAAGTTTCCGGGCGCATCCGCAAGACTGCCTGTAAAATACTCGCAGTCAACGGCAAACCTGGGATCATCAGCAGGCGAACCGTTTCCGCTTACTTCGGCACGGATCTCAGTACTCATCAGAGGCAGCGCAATAGCCGGCTTGAAATGTACAACGGAATGCTCCCCTATAAGGATGATCTTTCCGTGCGCGGTACCGCTGTGCTTTGTTTCCTTGCCCATACCCGACTTTCATATACAACAAATATCACTCATGATCCACCCTACACCGCATTACCCTTTCCCGCCCATTTCCGCTTATACCTCTGCAGAATCTGCGCCTGAATTAATTTTGGCGATCCCTCGCAAAATTGCGTATTATGGTGTACTATAGAAGTATAAACGTATCTAGGATAAGCCCATTGAGTTCCGGTTGAACTCTGGGCTATACGCGGGAGTGTAGGCAGATAGTAAAAGCTCTCGCGGTGGGGGCGGGTTCCTCTATTCCCCTTGATCCCCGCCCCCATTTTTATGCCTTCCCTGCACCGCTGTCAAAGACAGTGCTAAGCTATGGGGTAATGGAGGGCACAGTTTATGACTGGCATTAATAATACAGATAATACGAATAATACGAACTCTTCGTCAAGTGCCGACGCCTCTTGGGGATCCGACAGCCCCTCGGCAGCTGCAGCTGATGCAGGGCGTCCGCGTTTGAGATGGTGGCATGTGGCCATTATTGTTGTGTCTGTTCTAGCAGTCACTGGTATTGGAGGTTTTATCATGATCCGTAACAAACTTCAGCAGCAGGAGCAGGATGCATTCCAGCAGGAGATGGTAAGCATCGTGCATTCCTCTGAATGTAGGAAACTGATTGAGGACGGTTTAAAAACGTTTGACCCCGATGCATTAACTGACAAAGGTGTTATTAAAACGTATAAGATTGATGAGTCGTCAATCAAGCATAATCCTATGGGAGGGATTGAATTTCGCGTTGTAATTAACGGCAATGAGAAACTAACAACCAGCTATAGCGTAAATAAACCATCTTTTACTTTCGATGAGGAGCACCCGGATGGAAAACTTACAGATGAGGGTGGTGTCACAAGTAAAGAGCTCGTCACTCTGCTAGAAAAACGATATGGAAAAGGGTACCTAGAAAGATAAGAACGTAATTTAATTTTTTTATTGCACTATTGAAGGGATATATGTTATGGAAACACAGGAATTCACTGACTATCAACGTAAACAAATCGCTGATAAAGGCTATGCTTCTGATATTTGGAAGAAGGGGAATCTAGTCAAAATTGACAATCGCAAGACTTATGTAGGCACAGTCGCCAAGGTTGTCCGCGGACGCGACGATGTCAAGGGCGATGACCCTAATGGCCTGGATGCTGTTGCCATCAAAGATGAGAAAACGAAGACTATCCGAATAATTTTTCAGGGCTCGAAGAGCCGGAAGGACTGGAGAGATAATGATATATTGTTAGTTCTCAAAGCTGCTGCAAAAATTAAAGGCCCTACAGGCCAGTTGAGAGCTGCTGCCGGCTTTACAAAAAAGGTATTTGACGAGAATAAAGGATACAGCATAGAGATTTACGGCCATTCCTTAAGGTCTATGGATGGGCAGTATGCCATAGCCTCTTTGGATGCAGAACAGACTACACGTTTAAAAGGTGCATGGCTGTACGAAGGGCCAAACATGTACCGGATATTGAACCGGGCCGAAAAAGAGCAAGTGAATATGTGCAGAAATAAAATCAATAACTATCTTGACCCCAGAGACCTTGCATCATTCGGCTACTCCACACGGCAGTATGCCGTTGGCAGCGTGTTTTGGGTCGACAGTATCAGGACAGGCGGAAAGAACACTAAAGACCGTATTGTTAATCAGCACATGTGGGGCGGATACCAGTTCACGAAAGACGGCAAACTCATACTAACTACCCTGTCGATCAAAGAGGGTGAAGAAAATATCCTGGACATGCTGAAACAGGATGCTTCCCATTGGATAAAAACACGGAAGGCACTTTCTGAAAGCCAGTCCATATATGTAGACAGCATGCAGGCCAGCGCAGTCGTCCGGGCGATTGACTCCCGGATGGACTCGCTGGAGTTCAAGGCACAGGCTCTGAAGAAAAAGGTGCTGGCCGAGATGGACCGTGAATGGGATAACGTCATAAAATCCTTGAGCGAAACTTTAGGGGGATACCTGTCGCATGATGAAATTGAGCAGGGACTGGCCTCTGCCGGGTGCACTAAAGAATTCCTTATAGGCGGGGTCAAGGCAGAAATTGAAAAGCTGGAAGAGTCCGTAGAACTTGAGTGCCAGGAGATACATAATGTCGGCAGCCAGGTGGAATCCGGCATCACCAGGCTGGTTGATGAAGATGAAGACCTTGCGCGGCAGTTCAATAATTACAACTCCGGCGGTATTGACAGCGACATTCTCTCGTGGAAGGCTAACAGGAAATAATGGATGACTTTATGCATTCCCCGATCGAGGATATTATTGACTACAGGGCCTGCCCGGATTGTTCTTCGCCTGATGAACATCTGGAGCATACACTGTATGATGTGCAGAACAGTTACACACAGCTTGGGGAGCTCATATACCGCAAGAACAAGATCATTGATAAGTGGGAAGAGGGGATCCATGAGCTTGCCCGGCGGTACCCTGGATCGGCCTCTGATATCAAAGCACGGGCAATTCCCCGTCTGCAGCGGCTGCGTGATGAAAATCTGAGGGAGATAGCGCTTGCAGAAAGGCAGCGGGACGAGATTATCACTGAGATAAGGAAAATGGAGGAGCATATCGAGGAAGAGAAAAAATACAGCCGTGAGGATCGGCAATAAAAGTCAACACTGTAATAAACTGAATCAACCTAATAGTAAAACATAAAGGACCGCTATGAGCATAAGTATGACACAGGGGACATCTGCCGTTGAAGGGGATACTCAAAGTTACGCTAAAGGGATCCAGTACAGTATGGTGAGCGATATCGGCCCATCAGTTTCAGAATCTGCTATGAAGAAATATCTTGCTGAATACCGGAACGGAATAAAGGGTCTCCTTAACAGTGCAGCGGCTGATTCCACATCATATGTGAACAGCATGGAAAACAGCCTCAAAGGGGCATTCAGCAAAGCAGCCCAGGAGGGCTACACACGGCGGATACAGGCCTTCGGGCGCTTGGCAGCGGTATGCCTTCCGCGGGTAAAAAGTAAACAGTACCGTTAGCTGAGGCCTATCCCCTTCAGGCGGTGGACCGTGAGGGATTCAATTTCCATTGTCCCGCGTTCTGCCAGCAAGATAGATTTCCCCGGGCCTTCCACAGGATAGCTGAAGGAACTCATTACCTGTTCCCCGTTATTGATATAGGCTTCAACACAGCCCCGGTCAATAAAGACCCGCAGGGCAACCTTTCCGCTGGAAAGGCTTTCGCTGCTCAGCGGAGCCGCACGGTATCCCCGTCCGCCTTCAGCGGCTGCCTGCCGGTCAACCACTATACGCTGGATCTGGTCATCATACGCAATATATGTATATGAACCCTGCCCGCCGGCATGTACCTTCAGCCCGCAGCGCTCAGCAGTGGAACGGCTGAGATCAATAACCATCTCAATTTCAGTGCCTGCACTTTCCTCAGCAACAACCAGCTGCTCTTCAGCACCCAGGCTGGTCCTGCCAAACTTGTACTGCGACGTCCTCAATGCCTCTGTTTCTTTTACAGGGGTGATACGGATGCTGCCGTCCTTATCAAGAGTCAGTTCACGCGGAAGGGTAAGGTTCCCGCACCAGCCGTCTTCCTGCACAGGTACCGGCCCGCTGGCCTCCGGGCTCATCCACCCATACATGATACGCCGTGAATCCGGTCCTTCAAAGGATTGGGGCGCATAGAAGTTATGCCCCCAATCCCATAAACGGAACCCTGTTTCAGGCTGGAAGCACCCGTCCGGTTCCCACGTCCCTATCATATACCCGGCATTATTCGCATTACGGTTCATGAATCCGCAGGGCTTCGAGCCCATTGCAGAAAAGCACAGGACCCACTTCATGCCGCCTGAATCACTGCAGAGGGCGAAAAAGTCCGGGCACTCAAGCATATACACATCAGGGTCCGGGTGCTCATACAGCACGCGGGAAAACCCCCATGACACCAGGTCCTGCGAAGTGTAAAGCCATATCTGCCCGCGCTCCCTAGCCGAACGCGCACCGATGATCATGTACCAGTATCCATCCTGTTTCCACACTTTTGGATCGCGGAAGTCACTGTGCACAGCGCCTTCGGGAAAAGCTACCACTACCCCCCGCTTAGTGAAAACCCTCGCATCATCATCCTGCGCTTCAGCAAGCATCTGCGCTTCGTATAATTCTTCCGCATGGTTTTCATCCCTTTGCTGGAGAGTGATATTCCCCGTATAAAACAGGCGGAGCCGCCCATCATCCCCTATAACTGCCGAGCCTGAAAATACACCGTCACGGTCCTGATCAAGGCTGGGCGCCAGGACAACAGGTTCACGCCGCCATGTAACCATATCTTCGCTGGAAACATGCCCCCAGTGCATCGGCCCCCACTGCGTGCCGTAAGGGTGCAGCTGGTAGAACACGTGCCAGCGCCCATGATAGTAGCACAGCCCATTAGGATCATTGATCCACCCGCCGTCAGAGGCAATATGGAACTGCGGATACCAGCGGTCGCTGCGCCGGGCAGCAAGTGCAGCCACCCCAGCTTCTGCCCTTATAAGGGCCTGTGCGTGATCCTTATTCACATGATCCGTATCCATAATGAATAACTTTCCTTTCCTGAGCTGCTGCCCTGCCCGCCCCCGCTGACCCTCGTCAACCCTTGACGCCTGTGGAAGCAATGGAGCTGACGAACTGCCTCTGGAACAGGACGAACACAATAATGATCGGGACTGTTATTACAGAACTATATGCCATTATCTGCCCCCACGAGGTGGTCATCTGCTGGAAGTACTGTATCCCTATCATTACCGGCCGCAGATTTTCCGACTGTACAGCCATAAGCGGCCATACATACTGGTTCCACATAGGCAGGAAGCTTAAGATGACTACGGTTGCAGTTGCCGGCCCTGAAAGGGGCATAACAATGCGGGAGTATATATGGAACCATCCCGCCCCATCGACCCTTGCCGCTTCATCAAGTTCCTTGGGGATAGTCTCAAAATACTGGATATACAGATAAACCGAGAAAGCATTAGCTATAAACGGCACTATCTGCACAGCAAGGGTATCGATCCATCCGCGGGTGAAGTACAGCCCGAACTGGTCAACTGCAGGCCGCGGAAGCTGGTTTACCCACCATAGCAGAGGGATGGCATACGTTTCAAACGGGACCATCAATGTGGCAAGGATAAAAACAAAAATGATTTTCTTGAACCTGACGTTGAGGCGCTGTATAGCAAACGCTGCCATTGAATTGATAAATACTCCAAGCACCACAGTCACTACAGTAATAATCACTGAATTGAGGAGGAATGTTGCTGCCGGCACGCGGGTAAACACCTGGGCATAATTATCCAAAGTAGTTTTCCCAACAGGCAGGAAAGCCCTGAACGATCCAAGGTCCCCCATGATCTGATCATCGGGCTTGAAGCTTGATACAACCATGAATACCAGGGGAAAAGCGAAGATAAACGCAAAGATGATGCGTATTATCCATCCCCATACACTCAGCCTGTTCCTTTTATATGCTGCTTTTTTTATCTGGTCTGATTTTACTTGGTCTGACATTTTCAAACTCCTGTCAAAGTCCTTAAACTTAGGTCTTTCCGGCCCCGCTATTTATCACGTGTCATACGGCGCTGTACAGCGGTAACGGCCATAATGATAAGGAAGAACACGAGGGTGATAGCGCTGGCGTACCCCATTTCCTGCTGCTGGAACCCTGAACGGACAGCCTCGAAGACAACAGTTGTAGTGGCGTCACGCGGTCCGCCCTGCGTCATAACGTTGATCTGCGTGAACAGGCTCATTGCTGCGATCGTGATAGTTATCAGGATCATATTCCTTGTAGACCGCAGGCATGGCCAGGTCACATTTTTGAACTGTTCCCAGGGGGAGCAGCCGTCCAGTTCGGCAGCTTCATACAGCTCCCCCGGGATCGTCTGCAGCCCGGACAGCCAGATCAGCATATGCTGTCCTACAGCCTGCCAGATAGACATAACTATGATCGCCCCCATTGCTGTGCGCGGGTCATTCAGCCAGTCAACAGCCTGCCAGCGCCCGAAAGTCAGCTTGGAGAGCACCTGGTTAAGCATGCCGTCATTCTGGTAGATAAACATCCACAGCAGGGAAACGACTACCATAGAGGTCACGACCGGCAGGAAATAGACAGTACGGAAGAACACCGAGCTGCGTACCTGCTTATTGATGAGCACTGCCAGGAAAAGCCCCAACCCAGCCTGCACTGGGACAACAACAACAGCAAATACCGCAACGTTGCGCAGGGCATACCAGAATGTCGGATCAGAAAACAGCCGTGTGAAATTTTCAAAGCCAATGAACCTTGTGGGATTCGGGCTGATAGTGCGGGCATTGGTGAATGACAGGGCAAAGGCCAGAAGTACCGGGATACCAATAAACAGCAGGAGAAGGATGCATGCGGGTGCGAGCATCCCCCAGCCAACAGCATTTTCGTGGCGCTGTTCAGATGCACGCCTGTTGGGCCCTTTGCCCCTCGATGCACCCCTGTCTGATCCATGCCTGCCGGACCCGCGCAGTTTTAATACGTGCTTCTGGCGTATGCCTGCTGCATCCGCGGGCGCAGCAGCTGTCGGGACAGTGCCCGTCTGAGTAGTCTGTGTCATGATTATTTTTCCTTATCAGTACAATGTATAAATATCTCCGGTGCAGTCAGTGCCCCGGATTTTTCCTGTAACCGTCAGCACCTTTAATATTGCCGTCAATATGGTTGACTGCTTTATTGAGCCATGTATCAATATCAGCGCCGTTAAGGATATCCCCGATAGTCTTGCGGAATTCAGTTGAGATAAAATTGTATGCAGGCGTTTCAGGGCGCATTTTTACGTACCGTCTTGATATCTCAGTGAAAACCTGCATATCGCCCCCGTTGGCAAACTGCGGTACGAGTTTCTGCGCGCCTTTGGTTGCCGGGATGTTCATGCCTGCCTTAGCCATGGTCGCAACATACTTATCCTGCAGAGAGAACCGGATATAATCCTGGGCAGCTTCCTTATTGCCGCACGCTGCTGTCATCCCCACGGTCCATGAACCGCCGCCGGCAACAGGGCCGTGCCCGAAATCTGCAAGAGGCATGGCGACTATATCTTTGTAGTCCTTTGCATACTTCTGGAAAGTACTCATTGACCAGATGCCGCCATACAGGAGCCCTGATTTGTTATTAACAAAATCAAGCGCTGTATCAGACCCGCCCCGGGAACTGATATAGCCTTTCTCCACAAGCGAGCGCATCCATGAAGCAAATTCCCGGGCAGCTGTGCCGTTGAGCTTCCCCTCTGCGCTTGTGTAATTGCTGCGGTTTACAAGATCCCCTCCGAACGACTGCAGGATAGGCGCATAAGCATATGCATACCACTCGCTTTTATTGTCAGCTGTGCCGATCTCAAACGGGGTATTCCATGTGCCGCTCGCTTTGAGCCTTGCCAGGGCATCATCCAGCTCAGTCCTGCTCCACGGTTTGTCAACAGTAGCAACGCGGATCCCTAACTTTTCCAGTACCGTCCTGCGCGCAAACAATGCTGTTGTCGCATCAAAATAGCCTACAGTATACAGGTCTTTGTTCCACGTCCCCTTTGCCGACTGCATCAGATCCTGTGCACGCTCCAGAAGCCTGCTGTCCGTCAGCGGTGTCAGTACATTGGCCCATGCCCAGTACGGCGTGTTAGGCTGGTCAACATCGACAAGGCAAGGGAGGTTCCCTGCAGACGATGCCGATATGACCGAATCATTATAGGAACTCTGAGGGAATGCCTGGAGATGGACTGTAGCTTTTTTATCCGGAGAGGCATTATAATCCTTGATTATCTGCTTTACCCCTTCAAGCTCCGCTTCCGATCCGGCAGTATGGGTCCAGATAGTTATATCATTTGAGCTGGCTTTAGCTGCATGCCGGGCAGCTTCGCCACAGCCTGACAGACCAAAGGTACCTGCCACTGCGAGTACGAAAGCGAGCAGAGCACGAGCAGTGTGCCGTATCTCCCGTGACATAATTGTCCTTTCTTTATGTGGTATTACGCGGCTGAGCTAAGTATGGAAACCCGAATACCTCACTGTTATTTTATTGAGGAGCTGCATGTGGCCCACTCATGCTGCCACGGTTTGCAGGACTGCTGTGTCCCTGCCTGGCAGCAGTGTAATAGTATCATGCCAATCGCCCTACGTCAATCGATTGACGTGTTGTGCCTTAAAGGCTTACGAACACAGGGTATACACGGAGTAAATAGCTCCGGATGCTTCAGGCAACAGAATTTTTTTCGATCAGCATGCAGTGTATACGTACCGGAAGCGGGCTGTCTAAAGAAGGGATCCCTGCTGTTGTTTCAGGCAGATCCGGTTCGGGATCCCTGCCTTCGATCAGTGAAATAAGCTTATAAGCAGCCCAATATCCCATCTCATAATGCGGCAGCTCAATAGTAGTAAGGTCAGGCGCAAAAGTCTCAGCGAATACACGATGGTTATCTACCCCCACAACGCTGATATCACGGCCAACAGCAAGACCGCGCCTTGCAGCGCATTCATAGACATACCATGCCCGCGCATCATTGAAACAGAAGAACCCGTCAGGATGCGCCCTGTCAAAAAGGCTGCTTACCGCGTCCAAAGCAGGCCGGTTATTGCCCACTCCAATATCCAGGCCGGGATTATAGGGGATCCCCGCATCGGCAAGCGCTTTCCGGTACCCTTTACGCCTTCCTTCCTGGGCGACAATAGGCGAATCACTCCCCACATACGCTATCTGCGAGCAGCCGGCATCAATAAGGTGCCGGGCAGCATCATACCCGATACGGAATTCATCGGGCGTGATCCCGGGGACAGCACCTTTGCTGTCTGTCGCATCAACAAGGACCACCGGATACCCGCCGAATGACTTCGGTACCGTAATGACCCTGTTGAACATTTTCGCATACAGGAACCCGTCAACACCGTAGCGTTTAAGTGCAGAGATCTCCTCGCTCTCATCAGATTCCCTATCGGTATTGACCGTAAGCATCATGTAGCCTAAAGCGCTTGCAGCATCATGGGCGCCCAGGATGATCCGTCCGGCAAAAGGCGTAGTAGCGATCTCTTCACTGAGGAACCCCAGTATCTTTGTTTTACTGGTCCGCAAAGACCGCGCAAGCGGGTTGGGAGTGTAACCCAGCTTCCGCGCAGTGTCACGCACCTGAGATGCGATGCCCGGCTTGACACGCCCTTCATCACGACCGTTCAGCACCAGCGATACCGTAGATACCGATACCCCGGTCTCCTGTGCGATCTGCTTCATTGTTGTCATACCACTTTAATACCACAACGAGTACCGAAACGGTGCGCCCATAGAAGCACGCTGCATAATAACAGGATGCGCCCGTAAAATATGATGAAATCGTTATTATTTCCTGCAAATCCGTTATAACATACGGAAAAACTGTAGACTGGAGGGGACACGGGTATGCACACAATTGTTCGAATCCCGGCAAAGGCAAGTATTTACAGCAGATAAGGGGAAATATGGCACGTCGATGGACGCCGCAGCGGTTCATCCGGAACCGCCGGCTGCGCATTATTGTGTGTGCTGCTGTCACTGTGCTTGCAGCCATTATCGCGTTCTGCACCGTCTCAGTTAAAACCGTGAAGCTTTCCTATAACGGCAAAGTATCTACCGTGCACACTACAGCAGTCACCGCACAAGGCATGCTCAGGGAACAGGGTATCAGGACAAAGACCCATGATTTTATTACTTCGGACAGCGGGGATATCCTGTCAAACGGATCTACGGTAACGGTACGGACTGCCTATCAGTCTACGATCACCATTGACGGCCAAGTAGTCAATTTCTGGACATACGCAACAGATGCATCACAGATACTCAGCTTTTTCAAGCAGAATGAGGAAAATGCCGTTAAAGTTTCCGTTGATATCAACAATATCTACAATACGCTGACCGGCGGCTTCACTATCAGCTCCCGCGGATCCGCGTATCTGCAGGTGGATGGGCAGAAAATCAAAATAGATGATGGGAATACGACTGCTGCAGCTGTCCTTGACGCCCACAGTATCCAGCTCGGTAAAGATGACCGTGTGAACGTGATACAGAGCAGCGGCGAAACCATCCTTCGGGTGCAGCGCGTTTCCTACACTACATCAACAAAACAGGTCCCCCTCCCCTACGCTACACAGTACGTTGAAGACCCTTCACTGGATGAAGGGGTGCGGACAGTATCACAGGCCGGCAAGGAAGGCTCAGAAATACAGACATTCCGTAATGTTGTTGTTGACGGCGCGGTGGAAAGCTCCGTTATGGTAAAACAGGCAGTCACGTCATACGCAGTCAATGAAGTTATCACTATCGGGACTAAAAAGAAGCAGGAGCCTCAGGCTGCCGCTCCAAAAACTGACGATACCAGTAAAAATACCGGGGCGCAGCCAACCCCTTCGGCCGGGCCTTCACAGGACCCGCAGCCTTCTTCCTCTCCATCCGGCCCATCCGGCCCCAGCCAGCCTTCGCAATCCGGTAAACCTGACAAGCTTGCTGACGGGAAAAACCAGGACACAGCTAAAAAAGCCGAAGCTGACAGGAAGGCTGAAGCTGCGAAAAAAGCTGAAGAACAGCGGAAGGCTGCGGAAGAAAAGCAGAAAAAGGAAGCTGTAGAGAAAGCCCGCAGAGATGCGGCCGAAGCCCAGAAAAAGCAGGCACAGCAGCAGGCAGGATCAACATGGCATGCTACGCCGGCACAGGCCCGGATCTACGGGCAGGCTGCGGCAGCACAGTATGGATGGACCGGGAATGAATGGCAGGCAGTCGCATGGCTGTTCAATAAAGAGTCCGGCTGGCGCTGGGATGCAAGTAACCGGTCTTCCGGGGCATATGGGATCCCTCAGGCGCTTCCCGGCAGCAAAATGGCAACTTCCGGTGCAGACTGGCATGATAATGCGGCAACCCAGATCAACTGGGGGCTGAACTATATCAAAAACCGCTATGGGACGCCGTCAAAGGCAAAAGCTTTCCATCTGACACACAACTGGTATTAAAATGACCGAAACAGCAAGCGGAACAGCACCTGGAACAGTATCCGGGGCTTCATCCCTTTTAGGTGCTTCAGATATCCGCAGCATAGCTTCACGCGCGGGGATCTCACCTGCCAAAAAATACGGGCAGAATTTTGTTATAGATCCCGGCACGGTGAGGAAGATCGCTGCCCTGGCCGGGCCCGGACCTTCAAGCACCGTTATAGAAGTAGGCCCCGGCCTCGGATCCCTTACGCTGGCACTCCTGGAAACCGGCGCAGCTGTATTCGCAGTAGAGATAGACCCTAAGCTTGCCGGGCTGCTCTCCAGTACCGTGGAAACCTATATGCCGCAGGCTGCCGGCCGGCTGCACGTGATCCGGTCGGATGCGCTGGAACTTGAACCGTCACAGATCAGCAGTGCTCCTGCTTCCCTTATGCTCGTTTCAAATCTCCCGTACAATGCTGCGACACCCATTATCCTCACGCTCCTTGAGCGGTTCCCCGGGCTCAGTTCTTTTGTAGTCATGGTACAGAAAGAAGTGGCTGAAAGGCTGGCGGCACAGCCGGGCTCGAAGGTATACGGCGTCCCGTCGGTAAAACTGGCCTGGTATGGCACTGCACAGTTTGCGGGCGTTATTGGCCGCAATGTTTTCTGGCCGGCCCCGCATATTGATTCTGCCCTGGTGGAATTCCATCGGCACACAGATCCGCAGGCCGCGAAGCGCAGCAAAAACCATGCCTTAAAATACCGTACTTTCCTGCTTATTGACAAAGCATTCGGGCAGCGCCGGAAAACCCTGCGCTCAGCCCTGAAAGGGATCGTCGGAGATAACACTTACAGGCAAGCCGGTATCGATGCTTCCCGCCGCGGCGAAACACTGACGATTGAAGAATTCGCGGCGCTCGCCCAGGCAAAAATATCCGCAGGCACTCCATAATACACTATAACCATTCCCGGCAGGGAATGCAGACAGAACCTGTACCCTGCGGCTCCCCACATCCCTGTCTGCACATCTGTGCTTAGTGGTGATTATGATAGGTATTACAAGAAACCAGGAGGACCGATAATGCCAAGTTCCACCACCCGCGAAGAGCGCGAAGCCCGTGTACGGTATCTGCGTGACCGGCATCGGCTTGTTATCACTACAGCGGTTATCGGCATTATTGTAGCAGCACTTATTGCTGTACCGCTTGCCCTCGGCTGGATCGGCGCCCCCAAAAAGGACGATTCGGGTTCGCAGGCCAATAACTATGGGGAACGGACTGCCTGCCTGGCCGGCGATAATGATACCGCAGTCGCGGCGAACCATATTACGCTTCGGGTCCTGAACGGCACAAAGCATGCAGGGTTTGCCACAGCTGTCGGCCAGGAATTCACAAACCGAGGATTCGTTGTGCAGGGCACCGGAAACTGGAATTCCAAAACAGTCTCTAAAAAATCTATTATCTACTTTGGCAGGAATACGGTTGCTGAAGCCTACACGCTGCGGGCTGAATTCCCCAATAACGTTATCCTGCGTATGGATGACCGCAAGGATTACCTCCTGGATATAGTTATCGGGGACGATTTCCGGAACCTTGAGACCACGCAGAAGGTTACAGAAAAAACGAAGAAAAGGCTTACTTCCACAGAAGGCTGCGTTGCCCCCGACAAGCTCACCAAGGTCCCTCAGGCGCAGGAACATACTGAAGTATGGCCGGGCGACAATCAGGCTTCATAAAGCTGGCCAGCAGTTCTGACCAGGGATTGCCGGCTTTTAAGGCATCCTTTTTAGGGGAATCACGGAGTTTAGAGTCTGCCCGTGAAGTCAGCGCTGGCTGTCCCACCATTTTTTAAGTTCCGCAGCTGCTGTCTGTTCATCCACCGGACCGTTATCAAGCCGGTACTCCAGCATATGCCTGTATGCCCTGCCCACATCAGGCCCCGGCTGGAGGCCCAGGATATCCATAATCTGGCTGCCGTTGAGATCAGGCCTGATCGCGTCAAAATCCTCTTTCTCCTTAAGCTGCTCCACGCGCTCTTCAAGCTCATCCATCGCCTGCTCAAACATCAGCGCTTTCTGCCTGTTCTGAGTAGTCGCATCAGCCCGCGTCAGGCGGTTGAGCCTGTAATACAGGGTACCCGCATCTTTTACATACCGCCGTACCGCAGCATCAGACCATGGCTCATCAACATAACCATGGAACCTGAGGTGGAGCTGCACCAGCTTAGAAACATCGTCAGTGATGCGGTTGTCAAAATGCAGCTGCCTCAAGCGCTTCCGCGTCATTTTCGCGCCAACTGCATCATGGTGGTGGAAGCTGACTTTCCCGCCGACCTCAAACCTGCGAGTGCGCGGCTTCCCGATATCATGCATAAGCGCGGCAAGCCTCAGCTCAAGGTCCGGTGCCGGGACCGGGCCATTATCGTCCGTTTCCAAAGCAATAGCACGCTCAAGTACTTTCATCGTATGGTCGAAGACATCTTTATGATGATGGGAAGGGTCCGTATCCATCTGCAGCGCAGGAAGCTCAGGAAGCACATAATCAGCCAGCCCTGATTCAACAAAGGCTTCAAGCCCTTTGCGGGGATGCCTGCTTAAGACCAGTTTCACCAGTTCGTCGCGTACCCGTTCTGCAGACACGATCTCAATGCGCCCGGCCATGGCATTGAGCGCTTCCGCCGTATCAAGGGCAATACGGAAATCAAGCTGGGCAACGAACCGCACAGCACGCATCATACGCAGCGGGTCGTCGCTGAAAGACTGTTCAGGTTCAGCAGGGGTCCTTAAAAGCCTGCGTTCCAGATCATCCCGGCCATTGAAAGGGTCTTCAAATTCCATCTGCGGTACCCTGACCGCCATGGAATTCACTGTAAAATCACGCCGCGAAAGATCCCCTTCAAGCGAAGTTCCATAATTGACATCAGGCTTCCTGGATTCCGGCTCATAAACATCACTGCGATACGTAGTGACTTCAATGGATACATCTGCCCCGTCCTGCATATGCTTAAGCGCACCCAGGGTACCGAATTTGCGCCCCATATCCCAGAAACCGTCGCCCCACTGCCGCAGCAGGGGTTCGAACTCTTCAGGCTTTGCAGATGTGCAGAAATCCAGGTCATGCGCCGGACGGCCCAAAAGTATATCCCGTACAGATCCCCCCACAAGGGCAAGCTCGTACCCTGCATCTGCAAAAATATGCCCTAATTCCACGGCAGCCGGAGGGATAGCGGACATATCTATCTGTCCTGCCTCCTGAGCATGCACTCCCTGTGCTTTATGCTGCATCCCCTGTGCTGCACGCACTCTGCAGTCGTTTTCATTATGGTCAGACACTTCATACCTCCGGCTGCTGCCCGATGCAGCAGCAATATTCCGCTGTTATCTGCTATTGTATTCTACGTTTTATAATATGCGTAAATATACACCCCCGTATTCCCGGCACATCAACCGGAGACGGGAAGGAAATGTCAAAATTTCATGCGCTCTCCAAGAATTCTACCCTTCCATTACTCCATTCGCACAAACTGCACGTAAACTAGTAAGTATGGAAATTACTCCGGGCGATATTGCACGCATGGTAAAACGCGCCATGCGCGACCCGAAGCATACCCTGAAAACGTCGTCTCAGAACGAAAAACCGGCTGACGCAGCAGATACCGCAGACGGCCGGCATCACCATAAACTTGCTTATTTCAGATATACAGACCCGGATACTTCTTATGAGGCATTGCTGGAAGACGATGACGACACGCCGGTATACAGTTCGCAAACCCCTCATTCATCAGTTGAGATACGTCCGCACGGCGAGTACTCATACGGCAGCGATGATCCGCATTCCCTGCTTACTGCCGTATATGAAGAACTGCTGAAAGAGGAAGCGGATACGGATATTGACGATGGCAGCCTGGACCCTGAGAATGGTACCGAACAGATATCTTCAGACGGCCGGAGCCCTGCTACCCCTGCTGTAATGGCCGGCAGGCGCGAAAATTCAGCGACTTTCCCATCGCTTGACAACCGTAATCTTCCCATAGCGCGCGAATATTCTGCCGGAGGACTTATTTTTGACGGCAATAACCATGTTGCTATTATCGCCCGCCACTCACGCTCCGGGCATCTTGAGTGGTGCCTGCCGAAAGGGCATATTGAGAAGGGGGAAACACCCGAACAGACCGCTGTGCGTGAAGTGCATGAAGAGACCGGGATCCTTGGGGAAGTCGTTGATTCCATAGCGACGATCGACTACTGGTTTACCGGGACTACACAGCGTGTGCATAAGCTCGTACATCACTATGTGCTGCGTCAGACTGGCGGGGAGCTCAGCGTCGAGGGGGATCCTGACCACGAAGCAGAAGATGCTATATGGGTAAATTTTGACGACCTCGCTGATATCCTCAGCTACCCCAACGAACGGCGGATCGTATGGCTGTATTCCCGGAAAAGCAAAAAGGCTCACGAAACTGATGAGTGACACCGGCGCCAAAAACACCTCCCGATCTTCTGCACACCTCTGCTTCCGCAGCTGCTGTGCTGTACTGGCTGTACTTGTTTTTGCGGTCCTTGCCCTTATCAGCCCTGCTGCGCCGTCAGCCTCTGCAGATTCCCGCCAGCTGACGGCCGCCGGAACACAGAAAAATACTTCCGGGGTCACTCTGGCCCTGAAAAAATCAACTTCGGTCATCAGTGCTACATCCGGTTACAGTGCAACAGTCACTATCACAAATAATACTTTCCGTACGCTTGATACCGGCAAACTGACAGCCTATACACGCCCCGATTTCGTGTTCCGGGACAGTGACACTGTGCAGCGCTGGGCACAGGCTGATTTCCGCCTGGATGCAATGAGTGTCCTGGGATCAGGCGATACGCCGGCAATACAGCCGGGGAAGTCTGCTGACGTAACTATTTCCGTGAAGCCTGATGCACGTGCAATCTCGCGGATAACTACGTGGGGGGCAAAACCTGTCCTCATACGGTATACCCATAAAGAAGCTGCATCGGCCGGTTCCGAGCGCACCGGCAGTTATACAGGCCGCAGCAGCACAAGTGCACGCCGAACCGGCAATATCAGCAACTCAAGCGGTCCAGGGCCGGGACAGGTGGAACTGAGAACTTTTGTCACCAGGACGAACTCCGATCTCCCCGAAAGCTCGCTGCCAAAGCTTAACGTTGTTTTTGCACTGCCTGTCACTTCCCCGAAGCTGTCCCGCACGACCGTTTCCGCGTCCAGCCTGATACATGGTGCTGGTGCTGTGCGCACCGATTCTGCAGCAAATTCCATTTATTCGGGAACCCCCGACTGTGCCCGGCAGACTGAATATATTAAAAAACTCAATGATACTTATCCCTTTATCCAGAACATTATTGATCCCGCAGTCGCAGGGCAGTACAAGGATTACCCTGCCGCCGCAGTCATGCAGCCTTACGGCACTAACGTAAGCGCAGTATCGCAGTATCCGTCCCTGCAGTGGGACTCAGCCGGGATACATGACCACCTGTGGGATGCGGCAGCTATCCAGAAACTGCTTAAAGCACAGGGCACAGGCAGCTCCCCGGACCAGGGGAACAGCAGCGGCTACCCGTTCGCACAGGCGCCTTCCATAGCATGGCAGGGCCCGCATTCCTCCTGGACAGCGGATGCCCTCGCCAAGGCCAGGCAGCAGGGATATACTGCCGTTATTGCGACAAGCGGGTTTACCGGTACAGGCAGCACTGCAGCACACACGGGGAAACTCACGGTCCCCACGCAGTCCGGGGATATCACCGTACTCAGTGCACACAGCAAACTCAGCGCACTGGCACAGAACAGGGCAACTTCCTCCTCTTCGGCCGCAGAGCAGTCGCAAGCCGGAAGGCTCAACAGGTTTATAGCTGAAACAGCTTTCTATGAGACCCAGGCGCCCTATGAGTCCCGGACCTTCCTTATCACTTTGGGAAGCCTTGCAGATACACAGCAGCGGCAGTATACCGGTTCCCTGCTCAAACTGGTCAGCCAGTCCCCCTGGCTTCAGACAGATACGCTCAACTCCCTGCTCACAGCAGACAGCCCCTATACATCCAAGCAGGCAGCAGACTTTGCCCAGGCCAGCAGCACCGGTAAAGCTGCTGCGGAACAACGCTTTTACGCATCCGCACTGAAAACCCTTGCCGGCCTCCGGGAAAAGCTGACTGTTTTCGACCGTACCATCCTCGTCCACTCATCTGCAGGCGGGCGCACATCATCTGCAGGGGCACAGGGGCTTTCCAGAGGGGATGCCCAAAATAACAGGTTGGCCGCAAACCGCGGTTATACCCTGGAGAATTCTGCAACATGGATGGGCGCCCTTTACACAGCCTTCGACACCTGTTCCCTGCGGTCATTCACTATTGACGACGGCAGTACTGGCACAGTAAACACCGGACAGACAGCGCAAAATACTGCAGCTCAGGATACTACAACACAGAAAAATGCGGATGCTGCCGCTGAAGCTGCAGGTCCTGCAAAAAGCATTGTTGATACGCTGTACAGCTCAGTTTCGCTTATGCATCCCGGTTCGGTCAGTGCAGTTTCCGATAAAGCCAACCTTCCCCTTACCATTACCAATTCCCTTCCCTTCAGCGTAAAAGTCGGCATAAAAGGGACAGTGCTGAAAGAAACAGCACAGAATACAGGTATTGAGATATCGTCTGTTAAAGACATCACCGTCCACGCACACAGCAGTAAACAGACAACGCTTACAATAACTGCCCAGGGAGGCAGGCGGGCCTCAGCAAAACTGTCCCTTACCGATTCGCAGGGGAAGGAATTCGGCAGGGCAGTCACTACGCAGATCACCAGCGCACTTGCCGTTAATGATATTACCGGATATGCCATAATCGCGATCGCTGTGATCCTGGGTGCTCTCGGCCTGTACCGCCAGATCAGGCGTATTCGTACAGGTGCTGTGAATAAAGGCGATGAAGTAGCTGAAAAGCACTAATCTTTCAAGGCAGTAAATTACAATAGGTACAGTAGGCGCAACTGGACGGTACGCAACAGGCAATAAAGCAGAATACAGAGGAAACATATGAGCTCTCAAGCATCATCAGTTGGACGCAATTCGCTGATTATGGCATCGGGCACTTTTGTGTCCCGTATCACGGGGCAGTTACGAACTATTCTGCTCGCTGCAGCCGTTGGGACAACAGGTATTGCAGCCAATGCATACCAGACAGGCACGATGATCCCGCAGGTACTGTTCACTATCCTTTCGGGAGGTGTTTTCAATGCTGTCCTTGTACCGCAGATAGTCAAATCCCTTAAGGAAAAAGACGCGAACGAGCGGCTCGATAAGCTTATTACCCTGTCTATCATCCTCCTTTTCGGAGTTACCGCTATTATGGCGGCCGGGACGCACCTTATCACGTCTTTATACCTGAATTCAAACTGGAACGCGCAGCAGCATGCGCTTGTAGATGCTTTTACGTTATGGTGCATGCCGCAGATATTCTTCTACGGCCTGTACACAATCCTCGGGCAGATACTGGCTGCCCATGAACGGTTCGCAGCATACGCATGGAGCTCTGTTGGGGCAAATATTATTGCATGCGCCGGCTTCGGGATCTTCATTGCCATGTTTGGCAACGCATCCCGCCAGCCTATGGGATGGTGGGATCAGAACAAGATCTTCCTGACTGCAGGCATGTGGACTTTAGGGGTTGCCTTCCAGGCAATCGTGCTGTTCATCCCTCTCTTTCAAACAGGGTACAAGTACCGCCCGCGTATGGGTATCCGCGGTATCGGCCTGCGGTCCATGGGGAATGTTGCTATGTGGAGCCTGAGCATAGTTGTTATCAACCAGGTTGTAGGCATCCTGACCACCCGCGTTACCAACGGCGCACCCATCCAGGGGAACGATCTGTATGGTATCGCCGGAAACGCTTCATATCAGAATGCATTCACCCTTTATATGCTGCCTTACGCACTTGTAGCTGTTTCCATCGCTACTGCTATCTTCCCACGCCTGTCGCTATACGTCACCGAAAACCGTATTGACAACGTCCGCGATACTCTGAGCTATTCACTGCGGCGATGCGGTATTATTATGCTGTTCATCACCGCCATGTTCGTCGCAATACCCGTACCGATCATCAAAGCCCTCCTGCCGTCAGTACCGCTGTCAGAAATTAACCTTATTGCGCCGCTGCTTATTGCCCTTGGGATCAATTCCTGGGCCGCATCGGCATTCCTTTTCCTCCAGCGCACTTTCTATGCCTTTGAAAACGGCAAATACCCTTTTATTTTCACTGTTATCCAGAACGCTGTCCAGATCATAGGGATCATGATCGCACAGTTCAGCTTTGCACCCCGGTACTGGACACTTGGTGTAGCAATTTCCGTTACTGTCAGCTATGCCGTCAGCCTTCCTGTACTGTTCTATCTCAGCCAGAAAAAGCTCTTCAACGGTACGCTCAATATTGCACGGATCGTGCTGTCCTTCGGGAAAACCGTTATTGCCGCCGTCATAACCGCTCTGCTAAGCTATTCCCTGTACGCTATCCTTATCCGGATTATGCATATACAGCTTTCAGGCGTACATGGCCATATGTCATGGATCCAGTCGCTTGTCATCTGCATAATCATCGGGATAATTGCGCTTGCGCTCTACACGGGTATCCTTGTACTGCTGAGGATGAACGATCTCGTCGATATCGGGATTTCTGCCGTAAAGCGCCTCCATCTTGAACGGTTCCCCCTGGGCGCGCAGCTCCTTGCCCAGCTTGAAAAGCGGCAGACCAAGAAGCGTATTATTGTTTCTGAGTATGCTGCTGACCTCAACGACGGCATTACAGCCGAGCCTCAGGCACTCCCCCAGATGGATACTTTCCAGTCAACAGATGCATCATATAACCTTGATCCACGGCCGGTACGCACGGTGGCCTCACGCAATGCGGCTTTTATAGGCCTTGACCGGAAAGCCGGAAAGGACAAGAGTGATGCAGGACGTACGGGCCGTCCGGAAAACGCCGGCCTCACCAGCCGGGCCGGTACGGATATCCATACTGCAGGAGGTTCTGGAAACAGTGCAGGTACAGCAGCTGCTGGTGCGTCTGATCTTCCGGTATCCGATATTGCCCCCCGGGCCGTACCGGATGAGGTCCGGCAGGGTATTGCGGGTACTGACGGTATCGGAAAGACGACTGTTTCATCTGATACCGTATCACCTGCAGCCGCACGCATCCCCTCCGCTGTACGCGCTGCCGGACAGGATGCCTCTTCTCCTGCCGCAGCAGCATCTGCGGCGTCCCCTCTTGTCCCGGCGGGAACAGGGGCAGAAACTGGCAGGGGTAATACTGCATCCGGTATCCTGCACCAGTCCGGCACTGCGCACAGGGACAGCCATACTATGAATATCCATCCGGGAGATACCGTCCTCAACCGTTATGAACTGCTGGAACTTCTTAACGAAGGGACCGGGATCGCTGCATTCAGGGCTTTTGATATCTCTTCTTCGCAGGAATGCCAGATTTTCATAACCACTAATAAGCATCTGTTCGATGAAATAGGCAACAGCGCTTCAGAGCTGACTCTGGCAAAATTTACTTTCAGTGAGCAGATCCTCCAGTCATACCGTGATACCGAGGCTTATATAGTTGCGATTCCGCGTGATAAAGGCATAAGCCTTGCTGATTATACGCGGCTCGATAGCACGGAAAGCACAGGGCAGCAGCCTGGCCGGCGTAATCTGCCCCAGCCGGCTTCATCAGCCACGCAGACAGCAGCTGCACACGGGCAGGCTGCACATGGCCCGGATGCCCGGCAGCATACTGTCAGTGTGGCCGGAGTCCGCAGCATTATAGGCGAACTGGTACAGATCGGGCAGACCTTCAAAGACCATGGTATCGCACATCACGCTATCACTGCGCAAACAATACGCCTGACCGGTACGCAGCTTATGATCGCCGATACAGCGGTTTCACGCATGGTCAGCACGTACGCCAATGAAAGCATCCAGGATACCGTCACAGATCCGGAACTGGCTACTGTAAGGCAGATAGCGGCAGTCCTGTTCCAGCTCATTACAGGAAGGGAATTTGACCCTTCAGCAGATACGACTTCGGCGGCACTCACCCTGAAGCCATCTTCCGCACAGGCTGCTTCCGGATCCGGGAATGATCCTGCTTCTGGCCCTACCGCCAAGCCTGCTGTTTCAGATACTGCAGCGGGGGCTTCAGCAAAAGCAGGTACGCCTGCAGCTTCAGGAAAGGCAAATCCTGTACCGGAGACAGCAGGTATACAGTATTCTTCACTTCTCGGCCAGGGTGAACAGATCCCGCCGGAATTCCTCCTGATCTGCGAGCGCGCACTCGGACTGAGGGATGCCGGCTCTCCTGATCCATCCCAGTCCCAGGGAGTATCCCAGGAAACATCAGGCGGGACAGTGCCTACCCCCATCTTTACGCTGCTTGAGCTGTCAGTACTCCTTGGTTCCTATACCCCATGGAAAGGGCTGTCATTCTCTGACGCCCATGGGCCTTTCCCTGATTCCCGGGCTTCAATATCACAGATAAGCCTGCAGATTGCCGGCATCAATGATAAACTCACAGTCCCCGGCTATCTGTTCCATAGCTCAGCGGCTCCATCTGCCCGCAGGAGTGCGCGTGTCATCCACTCATCGTCATGGAACCGTGACCAGCTTTTCCAGAAAGATAATGAAGTAAAACTCAGCCCTCAGGGAGATGACCTTTTCGGCGCATTCGATGATTCCGGCAGAGGCGCTGATGTTTCCCCTCTTACAGGGAACTCGCCGAAAATAGTCCCGGCAGCGTATCCGGAAGAAGCTAACAGCAGTACCCATGCAATCAACATCGGATCTTTGCAGGATACGTATACAAATACCAGCGGACCGCTTTCCGGGACGGAAGGTCCAGGATCTACGCCAGCCAATGATAACCAGTATGGTACTGCTGCATCAACTTCAGAAAGGCTCGCCCGTCTTGCAGCACAGCAGCCCCAGAATCCGCTTTCCTCCGGCCCGCGTCAGGCTGAAGCACAGGCTGGCTCTTCCCATGCACAGTCTGACGCTTCCCACGGATATGCTGCCCAGCTATCACATACCAGACCTTCTGTATCCGGCCTGCCAGGCCGCTCCGTTGGGGACAGAAGGCTAAATGAAAGCGCTGCCAATGATCCTGAGCTCGAAAGATCATATGATAGGCAGCAAAAACGTGCTGCCAGGGAACAGAGGGATTCTGTTGTACGCCACAGGACTGTAACAGTTATGATCGTCGGCGTCATACTCATTGTTGCGCTGGTTGCCGCATCCTACACTATGGGGCTGTTCCGCTTCCGTTCCTCAATAAGTAACGGGAACTCTCCCTGGCCAAGCCTGCAGGCGAATGAAAGTGTTAACGGGGATACATCGTCTTCAGGCCCCTCCGCACCATCATCAAGCTCTTCTTCCGGTTCCGGACCGTCAAGTTCCGGGGATACCTCATCATCTGGGGGTAGTTCGCAGAGCACATCCCCGGCTGCGCCATCATCCTCTTCCCCATCATCTCAGCCAGCTAATTCAGGGCCTGCCGCACAGGGTGTCCAGAGCGCTGCAGCTTTCCCTCAGACCAAGGCCGCACAGGGTGTCCCTGATCCGAATATGCCTTCAGGCACGGCCACCATTCGGCTTGCCAGCACACGTTTCCTGAATAAGCCTAACGGGCTCAAAGGATACGGAATGGCACTGACTTTCCGCGGCACTCAGACCATTACAAAGATACGGCTCAGCTCGCGTTCTTCCGGCGGCACAGGATACGTGTATGCGGATTCTGATTCCTCAAACCCGAATAACGGGTATCCGGTCGGGCAGTTCAGCTTCTCAGGATCCGGGGATACGGTGATTACACTCAGCCGTCCTGTTTCCACGGATCGGCTGGTGCTATGGGTCCCATCTGAATCAATGCCCTCAAACAACAGGGTATATTTCAACCGCATCTCTGTGTCCTGACCGGTAAGCCGGCACAGTCCAGCTCACGCTATATACAGAGCTGGGTTCACGCCGAATATACACTTTTCCCCGTGCAACTGTACCGGCTGTATCTTGTTTTAATGTGGCTGCCGTCCATTCCTGCACAGCGCCCGCATAGTTTACGAACTAATCCTGCAGGCCTTGCCCAGAGCATAGGAAGGAATAATACGGCATTCAGGCGGTTCTTACCTGTAGATAGATTTATAAAGGCGGCATCAGGAAAGTTACAGTACCGATAATGGCGGATGATACTGTGGACTATCCTCAGCAATGAGCCGTCCTGACGGCAGAAGCATTGGAGGAACCATGGAAAACCTTATATCGCTGAGTCCATCACGGAAGGTTAATGATCCGGCAGACCCGGCTGGCCGGAAAAATTCGGCAGAAATTGCCGCATCTGCTGCCCAGGCAGCTGAAACAGGTCCTGCAGTTGCCAATGCAGTTATCGTAGGGTCCGGGCCTGCGGGCTATACTGCAGCAATCTACCTGGGACGGGCCGGCTATTCCCCTATTGTCCTGGCAGGCGCACTGTCCCCCGGAGGCCAGCTGGTCAACACTACAGAAATTGAAAACTTCCCCGGTTTCCCCGATGGCATAGCGGGCCCTGAGCTTATGGATAACATGCGCAAACAGGCCGAACGGTTCGGGGCGCAGGTTATTAATGATGATGTTGTTTCAGCAGATCTGAGAGGAGGCATCAAGTCCCTTCAGACAGATAACAACGGGATTTTCCGCTCGCGAACGGTTATCGTTACAACAGGATCAGACTACCGGAAGCTGGAAGTCCTCGGTGAAAAAGAGTACAGCGGCAAAGGGGTCTCCTATTGCGCAACCTGCGACGGCTATTTCTTCAGGGGCAAACCTATTGCAGTAATTGGCGGTGGTGATACCGCCATGTCGGATGCCCTGTTCCTTTCACGTTTCGGCTTATCTGTTACTGTTATCCACCGCAGGGGTACTTTCCGGGCTTCCCGGATCCTCGTTGACCGTGCTGAACAGGATCCAAATATTACTTTTGTTCTTGACAGTACTGTTTCCAAAATCAATGGGGACGGTACTTCAGCCCAGTCTGTTAATGTCCACGATCTTAAAAACGGTACTGACACCGTACTGCCGGCTAACGGTATATTTATTGCGATTGGGCACACACCGCGCACAGGTTTCCTCTCAGGGCAGCTTGACCTGGATGATGGCGGATACATCAGGACATCCGGGGCGACTGCGCAGACATCATTGAGCGGTGTATTTGCTGCCGGTGATGTTGTTGACAGTGTATACAGGCAGGCAATTTCAGCAGCCGGTATGGGCAGCCGGGCGGCACTTGACGCACAGGGATATCTGGAAAATATCGGGATGACAGGCGGCCTCCGACCAGCAGTTTAACGGTTTTCCAGGGAAGCTGCATCCATTTAACAGACGCAGCTTGATGTATTTATATGCGCATAATTGCAATTTTACTAAAAGTACAATGCGGGCAGTACCCAGCCGGCCAGGACACCAGACAAGATAGGCAAAGATGACTGATCTTGGTCACAATCAGATCAAAACCAGCCGTCTGCAGTACCCTGTGATGAGCTTTGTCCCTGGCTGCCGTCCTGCTGTCCGCTTCCCTGCTGGATGACACTGATGATCCTATGAAGGTCTTCCTGGGATGTGAATGTTATTTCTATACGCCCTTTCCTGGACGTACCTTTAATATCTACCTTTGTATCAAAATAGTTGCTTAACTGCTCAATCTCCGGTGCCGATGCCCAGACATTCTGAGAAGGCTTATGCTTCTTCTGGCTTGCCCTGTGCGACTGCATCACAACAAGTTCTTCCGTACTTCGGACTGACAATCCTTCAGCAACGATCCGGGTAGCAAGCTTTTCCATCGATTCAGAAGACGAGAGAGACAGCAATGCGCGAGCATGCCCCGCAGAAAGGACGCCGGAAGCTACTTTCTTCTGGACGGAGGCCGGCAACTGCAGCAGACGCAGTGTGTTCGCGATCTGCGGGCGCGATTTAGAAATAGATTTTGACAGCTGCTCCTGGGTCAGGCCAAAATCTTCCATCATCTGCTGATATGCTGCCGCTTCCTCAAGCGGGTTCAATGCAACCCGATGGAGGTTCTCCAGCAAGGCATCGCGCAGCATACTATCGTCTGTAGCAGTTTTTACTATAGCTGGGATCGTCTTAAGCCCCGCTAAAATGCTTGCCCGGAGACGGCGTTCACCCATAATAAGCTCATACTGAGGTGCAGGGCTGCTGCGATCCTGCTCCTGGCGCATATATTTCCGGCTACGTTCCTGATCCTGTCTCCGTGCATCGCCATCAGGCTGCTGCACGGTACGCTTGTTCCTACCCAAATCACGGTTATCATCATGTTCCGTGCCGCGACGGCGGACGACTACCGGCTGAAGGACACCGACTTCTTTGATTGAATCAGCCAATTCCCTGAGTTCACCATCATCAAATACTGTCCTGGGCTGTTTTTCATTTGGTGATATTTCCGATATCGGGATTTCAGCAAGGTACCCGCCCTGAACCGGCAAAAGCTGATCGGGGTTACCCTGTCCGCTGCGGTTAACCGGAGTCTTACTGTTCTTAGACTCCTTATCTGCTGAGCCTAAGGGCTTATCCTGTTTATCCTTATTTGTTTTATTCCCGTCGTTTGTTTTATCCCTGCCGTTATCCGTCAGCTGCTTATCCTTTTCTGCTTTAACTTTCCCGGTTGCACTGCTGCTGAGCCTAGCCCCGGTGTCCTTTCCCTTATTTTCAGGATTCGCAGACTCCTGTTTTATCTCCTGAGAACTTTCGCCGGCACTGTGAATACTATTATGCTGAGCCTGTCCCTCTCTATTATGCTGAGTCCGCTCTTCATCATTGTTCACAGAAGGTTCAATTCCATGCGCAGAAGATTTGCGCTTTAATGTTTCACGTGAAACATTACCATTTTTGGCGACAAATGCTTTTGATCCCTGCTTTGCTTTACTGCCTTTATTATGCACATTCCTTTCAGATGTACCTTGTTTATGAGGATCCTTGCTCTTTTCCACAATTTTCGCAGCCGATGTTTCACGTGAAACATTTTCAGACGGATTCTGAACTAGGTCTTCTGTATGGTTCTCCGCTGTATTGGTATTTTTCTGCTGCTTTACAGCAGAAGTTTTTACTCCGCTGCCATCCGCTGTACCGCTATTCCGCTCCGGTTGCTGCACGCTCTCCGAAACCGCTGCTTTTGCCCTGTTATCCTTATGTTTATCAGCTGCAGTATCCTCAAGATCAGTGGTATCCGATTTAGCTTTATGGTTCTCAGTATCACTTAACTGTTCGCTGTCTGCTGCAACATCGCTTTCCCGGACACCGCTTGCTTCGAAAAAGAAATTACTTGGATGAATGGATTCAGCAAGCGAAGGCATACGGCGCTTCCCGACGCGGATCCTGCTCAGGACATCACTGCTGTCTGCTTCAGCTGAAGCATCATCACCGTGGAATGTTTCACGTGAAACATTTTGTCCGTTAGAATACGAAGTATCCTTCCCATGCAGCCTCTTCGGGCTATCTGATGCATCCTTGCCTTCGAATCCATGTTTCTGTCCTTCGTTGAACGAAACATCGCCTGCATTTTCCTCAAACGTTGGGAGCGTGGGAAACAACGCTCCAACACCTTTACCAAGGCGTGATTTTTTCGCCATTATTTATTTCCTTTCTCTGTTAGCCTTGCAATAATTCCCTCTGCTCTGTTATTGATTTCTAACGCCGCTTCACGATATGCAATCGATCCGTTCCCTTTAGGGTCATACGTAATAATAGTCTGATTAAAACTAGGAGCCTCGGAGATCCTCACTGACCGTGGAATTGTGGCATCAAGGACAATATCTTTGTAATGTTCCTTAATCTCACCATAAACCTCTCTGCTCAAAAGTGTACGTTTATCAAACATCGTTACAAGCATAGTTGAGATGACCAGATTATGATTTAATGAATTTTGGACAAGCTGGATAGTATTGAGTAACTGCCCAAGGCCTTCAAGTGCATAGTATTCAGCCTGGATAGGAATCAGTACTTCATGTACTGCACATAAAGCATTAAGAACCAGCAGCCCCAAACTCGGTGCACAATCAATGATGACATAATCATAATGCTTATCGCTGTTATTGATATAGTTATCAAGCTGCTGTTTAAGGAGCCCCGTACGGTTATCCATATCAACAATTTCCAGCTCAGCGCCGCTTAGGTCAATACTTGATGGCACTACATCCAAAGTATCAAACTCCGGACACGCTTTTACAGCATCCTGTATGCTGCTTCGGCCTTCGATCACATCGTAAACTGTGATATCATCGGAACCATGGGGGATACCTAAAGCAGTGGAAGCATTCCCTTGAGGGTCCATATCAATAACAAGGACATTCAATCCGCTGTCAGCAAATGCTCCTGCAAGATTAACAGCCGAAGTTGTTTTCCCAACTCCGCCTTTTTGATTGGATATAGCAATGTATCGGGTCTCGCTGGGATGCTGGAATTCAATTTCGTCCAGCTTACGGAGCCTGTCTTTCTCATCCGCCAGTTCCGAACCAAAACCGCTGGAGGAATTGCCAAAAATACGCTTCAGTATGTCCTGAGCAGACTCAAAAACTGGCTCCTCAGAACCGTCTCTGACGTTTTCGTCTGAAAATGTTTCACGTGAAACATCGGACATAATACCTCCTTGGTCGTCTTTTCTATTCTTCTATACTTCCTCGACACACGCAACTTTCAAAAGCTGATGTGGATAAGGCCTGTGGAAAACTGAGTAGAAAAGGTCTCAGATATAAAGTAAAAAAGTATATAAGCAGGTATATGGAGAGTTGGAATATAGAAAGCATAGGAAATATAGGAATATAAGAAGTATTAAGAGTGGATGAGGAAGAGTAAAAAAGGTATATGGACAAAAGTATCTTACATAATTTACACAATACGATACTGCTAATGGTATTCGGCTATTTACTGTATTCTCCGAAGATGCCGCTAATCCAAGATACCACTTTACGTAATGGAACCCTATTTACGGTTTTTCACAGAAATCCCTGCTCCAGGCGTATACTACTCAACGAGAGATCATACATAATGGAATACACACAGAATCGATGACCAACAATCAACGCACTACTACTGTAACTACATGTGTGGGCTCAAGCCCCTCAGCCACAGATGCTTCCTCCACTTTCCACGATACGGCATAATTCTTTTTCATCTCTTTTTCAGCCTTATTAAGCTCACTCTGTGCAGATTTGCCTTTAAGGGCAATCAGCTCACCATGCCTTTTCAATAGCGGCAAAGCCATTCCAGATAATTTAGACATTGGTGCAACAGCGCGGCACGTAACAATATCAAACCCCATAAAATGAGGATTTTCCCTTTTGAATGAATCAAAAGAACTTCCATTATCCTGTTCAGAGGCCGCTTCCCGGCTTCGATCAGGCTTCTGGCTCCGGGCTAAGCCCTGGTTCCAGGCAGGCTCACGGTTTGGAGCAGGTTCCCGATCCCAGACCGGTTCTTGGCCCCAAGCCAACTCCTGCTTAAAAACAGCCTCGTGATTGTGATCAAGCTTCGGATTCCCAATAAAATCCTGGTTCCGGTTATAGCTGTTTTTGCCGTTTCGTTTCAAACGACACCCTGGATTTCTCTTCTGTTTCCGATCACCGCGGTATTGTGCCCCAGATACACCATTAACAGCCTTCTTATAAGAAATAAGTTCTTCAGTACGGGCACGTACGACCTGTGTGTTAACAAGATCTAATTCATCGATTACTTCAGAAAGCCACTCACAACGCCGTTCCATGGGTTCAATAAGGAAAAAACTAATATCAGGAAGGGTGGATGCAAGCACGATACCAGGAAATCCGCCGCCGCTGCCAATATCACCTACAGCAGCTTTCTTCCCAGATCCTCCTTTTTTACTGACTTGCCCCGCAGCAGCTTTGATATAGGGGAGGAGGGCAGCCGAATTAAAGATATGCCTTTCCCACAGGATATCAACATCACGCGGCCCAATAATTCCCCGTAATACCCCCTCGCTTTCCAGCTTTTTATGGAAAAACTCCATCCTTTCTGAAGAATCCCTGAAAATACTCTTAATAAGAGGGGAGTTATCAAATTGATCAGCCATATACTGCAACGACCTTATGTGACGCAAGCCTTATTTTATAGTGAGGATACCCGTACTTCTGCCGGTATTTCAGTTGCCGTTATTCTGAAACATTACTGTTCCCTGCAATATCGGCATCACCTGCATGATAAACGTAACCTGCGTCACTGGCATCGCCATCTCTGGCAGTATCAATCTCATCAGCATCAGTTTCAGTCTCATCATCGTTATCTTCATCAGCATAATCACGCGAAACGGAAACACTGCCCGTATCTGCAGCATTATGGGCATACCGGTTTGCGAAACCATCAGTGCTGGAACCGTCCTGGGATCCACTGACGAAATCTTCAGCTTCATCAAACTCCGGATCATCAGGTCCGCCATTATCAAGTTCACCATCATAGCCATCATCAACGCTGCTGTCCTGCGCCCTCAGGTAAACAGTGACGTACCTGTCCGGCTCAACACCATGGGACCGCGATTTCAATCCCTCTTCGCGGACAATATCATGGACGATCTTGCGCTCAAAAGAGTTCATTGACCGCAGTGAAACCGGCTCACCTGTTTCGCGTACCTCATCAACAGCATCCAGGGCAATATCCTCTACATGCTTCCGCCTGCGTGTCAGATAACCGTCAACGTCGAGGATCAGATGTGAGCGGTCACCTGTTTTCTGCTGAACAGCAAGGCGGGAAAGCTGCTGCAGTGCGTTAACAACCTCACCATGCCTGCCTATAAGATTTTTGATATCCTCATCATCGTCAGCCACTATCTGTACGGTCGGCCTGTTATTACGCACAGCAAGCTCAATATCCCCATCGTAATCAATGATATCAAGCAGTTCTTCAAGATAATCAGCAGCGATATCAGCTTCCTCATTGAGCTGGTCTACTGTCTTTACGTCCTCATCTGCCATAATATGCTCCTTTATGATCCAGGCTTCTGTACTTCTTATAAATAACTATATTTCTTTATTATTTTCCGTTAATATTTTTCTCCGGGCCTTTTACGGACCGCCGTCAATTTTAACTGCTACTTGTAATGTATCATATTTGCACCTTTTCTGTACAATACGCACACTCCCTTACATAACAGGTTCCGCCCCGGACCCTACTTTTTCTTCTTTTTCCGTGAAGGCTGCTTGCGCTGGTGACCCTCAACGGAAAGGCGTTCCTCGGCTTCTTTCGCTTTGAGGAGCTCTTCTTCTTCAAGGGAGATCTCCCCGGCACGCTCACGGCGGGCCTGTTCTTTCCTGTAATCGCGTTTCTCTTTAGCTTCAGCAGCAGGGGAGCCCGGAGTTGGCATATTGTAAACCTGCCAGAGGGTCTGGCCCAGAGTCCAGATGTTATTGGTCAGCCAGTAGACCAGTACCGCGAACGGGAATGTGATACCAGAAAAGATATACATAACAGGGAAAATGAACGACATAAGCATCTGCGTCCGATAAGCCGTGCCCTGCATAGACGCTTTCGGCATATTGCGGCGGACATTATGCCATTGTGAATAAAACATAGTTAGACACATCAATGCAACGAAAATACCGATAGTGACTTTACCGCCCGAATCAGCTGTTGCAAATGTTGATGACAGTTTGATATTAAACAGCTGCGCATTGGAGAATCCCTGGGCAGCCGCCTTATCGAACGCCCCCAGAGGCCCGCGCCTGCCATCGGCAATATATATCACCGCAGACAGCGTGTAGAACATCGCCATAAATATAGGTCCCTGTATCAGAGACGGTACACAGGAACCCATAGGGTTCGCATGATTATCCTGATACACCTTCATTGTTTCGCGGCTCATTGCCTCGCGGCTTGCCCTGTCCGTTTTGCCTTTATATTTTTTCTGTATTTTCTGCAGCTGAGGCTGGAGTGCCTGCATTTTCCTCATGGACAGCATCTGCCGTACAAACAGCGGAAGGATGATCAGTTTGACCAGCACCACCAGGAGCATAACTGCAATGGACCATGCGAGCCCCTGAGCCCCGCTCAATCCGATTGCTGTAAGGACATCGTGGAAAAACTTGATCACGTACGCCATTGCTGCTTCGATCGGGCGCAGGATCGTATAGAACCAGCCGAAAAAGCCTCTATCTAATAACATAGGTTCCCCTTAATACCGCAGATCTGAATAAAAGTTCAGTATTCCTTGCTATTTCGCTATTTTCCGTATTTCGTACTGTCTAAATTATACATGAACGTGTGGCGAACTATTATCGTCATAACTATCTGTTCCTGCTAACGGAGCAATACGGAGTTCTTCATGCGCCTTCGACCACGTGAACCGGTAAAAAACCGAGAATTTCTGAGGCACGTCATCAATGCCGCCGTTACTCCATGGCCGGCATCTGGCCAGCCGCAGCAGTGCCAGAACCGACCCCCGGAAAGCCCCGAACCGTTTTACCGCGGTCAGTGCATACGTGGAACACGTTGGATAATATTTGCATGATGGGGGAGTGTTGGGGGAAATACAGCGGCGATAAAAACTGATACATCGTATAACGGCCTTCTGTGCCCAAGATGGATCTTTGCGCATTACCTGTATCCTATGTATTCCGTCAGTATTTCTGCCAGCATCCGCAGCATTGGTATTACCCTTATGCTTGGAAAGAAGCATTGTGCTGCTGCGCGGATTTCCCTCAGGTACGTCGTTGCTGGGGCCTTGTGATACCTGCGGTACTTGTGATGCCATGTGCTGATCCTCTACAAGCCAGTTGCTAAACCGTATTACGCGGCGGGCTTGTCTGCAGGATATTCGGCGGATTTTTCCCTTAACCCTGCATATATTTTTTCCATCTGGGAATCCAGCGCATCGAAACGCGCATAAGCTGCTGAAGGCTTTGCCCGTACAACTATATCAATACAGAGCGTTCCTGCCGAAGGAAGGTCAGTAAGATAGCCTTCATATTTCTTCGCCAGTACGCGGAGCCTCCGTTTAACTGTATTACGCATCACTGCATTCCCAACAGATTTGGAAACGGCAAGCCCTAACCTGATATCAATATCCCGGCATCCAGTAACAGGGCTGCTTTTTATACCTTTCCGGGGACTGCCAGGCTCCGGCTGACGATAGATACTGTAATGGAGCACAATATCCCGGGAGGAAAACTTCTGGTGCTTTTTCAGAACAGCAACAAAATCTTTATGGCCCTTAAGTCTGTCCATTCGCTGTTGCCTCCGGTCCAGTACCGCCCAAATAATAAATGGATAATAGTAAACGGCTATTATGAACAAAGCGCTGCTGTGCAGTGCCTGTTTATAGAGCTATGTTACTATGCTGCATTATCTGTATTTCCTGTAAACCTGTGTACCTTTGCACTTGCAGGTACAGTAAAACAGCCAAAGCCGCAGTTTACCTCTGCCTGCAGCCTTGGCTATATTGCTGTCCACACTCTCCTGAGACTATATCCTTAAGCGGAGAGTACCTTACGCCCCTTTGCACGGCGGCGGTTGATCAGCGCACGCCCTGTGCGTGTACGCATACGCTGACGAAAACCGTGCTTCATATGGCGGCGGCGATTGTTCGGCTGGAAAGTCCTCTTCATAGTAAAACGCTCCCGTTTCCTGCCACGCTTAAACGTGGCTCCTCATGAGTCAATCTCTATTAAGTTACTATTACCACTCTACATAATCGTATGACTATGTTTATGGAGAACCTCTACTTTATACCACGAATCACACCGTAATCAAACTTCTTCACATTCTTCCCCTCTTTGTGATCAATTTGAAAATGGGTATCAGTAAGCAACAGTAAAACTACACTGATGTAACTTATCAACATCAACGCTGTGAATATGTGGATATCTCAAGGATCTTGATTTTAATTTATCCACAAATTACACGCGTGTTATTCACATTCATGTATTTACAACACGCCCAATTGTGGATAACTTCTGTGGGTGCGATTATAAATGTTGGTACACATCAGAGAACTTATTTGGAACCGGAAAGATTCATTATTGGAGGGACTATGGCCTTACATCATAGCAATACTGAGCCTACCGCTCAACAGCTATGGTCGCGGACCCGGAATTATATGAAGGACCAGGGGTATCTGAGTCCCCGCGATACAAACCTCGTTAGCGAAGTAAGCGCACTGGGCGTGTTCGATAATATGATTATCCTCTCAGTTGACGCAGATTCACTCCGTTCTACTCTGGAAAACAAGCTCCATGATGATATCAACGAATGCCTGTCAACTGTGTCTGACAAACCCATGACTTTCATTGTTAAAGTCAATACCCCGAACAATCCCTATACGGATACTGCAAATACTGCGGACAGCGATATCAACAGAAACAATGCAGGGTATAAAGATAACGGCGGCAGCGGATATGCGGAACTGGGAACCGAAACAGGGATAAACCCTTATGAGCCGGACCTGAGCATATCGGAAAATATCGGTATTGATCCGGGCCTCATCGGAAATGTGGAAAACCCGGAAGGGACCGGGACCAGCAGCACTTTTGCACCGCGTAAAACAAAAGGCTACACAGAGCCGTACACACCTGCCCACTACGGGCAGCACGCATCTGAGGTTTTACATAATGAGCCGTCCGCAGAGCATAAGGATGCACCGTTCCATGACCCGATATATGAAGGCGGCAGGGAACCTCAGCCGGCCGATAATATACAAAATCAGCCGCATCTCCCTAAAACCCAGATATCGCGGAATGCCGTCACCCACCTTAACCCTTACGCGACTTTTGATACTTTTGTCCAGGGGACATCAAACCGCTTTGCAAAATCAGCAGCAGTAATAGTTGCTGAGGCTCCGGGAACTGCAGACTATAACCCATTATTTATTTATGGCGGTTCAGGTCTGGGGAAGACCCATCTGCTCAATGCTGTCGGCAATTATGTGCTCAGACAGGACCCTAAAGCAACAGTGCGGTATGTTACCGCAGAAGAATTCGTCAATGACTTCGTCAGTGCTCTTGCTGCAGGGGCAAGGAAACAGGCAGCTTTAGCTAATTTTACCAAGAAATACAGGAATGTCGACGTCCTGCTGCTTGATGATATCCAGTTTTTCCGCGGTACTGAAACAATGGAACAGTTCTTCCACACGTTCAATGAACTGACCAGTACAGGCAAGCAGATAGTCATCGCATCCGATGTTGCACCTAATAACCTCAAAGGCTTCAATGAAAGGCTGAGGACACGCTTCAACAAAGGGCTCGTTGTTGATGTTGCACCGCCGGAAAAAGAGACACGGCTGGCAATACTGCGGCTGAAGGTCTCCAACAGTACTGTCCCTGTCCCTAATGATGTACTCGATTATATCGCCGACAAAATCACAGACAGTGTCCGCGAGCTTGAGGGAGCGCTTACCCGCGTTACAGCTATAGCAACGCTTAATGACCAGCCGGTGAGCCGTACTTTAGCAGAACAGACTCTCCATGATTTTTTCAATTCCGATGTGGAAGTTACCCCTACAAGCATTATCACCAATGTAGCGCATCACTATACACTTACTTTTGACGATATCGTCGGGCCTTCGCGTACAAAAAACGTTGCCGAAGCCCGGCAGGTATCCATGTATCTTATCCGTGAAATGACAAGCCTTTCCCTTGTTGATATCGGTGAAATATTCGGAGGGCGCGACCATTCCACAGTCATGCATGCCTGCAAGAAGATCGCAAATGAGATGGGCAAAAAACGCGCCCTCTACAATAACGTCAATGAAATCACTATGTATATCAAACAGAAAGATTCAATCAGCCCTGTTTCCCGTAATTGACCAGTATTTACGCGGCTCAGATACATCAGGACGGATGTAACAGTACAGTTCTGCCTATTCTGCCGATCCCTGAAATATATAGATTATACGGTTTCCTCATTAATAATTCCCTGTTACGTCTTTTCACAGAAATATACTGTGCTTCTATTTTGCTTTATTTTTCTGCTGCCTCCCTTTACATCCTCTCCATTTTGTGAAGAAACTTATCCACAATACTTTCCACAGATATATGATA
The DNA here is from genome assembly GCF_000269605.1 of Scardovia wiggsiae F0424. Taxonomy (GTDB): domain Bacteria; phylum Actinomycetota; class Actinomycetes; order Actinomycetales; family Bifidobacteriaceae; genus Scardovia; species Scardovia wiggsiae. The sequence goes on along the minus strand of NZ_AKCI01000001.1, from coordinate 1,347,804 downwards.
ACCCTGAGGATAAGTAAGATATTGGCGTGGAAAACATGGGCAAAAAACGTTAATAAAATTAACATTTTTGAGGATAAAAAATCCATAACATATTGCATGTGAGTAACATCAAAGTTATCCACATTTTCTAAACTGATTTTCCACATGCAACCGTTGCCTTCACAATTGATATCATGCGGTTCATACACCATTTCCACATCTTCCACAGCCTCTACTACGACTACTATCTAATTTATATACTTGCCCTTTTAGCCATAACCGCATGCACCATCCCGTTTCGTATATGTTCGTTCGCCCGTTACAATAGACTCATAAGACTTAAAGTTTGCCAGACTACGAACTGAGGTACTAATGAAGGTTGAGATTGATTCCTCTGCTTTTTCAGAGGCTGTATCATGGACTACCCGTATTATCCCTGCCAGGCCTGCGACACCTATCCTTACAGGTGTAAAGCTCGAAGCAGCTGACGGTACCCTCCAGCTCTCAGCATTTGATTATGAAATTTCTGCGCGCCATCACATTGAAGCAGGAATCGATGAAGACGGCACTGTTATAGTACAGGGAAAGCTCCTTGCAGATATAGCTAAAGCCCTGCCGAGCGGGAAGACCTACTTATCAACAAATGGCTCAAAATTAACAGTTTCAGGAGGAAAATCCACCTTCTCCCTCCAGCTGATGCCTGAATCCGATTATCCTGAACTTCCTGAAATACCTTCCTCTTTAGGCGCTATAGACGGAGATACTTTCTCGCACGCTATCGCCCAGGCAGCTGTTGCTATTTCCCGTGAAGAATCAAGGCCTGTGCTTACCGGGGTCCGTGTAGCCTTTTCTGGTGATAAAGTGCAAATGACTGCAACAGACCGTTTCCGTCTGTCACGGTCAACCTTTACGTGGTCTCCTGCGCAGGATGATACTGATACAGCATTGCTTGTGCGGGGAAACCTCCTGCGTGATATTTCACGCTCCCTGGATACTGCACAGAACGTTGTTCTTGGGTTCAACAGCGAGTCGCCGACACTGGTAAGTTTTACCAACGCTGGGAAAGTTTCAACGACTCAGCTTATTGATGGCGAGTTCCCGTCAGTTGACCGCCTTTTTGTTTCTGAATACCCGATCCAGGCGGTTATTGACAAAAATGCCCTTATTGATGCTATACGGCGTGTATCCCTTGTAGCAGAACGGAATGCCCCTATCCGTATGGTTTTCGATAATAACGAAGTGACCCTGTCTGCAGGATCGGCTGACGAATCCCAGGCAACAGAAGTGATCCCGGTTGATATGGATGGAGACCCCATTACGATCGCTTTCAACCCTAATTATCTTCTTGAAGGCCTGGGGGCAATTTATGAACCGTATGTCCGCGTAAAGATGGTCTCTCCTATAAAGGCAGTGGAATTTAACGGACAACAGGAGCAGGATGGCAATGAATCGCTGGATTACCGGTATCTGCTGGTGCCGGTCCGGTTTGTTGACTGACCATCCCGGGCTTATTGAACCAAAGTAAAGAGTATTCTGTGCATATTTCGCGGCTTGCCCTTGACTATTTCAGGTCGTGGGACCACTGCGTCCTTGATCTGGGCAGCCATGTCAATGTACTTTTTGGGCATAACGGCCTGGGCAAAACAAATATTGCTGAGGCAGTAGAGTTCCTCTCAACAGGGTCCAGCCACAGGGCGGGCTCATCACAGCCGCTTATACAGCATGGGCAGAAAAGTGCAGTTATACGGGCAAATGTGGAATCAGGCCGGGATGTTTCTGATCCTGATATTTCCGGCTCTGAAAAAAAGACGGGAACAAAACCTGATCAGTATACGGTAACTATTCCTGCAAAAGGTGCAAACCGTGCCCGCATCAACAACGGCCCTGCACTTTATCTGCGCGATATAGTGGGGAATATCAAAACTGTTTCTTTTACCCCTGAAGACCAATGGCTTATTTCTCTTGATCCGGCAAGGCGGCGCAGTTTCCTTGATAGTGCAGGGTCACAGATAATACGGGATTATTTTAGGGTCTTGCAGAAGTATGCCCATGTCTCAAAGCAGAGGTCAGCACTTCTGAAGAACATTGCGAACAGAAGGGATATGGGCAGCAGTACTTATGGTCCTGAAGGCGATAGCCGGTACAGCGGATATAGCAGCCAGGGGTATGATAGCCAGAGTATCGCGCAGGATTATTCGAGTCTGGAAGTATGGACCGGGCAGCTGATCAGCACAGGTATAGAGCTGACCCGGTTAAGGGCCAGTATCTGTGATCAGCTGGAAGGGCCGTTTTCGCGGATCTATTCCCATATTGCAGGGGACAGCCAGAAAGCAACGCTGAAATATTCCCCGTCTTTTACGGAAGTGTATGATTTCCCTGATGATCCATTTTCCGCTATAAGCAGCCATTTCCAGCGGCTGTTTGAAGGGGAGGCCGCCCAGGCACGGAACCTGATAGGACCGCATCGCGACGATATAGGCTTTTTCCTCAATTCAATGCCGGCACGCGAATATGCGTCAAACGGTGAATTATGGACCCTGGCTTTAGCATTGAAAATGGCCCTGTTTGAAGTATTATCAGAGAAAATGGCTGCCGGGCATAATGAACGCCATAATGATACCGGAAATACACCGTCCGACTCCGACAATAATTTTCACGGGACCAGGAACAAGCCTATCCTTATCCTTGATGATGTCTTCTCCCAGCTTGATATATACAGACGCACAAAAATCGTTGATTTTGCTGCAGGTCAGGGGCAGGTTATCATTACTGCTGCATCACAGAGCGATATACCTGATGAATTTATTTCCGGCAACATGGATACGCATGCTGGCGTAGAGCTTATTGATGTTGAAAAAGTCAGGGACAATACTGATGATATATGGGGCGGCTGATGGCAGAAAATAACCGGGAATCTGTAACACCCGTAGCAGAGCGGCTCGGGCTGCCGCAGAAAAAGCTTCCTGCGCAGATATTCGGCCGGTATAGAAAACTGTTTACCCAGAAACGTGATTATGCCCTGATGAATGAAAAGGCCAGGGACAGCTTCGGCAAAAAAGGGCGCGACCCCAAGGATCTTGATACAGCTCTGGAAAAACTGTTTACTTCGGGCAGCGGTATATGGAAAAAGAACCTTATGCTTGCCAAACTGCAGACGCAGTGGGGAAGCGTTGTCGGAAACCATATTGCGCAGCACACGAGTGTGGGATCGTATTCGGACGGGCTTCTGGTTATTACAGCAGATTCCCCTGTGTGGGCTACCCAGCTGACATATATGGTGCCGCAGCTGAAAAAAGTAATATCACAGCGGCTTCAGGGGCTTCCTGTAACCCAGATCCGTGTGACTGGTCCGCAATCTTCGGCAGGAAGGCATCGGGGAAACCGGCGGGGCCTGTGATCCGACTCCGGTCATCAAAATAATCCGCTGAAGGCTTTTCAGCAGCATAACGTCTACTTCTTTTGGTACCCTATATATATTGTGTGTGAATGCGTTTAAGAGCCGTTTCTGTGCTTTTTAGCGTGAAGTACTTGCGGAAAGTACTCCGAAATTGCTTATGTGGCAAAGGCGATATTGGGGTTTAAGGAGGACAGCTTGGCTGGCAGTGAAGAAAATGGACAGGTACAGAAGGAAACTCAGCGTGAGGGCAACGGCGAGCAGCTTGACGACGATATAAAACCGGACCATTATGATGCGAGCGATCTCAGAGTCCTTGAAGGGCTTGAAGCTGTACGTATCCGTCCGGGAATGTATATAGGGTCTACAGGCCCGCGGGGGCTCCATCATCTGGTTTATGAAATAGTTGACAATTCAGTTGATGAAGCGCTTGCGGGGTATGCTTCGCATATTGAAGTGACGATCTTGCCGGATAATGGTGTGCAGGTAATAGATGACGGCCGCGGAATCCCTGTTGATGAAGTTCCGGGAGAAGGCCGGTCCGGTGTGGAAACAGTTATGACCAAACTGCATGCAGGAGGCAAATTTGGCGGCGGCGGCTACGCTGTGTCCGGCGGCCTCCATGGTGTAGGTATTTCCGTTGTGAATGCGCTTTCTACCAGAGTGGATATTGAAGTGCGCCGCCAGGGATTCCACTGGACCCAGACGTATATCGATCAGAGGCCCTCAGCCCCGTTGAAAAAAGGCAGGGCTATGGATGAGGGCGAAAGCACAGGTACTTCTGTAACTTTCTGGGCAGACCCTCAGATATTTGATGCAACAGAATATGATTTCGAGACCCTCCGCGCGCGTTTCCAGCAGATGGCCTTCCTGAATAAAGGGCTGAAAATATCCCTGACTGATCTGCGCACAGTAGATGAAGCTGTAGATGAAGTTGCCTCAGAGGATAATAATCCTTCTGGAAATGGGCATCGTACGGTTACGTACCAGTACGTCAACGGCATTAAGGATTATGTCGATTATCTGGTCAAAGCCAAAAAATCCGCTGTGATCGAAGAAGATATCATTGATATTGATGCAGAAGATACGCAGCAGGGTATTTCTGCTGAGATCGCCATGCAGTGGACTTCAGGGTATTCTGAATCTGTCCACACTTTTGCCAATACGATCTCAACAACTGAAGGCGGGACCCATGAAGAAGGCTTCCGCGCCGCGCTTACCGGCCTTGTTAACCGGTATGCCCGTGAAAAAGGCATCCTTAAAGATAAAGATGAAAACCTCTCCGGTGATGATGTGCGTGAAGGGCTTGTGGCGGTGATTTCCGTTAAGCTGACAGTCCCGCAGTTCGAAGGGCAGACGAAAACCAAGCTCGGCAATGCGATCGCTAAAACCTTCGTCCAGCGCGTTATGACAGAACGGATGGCCGACTGGTTCGATGCCCATCCGAGCGAAGCGAAGTCGATCATCCAGAAAGGCATGGAAGCCGCCCGGGCACGCCTGGCAGCCAAAAAAGCGCGTGAATCAACAAGGCGCAAGTCGATCTTTGAATCAGCCGGGATGCCTGACAAGCTGAAAGACTGCCAGTCTTCAGACCCTGCAGAATGCGAGCTGTTCATTGTAGAGGGTGATTCGGCAGGCGGTTCCGCAATCCAGGGGCGCAACCCGATAACCCAGGCTATTCTTCCTTTACGCGGGAAAATCCTCAATACAGAACGTGCTTCGCTTGACCGTATGATGAAGTCAGACACCATTGAATCCCTTATTACCGCAGTTGGCGGAGGATATGGGGAAGATTTCGACGTGAGCAGGGTACGCTACCATAAGATCATCATTATGGCTGATGCTGATGTTGACGGCGCCCACATTGCAACATTGAACCTGACATTATTCTTCCGCTATATGCGGCCTATGATCACTGAAGGCTATGTATATGTTGCAATGCCTCCGCTGTACAGGCTGAAATGGACGAAAGGCGCGCACGATTTCGTCTATACCGACGCTGAGCGTGACCGTATGCTGGAGGAAGGGCGGGCTTCCGGCAGGCAGCTTCCTAAAGGCGAAGGTATCCAGCGGTATAAGGGCCTGGGTGAAATGACATACCAGGAATTATGGGAAACCACAATGGACCCTGAGCACCGCATTTTGAAGCAGATACATATTGAGGATGCTGCACAGGCGGATGAGACATTCTCCATGCTGATGGGTGAGGATGTGGAGCCGCGCCGTCTGTTCATCCAGCGTAATGCCCGTGATGCGCGCTTCATAGATGCATAGCCAATCCCTATAGTGCAGATATCGACAGGAACAGGAACATCAAAGGTAAGGAAGAACCGTGGCAGACGATAATGAAGTAGATCTCAGCAGCGAAGAACCGGCAGACGGTGCGGATAATTCGCTTGAACCTGTAAGCCCTCAGGCAGGCGACGAAGATTTCGGACTGCTGAAAGGCACCCGTATCAGGGCAATGGACCTGCAGCAGGAAATGCGGGAATCATACCTTGCATATGCCCTTTCAGTGATCGTTGAGCGCGCACTGCCTGATGTCCGCGACGGCATGAAGCCTGTGCACCGCCGTGTGATCTATGCGATGTACGACGGGGGATACCGGCCGGACCGCGGTTATAACAAATGCTCCCGTGTTGTCGGTGATGTGATGGGTAAATACCATCCCCACGGCGACGCTGCTATCTATGACACGCTGGTACGTATGGCACAGCCGTGGTCGATGCGGTATCTGCTTGTGGACGGCCAGGGCAATTTTGGGTCTCCTGGAGATGATCCTGCAGCTGCCATGCGATATACAGAGTGCCGCATGGCACCGCTGGCTATGGAGCTTGTACGTGATATTGATAAAGATACCGTCGATTTTGTCCCCAACTACGACGGCAAGACCCAGGAACCTACAGTGCTGCCAAGCCGGTTCCCCAACCTTCTGGTGAACGGTTCGGCAGGTATTGCTGTAGGCATGGCGACGAATATCCCTCCTCACAATATGCGTGAAGTCGCGCAGGGGGTCCACTGGGCGCTGGACCATCCGGATGCCAGCCGTGAAGAGCTCCTCAACAATCTGATCGCCATTATTAAGGGGCCTGACTTCCCAACAGGAGCAACGATCCTCGGCCACAGAGGCATTGAGCAGGCGTACCGTACCGGGCGCGGCCTGATCACTATGCGTGCCGTAGTCAATACTGAAGAGATCAACGGCCGCCTGTGTCTGGTGGTGACTGAACTCCCTTACCAGGTGAACCCTGACCGGCTGGCATCTTCAATACGGGAAGCAGTACGTGACGGGAAGATCCAGGGTATCGCTGATATGCGCGACGAGACTTCCGGGCGTACAGGCCAGCGTCTGGTCCTCGTCCTTAAACGTGATGCTGTCCCGAAGGTAGTGCTCAACAATCTTTATAAGCACACCCAGCTGCAGCAGACATTCGGCGCCAATATGCTTGCCCTGGTGGACGGCGTGCCGCGTACGCTCAGCCTTGACGCATTCATCCGTCACTGGGTATCGCATCAGCTTGATGTTGTGGAACGGCGCACCCGGTATCTGAAGCGTGAGGCGGAAGAGCGCGACCATATCCTCCAGGGGTATCTGAAAGCGCTGGATATGATCGAGGAAGTCATAGCGCTTATCCGCAGGTCGCCGGATGTAGATGAGGCCCGTGCGGGCCTGATGCGGCTGCTTGATGTTGACCAGGTACAGGCGGACGCCATCCTTGCCATGCAGCTGCGCAGGCTGGCTGCACTGGAAAGGCAGAAGATCATTGATGAGCACGATGAGCTGATGCGCCGGATCGCTGACTATAATGATATCCTTGCCAGCCCGGAGCGCCAGCGCGCCATTGTCGGCGATGAAATGGATGAAATCGTTGACAAATACGGTGATGAGCGCCGCACACAGATACTCCCGTTCTCCGGCGAAGTCAATGTTGAGGATCTTATAGCTGAGGAGAATGTTGTTGTAACAGTAACGCATTCCGGCTATATCAAACGTACAAAAGCTGATGAATACCGGGCTCAGCATCGGGGCGGCAAAGGGATCAAAGGGACCCGGCTGCGTGAAGATGATGTTGTGGACCATTTCTTCCTTACCAGTACCCATAACTGGCTGCTGTTCTTTACCAACCAGGGCAGGGTATACCGTATCAAGGGCTATGAGGTCCCGGAAGGTTCCCGCGATTCCAAAGGCCAGCACGTTGCTAACCTCCTGCAGCTGGGGCCTGATGAGAAAATACAGCAGGTCCTCTCTATCAGGGATTATTCCGCAGCACAGTATCTGGTCCTTGCAACCCGCAGCGGCAGAGTCAAGAAGACCCATCTCTCAGAATATGATTCTGCCCGCCAGGGAGGCCTGATCGCCGTACGTCTGCGCGAGATCGAAGGTGCTTACAGGACTGATGCCGACGGCAAGAAGGTAGCGGTCGTTGATGAACTTATCGGTGCCGCACTATGCAACAGTGATGATGAAATCATTGTTGTTTCGCGGAAAGGCATGAGCGTTAAGTTCCAGGCAGATGACCAGACCCTGCGCCCTATGGGACGCCAGACTGCAGGTGTCCAGGCGATGAAATTCCGCGGAGAGCCCGGCAATGACCTCCTGCTGAGCATGGACGTTATCCCGGCTGATTCGGATTCAGACCTTCTTGTAGTTACCAATGAGGGTTTTGCCAAGCGTACTGCGTTAAGCGAATACCGTCTGCAGGGGCGCAACGGTTATGGAGTTAAAGCCATCAATCTTGTGGAGGACCGGGGATCTCTTGTCGGCGCTATGGTAGTCCATGAAGATGACCAGGTGATGGCCATTATGAAATCAGGCAAGGTCATCCGTTCGGATGTTTCGGAGATCAAACGTACCGGCAGGAATACACAGGGTGTGACCCTAGCGAAAACCGGTAAGGATGATGAGATCCTGTCTATCGCCCGGAATGCTGAAAAAGATGATGAAACTGGTGACGGACAGAATACTGAAGATTCAGTAAATAACTCTGACGCTGCGGACCGGGATGGCAGCACCAGGAGTACAGTTGAACAAGGAATAACAACCGATAGCGCAGCGGGCACAAGCTCAGCTGAGTAGGAGGGTATTATGACGGCAGAAACTCCGCAGCCGCAGGATCCACGGTACGACGCCCGGCAGGACGCATCTGCCCAGCAGATGGCGGATCCTAATGCCGAAACACAGTACACTACACGTGATGCCCAGGAGGTTGCGGCAAGGTCTGCTGTCCGTCCGGCAGCAAATTCCGGAGGTCATGCGAGAACTTCCCAGCAGCCGGGGGATACCAGCCGTGCCGGAAGCTCTTCCTCAGCCGGTACAGGCTCAGGTGTGCCCCGCGCCCGCCGGATGAACCTGTCAATAACCCGGGTGGATCCATGGTCTGTCACCAAAATGGCGTTCATGCTTTCTATTGCCGGAGCCATAATCCAGCTTGTTGCCGTAACCCTTATCTGGTTTATTGTAGATGCGGTAGGCCTGTTTGATGTTGTCAACGAGCTTGGTACCAGGATCAGCTCTTCATTCAATCTGACAGATATCCTCAGCCTTCCAAGGGTCATTGGTGCAATAACGATCCTGTCGGTATTCGAAATCGTTATTATTTGCGTGATGGCAGCAATTGGGGCACTTCTGTACAATGTTTCCAGCCGCCTTGTAGGCGGGATCCACGTAACGCTTGGTGATGATTAACAGACCAGGTCCGGGTACCCGGTTATGCCAGGCTGGAAACAGCAGGTAAAGGCGGGTCCTATGGAACGTGATAATCCGTCAGGCAGCAGGCGTGCGTCGATTGATGATGTGGCATATGCATCCGGTGTTTCCCGGCAGACAGTCTCCCGTGTGATCAATAATTCCGGATATGTAGCTGAACAGACGCGGATGAAAGTTGAAGATGCCATCAGGCACTTGCATTATCAGCCTTCCCAGTCTGCCCGTGCACTTGCAACACGGCATTCGCGGATGATCGCAGTCATAGCAGGCGGCATCAATTATTTCGGGCCATTATCTACGATATCAGCACTGGAACAGACGGCCCGTGCCCGCGGATATTTTATTTCCCTGGCCAATGTTGACGAACGGGGGCTGTCAGATACTGAATTTTCCTCTATTATGCAAGGTTTCTCCCAGCTTGGTGCCGAGGCATATGTGATCGTTGCTCCGACTGATGCCATGCTCCATGCCGTTAAGCAGGTGCGGTTTGATGTCCCCTGTGTGATCATTACCGGATCGGATGGGGATGAGGATATTGAAGGGTATCTTGAGGCAAACAGTACCGTGTATGCTGTGAGTATTGACCAATGGGATGCAGTGGGCTGTATTGCAGAAACAGTATATTCTGACTGTTTCAGGCATCAGGGGGCTAAGGATTCGGGTTCCGCAGCCGCCGGAGCTAGGAATAATGCAGCCTATTATCTTGCAGGGCCCCTGCAGTGGCGCGATGCGTATACCCGGCGTGCAGCATGGGAAGCAGCGTGTACGGAACTCGGGATGGAGAGCACTGTTATTGACGCGGACTCATGGGATGCCCAGGCAGGGTATTCGGCAGTAGAGGCCATACTGGGAGAGACTTTCGGGGACAAAGGGCCTGAAAGCGGCAAGTTCCGTGAAGGCCGTAATATCGCAGTTGTCTGTGCCAATGACCTGCTTGCCTTTGGTGCTTTACGCGCTTTAGGCGAATACCCGGGCCTGGATATAGATAACAGGGATACGGGCCGGAGGCTGGTAAAAATCGCCGGATATGATGATATGCCCGGGTCAGACAGTACATGCCCGCCGTTGAGCACAGTAAAACCGGATTTTGGGATGCTCGGATCAACGGCTATGGAGATACTCCTTAATGCTGTTGAGGATCCCGGAAGCGCAGAAGGTCCGGAAGAAACTGCAGGGGATGTATCCAGTGGCGCAGAAGCAGGGAATGGGATAAAGGGCTGGAAGAAAGGCCTCACAGGGAACAGGGATGCTGCTGTATTGCCTCAGCGGCACGGTGTTATCCAGGTCCCTGCACAGTTTATCCGACGGGAAAGCCTGTAAAAGTACCTGTAAAGATAGTGGAATAGACAACACGGCGCGTGTATAGAATCTCTTTAGTGCTATACTTGATGTGTGAGCGCTCACATATAAATACGGAAAAGAAAAGCAGAAACAGAATCCATCCGTAATGTTTCCACAGACGGGAACGGTGAGACGGTTCCAAAAACAGTACTAAGGGGTACTGGACTACTGGACGGGTCCGCATTTACAGTGCTGCGGGCCGGATACGCGAAAGGTGGTGCCGCATGGCTGGCACAGTAGCTGATACGGCAGCGGGAATGGCAGCTGAAACACATATGTTGCCGAATACGGGGCGTGCTGCCGAGGATATTGCCGAAGGCAGGACTTCACTGGGGATCGAGTTCGGCTCCACGCGGATCAAAGCTGTCCTGATTAATAACAGGTATGAGACTCTTGCTTCAGGGGAGCATGGCTGGGAAAACCGTCTGGAAAACGGGCTGTGGACGTATTCACTGGATGATATCTGGTCCGGCCTTCAGGATGCATATGCCAGCCTGGCTGATGATTTTAAAGGGAAATACGAGGCAGAGCTTACTGCTGTCGGGTCGCTCGGTTTTTCTGCAATGATGCACGGATACCTGGCTTTTAACAAAGATGGCAAACTTCTCGTACCGTTCCGCACATGGCGCAATACCAGTACCCGCGAAGCGCACGAAAAGCTGTCGGATCTGTTCCGGTTCAATATCCCCGAACGCTGGTCTATCGCGCATCTGTACCAGGCGATACTCAACAAGGAAGAGCATGTCCCTGAGCTGGCGTATTTCACTACGCTTGCAGGATATGTCCACTGGAAACTTACCGGGCGTAAAGTCCTGGGGGTCGGCGATGCATCGGGCATGTTCCCCATAGACTCTCAGACACATACATGGGAAGAGGGCTTCCTTAGCCGGTTCAGAAGTCTTCCGGAAGTATCACAGCAGCCCTGGGACATCCGGGGTATCCTGCCTCAGCCGCTTGCAGCAGGGGAGGATGCAGGGACACTGACTGCAGAAGGTGCGCAGCTTCTTGATCCCAGCGGCAGGCTTCGACCGGGCATCCCGATGGCGCCTCCGGAAGGCGACGCGGGGACCGGCATGGTAGCGACAAATTCAGTACGTCCCTGTACAGGCAATGTATCAGCAGGGACATCGATATTTGCTACAGTCGTCCTGGAACACAGGCTTGAACGGCTCCATCCTGAAATCGATATCGTCGCTACCCCTTCAGGGGATCCTGCGGGGATGTCGCACGCCAATAATTTCACTTCAGACCTCAACGCATGGGTGGGTATTTTCAGCCAGTTTGCACAGGCTGCAGGTATGGCAATGGATATGGATACTGTGTATTCCACACTGTTCACTGCGGCGCTTACTGACAGCCCTTCTGATCGTTCCAGTCCGCAGTTTCCGTCCGGCATAAGTGCGGATGCTGATGCGGGCGGGCTTATCAACTACTGTTTCTATTCCGGGGAGTTTCTCGCCGGCCTGGAAGAAGGGCGGCCGGTATTTGCCCGCGGCCCGCACAGCCGCATGACTTTGGGGAATTTTATGCGGGCGCAGCTGTTCTCTGCATTCAGTCCGGTGAAAATCGGCATGGATATTATGGTGAAAGATGAGCATGTGGCTATAGATACCCTGGTTGGCCATGGCGGTATATTCACCACCCCTGTAGTCGCGCAGCGCATACTTGCCGCAGCATTCAACGTTCCTGTCACAGTAATGCCCACTGCTTCTGAAGGCGGTGCCTGGGGCATGGCAGTCCTTGCAGCATATCTGCTGCGCTGCGCGGGAGCCGGGGAAACGCAGGATCTTGCGGATTTCCTTGATACGGAAGTATTCGCTGATGCCCGGCCATCCACAGAGCAGCCCTGCCCTGACGACGTTGAAGGTTTTAAAAAGTTCTTCAGGCGTTTTACCGCAGCCCTTCCTGTGGAAAAGGAAGCCGTCAGGACTATCAGTGATGACAGTGCCGATGAAAACACTGCACAGCAACAGTGAGGTGGGAAGCGTCGGAAACCGGCAGCAGTGAAAACTACGATGCCGTAACTATTGGGAAAACAAATAGACAGACAGGAGCAATATGCCAACTCTCAATGATTATCCTCAGGAAACCCGCAGCGAAGTCATGCGCGTGCGGAAAGAAGTGTCAGACCTCCACCAGCAGCTGATTGCATGGAACCTTGTAGTATGGACTGCCGGGAATGTATCACAGCGCCTGCATACCGCGGATCTCATGGTTATCAAACCTTCGGGCATAAGGTACGAAAACCTTACGCCGGAATCTATGGTGGTGTGCGATCTGGAAGGGAATGTGGTAGACGGCGAGGCAGCCCCATCTTCCGACACTGCTTCCCATGCATATATCTACCGCATGATGCCGGAAGTATACGGTGTCGTCCATACCCATTCCACATATGCCACGGCCTGGGCAGCGACAGGGAAGAATATCCCCTGCGTACTCACCATGATGGGTGATGAATTTGGCGGAGAAGTCCCGGTAGGGCCATTCCGGCTTATCGGCTCTGAAGCTATCGGCGAAGGTGTGGTCGAAACACTGAAAAAATATCCGAAATCCCCCGCTGTCATCATGCAGAACCATGGCCCGTTCACTATTGGCAGGAGTGCTGAAGCAGCAGTCAAGGCGGCAGCTATGACGGAAGAAGTTGCCCATACAGTGTGGGCAGCGCAGATGATAGGGGGAGTGATCCCTATCCCGCAGGAAGATATCGACAGACTCAATGACCGTTATCAGAACGTATACGGCCAGCAAGGCAAATAGTTAATAACCAAGGAGTAATTATGGCAATGGAAAACCCGTTTGAGGGCAAAGAGATCTGGTTTGCAGTCGGATCGCAGGATCTGTATGGCGAAGAAGCCCTGCAGCAGGTAGCCAGACAGTCCCATGATATTGTGGAAACGCTGGATGCCTCTCCGGATATCCCCGTGAAGCTGGTCCTGAAACCGACGCTGAAAGATTCCGACTCTATAAGGAATTTTATGATCGATGCTTCATCGCACCCGGAATGCATCGGTGTGATTGCATGGATGCACACATTCAGCCCGGCAAAAATGTGGATACGCGGCCTGAACGAACTCCATAAGCCGCTGCTCCAGCTCAATACCCAGCATCACCTTGAGATCCCCTGGGATACCATGGATATGGACTTCATGAACCTTAACCAGGCTGCCCATGGCGACCGTGAATTCGGCTATATTGTCACCCGCCTTGGGATACCGCGTAAAATCGTTGCGGGACACTACACCGACCCTGATGTTGCACAGCGTATCGGTGTGTGGGCACGGGCATGTGCGGGCTGGAATGCCGCCAACACTATGAAGGTCTGCCGCTGGGGCGACAATATGCGCAATGTCGCTGTGACTGAAGGCGACAAAACGGAAGCAGAGCGTGTATTCGGGACTTCCGTCAATACCTGGCCGGTCAATGAACTGGCAGCATATGTTGATAAGGCAGGCGATGACCAGGTCAGGGCGATCATCGACGATTATAAGCGTGAATATGATATAGCCCCTGAGCTTCTTGATTCACGGTATGATTCCCTGGTTACAGCTGCCCGGGAGGAAGCAGGCATGCGCAATATGCTTGCTGATATTGGCGCAGCGGCAGCAACGGATAATTTTGAAGACCTCGGGCCGCTCAGGCAGCTCCCCGGTGTCGGTGCACAGCGTCTGATGGCGGACGGTTACGGTTTCAGCGCAGAGGGAGACTGGAAAACTTCCGTACTCGTGCGCGTGGGGAATGTTATGGGGTATGGCCTTGAAGGCGGCTGCTCGCTGATGGAAGATTATTCCTACAATTTCGTTTCCGGAAAAGAAAAAATACTGGGAGCACATATGCTGGAAGTCTCGCCAACGCTGAAGACTGACGGCAGAGCCAGCCTTGAGATACATCCGCTTGGTATTGGCGGGAAAGAAGATCCGGTGCGTCTGGTTTTTACCGCTACGCCTAAGAAAGACGCTGTTGTTGTTTCCCTTGCCGATATGCGCGAGCGGTTCCGCCTTGTTATGAATGTGGTGGACGTTGTGCAGCCGGACCGGGAGCTTCCCAAGCTTCCTACCGCACGTGCATTGTGGGAGCCTAAACCGTCGCTGAAAACATCTGTCCAGTGCTGGCTTCTTGCGGGTGCCGCCCACCATACATGCATGACTACCGCTGCCGGTCGTGAGGCCTGGGAAGATTTTGCACGCATAGCCGGTGTAGAGCTTGCTATTATTGATGAGGATACATCCGCTGCCGGCTTCGAGAAAGGGCTTCAGCTCAGCGATGTGTATTATCGGCTTAACGGGCATTTCTAAAGGGTATCCTCAGGGCACCCCTGCAGCCTGAAATATCCTTCTGCCCTTTCTACCCTGCTGCCTGCGGTCTGAAAGCAGCAGGGTTTTATTGTATTCCTTAGTCATGCTGTTTGTGCGTCTAAAAGTGCTGTTTGTGCTCAGAACCGGTCCCAGGCTGCGGTTTTATGGCGAAATCCTTTCTCTCCCTTCAGATTTGCGGGTACTGTAGAAGTATAGGGCCGGTTTCCTGGGCTGTCGAAGGTGTACAGCAGGATATGCAAGACCCGCCGTATTAAAATGACCAGGTTCCTGCCCATCTGCGCGGATGGACGGAAGCTAAAGAAAGGAAAAACATGCTTGGCATCAATATCAGCGATGTTATTAATGTCTTGAAATCAGTACGGCCTCAGCTTATTGTGATAGGTATTGTCCTGATCCTTGCCGTCCTTATCAGTATTTTTGTCAACAAAAGAACAGTAAAGGATGTCGCAGCTAAAAAGATGGTCCGTTCCCAGACATGGATTGCCGCACTGATCGCGGTATTCGCTGCAGTGGCAACAATGCTGTTCGGGCCTTTGAACACCATAGTAACATCGGTAACTACTCCAAAATATGAACTTTCGAAGGAAAGCATAACAAAAGCCAGCAAACTCGCTGTCGATATCCAGCGTGAAGGCATTGTCATGCTGCAGAACAACGATTCCCAGCTGCCGCTGCAGACAAAGAAAGTCAATGTATTCGGATGGGCTTCAACAAACCCGATCTATGGCGGCACCGGTTCCGGGTCAATGAATGACAGCTACGCAACAACGTCACTGCTTCAGGGCTTAAAAGATGCAGGCATCAGCTATAACACTGAGCTTTCTGATTTCTATACGAAATATAACAGCACCCGCCCCGTAGTCGGTATGAACGGGCAGGACTGGACACTCCCGGAACCTCCTGTAGATACGTATCCGGATTCTATGCTGTCCAAGGCAAAAAACTATTCTGATACTGCTGTCATCACTATTGCACGCTCCGGCGGTGAAGGGGCAGACCTCCCCTCAGATATGGGCACAGTAGAAACTTCCAAACCCGGCACGAAAATAGAGGGAAGCGGGTTCGATCTGCGCGGGACCCATTACGTCAATAATTCTAATGACTATGCCGATTTCAAGGCCGGCGACAGCTATCTTTCCCTGAGCCAGACAGAAAAGAACCTTATCGGCTATGTGACAAAAAACTTCCGGAAGGTAGTCCTTGTGTACAACGGCGCCAATAACCTTAACCTGAATTTTGTTTCGCAGTATCCGCAGATCAAATCTGTTTTATGGTGCCCGCCTGCAGGACAGACCGGTTTTGATGCTCTGGGCGAGATCCTTGCAGGGAAACAGAACCCTTCGGGACGTACAACAGATACTTTTGTCAAGGACTTCACCAAAACCCCATGGTGGAATAATTTTGGGAGTTTCAATTATGACAATATGCAGAAGTATGAAGTCAAAGGGATGTTCGGCACGTCTGTCCCCTCTTATGTCAATTATGTTGAAGGCATTTATGTGGGGTACCGGTTCTACGAGACCGCTGCCATGGATGGTGCCATCACTTATGATGATGTTGTCCAGTATCCGTTTGGCTATGGTATGAGCTACACCACCTTCAGCCAGACAATGACCCAGCCGCAGGTAAATAACGGCAAGGTCACTTTTAATGTGACTGTGACGAATACCGGCACAACAGCAGGCAAAGATACCGTTGAGGTCTACTATAATCCGCCTTATACCAACGGAGGGATCGAAAAAGCATCTGCTAACCTGATCCGTTTCGAAAAGACAAAAGAGCTTGCCCCCGGCGCTTCGCAGAGGTTTGAGATCAGCTTTGACCTTGAAGAGATGGCCTCTTACGATTACAAAAACGTGAAAGCATATGTGCTTGAATCCGGATCATACGGGATATCCATCAACAGGGATTCCCATAATATGATCGATTCCAAAGCTGTAACCGTTGATTCACCTGTTACCTATGGCAAAGGCAACCATCGCAGGAGCGACAGGGCTGATGTGACTAACCAGTTTGATAATGCTGAAGGGCATGTTACCTACCTGTCGCGCAAAGACAGTTTTGCAAATTACAGCCAGGCGACAGCAAAACCGGCTTCCAGCACGATGCCGAAAGACCAGATGAAAGAGTTTGTCGGCGCAGATTATAAGGCACCCGAAGGGAAATCATCTGCAAAAATGCCGGTGACCGGTGCGAAAAACGGTACCAGGCTTTACCAGCTGTACGGGAAATCATATGATGACCCGCTGTGGGACAAACTCCTTGATAACCTGACTGTGAACGAGATGAACGAACTCATCTCTATGGCAGGCTATAACAATGCAGAAGTCTCTTCTATCGGCAAGCCGCGCCAGAGCGATATTGACGGCCCTGCAGCGCTGAATAACAACTTTACCAAGGTAGGGTCGATCGGGTTCCCCGCTTCTGCGACGGTAGCCAATACTTTCAACAAGGGCCTTGCACAGAGGTACGGCGACCTGATCGGGCAGATGGGCCGGGAGATGCATGTAACCGGCTGGTATGCCCCTGCGATGAATACGCACAGGACCCCGTTTGCCGGCCGCAATTTCGAGTATTTCTCAGAAGATCCGGTACTTGGCGGAAGTATGGCGGCACAGCAGCTGAAAGCCGCCAAGGCCAAAGGGGTGTACGGCTTTATGAAGCACTTTGCCCTGAACGATCAGGAAGATAACCGCATGAATATGCTGTGCACATGGTCCAACGAGCAGGCGATCCGTGAAGTGTATCTCAGGCAGTTTGAAATGGCTGCCAAAGACGGCGGCGCGACGGCTGTGATGAGTTCCTTCAACTATATTGGCGCGCGCTGGTCTGCTTCCAATCCCAATCTCCTGAATAACGTACTCCGCGGGGAGTGGGGGTTCCGAGGCTTCGTTGAAACTGATTACTTTGCCGGCGGCCCCATGATTGGAGATGAAGCCATCCGCGGCGGCAATGATGCAATGCTTGCTACTACGAAGACGACCAACTACATTACCAGGACGAATGAGGCGGAAACTGTGCAGCTGATGCGCAAAGCATCCCATAATATCCTGTATACAGCTGTGAACAGCTGGCTGTACAAAGATGGGCAGCCAAGCATGGATGCTTCGTGGTGGAAGAAAGCATTCTATATCGCTCTGGCAGTAGTGGCAGTGCTTGTTATCCTGCTTGAGGTCCTGGCATTCCGCCGTTATTTCAGGCGCCGCAGGGAGCTCAAAGGTGCTTCAGATATGCAGAAAGGCTCTGCTGAAAAGCAGCCGGATAATTAACGGATCCGTCCGTCTTATGCTTTAGCGCTGTAGCTTTGAGCAATCATAAAACAGCGTCCCGGCTATATACGGGTGCAGATAACAGGATCGGATCCTGTTATCTGCACCCGATGGAAATACTATTGCAACTATTATATGAGGAAAGTGATTTTTATGGGCCTACGTGCACAGGACCTTACTCTTATTCAGCGGGCAGCACTGCTTTCCGGCCAATCTGAATGGGAAACACGGAGGATAGTAAAGGCGGGTATTGAGCCGATTGTACTTTCCGACGGACCGAACGGGATACGCAGGCAGACTGGTTCCGGAGACCATCTGGGATTAGGGGCATCCAAACCTGCAACATGTTTCCCGACTGCCGGGACGGTGGCTAACTCATGGGATCCCAAGGAAACAGAAAAAATGGGCAAAGCTCTGGGGGAAGAGGCCAGGACCCTTGGAGTCCAGGTGCTTTTGGGCCCAGGGATCAATATGAAGCGGAACCCCCTGTGTGGAAGGAATTTTGAATATTATTCCGAAGACCCGCAGCTTGCCGGATATCTGGCAGCAGGGTTTATCAGGGGGATACAGTCCCAGGGGGTCAGCTCATGCCCCAAGCATTTTGCGGTGAACAGCCAGGAGCTGCGCCGCCAGGCATCAAACTCCGTTATTGATGAGCGCACGATGCGTGAGATATATATGACAGCTTTTGAAATCGCTGTAAAAGCAGCGCGCCCCTGGACCCTGATGACGTCCTACAACATGGTCAACGGCGTGTATGCACACGAAAATAAGCATCTGCTCGCAGATATCCTCCGCGGGGAATGGGGCTATACAGGCATGGTCGTTTCGGACTGGGGCGGCTCCAATAATATTGCGGCTTCAGCAGCTGCAGGCGCATCCCTTGAGATGCCTGCTGCGGGGCTGGCGTCGGTCCGCGAGATCATGCAGGCCGTGGAAAGCGGGGAGCTCAGTGAGAAAGATGTTACTGAGCGTGCCCAGGAAGTCCTTGATCTTATTGGCCGCACACAGCCTTCCGGACAGCGGAAGGATGGGTTCCTCACAGACCGGCAGATCGCAGAACATCACAGGATCGCGCGGGAGATCGCTGAAAAGTCCATTGTCCTTCTCAAGAATGAACCGGGTAAAGACGGTGTCCCGGTTTTGCCGATACGGTGGGGGGCGCGCCTGGCTGTTATTGGTGATATGGCACAAACAGCACGGTACCAGGGATCCGGGTCTTCCAAAGTCAATGCCGCCCGCGTGGATAACCTCCTTGATGAGTTAAGCAGAAGGGAGGGGATCACGGTTTCCGGATACGCCCAGGGATACGACCGGCAAGGTGCATCGCACCCTGAGCTGGCTGCTGAAGCTGCAGCACTTGCACGCCGTAAGGATGTGGACGAACTGATTGTGTGTATGGGGCTTGATGAACGGTCGGAATCTGAAGGGCTTGACCGCAGTACTATGCAGATACCCCGTGCGCAGGTCAGTATGCTTGAAGAGCTTAAAAAAGCGGGCAAGCCAATCATTATTGTGCTGGTATCGGGCTCCAGCGTGGAAACTGACTGGCTTGAAGGTACGCAGGCTGCTGTGTATATCGGGCTGTCAGGGCAGGCTGGCGCATGCGCAGCCGCCAACATACTTATGGGCGATGTAAACCCCTCAGGGCATCTGGCGGAAACGTGGCCGCTGAGATACGAGGATGTCCCCAGTGCAGGGAATTTCCCTTCTGCCGAGCGCGATTCAGTGTATCGTGAAGGCCCCTTCATCGGCTACCGGTATTATTCAACTGCAGGTATCCCTGTGCGGTACCCCTTCGGATACGGCCTGAGCTATTCCACTTTTGAATACAATGCGATACGGGCGGATGATGACGGCGTGTCCGTGACTGTTAGAAATACTTCACAGGTGGCAGGAGATACAGTTGCACAGATGTATGTTGGGCGCAGCCAGGATACATCCGGTGTGCTGCGTGCGGTACGTGAACTCAAAGGGTTCAGGAGAGTCCACCTTGAGCCCGGTGAGAGCAAAGATATCCGCTTCAGTTTTGATGGATACACTTTCCGCCATTTTGATACGCAGACAGGTTCATGGCAGGTAGAATCCGGAGCGTGGGATGTGTGGGTCGGGACTGATGCCGATACGCTTCCTCTGCATATCACCCATGTTGTCAGGGGGACAGTCGATCCCGGCGTGCTTCCTGGGCAGTTTGGGCATTACCGCGGTGCTGATATCAGGCATCTTACTGACGGTGATGTTGCCTATCTTCTGGGGCACCGTCAGAAAAAGTATGATAATCACGGGGTTTTCCAGGCAGAAGATATCATCTCTTCATGGTCGCGTTCGCGCAGCTGGGTTGCCAGGATGATCGTCCGGATACTGGAGCGCAGGGCTGCAGCGGTGCTCAGGAAAACAGGTTCCCCGGACCTCAATATGCTGTTCACCCTTAATATGCCTGCACGGGCGATAGCAAAAATGACCCATGGCATGGTCAGTCCCCAGATGGTCAGGGAAGGCATCCTGGATATCCCTAATAAGCATTTCTGGCGCGGTATCGGGCATCTTGTTTCCGGCTATGCCGGTAACCAGATAAAAAATAAACAGACTCACAAAGAAATCGAGGAATGATCAGCAATGAGTAATACTAATCCAGACGACAGCCAGGTATTTACCGGCAGGATTGCCCGGGACAGCAGTACTCCGGCGGATCCCGCGGCGCCGGATATCCATTCGGGAAGCCCTGGAGCAAAGAAACCTTCAAACCCATTCAGGCGTTTTATGGACCGCTATCCAAACCTGTGGGAATTCATCCTTTTCAACATCCTGTCGAATATTTCCACGATCACGCGCTTTATCCTGGCATGGGTTGGGACAGCTGTTTTTGTCAATGCCTTACATATAACGCAGCCGTTCAGTTTCCTTATCTTCAATTACAGTTCTCCCAAATCCAATGGCCTGGGCGGGTTCCTGACATTCCTTATGGCGGAAGCCATAGCCCAGGTGGTCAACTTCTTTGTCCAGATGAAATGGGTATTCAAATCTGATTCGAGCTTTAAAAATGCTGCATGGAAATATATTATCCTGGCTGTAATCATTGTTATCGTTAACCTTGTGCTTCCTCCATGGGTCACCAGCCTGTGCCATAGCTGGGGCTGGAATGACCAGGTTGCAGCAACAGTCGCTTCTGTTGTCAACACCCTTCTGGCTGTCATTGTCAGCTATCCGCTGCTCAAATGGTGGATCATGCCGAAAAGCAAAAAGCATGAGGAGGAGATCAGAAAAGCCCGGCAGGAAGCTTCCCGGGCGTGATCTGTATGTGCTGATGGATCGGATAAGGTACCTACATCCTGGAAAGACAACAGGCTGTAAGTATGGCAGGAAATGTTCCACGTGAAACGTTTTCTGGCGATAATGCATCATGTGTAAAATATAAAGGGATATTCGCGGTTTTGAGCAGATACCTGCTGTTGAAGCTGGAAAGTGGCAGGTGTATGCGGGGAAAGGATAATTATGGATCTGAGGGATAAGGCAGGCACAGCAGGTCCGTCGGATGACGAGAATCCGGACATACCTGAAAATGCTGGCTCTGGCCTTGCTCCTCATCCCGCAATACCTGCAGTGCGGCAGAAGACCCTGACTATTGTTGTGCCCTCGTATAATGTTGAGCAATGCCTGCGCCGATGCGTCAATTCCCTGCTTAACTGTGACAGTACTGCCGATATAGACATAGTTATTGTTGACGACGGCTCCACGGATTCCACCCCTGCGCTTGCAGACGAACTGGCACAAGGCTCCCAGGGGGTGGTCCGTGTCATACATCAGGAGAACAGAGGCCATGGCGGTGCTGTAAACGCCGGGATAGATGCTGCCCAGGGCATGTATATCAAAATCGTTGATGCTGATGACTGGCTTGATCCCGGTGCGTATGCAAAAGTCCTGAGATTCCTGCGTCTGCAGGCCATGAATACAATGCCGGTAGATATGGTTGTCACAAATTATGTTTATGAGAAAAAGGCAGAGAATATCCAGACAGTTATTAACTATAAGCATGCTATCCCCACAGGGCGCGTCCTGACCTGGGATGATCTGAGGACGTTCTATATCAACCAGTATCTTCTTATGCACTCAATCATATACAGGGCTTCCGTACTCAGGGAATCGGGAATGCGTCTCCCCGAGAAAACATTTTATGTGGATTTTATTTATGCATATCAGCCTTTGCCGTATGTCAAAACGATGACATACCTTGATGTAGATTTCTACAGGTATTTTATTGGGCGTGAGGGTCAGTCCGTAGCGAAAGAGACGATGATCCGGCGTGTGGACGAGCTGCTGAGGGTCAATTCGTTCATGGTACATGCAACGCCTGATGCGTCTACAGTCCCTTACGGGCTTTATAAATATATGATCCACTATCTGTCGATCAACTGCGTAGTAGTGTCGATCTTCCTTATCCTGTCGAAAAAGAAGGAGAATTACGTACGGAAATCGCATATGTGGGATGATCTGTATGAATATTCCCCGCAGATAAGCCACGATGTCCGGAAAACTACATTATGCAGGGCGGTAAATATGCCAAGCCCCGTGGGGCGTGCGCTTGTCAGGCGCGTGTATGCGATCGCCAACCATTTTGTCGGGTTCAACTGAGCTAATGGATTAAAAGAGGACAGGAAACTGGCAGCAGAAGTTAAAACCAAGGAAGCGAGGGCAGCAATGGCAGATAAGGATACTAAGATCTCGGATATTGGATGCAGGAACCAGGCGTACGGTGGCCTGGTATTCCCTGATTTCCTGGGCGGGACTGCGGATTATGTTGCGGTGCGCCTGTTAGGCTGCCTCCTTGTCCGCGACTTTTATGATGCTGAAGGCAAGTATGAGGGGCGATCTGCTGTGCGGATCGTCGAGACTGAGGCCTATGACGAAAATGACCAGGCGAGCCATGCATATCACGGTAAGAGTGAGAGGAATAAGGCGCTGTTCGGGCCCGCCGGGCATGCTTATGTGTATCAGATCCACGGCATACATTTCTGTATGAATATCGCATGCAATGATGACGGATTCGGCGCAGGGGCCCTTATCCGTGCGGTCGAGCCTGTGAGCGGAATCGGGTTTATGGAGGAACGCCGCAGCAGAAAAGGGTATGAGCTGACCAACGGTCCGGCAAAGCTGTGCAAAGCGTTGGATATTGATAAGGCACTTTACGGCCATGATCTGTCGCAGGAACCCCTGCGCCTCGCGTATGCCGAGCTGGGTAAAAGGGAGCGTGCGGCCGCAACTGTACGCATAGGTATTTCCAAGGAAACCAACCGTCTCCGTCGTTTTGTTATTGCCGGCAACCCGTATGTTTCCCAATTTTCATGGACTGCGAAAAACCTTCACCGTCTGCCGAAGGAGGCGAAAGCCTGAATCCCGACGTTATGGCCCGGGCGCATATCGGAAGTGCGGCATACTGCCGGGAATACAGCGCGTCCGGCTTTCCGGCCTGTTTGCCTGTCGGGGCGAATCGCCGACAGGGCCGGATTATCCGTTTATGTCGGTAATGAGAATTATTATTAATAACACATAAGAGAAAAGCCGGCGGGTACCCGATGCTTTGGAACATCCGCAGGCAGCAGAATACAGGCAAGGTATACGAACTATCAGGAGAATACTATGTTTGCAGGAAAGAAAACAATCCGCAGCGCATTCGCACTTACTGCAGGGCTAAGCATGATTATTGCGGCAGGTGCTTGCGGGAATAATGCATCCCAACAGGGCAGCGGTTCCGGTACCCAAGGATCGGCTATCAATGTGGTGTCCAGCATAAACCAGTGGGGATCGCTGGCTAAAGAGATCGGCGGGAACAAGGTAAAAGTTACCAGTATTTTGAGCAACCCCAATGTTGAGGCGCATGAATTTGAGCCGAAGGCTAATGATGTTGCGCAATTCTCCAAAACCGACGTCACTATTTATAACGGTGCTGATTATGACCCATGGGCAGCCAAAGCTGCCAAAGGCACCAAAGCAACAGTCATTGATGTTGCCGAGGAGTCCGGCGTCAAGGAAGGCGGGAACCCCCATATCTGGTTTATGGCAAAAGCGCGTGAAACCGCCGCTAAGAAACTGGCGGAAGCTTTCAAGAAAGCCAGGCCATCTGACAGCGCTTACTTTGACAGCCAGTATAATGCGTGGAAGAAATCCGAAGAGAAATTCACCCAGGCAGCTGCGGAAGCTAAAAAGAGCATAGAAGGAAAAAAGTACGCAGCAACCGAATCAGTGGCAAGCTACCTGGCTTCCGATCTGGGCCTGGAAGATTCTACCCCTTCCGGATATGCGAATGCTGCGGCTAACGAGAGCGAACCTTCAGCAAACGATATCAAGGAGTTCACGGATATCCTGTCGCAGAAGAAAGTATCCTTCCTTTTCGTCAACGATCAGGAGACTGATTCCACAACTGAAACGATCACTAAAGCAGCAGATTCTGCGAAGGTCCCGGTAGTCCATATTACCGAATCGATGCCTTCCCAGTATTCGACGCTTTCAGAATGGATGATCGGCATTACCAAACAGGTAACTGAAGCAGCACGATAACCCTGAGACGGCTGTAAACACCGGCTGCAGGATATGCAGCCGGAGTCAGCTCATAATTGAATATCCCAGTAGCAGCAAAGCTTGCCGGGCTTCCGGACGGTGTATTGAAGCAGGCTGGATTGGTCCCCTTTCCCATACAGTTCCGCTTTTATTCCGTTCTGTGGGCTCGGCAAGCTGCTTTATTATTTATTGCTGCAGGACAGCGTTTTGTATGGTGTCTGCGGCAATAGGCGCGATAATAATGATGGCAGTGATAATAAGCCAGATACGGCCGAACCGTACCCCTCCCGATCGCGGAGTAAGGAGCACTATTGACGATATTATCCCGGATATCGTGTTTAGGGAGAAGATCAGTATAACTGCACGCATGTAGCCTGATAAACTGTCAGGAAATACCGCACCGGCAAATACCCATGCTATTGCAGCAATAATCGCTGCAACAGAAATAATATTGCTTAACTGCAGAGGCTTGTTCAGTTCCTGCCTCTGCTTTCCTAAAATAGAGAAAATAAACGCAATAACTGCCCCTCCTAGGCATATAGGTATGGCAAAAAAGTGTATGAAAAGCATCATCCAGCCGTAAGCCTGGTTGGCTCCGATTGTATCAAAGTTATGTTTTGAGATAATGGAGGGATTGAACCATAGGGTGAACCATATATCGAATATGATCAGGATAAGTGACGGCATTAAGCCAAGCAGGGAACCGATATAGCTCTTATTGTATCTTTTCATATTCCATACTCCCTTTCTCCCAGACCGTGTATTAGCGGAGCCCCCCGGCGGATTCGAACCGTCGACCTGCTGATTACAAATCAGCTGCTCTAGCCAGCTGAGCTAGGGGGGCACTCGCAGCTTGCTGCGACCTAATACACAATAGCCGAATGGTTGGATAACACGCCGGCAATATGCATATTACCTATGTGCGGCGTAGGGTGAATCAGGTATACAGTGTAAAGGCTTAATAAAAGTCTTAAAACTCCAGTCCTCTGAAAGGATGGCAGATATGAAGGCTGCTGTTAAAACTTTGCAGGAGCTGACGGCCCAGGAATTTTGTAAAATTGCTGAGGAACGGACACGTGTTTTCGTTGTTGAGCAGAAATGCGCTTATCAGGAGATTGATTCAGAAGACTACTGTGCCTATCATGTGACCCTTTCCGATGATACTGGAAATTTCGTAGGTTATGCGCGGATCATTGACAGGGGCGATTATGTAACTTTTGGAAGGGTCCTCGTCCTCCAGAAATACCGTAAGCATCATTATGGGCGTCAGCTTGTAGCCATCACTATCGCACAGGCTTTATTCCCAGGCAAAAAACTACAGATCGAAGCGCAGGATTATGTGCAGGATTTCTACGGATCGTTTGGCTTCCGGGCGGTCTCAGATGTTTTCCTTCTGGACGGTATCCCCCATGTTTCAATGCTGCTGGGAAATCAAGGTTAAACGCTGTAAGTACTTTACGGTGTATGATTCCACAGTGGTGTACCGGGATATAGTTGACGACGTGTGAGGAGAAACCGCCCCGCAGGACAGGTCATTGTTGAGAATACCTAGAAGTGAAAGTGGCCCGGATCTAGTAGATCGGGCCTTTGTCTGAGCCGATGGACGGCATCTTCCCTGCGATGCCGATATCGGCTTTTTTCATGCCTATTGCCCTGAGCAGGTTTGTCTGCCAGTCCGGGCCCGTTGCCCGTGAGAAATCCCAGTAATGGCCGTTGATACGGAACGTAGGCGTGGTCATTGAGCCTTTATTGGAGCCCGATACGTTCCAGAGTTCAGAACGGTATGGGGTGTACTTTGCAGCTGTCCTGACCCATTCAGTGTAGGTGCCGTCCGTACATTTCTTCGCAACATCTGCGTCTACCCCTGCATCCTTTGCGATCTGCTGTATCCTGGCATTTGTCACAGGGATATAGCCGGATGCTTCCTGAGGCTGGTTCTCGGTGCTGAACATTTTGGAAATGAACTGCAGCGCATGGTTAGGATCATTCTGGATGACATAGATGGCTGCGGCAGCAGCCCGGGTGGAGTAGTTATCCGTTGATGACGCATCAAGGAACCCTTCAGGATAGACTTCCAGATTAAGCTGGCCTGAATCAACCATTTTGATGAAAGTGGCATCAAGTGCACGGTTCGCACTGCCGCATGCAGGGCAGATGAAATCCATGTAGTCTTCAACAGTCGGGGCGCCTTTGACTTTTTTGCCGATCCCGTTTTTGGAGAAAACGAACCCGCCCTCACTGTTTGCATAGGACGGCTTATTTTTTACAGCCTGCATGGCCGCATAGGCAGAATCCCTGATACTGGCCTTACTGTTCCTGATATTGTTATAGATAACAGTCCCTGCGATAACAGCGATGGCGATAACAATAATGGCAGCGGTTACAGCGCCGATGGCCGTCTGCTGCCTGCGTTCCAAGGCGCGCTGCTCCTGCAGGAGCCGTTCTTCTTCGAGCTGCGCCTCACGCCGTTTCTGCCGGGCGCGGATACGTCCCTGCTGCCGTGAATCCCGCGTACTGTTTTTAGACTGTTTAGGCTGTGCCATAGTTCTCCTTGCCGTATACCTGCGGCATATTTATCGCCTGCTATTATAACAACCCTATCCGGCATAACTGACTACGAGTGGTGCCCAGTCGATTATGCCGGGCAGGATATAGCCTGCAGCGATCAGCACAGCAATAAGCCAGATAATAGCTGATACCAGTGTTTTGCGCCTGATGCCGAGGGCTTTGCTCTGGCTAGGGCTGCTGCCTCCTATGCTCTGAGGGGAATAGCCGCCTGCACTGTCCCGGCTGCCCTGAAGATGGCTGTTTTGAGGGTAGCCTGGGATATCAGCGTTCCGCACTGCCCCGAATCCGCATCTGATGATCAGCGCAGGACGGCTGGCCAGTGCACACACCCATCCTGCAAGGAACGACAGGACCAGGATACCGCCGGATAGAGAAGCCAGACGCCCCGCCGGCAGGGGGATAAAAAGTGTGCTGGGCTCGGAGCCCAGTTTCAGGGATACATGTGTGTAGCCGGATACAGCATTGCATACGAGGGAAAGGAAGGCCAGCGTTGCTGCCCAGCCTGCCCAGCCAACAGCGGCTGCCCCTGCGGCAGGGATGAGCCCTTTTGCTGCGTTCCAAGGAAGCCCGATAAGAGTGCGTGCGTTGTCGCTGCGTTTGAATACGCCCCCATTATTTTCGCGGCGGCGTTCGCGTGCATGCGCAGCGTAGCCTGCTGTAGCCATGCCCCAGAAAATGAGGAACACGAAAATGAATGATATGCATGGGGCAGCAGCGGCAAGCAGGGCAAGCGGGGCAGCCGTTATAACGATTGGCAGAAGGCTGTGCCGGCGGTACCACCACATCACCTGTTCAGCAGGGATAACAGGATTCTGCTGCATGGCCGGCGGTGCCGTAAAGGCTGGCTGCAGCAGCGGCTGGCCCATCTGCATCTGGCTGTATGTCGGCTGGGCAGCCTGTACCGGCATCATTGCAGGGTATGGCGGGGGAGCCTGCACGTAACCTTGAGGATATAATTCTGTCCGGGGGGCGGATATATCTGGTACATCCGGCCGGTACACCCGCGTAGGCGAAACATATGTATCTTCCTTCATGGGATCCCCGGAATAGGAAGATCTGCTTTCCCTTCCCGCTGCAGGGGTATCCGGCTGTATGATCTGTGTTTCGCCGGGCATGGATGCTGATGACAGGGCTTCGGTACTGCCGTCATGTACGTCATGTATCAGAGGATACCGGTGCGACGCCAGAATACGTGTACGGCCGTCGTGACCGTCTGCATTGCCGGGGGTGCCATCTGCAGCAGGGGTGCCGCCGGCAGGGTCTGCAACAGGGTCTGCAACAGGGTCTGTCCACAGCTTCCGCGGATTTGCTGGCCCCGCGGAGCTACTGTAAAAAGGGGGCACCACCTCGTCTGTGCCCGGGTCCCCGGAATCTTCTTCCCACGCGCCCTCCATAGCATCCTGCCTGATCGTATGGAGGAGTTCCTGCGCACTGCAGCGTTTCATGCGGTCAGGGTCAAGCGCCTCCCGCAGCATGTATGTTGTCCGGGGAGGGAGGCCGGATAGGTTCGCGTTGCCGGCGGCTTCACGTTCAAGGACTGCCATCATTGGTTTTGTTCCATATACAGGTTCACCCATTGCTGCGAAACCGAGGACGCTGGCAACACTCCACCAGTCTGTCGCTTCATCGGACTCCGCACCATCAATGATCTCAGGAGCAATGAACCCTGGTGTCCCCATAACAAGGCCAGTGCGGGTAACATGGGATTCACCTTCGCCCATTGCAATGCCGAAATCTACAAGGATCGGTCCGCGCGCGGAGATCATGACATTTGTCGGTTTGATGTCGCGGTGAATAATCCCCGCAGCGTGCACAGCATCCACAGCGTCAATCAGCTTTTCAGCCAGCCGGGCGAGATCCTCCCCGGCGTACGGCCCGTTGTCGCGCACATCATCGCGCAGATTGAGCCCATTGACAAGCTCCGTAACAATAAATGCAAGGGAATCATCCAGTTCCATATCAACGATCTGGCATACTCCCGGATGGTCGATACGCTTCAGCGCCAGGCCTTCCCGACGGAACCTTTCGCGGGCAGTCGCGCGTTCGCGCGATTCTGCAGAGCCCGGGTCCCCGGCATCTTCTTCGGCAAAGGAATCCCTGAGGATCTTCATAGCGTAGATCTGGCCGCCGTCGTCCTTTACGCGCCATACTGTCCCCATAGCCCCGCCGCCAAGCCGGGATACGAGCGTATACCCGCCGACGATATTCCCGGGTTCAAGGTCCAGAGTATTCATATCCGACATAATGGTTCTATTCTAGGCTTCACATCTGACCGGCCCGCCCCTGCCCGGGCTGCGGAGGCACCCAATCCTCTCCGGTCCGGTATCCCCGCCATGTTTGCATATTTGTAATTATCTGTACTATCGTGTAGAGTTAACACATGGCTCAAGGAAGAGTTACTTTCGAGAACCATCGGACCATCGGCGTGCTCCGACGACAGGACGGGTATGCCAAGGCCTGACAAGTAAAAAGAAACCTCTCACAACGGATCGTTAGGCACGTACCTGCCTATGAAAGGAAAGTTATGGCAGAAGTAAAATTCGATCATGTCACCCGAATCTATCCGGGCAACACAGAGCCATCAGTCGATGACCTGAACATGGAAATTAAGGATGGCGAGTTCCTCGTCCTCGTTGGTCCATCTGGATGCGGTAAGTCTACAACGCTTCGTATGCTTGCCGGCCTGGAAGAAGTCAATCAGGGCAGCATTATGATCGGTGATACCGACGTCACCAATATGCAGCCAAAAGACCGTGATATTGCAATGGTTTTCCAGAACTATGCACTGTATCCGCATATGACTGTTGCAGACAATATGGGCTTCGCCCTGAAGATTGCCGGTACGCCTAAGGCTGAGATCCGCAAGCGCGTGGAAGAGGCGGCTAAGATCCTCGATCTGACCGAGTATCTGGACCGCAAGCCAAAGGCACTGTCCGGCGGCCAGCGCCAGCGTGTAGCTATGGGCCGTGCAATCGTCCGCAAGCCGAAGGTATTCCTTATGGATGAGCCTTTGTCAAACCTGGATGCAAAGCTCCGCGTCCAGACACGTACACAGATCGCAGCATTGCAGCGTCAGCTCGGAGTCACCACACTGTATGTGACCCACGATCAGACAGAAGCCCTGACGATGGGCGACCGTATTGCTGTTATCAAGCTCGGCGTCCTGCAGCAGGTCGGTGCACCGACTGAGCTGTATGACCGTCCTGCGAATGTGTTCGTTGCCGGATTTATCGGTTCGCCTTCCATGAATATCAATACTTATCCGGTAGTGGACGGCAAGGCAAAGATCGGTGATGATACTATCACGCTTCCAACTGAAGTTGTTGATAAACTCACTGCAGAAGACGGCGGCAAGATTGTCCTCGGGTTCCGTCCGGAGGATGCTTCCCTTGCTTCCGATGCTGATCCGGATGCATTCAAGCTTGATGTTCTCAATGTTGAAGATCTTGGCTCGGATGGTTACATTTACGGTAACATTGTGACCGGTGACAGTGATTCATCGCAGGATACGATGATGTCTGACCAGAACAAGATGACAACTGTTCGCGTGAACCCGCGCCAGCTTCCGAAGGTTGGTGATACTGTACGTATCCATATTGACCCGACGAAGATGCATCTGTTCTCTCCTGCAACTGAGATGCGTCTGAACTAGTTTCAGGACTGTCCCTGATCGGATATTATTTATTACTATCACCCTGGCTGGCTTTGCCAGCCGGGGCTTTTTGATGCGCCGCGAGTGTTATAGGGCAGAGGGCAGGTAGCATGGTATATATGGACAGCTCACTGGATCCCCGTTTAAGGAATGCTACGTCTGTGAAGGCAAGCGGAGCACTCGTTGATGCGCCGCCGAAAGGGGAAGCCGTACCGTCGGCAGAACCTAAAGCTCTGACAATCACTGCAGCAACATCGAACCCGCGTATGTTCACCCTGCCGTGGTACCTTCCCCTCGCCAAATGGCCCGAAGACCTCCTGGTCAACCTGCCGCGCGGTATCTCCAGGCATGTCGTGCGGTTCGTGCGTGTTGGCGATTCCATTATGGCAATGAAAGAGATCAACATGCATGTTGCGGAAAGGGAGTATGAACTCCTTCGAAGCCTTGAAAAGCTTGATCTTCCGGCAGTCAAACCTGTTGCCGTAGTTTCCGGCAGGCATGACCCTCAGGGGGACTCGCTTGAATCGATCCTCGTGACTGAGCAGCTGAAGTTCTCCCTGCCGTACCGCGCACTGTTTGCGCGCAATATCCGCGAAGATACGGCGGAGCGCCTTATCGATGCCCTGGCGGTGCTTATGGTCAGGCTGCATTTGCAGGGGTTCTACTGGGGGGACGTGTCGCTGTCGAACGTCCTTTTCCTGCGCGATGCCGATTCCTTTACTGCCGTGCTTGTAGATGCGGAGACCGGCGCATTATATGCCAACCTGAGCGACGGTCAGCGTGAATATGATATTGATCTGGCGCGGACCAACATCATCGGTGAACTGATGGATCTGCAGGCAGGTGCGCTGCTTCCCAGCGAAGTGGATGAGGTCGAAGTCGGCAACCGCCTGGCAGACCGCTACCATTCACTGTGGGAAGCATTGACAGGGACAGATACATTTACGCCTGACGAGATGTGGAAAATCGAAAAGCGTGTCAATGAGCTTAATGAGCTTGGCTTTTACGTCGATGAGCTTGCTGTCAATACGGATGAAGACGGGGCGCATATCCATGTACGGCCGCAGGTCGTGGACGCAGGGTATGCGTCGCGCAAGCTGCTGCGCCTTACCGGGCTGGACGTGCAGGAGAACCAGGCCCGCCGCCTGCTCAACGATCTGGATGCGTACCGCGCATCCACATGGCGGCAGGATGAGCCTCTGGAGATCGTGGCAACAGACTGGATGCGGGAAGTCTTCGAACCGACCGTGCGCATGATCCCGCCTGAATACCACAATCAGATCGAACCCGCCCAGTTCTTCCATGAAGTGCTTACCCACCGCTGGTATCTGGCTGAAGCGGCAGGGCACGACGTCCCGATGGGCGCCGCGGTGCAGAGCTATATTGAAGAGTATCTCCCCGATTACAAGATAGATACCCAGGTTATGAAAGCCATTGTTGAAGAACAGGATTCAGGGGTCGTTGATGACCGTGAGAGTTATGACGCTGATGACCCTGCGCATGCCGGAGGGACGGAGGGGCGGCCCTACGATCCGGAAGATGATCCTGATGCCGCCGTGTGGGCAGCAGGATAACTGGGCAGCGGCGGGTAACCGGGCATCCGCTTCCCCGGATCCGGCTACCCCTCTTCAGCAGTCCTGCGGGCAGCATGTACGCAGTAAAGGGCGATACCCGCCGCAACAGAAGCGTTAAGGGATTCCACCATAGCAGTCATGGGGATAGACACGACAGCATCGCACTGTTCGCGGACAAGCCTGCTGATCCCCTTGCCTTCTGAACCCAAAACAACGATCAGAGGGTCTGTCTCAAAACCGCTGCCTCCCACCTGGGCCGTTCCGCCGCCATCAAGGCCTATAGCATAGTATCCCCGCTCTTTAAGGCTTTCGATCGCCTTAGTCAGATTAACTACGCGCGCAACGGGCAGGTGCGCAGCAGCACCGGCAGACACTTTCCACGCAGCAGCAGTCACAGAAGCACTCCGGCGCTCCGGAAGGATGACACCGTTTGCGCCGAATGCGGCGGCGGAACGGATAACCGCCCCCAGGTTCTGAGGGTCAGTAACGCCGTCAAGGGCAATGAACAGCGGACGTGCCAGGGCACGCGTACCTGCAGGGGCGGATTCCATGGCACGCGCCTTCGTTTCTGCGCGGTCTGCAAGCTCCAGAAGCGAATGGTACCGGTAAGGGGCAGCCTTGACGATTACACCCTGATGGTTCCCTGTGTGTGCTATCCGGTCCATCTCGAACCGGTCAGCTTCCAGTATTTTCAAGCCTTCAAGCCCTGCAAGGCGTATTATTTCGCGGGTACGGCCATCATGCTCAATACGGTTCAGTATGTAGAGCACTGTAGACGGCACATGCGCGCGCAGCGCTTCCAGCGCCGAATTCCTGCCGATGACCAGCTCGTCAGAGTCAGATACAAACTTTGCCACACGCCGGCGGGCAGCAAGGCGGGGGTCAGAAATTTTCCTGCGTTCAGCCGCTTTCTTCTCACGGTACGCCTTGTGATATACGCGATCTTCAGCCTTCGGAGTGGGGCCATGCCCGCGAAGCTTGCTGCGGTGTTTGCCGCCCGAACCTTTAGCAGGGCCTTTTTTTGAAACCATAACTGTTTATAATACCCGGACGTAGCAACCCGGGCGGGGGCAGGGGAAACCGCTGCTGCCGGCCAGGCGTTTGTCCGGCACACCGCGGTCAGGGCATACAGGCTCTGTGAGGATTGCGGACCCTGTAATGTGATCCTGTATGACTTCGTTAAATAATAGGGAGCACTTTATGGAGCCTTTCAAACGGCTGTCCGGGCAGGCCCTGGCTGTGTGGATCTGCCCGGACGTTATCAGTTATTGTTGCGGATAATAGGGCCGCGGTGCCGGTGATGGGGACGGCTGCTGCGGCTGATATGGCTGGTACGGTGCCGACGATGGCCCTGCCGTGCCTCCTGTACCTGCCGGTACCCCTGCCCTCTGGTTCTGGCTGGCATCCGGATAGCCGTACTGGGCCGGCGCGTTCGCTGCAAATGGTGCAAACGGTGCAGATGGATACGCATATGCGGGCTGAGGCTGCATACCGGACTGCTGCCCCTGCCACAGCGTCTGCTGAGGGGGATACGGCACCTGCCCGCCTATGAAGGCTGGCCGTACAGGCTTCTTGAAATTGCGCATAGCGTAGGGAGGCACCGGGGTGCCGGCGAACCACTTGAAACGGTGCCCAAGGGCAAGGACAGTCACAAAGAAAAGTACCTCCATAAGGATATCCAAGGTTATACTTACGGGTTCGCTCAGCGCTCCGCTCCCGCTGCGGTTGGTGAGGCCCAGAATGAGTGCGAGGCCGATAGTGCAGTTATTAGCGGTATGTATTGCTATGCCGGCTTCCAGGCCGCCCGTGAACAGCACCAGGTAACCTGTGCATAACCCCATAATGAAGACTACAAACTTTCCCCAGAACCCATACTGGGTATGCAGTGAAGCAAATATCACTGCCGGGATAACAGGTGCGGTAAGGACGTAACGCGGGGGTATCCAGCGCCCGAAAGCCTGGAGGACAACGCCGCGGAACAGGTATTCTTCGGCAGCGCATTGCACGGGGATAACGGTTATCACGACAATGAAGTTGACAAGAAAACCGCTGGTATCAAGCCTGGAAATGAGGAAATCAGGGCCTGCTATTATCTTCGGGAGAAGTATGATGAGGAACGCCCAGAAGAATGCAACGCCTGTGCACCATGCAAGTGTTTTCCACCGCATTTTGCCGTAACGGCTGGTAAGCGTGCTGACAGGCCTTCCGTCAGCCATAACAGTCCCGATAAGGGTCGGCGGCAGGAAAATAACAGCCGTCACCCCGAAGTTGATAAGTATGTAGAGCCACAGGGGGACAGATCCTTCCATGGCTGCCAGGTAACGGATCGCGCCGCCGTATACCAGCTCCCTTATGATGCTGCGCAGCGTAAGTACGGCGGCAAGCTCAAACACCCCTATCCATCCGAGTACGATAAGGAGTGTGAAAAGGGGGCGCCACCATTGGTATCCCGCTATTTCGCGGAGATAACTGACCGCATCGGTAAAGTGGAAGAATCCGAAATCACGTGGGAGGCGGTTCTTATCAGGCTTTTGCGCAAATGGCGGGGTTAAACCCCGGGCTGCCTGCGGTGCCGGCTGGAAAGCAGCGCCGACCGCAGGGGCAGAAGCTGTCTGATACGGGGATGGCGGAGCCTGGTAGGGGGAAGGTGCCGATTGCGCCTGCATCCCGTGGTGCTCCTGGGCCTGCGGCTGAGGGGCCTGCTGCGGCTGGACGGCAGTGTAGCCCGCAGCGAACGTCCGCTGCCCTGTCTGCGGCACGTAACCCGCAGAAGGCGTCTGCGATTCATCAGCCTGCGGTGCCGCGGATTGGCCGGAATACTGACTGTACTGTGCCTGTGGTGCGGCTGCAGGCGCTGACTGCCTCCCCTGCCCGGCCTGCGGTGCCGGCTGATACCAGGCTGAGCCCTGCTGTTCTGACGGCGGCAGGTGCTGCCCCTGCCGGATATACGCCGGCAGTGTTTTGCCGGTTTCACCATCGCGTTCCTGCTGCGGATTTTCCTGCGGTATATGGGATTGTGGGTGCATCTGTGTCATAACGTTCCTCTTTTCTTCTTTGTATTGTAACAATATACCGGCTACATATCAGGAAACAGACCGACAGCTGGGGAACAGCTGTGAAAAGCCGGAAAACTGAGCTGTTGGTGCTGCTGCAGCAGTCAACGCAATTATATAAGATTGGCAATTACGTTATCCATATCCGCGCAGCATGCGGCGGCTCCGTATGCTGACTACTCCGCGGCATAATCAGGAGAAATGATGTCGGGTACGCTCAACAGCACCAATGCTCCACAGGCTACTGAAGGGGAGATGCGCAAAGGGGATTGGGGCCAGGACGGCCCGGATCCATCGCTTGCCAGTGCGGAAGCCGTCGAAAAAGAGCTTAATACAGATATGCGGCAGGGGCTGAGCTCTGCAGAAGCAGCCCGGCGGCTTGAAAAGTTCGGGAAGAACGAGCTGGAAAGCGCGCCCAAAGACCCTGCATGGAAGAAGTTCCTGCAGCAGTTCCAGGATCCGCTGGTCTATCTGCTTCTTGCAGCAACGGTGATTTCTTTTATCGCATGGGCTGTTGAGAAGTCCACAAGCCCGCAGGCTGCTGAAAGCGCACCTTTTGACTGCATCGTTATAGTACTGATCCTTATTATCAACGCTATTCTGGGATACGTCCAGGAGGCCAGGGCGGAGCAGTCAGTGGAAGCGCTGGCAAAAATGACGGCCCCGCAGTCTGCAGTCCTGCGCGATGGGCGCGTCATAACTGTCAGTACGACGGATATAGTGCCCGGCGATGTGCTTGTTTTAGGCGAAGGCGATACCGTATCTGCTGACGGGCGCCTGTTTGCCGCCGCAAGCCTGCGGGTCGCTGAAGCATCCCTTACCGGTGAATCCCTCCCCATAGCTAAAGACCCTGCAACCCTGAAAACTGCGAAGGCCCTGGGAGACAGGGCCAATATGGTTTTCAACGGTACATCCGTTACACAGGGCACAGGCCGGGCTATAGTCACAAATACAGGCATGCGCACCCAGGTTGGCAAGATCGCAGACATGCTGTCGAAAACAGAAGAAGATGCCACGCCTTTGCAGAAAGAAATGGATAAAGTGACCAAAATGCTCGGCATCGCGGTCATCGCCATTGCTGTTATTGTTGTGCTTGCCCTGTGGCTCACAGAAGGGTTCCATTCCGGCAAAGATATCATCGATTCCCTGCTGCTGGCAGTATCCCTTGCCGTAGCAGCCGTGCCGGAAGGGCTTGCCGCCATCATGACTGTTGTGCTTGCCTCAGGAGTGCAGCGGATGGCGAAACACCATGCGATCGTTAAAAAGCTGAGCTCCGTAGAAACACTGGGATCGGCATCGGTCATCTGTTCAGATAAGACCGGCACGTTGACGCGCAACGAAATGACTGTGCAGACAGTCGTCACCCCCAGCGGGGAAGCGGCCCTCACCGGATCCGGCTATACTCCCGTAGGGCATCTGGCTGCAGCAGACGGTTCCCAGATCGAAGAGGGGTCAGACCTCCATCATGAGATCATTACCGCACTGGCTGACGGGGCGCTGGCCAATAATGCAGACCTGCGCAGAGTTGGGAACATGGGGAACGGTACCCGTGATGGGAAAGTGGAAGGCAGGAAGAGCGGGGATGAGTGGGAGATCATAGGGGATCCGACGGAAGCGGCGATGATCGTAGCGGCGCGGAAAGTGCGCGCGCTCGACCGGTTCCAGGGATACGAGCGCGTAGGAGAGATCCCCTTTACATCTGAGCGGAAAATGCAGACCGTGATTTTCCGGGATAAATCAAATAATAATGAGCTCTCCGCGCTCGCGAAAGGCGCTCCCGATGTGCTGCTCGCGCACTGCACCCAGATACTCGTTGGCAGTGCTGTGCGCAGGCTGACCGAAGGGGACCGCCAGGATATCCTGGCCGATGTGGAGCGCCTTTCTTTGCAGGCATACCGTACGCTCGGGCAGGCTTACAGGCCGCTGCACGTGCGCGCACTTGGCGATGTGGAGGGCGTGCGCACTGATGCATCAGGTAACGTGCCTGATATCTCGCTGCAGGCTGACATCATTGAACAGGGATATATCTGGACGGGTATGGTAGGCATTATTGACCCTCCGCGGACCGAAGTGGCAGGTTCCATTGCCGAGGCCCACCGTGCGGGTATCCGGACTATTATGATCACAGGCGACCACCCGCTGACGGCTACGCGGATCGCCACCGATCTTGGTGTCATCCCCAAAGAAGGGGCGCACGCCCTCACCGGCGGCCAGCTTGACGCCATGGATACAGCTGAGTTTGATAAGGCAGTCAATGAAGTTTCCGTGTATGCGCGGGTGTCTCCCGAACATAAGCTCCGCATTGTCAAATCCCTTCAAAAGCAGGGCAATATTGCTGCAATGACAGGCGACGGGGTTAATGATGCGCCGGCAGTAAAAACAGCTGATATCGGTGTAGCAATGGGTATCACAGGGACCGAAGTCACCAAAGAATCAGCCAAAATGATCCTTGCCGACGATAATTTTGCTACTATCGTGGCTGCAGTGCGTGAAGGCCGCGTGATATTTGACAATATCCGTAAATTCCTGCGCTACCTGCTCAGCTCGAATGTCGGCGAAGTATTCACAGTTTTCTTCGGGGTCATTTTCGCAGGGTTCCTGGGGATCACGTCCGGGGATTCCTCCGGTGTCGTTGTGCCGCTTCTGGCAACACAGCTCCTGTGGATCAACCTCCTTACCGACGCGGCGCCCGCGCTTGCCATGGGCGTTGACGTGCAGACTGATGATGTTATGTCGCGCAGGCCTCGCAAAACAACCGAGCGTGTGATCGATGCGGCAATGTGGGGCAACATCGCTTTTATCGGCATAGTGATGGCTGCTGTAACGCTTATCGGCATGGACCTGTACCTGCCTGGCGGGCTTTTTACTGATACCCCTGCGCTTGCTGCCGCAGCTGGGCATTCCCACGATCAGCAGATGGTTATGGCCCGTACGATGGGGTTCACGATCCTCGTGTTTGCGCAGCTGTTTAATGCTCTGGCTTCGCGGTCCGCCGTGAAATCTGCATTCAGCGGCATGTTCACCAACCGCTGGCTGTGGGGCGCTATTGCACTGTCAATAGTGCTGCAGCTCGCGGTGATCTACATACCTGTGCTGAATACAGCTTTCGGGACAACGCCGCTCCACTGGCACCAGTGGTTTGAAGCAATAGCACTGGCAGCCTGTGTGCTGGCCGCCTCCGAGCTGTATAAACTTGCCGTCCGCGTTTTCAGCAAAAATTTCAGTAAAAAGGGGCAGGTGCTTTTATAAATTCCTGAGCCCGGGCGAGGTTCTGAAAGACCGGAATACATTCCATGCCCCGGTGTTATGAGAATATGAGAAACGCCGTATCCCGTATGCTCATAATTATTGCTAAGATAGCTCTCAGGAACCATTTCCAAGTTCATATAACGAGGCGACGGAGTCATCAGCAGGCATTTTGGCTGTTAATTATATGGATTTAAAATGATTGGACAACAAAATATAATCAAAACATAGTTATGTAATAAGATTACATATTAATCAAAAAAGGGG
The DNA here is from genome assembly GCF_000269605.1 of Scardovia wiggsiae F0424. Lineage (GTDB taxonomy): Bacteria > Actinomycetota > Actinomycetes > Actinomycetales > Bifidobacteriaceae > Scardovia > Scardovia wiggsiae. The sequence goes on along the minus strand of NZ_AKCI01000001.1, from coordinate 1,308,889 downwards.
ATGCCATGGTCAGCATACGCGATGTTGCGCGTGTAGCAGGGGTGTCCCATCAAACCGTATCCAACGCCATCAATTCGCCTGATATGGTTTCAGACAGTACACGCAAACGCATCAAGGCAGCAATCAAACAGCTCGGATACCGTCCTAACGCTTCAGCCCGGAGGCTGAGGTCAGGGCAGTCGGACACAATTGCGCTTGGTATCTCCATTGGTGAGAACCGTGCGCCATCGCCGATTTTCGACGCATTCCTGCATCTCCTGGCAGAGCATGCAAATGATCTCAACAAGCAGATCGTCCTGTATGCGCGCAAAGATGAACAGAGTGAGCTGGCGCATATTGCAAGCCTGCGTGAACAGTCCGATGTTGACGCCATTATTATCAACGAACTTGAAAAGTATGACGGCAGGCCGCAGTGGATGCTTAACCATCATCAGCCGTTTGTGCTGTTTGGGCGTCCATGGAATATCCCGGCGGAAACAGCAGAACATATACCCTGGGTAGATGTTGACGGATATGCAGGGATCAAGGCAGTAACGTCCCGCCTGATTTCCTCAGGGCATCGGCGTATAGGCTTCATCGGCTGGGATTCGGGTACCGGCACCGCGCAGGACAGGGAAAGCGGCTGGCGGGATGCTATGCTTGAAGCCAATCTTGCAGCCGATACGGAAGACCTTGATTCATGGTCTATCGGGACGCAGGAGTCAATCGATGCGGGTTCGCATGCTTCAATTGAGCTTTTCTCGCGCCACGATAATATAGATGCTGTGGTCTGCGCTTCAGACACACTGGCTGTTGGGGTGATCTGGACTATGAGCAGGTTCTCCGATAAGGAGCTGTCGCTTAATATAGATGGCGGTATCCCTTCTGTCCCAAGCCTTCAGGCAGCCACCGTAACCGGTTTTGATGATTCTGCCCTCGCCCGTGCATTTTCTATACCGTCAGTACGGCAGCCGCTGGGTGAAGTATCGCAGCTGCTTATCCGGATGATCCTTGATATGGCTAACGGCCAGGCTGTCACTGCCGATGAAAAATGGCATAGGCTTCTTAAGCCTGAGGTAGTGTGGCGCACAGGTGCGAATTAGGTATTTTCAATTTTTGGATTGCGGCGGATAAGACGGCGGGTATGATGCGGGGCCGCCAGCCGGTTCGTTGTGCGCAGGGAAACGCTGGACCTGACGGGACTGCTCCGATTGCTGCGGCTGATGTTGAGGATACCTGTGTACCTCTACTTGGGCAGAGCTCCCCGGATGCGCAGAGGGCTGCGGCCGGGGGTGGTCCGCCATTTGTGCCTGTGTCTGTGCCTGCACCTGATGCTTTGGCTGCGGCGTATGTACGGCATGGGAAGCCTGCTGTGTTTGTGCGCCCACGGGCTGGCTGCGTTTATATGCACGCTGTTCAAGCCGTGCATACACAAGCCCGACTATCCCTACCCATGCAATACCCACAGCCCAGCCGGCAAGCACATCGGTAAACCAGTGGTGCGCCAGATACAGCCGGCCGACGCCGATAAGCAGGGGCATGAGGACGCATAGGATAGTTATAACGGTTTTTTTAGCCATAGAAATAGCAGAATACAAGGCAATTACTGCAAGCGTCCCATAGAAAACAGTTGAATTAAGCGAATGCCCGGAAGGGAAGGAGTAGGGGTCCTCTACCTGCCCAATGCGGTACTGGAGATCAGGCCGCCCACGGTGTACAAAAATCTTGACGGCCCATGTGAAAGCAGCAGAAGTTGCTACGGCCCCCGCAAGGACGTATGCCTGGGTGCGGTGTTTGGTAAACCACAAAGCCACAGCAGCCACAGCAACCAGGGCAATAGTGACCTTAATCGAACCCACAGCAGTAAAAGCCTGTGCGACTTTCACCAGGGCGTTGAACCGGAAAGCTACCATCGTTGCTAAAACAGTACTGTCAATCCCCTGGGACGCATGTGTAAAAATAAGTATGGTGTCAATTACCGCAACCAGCCCTCCGGCTGCAAGAAAGAAAAGGGGGAGAGCCGTGCGCACAGGGTGCACCGATGAAGGGTATTTCGCCCGCGTTGCAGTGTAGTGGATTCGTTCTGTCATATTACCTAGTATTGCACGGGCGTGTTACTAGCTGCCGGCTTTCCCTTCCTGCCCGCTGACATCGGCACGGTAAAAATTCTCGTAAGAGCGCGACGGTGTTGGGCCGCGCTGCCCCTGGTAATGGGATCCGTTCTTACCGCTGCCGTAAGGGAATTCAGCTTCCGACGACAGATCGAAGAAGCACATCTGCCCTATTTTCATCCCCGGCCACAGTTTGACCGGAAGATTGCTGACATTGGACAGCTCCAAAGTGATATGCCCTTCAAAACCAGGGTCAACGAACCCGGCAGTCGAATGGGTGAGGATACCCAGGCGCCCGAGGGAGCTTTTCCCCTCCAGGCGTGCGGCAATCGTCGGGTCAAGTTTTACGTATTCCCAGGTAGACCCCAGAATGAACTCTCCGGGATGCAGTATCCACGGTTCGTCAGCTGCGACTTCAAACTGCTGCGTAAGGTCGCCCTGGCTCTCCGCAGGGTCAACATAAGTATATTTATGGTTATTGAAAACCCTGAAAAACCGGTCTAAACGGACATCGACAGATGCAGGCTGGACCATGGTGTCGTCCCACGGAGCCAGGCTGATGCGTCCGCCGGCATAAGCCTTCCTGATATCGCGATCGCTCAGAAGCATAAACATCCTTCGTTTCTAAGGTGATACAGATACCTTGTGTATCTGATGTACATCCTACATATCCAGTGTAACTGTGAAGTATGTCATTTCCATGGAGTATTTGGCATACTCGCTGCTATCGTAAAGGTATGGCAGGCTTTACGGATATTGGCATAGGGCGGGAATCAGGTGTTGTACAGGGGCATTTTGGGGACCCCGTAAGGGTCAGTGAAGCACTGTTTTCGCGGGGGCGCGGCATGAACAGCCCCCGGCGGCCGCTTTTTGTGCTTCTGCACGGGTGGGGTTCCAACGAGGAGGATATCGCCGGATTCTTCGGAAGCTACGTATCGCCCTTCAGCGACTATGTTTCGCTCCGCGCCCCGCTGGCCCTGGCCGGACCGCAGGATGCGGGTGCGGACGGAGGGCCTGGCGCATACACATGGTTCCATGATCCGGTCCCGCACGGGGATGACCTTGACCGTGACATATATCAGGCTGCACGCGCAGTAGACCGGTGGATAGAGGAGTCAGTCCCGCAGGAACGTGATATTGTCCTGTTCGGTTTTTCTCAGGGCGGCGCGCTGACAGTCCATATGCTGCGGATGCGCCCTGAACGGTATAAAGGTGCTGTCTGCCTGTCAGGTTTCCTTGCCCCCGCTGTTGTCCCCGGGGTTGCCCCTGCAGATGCACGGCTTGCGCAGATCGCTCCGCCTGTTTTCTATGGCTACGGGCTTCGGGATGATATGATTGCCCGGTTTGAATCCTCAGCACTCGCAGCATTCCTTGAAGAGAAGACTTTTCTGAAGCTGTGCGAATACGCCCCTTTGGATCATGCTGTCAGCCTTGACGAATGCAACGATATACGTCAGTGGCTGATGGACCTGGGCGCATCAAGCGGTGTTATGTAATGGTAATGTAATTATGTAGCGCCTGTACGGCATCGCTTATGGCGTGTTGGGGCCATGTTTATTTTTTCACGTACAGATGGGTACAATAAGAACCATGAGTGTTGGCTTGGTGATTATCCTTTTCTGGGCGCTGGTTGTTATAGCGGCGTTCGGGTTTATCCTGTGGCGGGTCCAGGGTGATTCCAAGCGTACAGGCATGCTCAGCGGTATCAGTTCAGTCGAGCATGATGACGGCACCGCTGACGATGAGAAGGATACAAGGCCTCAGGCAAACCGTATGACAGGACACAGGCCTATGTCGTTTTCCCCGCAGCCGGATATCGGTGAACGCGCCCGGCAGGAGCGTGAAGAGGCTTCGACGGAATCTACGATGGAATCACCCGTGTATCTGGGGAAAGGCTCGACTGCTGTTGCAGTACGTGCGGTCCAGCCCCGTGAAGGCGGCAGGGGGTATAATAGTCCTGATAGGAACACAGCGAATGTGGAGGGGCCGGCACCGGACAGTGCCGAACCGGAAGCGGGACCTGTGGAGGCTGCTGATACTAGTAAGGCAGAGAAGACATTGGACGATGATGCGAACAGTACGTTTGACCGTATCGTGCGGGCTGATGGTTAAAACAGGTTTAATGTAAGGAAGAGTTATGAATTCTTTGGCAGTGATTGGTATATGCGTTGCTGTGGCCGTAATAGCAGCTGCGGCAGCAGGGATCTTTATTTTTATCAGGTCCCGCAGGAAACATGATGAGGGCACCGGTACAGGCACTGCTGTAAGTACATCCCCATCAGGGCTTTCTGATACGCCCGGCGATGCCGGTACTGAAAGCGAGCCTGCTGCCGGTCCTGCACCTTCCGAAGCAGGGTTCCCGTCTGCCGTCGAGGACCATGCGACGGCAGAGACTTCTGTCGGGTCTTCTGCAGGCAGTGAAACTGGCGGCAAACGCGATGAGCCTGAATCCAAACAGTCCCGGCTGGTCCGCCTGCGTGCCAGGCTTGCTAAAACCAGCAACCCATTTGGCCGGGCACTGTTCACTATCCTGTCGCAGGATACGCTGACCAAATCAGACTGGGATGATGTTGAAGATACCCTGATCCTTGCTGATGTCGGTGCCGAGACCAGTGAACAGCTGGTCAATGAGCTCCGCACTGATGCCCGCGTCCAGGGGAAGAAAGACCCTGCGGCAGTCCATGAGATGCTCCGCACCAAGCTGCTGGAAATGGTCGATCCCGGCCTTGACCGTTCCCTCGCTGCTGAACGGGACAGCAACTCAGGCAGGACGTCTGCAATAATTATGGTCGGCGTCAATGGTTCCGGCAAAACGACTACAGCGGGAAAACTGGCTCGGCTGTTCGTGTCTGAAGGGAAATCCGTTGTCCTGGGAGCGGCTGATACCTTCCGTGCTGCAGCAGCAGACCAGTTGGAAACATGGGGGAGCCGTGTTGACGTTCCTGTTATCCGCAGCAGCCAGGAAGGCGGCGACCCTGCGTCAGTCGCTTTTGATGCAGCGCAAAAAGCACAGGAAACCGGTTCAGATGTGCTTATTATTGACACTGCAGGCCGCCTGCAGAATAAGGCCAACCTTATGGATGAGCTTGGGAAGATCCGAAGGGTAACAGAGCGGACTATGCCTGTAGATGAGGTCCTGCTCGTCCTTGATGCTACAACAGGCCAGAACGGTATGGAACAGGCGCGGGTGTTTGCTGAAGCGATAGGCATAACCGGTGTTGTGCTCTCCAAGCTTGACGGGTCTGCACGCGGCGGCATAGTGGTCTCCGTCCAGAAAGCTTTAGGCGTTCCCGTTAAGCTTGTCGGGCTGGGTGAAGGGCCGGATGACCTTGCCCCGTTCGATCCCGAAGGTTTTGTAGACGGTATCCTCGGCGATTGACCGGCTCGGATCCGGCGGCTCCGCAAATCCCGGTGCCCGCCCCAACCCTCCGGATCACGGGGCCGTAGCTTTGATGATCCACCTGTCGCTGTACGCCCGCAGGCCGTTGGCAAGGCCGCGGAGCCCCATAAGGGCTATATTAAACACCAGCCATAAAACAGCGATTTTTATATCTGCAGAACCTGCATGCAGCAGGGATAAGGCGGTCCCGGCCGCCCACAATACGGCGATATATACTGCAGCCGCTGCGGAACATGCGGCGGCAAGATAAGCAAAATCACCTGCCCCGATAAGTATCCCGTCAAGGGCCCACATCCAGCCCTGGAGCGGGAAGAAAACAGCTACAACAAGCATGGATATGCTGATCAGATGCTGTATCTGCGGGTCCGGGCTGAAAAGCCCCGGCCCCCATATCCCCAGAGCTGCAAAAACCAGCCCGGCAATAACGCCGAGCTCAGCTCCGCACCGCGCAATGAAACGTGTCAGATACCGCACCTGCCCGATATCCTTTGCCCCAAGGGCAGCGCCTACAAGCGCCTGGCCGGCAATCGCCACTGAATCCAGGGCATTCAGGGCAAAATTCCATGCAGAATTCACTGCCTGGTAGCTTGCAAAAACGTAGGTGCCCATTGAAGCGGCAGCAGCCACAGTAGACACCATTGCGATGCGTAAAGCCAGTGTACGGATGAACAGCGGCAGCCCGTCAGAAGTATTTTGGGCAAGGCCTCCCCTTGACGGCAGAAGGCTGACATGATGGCGGCAGGCATGCCATGCGGCTGCCGCAGCGAGGGCTGCCCCCATGGCCCACTGGGCAATGCCTGTAGCGATACCTGACCCGAGTATCCCCATATGCGCGCCGTAGATCAGCGTAAAATCCAAAACAGTGTTCAGTATGGCACCCGCAACCGCTGCCCATAACGTGACCTGTACTTTCTGGAGGCCGCGGAATATTCCGTTGGCCGCATAAACGAGAAGCATCCCCGGCGCGCCCAGTACGACCGCTTTCGTATACAGTACAGCCTGTCCAAGGGCGGCACCGCGCGCACCTATAGCCCAGCACAGGGGTCCCGCCCAGGTAAATAGCCCAAAAGCTAAAACAATGCCGATCCCCAGTGCCAGCCACATCCCGTCTATCCCCGAGCGCAGGCCTTCCACGGTTTTCCCGGCACCAATAAGTTTGGATACATGGGAGGTCGTGGAGTAGGCGAGGAAATTGCACAGCCCCACTGCGGTAAGGATAATAGTGGACCCTGCGGAAAGCCCTGCAAGCGCGCTGACTGATATATGCCCTACGATCGCCGTATCAATGAGCACAAAAGCCGGTTCAGCAATAAGCTGCCCGAAAGTAGGTACAGCAAGGCTGATGAGCCTGTTCCGCGTATTTTTCGTATTAAATCCTGTGGCCATAACGGTACTATTCTACGCACAGGCAGGTTCCAGAGGGCTGACTGCTGCCGCAGGCTGTACTGCACCGGCTGTCGTTACTGTCGTTATTGAGGGCAACAATGAGGGTATGGGCTTAAAAGACTCTATAACAGATTCGGTGAAAGAATACCGCGAAAAATACAGTAAAGAGAGTATCCGCGAAAGGAGCCTGCTTGATGCCCGGCGGCTGCACAGCCATTCTGTCCCTCTGGCTGTTGATGATGTGGTCTCAGACCTTGACAAGCCGCTTGGCCAGGCGAACCTGGCGGCGAAAGCCAGCGTTATTGTCCGGGCGGGTGCTCTGGAACTTGCCAGCGGCACGGGGAGCTACCGCGTCCGTGAGCTTATGGGCCGTATAGGGCAGGATCTTGATGTTGATGTGCGTTCCGATGTCAATATTGCTGATATCGAAGTTTCGTGTTCTGACAGCAGCGAGAGGATAACTGAAGTTGTAGATCTGCCTACAGTAGGTGTCAACACTGAGCGGATATGGCTGATGGAGCATTTTACTGACTGGCTTTCGGTGAGCCTCGGGCGGAAGGGCACGTATCACAAGGCTGCGGATGCATCGCAGAATTTCATTGCGGGGCTTCCGAATGAAAAGAGCATGGCTGTTGCGCCGGATTCCGATATTATTGGCGGCGGCCGCAGCCAGCCTGCCGGCGGGGAAGCGGATACTGCCCGTCCTGCCGGCATGCATGCGGGTGCCGGAAGTGTTCATGCAGATGCCGGAAGTGTTACAGTGCGGAAAGTCCATGAAAGGCTGGATGCCATTGAATACCGCCATCGGCTGTACAAACCGGCAATGCAGGTACTGGCCTCTGCGGTTTCCTGCGCATCATTCACATTCCTGCTGGGCGGCGGGATAGTTGATATGTTTGCTGCTTTTATCGGCGCCGGCTGCGGCCAGTTCGTCCGCAGCCTTCTCGGCAGACGGCATATGAACCAGTTTTTTGTTACCGCCCTGGCAGTCGTTGCAGCGGCAGCTGTCAGTATTGGGTCGCTGCGTTTGCTTGGGTTCGTATACCCGCCTGCGCTTGCGCATGATACAGCGTATATCGGTGCGATCCTATTTGTTGTACCCGGGTTTCCGCTGATCACAGGAGGGCTTGATATTGCTAAGCTGGATATTTCTTCAGGGATCCAGCGCGGCGTATATTTCCTTGCTATCATCACTTCCGCAACTTTGGCTGCGTGGGCTGTGGCGGATATCGTCCATCTGACCCCCGGAGGGTTCGAGGCGTTATATATGGCTCCCTGGCTGACCGCAGGCCTGCGGTTTATCACCGCTTTCGGCGGCGTATGGGGATTCTCGGTACTGTTCAACTCACCGCAGAAAATGGCGTGTATTGCTGCCCTGATCGGTGCAGCCGCAGACACATTCCGCCTGGAGATCATTGATCTGTGGCATATGCCTATTGAGGCTGCAGCTTTCCTGGGGGCGCTTATCGCCGGGCTGCTGGCAAGCGGCTGGCGCATTGCTGTGCGTCACGGGCTTATCCCCGCAGAATATGGTTTCCCGCGTATCACACTGACTGTGCCGTCTATTGTGATCATGGTGCCGGGGCTGTATATGTATGAGGCTGTCTACTATCTGGGGCAGTTCAACTCTGCCGCGGCCCTGGACTGGACTTTCCGCGCCCTGCTTGTGGTGGTATGCCTCCCGATAGGCCTGGCTGCCGCACGCATCCTCACAGACCGCAGCTGGCGCTATGACGTATAAGTGTGGACGGGGAAGTTTCGCAGATAACATATACTTTCTTACATGGGCAGATGGAAACGGTTTATGAGGAAGCTGCTGTATCCTCCGATTCCTGGTATAGCAGTTATGTGTGCAGTCACAGCGGCCTGCCTGTTCCTCATTTTTTGGTTGGGGTATAAAAGATACTATCCCTGCTTATGTTTTTTATGCGTTTTCCGCCTATACCCTGGTAACGGTTATCCTGCGCATCAGGGAATACCTCCTTGCGTGGAAAAAGAAGCTGCAGAAGTATTATTACTTTAATAAGTATGTAACGGATATGGAATTCAAGGCGGAGGTTTCGTTATATACCGCGCTGGCTGTCAACGTACTGTATTCGCTTTATGAGGCTTTTTCCGGTGTCTTTTACCATTCCGCCTGGTTTATAACCCTGGCTTTTTATTATGCAATCCTGAGCGCTGAACGGTTCTCGCTGTTCAGATACATACGTAAAGGAAGGCATAATACTGTCCAGCTGTATAAACGGTACAGGTTCTGCGGTATCCTCCTTATCGCCCTTACCGTTGCGGCAGCAGGGATGAATGCGATCGCTATCCATGATGGCAGGACGATCACATACCCGGGCCATATGATATACGTGATTGCCCTGTGTTCGTTCTGTAATCTGGCTTCAGCGATAATCAACATGGTCAAATACCATAAATACAGCAATCCTGTGTACGCAGCAGGCACGATGGTTACCCTGTCAACAGCAATTTTCTCAATGTTTACCCTGCAGCTTGCCATGTTTTCTACTTTCGGCGGGGACAGGGTACAGCAGCATCAGATGAATATCTGGACAGGCACCGCGGTTTTTGTGCTCCTCCTGATGTTGTCTGCTTATATGATCATCCGGGGAACATGGGGGATCGTAAGATACAGACGTGAAGCAGCCCATGATCAGGCTGCAGAACAGGAGCGAACAGGGCATACACTCTCAGAGCTGTAAACGTATTGCCCTTCTGCTGATCCGCTCAGTATTCCCGCAAACAGCTATTCCTTATCGCGGCCGGATTTAGGCTTCAGCTTGCCCGGGAAAGGCATTTTGGGGAATGGCTTATGCATGGCAGGTTTTTTCGGCGGCTGTGATCCGGCTTTTTTAGCCGCTTCTGCAGCCCATGCTGCGTACTCATCAAGATCATCAGAAGTGTTTTCGGGTGAAGTTCTGTCAAGCGCCGTGCTGCTGTCTGCCATGTTAGGACTGGTGCTGGCGCCGCCGGCTCCGGTCTCCTGTGCGTCATGGTCGGGGTTCGCAGCACTGATACCGTCATCAGCTGTACCGGCAGCGTCAGATTCGCGGGAAGACAGCTCCCTTTCAAGCTCGTTATAATCCGTATCGGTGGTCATATATTTGAGTTTCCGAGCCATCTTTGTTTGTTTTGCCTTCTGACGTCCGCGGCCCATAAAAACTCCTTTGCCGATTACGGCTATCTCACACAGTGTTTGATCATCAACAAGTAGGATACCACGAATTATGATTGTCTGCCGAAATTTTTATGATTAAAGCAAGATTTTAACTATTTTTTTACGTTTTTCGGGGTGTTGCGCTTCCCCGCGAAGGAGTTGACTCATGGCGAACACAGGCAGCATATCGCAGGATACCGGCCGCCGGCTGACTGCGGCGGGGAATGAGATCAGTGCAAGTTATGAAGAAGCAAAGAGGCGTTCAGATAAAACGCTTCAGAAGCTGCATGAAGATCCCGGGAAGTTTACTATGCTTACCGGGGACAGGCCGACCGGACGCCTGCATCTGGGGCATTATTTTGGGACGGTCCTTGAGCGCGTGAAAATGCAGGACCTCGGTGTGCATACCAATATTATTATTGCTGATTACCAGGTGATCACTGACAGGGATACGACAGAGCATATTGAAGATAACGTGCTCAATATAATCATGGATTATCTTGCGGCAGGCATAGACCCTGAAAAGACGATGATTTTCACGCATTCTTCAGTACCGGCAGAAAATGAGCTGATGCTTCCTTTCCTGTCGCTGGTGACTGAAGCCGAGCTGCACCGCAACCCTACGGTGAAATCTGAGATGGAAGCATCCGGGCATGCTCTGACTGGGCTGCTGCTGACATATCCTGTGCACCAGGCGTGCGATATTTTATTCTGCAAAGGGAATATAGTCCCAGTGGGCAAGGACCAGCTGCCCCACATTGAGCTGACCAGGACTATCGCCCGGCGGTTCAACGAACGATATGCTAAAGGTGATCCGGTATTCCCCGAGCCGGAGGCAGTCCTGTCTGATATCTCGGAGATCCCCGGGCTTGACGGGCGCAAGATGAGCAAATCGTACGGGAATGCTATTTCACTTGGGGCTACTGCTGAAGAAACGGCAAAGCTTATAAAGAAGAGCCCCACAGATTCTGAGCGGCGCATTACATTCGACCCTGCCGGCAGGCCGCAGGTATCAGCGCTCCTGACAACAGCAGGGCTTGTTACGGGAAGGGACCCCCGCACTATTGCCGAAGAGATCGGTGACTCAGGTGCAGGCGCGCTGAAAAATTACCTTGCTGAATCTGTCAACAGTTTCCTCGCCCCGCACCGCGAACGCCGTGCTGAGCTCGCACAGGATATGGATTATGTCCGGGATGTTCTGCGTGAGGGGAATAAGCGCGCTAATGCCATAGCTGAAGAAACGCTCCGGCAGGTGCGCGAAGCTATGGGGATGGTATATTATCGCGGGTAAGCCGCCAGGCGGCAGGCCTCCGGAGGCGGCCGGCATTGCCGGCTTGCAGATCATGGGGCCGCTTTGGAACCGCTTATGGGGCCACGGTATGAGGCCACGGGAACTATAGGACTATGGAATGGGGCGATGGGCATGTCGAAAAAACATCGGGACAGGTCCTGGCCGCCGGCGCCGGAACCTTTGGGGACCCCTGTAACTGATAACCATACACATCTGGCTGCAGTGAAGGAATTTGCCGAAGAGATGAGCCGCCAAGCTGCGGAGCGCGGCCAGGAACCGGTTCCTGTCTACACGCCTGACATCATGCTGGACCAGGCCGCAGCTGTGGGTGTGCACAGGGTGATAGACGTAGGATGTGAATTTCCGTATCTGCACACGGCAGTTGATCTGGCGCGCGCGCATCCCGGGACAGTGTTCAGCGCCGTTGCGATCCATCCGAATGAAGCGGTTTTGCACGGGCATCGCGGAGCGGTTGGCCCCGACGGGCTGGAGCTGGATTACAAGCCATGGCATGATGTGCCCTTCGATGAGGCGCTCAGCGAAGTTGAACGTATTGCCCGTGAAAACCCGAAGGTTGTAGTGGCTATTGGCGAAACGGGGCTCGACTACTTCAGGACGGGGGAGGCTGCCCGCCGTTTCCAGCGCGAAGCGTTCAGCGCCCATATGGCGCTTGCCAGGGAGCTCAGCCTCCCCATGCAGATACACGACCGCGATGCCCATGGCGATGTTATTGACCTGCTCCTGCGCAACGGCGCCCCCGAACGGACCGTATTCCATTCTTACTCAGCCGGGCCTGATGTCGCGCGCGCCGCCAACGAACATGGCTGGTATCTGAGTTTCTCAGGAACGGTGTCGTACAAAGGCAACGACAGTATACGCGAGGCCCTGCGCATCATTGACAGGCATCATATCCTTGTAGAAACAGACGCCCCCTACCTGCCTCCTGTGCCGTACCGCGGCCGGACAAATTCCCCGTATATGATCCCGTATACCCTGCGTTCCATGGCAGGTACGCTGGGCATGGATGCTGCGAGCCTTGCCCGGATGGCTGAAGCCAATACCCGTGAAGTTTACGGCATATGAACCGCCAAATCCTCTCCAGACCCCTTGGAAACAATGGTTTTTCGCATTCCAGCCGGTAAAATGTGAGTATACCGTGATAAAGTAGCCATCTGCGGGTATCAGCTCACATGAGATGATATGCCCCGAGGGTCCATGCGCAGCATGGCAGTATGCGTGACAATATAGGCATGGCATGGGTGATTCGCGGGAGGCATGCACACGGACGTGTGTACGCAGACCGCGCGGCGAAAGCCAGGAGGATTTCACATGGCGCAGCAGGATAGTAAGCGCGTTAGCCGTATGGCAGCTGAGAACGGGAATGGCGGAGGCGGCAGTACTGATGGCCATAAGCAGGCGTCCGGCCGGAGGCAGGATGCCGGAGAAGGCCCCGGGGCTGACCAGAACAGCAGTACCAGCCATAATGCCAGCCCCCAGGACAGCGAGGGCCATAGCAGCGGTACTGGCCTGAACCGGGATGCCGGACAGGGTATCGGCCGGAAGGATGGCAGTACCGGGCAGGAGGACCCTGCCGGCACCGGACCGGACCCCAGGCCGGAGATCCATAACGGGCAGGGCAACGACAAAGGCCTCCAGCACCTTGTGCATGACACGGATCTGGCAAAAGCTGTAAATGCTGCCCCGCGCAGCAGTACTCCCCAAAAGAAGATCTCCCCAGCTTCAAAAGAGGCGAAACCTGCAGAAGTTGCTGCTGTCCTGGACGAGACAGGGTCCATAATCCCTGAAGAAGAGATCATCAGCGGTTCCGAGGTCTCCGAGGAGGCGATCTCGCAGGAGGAGCGCGAAGAGACGGAGCGTGCTAAAGAAGAAGCCCGCAAGTCTGCCCGCATGAAAACCGTCAAAGCCCGCACGCCGCTGGGCCGCTGGTGGAACAGGGTGCAGGCATCGCCTGACAAGATCTCTCTCGGTATGTGCATCGTCACCATGGGCGTTGTGTACGGCGATATCGGCACATCGCCGCTGTACCTTTCCCAGTCATTCGTAGCAGGGCAGGGTGGTATCAGGTATGTTGACCGCACATCCGTCCTGGGCATGCTTTCCCTGCTTTTCTGGTCCATCACACTTATCACTACAGTAAAATATGTGCTGATCGCCATGCGGATCGACAATAAAGGAGAAGGGGGCATTTTCGCCCTGTACTCCATGGTCAAACGTTTTGCAAAATGGCTGTGGATCCCCGCAATGGTAGGCGGCGCGGCTTTCCTTGCCGATTCCGTGCTTACCCCTGCAGTATCCATATCTTCCGCAGTCGAAGGCCTGAAAACGCTTCCTGCAATACAGGGGGTCTTTGCTCAGAACTCTAACCTCACGGTGATCATCACTGTGGTTATCATCGTTATACTTTTTGCTGTCCAGTCCCGCGGCACAGAACGGATAGGCCGCGTCTTCGGCATCGTCGTGGCGGCCTGGTTCACCTTCATGGCAGTTGTAGGCGTTATTTCCATAGGCCACGACTGGTCGGTCTTCGAGGCGCTCAACCCGTGGTACGGGCTTGAATATCTGCTTAACCTCAACGGTGCCAACCGTGCAGGGATCGCCATCATGGGGACTGTCTTCCTGGCGACAACCGGTGCAGAAGCCCTTTACTCCGATATGGGGCATGTCGGCCGCGGCAATGTATACGCTACATGGCCGTTCATTTTCATCTGCCTTGTATTCAACTATTTCGGGCAGGGCGCATGGATGATCCGCAACCAGAATAACAGGTCTTTGTGGAACGTGGAGAACCTGAACCCCTTCTTCCAGACGATCAGCCCCAATCTGCGGTATGTGGCCGTGATCCTTTCCGTGGCTGCCGGCGTCATTGCTTCACAGGCACTGATAACAGGCGCGTTCACTATGGTTTCCGAAGCTACCGGCCTGAACTGGATGCCGCATCTTCAGGTGCGCTATCCTGCACGTACACGGGGGCAGCTTTATATCCCTCTGGTCAACTTTGTCCTGTGCGCGGCCACCCTGATCGTGCTCCTCCTGTTCAGGGATTCCGAACGTATCACCAATGCGTACGGCCTTGCGCTCACCATAACGATGATCGCTACGGTCGTCCTGCTTATGGCGCATATGTGGTTTGTCCAGCGCAGGCGCCTGTTTGCAGTCATTTTCGGTATAGTATTCCTGGCGATCCAGACGCTCTTCTTTATTTCGTCGCTGTCGAAGTTCTTTACCGGCGGCTGGTTCACTACTATTATCACGCTGCTGATCTTCTTTATCATGTACACGTGGGACACAGGCACCAAAGTGGAGCGGTCCCAGCGGCGCCATATGGCCCCTGAAGATTTCCTCCCCGCGCTTAATATCCTCCACCAGGATAAATCTGTCCCGCTGTATGCAGACAACCTGGTTTATCTGACATCTGACAGCGAGCTGCGCAGGCTTGATACAGATATTTTCTTCTCGATCTTTGCGGACCATCCTAAACGTGCGCACGCATGGTGGGCAGTCTCCGTGCTGGTAACTGATGATCCGTATACGCGCGAATATTCTGTAGAGAATTTCGGCACCGATTTCCTGTTCAGGGTCCGTGTGAGGATCGGTTTCAAGGTCAATCAGAATATATCTACATACCTGCATCAGATCATGCATGAGCTGATCGATTCGGGCACCCTGCCGCCTCAGGAAACGATTTATCCGAAGATAGACAATGACCCGCAGCTGGGGACGATCAATTATGTGCTTATCCATAAAGCGCTTATGCCTGAATCGAAGATCGATACCCGCGGCGCATTCTCGCTGCGTGTGAAGTATGCGATCCGCCGTGTAGCAGGGTCGCCTGTGAAATGGTTCGGGCTGTCTGCCTTCAACCCGAAGGTGGAAGTGCAGCCGCTGTTCGTCAGGGTGCAGCCGATCCCTCCGCTGAAATATGTACCTTTGCGTAAAACGAAACGGCCTATCACCCTTGAGGCTATCCTTACCCGCAAGGCTGAACAGCATAAGGCAGATACGGGCGAAATCGACCCTGTTGATATCCATACACTGAAGACAGTCTCTTCAGACCTGCGCGAAGAGGCAGATGACGCTGTTGCCAGGAAGAAATTTCTCTGAGCCGAAATCACCGGGAACCGGCCCCTGCCTCCGCAGCCTGCATTAGAATTGTAGATAGTACTGCAATCCAGGCAGGCAACATACAGGAGGTTTCAATGACGGATACAACAGAAGCAGATAACGGTGCAGCCGGGCTGGCTTCCACAGCTTCCCAGGGTGCTCAGGCAAACATCGGTGTTATAGGTTTGGGTGTTATGGGCGCGAGCCTTGCCCGTAACCTGGCCCATCACGGCAATACAGTCGCGGTGTATAACAGGCATACTGACAGGACCGAAGAGTTCATGAAGAACTATGGCAGCGAAGGTGCATTCATCCCTTCGGACAGTCTGCAGGGCCTGGCAGATTCACTTGAAAAACCGCGCAAAGTGATCCTGATGATCACGGCAGGCCGTGCTACGGATGCTGTTATTGAAGAGCTTCTGGGCGTTTTCGAACCTGAAGATATTATTATTGACGGCGGCAATTCGTATTTTGAAGATACTATCCGCCGTGAAAAAGATGTCCGTGCCCGCGGCCTGCATTTCGTCGGCTGCGGTATTTCCGGCGGTGAAGAGGGCGCTTTGAATGGGCCTTCGATGATGCCGGGGGGCACGGACTGGTCGTGGAATTACCTGAAGCCGATATTCGAGTCTATCGCTGCCAAGGCTGAAGGCGAACCATGCGTGACACATATTGGTGAGGATGGGGCCGGCCATTTTGTCAAGATGGTGCATAACGGCATTGAATATGCGGATATGCAGCTGATCGGCGAAAGCTACGACCTGCTCCGCCGCGGCCTCGGGCTCTCCCCCCAGGAGATCGGTGACATTTTTGACGAGTGGGATAAGGGCGAGCTTGATTCCTATCTTGTGGAGATCACATCGGAAGTCCTGCATCACACGGATGCGGATACGGGCAAGCCTTTTGTTGACATTGTGCTTGATGAAGCAGGTATGAAGGGGACGGGGACCTGGACAGTCCAGACGGCGCTGAGCCTCGCCATACCGGTTACGGGCATTGCCGAGGCCGTATTCGCCAGAGGGCTTTCCGGGCAGAAGGAACAGCGTGAGGAAAGCCGCAGGACGCCGCTTGCGGGGCCTGACGGGCATATCGCGCTTGGGGACGAAGGGAAGGATGCGTTTATCGAAGCTGTCCGTAAGGCGCTGTATGCCTCTAAGATCGTGGCGTATGCCCAGGGGTTCGACGAGATCAGCGCCGGCGCCAGGCAGTATGGATGGGATATCGACCTTGGGGCTGTAGCCCGTATCTGGCGCGGGGGCTGCATTATCCGCGCGAAGTTCCTCAACCGCATTTCGGACGCTTACGGTTCAGGCCGCACATTCACCTCCCTCCTTTTTGACGAGTATTTTAAGGATGCAGTGGAAAACGCCCATGATGCCTGGCGCCAGGTGGTGGCTGCGGCCGCGCAGGCGGGTATCCCCGTCCCTGCTTTCTCAAGCTCACTCGCATACTATGACGGGCTGCGTTCCGGACGCCTGCCCGCGGCGCTTATCCAGGGGCAGCGTGACTTTTTCGGCGCGCACACATACAAGCGGGTAGACAGGCCCGGCACTTTCCATACATTGTGGGCTCAGGAAGGACGTCGAGAGATACAGGAAAACTAGTATCTGTGAAACTTATTAAAGGTACCCGCCCTGCATTGTGGGTAAATACTGCTGTTGCGTGGGGCGGTGTGATCCTCACCAATACGATTACGCTTCTCGGCAAAGCTGACAATAAGAAAACGGGCGAAGGCCTTTTCGGAGGATTGCCGGAAGGCACACCCGGCATGGCTTTACGCGGTATGCAGCAGCTCACCTATTTCACCATGTGGTCGAATATTATGGTTGCTGCCGTAACGCTCATGCTTGCATTGAACCCGCAGAAACGTACCCCATGGCGCAAGGCGCTCCATATGTGCGCGCTCATGATGATACTGGTGACCGCTGTTGTGTATGCGGTTGCTATCGCGCCCACGAACCCCCTCCGCGGCTGGTCCCTGGTCACGAACCCGTGGCAGCATATTGTTACTCCGGCGCTGACCTGGGCTGTCTGGCTCATCTGGGGACCGCGCGATATGTCAGGCCCGGGTATCATCCCGAGATGTGTAGTTATCCCGCTCATCTGGGTCGGCTGGATGTTCCTGCACGGCCTGGTTTTCCATGCTTATCCGTATGCTTTCGTCAATGTGGTCAGGATCGGCTACCTGGTTGCAGCCCGGAATATCCTCATTATTATTGTGATCGCGATTGCCGTATGCTGGGTGATCAAGGGGATAGACCGTCTCCTGATGACGGTAACAGGCCGGGACAGGAAACGGGCAGCCGCGTAAGGCAGGCAAAAGATTTGCCCGCAAACGGAAATAGGCTTTGCCTGATGTGACGCAATGCATAGAACACAATACAATACCCGGTACGGTAAGGTGGGCAGGCGTAATATACAGGCACCAGGCAGCAAAGATAAGGATACTCTGAAAATATGGATACTATGGCAGGGCAGGATATGGATCAGTTGCCGCTTATTGCTGTAACAGGGGTAACAGGGAATATCGGCGGCGCCGCAGCGGCAGCACTTTCTGCCGAAGGGTACCCGCTCAGGCTTCTGGCGCGTGTTAGCTCCCTGGGCCGGGTTCCGCGGCTTAAAGGTGCGCAGGCGGCCCCGTTCATATTCGGGTATGATCCTCAGACAGTGGAAGCCCTGCGGGGTGTGGGGACTGTGTTTATGGTCTCCGCGCATGAAGGCCCCGGCAGGGTGCAGGAACATAAGGGATTCGTTGACGCTGCACAGGAGGCGGGTGTCAGGCATCTTGTTTACCTGTCTTTCGACGGTGCTTCCGAAGACGCTGACTTCACCTTAGGCCGCGACCACTATGCAACTGAAGAATATATCAAAAAATCAGGATTGCCATATACGTTCCTGCGCGATAATTTCTACATCGAAGCTTTTATAGAGTGGGGAAAGTCCGGCATTATTGCAGGCCCTGCCGGCGACGGGCGGGTGTCTGCGGTATCGCAGAGGGATGTAGCTGCAGCGGTCACGGCGATATTGAGGAATCCCGCCCTGCACAGCAATACGACCTATACCCTTACCGGCCCCCAGTCTTTGACGCTTGGTGAGATTGCCGGGATACTGTCCAGGGAGACCGGCACAGCAGTCACCTATAAAAATGAGACCCTTGAAGAAGCGTACGCCAGCCGCAGGGCACAGTACGATGTGCCGGACTGGGAGCCTGATGCCTGGGTGTCAACTTATACTGCGATCGGCAGCGGGCGTCTTGCTGGGGTGACCCATGACGTGGAACTGATTACAGGCGCGCTTCCGCTGTCTTTTGAAGATGTACTGCGGATTTCCGGTCAAGAAACCAGATAGTCCTTTCAGCACCTTGCGCGAATGAGCTTGGCACATCGCCGTTATTTGCCTCGCGGAGTGCCCTTCCGACGGCTTCCGCCTTACGCTGGCCGGTAGCGACTACCCATACGCAGGAAGCTGTCTGGATGAACTGCGCGGTCAGGGTCAGCCGGAGCGGCGGCATTTTAGGGGAATCAGTAACAGGGAGTACAAGCGTACCGCTGTCCGTATTGTATATCTGAGGGCGATCAGGGAAGAGCGAAGCAAAATGGCCGTCCGGACCTACCCCGAACAGTGCGATATCCAGATGCCCCTTATCCCCAAGCTGTGAACCGAGCTCATCCTGGTAATGTGAAGCAGCTGCCCTCATGGCTTTCAAATTGGCATCGGGATCATTGCGGCACTGTTCGATCAGCCCTTTTGGCCGCGTATCAGCAGGCATCTCGTGGATATTCCCCTCCGGCAGGCCGTGGTGCGCTGTAAGGCTGTCCAGCCAGGCTGTCCGCGCCTGCAGAGCGTTGCGGTCAGGGTCATCTGCGGGGACGAAACGTTCATCGCCCCACCAGAAATGAACTTTAGAAAAATCGATCGCCTTAATGATGTGGGACAGCGGATCTGCATCGGATTTCCGGACCCTGGACATAACGCTATGCGCTGCAGACAGGACGGCGATACCGTCAGTCCCGCCGGTCAGGGCGATATCAACACGGCTCTGTGACATGCACAGCTGTGCAGTGCGCTCGAAAAGCGCAGCAGTTACAGCAGCAACGGTTTCTTCCCGGCTGGAATACGCATAAGCAGTTTTAAACCCAAATTCCCATGTACTGACACTCATATACCCAGTTTAGACGACGCTTTGCATAATGTATAATCTGCGTTCTGGGGACGTGTTGCCTACTCGTGCGGTACGAGATCCCAGCCATCTCTGATGACGGCCGCGTAAATGGCATCGGGGTCAAGCCTGCGCATCTCCTCATTGATGCTGTCAGTAAGTGTGCGGTGGGGGACCGATATTTTCTGCGGGTTCCTGCCTGGCTCCTGTACCTGGAGCTCGTCAATGCCCGTCCGCTGGATGCTGGCAACGCCGTTCTCACGCGTGATCTCAACGCTGGTCACACTGGCGGCATCATCCTGGCGGTCAACGGTAACGGGGACTTTCAGCGACCATGCAAGCCATGCGGCAAGGAGCTCCAGCGGCAGGTAATGCCTGGCGCCGCGGACGGTTACAGACTGTATAGCTGTATGCGGCGGCTGGTCGATCAGCGCTGCAAGCTGCCCGCGCCAGATAGTCAGGCGTGTCCATGACAGGTCAGTGTCATTCTTTGTCCAGTGCGCGCGCAGGTTTTCAAAGGTCCTTTCAGGATCTTCTGTCTGCTGGGCATCGGTAATGCGCTTGCGTGCCATCCTGCCGATCTGGTCTTCAGACGGATTTCCGGGCACTTCTTCCGGCCACCATGCGAGTACCGGGGCATCAGGCACAAGCAGAGGGATAACAAGGGTATCAAGGTGCCGCAGGAGACCGCCGGTCGGGAACAGGACGATTATCTCGCCCGCGCCCGCATCGGCACCGAAGCGGATCTCAGCATTGAGCGGGGTGTCGGGGTCGCTGCCCTTCCCGCTGCATGTTGCTATGGCGATAATGCGGCATGGATGTTCGCGGCTCGCTACGTTTGCTGCAGCAAGTGCGTCTTCCAGATCATCTTCTGAAGTATGGATAAGCATAGTGAAGACGCGGCCTTCCGTCGATTCTCCGCGTTCTTCGTGAAGGTCTTTGATCTTTGCAGTGATCTGTGCTGTAGTGCAGTTATTAAGTCTGGCTTTCATATATGCTCCTGTATGTTTTTGTTCCTGTATATGTCCCTGCGGTTCTCCAGTCCCCACACCCTGCAGCCCCGAATCCTGTTCTTAGGTCCCTGTATCAGCTGCGGATCCTGCACTCCGCATTCCGCAGCACCCGCGGAACAGGGGTTTGGGGATAAGGGATGGGTGAGATCCCTTCCGGGTTTACGGGATCCTCCAGCTGTGCCCATCGTTAGCCAGCATGGTATCTGCCTGCGCCGGACCCCATGTTCCTGCACGGTATGGCTCCGGCTGGCCCTGGGCCGACCAGAACTCTTCTATCGGGTCAAGGATCTTCCATGACAGGTCGATCTCCCGGGATGTGGGGAACAGTGGCGGATCTCCAAGCAGGACATCCAGGATCAGGCGTTCATAGGCTTCGGGGGAAGCTTCAGTGAACGAGTTGCCGTAGGTGAAATCCATATTCACGTCGCGCACTTCCATGGCAGTGCCCGGTACCTTGGAACCGAACCGCAGGGTAATGCCTTCGTCGGGCTGCACCCGTATGACGATAGCGTTCTCGCCAAGTTCCTGCGTTGACGTGGAATCGAACGGCAGGTGCGGGGCGCGCTTAAAGTTTACGGCGATCTCAGTGACGCGCTTGCCCAGCCGTTTGCCTGTGCGCAGGTAGAACGGGACTCCCGCCCAGCGTCGGGTATCAATATCAAGCCTTACGGCTGCATAAGTCTCTGTAGTGGAATCCTGGCTGATGCCGGCTTCCTCCAGGTATCCGACAACTTTCTCAGAGCCCTGCCAGCCTGCTGAATACTGCCCTCTCGCAGTATGTGCCGCAAGATCTTCCGGCAGCCGTACAGAGGAAAGGACTTTGAGTTTCTCTATCGCCAGGTCTTTCGCGTTGAAACTGGCCGGCTCCTCCATGGCAGTGAGCGCCATCAGCTGGAGAAGATGGTTCTGGATGACATCCCTGGCGGCACCTATCCCGTCGTAATATCCTGCGCGGCCTCCGATGCCGATATCTTCAGCCATAGTTATCTCAACGTGGCTGACATAGTTCGAATTCCATACCGGCTCAAACATCATATTGGCGAAACGCAGCGCTAGAAGGTTCTGCACAGTTTCCTTACCGAGATAATGGTCAATACGGAATACCGAGTTTGGGTCGAACACTTCCGACACAACGCGGTCAAGTTCCCGCGAACTCGCCAGGTCGCGCCCGAAAGGTTTTTCAATAATAACGCGCCTCCATGCGTCGCCGGCAGACCTCGCAAGCCCTGAATCGGCAAGCTGCTTCGCTACGACAGGGAAATCCCTCGGCGGGATGGACATATAGAAAGCATGGTTGCCTTCGGTGCCTCTTATCTGATCCAGCTCTGCGACTGTGCTGCTCAGCCGTGCGAATGCATCAGCATCATCAAAAGTGCCCTGAACGAAACGCAGCCCTTCGCTCAGATGCTTCCAGGTGGAATCATTGAAGGGAGTACGGCAGTGTTCCCGGACATTTTCTTTAACGAATCCCGCGAAATCGTCATGCGACCAGTCGCGCCGTCCAAAACCGACCAGCCCGAACCCTGCCGGCAGGAGGCCGCGGTTAGCAAGGTCGTATACGGCCGGGAGAAGTTTCTTTTTCGACAGATCGCCGGTAACACCGAACAGTACAAGGGAACAAGGCCCTGCAATACGGGGTAGCCTTAAATCGCGCGAATCACGGAGCGGGTTCTTCCATTGCGAGGTGCGCGCAGAATCTGCTGAGTTTATTGAACCTGTTGAACCTGTAATCATATCTGCTATTCTAACGTCCGCTGTAGCCGCAGCGTCCTGATATCGGGAAATTTCGCGCACTGCAAGAATAATTCAAATCCGATATCAGTTGTTAGTTAATTGCGCATAACTTCTGAACAAAATTTCAAGGCGTTCATCATCGGAAGTGCACAGCTGTTTTGCTCCGAATGCCACATCTGCTACTTTGTCAAGTGCGAGATGTGCCTTACGTAAATCTTGTGGCATAAAATTGGGATCGTAGATATCTGCTAATGACTGTCCGGGATGATTCTTGCGTGCCTCAAGAACGTTCTTTCCTGCTAGGATGAGTTGTTGTTTCATTTCTTCGCTAAGAGGAGGTAGAGGAAGGTTATTCCAGACTAGAGTGTTTGAGAATCTGCAATCTGATTTCAGCCTTCCTCCAATTGTTTTTTGCCAGACCATAAACATTTTGGACTCAATGATTGAGAAAGTTAAACCTTTCGGATCTGGGCAGACAAAGCAGGCATTACCAGTAATATATTCCTTTGAAAGATATGCACAAGTTGCATATTCTCTATGTTCGCTAAATACGCTGGGTATACAAATATAGTTACTAGATGGTTGGTGGTTATCTCTAAATAACCATGGTGTGTGCCGGTTTTTATAGGCATCTCCGGTTTTAGGGGAAGCCTCTCTAAACTCTTTGCATCTTGAAACTCTGAGTGCCAAAATACTTGAATTTCGTATTTCTGAGGGCTCTGCATCAACAAGCCAAAAACACCAACGGTTAATATTGTTTATTAGCTCCTTCGAGTTAACATATCGCTTTGTGTATTTATATGCTACTGGATCTTGCGTTATCTCATCGTACTCAGATTGGGTATTGATTAATAAATTTCCACCATCTACAGGCATCGAGCCGAAAACTGCTATGTCTAAATTGGTATTACGTGTTCCGTTCTTCTGCGATCTCGCGGTAATGAAAATATTTGGTGCGGAGATTAAGTAAGCATTGATCTTATCTACTATCCTGATTTGTGGAGTTCCAGATATATTTGTGTAGGAATATAACTTTGCTTTTGATATTACCCGTTTAGTTAATCCAACTATTACAACGTGAACATTAGCATTGTCTGTTGATTGTGCGTTCCACCTGAAAGTTTGATGGGCAAAGTGAATACGATATCCGGAATCAAATAATGGTTTAAACACGGGTGTAACCTGAGCGCCTTGTGTGATTGAATTAGTAGATACAAAGGCGAAGCTCGCAGAAGAGTTCTTATGCAAGTATGCTGAGCTTTTATGTAGCCATGCAGCAACATAATCTACATCTTTTACTCCACAGATATCTCGAAGTTCTTCAGATATTCTTTTGGTTTTCTGCGAATGTCCGATGAATGGCGGGTTTCCCATGATATAGGAACACTCTTCTGCTGGGAGAAGGTCATTCCAGTCATAGCGTACGGCATTTGCTTCCACAATGTTCCCCGAATCATGAAGTGGTAGATGGGGCAGAGCTTGCCCGCCAATAGCCTCTGTAGCGTCAAGTGCCTGCTGCTCTGCTATCCAGAGGGCTGTTTTAGCTACTTGTACTGCGAAATCGTTGATTTCTATGCCATGGAATTGGTCGATACTAACCTTGATCGGAGATTCACTGCCACCAAGATCGAACATGCCTTGGTCCTTGAGAATGTATTGGAGTGCCCTGTTTTCAAGCTGACGTAATTGGATATAAGTTTCTGTCAGAAAGTTTCCTGAACCGCATGCAGGATCAAGAAACTTTAATGATGCGAGCATATTTTGATACTCTGTAAATCGGTTTACTTTTTGCCTTGCGGTGAGTGCATTATTATTCTCGATATTGGAAAATTGTTGTTTGAGATCATCCAAAAATAGAGGGTCAATAAGACGGTGGATATTTTCTACGGAAGTATAATGCATACCTCCACGTCGACGTTCAGTGTGTGAAAGAGTTTCTTCCATAAGCGAGCCGAAAATTACGGGACTGATATCGTGCCATTGAAATGTTTCGCTGGCATTTAATATTGCGTTACGGATATCTTCCGTAAGTGGAGGGATAGCGATACTATCACTGAATAGCCCGCCGTTAACATAAGGGAAGATTTTAAGGAAAGGTTCCAGATACCTGTCGCGATTTTCTGGCTTTGTATCTAGGACTGTGAAAAGTTCAATCAAAGCACGCCGTAATTGTGGAGCTGGAGTTTCTTTGATGTAATTAGTGAATGAGTCTGGCTGAAATAATCCAGAGTCTTCAGCATACATACAAAAAACAAGGCGTACGGTCAGAGTTGCAAGACTACGGCGTATACCCTTATCATCAAAATCTCCGTATTGTTTAGCAATCGACTTGTGGAGATTTGCGACTAAAAGCCCAGCATTTTCGGATAGCTTTTGCTGGACCACAAGTTTAGAATTTGTCTCGCTGAAAATCTGATGGAGAGTATCAATATGCGTTTTCAGTTCTTTAAGTGTAAACTCATCTATAGGTGATTTTGCTGCGGGATCTTGTTCGAGATCGTAAAATCTGAACTTTTCAAAGTTACAGGTACATATTATTGCTGGTTTTTGAGAAGGTCTAAGACTATTAGCGTAACGTAGTGCCTGTTCTATGGGGGTTACGGGAGTATTCTGCCGAATTTCTGGCTTATCAAGATTAATACCCGCACTCTTTTGCTCTACAAGGAAACGTGCATTAGGAACCCACACATCTATATATCCGTTGGCACTTGTTTTATGCTCGAATAATGTAGTTTCAGTTACTTTATCCTGGTGGAGAACATTTTGTAAAAGGTCTATCCAGAAACGTTGTGTCTCTTGCTTCTCATCCCCATGTCCTTGCCAACGGTTGATAAATTCTTCAATTGTTTTTATCTCAAGTTGTGATGCCATTACGTTCCCTTTCCTTCAATAGTGTATGTCTGCATACTGATAAGTAGGAGATTGGATATACGTTGTGTTCATTTGCTGGTAGTCAGACAATCATAGGCTATCTGTCTGCCAAGTTCTTTTGGCTTAGGGGCTATTGATATCAGTAGGGGTTGAGTGGTAGATTTATTGCGTAAACCTACTGGTAATTCAGGGAAGGACAGGGATATTACTGTGTATTTGAAAAAAGTAAAAATTAAGAATTTTCAGTCATTCGGCAGCGAACAGACTATTAATTTTAATGAATGCACGACGTTTATTGGTTCGAATGGATCGGGTAAAACGGCTGCCTTGGTTGCTCTCTCTAAAATCTTTTCTACAGATATGCGGGTAAGAGCATTAGTTCGTGAAGATTTTCATATTGATGAGGATCGGGATCCTTCAAGTGTTGAGAATATTGAAATGTTTATAGAGGCGGTTTTTGGGTTTGAACAAAGTTCCTTTAAGGAAGATATCCCTGAATATTTTGATAGTTTTGTAATTGATAAGGAGGAGAAGGAGCCTATATTAAGGGTCCGGCTTGAAGCTACGTGGTCTTTCGGCACGTCAATTGAGGGAGATATTGATTCTAAGACATATTTTGTTAAGAACCCTGAAAATGTTAAGAAGGAAGATGAGAGAAAGGAACCGGCGGAGCGTACCAGGCTGAATAGAATACGTTTAATATATATTCCAGCCGTTAGGAATCCGGGGGATCTTTTAAGAAGTGGTTCAAGGAATATTCTTCAGGAAAGCATCCAGCAGATTGGCTGGAGCCTAGACACGAAAAACATTATTGAGAAGAAAATTAAGGAACTCAATGATACATTTATGAATGAGGAGGATGCCAAGAAACTGGGAAATTTTATTACTGAGTCTTGGGGCGGATATGAGAATGATCCCAGGTATAAGGAAGCTTCTTTAAGTTTTTCGACAACTGATTTTGCGTCAACGGTTAAATCCCCCCAGGTAACCTTTTCTCCTGGAATTAATAATAAAGACTACACAATTGATTATTTTAGTGATGGACAGAGATCATTGTTATATTTTTCGCTTATCGGGAGTGCGATTGACTTTGAGTACCAGAATAAACAAAAGATGTTTATTCGTAATAAGCCTACTAGTTGCTTGACTCTTATTGCAGTAGAAGAGCCAGAGAATCATGTTGCTCCCCATTTACTTGGACAGTTGGTTAATCGCTTGAAACAGATTGCAGGCCAAAAAGCATGCCAGGTAATTATTACATCACATTCTTCTTCGATTGTGAAAAGAGTAGATCCTGAAAGCATTTGTTACTTTAGATTAGATAAGGGCTCTTGCACAAATTGTGTACCGATTACCTTGGATCATAATAGCGATGCAGAGGATCAAAAATATGTAAAGGAGGCCATTATGGCTTATCCTGAACTGTATTTTGCTGATTTAGTAGTTCTAGGGGAAGGAGACAGCGAAGAAATAATTCTTCCTAAGGTATTGGAGAGTCTGGGAGGAAATGTCGACAGCCAGAGAATATCAGTTGTTCCTTTAGGCGGGCGGCATGTCAACTATTTTTGGAAATTGCTACGTAGATTAAATATCCCTTATGTCACGCTTCTAGATTTTGATCAGGAGCGTTATGGAGGTGGCTGGGGACGAATAGTATATATTGTAGAACAGTTGCAGCTTTTAGATAATGATTTTGCGGATGCGGATCCAGTAACAGGAAAAATTATAGAATTGCCAGAGCTTGAAGCGAGAGATAGTGCTACTGCGGAAGATATAGAAAAGTGGATAGGTTATCTGGAAAAAAAGTATGGTGTTTTCTTTTCTGCGCCATTAGATATTGATTTTTTAATGTTAGAGGCGTACCCGGAAAAATATAAGTCGCTGGCTAGAGGCTTGCAAGGTCCGCGAAACACTGAAGGTGAAAATGCGATACGTGATGCTATACGGGCTGTATTACATAAAAAAGGAGGTGTTGGTGCGACATATAATAGTGAGCAAAAGAAATATATGGTTTGGTATCGTTATTTATTTTTAAATCGTGGTAAACCGGCTACTCATATACGTGTCCTTTCATTGCTAGACGAGGATACTTTCCAGAAAAATGTCCCAGGTGTTCTAAAAAGGTTAGTGAGTAAAGTCTCGGAAATACTAAAGCAAAATGGAGAAGATACAAATGCATAGTCGTGATTGGGAAACTGTAGGTGGTATTGTACTTGAGCAGGAAGCCGTTAAGGCGCTTCGCGATTTTGACCATAATGTTGTGGTAACAGCAGGCCCAGGAGCTGGAAAAACAGAATTTTTAGCTCAAAAAGCATGTTATTTGTTACAGACAGAACTCTGCCCGTCTCCATATCGTGTCTTAGCCATAAGTTTTAAAAATAGTTCAGCAGATAACCTTAGAGCTCGTGTTTCGGAGCGCTGCAAAAACAATGAGTATAGGAGGTTTGATTCTTACACTTTTGATGCTTTTGCGAAGAAGCTTGTTGATCAGTTTCTAAATATCCTGCCGGATAAATTACGTCCAAGTTATAATTATAAAATTATAGATGATAATAAAAGAAGGAAGGATATAGATAAGGCATTAGAACAATACATGAAGGATGAAAATACCAGACAGTGGGAAAGGCTATGGAATAAATTGCTACATCCTTCCGATGGTTCATCAAGTGAATTAACGTTTCGTATGATATTTTATCTTGCGGGTAGCATTACTGGAAATACATACGTGAAGTGGGCAATTCGTGCTACCTATCCTTATGTTTTTGTTGATGAATTTCAAGATACGACAAGTGCGCAATATAATTTTCTCAAAAAAGTTTTTAAAGATACTGATAGCAGGATTACTGCCGTTGGTGACGTTAAGCAAAGGATAATGCTATGGGCGGGAGCTAAACAGGATGCGTTTGAATGTTTCGAAGATGACTATTCTCCAAACGATTATATACTTTTAGCAAATTATCGTTCTACAGAGACATTAGTAGATTTTCAGAGGAAATTTTATCCTTTGCTTAAACAGCCGTGCCCGAAGACAGGGGTAATGGGTGACAGAAATGATACGAATATCTGCGTTCTAAGTTCAAGGAATGACGACATCGAATCAGACGAAGTGGCTGAAAGTATAAAAAAGGAAATTAATTCCGGTATTGCCCCTGAAAATATTTGTATTTTAACGCGGAAGAAGGTTAGAGAGTATACATCAAAAATTCAGAAAAAACTGGATCAATTCAATATCCGTTCCCAAGATGCAGCTAAGCTCCAGATGCTTCTTGATGATCCATTTACCCGATTAGTTATTGATCTAATTAGGTTGAGTATCAACCCTAGCGATCCTGATGATATCAGAAGGAATGTTGAAAATGAATTAATGAGAATTTGTGGGCTCCCTGACGCCAGAGAGGATGATAAGCAACTTGAAAAATTAGAGCTAGTATATTCTAAATGCATCAGTATTTGTAATGAAGGGCGCTCCTATAATTCTCTTAAGGTGCTTGATAAGCTTGATACTGCATTAGGGGGTAAAGCGGTTTTGAAAAAAGCATATCCTCAATATGAGGAGGAAGGGGTTTTGGAATCGTGCCGTAAAAAATTTATTCATTGTTTCAAGCAAGAGCTTGAGATATCTGAGAATGATTGGTCGGAGGCTATTGATTCCCTTCGCGGAATTGGTATTGTACCGATTATGACGATACATAGGAGTAAGGGGCTTGAATATGAATATGTTTATCTGATTGGTCTTGAGGGAAATTCGTGGTGGGACAATAAGCATACAGAGGGTAGTATTTTAGAGGCAATGAGCACCTTTTTCGTAGCGATTTCTCGGGCAAAAAGAGGTTTAATAATTACCAGAGTTGGTGAGCGAAACGGAAGAAGTTCAGGAGCTGGTTCAAGCCAGGTAGAAAATATGTTGGCGAATTTTCTTAGAAAAGCGGGATACCTATAGCAGCACTTTAGTGCTCAGTAGATATGGATGGGCGTCCCCGTGGGGAGCTGGTCGTAGAGCCATTTGCTGTCTGCGATGCTCAGGCGGATACAGCCGTGCGATGCCGGGCTGCCCAGTTTTTCAGCTTCGCTGGTGATGTATTCGCCGTTGATGTCAGTAGGGACGGAATGGAAAAGGATATTGTCATGGATGCAGATCCAGTTCTGCGCGCCCATCCGCTCCGCAGTATTGTAGAAAGATGCCCCGCGAGGGTTGGGCGCATACCCGCCTGCTACAAAATTGCCGGTTGGCGTAGTGTTGTCCATCCCTGTACTGGCGATCATCGTGTAAATAGTCTGGCCGTTTGATTTAACATATACGCGCTGTTTTTTGAGGTCTACGTCAATTGAGAGATCGCCGTAGTCGGCAAGGTTCGGCTGCACCCCGCCGGTTGGGCCATGCCAGTCGATTTTTCTGCCCGGCGCCTTCGGTTCTGCCGTCTTTGCAGCAGATCCGGATGATCGGGCAGGCTTCGCGGACCGTGCTGATTGGGCTGTATTTCCGGGTGTGGCTGACGAGCTTAGTGTTGTTATGCCTGCATCATTGGGGGTGCGCCCCTGCTGTGAAGACTGGAACAGGCGGATAATGCCTATTGCCGCCCCGAGGATGATGCACGCTGCCGCTATCATGCCGACAACGAGCGCCGCAAAATCGTGCTTATGCGCCCGCCAGTCGGCGGCCCTGATATGCGGCTTTCCAATCATGCATCCATTTTATCCAATCCGCCTGAGGTAAATGCCAGGCGGCATTTTGCCGGCAGCCTCCGGGTTGTCGCTGAACAGAGTGGAATTTATGAAGCTGCGGTAACGTAACATATAGGCTATCGCTAAGCTTGATGAACACTTTAAAACATTATGTATCCAGTATAAAGGTAACGATAAGGGGTAACGATTTTTGAACTGTGCTGTCCGCCTATTTCCGCCGGAACCGCTTATGGACGGCACACATGCAGGCAGCAAATGCTGCCGGTGCTCCGCGCGTTTTATGATAGGGATATGGATTTGGGTTTTGGGTCGGGGAAAACCGGCAGGGACAGCAGGCATAATACAGCCAGCGTGCCAGGAATGGCCGGTAAGGCAGGCGCGGCTGGCGAGGCCGACGCAACCGGTGGAGCAGGTATCCCCTGGCCTGGTGCGCGGAGCGGCACATGGAATACGCGGATACTCGACGATATACTTCCGCAGCTTGAGATATCAGAGGAAGCCCTGGGCTGGGCCCTCAGCCTCCACAGCGATCAGGCGCCGGGCGACAGGGCATTCGACCTTATCGCTTCGCATTGTGCAATCGTTGCGCTCCTTACCCAGCGCATCTGCAAAAGTATCGCAGGGGGAAGCGCCGCAGGCCACAGTACTGCAAGCAGGAACACTGCAGGGCATGGTGCCTATGGGCAAGATACTGCGGGCCGAAGTGCCGGGGGCTATGGGACAGCAACGGACGGCAGCCGCCCGGTTGACCTTCCCCTGGCCGTGCTAGGCGCGCTTATCCACGACATCGGTACGTATCAGGTCATCGATGATCTGGGATCGTACGGGGGCAGGGAGGCTGATCCTGCCCATCCTGTGACTTTCCGCAGGGACTATATTCGGCACGGGATACTGGGATATACATATCTGCGTGATTCCGGCGCCGATGAAGCGGTGGCGCAGTTTGCCCGCAACCATACAGGCCTTGGGCTGACCAGGGATATGGTTGAGCGGCAGCATCTGGATCTCCCCGCGGCTGATTACGTGCCGCTTACCCGTGAGCAGGAGATCGTCATGTATGCGGATAAATTCAACAGCAAGTCAGATCCCATCGTATTCGTATCTGTTGAGGGGTATTCCCGCCGTTGTGCGCGTTTCGGGGAAGCTAATGTGCGGCGCTGGCATGAGCTTGTTGACAGATACGGCGCCCCTGATATCCGGAGCATGGCAGAAAACTACGGTTTAGAAGTCGAATAGGGCGGACAGCCTGCGCGCGCCGGATAGCCGGCTAGTCAGGTCAGCCCGCACCGGCTTCAGCATTCAACAACGTTAACGGCAAGCCCGCCTTCGGAAGTTTCACGGTACTTCGACATCATGTCATGCCCCGTCTGGCGCATTGTCTCAATTGCGGAATCCAGCGATACGATATGCGAACCGTTGCTGAGCAGCGCCATACGTGCGGCATTGACGGCAGTATTGGAAGCCATAGCGTTGCGTTCAATGCAGGGGATCTGCACCAGCCCGCCCACTGGGTCGCAGGTCAGCCCAAGATTGTGTTCGATCCCTATTTCGGCAGCATTCTCCACCTGGGCAGGCGTTCCGCCAAGGACTGCACACAGGCCGCCGGCAGCCATAGAGCAGGCGCTGCCCACTTCACCCTGGCATCCGACTTCAGCACCGGAAATGGATGCATTGCGTTTGAACAGGTAGCCTATAGCGCTGGCAGTGAGGAGGAATTCCGTTACACCTGCCTCGTCAGCATTGTCAATGAAATACCAGTAGTAGTGCAGGACAGCCGGGACGATGCCTGCAGCGCCGTTTGTCGGGGCAGTCACTATCCGTCCGCCGCCGGCATTCTCTTCATTGACCGCAAGCGCGAACAGGTCAACCCATTCCATAACGCTGCCGTTTGTTGTACTCAGCGGCCTGCTGATAAGCTCTTTATTTTCTCCGAATATGGCGGTATCGCCGGTCTTTGCCAGGGCCCTGTAAAGGCCCGGCGCCCGGCGGTGTACCCGGAGTCCGCCCGGCAGTATGGTTTCTTCGCTGAGGCACCCGGTTGTGATGCACTCATGCATAAAGTGCCAGACCCTGTGGATATAGTCCTTTATCTCGTCTTCCGTATGGGACACCAGCTCATTTTCCAATACTATGTCAGCAATGGATTTTGATTCGCGCCCGCAGATATCAACCAGTTCTGCCGCATTAGCGAAAGGGTAGGGGACCGCAGCCGGACCCTGCCCTTCTGCAGTTTTGCAGCAAACCCCGCTGATCTCACTGCCGTGGATAATAAAACCGCCGCCAACCGAATAGACTGTGTCGCTGTAAAGTTCATTGCCGGACGAATCGAAGGCTTTCATCTCCATACCGTTAGGATGGTAATCAAGGGTCCGCCACAGGTCGAATTCGATGTCTTCCCTGTAAAAGGGGATCGTATGGGTGAAATTAAGGGTTATTTCCTGCTTCCGGCAGCACTCGTCAAGCACGGCCAATACGTGCCCGGGGTCAACGGTTTCAGGTTCCCAGCCCCCAAGCCCGGCAGCGACAGCACGGTCTGTACCATGGCCTTTGCCTGTGCGCGACAGCGATCCGTACAGTACAACATGTATCCGCGCAACCGAGCCGAGCAGGCCCTTCCGGACAAGGGCATCGGAAAAAGCTTTCCCCGCGCGCATAGGCCCTACAGTATGAGATGACGACGGACCGATGCCCACGCTGAACATGTCAAAAATGCTGAGCATGTTTCACCTCATATAGGTCTTATAAAACTGCTGCCGGGCATACTGCCGTCAGGCCCTGGACGATAGGGGAGAGCTGTGTTACTCTGCCAGCCCGTACAGGCGGTCGCCGGCGTCGCCCAGGCCAGGGATGATATACGCTTTATCGTTAAGCTTTTCGTCCACCGCGCAGACGACCACTTTGAAGTCTATGGACGGGTCCACTTCCTTTTCAAGGCGGTCCAGCCCTTCCGGGGCGGCAAGGATGTCAATGGCGGTAATATCCTTGGCGCCGCGTTCTTTGAGGTATTTGATTGCAGCAACAAGTGTCCCGCCTGTTGCGAGCATCGGGTCAAGCAGGAAGCACTGGCGGTCAGTCAGGTCATCGGGCAGACGGTTTGCATAAGTGATGATATCAAGCGTATTCTCATCGCGCCGCATGCCGAGGAAGCCAACTTCGGCTGTGGG
Organism: Scardovia wiggsiae F0424; assembly: GCF_000269605.1. GTDB lineage: Bacteria > Actinomycetota > Actinomycetes > Actinomycetales > Bifidobacteriaceae > Scardovia > Scardovia wiggsiae. The sequence goes on along the minus strand of NZ_AKCI01000001.1, from coordinate 1,275,813 downwards.
CAGCAGGCGTGTCATGCCGTCGAGCATGCCCAGCCCGGCACGGAGTATAGGCACGACCATCGGCCTGGGGCCGGCAAGATGCCTTCCCGTTGCAGATGCTACAGGGGTCTCAATAGGCCGGTCTTCAACGGCAAGGTCATGGGTCGCCTCGTATGCTTCAAGGGTCACCAGCTCGCTGACCAGCTCGCGGAAAATATTGGATGGCGTATTTTTATCCCGCAGGACAGTAAGTTTGTGGTCTACCAGCGGATGATCCAGAACTGTAAGATGCATAGTCATACTTTTATGATACGTCACGGCATAGGCTAGAGAGCGGCACGGGACAGCCGGGAAGTTCACAGGCTGTTTTTAGATTTACGGCTTATAATCCGTTGATATCTCGCCGATTCGGACGGACGATGAACCGCATGAAAGCGAACGATGCTTATATTAAGAGGCTTTCTTTTGGTCGGGCTATCCGGAAATTCCGCGAAAGAAAGAATATGAGCCAGGAGGATCTTGCACTTTCGGCTCAAATGGACAGGTCGTACGTTGGGCGCGTGGAGCGCGGCGAAAAATCAGTGAGCCTCGATAAGATATGGCAGCTGTGCACGGCTTTGGAAGCCACTCCTGCGGAGCTGTTTTCTGCAGCCCTGGTCCTTGAACAGCATTTTAAGCGGCTGGGCAGCGGCATATCACGCAGGCGCAAACAATAACAATTGCGCAAACAACAATAATAAGGCATTCCCTTCCGGAAGATACCTGATTGAAGGCGTTCACGGTCCCGCCCCCGATCCATCCATACCATCCTCTCCATGCCGGTGTCTTATACTGGTGCTGTAAGTTATTGCAGATACAGTCAGGCGGGATATGGGCATCAACAGAGAAGCGCTGGCTACAGCAATGGGAGAGGCGCTGCGCTGCGCCCGCGAGGCTGGGAAGAACGCAGATGTCCCTGTGGGCGCTGTGATGCTTGACAGGGATGGTGCAATAGCCGCGCGGTCTTATAACAGGCGTGAGCAGGAAGGCGACCCGCTGTCCCACGCTGAAATCGAAGTTATCCGTGCTGCCGCCGCCGTCAATGGGTCCTGGAATTTGGCAGAATTTACTTTAGTTGTGACCCTTGAACCGTGCCCCATGTGCGCGGGCGCAGCTGTCAGCGCCCATGTAGGCAGTATCGTTTTCGGTGCGTGGGACCCTAAGATGGGTGCCTGCGGGTCTGTGTGGGACATCCCCCGCGACCCGCATATCGGGGCGCATCCGCAGGTTACAGGCGGCATCCGCGAAGAGGAATGCTCCCGGCTGCTCAACAGTTTTTTTGAACAGCACCGCCCGCGCTCCCGGCATCATCCCGGCAGTCCATGCTAATCGGTCTGGCTTTACTTTCCCTTGTACCGTGCCACGCCCGGGCAGGGAAAGTAACCTTCCGTATCGTTAGCTCAGCTTATATAGTGGCAGAAGGAAAACAGTGGAAACGCTTATGGGGGCCAGCCATGCAGCGTATCCCCCGCAGGCAGGCACACTGTAAAGCTAAAGCTATAAAAGCTATAGTGTAAAAAATGTAGGATATATCAGGAGAACGGTACCAATGGCCACTGCTGCCCATACATTCGATTCCAAGTCATCCGCCGGCATGCCGCTGCGCACGGTATACCTCGCCAATGGCGGGGTCGCGCTTGCCCTGGCGGCGTGCGGTTCCGATATGCCGCATATAGTCCATTGGGGCAGGGAGATGGGCGATCCGTCTTCGTCCCGGGGCCTGTATGATGCGCTCCACCCCCAAAGGGTCTCAGGCAATCTTGATATAACGCCATTCCCGAGCATCATGCCGGTACAGGCTGAAGCGTGGAGCGGCAGATCCCGTTTTGTTGTCCGTTCACAGGGGACAGAGCTTTTCTGCAAGTTTGACGTAACCAGTTTTACAGCAGACTATGCCGGCAGGCTTGTTGATGAAGTTTCCCGGCAGGCGCGCACCCTTGCCGGATTCGGTGATGATGAGCTCCGTTCCGCACAGGCGCAGAGCAGTACATATCCGGATCAGGCTGCAGTGCCCCATGCTGTAGTTGTGGCGCGTGACAGCGAGCAGGGTGTGGAGCTTGTCTGGGAAATACAGGTTCTTGATTCCGGGTTAGTCAGGCAGAAAGCCGAGGTCAGGAATATTGGGAAGCCGGAAGGTGGAACCCCCCTTTCTGTGCAGGCTGTCGAGCTGGGTTTCCCGGTACCGCCCGCGGCCAGCGAAATCATGACTGCGACAGGGCATCATCTCCGGGAACGCTCGCCGCAGCGGCAGCCTCTTGTTAAAGGCCGTTTTGAAAAGAATTCAGTCATGGGCAGGCCTGATTTTGATGCATCCCTGCTGATGAGCGCCGGTACCCGCGGATTCGGCTTCGAGGAAGGCGAAGTATGGAGCGTGCATGTGGGATGGAGCGGGAACAGTACGCTCAGCATAGATTCGACGCCGTTCAGCCTGCCTGTTTTAGGCGGCGGAGAGCTGCTTCTGGGCGGTGAAGTGGAGCTTAAGGCCAGCGAAGGGTATACGACTCCATGGGTATACGGCAGCTACGGCCGGGGGCTCAACGAAGTTGCACGCAGGTTCCATAGGACCCTGCGCCGGCTCCACCCCAATTTGCGCAGCAAGCCGCGGCCGGTCATCCTGAATACATGGGAGGCCGTATATTTTGACCATTCATTCGATACGCTGAAGAAGCTTGCCGATGCTGCGCAGTCATGCGGTGTGGAACGTTTTGTGGTAGACGACGGGTGGTTCGGATCCCGCAGGGATGATACTTCAGGGCTGGGCGACTGGCAGGTCTCTGAAGACGTATGGCCGGAAGGCCTCCGCCCGCTTGCCGACTATGTCCGCAGCCGGGGTATGGAGTTTGGCCTGTGGTTTGAACCTGAAATGGTCAATCCCGATTCCCGGGTCGCCCGTGCCCATCCTGACTGGGTACTGTCCCCTACGCCGGGGCGCAGTGCCGTCCAGGGCCGGTCCCAGCAGGTGCTTGACCTGACCAATCCTGCTGCTCTGTCGTATATTTTCCATGCTATGGATTCCCTGGTCAGCGAAATAGGGATCAGCTATATCAAGTGGGACCATAACAAGCTTGTATCCGAAGCCGTTTCCCGGCATTCCGGAACCCCGGCAGTCCATAACCAGACCCTGGCTGTTTATGCGATCATTGAAGCGCTGAAACTCCGCCATCCGGGCCTTGAGATCGAGTCGTGCAGTTCGGGCGGAGGGCGTGTAGATATGGGGATCCTCGCATTCTGCGACCGTATCTGGGCATCTGACTGCGTGGACCCTGTTGAACGCGCTGCGATACAGCAGTACACGGCCCTGCTCGTCCCGCCTGAAATGATAGGCGAACATATTGGCGCTTCCCCTGCACATTCTACCCGGCGTGCAACATCGCTGTCGATGAGGGCCGTCACGTCGCTTTTCGGCCATCTTGGTGTGGAATGGGACCTTAATGCTGTCGGGCAGGATCAGCTTGATGAATTATCCTCATGGATCTCGCTGTATAAAAACATACGTCCCCTGGTTGCTGAAGGCAGCCTGGTCCAGTCTGATACCAACGATGATTCCGTCCGCGTGGACGGTGTGGTCTCTGCCGACAGGTCGCGCGGGTATTTCCGCTTTATCCAGGTGTCCACATCGCCGAATTACCCTGCTGCACCTGTCCGCCTGCCCGGCCTTGACCCGGACGGGTCATACCGTGTTTACCCGCTTGCGGCCAGCCGGGACCTTTCCGGTACAGGCAATGGAGAAGGGCCGTTATACTGGTGGACGCCCGAGGGGGTCACATTGTCTGCGCAGTCGCTCACCAATTACGGTATCCGCCCTCCGCAGCTCCATCCTGCACAGGCTGTTATTTTTGCAGCTGAAAAAGTGTAAGTGTGTGCGAGGCCTGCATGAGGGGATAGAGCAGTACACTGCGCCCTATCCTTTAACAGACATGGCGATAACCCGCGCAGCCCCGCCGAGTGCCCAGCGTTCCCACCCGTATTTCAGGATCTCAAACTGCACCTGCTGAGCCCTGCTGTGCCGGTAGCGGCCGGCACCCGTCCTGATGGATTCCAGTGCGCTTTCAGCCAGATATGCTGATTCGCCCCCAATAAGTATTTTTTCGGGCATCGCCATATTGGCAACTGTCGCTATGAGGACCCCAAGCCTGTAGCATGTGCGTTCCACAAGGTAGCGGGCTATGGGTTTGCCTGATTCCGCGTTGCGGGCGAAATCCTCGAATGTAGATGCATGCCCGATAAGCTGCGAATATTCCATGGCTATTGACGGTGAAGTCAGGCACTGCGAGCAGCCTTTGTGCCCGGCGTAGCAGACCGGCCCGTCGGGGTCAACGGGCACATGCCCTGCCATACCGTAACTTTTATCAGGGTAATCAACAGGCTCCCCGCCGTCGCACAGCGCATACCCGATCCCCAGACCGACGGTCAGCAGGGCGAACCGCCGGGAACTGCGGCCTGCACCGAACCAGCTTTCGTATGCGAGCAGGGAATCCAGATCATTGAATACTGCTGCCGGCATATGTGCGGCTTCCTGTACCATATTGCCGAAATCGACATTCTTGTTCCACTGGAGGAACGGTGCGAAAGTCACAGTATTGTCGTTGAGGATATGCCCGCCTATTGTGACCCCTGCTGCCGAGGGCTGGGGGAAACCGCGCTCTGCAGCAGCCTGTGACAGCTGCCCTATTCCCTGGGAGATCAGGGCCGTAAGGTTTTCCGGACGGTTATCGGCATAGTGGATGATAAGGGGCTCACAGATTGCAGAGCACATTGCATCGGTCACTGCCATTATGCATTCGTAGGTGTGTATATTGACGCCTATATAAGTCCGGGATTTTGCCGCTATCTGCAGTGCGGTCTGCGGCCTCCCCCTGCCGGCATCTCCCGTGCGCATTTCTGCACTGCCGGGAGAAGCTGCGGCATCGCTTTCTTCGATGATGCCGTCATACAGCAGTTCGCTGGTTATCTTCGATAATGTCCCCTGTGACAGCTTGTGTTTCCGTGCCAGCTGCGACCGTGAAACAGGGCTGTTCCGCATGATATCGGCAGCGATTGCGTGTGTATTTTCTGAGTGACTGAACCATAAAGGTATGCGATTATTTTCCATATATACTAAATTATCATGCTTTACTTTCAAAACAATAGGAACATGCCCAAAGTAGGAATATAAATCGAAAGAAATTAGACTGGGCAGTGTTGTAGTGAGTTGCGGCATGGCTGCCGTACCATGGTAAAAGGAGTCATTATGAGGAATGGCACCCTTAAAATGAGGAAGATAATAGGACGGCTTATCAGTACAGTGGCTACCGTAGCGTTAGCAGGTTCAGCGCTCGCGGCGTGCGGCAGCTTCCAGTCACAGCAGGTCACCCTTGATTTTTTCCAGTTTAAGGCGGAAGCTGCTTCATGGTTTACCCAGAAGGCGCGTGAATTTGAGAAGCTTCATCCCAATATTACAATCAATGTCAATAACACGGCAAATGCGCAGACCGATATGCGCACACGGCTGGTAAAAGGCCGGGTACCCGATGTTATCACATTGAACGGCGATATCAGCTACGGATATTTTGCAGCTTCGGGGGTCTATCATAACTGGGAAGGCGACCCGATCACGAAAAGGCTCAATACCGGCATGCTGCAGATATCAAGGGATCTCGTCCAGACGTCCGATCCGGCAAAGAAAAAGCTGTATGCCCTCCCATACGCCGGCAATGCTTCAGGCTATATCATCAATACTGACCTGTGGAAAAAAGCGGGACTTGACCCTGATAATCCCCCGCAGACGTGGGACAGCTTTATCGCAGCATTGCAGAAGCTCAAAAGCGCGGGGATCACGCCGGTTGAGGCATCGTGGGCGGATACATGGACCCTCCAGGCCCCCCTGGCTTCCCTGAACGGTACCCTTGTACCGCTGAGCGATTATACGAAACTCAAGAAAAAGGAAACCGATTTCAGCAAGCTGTGGACTGAGACTGCTCAGAAGGAGCATACTTTGTATACGTATGCGCAGCCAAACAAAGGCGTAACATACCAGCAGGCCACGCAGGACTTCGCCAACGGCAAGGCTGCCATCCTCCCTCTCGGGACGTATGCCATACCGCAGGTCACATCGGTCAATAAGGATATCAGCCTGCGCTTCGCCAACATGCCTGCAACCAATAATGCCAATGAGCAGAAACTTGTTGCCGGTGACGATGTGCTCCTCACTATGGGCGCAAACACCAAGCATGAAAAGGAAGCACGCATGTTTATAGAATTCCTTCTCAGTGAGAAGAATGTAGCTGAATATGCTAAAGCCCAGTACGCCTTTACGCCGCTGAAGGAAACGCAGGCAGGCGGCAGGGAGATCGCCCCCGTACTTCCTTTCTTCCGCTCGGGCCGCATCGTAGATTTCTGCGACCATCAGATACCTTCATCCATCAATCTCGCAGGCTTCCTGCAGGCACTGGTAACAACAGGCAATACGAAGCAGTTTACCGATGCCATGCAGAAAGAATGGGATAAAGTCCAGTCCAGGACTTTTGAGTAGGGCAACAGGAGACCATTATGACAACAGTGTCAACTTCTCTGCATCCAGGGCCGGGATCTGCACGTTCAGGTGCGGGCCCCGTATCCTCCAAAAAAGAGGGGAGGGCAGGCAGGCGGCTGGACCGTACCTATTACTGGATGACGGTCCCTGCAGCGCTGATCTTTGCTTTCTTCCTGTACGTACCGTTCATCCAGGGTATCCTGTATTCATTTACGAATTCGCAGGGTTTCGGTACCTATAAATGGATCGGGCTGAAAAATTACATTGCCCTGTTCCAGGACGACCGTGTATGGCATGCGTACGGTTTTTCGATTTTTATCGCTGTCATATGCACGGTCCTTATCAACCTTATCGCAATGTTCCTAGCTGTTTTGCTGAACTCACGCATTGCTTTTAAGAATGGGTTCCGTGCAATATATTTCATCCCGTACACTTTGGCAGTCCTTGTTATCGGCTATGTCTTCAAATATATTTTCATGGTGCCGCTGCCGGCGCTCGGCCAGGCGCTCCATATCGACTGGCTGAGCACATCCATGATTACCAGCGCGCAGCTGGCCTGGATACCTATCGTCTTCCTTACGGTGTGGCAGTCAGTGGCGTACAACACACTGCTGTACCTGGCCGGCCTGCAGACTATTGACCAGGAAGTATATGAGGCGGCGGAGATAGACGGTGCAAATGCATGGCAGGGCTTCTGGCGGATCACTTTCCCGCTTCTCGGCCCGTTCGTGACCATAAATATGGTGCTGTCATTGAAAAATGCCCTCGGGGCGTTCGACCAGGTCGTAGCATTGACCGGAGGCGGGCCTGATTCCGCAACGGAAACCGTTTCTTACCTGATCTACAATAACGGCCTGACGGGCGGCGAATATGCCTATCAGACAGCAGATGCAGTCGTGTACTTCATCCTGCTGGCTGTTATCGCCTTCGTACAGTTACGGTTCTTCTCAAACAGGGAGCAGATCTGATGAGCAGTGCACATCCAAATACTGCAGGTGCTGCAGGGACGCCGCAGAAAAAGCCGGGCCTCGGCTCCATGGGGCGCCAGGGGCGTAATGTCGGTGCCGCGAAACGCTATGATTCCAACAGGGGCAAGCTGCGCCTGTCTAAACAGAACCGCGTGAACTGGCCGCTGACCATACTGGCTGCAGTGCTGTCCCTGGTTATCCTTGTGCCGCTGTACTTCGCTGTAGTGTCGTCGCTGAAAGATAATGCTACTATCGGCGGATTTGAGCTGCCGAAAACATGGAACTGGGGCAATTACGCACAGGCATGGAATATGGTGAATTACCCCCATGCGGCATGGACGACCCTTCTGATCACTGTGTGCGCAACGGCACTTACTCTGGTGAGCAATACGTTCGTAGCATATGCTATCGCCCGCAATATGGACAGGCCGTTCTTCAAATTCCTCTATTACTTCTTTATTGCGGCCATGTTCGTGCCGTTTACAGTGATCATGCTGCCTCTGGCCCGTCAGATGGGGTGGATGCATCTGGATAACCAGTTTGGGCTGATCGTCCTGTACACGGTGCTTGGCCTGGGGACGAACCTTTTTATCGGGGTCGGGTTTATCCGCTCTATCCCTGTGTCCCTGGAAGAAGCTGCGCGGATCGACGGAGCGAGTACGTGGCGCGTATTCTGGACTATCGTCTTTCCGCTGATGGGGCCTATAAACGCGACTATCGGCATTATGACAGTGCTGTGGGTGTGGAACGATTTCATGCTTCCGCTGATCATCCTTACCAATCAGCAGGATTCGACTATACAGCTGTCGCAGTACGTGTTCTCGTCGCAGTTCAATACTAACTATCCCGTAGCGTTCGCCAGCTATCTGATGGCTATGGCCCCCGTCCTCATCGTATACATTTTTGCCCAGAGATGGGTAGTGTCCGGCGTGATGCGGGGTGCTGTAAAGTAGGCAGAGGCGAAACCCGGTGATCCGGCAGTAAACTGAAACCGGTAAACTGAAACTGGCGAGCTAATATCGGCAATATCGATAAATAAATATTGAGGAGCAGTTATGACTGATTCCGGGCGCAAAGCAGTCCCGCAGCAGGTGCATACTAACGGCGATACGCCCAACCCGTGGTGGTCTAATGCTGTCGTATATCAGATATATCCCCGGTCTTTCCAGGATACTAATGGTGATGGCATAGGGGATTTGCGCGGGATCACGTCGCGCCTGGATTACCTGGCTGATCTGGGCGTAGATGTTATCTGGCTGTCCCCGGTATACAGGTCGCCTCAGGATGATAACGGCTACGATATTGCGGATTACCAGGATATAGACCCGATGTTCGGGACGCTTGACGATATGGACGAGCTTATCGCGCAGGCGCACAGGCACGGGCTGAAAATCGTGATGGATCTGGTTGTCAACCATACATCAGACGAGCATGCATGGTTCCAGGCATCGCGTGATAAAAACGATCCGCATGCTGACTGGTACTGGTGGCGCCCGGCTAAAGAAGGGCACGAACCCGGTACCAAGGGCGCAGAGCCCAACGGGTGGGGATCGTATTTCGGCGGGTCGGCATGGGAATTCGATCCAATCCGCGGAGAGTACTATTTTCACCAGTTTTCAAAGAAACAGCCGGATCTGAACTGGGAAAACCCCAGCATGCGCCGGGCGGTGTATGCCATGATGAACTGGTGGATGGACCGCGGCGTCGATGGTTTCCGTATGGATGTGATCACCCTGATCTCCAAGAAAGTAGATGAGGCCGGGGAGCTTCCTGGAGTAGGGGGCTCTGCCATGTCTGCGGGTGCTGCCGGCCCGGAAGGGTATTCGAGCCCCGCCCCGTTCTGCCAGGACGGCCCGCGGCTCGATGAATTCCTTGCTGAGATGCATAGGGAAGTGTTCGACGGCAGGGAGGGGTACCTTACTGTCGGCGAATCTCCGGGGATCACGCCTGAACGGGACGAATATATTACCGATCCGGCGCATCGTGAGCTTGATATGCTGTTCCTGTTTGAACATACCGATGTTGACCATGGTGCTGACGGCAAGTGGACGGTAACCCCATGGAGGCTCACTGAGCTGAAAAGGGCTATGAGCGCCCAGCAGAAGGCAGTCGAAAAAGCCGGGTGGGCAACGCTATTCTTCAACAACCATGACCAGCCGCGTTCGGTATCGCGCTGGGGTGACACGAGTACAGACGGGCTCCGCATACGCTCGGCTAAAGCCCTTGCCCTGCTTATGCATATGCACCGCGGTACGCCGTATGTGTACCAGGGCGAAGAACTGGGCATGACGAATGCCGGTTTTACGCGGCTTGGCCAGTACCGCGACCTGGAATCTATCAATATGTACCATCAGCGTGTAGATGAAGCCGAAGTGTCAACAGACGGAGAGATGCTTGCGGGGCTGGCAGCCATGAGCCGCGACAACTCGCGCACCCCAATGCAGTGGGACAGCACCGGGTACGCCGGCTTTACAGCAGAATACGCGCCGACGGAACCGTGGATATCTGTGAACCCCAATAAAGATACGGTCAATGCGCATGACGAAATACGGGATCCGGATTCTGTATATTCCTTTTATAAAGAGCTGATCCGCCTGCGGCATGACAATGTGCTCGTTTCTGCGGGGAAGTGGGATCTGCTGGATGCCGATGACGAACAGGTCTATGCTTTTACGCGCAGCCTGCCTGCTGATGAAGCCCGCGGTATCCCGGAAGCGGACGGGCATCAGCTGCTTGTAGCCGTTAATGTATCGTCACAGCCCGCAAAAGTGCCGCCCCAGACAGCGGCTCTGGTCAATGGGCGGGCCGGGGCAGACCAGATACTGGTCTCAACATACAGGCCTGAGGAAACTGTGGCCTCACTGCTTATCGGCAGGCTTTCCCCATGGGAGGCTTTCGTATACCGGCTGTAGGTATTACTGGCTTATACAACACGCATATAGGCTGCAGGCCGGCGCACTGTCCTGACGCAGTATTGCCGCCGTGCAACATTGCCAATATATGTATAGAACAGTGAGGCTGTTATTATGGAAAGCATGACGGTTCAGAATTCCCATCAGGCGCGCGCAGTAACTGACCGGCTTTCAATGGTCATTGTGACATATAAACGCCAGGAGCTGCTCCAGGAACTGTGCGATTCCATTAAAGGCCTCACCATTAAGCCGTGGCGCGTCATCATAGTGGATAATGAAGCTTCCGCTGACACACAGAGGATCGCTGAAGCGCTTGAGAAGGCGCTGTCTGTCCCCAGAGGCAGGCATGCCAGTCAGCGGCGGCCTTCTTTGGGGAGCGCCCCTTCAGCAGATGCGAAAGGTGGGACTGACCGTGTGGTGTATATCCCTATGAAGGAAAACACCGGCGGCGCAGGAGGTTTCTACCGTGGCGTGAAAGAAGCCTACGACCGCGGCAGTGAATGGTTCTGGGTGATGGATGATGACGTAGCCGCCCTCCCCGATGCGCTGGAAAAGCTGTCCCCATGGATGAAAAATTTTGAAGCCATACAGGGCGGCCGCTACGATTTTGACGGCGGAGATTTTTACTGGCAGTATCAGACTATAGTCCCGCTGGGCATCCCCAACCCGTTCTCCCCGCCGGAGTTCGGCGCTTCCGGTTTCCGCCCCATGAATTCTATGTGTTTTGAAGGCGGGCTGTTCAAAAGGTCGGTAGTCGATAAGGCCGGTTTCCCTGATCCCCGTTTCTTCATTGCCTGGGATGATGCCAATTTCGGATATCTTGCCAGCAAGGTTACCGAGCCCATCATTATCAGAGATAAGGTGCTGCGCCGCACACGTACGCTCGCAAATATTGATATTGCAGGGCTTCCGCAGATCAATTCCATGTCAGACGTCAAACGTTTCTATCTTATGCGCAACCGCGGTTTCCTGGCCCGCTACTATATGGCGCATGGCGATTACTATCCGGCCGCGTTTGCACTGGGCAACGCCATCACTTTCTGCAAGGAGCTTATCCGCCTGTTTACTGTAGACAGGAAAAGCCTGCGCTCGGGGTTCATCCAGATATGCAAAGGGTGGGCCGCAGAGCACCGCATCCTCCATGATCCGGACTGGAAACCGATGCCTGTGCCGCCTGAAAGTGCAGGGAACTGAGCGGAGGCAGATATCGAGGGGCTGATGTGGACTGATATATCAAGGCGGACGACATTGTGTTGGAGAATAAGGGCAATCAGCGGAGCCACAACCCACAGGGACAGCAAAAATAGTCTGTATAATTAGATTATCGTTGTAGTGGATATATGGAACCGTTGTAATATGGATATGAAAAAAACAACTTCAAATATAAAAGAAAGTATTGATAGTGATATTCATAAGGTTTGGGAAACTGTTTTAGCGGTTGAAAAATACAGTCAATGGCGGAGTGATTTAAGTAAAACGGAAGTAATAAATAAAAAACAATTTGTTGAATATGCCAAAGATGGCTTTCCTACCACCTTTACTATTACTGTTGTAAAACCGTATGAGCGTTGGGAGTTTGATATGGAAAACAGTAATATAAAAGGACATTGGACTGGCATTTTTACTTCTAAAGGAAATAAAACTCAAATAGATTTTACAGAATGTGTAATAGTAAAAAGAATAATTATGAAACCCTTTGTAAAATCATATTTAAGAAAACAACAATCACAATTTGTTATGGATTTAAAGAAAGTATTTATCAATAAAAATGGTGTAAGCGGTATTTCCCATATGCCTGTCTGAACGTTGAGAGCCCGCATGTAAAGCGTAGTCATACTGGCTCAGCTTTATCCGGGAGAAACCAGTAACTTTTGTAGCGTTGGGTCCGCAGCCGGAAAGCATAATACTGCAGAGGGCCGTGATGCTGGCTGCCATGCGCAATGGGCATGCACCCGTTTTACCCTTCATATGGCCACCTTGTCGATATGGCTTGTCCCCTAATCTGATACAGAATGTGATTCTATTATAGCCTTATGGGAATGATGCACCGACAGGTGTTTTATCGGTTTTCTGCAAGTACTTTTTCGGGTTTGCTAGAATAAAACCGTCAGGATTATAAGGCTATATCAAGAAGCCCTTTTGCTGGATAATATAGATGTTATCTTTATGGTTTAGAGTTTTTGGTATGGCCGGGATGGAGGATAATGATGTTCTCACGGATGTTCAAGCATATAACCCGCGTCCAGTTTGCAGTTGTCACTGTTCTGAGTGCAGTGATCATACTTTTTAGCCCTGCGGTATTCTGGGGCTACGGTATTGTTGAAGGGGACTTCGACTGGTTGGTGATCATAGGTGTTATGCTTTCTACCATTCCTATGGCGATTATTATGCTTATCACGGGTATTGCATTCCCCAAGTGGGAAGTAGCGGTCCCGCAGATACTGATTGTTGCCGGGCTTGATATAATAAGCGCACTCGCGTTTTTCCTTTATGACGTGATCCGTTGGCATTTAGTTGAGTACTCTGAGGACAGCACTTCTCAGCTTTTAGGGGCATTGGCGCTCCCCTATGAAAGTGCGGTTATACTGTGCTCAGTAGCAGCATACGCCATAGGCGCCGGCATCGGCATAATATTCCGTAAGCTGCGCAGGAGCATCACTGAGAGGGGCTGACCGGCCCCTCCTCCTCCGCTCACTTCTTCTGGAGTGATGGCATAGCTGCCTTGTAGGTATCAAGCGCGTCAGCCAGGTCTTTATCTTTGATGGTGACATGTTCATTTTTCAGGACCTGGCTGATGACCTGCCGCATTATGTTCGTATCGCGCAGCCACTTTGAGTATACGGTTTCTGTAAGCTCTTTCTTTTTATCTTTGAATTCGCCTTTACCCGGATTTTTTACCATTTTGATAATTTCATACCCATTAGTGACCTGCACCGGATCCCGGGTGTATTCCCCATCTTTCAGCGCATACGCGGCGTCTTTGAAAGTCGAGTCGAAATTCCTGTCATCCGCCTCAAAGGTCACCGTGCCGCCCTGGTCCTTGCTTGAGGTATCGATCGAGTATGTGCCGGCAAGCGTACTGAAATCGCCGCCGGCTTTCAGTTCTGCTATAACGCGCCTGGCAGTGCTTTCATCCCCTACCAGGATATGCTGTACGGTGACCCGCGGCCGGTATGTTTCCCAGGCTTCCCTGAGCTGGTCTTCAGACACCTTCTTAAGCCGTTTTAGTGCCACTTCGCTCAGAAGGTTTGTGCGCAGGCTCTGCCTGAAAGATTCCCTGGTAAAACCGTTCTGGCTCAGATAGGAGCTGAAATTATCCCCGTACTGTTTTTTATAGTCTGCATAAGCATCGTCAACGCTTTTTGCGCTTACTGAACTGCCGTATTCCCTGTCCAGCGCCTTATAGATCAGCAGGTTTGCAAGGACGGTCTTCCCGGAGGGGGAGCGCTTAAGCTCATTATAAAGCTCCTGCTGGGATACTTCACCGCCGTCATATGTGGCGACAGCAGGATCTCGCCCGCATCCCCCAAGGCCGGCGGCCAGCAGTGCTGCCGCTGATATCCCTGCCAGCAGGGCCCGAACTCCTGTTTTCCTCTTCATCGTTGTTCTCCTTCGCGTATCATCAATGGATAAATAATATGTGCTGTTGCGGATCAGCCATAGCCTGGCTGTTTTGTCTTGTACTGGCTTATTTTAGTAGGCACACGCCCGTATGCAGGGTTCCACATAGTGGACAGATATGAAAACTTTCTTAATCCCTTATTTTCCAAGGATGTTATGTATAAATTTATAAAATATTCCTGCATTATAAACAGACCAGGCAGATAATGAATACTTTTCCCTTGGAAAATCTCAGATCTGAGTACAATAGCCCCTAACCATATCACGGTATTTTTAACCGTGATCCACCTAAATATACGAGAATTGGAGGGCATCATGCAAGCAAAAAAGAAAGGGGTAACTTTTCTTTTAGCTGCTGCTGTTACTTTCGGGGTTTTCGCAGCGCTTCCGTCCGGCACAGTCCTGGCGGATACTGCACCTGCGCCAACGGCCCAGCCGGGCAGGCCTCCGACAGCCGCTGCAGCAAAAGACCAGCAGTCGCATAACAGTGCAGGCACTGCAGCCGATCCGGCATCTGCCGGCAAGGCACAGGCCTATACCGCAGAAAACAGGGCAGATACCGGTACGGGTACGGATACAGTAACTGCCGAGCAGGCGATCGCTGATCAGCTGGCCGTAAAAAATATCAGTTACAGCAAACTCAGCCATACGCAGCAGGATAACGTTTACGTTGATGTAATAGTCCAGATGTCTGCAGCGCCGGCATCGAAAAACGGTACTTTGCGTGCTGACTATTCCAGCACCGCTGAGATCCAGCGGGAAACCGATACCGTAATAGCCGCCCAGGCGAGCGTTAAAAAAGCAGCCGAGCAGGTGACCGGGCAGGAACCGGGCAGAAGCTACGGCTATGTTTTCAACGGTTTCACAACTAAAGCCAAAGCCAGTGATATCGGCAGGCTCAGGCAGATCGCCGGTGTGAAAAGCGTCACGCCTGCGAAGGTCTATTACCCTTCCGAGGCTAACGCCAATTCCATGGCAAATGTGCAGGCAGTGTGGTCGAGCTACAAATATAAAGGCGAGCATACCGTTGTTGCCGTTATCGACACCGGGATCGACCCGAACCATAAAGATATGAGGCTCAGCAATGAGCGGGACGTCAAACTGACCCGGTCGGATGTCAGCAATTTCATCAGCAAGGCAAAGCATGGCAAATACTTCACGCCTAAAGTCCCTTACGGCTACAATTATGCTGACAATAACACCATAATCACTGACAACAGCGAGGACAGCCAGCATGGGATGCATGTGGCCGGCATCATCGGGGCGAACGGCACGGGCACAGACCCTGCACGCTCCGTGGCCGGTGTTGCCCCTGAGGCGCAGCTCCTGGCAATGAAAGTATTTTCCAACTCAAGTACATCGTCCACAACGGGAACGGTCACTATAGTGGCTGCAGTGGAAGATTCCTCAAAGCTCGGCGCTGATGTGCTGAATATGTCGCTTGGGGCCGCTTCAGGCGACCAGACACTGCAGGACCCTGAGCAGGCTGCAGTGCAGAATGCCAACGAAGCCGGTACTGCCGCAGTAATTTCTGCGGGGAATTCGGGGACCTCGGCCTCTGCCTCTGAAGGCGTCAACAAAGATTTCTACGGACTCAGCGACCTTGAAACAGTAGGTACGCCGGGGGCGTCACGAGGCGCCACCACCGTTGCTTCAGGCGAAAATTCGCAGGTCATCAGCCAGGCGGTAACGTTCTCGGGCGCTGACGGTTTCGAGCTCGGCCCCGAGTCTGTCAGGCTTTCAGCGGACAGTTTTGCAGGCAGTTTCAACAAGAAACAGTTTTATGTAGTGCGGAAGGCCAACGGCGAACTCAGTACAGGCGACCCGGGCGATTACACAGCTGAGGCAAAAGGCAAGATCGCTATTGTCAACCGCGGGAGCATGACTTTTACAGACAAGCAGAAATATGCGCAGCAGGCGGGCGCAGCAGGTGTGGTTATTGTCAATAACCAGACAGGCAGCGCATCCCCCTTTACAGGTATTGCCCTGTCCTCTGATTTCCCGGCTTTTGGCCTGTCTAATGTTACCGGGCACAAGCTTATTGACTGGGTGGACCAGCATAAGGGTACGGCGCTTACTGTAAAGATTGCCCTGATGCCTCTGCCGAATCAGAGCTACCTTACTGACCGGATGTCTACATTCACATCATACGGCCCGGCTTCCGACCTGTCCTTCAAACCTGATATCACAGCTCCGGGCGGGAATATCTGGTCTACGCAGAATAATAACGGGTACACGAATATGTCGGGTACATCAATGGCTTCCCCGTTCGTTGCGGGCTCCCAGGCGCTCCTCAAACAGGCGATGAATAATAAAAATAATAAGTTCTATGCCTACTATCAGAAGCTTAAGGGGACCCAGATCACCGACCTGCTCAAGACTGTGGAAATGAATACCGCGCAGCCGGTCAAAGACACAGGCCATGGCAACGCCATAGTGTCGCCAAGGCGCCAGGGTGCCGGAATGATCGACGTCAAGGCAGCTATCGATGCTTTGGAGAACAATCCGTCAACGGTCGTTTCGGAAAACGGATACCCTGCCGTTGAGCTTAAAAGCTTCAATGGGAGGACCACAACGTTCAGGCTCACTTTCACGAACCCGACAGGCCAGGATATGGTATATACCATAGATTCCAACGACAGCACCAATGCCGTCTACACATCTGCAACTGACCCCGCCACCGGCGTACTGTATGACACAAAGATAGACGGGGCTTCCATCAAGTCCGGTAGTACTATCGATGTCCCTGCCGGCGGAACAGCCCGGGTGGAATTCCAGCTGGTTTTGCCGGAATCGTTCAGCACTCAGCAGTTCGTGGAAGGGTTCCTGAACTTCAGGGGGAACGACGGCACGCGCCTGAATATACCCTATATGGGGTTCTTCGGGGACTGGAACAGCGGGAAAATCGTTGATGCCATCAACGGCATTACAGCCAGCCCGGCAACCGGCAATTACGGCACTGTGCCGCTGATGCTCAACCAGGATTCAGGGGACCAGTATTACGGCGGGCTGTATATTGATGCGCAGGGCAGCCGGAAGGTAAATACGGATGCTGTTGCATTCTCCACTTCCTCCTCCGCCCTGTATAACGGTATAGGCATGCAGTACTACATGCTGAGGAATGCCAGGGATGTTAAAGTCGAGATACTCGACAGCAGCGGCAATGTTGTTACAACATTAAGCTCGTCTGCCAACCAGATCAAGACTATTTACAGGCCTTCTGCAGGCAGGTATTCCTATTACTATCCGCCTACCTGGGACGGTACGTATTACGACCAGAGCGACGGCGTTGTAAAACATGCGAAGGACGGGCAGTATGTGTACCGGATCTCTGCTGTACCGTCCGGCGGGGACAGGAGGCAGGCCTATGATGTGCTGTTCAAGCTTGATTCTAAGGCGCCTGTAGTCCGGAATGTCTCGCTGGCTCAGGAGCAGAAGCAGGGCAAGACTGTGTATTATCTGTCGGCAGAGGCTAAGGATGATTTCAGCGGGCTCAGCATCTCGCATAATATTGAAGTGTCTGTGAACGGCATCAGCAACCCTTACGGCTCGTATACGGTGACCGGCACAACGCCCGACGGCTATTCGCAGATCAGAGCGGTACTGACCCAGCAGCAGGCAGATGCGCTTGCTGCCGGCGACAACAGGATCGGCGCATATCTGACTGATAATGCCGGGAATGGTGTCAGCGCAGAAGAAAGGGTGCAGAAGCCCGGCGATGTTATGTACGGCCTTATCATAGACAAGGGCGGCATCCCGCAGAAGATATCCCAGCCAACAGACGGCTATGAGGAAAGCCCCTTCGATGACGGCACCGGTACCTATACGTTCTCCGGCACCTATCCGGGGAAGGTCTACGGTACGTATACGGATTCACAGGGCAAGACCCATAGCATGGATATCGCCTACAACTCAGTGACCCGCAATTTCAAAGGCAGCCTGCCTCTGACTGCGGAGGATTACCATAGCACGGTCAATCTGTACAATAATGCTGCCCGCACGCAGCTGGTGCAGAGCTTTGGGACTGATGTAAGGCTGAAGGCCCCAAGCTTCACTGATGTGAAGATCAATGGCGGCGAGAGGCAGACTTCGGAATCCTCTGTTGAAGTTTCAGGGACGGTCAGTGATGATACCGAAAGCGTCACTATCTCAACTTCTACTTCGGGCACGCCGATAAAGGCGCAGATCGAGGCCGGGCACAAGTTCAGTGCTGATGTCCCTGTTTCATATGGTTCCAACAGGATCACTGTCCAGCTTGAGGATGCTGACGGGAATACTGCAAGCACCTACAAGATGGTCACATCGTCATATGATGCTGAAGTACTCAAAAATGCCGTTACATTCAATAATGGCATTACATTCGGCACCAATGAGGTCACAGCCCGCAGGTCGAGGTATTACGATGCGAAAACCGGCATGGCAACGATTACCGGTAAAGTCAAGCATCCTACCACCACGCTGAAAGTTGACGGCAAGGATGTACCAATCAACGACGACCTGACGTTCAAGTTCACATTGAACCTGGGCACCGCCGGGCAGAAGCCCTTCAGCGTGATAGTCGGGGATACCACCCAGGACAGGTCTTTCCAGGAGGTCCTGACCTTTGTGCTGGATACCGTCCCTCCCGCACTGGCGCTTGATAATCCGACAGATAGGCCGGCGTACACGAATGATCCGGCTTACAGGATCACCGGTACGGCAACCGACAATGTCGATTACCTCAAGCTGATGATCAACGGCAGCAATGTTGCCACCCAGTACGAGGATGTCGATATCAATAGCGGCAAGCCCGGGAGGATGGATATCAACTATACTGCCAGGCTGGTGAAGGGCAGGAATATCCTTACTGTGGCTGTCACCGATTCCGGGAATAATACTGTCACCAAAAGAATCACGGTATACTATGAGCCGAGGAAAACCCTGGCTTCGCCGGTGATCACCCCAAGCACGACTGGGCCGGCAGCGTCGGTAACGCTGACTGCCAAAGCCGCCTCGGCTGATGAAACAGTCCGGTACAGCACTGACGGGGCAACCTATCAGGATGTCCCCGCCGGCGGGGTGGTTGTTACGGCCAACGGGCTGTTCAGCTTCAAGTCGGTTGACCGGTACGGCAACGAATCCGCGGTTGTATCGTACATCGTGAACAACATCCGGGATAATAACGGTGCCAATGCGCAGGGCGGGACCGGCCAGAATGCTGATGCTGCCGGTGCCGGCCCAGGTACGGCTGCCGGGCAGGCCATGCTGTCTGAATCTGAACAGACGGCGCTGCTGAACAGGATCCATACCGTCAGGGAGGCCCTTGGCCCGGAACTGGCTGCTCAGGCCAATACCGTTACCGGGAGGTCTTTCGCAGCGGACTGTGATGCGCTGGCAGCCCTGGTGCAGTCCGGGAAAGTCACAGCCAGCCAGGGTGAGGCAAAACTGGGCGGGCTGCTGGACTCGGCTGTTGAGCGGATCTCTGCAGATATAAAAGCTGCGCCTGCAGCGGCGGAGAGTGTCTCCGGCCCCGCGGGCGGGAGCAGCTGGTCTGCTGCGGCCGATACCGCCCGTACCGTGGCGAAGTCTTCCGGTGATGTTGGCACAAAGCTGTCCTATCTGCAGAAGCTGAAAAGCCTGCGGGAGAGTGTCGCCGCTGCTGCAGCCGGGGATTCAGCTAAAGCTGCTGCAGCGGGTCAAGCCGCTAAGACGGATAGCACTAAGAATGCTAAGGGCGCTGGGGAAAAGGCTTTCCATCCTGAGGATACAGCCCAGGGCACTTCGGCCTCAGCCGGACAGCAGCCGTCTGCAGCTGGTACACATAATCCTGCCGGGGCGTCCGGCCCTGCGGCATCCGCGCCGCAAGGTGCGCAGGTCTCGGGCAGCGGTACAACCGGCATACTGGCGCAGGCCCCATACAGGTCAGCCAGGCCGTCTTCCCTGGCGTATACTGGGGATGAAGCCCATACCTTGCTTGGCCTCAGTGCTGTCACCATACTGGCTGTACTCGGTGCATTCGCTTTCGCGAAGAAAAGCCGGGCAATCCGGGCAGCCCGGGCGGCTCATAAGGCCCAGGTGCAGTATTCAGGCAATGGGTCCTGATACTCGGAACCGGAAACTGGCGGTTGGTATACCAGCGGCTCCATAAATAATCCCATAGCTGCATCCGCACCGTATATGGCTGCGGATGCAGCTTTTTACGGCCCGGAAAATGGCATGGCGTGCGGGATTCTGTGCTAGAATGCAAGTAGCACAATGCGTGTCGCGGTGAGTCTCACGGTATCCGGTCCTTCCCGGGTCCCATTATTTATGTACTGCGGAAACAGAAGGCTTGCCCGGCATAGACTGTCAAAACTGTATACCTGTATGTAGCTATTAAGTGTGCCTGCGCTGAGGCCAGCACCTCAGAAGCGGAGGTACCCTCAGGCAAGGAGGTCTGATGAAAAACAAGGTACAGCTTATTACTTATGCCGACAGGCTTGGCGAAGGTACTCTCGCTTCGCTGACAGATGTTCTGCGCACCCGGTTCGATGGCGTGTATGAAGGCGTGCACATACTCCCGTTCTTTACCCCTTTTGATGGGGCAGACGCCGGTTTTGACCCTATTGACCATACGAAAGTTGATCCCCGCCTGGGGAGCTGGGATGATGTGGCTGAACTGTCCAAAACCCACGACATCATGGTTGACGCTATTGTCAACCATATGTCATGGCAGTCGGAGCAGTTCCAGGATGTTATGAAGAAAGGCGAGGGTTCAGAGTATTACCCGATGTTCCTCACCATGTCTGCCGTATTCCCGGAGGGTGCTACTGAGGAAGACCTTGCCGGAATATACCGCCCGCGCCCGGGCCTGCCTTTCACACACTATACATGGGGCGGCAAAACGCGCCTTGTCTGGACGACCTTCACACCTCAGCAGGTAGATATTGATACTGCTTCCGATGAAGGGTGGGCATACCTCATGTCTATCCTGGACCAGATGTCGAAATCGCATGTGTCGTTCATCCGCCTTGACGCCGTGGGATACGGTGCCAAGCGGGCGAAGACCAGCTGCTTTATGACGCCGGATACTTTTGACTTGATCAGTAGGATCAAGGAAGAATCTGCCAGGCGCGGTATGGAAACGCTGATTGAAGTCCACTCCTATTACAAAAAGCAGGTGGAGATCGCGAATAAGGTTGACCGCGTGTATGACTTTGCAATCCCGGCGCTGCTGCTCCATGCCTTGAGCACGGGTAAAACCGGCCCCCTGGCGCACTGGCTTGGGGTGCGTCCTGTGAATGCGGTAAATGTCCTTGATACCCATGACGGTATTGGTGTGATCGACGTAGGGTCCGATCAGATGGACAGGTCCCTGAAAGGCCTGGTGCCCGATGATGAGGTTGACCAGCTTGTCGAGACTATCAAAGAAAACTCGCACGGTGAATCCGCAGAAGCCACAGGGGCAGCAGCCTCCAACCTGGACCTGTACCAGGTCAACTGCACATACTACTCCGCACTCGGCTGCGATGACCAGAAGTATATCGCATCCCGCGCTGTCCAGTTCTATATGCCTGGTGTGCCGCAGGTCTACTACGTAGGTGCGCTTGCCGGGAAGAATGATATGGAGCTCCTCAAACGCACGAACGTGGGGCGCGATATCAACCGCCATTACTACACCGTTGCGGAGATCGACGAGAACCTCAGGCGTCCGGTGGTCCAGGCGCTTAATGCCCTCGGACGTTTCCGCAATACCCTTGAGGCGTTTGACGGCGATTTCAGTTTTACTGAAAACGGCGGATCCCTGGCTATGACATGGACAGGGCAGTCTACAAGCACAACCCTTACTTTTGCTCCCGGCAAGGGCGCTGGCAGCAGCGGGGTCCCTGTGTGCACTATTGCATGGAAGGATGCTTCCGGTGAGCATGTCACCGATGATATTATCGCAAACCCGCCGGCAGCAGCACAGTAAAAATTAAAATTTAAGAACTATTGAGGAGGTCTTTATGACATCGCCAGATGATCAGAAGAATTGGGAGCATCAGCCTTCGGATGACAGCTTTGTGCGCCCCGGCATTGATGACAGGCCGGATTATGATAATGCGCTTACTCCCGAGCAGAAAGAAAGTGTAGACAAGCTGAGCAAGCCGATCATGGAAGCACGGCCCGCAACACCGGAAACACTGCAGAATACCGATGTGCAGGCTGTGCGCATGACTGAGGCAGCGCCGGCAGTTGCCATCGCTGAAGTTGCTGAATCGGAGCCGCTGAACCCTGAATCCGCGTTGAATGATATGCGCGATCCCATGGCAGACGCATCAGGGCGCGTGCCTTCACGCGGCGAACTGATCCGGCTTGGTATAGGTTTCACGGTAAGTGCTGTTGCATGTGCTATCCCGTGGGTGGCGCTGAATACTATTATCCTTCCGGCGGTGCTGGGGCAGATCAATAATAATCAGAAAACTGCCATGCTTGGGATAGTGAACGCTGTAGGTGCAGTTGTAGCACTGCTGGCTAACGTCATATTCGGCACATTATCTGACCTGACCCGTTCGAAGCGCGGCAAACGTTTCTGGTGGATCATCACAGGAGGGGTCATAGCAGGTGTCAGCGTAGGGTTAATTAGTGTTACGCGGAATTTTGGACTGATCGTCCTCCTGTGGTCAATGGCCCAGCTGGGTTATAACATTATGCTTGCACCATTTGTGGCAACTATGTCTGACCGCGTCCCGGACAAGGTCCGCGGTACAATTTCAGGTTTTTACGGTGCAGGTATAGCTGTCGGGCAGACCCTCGGAAATTATGTAGGCGCCAGTTTGATCAAACAGGGGGCTTCCGGGATTTTCGCCGGCTGGATGATGGGGCTTGGCGTATTTTCCCTTATCGGCATTATTACAGTAGCTATATGGCCTGCGGACAAATCTAATGTAGATCAGCCGCGCGATAAGTTCAGTGTCATGATGATCCTGCGCTCTTTCCGGCCTCCTCTGCATGCCCCGGATTTCTACTATGCCCTTAGCGGCAGGACGCTTATGATGGGCGGATACTGGATGATCAACTCTTACCAGCTGTACATCTGCCAGGATTATATTTTTAGCGACCAGCCTGACGCAGTCAAGAAGGCAGCTGCAGTTATCGCTACCATGTCACTGATTACCTTGGGAGTTTCGCTTTTTGCTGCTGTGACTGCCGGACCGATTACTGACAGGATCCACATGCGTAAAATCCCTGTGGCGCTGGCATCATGCTTATTCGCCGTAGGCGCTGCAATGCCTCTGCTTTTCCATAGCCCGCTTGGGATGTATCTGTTCGCGGGTATAGCAGGCCTGGGTTATGGGATATACAACGCTATTGATCAGGCGCTTAATGTTGCAGTACTGCCAAACCCCGAGGAAGCCGGTAAAGATCTGGGGATTTTGAACCTTGCAAATACCTTATCTACGGTTATAGGTTCTGTATTTACCTCCGTCATTCTAGGACTGGTCAGAGGGATGACCCACTCAGGGAAAGTCCCGGGCTACGCATACGTATGGGTGTTTATTGTAGCTATTATCCTTGTGCTTGTGGCTGCGTACCTCATCATGAGGATCAAGAAAGTCAGGTAATGCCGGGGCTGTGCGTTTCAGATAGGCACGGCAGGATGGCTTATCTCAGAACGCAGCAGAACGGCTGTATTCGTGGGGCAGGGGCTCTGACTCCTGCCCCATAAACTTATCTTGAGGCCTCAGTTATTTGTAAGATCCTGTTCAAATTTAGTGAATGCCAGCCTCTGCCGCGATGAGGCTTCGTGCCGCGGGGCGTTTTTGCAGAGATTTACAGCCTGCCCCGATACGGTTTTTGCGCCTGCTCCGGATATGTGCTTTATGTGCCGACTTGGCGGATATTGAGATGATGCATGCTGCAAGGCTACGGCAGACAGTAGTATTGGAGACTACTAGCGTCAGATGAAGTTTTAGTGTGCAGTAAGGCAGATACGCAGCAAGGGGTGGATAATATGGTGAGCGGCAGTCCAACAGACAATTCGCTGGATTCTGTGGAGCAGCTTGATACCCATAACAAGATGGAGCGCGGCCTGAGCAACCGTCATGTCCAGTTTATTGCGATTGGCGGCACCATCGGTACCGGGCTTTTCCTCGGTTCCGGCAAATCGATAGCGCTCACCGGCCCGTCGATCGTCCTCGTGTATATTGTGGTGGGGCTGGTAATGTTCATCCTGATGCGCGCTATCGGCGAACTTATGTATAATGATCCAAGCCAGCACACGTTTATCAACTTTATTACGAAATATGTGGGCAAAGGCTGGGGATACTTCGCGCAATGGTCGTACTGGATCGTGCTCGTCCTTATCGGTATGACTGAACTTACCGCAGTTTCCAAGTATTTCGTAGAGTTTTTCCGGACGTACAATATTGACCTGTCGTCGTGGAAATGGCTGATAGAGATAGCGTTCCTGGCTGTCCTCGTCCTCATCAACCTTATTGCTGTCAAGGCTTTTGGGGAGGCAGAATTCTGGTTTGCCATGATCAAGATCACCCTGATCATAGGCATGATCGTTACCGCAATCGTTATGCTTATTATCCATTACCGTTATCCGGCAGTAAGCATAAGGACAACAAATTCGGTTATCAGCTCGCCGGCAGGGGAAGTTTCGCTTGCCAATATTTTCCGCGGGTTTTCGATTGCCCCTCACGGCTGGTACAACTTTGCCATCGCATTCCCCATGGTATTTTTTGCGTATCAGCTGATTGAATTCGTCGGTGTAACAGTATCGGAAACCAAGAATCCGCGTCCGGTACTTAAAAAAGCTACAAACCAGATCATTTACCGCATCCTGATCTTTTACGTCGGCGCGCTTATCGCCATCATGACTATTGTCCCCTGGCGCAATTTCGTGCCTGATAAGACAGGCGAATTCGTTTCCCCGTTTATTATGGTATTCAAATACGCAGGGATCGACTGGGCAGCAGCGCTCGTATTCTTTGTGGTGATCACAGCAGCGAGCTCGTCGCTGAACTCCCTCCTGTTCTCTGCCGGACGCCATCTTTACCAGGTGGCAAACGAGTCCCGGCAAGGCTCTGTTTTGCGCTTCTTCAGCCTTGAACAGGTATCAGGCCATAAAGTCCCTGCCCGTGCCATTCTGATGTCCGGGCTGTTTATCCTGCTGTCGCCGGCAGTAAGCCTGTTCCCGGCGGTGACACAGGCATTCACATGGTTTTCCAGCGCGTCGAGTGCCGTTATTATCGGCATCTACATTTTGACGGTCATTGCACACTGGAAATACCGAAGGAGCGCCGATTTTTCGGCTGACGGTTTCCTGATGCCTGCTTATAAAATTTTCGATGCCCTTGCCATTGCTTTTTTCATCCTTATCTATATTTCGCTTTTTATGGCGGCAGACACAGTATGGCTTGCGGTGGGCGGCCTTGTATGGTTTACGGTCTTCGGTGTGTGGTCCCATTTCCGTGTGCGCCGCATGCAGGAGCGGCATACAGCCTCTCTGTAAGGCACCGGATTTTTGCGGGGATTTATATTTATTCTATAAAAATCTCTGCTGGGAACCCGGGCGAATGCTGGGCTGTGTATCGGGCTTCGTGGGCGCCTGGATGCCCTGCTGCGTCTTTGGACGCATTCTCTGCTGAGTGCCCGGCTGCAGTTGTGCGCCTCTTTGGATGCCTGCTGAGCAGGCGGAGGAACTCAAAGTTGATTTCCGGCGGAGTGCCGTTATACAGATGCTGCGGGTCGCAGACGAATAATGCCGTTGCCAGCCCGTCGGCCCATGCTGTTGGATACTCCATACCGGATGATGTGTGCGGTACATATACCCACGTTGCCTCAACACCCCGGGCCGGCTTCCCCGTCAGTGCATCAAGGATGTGATGGGCCTGGATAAGTGAGGAATCAGGCCGGTGGACGGTCCATGTGCGCCTGCCCGGCGCTGAAGCGCACAGGGCGGTCCCGCGCATGCCGGGTTCGCGTGTACTGCGGCCGATGGTGCAGATGCCTATGGCGGTATCGGAGTCGCTTGGGTCTTCGAGCGCAACCCGTGTGATTCTTGTACCTGCCTGCACTGTATGGGATTTATGGGGTCTGTGCGGGTCCCGGACATCTCCGGCTTCATGGCTGTGCTGACTGTCTTGGCTGTACTGTGAACGGGCTGCTGAAAAGTAGAGGTCTCCGCCCGCATCGATGGTGAACGCTCCGCAGCCCAGTGCCTCCAGCTGCGCGGATAAAAGGTCAACGCAGAACCCTTTCCCAGCAGCACCGAAATCAAGGCTGACGGGTGTCCCGGTGTACAGCGTTGTCCCCTCCCTGCGGATAGACCGCCAGCCTGCGGTATGGAATCCTGCAGGAGTGGTTCCTGCGGATATGCTGCGGGACTTGCCTGGAGCGGTGTCCATAGGGCCGCCGGAAGCAGGGCCATCGCCGATAAGGTCGAAAGGCACGCTGTAGCCCAGCTGTATCAGGCTTTCCCCAATGCAGGGGTCTATACGGCCGTCAGTTGCCTCATACAGGGAATCGTAAATATCAAAAAGCGGCCTGCAGTATTCGGGGAATTCAAAAATACCGTTATGCTCGGCTATGCCCTGCGGATCGCCCATAGCGCGCACAAGCGAATAGGGCAGGAACCGGGACAGGGCAGCTTCATATCCGGAGATGGATCGGCGGAGGCTGTCCTGCGCATCCTGCGGGATCCCTTTTTCGCTGGTGATGATCATGCCCGTACCCAGTACGCCGGGGAAAGCGCAGATATGCCGTTCTGCAGCAAAGGCGGCGCCTGTATCGGATATTCGCATTGTGCCATTATACCTTGCAGGTGCGGGCGGCAATGCAGGCGCTATGGTATGGCCAACGGTTTTGCAGCCTGCAGGCCGCAGCGCGCACAGGCGTGATCGCAGATACAGGAACAGATATCAAAAATTTTCCAATAAGTTTCATTAAAACTCTTTACAAATCGGCCCTGATATTTTACGTTAGTAAAAGAGTTCGTCCTAAGGAGAACCGTGAAACAGTATCCATATCCGTTTATACACATGCTTCAGGCCCTGCCGTTTACGCGCTGTAAACAGCATGGCGGGCTTAATGTACATCGTACATTGCTGCGGCATGCCCTGCGTGTATGTGTGTTCCTGTGCGCTGCTTTTGTGATATGCATAAGCGCCATATCAGGTGCCACTGTGCCCCGGGCGTATGCGGCAGATGCGGCAACGGATTATGCTTCATGGGATGCAGTCGTTTCTAGGATCTCCCAGGACCTTGACTCTGCAGAGGCTTCTTACGGATCAGGCGATACTACAACGGCAGCAGCTTCATCGCAGCGTGCATACAACACAGGCTACGTTGCTACAAATATGACCAGTGCTGTGCAGCAGGTCCAGGGATCTGCAGAGGCCCAGTCCCAGGCCGGCGATTTTATGGCTGTCACATCGCTTACATACCAGCAGCCCAGCGCGCAGAATATCCAGGACCTCAAAACCCGCATACAGCAGCTCAAAAACCGGCTGAAGGCTTCGGCACAGGTGCTGGATGCCGACACCTCCCTGGGCTCCCCGCGGGTATACGGGAAAAAACTTGACGACAAGATCAGGCAGGAACGCCGCAAACTGGACGCTGAGAGCGTCAACAGGAATGAAGGCCGGGGAAACCGCACATGGACTGCAGTTGCCCGTGAAATGAATGCTATCCTTGACAAGGCTTATACAACCGCAGTTGACGGCCATAACGGTGAAAAGGCAGCAGAGCTCGTCAACGATGCGTACTACAAGTATTACGAAAAGCTTGGTTTTGAAAAAACCGTTATGAGCGCGATCTCCGGAGCCCGTGTCTCCGCGGTAGAATACCAGTTCAAACAGACCCGTAAAGATATGGTTGCGGGTAAACCTGCGCAGACCATCAAAAAAGATGTAACTGCGTTGAAAGATATGCTCACTAAGGATGCCGGGATACTGGATGCCGCAAATTCCGGCGGTTCGTCTGCCGCACACATCAATCCGTTCACACAGTTCTTCAGCTCCTCGTTCGGGCAGGCATTCATCATACTGATCCGTGAAGGGCTTGAAGCCATCCTCGTAGTTGCGGCTGTTATTGCCTATCTTGTGAAAGCAGGGTATAAGGATAAGCTGCGTTATATTTACATGGGTGTCCTGGCCGG
This sequence comes from Scardovia wiggsiae F0424, assembly GCF_000269605.1. Classification (GTDB taxonomy): domain Bacteria; phylum Actinomycetota; class Actinomycetes; order Actinomycetales; family Bifidobacteriaceae; genus Scardovia; species Scardovia wiggsiae. The sequence continues at coordinate 1,247,676 of NZ_AKCI01000001.1, read as the reverse complement.
GATCATAGCTTCCGGGATCATGGCGGTTATCCTGAATGTGCTGTTCGGCGCGAGCGGGTCCCATCAGGAAATGATCGAAGGGTTTACCGCCCTTGTTGCCATGCTGATGCTGCTGTTCACCAGCAACTGGATGCTCAATAAATCGTCGGTTGCAGGATGGAACACATATATCCGTTCCAAAACTGAGAAAAGTATTTCAACAGGGAGCGTGCTTTCCCTGGCCTCGCTGTCGTTCCTCGCAGTATTCCGTGAGGGGGCTGAAACTGTGCTGTTTTACCAGGCGCTGGCCGGAATGGTGTCAGACAGCGATTACAGCGCCCTGTACGGAGGGGCTGCTGCAGCAGCTGTTATCCTTGTTATTGTCTTCCTGCTTATCCGCTTCACATCAGTCAGGATCCCTATCCGCCCATTTTTCGCAGCCACCAGTACCCTTATGGCAGCCATGGTCGTGATTTTTGCGGGCAGCGGGCTCCATGAGCTGATTGAGGCTGATGTGATCGACGGCGTGTATCACCCGGATTGGATCACCAATGATTTCCTGGGGATATACCCATACACAGAAACTGTTGTTTTCCAGATAATCATGGCTGCAACGGTCATAATACTGGCAGCGGTTTCCATCATCAGTCAGAGGAAGGCCAGGAAGGCTTCCCTTCAGGGGGAGGGGGACGGTACCGGAGCGTCCGGCCCGGATACCGGAAGCCCCCACGCAGATGTGCCTCATACGGGGCAGCAAAAAAATAATCCAAACAGTACACATAATCACAACGATTAAACACACAGTGTCAGATCCTGTAAAGAAAGGCAGATACAGATGGCAACAGATAATGCAGGAAAACTGAAGAAAGTATGCGCAGCCGCAATAGCCATGCTCTGTGCGGGCGCTATGGCCGTTTCGCTCTCGGGCTGCGGCTCGCAGAAACCTGCAGCGACTAAAGCGAAAACATCGCAGACATCCAGCGATTCACAGGGCAGCAAAGGCTTTGAGGAGTACCCTATCGGGCATGACCAGGAAGTCGGGCCGTTGAATGTGTCTATGGTGTATTTCCAGCCCGTAGATATGAAGCCGTCAGGCATGGGCCTGTCGGCAGCTGAGGCCAGCTTCCACCTGGAGGCCGATATCCATGCCCTGGCAAATAATGACCTGGGCTATTCCAAAGGCGAGTATGTGCCTGATCTGACTGTACAGTATGAGATCGTGGATAAAACCACCGGCCAGGCTGCAGCATCGGGGACATTCATGCAGATGAATGCTAATGACGGACCGCACTATGGCGCCAACGTGAAGCTCGACAAGGCAGGCCAGTATAAGCTCAACCTGTCGATCCACTCGCCGGCTGAGAAAGGATGGGCGCTCCATGTTGACAAGGAGACCGGTGTCAAAGGCGAGTTCTGGACCACACCTTTGAAAGTCAGCTTCGACTGGAACTACACGCCGCATAAGTGGTAACCTTCAGAGCGCATTTCACCAGGGAAACAGCAAAGGATTCTTGTGCTTAAACAGTTTGTCACCGCATTGCCCGGAACGCTGACACCGGTATTACTGTATATGGTGTTAAACGTTACCCTGACCGTGGGGGAGGGCAAAGCAAAACCTCTGAGCAGCTCCTGGCGTTTCATAGGTATGCTTGCGGGCATTGCGGGGGCAGTTGTTTTTGCCGGCCTGCGCTCATTCGCAGTGATAAGCCAGCAGACGGCGGCGCTGCGACCGGCCCTTTACGTGAGCGTGATCGCAGATATCGCTGTTACCGCCGCAATCGCAGGGTCAGGCTGGCTGATAAATAACTGGCGCAGCCAGTGCGCACGGCAGCATAGCCGGCAGGGGGACCCCGATCCCTCTGCAGCAGGCCGGGGAACAGTGAAACGGCGCTTCACATGGCTTGACCTGGCTAACCTCGTGGGCGCCGCAGCTATTGCGGATGCATTTTTCACCTGCCTTCCGGACGTTATCATCCAGCTGGCGAACTTCGTGGAAACAGGCCAGTCGGCGTTCACATCCGCTATGCTGGCGCGCGCTTCGGGCTTCTTCCTTGGCGTAGGGGCAGCAGTAGCTGTTGCGGCCATTTTTTCAACAATGCGGACAAGCGTACCGCACAGGGTTTTTGCTGCAACCGGCGTGCTGTTTATGGCTGCCGTACTTATTCAGCAGGGCACGGCCCTGGTGCAGATACTGGTGAATACAGCTGACATCGAGCTGAGTGATGCCCTGTTCTCCGTACTGGTATTCCTCATCAACCACGAGCTTTACCTTGTTATTGCCCAGGCGGCTGTATTCATTATCCCCGCTGCTGTTTCGGTGGCGGCAGGGATCCGCATCAGCCCGCAGGCGCGTATCCAGGTGCAGGGATCAGGCCATTCCCAGGCGCAGGGCCGTATCGCGCGGAAATTCCGCAGACATGCATGCGCTGCGGCAGCATGGTCCCTGGCAGCGGTCCTTTTCGTCGGCACAGCACTTACCTATGGCGTTGCCCGCACTAACCAGGAGATCGTCCTGTCTGCCCCTGAGAAATATGAGCTGAAGAATGGCGTCGCCTCAGTCTCTTACGGCCAGCTTTCTGACGGCCATCTCCACCGGTTCCAGTACACGGCGAAAGACGGCACTGTTATGCGGTTCATCATTATCAAAAAATCTGGCGGCGCGTATGGTGTCGGGCTGGATGCATGCGAAAACTGCGGTCCGGCAGGGTATTACGAAAAAGACGGGAAGATTGTCTGCAAAAAGTGTGATGTTGCTATAAACCTTGCGACCATTGGTTTTAAGGGAGGGTGCAACCCCATTCCGGTCGCATATGAATCGGCGCATGGGAAGATCACTATCAAAACAGCCGATCTGGATGCCCTTTCGAGCCACTTCAAAACGCTGTAGGATGGAAGAAGGCTCATATGTTTTTTCTGAGGATGATCAGCAGATCAGTGGCCCGGCAGTTCCGCCGGCGCGTGCTTATCTGCATAACCGTAGCGCTTGCCGCCGCAGTAAGTGTGGCTATGCTCGGTATCGTCTATGATGTCGGCGATAAACTTACCGCTGAACTGTCAACGTACGGGTCCAACATTACCGTCCGCCCTAAGTCGGATGCTGTTGCGGCCGAACTGTACGGGTCAAGCTCTTCGAATACCCCCAGCTCGTCGCCGGCAGACCCGACCAGTTTCATCAGGGAATCTGACCTTCAGAAGATCAAAACAATTTTCTGGGCATATAATATTACCGATTTTGCTCCGCAGCTCAATATCCGCATGTCGGTACAAAGCGGGAAGACTGCACAGAAAGTGGGCAATGTCCCTGTAGTCGGCACATGGTTCAACAAAACCCTGCATGCTTCGACCGGGGAAACAAGCGTGCTTGGGGTACAGCGCATGCGTCCATGGTGGAAGCTGGCAGGGTCGTGGGCTAAAGATTCGGCGGACCAGGCCATGGCCGGTTCCGCACTGGCAGACAGGCTCGGGATATCTGCGGGCGATACGGTTACCCTCTCCAAAGGCTCGCATACACGGCAGCTGACAGTAACAGGCGTGTATACTTCCGGCGATGATGACGACAACGCCCTTTACACATCAACAGCACTTGTGCAGGATCTGAGCGGACTGCCGGATTCTGTGGATTATGTGGAAGTGAAAGCGCTGACAACACCTGAAAATGACCTGGCGCGCAAAGCGGCGAAAAATCCGGACGCATTATCGCAGGAAGAATGGGAAACGTGGTATTGCACCGCATACCCGTCGTCTATCGCGTATCAGATCGAGGAGGCCCTCCCCGGGGCTGTGGCTAAGCAGGTACGTCAGGTGGCGGCGCTTGAAGGCAATGTCCTTCAGAAGACCCGCGCAGTTATGATCGTGATGACCGCGCTGACACTTATCGCCGCAACGATCGCCGTTGCCAACCTTATGTCCGCTGCGATGGTGGAGCGGGCTTCCCAGCTGGCGCTTCTGAAGGCGATCGGCGCCAAAAACAGTGAAGTTTCAAGGCTTATTATTGCTGAAACGGCCGGGATAGCATTAGCAGGTGCAGTGGCCGGCGCAGCTGCCGGCGCCGGGCTGTCGCAGCTTGTAGGCCATGCCGTTTTCCATTCGGCTATTACCATGCGGCCTATGGTTTTCGTCCTCGTCGCTGTGCTGCTGTCCATAACCGTACTTACGGCATCTATTTCAGCAGTCAGGCAGATACTGAAACTGCAGCCCGCCCAGGTGCTGCATGGACGGTAGGAAGGAGGCATAATGGCTGATAAGGATTCCGGACGCTCCCACGGCAGGGGGCATAAGCCGGGGGGAAGGCAGTATTCAGACAGCAATATCCGCATGTTCTGGATAATGCTGGCTGGCGCAGTTTTCCGCCGCCGTTCGCGCGCAGCCATGGCTGTTATCGCATCGCTGGTAGGTTCGGCAACATTGTTCTGCCTTATTTCAGTATGCGTGATCGTCCCCCGGCAGATGGCTGAGGAGATGCAGTCTTACGGCGCTAACCTCATTGTGAAATCTAACGGTACCGGGAAAACGGCGGACGGTATCCAGCAGGCGATGATCGACCACACGACCGATATGGTTACGGCATACGGCCAGCAGGCATCATGGGCTGCGTACCGCTATGAAAATGTGCGTATACATTCAGCGCCATACCAGGTTGCGGGCATTGATCCCGTGCGGACCCGCAGGATCAACACATTCTGGAGTCTGCAGGGGTCTATGCCGCAGGGCAAAAACCAGATACTTATCGGTTCCGATGTGGCGCGCGCTCTCAGTGTATCAGTCGGTAATACTATAAAGATCGGCTATCGCGCCTCAGACAGCCGGGGCGGCGCAGCATCATCCGATAAGGCGCAGCCCGGACGCGATTCTGTATCTGATATCCTTGATACCGGGGGGAAACCGTTCAGTATCTGCGGAATCGTCGATACTGGGGGAGCCGAGGACTCCATGATCTATATGACGAACCCTGCGCTGGAAAGCCTTACAGGCAGGAAACGCGGGGCTGACGTTATAGAATATGCCTCAGCCGCCCAGGGGCAGGATCTCGACAGGCTTGTCAGGAATATCAACGATATGACGAGCATGAATGTAACAGCGCAGAAAGTTGCGAAAATCTCCGCAGCGAATGCATCCATTATCACCATGCTCACAACGCTTTTCTGGATAATCTCCCTGGTTATCCTTGCCCTGACTATTGTCGGGGTATCAACAACGATGGCTTCCATAGTTTCCCAGCGCAGAAGCGAGATCGGCCTGAGGAAGGCCCTGGGGGCTACGTCCGCAGGCATATCGGCCGAGTTCCAGGCAGAATCCGCGATCTACGGTTTTGTCGGGGGTATCCTGGGGATCGGCGTGGGATACGGCGTTTCGGCTGCCCTCACTGATACCGTATTCCAGCGGAGCGCTTCATTCAGCTGGGCGCTTGCGCTCCTGTGCCTGGCAGTAAGCGTGGCAGCGGCAATAGCCGCTTCGTGGATACCCATCCGTACAGCTGTAAAAATCGATCCGGCGGTGGTGCTCAGTGATGAATAATAACAATATCAATGATGAAAAAATTAATGACGGGGAACAGGACATGCTCCTCGACCTTAGCCATATTTCCAAAATATACGGTGACCTGCATGCCGTAGATGATATCAGCCTCAGCGTTCCGCGCGGCCAGTGGCTGGCAATCGTCGGCTCCTCGGGGTCGGGGAAAACAACGCTTATGAATATTATCGGCTGCCTCGACAGCCCATCTGAAGGGTCAGTTGCCCTGGACGGGCGCAGCCTTGAAGACTTTAACCAGTCCCAGCTTGCCGATGTCCGTAAAAATGTGATCGGCCTGGTCTTCCAGAAGTTTTATCTTGTCCCGCACCTGACAGCTGTGGAAAATGTTATGGTTGCGCAGTATTACCATTCCGTGGTTGATGAGAAGCAGGCCATGGAAGCTCTGGAAAGGGTAGGCCTTAAAGAGCGCGCGCACCACCTGCCGCGGGAGCTGTCGGGAGGGGAGCAGCAGCGGGTGTGTATTGCCCGTGCGCTGATCAATGATCCGGAGCTGATCCTTGCCGACGAGCCTACAGGAAATCTGGACGAGGCTAACGAAAAGATCGTGCTGGAGCTTTTCCGCAAGCTCAACGCACAGGGTACGACTGTTATTGTCGTCACCCATGATGCGCTTGTTGCATCGTGTGCACAGCGCGAGATCATGCTTAACCATGGGCAGGTTGCAGGGGAAAAGTGGAATGACGAACAGGCGCATCAGCGTTTTATAGCCGCCGGAGGGCGTGCTGCGGTGAGCGGCGATCCGAATTCACCCGCAGCGGCAGCATACAGTTCCCCTGCGAAAGCTGCTAAAGTGGATACAGCAGACCATACCGGCTCTGCGGATGGGGACCGCAACGGAACAGAGGCGGATCATGAAGAAAAAAACCGGTAAAAGCGTATCGCTGGCAGCGCTGGGGATCCTTGCTTCCGGTGTGCTGCTTGCCGGCTGCGGGCAGACCCGTGCCGTCCCGGCGGATGACAGTTATGCAGGCGGGAGCGAGGAATCTTCGGCACCGTCTTCCGGCAGCCCGTCATCAAAGGCTTCCAAACCTTCTGCGGATCCGGGCAGGGGCGGCCCGCGGACGCTGGGGCCGGATACCGGAACATATGCAGACGGCACCTTTACGTCAGTTGCCACATACGGCCCGGTCAGCGAGGACTCGATCGATGTTGCTGTGACTGTTGCCAATCAGCAGGTTTCCGATGTGAAGATAACGCCGCATCCGGCAACCCCTGTCTCGAAAAAATATCAGGACGGGTTTGTTAGGCAGATCAAATCTGCGGTAGCGGGCAGGCCGCTGAAAAGCCTTAAGGTAGACAAGGTTGCCGGGGCAAGCTGGACGTCAGATGCTTTCAATAAGGCGCTCGATGTCGTCCGTCAGGAAGCTTCTGTTTCAAGCTGAGGGCTGTGCACCGGATCGGCATCTTTACCGGCTGGGCCAGTGGCATCCCGTCTTTTCGGATGCGTAATAAGCGAGGCGATAAAAAGCACAGCTGCCCATACCGGCCCGATAATGGCTGCCGCCCGGTAGCTCGGGTTAAGCCACATCAGGACATAGAGCAGGACCATAAAACTAATAATGATCCACGGCGTTATGCGTGCCAGAGGGAGTTTGAACGTGAGTTTCCGGGCTTCGCGGGCACCTATATATCTGCGGAATTTCATCTGTGTGACAGCGATCATCGACCAGTTGATGATCGCGGCGAAAGTGGCGATAGCAAGCAGATAGGTGAATGCGAAGTTTGGCCACAGGAAAACAACGACTACCGCTATGGCGGTAATAGCGGCAGAGGTAAGCACACCGGCTACAGGTACGCCCCGTTTATTGACATGTCCCAGATAATTCGGCGCGTTGCCCTGCCTGGAGAGCGAATACAGCATACGGGAGTTGGAATACAGGCCTGAGTTGTAAACGCTGATCACGGCGGTGAGGCATACAAAATTGAGGATGTCGGCAGCAATCGAAAATCCTGCAGTATTGAATATCTGGACGAACGGGCTTACGACAACACCCCGGGCATCAGGCCTGCCGATCTCCTGCCACGGCACAACAGCCATAATCACGGCAGGTGCGGCTATATAAAATGCCAGTATCCTCCATACTACTTCATTCGTTGCCTTCGGGATCGACTTTCCGGGATCGTCGGCTTCAGCTGCAGCAATGCCTATCAGCTCTGTGCCGCCGAAGCTGAACATAACGACAACCAGTGCCATAAGCATGCCGGAGAACTGGAAGCTGTTGAGGAAACCAATAAGGCCGGAAGGGAAGGGGCCGGATGCCTGGGCGGCATCTGCAGGATGCAGCGCCTGCGCGCTGAGGAAACCGTGGGGGAAGAATCCCCCCTGCTGCGTAAACAGGTTGGAGAATCCCGGTATAATGCCGCTGGAATTGGGTACCGCCAGGAATATAAGGGTCAGCCCCACAATGACCATCGCAATAACAGCAGCGATTTTGATAATAGCGAACCAGAATTCAAATTCGCCGAATGCGCGTACCCCCAGGAGGTTCGCGGCGGTGATAACTACCATGAAGACAGCTGAACTGACCCACGCAGGTATCTGGGGGAACCAGTACTGCACAAAAGTGCCTACAACGCTCAGCTCGACCATTGACACGAGTATGTAGTTTGCCCAGTAATTCCAGCCGGAGATGAAACCCGCACGCGGATGCCAGTACCGTGCAGCGTAGTAGCTGAAAGCGCCGGCCCGGGGGTCGTTAGTACTCATCTCGCCGAGCGCGCGCAGAATAAGGAAGATGACCAGCCCGCCAATAAGATAAGCGAGCAGGATGGAGGGCCCGGCAAGTTTTATGGATTCGGCGGATCCATAAAACAGCCCTGTGCCGATAGCGCCGCCGAGGGCGATCAGCTGGATATGGCGGTTTTTCAGATTTTTGCGCAGCCCGTTCTCAGGGTCTATACCGTTATGCGCACTTATTGCATCCGTACCCTTTGCCTCCGTACCGCGTTCTGTACCCGCACTTTCCGTACCGGCAGTATCCTTCATAAAAATAGCCTTTCCGTCGCTTCAGGTTTAGTCTTACCATACCCGGTACTGCCCCTGGGAAGCGGGAAAGGGGGTACGCTGTTTTATGATGTGGACGGATGCCTGCCGCGGATGCTTCGGATACGGTACCTGTCTCTGTCTACTCGTTGGAATCCTGTTCGCTATCTGGATTGCCATCCTGCCCCGGGTTGCCGTCCTGCTCCCGCCGCTGCTGCTCGGCCTGCTCACGGTCTGCCTGTGCCTTGGCGTTGACAGAGCTGGTGACGTTCGCCATAGCAGATTCGAGGGTCTTCTGCTCATCGCTGTATTCGTCGGCGGTGACTGAGGAACCGCTTTTGTTCAGAAGGGTCCTGGCACTGTCGATGGCAGATTCCAGATCGGAGCGTACCTGGTCATCCATGACCCTGCCGTTTGATGACGTATACAGGGCCTGTGCACGGGAAACCGCACTTTCCAGGCTCTCGCGCGCATTGGATTTTGCCTTTGCCGCCTGGCTTTTCTGCACTGTAGAAACTTCATTCTTCAGGGACTGGACAAGTTTATTAGCGTTTGCGGTAAGGGTGGTGCTTTTCTGGGCGATCTCTTCAAGCTTGCCGCGGACGAGCGAAGGGCTGCAGGACTCTACAGCGTTGATGCTGTTTGACGTATCGCGGGCGTTGGATACTGTAGTCCGCAGCTGCGTGATCGTTGCTGAGTCTTCAACATCTGATCCGCTTACCGATGATGTTACGCTTTCGGCTTTCGACAGCTGTTCGGACAATTCGCTGGACGCAGTCTGCATTTTTGCTGTTGCCGCCTGGCAGCTCGACAGGGCCGTGTTGTATTCGCTGGTGCGCATAGCCCGGCGGATCGCCAGGCCTCCGTAAACAAGGGCGATAACTGCAACGATGGCAATAAGTGTGATCACAGTTACCCGGATAAGCTTACGCTGGTTTTCATCTTCTCTGCGTGCCGCCGCACTGACTCCGCCCGCGCCAAGCTCTTCGGATGCTTCGGTCCCGCGCGTCCCGACACCTGCGAAGGGCATACCGGAGGATGCTGTGTCTTCGCCGAAATTGGAAACGAGCTGATCCAAATTCGGATCAAGCTGGTCAGGTTCAGATTCCGCGAACACCTGTGTGGCAGAGGAGAAAATGCCTTGTGCAGATGGGTCAGCCTCCCGCCGCGCTGCTGAAGAAGAGGGGACAGGGACCGCCGCTGTCGGAGCCGGAGGGATTGCCGGGGCAGCTGCAGCAGCCGGAGGGATTGCCGGGACAGTTGCAGCAGCCGATGAAGCGGGCGGCTCTGCGGCGGGGGCTGCCGCGCTGCCGAGCACCGCAGTATCCGCCGGGCCATTTTGGGCAGTCCCTGCCGCCGCAGGGGTACCGGCTGGTGGAAAGATAAGTGTTGATGTGTCAAAGTCGGGGGCAGGGAGGACATTCGGCCTGTTCGCAGGATCCCCTGCAGATGAGGCAGCCGGAGCAACCGGGGCAGTAACTATAGCGGTTTCCGCATCGCCTGTACTGGCGGCGCCGGCACCCGTACCTCCGGCAGTTTCCGTAGTCCCGGCAGGTGTGCCGGCATCAGCCATAGTACCTGTGCCGCCGCCTGCTGGCATATCTTCAGCCCTGAGCGTGTGGAACCCTACGCCTTGCCAGCTGTCCGGACCGCTGTCATCATCAAGAAGGGGATTGAAAGTCTGTGTTTCTTCAAGAGGTCTGTCTTCTGCACCGGCTGCTCCCCCGGCACCCAGGATTATGCCGGTAGTGCCGGCGGCATCCCCGGCAGGGCTTCCTGCCTGCTGCCCTTGCATATGCAGTACAGGATCCTCCAGCGTGTCGGGCATCGTATAGGAATGGGAGGTTTCCGGGCTTTCAGGATGTGAAGAATGGCTGCGCGCATCTTCATCAGTGATCAGCACCGGGTCTTCTATCGGCGGGATAGACTGCGTGGACTGGATATCAGCAGCACTATCCGCACTGCCTGCCTCAGCTGCAGCGTCAGCAGTATTCCCGTCGCTGTCCATATCAGGCCTGTCGCTTTTGCGGTAAATCGTCATAACCCGTCCTTCGCATATGACCACAAATGACTGTGCCTCATATTTTACCGTGTCCCAAGGAATGCGCGCGATCTGCTGCAGGCCTGCCCGCAGTCAGGCGGTGCGGAATGCAGCATATATGCGCGGCCTGCAGCGGCTGCGTGCGGCTGTCCGGGTAATCTGTGCTACAAGCTCACTGAACTGTAGGATTGGAATGTTACATGCAGGATATCCATAGCCATAACCATGTTGATAAGCGGGAAATCTATTCGGATAAGACTGTAGAGATACTGACCCGGTATATTTCTGAAAGCGAAGGGTAGCAGATATCGGCAGTCCCTTTTATACAGGCAGTTTCTGTCTTTTATGCATGGCCTGCAGCCCCGTTTGTGAAGGGAACGTGGAAAATACAGCCTAAATTACAAGGAATTGTGCTTATTGCTGATAAGATCTGTGATCTTAAGGCTTTTCCTTTAGTGTGGACAGGGCAGCGGCTTCAGTGCGCCCGGAATAACAGCAGGAACAGGAAACGCGATACGGGCATTTAAAGGCTGGCCGGGAATCGGAAAGATGGAAACGTATACAGCGTGCAGGACCGCAGGTTGGAAAGGTACGGTTATATGAGGAAACTGGGTAAGAATGATCCTTCTGCAGCAGGCCCTTCAGGGAACCCCTCCGGGGGGTTGCTCGGCTCCGCAGGCACAGCGCGGCATGAAGCCAGGAAGCGCCGTATCACTGTAGCCGCGACGGCAGCTATAACCCTTGTAACAGTATCTGCAACGATTGCGGCAGCCGGTTTCCTTACCGGTTCTTTTGACTTTTCCGCGCGGGGGAAAGATATGGCGTCCATCACGGCTGCGCGCAGGGGCGCTTCCGGGGATACGGGTGCTGCACAGCGGGGGGCTCAGGACGGCTCCCGGCCTTCAGGCAGCCCGGGGCAGGGCGGGCGTTCCGGCGGTACTGCCGGCAGCACCCAAGGCAGCGGGGGCAGCCTTAAGGGGAATAATAATTCCGGCTCCCATCCGCAGGATACTCCATCCCGTGTCGCCAGTTCCATCCCCGGCAATGCTGTCGTCATATCCAGGAGCATGGCTGCAACGCCTGACGGCACAGTGTACGATATCGCAACCGGGGCAACAGTTTCAGGCTCACAGGACCCCGGGCAGTATTCACGTTATTTTGGTACGGATACGGCCCCTGCCGATCCGCTGGCAAAAACTGGCGGGAAGTCATTTCTGCCCGTCCCTGTGGAAGATATCCGGGACAAGGTGGGATCGGATGCCCCGGCGGAACTTTCTTCAGGGCATCAGCAGGGCAGCATTGCTCCTGCGGCAGCATCTGTCTCCCTGAAATCCCAGGATGCCGCTGCTGCGGTCCCGTTGCTGCGGTCAGTCCTTTCAACTGCACCCCTCCCGGATAAGGCCCTTCCTGCTGCCCTCCAGAACAACAGTTACGGGGCGCACTGGGGGCAGTATAACGGGACCCCCGCATTCTTCAGCCGTAACGGGTACCTTTTCGCGCAGCAGGCTAAAGGCGTGATCGATGTATCCGAATGGCAGAAAAATATCGACTGGGCAGCCGCCAAACGTGCCGGTGTCGAAGGTGCTATTATCCGTATCGGGTACGGAGTAGGGAATGCCGATAAAAAAGCCCAGTACAATATTTCAGAATGCAAGCGCTTAGGCATACCTTTCGGGGTCTATATATATTCATATGCGTCGGATTCCGGTTTTGCCTACAATGAGGGGGCGTCTACCGCGAACCTGCTGAAAAGGTTCGGCGTTTCCGAGCGTGACCTCAGTTATCCGATCTACTATGACCTTGAAGCGTGGACGTGGAAAGGACATACCCGATCCACCGATCCTGCCGTTTATGAGAAGATCGTCAGCTCATGGTATTCAGCTATGGGCGCTGCAGGCTACGGGAACAAATTGAGCGTATATTCATACACGAGCTATCTCAACAGCGCACTGAACCGCCCGTCCATCCATCAGAAAACATCATGGGTCGCCCAGTACGGAAGCACTATGACTTTTACGGGGCTTTCCTCAAACTTCCGCGGCTGGCAGTACGCATCTGACGGCAGGATCAATGGGATCAGCGGGAATGTGGATATTAACGCGTTCGGGTATAAAGATGCGGTCAGGCCTGCCAGTACCGGCCTTGATGTGACGCGGCTCCCGCAGGTCACCGTACCTAACGGCCTGTACTACATCAATGTCCGCCAGAATGACACGATGTCTGTTGATATCAATAAAGGCAGCCTCAGCAACGGCCAGGCGCTCCAGCTGTACCACTGGAACAATGCTACCGCCCAGCAGTTCCGCTTCACCTGCCAGAATGACGGCAGCTATGTGATCACCAACGTGAACTCCGGCAAAGCTATTGATGTAAGCGGTTCCCGGACTTATAACAATGCGAAGATACAGCAGTGGGAAGTGAACGGCGCAGCAGCGCAGAAATGGTTTATCCGTGACGCGGGGAACGGCTATTACCTCCAGTCTGCTTTAGGCAATTGGGTGCTTGATATGACAAACGGGTCAAGTGCCAATTTCACGCCGGTCAAACTGTATACGCCTAATGGGCTTGAAGCACAGAAATTCCAGATCGCATCGGTCAACCCGATATCAACGGGCACTGCCATGCGCATATCGAGCGGCATAAGTTCCAGGCTTGTTATGGATATCCCCTCAGGTTCCCGCGACAATTTTGCGCGGCCGCAGCTGTATACATGGAACGGCGGGTCAGCCCAGCTTTTTACTTTCCGGCAGGTGGGCAACAGCGTGTACACTATTGCGAACCTGAACTCGGGGAAGCTTATCGACGTTGATAAAAACAGGTCTGCCAACGGGTCTGTAGTCCAGCAGTACCAGTCCAACGGCAACGAAGCCCAGCATTGGCATGCACGGTGGCTTGGCGGAAACAGGTATGGCTTTATCGGCTCAGGATCAGGCAAATTCCTTGACGACCCTGCCGGTAATACGGCGCTGGGGACAAAGCTCCAGATATGGCAGGATACTAAGGCCACGGCTCAGCAGTGGGAAGTCGCCCATGCAGACAGCCCTGCGGCTCTGGCATACCAGCACCGCAACGACCTTGCCGACGGTGTATATACATTCGGAGCAGCAGCGAACCCCTACTACAGGCTTGACCTCAACGGCGGTTCCCCCGTGGATGGCACTAATATCCAGCTGTGGCAGGCGAACGGGGTCACGGCCCAGGACTGGAGAATAACCCATGACGCTGAGGGTTTCATAACTTTTACAAGCGTGGCATCGGGTAAGGCTCTTGATGTTGCGGGGAGTTCCACACAGCGCGGGGCGAATGTCCAGCAGTGGCCGCTGAACGGTGCCGCAGCGCAGAAATGGGTAGCGGTGCGCAACAGCAACGGGACATATACTTTTATTTCCGCTTTGGACACTTCCCGCACTCTGGATATCCCTAACGGCATAGCCCGTAATTATGCTAATGTGCAGATATGGGAAACGAACGGTGCGCCGGCGCAGCAATGGAGGGCTTACAGGAAATAGCTTCACGGCATTGTTTCATGGGAATTGCTAAAATATAGATGTCTGACTTTATCTAGTGGAGTTTTATCGAGGTATATATTATGTCAACTATGAAGTTTGCCAATATCCTGCTGGAGTCAAACCCGCGTTCTGTGGCATATCCGGGCCTGTACTGCCGTTCAGACCAGCCGGTGGTCCGGGATCCCGGCACAGGCGAGTGGGAAATGTATTCAGCAGGGACCTATGATTTCGCCACATATTTCAATTCGCTGTCAGTCATGAAGCTGCGGAAATATACTGTCGCAGACAGTTTCAGCCTGCATCTGGAGCTTAAAGGTGCAGCGTGTACAGTCCGCCAGAACTACGGCGGGGCCTTCAGCGCAGAGCCTGAAATTGTTGAAGGGTCTGAGCGTACAGTGGCTGCGGGCGACAGCTGGCAGGCTGTTGATATGCCCCTGGCAGTTACAGATGATATGGTACTTGCCGGTTTCGTCATTAAGACTGAAGGCCAGGTGGCTATCCGCAACAGCTATTATGAGGTCGGCTACAGCGGGCAGCTGCGCGATATTGAGCTTGCCGTCGGCACGACAACGTTCAAAAAGGAAAATTATATTACCGGGAATATTGATCTGATCAGGAAAAATATTATTGATACTGATGAGGATATTTCCCGGCATTTCCATATGTATGTTATAGACAACGGGCGCACTTTGGATGCCCCGGCCCTGAGCAGCGAACGGATCACTGTTACCCCTAACGATAATGTTGGCGGTGCGGGCGGCTTTACCAGGGCAATGATCACTGCTATGGAGCAGAAGCCGAAAGCCACCAATATCATCCTTATGGATGACGATGTGGCTGTTTCCCCTGAAAGCATCAAACGCACGTATAATGTGCTGCGTCTTCTCAAGCCTGAGTATGAAGAGGCCATGATCAGCGGCGCGATGCTCAACTACGAGGTCGGCGAAGACCAGTGGGAAGACATTGGGCATGTGACACAAGAAGGGTATTTCATGGCATGCAAACCCCCTCTGCGGGTTACGCTGTTCGAAGATCTTGTGTATAACGAAAAATTCGAGCCGACAAAGAAAATGAAAAAGGATCTGTATGCCGCCTGGTGGTATTGTTGTATCCCTGTTTCGGTGATCGAAAAGAACGGACTGCCGCTCCCTTACTTTGTCCGCTGCGATGATGTTGAATTTGGAGTGCGCTGCAAAACTCCGTTTATCACCATGAACAGCCTGTGCGTCTGGCATATGTCATTTAACAAGCGGTATAACGCGGCAGTTGAACGGTATCAGAGTATCCGTAATATCCTGATTGCCCAGGCTACCACCGGTATCGCTCCGGAAGCCGACTCCCTCCGTGAAATGTACCGTGATATTCGGCTTGAACTGAAAAAATTCGCTTATGATGATGCCGAGCTCTGCCTTGATGCCTTCGAAGATTTCCTGAAAGGCCCTGATTTTATCAGCAAGCCGGGGATCGCTGAAGCTACTTTTATGAAAGCTAATAAAGATAAAGAAAAACTTGTTGATTTTGAAACCCTTCAGGAACAGCTTGATGCAGACCCTGATGTTGAAGGCCTCCAGATCTCGGATATTGACCGGCAGCTGATAGACGGGGATAAGCCGCGTACTTTCTTCAACCGTGCAGTAGATTTTACTACTGACAACTGGCAGCATGTCATTAAGCGCGAAGGCCGGGGGTACGCTGTGATTCCGCTGATCGGATGGGCTTATCCGGCCGGCGTTATACGCGGCAAGAAGAAGCTTGTCGCCATTGACTGGTTCAACCGTAAGGGTGCTGTACGCGAGAAAGACCCGGCCCGGTACAATGAGATCATGAAACGCTACAGGCGCGATATGCGCTACTATAAGACCCATGCTGCACGCCTGCGCCATGAATATGAAGCGGCGCGTGCAACAATAACGTCTGTCGGGTACTGGAAGCACTATCTTAAAATGGACTAACCTTTATCTGCCTATGGGTCAGCAGCCGGTCACAGGTGTGCATGCATGATGTGATTGGACGCCGCGCACCGCAGGCAGAGGAATGAGATGAACCAAGTGGAAAACCGATTGAAGAAGCGCTACGGTTATGCGTGGACTGTCCTTAAAGGGCTTGTCAAGACTGATTTCAAACTGCGGTACCAGGGGTCCTTCCTCGGCGTGCTGTGGTCAGTGCTCAAGCCGCTGCTGCTGTTCGTAGTCATGTATTTCGTTTTCGCGCGTTTCCTGCGCATGACTGACGGCACGCCTACTTATCCGGTAGTCCTCCTGGCCGGTATCAGTTCATGGCAGTTCGTGACGGAATCCGTCAATACTGGCCTGCGGTCCATTGTTGACAGAGGGGACCTCCTGCGGAAGATCCATTTCCCCAACTATATTGTGGTGGTTTCTGCAACTGTCGGGGCATTGATCAGCTATGCGATCAACCTCCTTGTCGTGCTTGTCTTTGCCGTGGCGCTGCGTGTCAATTTTACGTGGTGGGCTTTATTGCTGCCGCTGAATATTATCGAGCTGTATGCTGTGACCCTGGCAATGACGCTTATCATGGCGACCATGTATGCCTATTTCCGCGATATCGCGCATATCTGGGAAGTGCTCCAGCAGCTTATTTTCTATGCCATGCCTATTATCTACCCGTTAAGCCTCGTCTCGGAGAGGGGGGGGGTAATGAAGGTTTTTGCGAAACTGGAACTGCTGAACCCTATTGCCCAGTCGATACAGGATATCAGGCATAACCTCATAGATGCTGAGAACCAGCAGACAATATGGACGATGTACGGCAATTCAGCTATCGGCTGGTGCGGGAAATTCTTCCCCCTGGTGTTCACAGCTGTCCTGCTGTGGTTCGCTGTCTGGCTTTTCAGGCGCAACAGCCGCAAGTTCGCGGAGGTGATGTAATGGGTAAACCGGGTAAGCCGCAGGGCCTCCATGTGCCGCCGGCCCAGAGTGAGGCCGCTGATAATAAGCAGGATTCCGCAGGTTCCGGGGAAAAGGATATGCACGGGCAGAGCAGGGAAGCTGCTTCCAGGCGCGACTATATGGCTGCTCCTGTCGTGCTTTCCGCACAGCATGTGTCCAAATCTTTCAAACTGCCTACTGAGCAGGCGACCGGCATCAAGCAGGCGTTCATCAACTGGACAAAAGGCATCAAAGGCTATACACGGCAGGAAGTCCTTAAAGATATCAGTTTTGATGTCCACCAGGGCGAGTTCTTCGGCATCGTCGGGCGTAACGGCGGCGGGAAATCGACGCTCCTTAAGATCATTTCCCAGATATACTATCCGGAAAAGGGTGAGGTCTCGGTTTCGGGTAAACTCGTGCCGTTCATTGAGCTTGGCGTCGGTTTCAACCCTGAGCTGACGGGACGCGAAAATGTATATCTGAACGGTGCGCTGCTGGGCTTCACGCGCCGGGAAGTTGACCGTATGTACGATGATATCGTTGAATTCGCCGAGCTTGAAGAATTCATGGATCAGAAGCTTAAAAATTATTCTTCAGGCATGCAGGTAAGGCTTGCGTTCTCTGTTGCCATCAAAGCCCAGGGGGATATCCTTGTGCTTGACGAGGTGCTTGCTGTGGGGGACGAGGCATTCCAGCGCAAATGCGACGATTTCTTTACGGAGATCAAGCGGGACCCGGGCAAAACGGTTATCCTGGTGACCCATGATATGGGTTCGGTAACAAAATACTGCACCCGTGCCATGATGATTTCTGATGGTACCGTCAGGTCGATTGGGGATCCGGAGTCGGTATCAAAGCAGTATACCCTTGCCAACCTGGAGGCGGAAAAAGCTGAGGCCAGTCGCAGGCGGAAGGAAAACGGCGGGTATGCGAACGGGCTCAATGAGCGGTGCCCCATCCTGAAGACTTCTGCTGTATCATCAATGGTCAACAGCAGCTCGGATATCTTCCGGTTTGATGTGGAATACAGTTTTGACGAGCCCGGTGATTTCTACCTGGCTATCGCCCTGCATGATATAAGGCGCGGAGGCATAACATATGATACGGGCAACCATAATCTGAAAGCCCTGCAGCACGGGCATCATACGGTACGGTTCGAACTGCCTCTGGACCTTTTCAACAACGGCGAATTCAGGCTTGTGACTTCGCTGTGGAAAGGCAGCGCGGAGGATCCTGATACCGCGGAATTCGTTGCCGTGGCGATCGATGATAATGCCTGCGATTTTGTGGTCCGTGATAAGCGGAACAGCGACTATGCGCTGCTGAGCGACCGGGTGCTGAGGATAACCCCGGAAGACCCTTCGCAGATCGAATATATCCAGCGTCAGTGACTCAGCAACTCAGTAAGAGGGTAATTCCCATCGCAGGATGGGCAGATGGTGTAAGGTGGAAATATGGTACGCAGAAAGCGCGGTAAAACTGCCGGCAGTAAAGGCGGCAGCTGGGAAGCAGTATCCCGTGTAGTCTTCCCTGTTGAGGACGGGCAGCAGGTCATGCCCCTTTACGCTATTGATTTCACGCGTCCCCGCATAAATGAAGCTGCGCTGGCAACGTCCGGCGTGCTCCCGAAGCTGGATATGGGCGCCATGACCCGGGGTAAGTTCCAGGAACTTGTGCGCACCAGCGGTATTGGCGATTCTGTAACATGCGATTCCTTCACTGTCAACAGCCGTACGCAGATAACCGTACGCCGGCGCGGGCATGCTTCACTGTGCACTTTCTTCAATGCATTCCCTGCTGCATACTGGCGCCGGTGGACGCCTGTGCGGGAAGTGCGTTTTTCCGCTCGGGTACAGGGCAGCGGGACCATCCGGCTGTTCAAGTCTACCGGCCGCGGGCTTATCTATGCGGCTGCAGAGGAGATAGCTGTTGATGCCGCCGACGGTTTCCGTGACATCAGCGCCGAGATACCCCTGACCGGGCTTATGGACGGCGGCTACTTCTGGTTTGATGTTGAGGCTTCAGACAGCCCGGTGAGCATAGCAGATGCTCGATGGTCCGTGCCACGCGGGGCAAAAACTGTGCATCCGTCGGGAGGAAAGGCCGAGACGACGCTGTCAGTCGCCATAACGACTTTCAACCGCGCCCCATACTGCCTTAACCAGCTGCGGACGCTTGCCAATGCCCCTGAACTGCGCCGGCGTATCGACACTGTGTACTGTGTCGACCAGGGGACGGACCGTGTGGAAAGCCAGCCCGGTTTTGAGCAGGTGTCGGCTGAGCTGGGCGGCCAGCTCTCCTATATCTGCCAGCGTAACCTGGGCGGTTCAGGCGGCTATTCGCGCGGCATGTATGAAACTGTGAAAGCAGGCCGGAGCGATTATGTGCTCCTTCCCGATGATGATGCCGTCAGCGAGCCTGAATCTATCCTCCGCGCCGTACAGTTTGAAGATTACGCGGTAAAGCCGCTGCTTGTTGGCGGCGCGATGTTCCATCTTGATAACCGCACCGTACTGTATACCCAGGGTGAGCGCATCAACTCTTCGCGCATGTGGAATATGCCGTCTGCCGGGCTTGATTATAATTTTGATTTTGCGGCCAGCCCTCTCCGTGACGCCCCTGAACGGCATCAGCGGGTGGACAGCGATTATAACGGATGGTGGATGTGCCTTATCCCTGTAGCTGTCCTTAGGGAGATCGGCCTGTCCCAGCCGTTCTTCATCAAATTTGATGATATCGAGTTCTGCCTGCGGGCCAGGCGCCACGGCTGCCCGACTGTATGCCTTCCCGGCGTGGCAGTCTGGCATCAGGCGTGGCACGATAAAGACCCTACGCGCGGCTGGGAAGAATATTTCATCCAGCGTAACCGGTGGATATCTGCGCTGCTGTGCTTCCCGGACCATCCTCCGCGCATGCTTCTGGAGAATCTGCGGTGGGATGCAAGCGTCAGCCTGCGGTTCCTCTACTCTGCCCTCGCACTGCATACAATGGGCCTGAAAGATATCCTTAAAGGACCGGAATATATTGTCCGGAGCCTGCCTGTGAAGCTTGACGAGGTGAAATCCCTGCGTGCGCAGTTTGATGATGCGCAGGTGAAAAGCAGTTTTGAGGATTTCCCTGAGCCGGCAGGGGAGATGGCTTCGCACGGCAAACGCCGTGAAAGCCTGACTATGAAGGATTATTATAAGGCTGTCCTGGGGCTTCTCGGGCGCTGTGCCGCAGCGGGGTTTGCAGGCGGTGCGAAGCGGAAGCAGGGGCATCCTTCCCGTCCTGATATTGCCGTCCCAGCAAAAGATGCTTCCTGGGCAGGCATAGCACTGCGCGACCTTGATTCGGCACTTCTGACAGCCCCTGACGGCAATACCGTGGCGTGGGTCAGGCGCGATGACAGGCGTGCACGTCAGGGGATGCTGGAGAATGCCCGCCTTACTCGCACTATCCTGAAAAACTGGAAAAAGCTTGCCCGGGAGTATGCTGATTATGATATGGCGTCTCTGAGTTCATGGGAACATATTTTTGAGCAGGAGTAGCGGGAGCCGGCAGGGATGCGCGGGCCCGGGAGGCTGAAGGGGTCGAAGGATACGGAAGAAATAAAGCAGGTTAAGGCAATTATGGAAACTGAGCACACCAGCCGGCAGGCCGTCGGGGGCCGCGCGGAAGCCGCAATGCAGGGCAGCGATACCAGGCAGGATATACAGGTGCAGGCTGCTGATGCTGCCCCTGCTGCTTGCGTCCCTCCCTCTGCTTCTGCCTCCGGACCGGCACTGGGTACCCGCCGTGCACTGAACGTACTGGGCAGCACGGTCAGGTTCCTTGCGGATCCGGCTGCGCTGGTTTTCGGTGTTATTGCCGGCGGTCTTGCCTGCCTGAGCTGCGTAGTTGACGGCCTTGCACAGTTTGAGGGCTCTTCGGCGCCATATTTGAGGACTGTCGCGGTTGAGCGCGGAGTCGTTTTCGGTATCGCGGCGTATCTGGTGACACTGGTTATTTTCCGCTGGGCGGATTGGACGAAGCGCCGCGGCAGCGGTACCCGCAGCACCGGCATCAGCGGCGGTACCAGCAGCGGTACCAGCAGCGATAGCGTTAGCAACCTCCGGGGCGGCAGCTTCCCGGATAGCGGGAGCCGGCTGTCACGGTTTACCGCACATGTTTTTGGACGTATGCAGCCTGTAACGTTCGGCGCAGCCGCTAAAAAATATCTGCTTATTTTCTGGACAGCAATAGCCGTCAGCTGGATCCCCTGGCTTATGGTCTATTGGCCGGGCGCCCTCCGCGACGATACGCTTGCGCAGTATTTCCAGTCGCAGGGGTACCACGGCTATTATACCCGCCACCCTCTTATGGGGACCTTTATCTTCGGCCTGTTCTGGCGGATAGGCCAGGCGATGGGGAATGTCTTTTATGGCCTGATGGTGTATACCATAATCCAGACAGCCTTCCTTTCCCTGGCATGCGCACTGGTGCTGTGCTACATGCGCAAGCGCGGTGTCCCTGCTGCCGTACTGTGGCTCACTATGGTGTTTTTCACCACAGGATATGTCGTTGCCGGGGTCGTACCGACTATGAGCAAAGATTCGTTGTGGGCGATCGTTATGGCTCCGCTGGCGCTGATATTTATCGAAGCATGCCTGACACGCGGGCAGGTGCTCAGGCGCTGGCCGGTACTGGTATCTTTTATGATCCTCGCTGCTTTCTTCCTGGCGATCAAGCGTACAGGGATTGAAATACTTGCAGTTTCCGGTATCTTTCTGATTGCTGCAGTGCTGGCTCCCGGCCGCAGGGTAAAAGCGGCAGGCAGCGGAAACTCAGCAGAGAACAACAGCCATGCATCAGCCTCCGCGCAGGCCAAACCCGGATATGCTGTTGCTGCAGCAGGCGCACTGCGTCCACGCCGCCCCCGCCGTGCTATCATACAAACCTTGTGCGCACTGGTTATCCCAATGGCTGCGGTGCTTGGCATCTGGGATCCGGCCTCAGCGAAACTGGCGGGGGCAGCCCAGTGGCCGCCGCTGGAACTGTACGGCTTTTTCTCCCAGCCGATTGCCAGGGTAGGGAGGTATAACCCAGCCGGCCTGACGGATTCCGACCGCCGGGAGATCAATACGTATATGAAGCTGTCTGATGCGGTGGAGTTTTATAACCCTTCCCGTGAAGATGAGACGATGTACACTATAAAATACAAAATTGTTTCGCAGCACAGGGCGGATTTCATCAAACTGTGGCTCAGGATCGGGCTTAAGGACAAGCGGAATTTCAAGGAATACGCCAAAGCATACGCATTCGTGTGGCAGCCATGGTTCTCTACCCAGAAACCGTTCGTATACCCTTCATCATCTGCATATCTGTTCGATGAAGCATATATGGCCCAGTGGGGGAGGGAAGTGCATGATCCCGGGCTCGCCGAGCGCGCGCTTGCCCCGCTTAGGGACGGCGACCGGGGAGCTTCAGACGCAAAACGTGAATGGCAGCTTTGCGCGGGGAAGTATTTCAAAAACCGTGCTGAAAGTTCTGATGAAGCCAGGGCACGGCTTCTGGAATGCCAGGCCCAGGGGAGCCAGTGCGATGTGCCGCTTGAGAAACAGCCCGAGGCGCTGTCTGACAGGGTGCTGCAGCAGATCGATATTTTCTTCAGTTCTATGGGGCTGTATGTAACGCTGATCCCGCTGGCAGCAGGGCTGTACCTGCTGACGCGCAGGCGCTGGCTGGCGCTGGCGGCATGGGTGTTCCTGCTTATGTTTGTGCTCCAGCTTATCGCATCGCCCGCTGCCCTGTACTGGTACCCCGTTCCGCTCTATTTCGTGCTGCCTGCATTCGCGGGGCTGATTTTCGATAAAAGCGGCAGGCAGCGGAAATAATATTCGTTTATTTTATTTGTCGCGCGAATGTATTAAGCTTTGTTGCAAAGCTAAACTAAGAAAGGAGGGTATAATGACACCGAATGCAGTTAAAGAGCTGGAATCAGCTTTAGCAGAGTTGAAAGCCAGTGATACTTTGACTTTTGAAGAGTTTAGTTCGGAAATCGAAAGTGATTTTGCCGTTATCTCTGAAAGTACAGTTGATATCAGAACTGATTTTGCTGCTATGGGTGGAAGTCGTCCACGTCGAATGGGAGATTTCGGAGATTAGAACCATCTCGTCATACATATCTTTAGATATGTATGACGAGATATATGAAAGAAGAATATGGTATGCAAGTTCCAATCATTGCACCGCCGAAAGTAAAGATGTTTCAATTTATGGACTCTTTACCAACTCCGTTTCTTATTTATGATTTACCTGGTATAAAACATACTATTGAACAGTATAAACTAGATGTTTCATTAATTCCAAATGCGAAGTTGAACTGTGCTTTGAAAGCTTGCTATGTTCCTGAGGTTTTAAAGGTTTTTGTAGATGCGGGATTGGGGGCGGATACTGCTTCTCCAAAAGAATACGATTATGCAAGAAAGAATGATTTTAGAGAGATATCCGCCACGGGTCCTAGCTTCTCAGTTGTTAGCCAGATCTCTACCATGTTTGAAGAAGGAACTGATCTGGATGTTTGCTCATTAGATCAACTACAGTTTATCGTAAATAATTTTCCAGGATCAAATATTGGGTTACGATTGAGGCTGGAATTACCTAAAGAGCTAGATGGGAACGATACTTTTGCCAATAATAGTAGATTCGGCGTTAACGTAGCAGATACGCGTTTACACTCACTCCTCGAACAAGGGAGTTTAACCGTAACTAGGATTCATTTTCATATTGGGCAGCTTGCGCCTCCTCGATTTTTATATGAGTTACAATATGCACTTATGGTAGCAAAATCAATCAGTACAATTCAGTATATAGATTTTGGCGGTGGCTTTTATGATTTATATGTAAATCGTGCAAAAGCTCGCTACGTTTTTAAACAGGTGAGTGAGCTGGTTAAAGCATATAACATTAATCGTTCAATCAAATTTAGATTTGAGCCCGGTGCTGCTATCTCAGGACCTCATGGTTATTTAGTAACTACTATTCAATCAATAGAGCATTCTCATAAGTATTATGGATATGACATAGTACAGGTAGATTCCTCCGCTTGGAATTTTTCACCATGGCATGTTCCTAAAGTATTCAGTTTAGATAAGATACGGCAATCAGTTAAAGACAACCCCACACGACCAGCTATTCTAGCAGGTAATACTTTATATGAGAATGATTTTTTCGGCGGCGAGAATGTGTTACGCACACCGACACTTGATATTCCTGAAGAAACTAGTATCGGCGATAAGCTGGTAGTAACAAATTTTGGTGCGTATACTTTAACAAATAAAAGAGATTTTAATATGCTTGGGGATTTACCAGTATATCTATATACAGGGGAAGAAGTTACGCTAAGTAGTAATGGGTTATCAGATTTAGGAAAGTATAATGGGTGATGAAATAGGACTTGCTTTAGAACATGATCTGCTGCTTCGTGTGATTCAGCAGAATAAGGATAGGGATCCCAAGCTTTTTGAACATATAGAGAATACACTTATGGATTTCGAAGATACACGACAACCAAAAAAGTATGAAAGTTTTCTTTCTCGCCAAACAGCTCAGCTACGTACTGCATTTTACATTGATTCAGAGAGACGTGTTCGCGGGCATATGCAAACACCGAGTGATGAGAAAGCTATTATCTTGCCATCGGGGCAGAAGCTAACTTATAGTTATGCTCGAAGTGCTACTTGTGCATTTTTAGAGGAAAAAATTGCTACAAATTATTGTACACAGACGGATGAACTGTGCGACGGCATCCTTTTTAGCAGCGGTACCGCTGCTATCAATGCATTACTACATCTGATGGTTTATAATTTTAGCCAAATTCATCAACGATCTCCAGCGGTAGCTATTGTTGGTGATTATTTTGAGACATTAATGATCGGAGAGCTTTTATCAAATTATCAGGCGAAAGTATCCCATTATAGTTCTATAACTGATATACCAAACTCACCTATTGATATTTTACTAATAGAACCTATACATTATAACTGGGGACTTGAAGGAACTGATTATAGTGCGTTGCTTTCGTTCTGGAGAGAAGTTGGAGCCCCATCATATGTTATAGTAGATTCGACTTTAACTCCCGAGTCATGGGGGAAATATAAAATACTTAAAAAAGCCAGAGAGTATGGAGTGGGAATACTTTGCGATGTACGTTCAGGATTAAAACAAGATCAGTTTGGTCTAGAACTTGCCAATGTCGGTATAGTTGAGGTATATCAGTTACATGATAAAGGGGATTTTTCTGGAGATCTGAGAAAAGTAAGGGCGATATATGGTACTGCGCTATCACCTTTTGAGTGTGTGATATTAGATAATTCTTTCTTCCTTAATAGGGAGTGGTTGAATACTCACGTTGCTTTAGTTGCTAAAAATAATTCATTGTTTGCAGAGGCCTTAGCTCCCCTTTGTGGGAAGGGCATTTTCCGATCTATAGCACACCCGGCTCTTTTGAAGTCAGCAAGTATCAATCATGCGCCTTTTTCTGTCCTTAAGCTACAGAATGACGGTTATGAGGATTATATGTTTTTGCTTGGTGTACTTTATTATGAGGCTCATCAACGTAATATTGAGTTTACGTTTGGTGGGAGTTTTGGTTTCCGTGGACATAGGTATGATGCGGTAATTCCATTTAAAAGAGATTTGAGATGCATTATGAAAATTGCTATAGGCTCACGAGCGGGAGTTTTTCTTCGCGAGATAATTAATTTGATTCAGGAGATTTCAAGTTTTGAGTCTATGCAAGGATTACGTGAAAACTATCGAATGGTTAAACCGGTAGAACTAGAGTTGTAGGAAGTTTACATAATGGAGCATCTTTCATTTACAGCAGTACTAAGGCAATTGGTCGGGATCACTAAAGGCCGCCGCATACTTCTTTCTGTGCTGACTCTTCTGTCTCTTATACAATCATTGGCTGAGGCATCACTTCCAGTAGGGCTTGGTATTCTTGTTAATACAGTTAATGAGCATAATACTGTTGGGCTTATTTCGGTAAGTACCTTTCTTGTTGCTGCTGTTCTGATAAGGATAACGGCCTCTATAAGCGCGCATATCCTTGATACGCGCATTGGTATCGATATCAGGACTCAGCATAAAGAGAGAGTCACTAAACATGTTATTTCGTATAGAGGTGTTTTTGATAAGGGATTGAACACTGGTGACGTTGTTGAGGTAGCTGAGGATGATATAAGTGCGATAGCCAGCGGTTTTTCCGCGATTGAGTTTGTTATTGTCGGACTTGGGACTTATGCTGTTGCGGGCGTTTATCTACTTACGCAGTCGTGGCGTGTAGGGGTATCTATTCTTATAGCAGTCCCTATACTATGTCTGTTCTTGCCCAAAGTACTTCATAAACTGCGTAAGCACCTCGCCGAGTACAGAAAAACTGCCGGAGCAATGACTTCTATGGCTATAGACGCTGCAACCGGGCACAGGGTATTGTTGGGTACGCATGGACGCAAGGTATTTCTCGCCAGCTATCATAATTTATCTACAGAGATGAAGCGCAAAGGCCTTAACGTTGCTAATACGAGGGCATTAATTGACGGGCTGCGTGAACTTATCCCCGCATCAGTACTGCTGGCAGTCCTTGGTATAGCTTTGCTACAGTGGCAGTATGGCTGGATGAATGTTGGCCAGATTGTATCGTTCTATGGTTTAGCCACGTATCTGCTGCAGCCTGTGACAGCGTTAATTTCGTCTTTGCAGCAGTTTGTTCCAGCGGCTGTTGGCCTAGAGCGTGAGCAGCGTGTTTTGTCTTCGGGGCGGGAGCCGCACAGAGGGGTATCAGTTATTCCTGAGGTAAAAACGGTTATGGATCCTCAGACTGGAATCCGCATAACACCTGGGTACACTGTACTTTTCGCAGATGCATTGTCTGAAATGAGCGGTATTGCTGAGCGGCTAGCTGGAGCTGATAATGAGGGTAGAGGTTTGATAAATGGTGTTTCATACTCCGTTTATTCAGAGAAGGCGATCAGGGAACAGGCAACTTTGCTGGATACCGATGCTAGCTTAGTTAGTGGGACTTTGTCCGAGATATTAGGAGGGTCTGAATATCCTGATGCTGTTAAAATTCGGGTTTTGCAGAATTCCTCTCTGGGAGAACTGATGGACAGTTTTAGTGATGGGCTGGACCACTATATTACTGACGGTGGGCGGAACCTGTCCGGTGGACAGCGTCAGCGATTATTACTTGCAAAAGCTTTGGTGCCGAATCCTGCTGTGCTTGTTTTAGTCGAGCCTACCAGTGCTTTAGATACAGTTACAGAAAAGAATATTATAGAACAGCTGTACAACGAACGTAAGGATGCTATTACAGTTGTGGCTACCCATAGTCCGGCTCACATACAGCATTCGGATACAGTGCTTTGGATACGTGATAATGCATTGTTCATGAGCGGATCTCATCAGGAGTTGATGAAAAACCCGCAGTATAGGGAGATGTTTATAAATTTGGAGGAAATATGAGTATTAATGACAATGTGCGCAGCCATCAGTTACCTGTTGCCAGTGCTCAAGAAACATGGCGATATGTACTGAAAATAATGAAAGAGCATAAAGGCGGGCTTGCTGCACTTGTGGTACTTCATGTTTTCGCTATTGGGGCAGGAGTATTTTCGCCAATATTATTCGGGTGGCTGATTGATACTCTTACCGACGTAGCAGTACCCGTAAGGTTAAATGTTTGGGTACTGTTCTCAATATTATGTGTGGTATTGGCGATGCAGGCATTCCTGACCTGGTGCGCTCAACGTACTTCATGGAGATTCGGAGAAAATATTTTTATGCGGCTGCGTAATGATGTTATTGATGGAGTAACACGGCTTCCTCTAATAGTGGTTGAGCAGGCTGGTCGTGGTGATGTTATAGCCCGTACTACAAATGATATTGATGCGGTATCCGAAGCAGTTCGTATCGGACTTCCGGAGAGTTTAGTCGCGGTTCTGTATTTGATGTTTGCTGCAGCATCCTCATTCCTCCTGGATTGGCGGATTGCGTTTATTTCACTTGCAGGGCTGCCCCTTCTGTTCCTGGTAACGAGGTGGTATGTAAAGCGTTCGCAGCATGCCTATGAGGAGGAGCTTCGCAACCATGGACGGTTCGATTCCATTTCCAGCGAGTCAATTGAATCTGCTCGTACAGTTGATTTACTTAATGATTCAAAACGTATTATGGATGCCTTGGGGGAGGGTGCCCATAATGTTTCTAAGGCTGAACGCTATACACTCTCTCTTCAGCAGTGGTGGTTTCCCGCGGTACAACTTGGCTATTACTTACCTTTTGCGCTCGTAGCAATAGTTGGGGGAGCTATGGTTCTTAACGGTCAAGCTAATATCGGTATCGTAGTTGCGATAGCGATGAACACACAGCTGGTAGTAGATCCTATGGATGACCTTCTATACTGGACTGACCAGCTTCAGTTGGCTTGGGCTGCAATGCGCCGTATGGCTGGCGTTTCTACAACAAAGAGTGCTATTAGTTTAGATGGTTCAGAGGATACCGAGAATTGTATTCAGGATACTTCAGACGGGTGTATGGTTACTGTGGATAGCTTGTATGTTGAATATGAGAAAGGTAATCCTGTGATAAAAGATGTCAGCATACGAATAATGCCTGGTGAGAGTATAGCATTGGTTGGTCCATCGGGAGCTGGAAAAACTACGTTAGCCTTGGCGTTATGCGGCTTGATACCCCCAGCCGGTGGCTATATTTCGATTTCGTATTTATCGCCAAAGCTATATGGGAGACAGCCTCGTGTGATGTTCGTAGCACAAGAATCACACATTTTTAGCGGAACACTGCGATTCAATTTACATCTTATCAATTCCTCTGCAGATGACGTGGCAATACGAAATGCGCTTATGCTCGTGGATGCTTCAGAATATAGCAGTCATTTGGATGATAATGTAAATGATCTTGACTTGGGTTCTGTAGATAAACAGAAGATAGCCTTGGCACGTGTCGTACTAGAAAATCCTGATTTTGTCGTTCTTGATGAAGCGATGTCAACGTTTTCCTATGAGGAGATGGCACGTACTGAAACTATGTTTAGGAAGGTTCTGAAAGGGAAAACTGTGATCATGATTGCCCATCGCCTTCAGACGGCGATGAGATGTAATAGGATAGTACTCCTTGACCATCATCATATTGTTGAGCAAGGCTCCCCTTATGAATTATTGGCATCTGACAGTGATTTTGCGAAGTATATCAAACAGTAAGTAAAGTTAGAGAAAGATATTAATGAATTCTTCAGAGTTATATTGTATTAATACAGACTTCATTGTGCGCGAGAATGATACTAATAACAATCGTGTAATATTGTGGAATCCCGAAAGTGGGTTACAAATAACCATAGGACATGGTGCTTATTCAATCCTTACGCAATTTGCTTTTCCAATTTCAATTAAAAAATTGTTGTTATCAGTAAAGCCAGAGCGACGCGATACTGTTGAATCGGTAGTTCATTCTTTTATAGAATCTTCCCTTATCGTTTTAGCTAATTGTAATAAGAAGTATGAAAAAGATTTCCTTATGAGAGGTCTTTTTAATGCACCGATTAAATCTTTTAGTGAGGTGCTTGAAGATGAATCTATAGATATGGTTGCGTTAGGCGTTGAATATGATGCCGGTGTATCGAATCGGGAAGGCGCAAAAACAGCTCCGGATACGATACGAAAAGTAGCTACAAGTATCTTTAAATTGAATGACGATAAGGACGGTATGTGGGATCCTGTTCAGAAAAGAAGGATTCTGGAGAACACACGGGTTGCTGATATTGGTAATATTGGAGATCAGATACAGACTCGGAATGGGAAGGTCTTTGATCGGTTAAAGACCATAGTTTCTTCTTTATGTAAAGAGGGTAAGAAGCCGGTTATACTTGGTGGAGATCATTCAATAACTTGGGCGATTGTTCAAGGGTATATAGAAAGTGGGTATGATAAATTCGGAATCATACACTTTGATGCCCATAGCGACTATTTATCCGCAATATTTGATGGTGACTGGCGGACATACTTGCATCATGGAAATGTAATGAGCTGGATTGCTGGCAGAAAGGAGATAAAAACAATAGCTCAATTTGGAGTACGGCAGATGATTGATGAAGACCCTGAAGAGACTTCAAAAATTCGTTTATGGGCTGGTAAAAGTGGCCTAGATCTATCCGCAGAACAGTATCAAAGTGAACTTGATTTTGATATCCCATGGCATATTACAGTTGATGTTGACGTTCTTGATCCATCGGTAGTTCCTGGAACTGGCACCCCTCTACCAGGAGGTTTAACGATTAATGAGCTTGAAGAGCTCCTTCAACGAGTATGTTTAGGCAGAAAAATCATTGGCGTAGATATCGTCGAGCTTATAGGAGATAATCACGAGCTGTCTGCTCTAGCTGCTGCGGATATCCTACTCCGGGAAATGGATATCGCCGCAAGAAGCGATATCTAAGAGTACTATATAAATAATTGATTATATAAATATGATTTATCTGCGATAATAAAGTTAACTTTCGCCAATTATCACCCCGTGTTCTGCAGCCCTGCCGCCACGCCTGATACTGTGCACAGGATCAGGTATATATAATCTGCTGTCTGGGATTCGTTAAGCTCAGATTTACTGTCCTGGCGGCGCAGGGACCTTAAGGCCCGTACCTGTGCAAGGGACAGGGCGTCTACATACGGCGAGCGGATACGGATGGCCTGCCCAAGGATATGCCGGTGCTCCAGCGGCCAGTCGTCGCCCGTAATACGCAGCACCCATTCCCGTGTCAGCCTCATTTCGTCCAGGACTTCTTTTTTCAGGTCTTCGCGTTCGCCCAGGTCAAGATACATATGCGCAATATGGCTGTCTGTCTTGGCAAGGGACATTTCGATGTTGTCGATGAATGTGCTGAACAGCGGCCACTGCCGGTAGGCTTCGCGGAGCTCGCTGAGGTTGCCGAAACGCTCGCATGCCGTCCCCAGCCCGTACCATGCGGCAAGGTTGATGCGTGCCTGTGCCCATGAGAACACCCATGGGATCGTGCGCAGGTCGTCAAGCGATTTGGCCCCGAGGCCGCGTTTTGCAGGGCGTGAGCCTATGGGGAGAAGGCCAATCTCGGTCAGCGGTGTCACAGTGGAGAACCATGGTGTGAAATCCTGCGAGTTCAGCAGCCCTACGTATTTTTTACGCGATGCACGGTCCAAGGTGTCCGCCATCCCGGCGTATTTCCCGGTCATGTCAGTATTGGTCTTTTCGGTGCTGGGGGCTGACTGCAGAAGCGTTGCTGATGCGATGGCCTCAACGTGCCGGGCTGCCAGTATCGGGTTCCCGTAGCGTGCAAAAATGACTTCGCCCTGTTCTGTGACTTTGAACCGGCAGTTTACAGAGCCTGCCGGCTGTGCAAGGACTGCGCGGTTCGCAGGCCCGCCGCCGCGCCCGACAGCGCCGCCGCGCCCGTGGAAAAGCGTTATATCAATGCCGTGGCCCTTTGCCCATTCGGCTATCCGCCCCTGCGCGCGGTGGAGCGCAAGGGTCGCTGAAGTAGGTCCGGCGTCTTTTGACGAATCCGAGTACCCGAGCATGACTTCCATACGGTTGTCTGTCGCCTTCAGCCGTGCTTTGACTTCAGGTATCCTGATGATCTCTTCGAGTACATCTACGGAATTCTCCAGGTCTTCCAGCTGCTCGAACAGGGGGATAACATCAAGGGTCGGCGCATTCTTGGGGTCGGCGAAAGCCAGGCGGTTGAGCTCGTAGACATCTTTGACATGCTGCGCAGTTTTGCAGAAAGATATGATGTACCGTCCGGCAGCTTTCCTGCCGTTATGTTTCTGGATCGCCCCCAGTGCGCGGAATGTGCTCAGCACTTCCTGGGTCATAGGCTCAAGCGTCCCCCGCTCGCCGTGCAGCCCGTGCTCGCGGATATCCTCCAGGGCCCGTGTATGCACAATGGAATGCTGGCGGAATTCCATTTCGACCATATGGAATCCGAAGGTTTCGACCTGCCAGATAAGTGTTTGGACCGGTCCGTAAGCGCTGCGTACTGCCCCGGCTTCGGCGAGGGATTTCTGCACGGTTTTCAGGTCGTCAAGGAACTCCTCATAACCTGTGTACATAAGGTCGGCATTGCGGTCTTTGGTTGCCCGCAGACGGTCGGCCATAACAAAAAGGCAGGCTCGGTGCGGCTCGCGGCTTGAGATAAGCTCTGCGTGGCTGGTCAGTTTTTCACTCAGCTCCTTTTGCCTGCTCCATAGTGCAAGGAGCTGTGCGTTTGCCGGTGTGGTCCGGGATTCGAGCGTCAGGTTCCGGCCCACTGTGTACGTTGCCTCGGCAAGGGTTTCCACCATATGACCGTAGAATTTGTCGGCAACTTTCCGGCTGACTTTTGCTGTTACATTGGGGTTGCCGTCGCGGTCTGAGCCTATCCAGCTTCCGGGGTGGAAGAAAGCGGGGCATACGGAGGCGACTGTGCCTGCTTTCTTGCCGAGCATCCAGTTGTCAAACCGGCGGTAGACTCTGGGGATCATAGCAAACAAAGTGTTATCGAAAATATCAAGGATGGTATCGGCTTCTTCTACGGGGGTCGGCTTTTTTGCAGCTATCGGGGAAGTGCGGAACAGTGAATCGATTTCGCTGTATATTTCACGGTCGTTTTCTGTGCGAAGGGAGCCGCCTGTATGCCTGCGGACCGCCAGAAGGTTCGATATGCGGCGGATCTTCCCCTCTACGGCCTTGCGGCGCGCCTCGGTCGGGTGGGCGGTGAAGACTGGATGGAATTCCAGCTTTTCCAGGAGCTCGCCTGCCCCGGCGGGGCCCACTTCGTCAATAAGCTGTTTATATGCAACCGACAGGGCATTCATGGGGTCGGTGGGGGACCCTGTTTCAACAGTGTTTTCGCGCGTAAGCAGTACGGAGACGCGGTAGTTCTCTTCGCACAGGTTCGCCAGGTGGAAGTATGTGGTGAAAGCCCGTGCCAGTGCCTGAGCCTCTTCCATAGAACTGCCGTCGATCAGGGAGACAGCTTCTTTCATACCCCGCACCGCTGCATCATGGAAGTCAGGGGAATCTGCAGCATTGTGGAAGCGCTCCTCGTTCGCCACTATAACATCTTCCCTCAGGGCATCAAACATCTTAAGGATATGCGGGTTGTATTCGCCTAAAATAGTCCGCAGCATATCGAGGACGAGATCCATATCTTCGCGGAGCCCAGGGGGGAGCGATCCTTCCTCGCTCGCGAGCTGCGCATTAACGGCAACGAACTGGCGGGTAGGGCTCTGCTCATCTGCATTGCGCAGCGCATCTGCGCCTGTATCTGTCCCGTTCGTGCTGATATCTGATCCTGCCATAATGGCCCCTTTCACGCCTTTTCCGGGTTGCCTGTCTGCCAGCGTGCACACGTCATGTGTGCGGGCTGCGGCGCTCCTGTGCCATGGCCATGGACCATGCCGGCCGTCCCAGGCCCAAAGCCCGTAAAAGCGACTGTTAGATCTGAATAGCTAGGTCTTATTGTAGGAGGTGAGGCTTACGTTTCCTGGGCGCTGTCTCAGTATGCGTCCCTGTGATCCCTTAATATCCCCTGAGGATCCCCCTTGTATCCCATAGCTCGTAAATAATGCATATAGGTGTTTAATGTACCTCTGGACAGGAAAATAGCTGTACCGGGTTTCGCGCCGAAATAATTTCGTGTCGTTAACAGGTTTTCCACCTGGTTATCCACGAAATGTGGAAAACTCTTAATTTCATTCACCGGGAAACGCACAGAATGTGGATAAGTAAGAATGTATTCCACGTGTGTTTCCACAGGCAAAAAGGACATGTGGATATCTAGGGCCTCTATAATTACTATGTTCCGATTACAATCAAGATATGTCTCAGAATCCGGATTATGCCAGTTACCCAGCTTCGCGCACAGCGCAGGCCTCGCAGGCTGGCGGCTTTAATGCGCCAGGGGATAGCGGCAGTTCCCTTTTTGACCGTGTCCCTCCGCATGATCCTGCAGCAGAGATGGCGGTGCTCGGCGGCATGCTGATGAGCAAGGAGGCGGTCGGCGAAGTCAGCGAGCTTATCGTATCTTCGGATTTTTATGATCCTAAGAACCAGATGATTTTTGACACTGTTATCAAGCTATACAGCTCCTCTCAGCCGGCTGATGTCATTACGACAGTCAATGAGCTTACGCGCAATGGGGAGATAGAGAAGGTCGGCGGCTCGGAGTATGTGCACCAGCTGGTTGAATCTGTCCCTACTGCAGCGAACGCATCATTCTACGCGAATATCATCCACGAACAGGCGATCCTGAGGGAAGTTATCCAGGCCGGTACCAGGATCACTCAGCTGGGATATTCTGCTGACGGGTCCCAGGCGGAAGACATCGTCAACCTGGCCCAGGCCCAGGCATATGAGCTTGGCAACGGCAATGTCCGGCAGGATTACAGGTCATTTATCAGTGTTGCAGATGAAACGCTCAAGCAGCTTGATGATATCCAGCAGGGGAATATCCCGCTGGGCGTCAAAACAGGGTTCAGGGATATCGACGATCTGACCCAGGGGCTTCAGCCGGGGCAGATGATAGTAGTCGCCGGCCGTCCTGCAATGGGCAAGTCCACGCTTGGGGTTGATTTCGCCAGGTCGGCGGCTCTGCGCCAGGGGCTGACAACTATAATATTCTCCCTTGAAATGAATTCGATCGAACTCGCACAGCGTATCCTTTCTGCGGAAACAAATATCCCCCTGAGCGCTTTGCGCAAGCCGGACGAGATCACGCCGGAACGGTGGGGGGCCCTCAACAGCACTTTTGACAAACTCCATGATGCGCCGCTGTTCATTGATGATTCGCCTAATATGTCCCTTATGGAGATCCGCGCTAAATGCCGGCGCCTCAAGCAGACAGAAGACCTCAAGCTTGTTGTTATCGATTACCTCCAGCTTATGAGTTCCGGGAAAAAGGTCGAATCAAGGCAGCAGGAAGTGTCTGAGTTCTCCCGTGCGCTGAAGCTCCTAGCCAAAGAGCTGGGTGTGCCTGTTGTTGCCCTCTCCCAGCTCAACCGCGGGTCTGAAATGCGGCAGGACAAGATCCCCCAGCTGGCTGACCTGCGTGAATCCGGCTCTATTGAACAGGATGCCGATGTGGTTTTCCTCGTCCACCGTCCGGATTTCTATAATAAGGAAGACCGCCCGGGCGAAGCAGATATTATTATGGCGAAGCACCGTAACGGCCCTACCGGGACTTTCCAGCTGGCTTTTCTGGGAGCGAATGCAAAATTCAATGATATGCCGAAGGATTACCAGCAGGGGGTGTAAATACGATGGCTGTTACGATCCTGACCCCCCTTATCGGCAAAGCAGTACGGGCGCTGACCCGCCTCCGCGGCGGCGGCACCGCATTCCCCGGTAAGGTCATTGAGTCGATAGACCGTGGTTTCCTGCGCAGGACGCTTGGACAGCTGCCTTTCGGAGTGGTCCTTGTTTCAGGGACAAACGGCAAAACCACAACTACCCGTATCATCTCTTCTATGCTGAAGGACTTGGGCCTTAAGGTTTTCACCAACCCTACAGGATCGAATTTTACCCGGGGGGTGGCTTCTGCCCTTATAGACCGGGTGGATCTGCGCGGGAAGGTCAATGCCGATATTGCCGTGCTTGAGCTGGACGAAGCGTATGCGGTGCATTTCGTTGAGCAGGTAAAACCGCAGTATACGCTTTTGCTGAACGTTATGCGGGACCAGCTTGACAGGTTCGGGGAGATCGATACTACGGCACGGCTGCTCGCCCATGCTGCCGGTGCTACAGGCAGGGTCCTGGTGCTGAACCGTGAAGATTCGCGTATCTCTGCGCTTGCTGAAAAGGCTCCCTCCGGCACCCGCATCAGTTATTTTGGCCTGTCTGATACGCTTACCGGTTTTTTCCCCAGCGATGATGATATGCATGACAGCGACAGCCGCAGTGCCGGCGATACAGGGGATACGGAGCCTGCACATCCTGTACAGCAGCATTATCCCGCAGCGCACAGCCTGCCGGCTGATGTCGTGCTCACCGGAGTAGACGGCCATACTGCCTCGTATACCATTGGGGACGTTTTGTATACACGGACGCTGCGGCTGGAAGGTGTGTATAACCTGTATAATGCTGCCGCTGCGCTGGGAGTGGCCCGTGCTGTGATGTCTGATGTTGACCGGCTGCGCGGCAGCCATACAGGCAGCGGGCAGATGCTGGACGCACTCGCTGCAGTCACCCCTGCTTTTGGCCGCGGTGAGACTGTATATATCGGCAGTACGCCTGTTGAAATGATCCTGGTAAAGAACCCTATGGGCTTCAGGCTTGCGCTTAAGTCATTCCCTGCTGAAGGCAGTGCGACGATGATCATTATCAATGATGAGTATGCGGACGGGCGTGATATGAGCTGGCTGTGGGATGTTGATTTTACGAGCCTTGCGGAAACCGGTGTTGCGGCAGTTTCCGGAGTCCGCGCCGATGATATGGCTCTGAGGCTGGCATACGATTCGGTGCCAAGCGCACCGGCAGACAGTTCCATCAGCCGTGCTGTCCGCAATTTTGTGAAAACCGATCCTGAAAAGCCGCACCACATATACTGTACCTATACCGCCATGCTTGCCGCGCGTAAAGTGCTGTCGCAGATCACCAGAGTTGAGGATGTGGGATTATGAGTACCGGCAGGAAACAGCTTGATATCGTAAGCCTCTATCCCAAAGATATGAATATTTACGGGGATTTCGGCAACCTCAAGGTGATCGAACAGCGTACACGCCTGTATGGATATGAACCGCGGATCCACATGTATAACGTTGGGGATGCATGGCCTGCGCGCGCTGACCTCATTGTTGGGGGCGGCGGGCAGGACCACGGGCAGGTCAATGTGAGCAAGGACCTTTTTACGGTCAGCGATACCCTGCACACGCTTGCCGATAACGGTGTCCCCATCCTTGTCATCTGCGGGCTGTATCAGCTCTTCGGGCATTATTTCGAGACTGTTGATGGGGCGCGGCTTTCCGGGATCGGTATCCTCGGTGTGCATACGGTTGGCCAGAAAGTGCGCATGATTGGGAATATTACCGAGCATACTGCCAGGTTCGGCGACGTTATAGGGTATGAGAACCATTCAGGGCAGACATTCCTTGATGACCCTTCGCATGCATGGGGGACAGTAGACGGCGGCGGTATGGGGAATAACGGTGAAGACCATACTGAGGGGGCTGTATACAGGAATGTTATCGGGACATACCTGCACGGATCCCTTCTCCCCAAGAACCCGGCTGTTGCTGACCATCTTATTAGGACAGCGGCTGCTAACCGTTATGGGAATTTTGAAGACCTGGGCGGCAGCGATGAGAAGGCACAGCTGGAAAAGCTCAACAGCCTTGCCGATGCTGCACGTAAAACAGCAATGGCAAGGCCGCGCTGAAAAGAGGCATGCTGAAGGCTTTATTAATCCCAGCTGCTCGTGCGTGAAGAAGCTCGGGAAGATGGGGCGGCTGACGTGCTGGAAGGACCTTTGCTATTTGCGCTGTACTGCATGTCATTTCTGGCATCCCGGCCCTCCCCGTCTTTGCGGCTTTTACGCGATAATCTGTTGAAAAGGCCTCCGCGCCCCGCAGAAGGCTGCCTGCTGCGTGATGATCCGTTATCCCTTGTAGCAGACCCGCTTTTTTTGATTCTGCGTGACTGCCCGAGATAATCTGTTATGCCTGCAATAAGGAGCGCTGCTCCGCTTATAACAGCGGTGATCCAATACCCGCGGGGCACGCGGAATGCCGGGATAACGAGGGACTCCGCCAGAAGCACGATACCTACGACGAACATCGGCGTATCGCCAAAAATCGCACTTCCGCTCAAATACATGATCCCTACGAGCGCACTGGCAAGGATGCAGTTTATAATACCCATGCCTGAAGCATTGAAATTATACTGTGCAGCTACTGTATTGAAAGCGAGCTCACAGACAAAGAAAGCCACACCCCAGGTGAGTGCCCAGATGCGTGAACCATGCAGGATATGCTGGGAAAGGGCATCACCGGGAGTACCGCTGCGCGGCTGGCTGGCCCCGTAACCGATTATCACTGCGAAAACGACAGAGACCGCAATGCAGATTATGTACAGGATGTACCCCCATAAAGCTGTGCGCCCGAAGCTGTCTGTGGCGAAAGCAAGCAGACCGAAACCGAGGAGCCATGTAAATGCCCAGAAAAAATAGTACATCCATGTAGGCAGCCCGAACACGGAACGCATACCTGCAAAAAAGCCGGATGGCTGTGAAGGTGCCGGCGGATCCTGGTTACCTGTGCCGGCGGCGTCCCGGTCCGCCATGCTGCCGTTTATTCCGGAAACGGTATGCAGCTGCCTGCCGGCAACCGTTGCATCGTCCTCGTCGTTATAGTCCGCGTAGTCACCCGAAAAGCTGCCCGGTATGTCGCTGCGGGAGCCTCCCGCCGCTGCGCCCGGCATGCCCGGCATATCTCCCGGCCGCATTGAGGAACTCGTATTAGCCATGATTCTCCTAATCTGCGAAATGCTACTTCAAGTATATAGCAATACCGGATTGGGGGATTCCCCAGTCCTTTCCCCCATCATTTATCTGTATTTTCCCCTCTTTCCCTGTCCCCGAAAAAATTAACCCTGGTGGTAAAACACGCAGATACAAAACCGGTTTTGCCGATTTCCCGCAATTTCTATTTTTGTATCTGCGTGTTTTACCACCGGCACCGGCCCGGTAATGCCCATAAATCCATTACGGCAAAAATTATTCACGGTTATAAAAGAGGGTTCCTGTCCCCCTCCCAACAATCTGCAGCCCGTAAGGGCGAAGCCGTTGGGGAGAAACAGGAACCCTGTGTATGCGTCGTTTTTTCAGCTATAATGCCTGCCGGCTACTCCAGCTCAAATGCACCGGTATACAGCTGGTAGTATTCGCCGCGCTGCTCAAGCAGCTGCTCATGTGTGCCGCGCTCAATGATCCGCCCGTGATCCATCACCATGATCACATCCGCATTGCGGATAGTGGATAGGCGATGCGCGATAACGAACACTGTACGGCCTTCCATCAGCGCATCCATACCAGCCTGGACTATCTGCTCAGTACGGGTATCAATGGAGCTGGTTGCCTCGTCAAGGATCATGACCGGAGGGTCAGCTACGGCTGCCCGGGCAATGGACACCAGCTGCCGCTGGCCCTGGGACAGGCCGCTCCCATCGCCTTTAAGGATGGTCTCATAACCGTGGGGAAGCATGCGGATAAAGCCGTCCGCATTCGCCAGCCTGGCCGCGGCGATGCATTCATCGTCAGTAGCATCCAGCTTGCCGTACCGGATATTATCCATCACGGTACCGGTGAACAGGTTGACATCCTGCAGTACGATGCCGAGCGACTGGCGCAGGTCTTTTTTGTTGATATCTTTGATATTGATGCCGTCGTACAGGATAGTCCCGCTGTCAATGTCGTAGAAACGGTTGATCAGGTTCGTTATAGTCGTCTTCCCCGCGCCTGTTGCCCCCACCAAAGCGACTTTCTGGCCCGGCTTCGCATACAGCGAGATATTGTGGAGGATCTCATGCCCCGGTTCGTAAGAGAAATTGACATCGTTGAACCGGATATCGCCGCGCAGCAGGGTATAGGCGCTGGCAGCCTTTTTCTTTGGCGTACCGGCGAGGGATGCCACACTGCTCGCCCTGTCCCTGGGGAGCATGCTTACACCCGTATTCGCTACTGTCACATCTGCCACATTACCGTCAACTTCCACGCCTTCAGGCACGCGCCACGCCCAGTTCTCGGTATGATGCGCTGCCTGTGTGATCGTGCCGTCTTCAGCAACATGCGCCTTGATAAGCGTTACATCGCCGGTATTGGTTTCCGGCTGCTCATCCAGGAGGCCGAATATACGTGATGCGCCGGCCAGCGCCATGAGGACGAAAGAGAACTGGTTGGATATCAGCCCGATCGGATTCGTGAAGCTGCGGGAAAGCGTGAGGAAGGAGATGATGCCCCCAATAGTGAGTGCATGGGACCCGGTAAGCGAGAAATTAGGGAAACCGCCCAGTGCTGATGCTGCACCGACAACAGCAAGGAGCACGTACAGGAGGTAGCTCATGTTGTTGACCGCCGGCATGGTGATATTCCCGTAATAGTTTGCCTGTGAGGAAGCTTCGTACAGGTCGGAATTCTTCCCATCAAAAGTTTCCTGCGTGGCCTCTTCATGGGTGAAGACCTTGATGACCTTCTGCCCGTTGATGGCTTCCTCAATATAGCCGTTCACATCGCCCAGCCTGCGCTGCTGGCTGACGAAATACCGTCCGCTGGCCGCTGCGATCTTGCTGATCGCAATAAGCAGGATAACGGTAAAGACGATCAGGAACCCTGTCAGAGGTGCGCTGATGGCAAGCATCGCGAAAAATGCGGCAAGCATGCTCATAATTGAAGAGAACATCTGCGGGAAGCTTTGGGAAATAGCCTGCCGCAGGGCATCCGTATCGTTTGTATAAAAACTCATCACGTCACCGTGCAGGTGGGTATCAAAATACTTGATGG
This sequence comes from Scardovia wiggsiae F0424, assembly GCF_000269605.1. Classification (GTDB taxonomy): domain Bacteria; phylum Actinomycetota; class Actinomycetes; order Actinomycetales; family Bifidobacteriaceae; genus Scardovia; species Scardovia wiggsiae. Next base: position 1,207,202 of record NZ_AKCI01000001.1, on the reverse strand, counting down.
GCAATGCCTGCTGGTGGACGAACATATCGTCGCGGATAGTTTTGAGTACGCCCTGTTCCACGCGCACGAGGATGCGGTTATACAGCAGGGTAGACAGTATCCCTGCGGTGAAGATGATAGCCATCACGCCAAGTGCCTGCACCAGCGGGATAAAGTTAGGGTTTGCCTTCCCTACAAGCGGGAGGATATAGCTGTCTATCAGCCGCTGGAGGAACAGCCCCATAGCTGCATTAGCCACAGCAGAGAGGATAATGCATACTACAACAACGCTCATCTGCCATCTGTAAGCGAAAATATACCGCATAAGACGGCTGAGGGTACCTTTCCTGATCCTGCTTCTCCGCGGTCCGCGGCTGCCGGGCCGGCCATAGCTGCCGGCCTCATTTCGGTTTTTTTTGATACCGGTATTATTCTGATTATTGCCAGTCACTTTTTTATCCTCATGTACCGGGCTGCCTGTTTCGCTGCCCACGTGTGCCGTGTTCGGGGTTTCCGCGGGATTATTCGCCATCGCTGATCACCTCTGAATTATTCTGTGATTCGTAGATACTGCGGTATTCATCGGATGTCCGCAGGAGTTCGTTATGGTTCCCCTGTGCGGCTATATGCCCGTTATCCATCATGATGATATTGTCTGCGTTCTCGACTGAGGACAGCCGCTGGGCAATGATGATAATGGTGGTATTCGGTATCTCTGTAGCAAAAGCCTGGCGTATAAGGGCATCGGTTTTTGTATCCACTGCAGAGGTGGAATCATCAAGGATAAGGATCTTCGGCTTTTTAAGCAATGCACGGGCTATGCATAAACGCTGCTTCTGCCCGCCGGAAACGTTGGCCCCGCCCTGTTCAAGGTAGGTGTCGTACTTATCAGGGAAGCCCTGGATAAATTCGTCTGCCTGGGCGAGTTTTGCCGCCCGCATTACTTCTTCATCCGTAGCGTCAGGATTGCCCCACCTGAGGTTTTCAGCAACTGTCCCGCTGAACAGGATGTTCTTCTGCAGGACCATCCCGATACTCTGACGCAGGATATCCAGCTCATATCCGCGCACATCGGTGCCGCCCACCTGGACGGTCCCCTCAGATGCATCGTAGAGGCGGGGGATAAGCTGCACAAGGGAAGACTTCGCCGAACCGGTGCCGCCGACGATCCCCAGCGTTGTTCCGGAGGGGATGTCAAGGCTGATATCGGAGAGCACGGGTTTTTCTGAATTTTCGTTATACCGGAAGGTTACATGGCTGAAATATATGGATCCGTCCTTTACTCCCGATACGGGTTTTGCGGGGGTGGTAACTGTGCTCTCCTCGCGCAGTACGGCAGCAATGCGGCCTGTGGATGCGCGTGAGATGATAACCATAATGAAGATCATCGCCACCATCATCAGGGCCATCAGGATCTGAAGGGTGTAGGAGAACAGGCTTGTCAGGTTCCCTGTGGTCATCCCCAGGGCCTCATTATTCCCTGAATCCACGATCTGATGGGCAGCTATCCAGCTGAGCAGCAGGATAGTAGTGTAAATCGCGGTGTACATGGCAGGCATGATCCACGACAGGCGCAGTTCTGCCTTAACGAAAGAGTCATAAATGCGCTGCGAGACCTGCATAAACCTATTATCTTCGTAGCCTTCCCGGGTAAAGGACTTTACCACGCGCACGCCCGCAAGGTTTTCTTCAACTCTGTTATTGAGGCGGTCATACCGGCGGAATACCCGCACGAAAATAGGATGGACGCTCATCCCCAGGGCAACAAGGACTAATGCGAGAAGCGGTGCAACTACAAGGAAGATGAAAGAGATATCCGGGCTGATGCGGAAAGTGAACAGCCACGCAAAAATAATCATCAGAGGTGCCCTGAAAGCAATGCGGATAAGCATCTGATATGCATTCTGCACATTGGTCACATCTGTGGTAAGCCTGGTAACCAGGCTCCCTGTAGAGAAGCTGTCAATATTGGTGAAGGAGAATCCCTGTACTTTCCTGAACAGGTCGTGCCGCAGGTTTTTAGCCAGGCCTGCTGATGCGACCGCTGATGTTTTTCCTGCCCCTATGCCGAAAGCAAGCGAGATGAATGCTACAATAACAAGGATGATCCCCCACTTCCACACTTCGGACATATTCCTTGCGCTGACGCCACGGTCAATAAGTATGGCCATAAGGAAGGGGATGAGCAGTTCCATTGCGACTTCGCCGGCAACCAGGAAAGGTGTTGCCCAAGCAAATTTTTTGTAGTTGCGTACGGTCCCGTATACTGTTGAAAAGTCTTTTAGTGTTGCGCTGTTTCCGCTGCTGTAATCGCCGGCAGCGATGTCGTCTTCAGTCTGGCCGTCCTGGTCCTCGCGCATATCCGTATTCAGGCTGGAATGCGTATTGCTGTCCCTGCGGGCTGTAGCGCTGGAACGCTGTGTCATTTTTCCTCCATTACAATTGTGATTGTTACAGTTTAGCGGATTACTGCTGATATTTCTGCTTTCGGTGATTCCTGTGCAGCCCTTCCCGCCTGCCCCCGGGCCTATGCCGTGCTGGAGCCGGCCTTTGCCCAACGCCATGTTTCCCCAGGTTGGCGCGCATCCGGAGGATGGCGGAAGTGACCTGCGAAACAGTGCCCGGGTCAATCCCTTCCAGCATCTGGCTTTGGACCAGGGCGCTCGCAGCGTCTATTTTGTTTGCGATGATAACGGCTTTTTTCGTCAAATGCAGCCGGATCTTGCGGGCATCGCGGGTGGAAGCGCTGCACGTGATCCAGCCCTTCTGCTCCATGAGCTTAATAACCCTGCTGCTTGTTGAGCGGGTGGTGGAGAAGCAGTCCCTTATATCGGACTGGTATGTCGGCACGCCTCGGGAATCGTTATGCGCAATAAGCATGATGATCCGCGCATTAGCCCCTGAAATGTCAGGGATCGCCTTGCCCAGGGCCTGTTCGGTGATATGGCCCATAACATTGAAGACAAAGATCAGCGGTGGCAATCCGGAGCTGCTGCCATCGTGGCTAGTATCGGTGCCTGTGGTATCTGCGAACATACGGGGCTGCACTTCCTGTCTTCTGTAGCGTATTGATATTTCACTTTATGCAGATTAGTGGATCTTTAAGGCTCCATCAAGTATAGCATAAATGTTGTATATGCAACATATTTCATCGTATCGGATAACGGCATGGTGCCGGATTTCTGCGCCATCGGTGCAATAGGCTAGAATTAGAAGAGCAGCTGTGCGGATCCCCGTGGGATACCCTGCAGCTGCCGGACAGGAAAAGTGGTGGAAAACGCCGAAGGAGGCATATTATGGCAGAATCGGGTTTTGACTCTTTGTCTCACGCTGTGCGCGATATTTTTATGGCCGGTGTAGGGCTTGCTGCAACAGGTGTTGATAAGAGCAAAGAGGTCATTGATGACCTGGTGGAAAAAGGCAAGCTGACTGTGGAGCAGGGGCGCGAACTGAACAGCGAGCTGTCCCGGAAGGCTAAAGATAAGGCAGACAGCACGATCTCCGATGCACAGGACCGTTTGCTGCGGATGCGCCTGGCAGCCATGAATGACGATGAACGTAAAGAATATGTAGCGCGTGTATCCAGGATCGCTGAGAAACTGAATGGCGGCAGCCCGGACGATACCGGCGATGCCAGCGGCATCCATACGCCCGGCGACACTGCGCAGGAAGGCAGCCCGGATCCGTCAGAAAAGAATGGCTGACCGCTCTGCCGGGGAATACCCGTTGCCCCGCCGCAGCGGTGTGCCGGCGGGGAAGTGCCATGTGCCCAGACACGTGGATACATCCAGTATGCGTAAGGGCCGCAGGCATCGGCGCCAGTACAGGGGCCAGGAAGGCATACCGGGCAGGAAGCAGCCGCGGGGGCGTCTCCATCGCCTTGCCCAGATAGTACGCATCACGCAGAAATACGGGGTCCCCTATAATGTGACGCCTGAAAAGCTGCGGATGGCCATGGAGGAGCTGGGGCCCACATTCGTTAAAGTCGGGCAGATCCTTTCCATGCGTTCGGAGATCCTTCCCGAAGAGTACTGCGCAGAACTGGCTAAACTTAAATCTGACGCGGACCCCATGCCCTTCCAGATCGTCCGCAAAACCCTTGAGCATGAGTATAACTGCCCGGTTGGGAAGGTGTTCAGCTATGTTGACCCCCAGCCTCTGGGGTCTGCATCCCTGGCGCAGGTCCACCGTGCAACGCTGATAACGGGGGAAGATGTCGCTGTTAAGGTGCAGCGCCCAGGTGTGCGTGAAACGATGGCGCAGGATATCGAAATAATCCGTTCCGTAGCGCGCACGGCTACGAAAGTTGCATCGCAGAATACCCAGATCGTTGATTTTATGGGCGTAGTTGATGAGCTGTGGGATACTTTCCAGTCTGAGACCGATTTTATGGTTGAGGCTAAAAACCTGCAGGAGTTCAGGGATTTTACTGAAAGCTATGCTTATATGGACTGCCCGAGGCCGTATATGCGGCTGTGCACGCAGCATATTGTGGTCATGGATTATATCGAGGGGACGCCTGTATCGCATCTTGGCCTGCTGAAATATGAAGGCTATGACCCGGATGAGATCGGCACAAAACTCGTTGACAACTATGCAACGCAGGTCCTTGACAAAGGGTTTTTCCACGCTGACCCGCATTCCGGCAATATTATTATCCGCGGCGGCCAGATAGTCCTTATAGACCTGGGCATGGTCGGCCGCATCAATGGCGAGATGCGCTCCATCCTCAGGCAGATGATATTCGCTGTGCCCCGCAAAGATTCGGTGACCCTTGAAGATGGGCTCCTGCGGCTGGCGGAAGTATCCCCCGGCGCCCTCCGTATTGACCGTGCTGCGCTTTTATCGGATATAGACCTGCTTATTGCGGATTTTGGGACTGTAGACCTGAATGACCTTGATATCGCTAAATTCATTATGTCCATGGTCCAGCTGGCATCGCGCAATAACCTGAAACTTCCGGGGTCCATCACAACCGTTGCGCGGAGTATGGTAACGCTTGAAGGGCTTGTCAACAAGCTCATGCCGAAAACGAATATGATGGATATCATTACGCAACATGTGCTTTCTTCGCAGAAGCCTGAAGAGTATATCAAAGATGAAGCACAGAAACTGGGGCTTGAATCCCATGGGGCGCTCCATGGGGCCCTTGGGGCTTTGGGCGAGGCCGGCACTGCTATGAGGATGCTTACGCGCGGGCAGCTGAAAACGAATATGGAACTGGTCGGGTCTGAAGAGCCCATACGCCAGCTGTCATTTATGGTTGACCGCCTGACTATGGCCCTGATAGTCGTCGGGCTCTATGTCGGGTCGTCGATCGTGTATTTTGCGCGTATCCAGCCTGTGGTTTTTGGCATACCGATTATCGGGTTCATGGGATACGTAGTGGCATTCATCCTGTCTGCATGGATCGTCTTTGATATTATGCGCAAGAACCGCGAGCTCAAGCGTAAAGGCAAATCCGGCTGAGGTTGTCTCCGGCTGGGCGCGCGGTCCCCTAAGCTGTACTTTTCTCTCCTGCCCCTGTATTTCTGTCCAGGCTGTCCGTCCTGCTGCGTGCTGTTTGCAGCTGCCTTTACTTTTTACGGCTGGATTTACCTGATGAAATCAAGGAATGCAGAAACCTGGCCTGCAATAGCTTCCCTGTCGGCATCACTGAGGACAAGCGTGTCAGTCTGCCATGATTCTGCTGAAAGGGGTACCGCGGCAATCGGCTCATCCATAACATCCATACCCGTGAACTTCCCCAGTTCCACAGCTTTAGGAAGGACACCTTCGCGCGCCCCGTCGGCTGCCGAGCTTACAGTGAATTTCACGCCGTATGATATGGCGCTTTCCCTTACGCCCTTTTCGGTTCCACGGGATATCCAGTCAAGGAGGTTTTTGACGCGGCCAGGATACGAGGCATTATACTGAGGGGTAACAAGCCATACGCCGTCAGCCTCCTTGAAAGCCTTGCGGGCTTCTTCGACGCTTTCAGGTGCCGGGAATTCTTCATCCTGGTTGATGAACGGGATATTGCTGAAATCCAGGAACTCTGTTTCTGCGCGGTCCCCAATCTCTTTAACGATCTCACGCGCAAGCTGCGCATTGAAGGAATGTTTGCGGTCGGAACCGACGATCATAAGGATCTTGGACATAAGCTGCTCCTTTAAGTTTTGCAGGTCAAATGTTTACGTAAATGGTCAACATGGCTGGGGCGTATATAATTCCATTTTCGTATATGGCATATATCACAGTGCCGCGTGTGTGCTGCTGTGCGCACAGATACCCTGTCCATGCCGGCGGTTTTATGCCTTGCCCTTCCGCGCCTTGCCCATCCCTTCCTGTTGTGCATACGGAACCCTGTCCCCCCCTATCCTTCGCCTGTGGGAAAATAGGGTTGTGAGTGAACAGGCGATACATAACAGTGGTGACGGCAATTCCGGCAGTGCATCGGATAATGCAGGCGGCAGCCCCCATGCTTCAGGGGAGGCCCAGTATCTTCCGCGTGCGGTGTTTTTCGATATGGATGGCACGCTTATCAATTCGGAAGTGTACTGGGCGCAGGTAGAACGCACCCTTGCAACTGAGAACGGGGTAGAGTGGACACCGGAACTGATGGCAGGGCTGCAGGGGACATCCCTGGCCCATGTGGCTGACGAGCTTATCCGGCTGGGCGTCCCTATGGGGCGCGAAGAAGTTGCGCATACGCTGGTTGATTATATGCATGATAAAGAATCCGCTCAGCTGCCATGGAACTCCGGGGCAAGGGATTTCCTGCAGCAGGTCCATGATGCGCATATCCCGGCTGTGCTGGTCACCGGATCGCCGCGTGTATTGGTCCAGAACCTTATTGATCATGTCCCTGACGGGATATTCGCCGGTTATGTGTGTGACGAGTCCCTGCCTGACGATAAGAAGAAACCGCAGCCGGATCCCTATTATATGGCCGCAGAAATAGCCAGGCTTGATCCGCATGACAGGCAGGCAATGGGCGAGTGCCTGGTTTTTGAGGACTCTGTTTCCGGTCTTCATGCAGCGTCGGCGGCCGGGGCAGTGGTTGTGCGGGTCGCAGGGGAAACGAGCACACCGGCTTCCGAACGCGCGCCCCATTCCACGTCGATCCCTGATTTTGCAGGCTTCACCCTTGCTGACGTTTCGCGCATCATGATTGAAGCCCGCGGCTAGCAGCGCTGCTCCCGCACTCTGCGCGCATCCATTGGGGGGTGCACTTTATGCATTGAGGTTTTCTCTGACGAGCAGAAAAAGGAGAGGCGGGGGATAAGGATATATTAAAAGAAAACTCGGAACCGTTACATGGGTTAAGTGGTTCCGAGTCGGTGGAGGTAAGGGGACTCGAACCCCTGACCCTCTGCTTGCAAAGCAGATGCGCTACCAGCTGCGCCATACCCCCAAAAGCAGCACCTTACACTGCGTATTGCGAGAATCCGCGTGGGCCCAGGAGGACTTGAACCTCCGACCTCGTCCTTATCAGGGACGCGCTCTAACCAGCTGAGCTATGGGCCCGTACCTGCAATCCGAAGCCAATCAGACCGCACAAAGAGTTATGTTACAACCACCCATGGAACACATAAGCAGGTTAGTATCCGTGGTGTGTCACAATAAAAGCATGCGATGGGGAAACAGGGGGCTGCGCCGCGCTGGAAATGTCCGGGAGCGTCTGGTCATTGATTATCTTGAAGTATTCGTGACGCGCAGGCCGGCGAATAAAAATCTGTATCTGAGGGTCAAACCGCCGCATGGGCGTATTGAGGTCAGTGCGCCTGTGCATGCATCTGCAGCTGATATCGAGAAGCTTATCCGTTCACACAGGGATTGGATCCGCAGACAGCAGGACGGTATTATCGCTGCTGAAATGGCACAGGGCGGCAGCCGCAGAGAGGCTGCAGGCTTGCTGCCTGCAGACCGCAGTGTACCCCGCAGTTTTTGTGTATCGCAATGGGATGATGCCCATAAAAAAGAGGCAGCCGGCATACTCCGGCCCAAAGTTGATGCCCTCCTTGCCCGCTACGCAAAGGTAACAGGCAGGACTCCGTCCCATATCACGCTGCGTACCATGACATCACGATGGGGGTCCTGCACACCGGCTACACGGCGGATCCGCCTTAACCTGGCACTTGCGTATATGCCTGAGGAGCTTCTCGAATATGTGCTGGTCCATGAAATGGTGCATTTATACGAAAAAGGTCACGGAAAGGGTTTCCGTGACCGTATGGATATGTATCTGCCCGACTGGCGTTCGCGCAGGCATGCGATCAACCAGTATACTATCTACTAACCCGGTTGACCCGGCTGTCCGCATGGTTCACGGGCCTGCTGTTCTGTGCCGGCCAAAGTTTTATCTGCCGGCAGGGCCTTTATTTGCCTGCACTCTTATCAGCGGCGCTGCGGGTTCCGGAGCCGGTGCGTTTCCGGGCAGCCTGTGAAAGGGTAGCTGTGCCCTTGGAATCTTCGGCAGTGACCATTGCGCTGGTCATCTGGCTGAACAGCTCGCCGTATCCGCCAGGGGTCGAAGCAGGCAGGACAACAGTCTTCGCGTTGTCAGACTCAGACAGGGAACGCATAACATCCAGATACTGGTTGAACAGCACAACGTTATTCACTTCGTCAATATCCATGCCGACAGCCTGCAGGCTCTTGATCTGGTCAACGATACCGTTGGCGATTTCGCGGCGGTAATTTGCCTGGCCCTCACCCTGGAGGCGCGTGCGCTCAGCCTCAGCTGCGGCCTGCGTTTCAATGGCAATGCGGTTTGCCTCAGCACGTTCGCGTGTAGCTTCCTTCTCGCGCTGGGCAGCGTTGATGGAATCCATCGCGGCTTTCACCTGGCTGGAAGGGTCAATAGAAGTAATCAGGGTCTTGACGACGGTGAAACCGAAGCGTGCCATCTCGGCGCCCACGGTAGCCTGCACGTCGGAAGCCACATCGTCCTTGCGGGCGAAAGCATCGTCAAGGGTCAGCATGGGGATGGCGCTGCGCAGGGCGTCTTCCATGTAGGACCGCAGCTGTCCGGCGGGATCCTGCAGCTCATAGTAGGCCTTAGCCACATTTGCAGCTTCAACGCGGAACTGGGTGGATACCACAACAGTCACGAACACGTTATCCAGAGTTTTGGTTTCTACCTTGACCATAAGCTGGTTGACCCGGAGGCTTGTCCTTGTTGCAATGCGGTCTACCAGCGGGATCTTGACATGGATGCCTGCCCCTGAAACTTTCAGGAATTTTCCGAAACGCTCAATGATATAGGCGCGCTGCTGCGGCACAACGTACAGCCCGGAAAGGAATATCCACAGAAAGATAACAAGGATTATCCCTAAAGTTATAAAGCCACCCATTATTGCTCCTTTGATACTTTATCTGGGTAAGTTTGCGTCATTCATCTGAGGTCCGCGTTTTTTATCCAGCGCCCTCAGCACTGTTCCTATCATACCGGGGAAGATAGAGATACAGTGCAGGTACGGCAAAGGCAGCAGGACGGATAACCTGCTCTGCTGCCTCAGGCTCCGGCGGTACGTACAGCATGCTGCATATACTGTGCTGCCGGTATTTTTGTGCGTATGCCGGCATCCGGGTGCGCCGGCATATCTCAGATGGGGCTATGCAAGGTGTGCGCGCATGAACCAGAGGAATTTCTCAAGGCTCTGGACATGGTCCTGGATAATATTCGAACTGATGACGTCAAGGCTGTCAAGCTCAGCGATGGCTTTACGGTCGTTCTCAATGAAACCCTCATAATATGTGATCAGGGCTTTCAGATATACAGAAGTGTCCTGTGAGCCTTCAACATCAAAACGTTCCCATGACCGGTTGCCCACGATGGCGTCTGCCCGCCCGTCTGACCATCCGCCCAGCTGGGCTATGCGTTCCGCAGTCTCATCGGCCTGCTCAAGGCAGGAATCGACTTCAGGGTCAAGCATCTCATGGACTGCAATAAAATTCGCGCCTTTCATATTCCAGTGGGCATGCTTCAGCAGGAGGGCCGCTTCCTGCTCCTGGCTGAGCCTGTCCTGAAGGATGGCAATGATCTTTTGCGAGGCCTGTTCATCAAGGCCGGGATTGATATATACAAGTTCCATAATACCTCCAAAGGTCCGTATCCGGATCCTATCGATATAGTACTGAACGGTGTTTCTGTTCCTTCTGCGGGGAGGCATCCAGATTCCACATATAGACAGGTATCCTGCCCGCATATGGATCAACAGCATGGACGCAGGATTAATTCCCCTGCTGCGCGTCCGGTGAGGCCGCGTGCTGCGCGGGATCCCGGGATGGGCCCAGGCGTACTTCTATGGCCTGGATACGCCTTCCGTCTACGGCAGTAACGGCCATGGTGAACCCTGCTGCGCGTCCGGCTCCGCCTGGATCCGCTCTGTCAGCTTCGTCCTCCTGCGTACTGTGGCTGATATTCCCAACTTCCGGATCAGCGACAAACAGTTCCTGCCCGACAAACCCCAGCTCGCCTGTGTGGGCCTGCATGTACCCGGCAAGGGTCTCATACGGTCCGTCCTCCAGCTCAATACCTGAGATATCGGCAAAATCTTCCAGGGTGATCCCGCCGTCCACAGTGAGTTTCCCGTCATGGAAAGCGGTTGCAGCCGTATTGCTTCCGGCCTCCGGAAGATCGTATTCGTCGCGGATATCGCCTACAAGCTCTTCGGTCATATCTTCAAGGGTAACGATGCCGTCAGTTCCGCCGTACTCATCGATAACTATGGCCAGATGGATGCCGCGTTTGCGGAGCAGGCTGATGCTGGGGAGTATTTTTGACGTCCCCGGCAGGCTGATCCCTTCCCGTGTTACATCGGCAACAGTGCGGGCATGGGGATCGCGGATATCAAGAAGGTCACGGACGTGGACGAACCCCAGGACATCGTCAAAATCTTTGCCCGTTACCGGGTACCTCGAATAAGGCAGGTCGCGGACGAACCGGGCGGCCTCACTGAGCGGCATATCGCCGTCAATAAACGTCACATCAGCGCGCGGCCGCATGACTTCGGCGACGATCGTTTCCGAGGCGTCAAAAACGTCATCGAGGATAACGCGCTCATCCTTGCCGAGCTGGTCATTCGACGACACCAGGACCCGCAGTTCGTCGTCGCTCACCGCATTTTCCGTTTCATCGGGATCAAACCCGAGGATGCGCACGAGTGCATTGATGTTTTTGCTGATAAGCCAGATAAGCGGCGCGCATACCGTTGCAATAGCATCTACAGCCGGGACAACAGCCCGGGCGATCTCCACAGGCCGCTGCAGCGCTATCCGTTTAGGTGTCAGTTCTGAGATGACAATGGAAAAATAGGAAATAATAATAGTCAGGACAACCGTTGACAGGCCGTCGGCGAAACCGGCAGGGACTCCCCATCTGACGAAAACAGGGGCGAGATACGGTGCAACAGCGCTTGCGCCAAAAGACGCAGACAGGAAACCTGCCAGGGTCACGCCGAGCTGCACTGTAGACAGGAAACGGTTAGGGTCTTTGGCAACCTTTGCCACGCGCGCCCCCCGCGCATCCTGCTGTTCCAGCTGTTCTATCTGAGATGTGCGCAGCGAGATAAGAGCCATCTCCGTCCCCGAGAAAACAGAGCCGATAAGCATAAATATAATAATGAAGATGATGTCAAGCCATACCGATGACATGTCTATCGCAATCCTTAATCACTGGCTGCCGCAGCCCCCGCCATGGACTGCCGGCCTTTACTGTCTGCTAAGCAATTCTAGCGCAGGGTGCAAAAAAGGCAGCCGTAAAGCTGCCTTACTGTTACAGTGCACGTATTCGTTCTGATACAGTATCTGACTGGTACGGTACGTATATGTGCCGGTTTACCTTTCGGAATCGGCGAGGCGCTGGCGCGCAGCGGCTATCTCTTCTTCGGCCCTGGCCGCATTGGTCCAATAAGATCCCGGCTGTACTTCCTTGCCCGGCTCAAGTGCCTTGTACTGGCTGAAGAAATGGTCGATCTCATTCTTGTGGAAATCGGAGACATCGTCAATATCTTTAACGGTATCAAAACGGACGTCTGCAGGGACGCAGAGGACCTTATCGTCGCCGCCGGCCTCGTCGACCATATGGTACAGGCCCACTGCGCGGCACTTTACTGTACACCCCGGGAATACAGGTTCCGGGAGCATAACAAGGGCATCCAGCGGATCGCCGTCTTCGCCGAGGGTACCTTCGATATAACCGTAATTATCCGGATACACCATAGAAGTGAACAGGATACGGTCCAGTTTGATGCGGCCTGTTTCGTGATCGACTTCATACTTGTTGTGGGAACCCTGCGGGATCTCAACAAGGACATCAAATGTTTCTGCCATAAGGACTCCTTTGGTTTTCACCAGTGTGTTGAACTTATCCATAGTGTAGTTCATTCCAGCTCAGCAGTCATGCATATGCGTAACGCTTTGTAGTGTTTCCTATTATAGGGCACTGCCGTCACAGGGCAGGGCCGCTGGCCGGGCAGGGCATTTCTGCCGGTCGGCTGGTCAGGCTAGCTCCCGGTGTTGGCCGCCGGCCTTCACATGGTTCAGTCAGTGCTATTGCTGACTGTCAGCACATGCGCAACATCAGCCCACGGGGCCAGGGATACGTAATTATCGTAGCCCCATGTGAAACTGCGGCCTGTCAGCTCGTCCCGGAGATGGAGTTCACCTCCGGCGATGCCGATATCGGCAAGCTCAATATGGACGCTGCCCTGCTGCGCATTATGCCCATCAAGGTTGACGACAACGATCACCGTATCCGCCTTGCCGTCGTCTGCAAGCTCAGCGGGAAGATGGCGGTAGAACGCAACGATATTGGGGTTCGCAGTACTCAGTACATGCAGGTCATGGTATGAGCGCGCGGCCGGATGGGTATTGCGGATCTCATTAAGGCGTGCCAGCAGTGTAGATATCCCGTATTCTTCAGCTTTGCTCCAGTCACGGACCTTGATCTCGTACTTTTCGTTGTCATTAGGCTCTTCCACCTGCCCTCGCTGGACATTCTCAATAAGCTCATAGCCGTTGTAGATGCCCCAGCTTGGGCTTCCCATAGCCGCCAGCACCGCGCGCACAGCGTGGCCGGCGATGCCGTTATCACGCAGGTAGGCAGTGAGGATATCCGGTGTTGTCGGCCAGAAAGAGTTGTGCTGGAAGAATGCGTCGTCACCGTTCGTCTCCGCCAGATACTCGTTAAGCTCTTCGCCCGTATTGCGCCAGGGGAAATAGCAGTGGGACTGGGTAAATCCGGCATAAGCGAGTGCGCGCATCATTGACGGACGGGTGAACGCCTCGGCGAGGAAGAGAATCTCAGGATGCTTGCGGGTGACTGCAGCAATAACATCCTGCCAGAAGCGCACCGGTTTGGTGTGCGGATTATCAACACGGAAAATAGTCACACCTTTGCTGATCCACAGTTCAAGTATCCGGATAACTTCCTTTTCGATCCCCGGCATATCTTTTTCGAAATCAATAGGATAGATATCCTGATATTTCTTCGGCGGGTTCTCGGCAAAGGCAATAGACCCGTCAGGCCTGATGCGGAACCAGTCAGGGTGCTGCTTTACCCATGGGTGGTCAGGCGAGCATTGGAGTGCAAAATCAAGCGCGACCTCAATACCGAGATCATGCGCATGGGCCACGAACTGTTCAAAATCTTCCATCGTCCCCAGCAGGGGATCAAGGGTATCATGCCCGCCAAAGCTGCTGCCGATGCCGAAGGGGGAGCCGGGGTCATCATCAGCCGCTGTCAGGGCATTATTCTTCCCTTTGCGGTTCGTGATTCCGATAGGGAAGATCGGAGGCAGGTAAACAATAGTGAACCCTTCGCTTTTAGCCCTGTCCAGCCCGCTGGTCGCAGTCCTGAAATTACCCTGGACTATTGCGCCTGTATCCGTATCAACATAAGCGCCTTCAGAACGCGGGAAGAACTGGTACCATGCCGCAAAACTCGAGTGCGGACGTTGGACGCTGATCTCCACGGGGTTGGATTCTGTGATATCTTCCCGAAGCGGCTTGGAAGCATGCAGGGCGCGGATCTTCGCATTATCGGCTGCAGCCAGGCGTTTATCATACGGCAGCCCTGTATTGGACAGAGCCCTGATTGCAGTATTGAGAATGGCACGCTCAGATTTTATAAGATGCGCATCATCGCTTCCATACCACCGTTCAAAAAGGCGGAGGCCCTCCTCAAGGGTGTTGTCCTGGTCGTCATGTGCGGCGATTTTGATGCGCGCATCATGCAGCCACGTAGCATAAGGGTCTTTCCAGCCCTCAACAACGAGTTTCCATGTACCAAGCTTCCGCGACACCGCATTGAAACCCGGTTGCCAGGGGAGTGCGGACTGGGCCTTGCCCATGCGGACTGCCCCCTCCCACAGATCCAGGCCTGCAACAGCCAGTGTAAGCGGGACGCGGCTGGATACGGTCCCGGTTTTTGTGTAGATGACTGCGCTTGCTCCAACTTTTGTGCGGCCATCAATAAAAACATTCGCCCGCACAGTGATCAGCTCACCGATTTCTGCCTTGGGAGCAAAACCGTTCTGAGGGGCGGGCGATACGTTGGTAATATTTACGCGGCCGAATTCTTCTCTGAAGGTACGCGAAAATGGGCTTTTATGGAGGGCGGACGGGCGGCCCGCAGTTTTCCTGGCTGTGGTTTTTGCAGTCTGCACAGTTTTTGAGGATCGTGACGCAGCCTTCTTCTGCGAAGCGGATGCAGCCTTTACTGCAGATATTTCTGTTTTCCCTTTTCCTGTTTTATGTGCGGTTTTAGATGATCCTGTACGTGCCATGATCTGCCTTTCACTGGTATATGCACTGTCCCATGCATTATTGATGTGTACGTCCTGCAGAGATCCCATAACAGCCGCATGACTGTATCCCCAGTCCCGCGCTGATACGCCTGCCGCGGGCAGACAGATGATGCCTGCCCGCTCTGCATATGCCAGAGTCCGGGGCTGTCAGAGATGCAGCTTGAGATCGGTCACTATTTACTTCTTACTATTTATTGTACGTGTTTGCAAGTTGGAAATGAAGCGTGTTATCCGCATTCGGCCACATTGCTCATATTTATTTATCCGGGAGCCGTATTCCTGGCATAGTAAACCTGCTGGTGCTGCATGAAGCGCAGTACGCATGCCGTGAAGTATGCATACTGCCGTCCGGACCGGTGTTTCATGCGGAGCCGCAGGGATACATCAACGCTGCCGTCAGGCAGCCAATCAAAATGTGAAGGAGAAATATGCGCAGAACATATTCACACAGGGGGAAGCCGGATGCGTTCCGGGACAGGGCGGCAGCGCGGAAGAAAGCCATGCGCAGGCAGCGCTTTCTGGCTGCGGTATTTGCTGCCCTGTGCTGTGCCGCGCTGGCTGCCGGTACTGTTTTCCCTTATTTAGGGGCCAAAGCTGATTTCGCGTATGCGGACACACACAAGCTGGACAAGCCGGCAGACAGTTATTACATCACTCAGACGATTGACGGGCTGCCGTATTATCTTGGTGCTATTGCCCGCGACAGCCAGGGGCGCAACACCTACTGCATAGAGACCGGCGTCCATGAACAGTATTCGTACACGTCAAGCACGCCTCTGTCGGATACGCCGGATACGCGCCGGATCGCATACCTTGCGGAAAAATACCGCAACGAGCCGGACCGCATCACCCATGCGGCGATCGCAGCCCTGATCAAGGACCGTTTTGAAGCGCGCGATAAAGGGCTGTGGACGTACAGGCGAGGGCATTTCCTTAAAGAGCATCCTGAGATCCCTGTGCGTATGGAGCAGTTATGGGCGGAGGCTGAAGCGGCAGATATATCAACATTCAGCGTTAAAAATTCATACACTGAAGCGCGCAGGCGCGGCGTGTTCCACGCGCAGGTACTGGATACGCATGGCAAAGCTGTAGCAGGAGTGCGTATGGACATTACGCTGAACGGGCCGGGCGAATTTGACTCCGTGCATTCCCGCACTATAACCGTTACCAGTAGGGATGAACCTGTTGATATAGCATGGACCGCCACCGGTGATGGGGAAGTATCTGTTGAGGCGCGGTCCCGCGTGGGGAGCCTCGACAGGCTGGACAGCCGGCAGGATTATCTCAGGACCGGTGCAGGAGTGGAAGCTGTTTTTCGAGGCATCACGTTTGAGGTGCAGAAAACTTTTCAGCCTTCTGTACATACTGTTGCCGAGTCACGTACCGTTAACGAAGGAGGGCATATTATTGATAACGTTACATCGGGCGTGAGTGCCGGGCAGTGGCCCTCAGGCGCAGAGCTCAAAGCTGACGGCTATTACTTTGCAGGATTGACGCAGGATGACCTGAAAAACGGCATCCGGCCGTCAGCGGGGATGTCTGCCGACGGGTTTATGCGGCAGATCGCTGCCCGCGGATATAAACCGTCGGCATACGGGCATACGTCGTTCACCGGCTCCGGGCAGACTCATGCCGTTACCGCTATGGCAGGGCCTGATCCTGCAGCCGCACAGCCGTATACGGTGAAACGTAATTCAGGCTTCGGAACATGGGTATGGGCCATCAGGAAGAGTGCGCAGGATAAGGATGTGCAGCAGTGGCTGAAAGGGGATGCCCTGTCAGATTTCCTTGAAGCTAATGAAACTGTTGCCCACAGGAATATTGTCAGTGTCGATTCTACGGTTTCCGAGCATACCGCGGCCGCAGGTGCTCAGCTGACTGACCATATTACTGTTTCCGGCTATCCTGAGGACCACGGCGACTTTAAGGGAGACAAGGCCTTCGGTTTTGAGGCTGATAATAAGTTTGCCCGGGTAAGCGTGTACTGGTCGGGCAGTACCCGGGACCAGAAATATGATGAGGCTTTCAAACCTTCCGGCGCAGATACCCCGCAGGCTGACGAGAACCATGAACTCGTAGGGACATGGACGTACGCGGCTAAGAATGGTAGCATCAAGGTTGGCGGCGGAGCCCCTGACGCATATGGGAATCCTGTAAGGATATATGCGAAAAAGCATGGCTACTATGTATTCGTTTATACGTTTACGGGCGACAGCCGTGTAGCTCCGGCTTCATCTGCCTATAACGATGAGTGGGAGATGGTCCGGGTGTATAACAGCCCTAAAGGGACATATAAGCATGCATCCGTCACTACATGGGCCAGCAGCGGCACAGTTTCAGCTAATGAAGCGTTCTATGACAATGCGAAAGTAACGGGGAATTTTGATGACGGTGCTTACGTCACTTTTACGGTTTATGATGCGGTGCCCGGAAACAGCCCGGACAGCAGCGCCCGCAAGCTTCTTGATGAAGTGCGGGTACCGATTGATCCCAAAGGCTGCAGGCAGGCTGCCAGCGCAGAGGGGAAAAGCGGCGAACGCACCTGCGTAGTACAGAGCCCCCAGGCACGTACTGCAACAGCAGGAGTCTCGTACTGGAAGGCGACTGTGAGGAACAGCAGGGGCGAGATACTGGCATCGCATGAGCTTGGTGCCCAGCACGAACAGGTAACAGTTGACAGGCCTGGGCCTAAGGTTCCGCATAAACTGGCGTCAACAGGCACAGGGGTATCTGCAGCCGCGGCTATCGGCATCCTCCTAGCTGCATTTGCAGTTATGGCAGTTATTATTGGGCGGATACTGTATAAAGACAGCAGGAAGTGATCCGCTGAAAAGCAGCCTGACAGCTGGCAGCGCAGCAATACAGATAACAGGTGAGATGCGGCGGGAAGCGCAGTAAGCCCCCCAACTGCATCTCACCACACACTGCTGCCAGCTAGCGTTGTACAGGCCTGATGGGGTGGTATGCGGTTTATTTATTCTCTGTGTTCTCGGCTGCACCGCGGTCTTTACCGTATATTTCGGGGATGAAGCGCTCCTGATCATGGACTTTATCCCAAAGGGCAAGATCTCCGGAAGCTAAGGATCGGGGAACGTCAATAATGCGCTGGTTGCTTGACCCGCGGAACTGCAGCAGCGAATCATGAAGGGTCTTGATGTAGCGGCCGTCTACAAGGACATCAACATTCCGCAGCAGAGCCAGTTTATCCTCTGTCTCACCCGGGCGCATAAGTTCTTCCCATGTGTAGCCGGTCCAGCACCAGATATCTTTTGTGCGGCCGAATTCCCTGCGTATGCGGTTCGTCAGCTGGAGGAGCATAGGTGTGTTGAGCAGAGGCTCCCCGCCAAGAAGGGTCAGGCCCTGGACGTAGTCCAATGACATATCTGCAATGATCCGGTCTTCCAGCGCAGGCGTGTATTCATGCCCGGCGAGGAAGTCCCAGATCGAAGCATTGTAGCATTCATCACAATGGAAAGGGCATCCGCTGACGTATAACGAGCATCTTATCCCTTCCCCGTCGGTGACAACGAAACGTTTATAATCGGCAACCATATCGCGGCTGAGCTTGCGTCCGTCCCATTGCCCGGCTTTCGGGTTATTCGTCAGCGGGCTTGGTATTGAGGGCCCCCTCCCTTCCTCGCCTGCCGCAAAATCGCGATGGGAACTCTGCTTGTGTTGTTTGCGGGATGTAGGGGAGTTATGGGAGCCATGGGGCTGCGGCTGCGCAGGGGATGGGTCTCCGTCTGCCGGGCTCTCCTCGGCCGCCTGCTTGCCGGATCCTGAAGATCCCGCTATCCGTCCGCCGTGCAGCGATATATCTGCTTTTGTCTTTCTGAATCCGCCGCTCATAGTATGCCTTCCGTTGATCATGCCCTGTCCGTTCCGCTTCGGCTCTGCTTCAGCCTGTGCAGGGTACCGTGCCCCGGCGTAAAGTATGTAAGCATTTTGGATGTGCCGTGCGCCTGGCGCTTAATGAGTAAGGCGGCCCTGGGAATGGGGCCGCCTTACTCATAAGTTTCAGCAGGGTAAGCCTCAGCAGGTGGACAGCGGGCTACAGTGCAGAACATTTCGCTCCCTGCCGGGTCCCGCAGCAGCGTTTCCCTGCTGCGCGCTATAGACCGCCTGATGAAGCTTACTTGGCTTCATCCCACCATTCTTTAACGGTGCCGTTGCTCAGGGTAACGTGGCCGGTTTCGCCTGCCATATGCTTTACACGATGGGCAATTTCCTCGTGGCGGCCATGCACCATAGGACGCTGCACCGGGTTGCCGAGATAGCCGCAGGTACGCTTGGTGACGTTGCATTTTTCGGGATCCGCATTGCCGCATTCGGGGCACTTGAAGCCGAGTTCCGTTGGCTCAAAGTCGCCTTCGAAACCGCACTCGAAGCAGTGGTCGATCGGAGTGTTGGTCCCGAGATAGCCGATGCCGATGTTATGGGCGTAGTCCCACACAGCTTCCAGCGCCTTAGGATTCTGCTGCAGCGAGGGGAACTCGCAGTAATTGATGAACCCTCCGTTCGCCAGATAGGGGAAGTCGCGCTCATAGGAAAGCTTCTCCATAGGGGTAGGACGCAGCCATACCGGATAGTGGAAGGAATTCGTATAGAAGTCGTGATCTGTAACGCCGTCTATATCCCCGAATTTCTCCCTGTCCATACGTGCGAAACGGTCGGTCAGGCTTTCTGCAGGAGTGGAATACACGGAATAGTGATATCCTTCGGCATTATCCCAGTCAACGCAGAGGTCATGCATACGGCGGACGATCTCAAGGGCGAACTCTTTGCCTTCAGGATCCCATGAGTGATCGGTCATCCAGTCCTTACCGTAGAACATCGCTGTTGCTTCATACAGGCCGATATAGCCGAGGGAAACAGTAGCACGGCTGCGGTTATAGAGCACATCTACGTTGTCGGTCGGCTTCAGGCGCCCGAAGGCACCATGCTCAAACAGGGTCGGAGCGTTGATAGGGGTCGCCTCTTTGCAGCGCTTGATGCGGAACTGCAGGGCTTCATGGGCAACTTCCATGCGCTGGCTGAAAAGCTTCCAGAAACGGTCTTTATCACCGTGCGATTCCAGGGCAATACGCGGAATGTTGACTGTTACCACACCGAGATTAAGTCGTGAATCTTCAACATCTTCACCGGTGTCAGGGTCAGTCCATCCGTTAAGGAAGGAACGGCATCCCATCGGGGCTTTGAAAGACCCTGTAATCTTAACGATATTCTCGTAGAAAACGATATCCGGATACATGCGCTTGGTCGAGCATTCAAGGGCGAGCTGCTTCATATCGTAGTTCGGTGTGCCTTCTTTATCATTCAGCCCATGTTTTACGGTGTAGACAAGCTTCGGGAAAATCGCAGTATGGCGGTCTTTGCCCAGCCCGCGGATACGGATCAGGAAGATAGCGCGCTGGATCTCGCGGGCGAACCAGTCGGTGCCCAGGCCGAACCCGACAGTAACGAATGGCGTTTGCCCGTTGCTCACACGGTTGGAATTGATCTGGTACTCCATAGTCTGCATGGCGTCATAGATGTTCTTGCGGGTCATGATCTTTGCGTAGATCTCCCGTATCTGTTCAAGCTCATCAGCGTCCCCGGTGAAAGGCTCATCCATCGGCAACGGCTCGCGGTTCTCGAAGTGCAGCCATTTCGGCTCGCGCTCCTTGAAGCCTTCAACGATAGTGCGCGCCAGGCTGATGTCCTCCCCGTCAGGGAAGATCGCGCGTGCAGTGTCGAGGTTCTTGGCGTAGTCAAGCTTTGCGTATTCGGCGAGCATCTCATCAGCGCGGTTCACGGTCTGGCCGCCGTACTGGCTGCCTGCAATATCCTTGATGATCTGGGTGATCTGGGTTGCTGCGGTACCTATCGATTTCGGTGAATCCATCATGGCGTTGCCAAGCTCGAAACCGTTTTTGAGCATATCGCCGAAATTGGGCAGCGAGCAGTTCGTCATAGGGGTAAAGGGCGAATAATCCGCGTCATGGAAGTGTATATCGCCTTTGAGATGTGCGTTGGCAACATCAGCCGGCAGCATATTCATGGCTGACGCCTTGCTGACCGTCCCTGCAAGCAGATCGCGCTGGGTTGCGTAGACATTGCTGTCTTTGTTCGCATTCTCGCGGACAAGGCTCTCATCTTTGTTGACGAGCTTCTTTATTGCTTCATTGACGTCAGATGCCTTCGCGCGCCTGATATCCTTGTCAAGGCGGTAAGACGTGTATGCTTTGGCGATATCATAGAGATGGTCGTTCACCAGTTCGCGCTCTACAAGGCTCTGGATATCGTCGATACGTACAGGCCCGTTGTAACGGCCGGTAATAGCAGATTCCACGCGCTGTGCCATCTGCTCGATCCCGCGCTCTTCTTCCGGGCCGACTTCAGCATTGACTGCGCTGAAAGCAGACTTGATGGCGTGGATAATATTGACGGAATCAAACGGCACAACGCGGCCGTCACGCTTTTCCACCTTTACGGATTCTGTTACTGCCGGTTCCCTGACTACGGTCTCTTCGGCTACAAGCTGGTCCATATCAATCTTTCCTTACTTTCCGTTATTTCCCTTACCTGATGTGGTCTGTACGCTACTTACTCACATTCATGTAATTTGAGGTACTTATATGATGATACACGTGTTTGACACAAAATGTAGACGTGTCTTAATTGAAAATTACTAGATATAGTGGTTTTGGGAATTTACTTACCTGCGTGTAATTTGCAGGATTGCAATCTTCTTTCCAAATTTTATCGATCTAAAAATGTGGTATCCTGCGGCCCTGCATATGCATATCTTGTGGTCACGGAAAATGTGTAGGATTGTTGGAGAAATCCTTTCGCGCAGCTTTTTATTGATTTTCGTTGGTTTTATTGGCTTTGCGCCTGACCGGCAAAGTGTGAGGAGCATCACGTATCCGGTAGCCCCGTGTGTCAGAAGTTTCCCCCGCAGACGCGGCGCATGCGCATAGCGTGATACAGGAAAGGGGGTAAGATGAAGAAACTAAGATTGGCAGGGCACAGTGGAGGAAATATGGAATCTGGCAGCACCGGCGGCGGTATCCGGGATATGCACAGCGGGCAGGATACCCGGGATACAGAAGATATGCAGGGCACGGGAAAAACGCAGGATACAGAGCCTTCTCCTGCGGCGGGGAAACCGGAGCCGGGAGCGCGGAACCCCTCCGGCCGCGGGAAGTTCATGCATATGTGGACCCTGTACCGGGACATGGTCATCACTATAGCGGTAGGCGCAGTATGCATCATACTGTGGGCGGCAGGGTCGGCCGGGCATAGCCGCGCCCTCATCACAGCAGCATCAGTTATTGTCGGCATCCTGTCTGTATATATTGCGGGCATCGTCATGCGCAATATCATGCAAAGCCTCAAATCCGGCAACGTCGGTACCGATATGCTGGTTATCATTGCCCTGATCTCCACGCTGGCAACCGGGCAGATCGCAGCAGCATGGATCTTATGCGTTATGGTATGCACAGGGGATGTTATTGAGACATTTGCCGAACACCGTGCGAAAAACAGCATTTCTGCACTTGCAGAAGCAGCACCGGTGACAGCAAATGTTATCACAGGAAAATTCAAAGACCCTAAAGAGGCTTTGAGCAGCCAATGGCAGACGCGGGATGTGGCCGATGTGCGCCTGGGCGATACGCTGCTTGTCCGTCCCGGCGAAACAGTGCCTGTGGATGGTGAGCTCCTTACAGAGTTTGCTGAGCTGAATGTTTCCATGATCAACGGGGAGCCTTTGCCCCAGCGGGCCCTCGTGGGCGACAGGCTTATGTCAGGGTCCGTCAACGGGCAGACTTCGCTGGTTATGAAAGTTACTGCAGTATCCGCGGATTCACAGTATCAGAAGATCATCGACCTTGTCGCTTCTGCCGAGACGACCAAAGCGCCGGTCGTCCGTTTTGCTGACCGTATCGCGGTCCCGTTCACTATAGCAGCGCTTCTCATCGGTATTATTGCATGGATCATCACGCGCGATCCCATACGGTTCACCCAGGTTATGGTCCTTGCCACTCCGTGCCCGCTCCTTATCTCTGCCCCGGTAGCATTCATGGGCGGCACCAACAGGCTTGCCAGGGCGCATATCATTATCAAGAACCAGTCGGTTATTGAGAGCCTGACGCATGTGACGCATGTATTCTTTGATAAAACGGGTACTCTTACCACCACTCAGCCGCAGGTGACGCAAGTGGAGCTCCTCCCGTCATGGGCTGCACCTGACCGGCGTATCAACGGGTCATGGATCATACGTGCAGCAGGGTCGATAGAGGCATACTCCATGCATATCCTGGCTAAGGGGATCAGTGCTGCCGGACGCCGCGAAGATGCCTTTTTCGGGACGGAACGCATGATCGCCCGCGATGTGAGCGAGCTTCCGGGCCAGGGGCTCAGCGCTCAGATCGAAGGGTATCAGGTGCGTGTTGGGCGCCTTGATTTTGTAGATATTATGGGTGCACATACTACTGGGGATTTTTCGCCCCTGAGAGCTGATGAGATGGCCACTTATATATCGGTCAACGGCGAGCTTGCCGCACGCCTCACTTTGCGTGATGTGCCGCGGTCCAATGCCAGGGAAGTGATCAGCCAGTTCCGCAGGCAGGGCGTGAAACACGTGACTATGCTTACGGGTGACCGGCCGGAGTCCACTGCTGTGGTAGCTGAAGATGTGGGGATAACAGATGTCCGTGCGGCCCTGCTTCCGGAAGATAAATATAATGCTGTCCGATATGCCAAAAAGGCAGACAAGGATAAAAACGTTACTACAATGATGGTAGGCGACGGTGTCAATGATGCCCCTGTCCTTGCGGCAGCCGACGTCAGTGTCGCTATGACAGACGGGAGCAACACTGCTGCTTCCCAGACTGCCCAGATCGTGATCATGAACGATGACCTGTCAGGTATCAATAAGGCGATCACTATTTCACGCAGGACTGTGCGCATCATGCTGCAGGCAGTTGTCGGCGGGCTGGCGGCGGCACTGGTTTTTATGGTCGTCTCATCTTTCGGGGTTATACCGACTATTATCGGCGCCCTTATCCAGGAACTGATCGATGCGTCCAGCATCCTGTGGGCATTGAGGGCTGCGTTTGACAGCCGCGGCAGCAGGTAAAACGACAGTACGATATACAGCAGCCGTATCCGCAGGCCGTACAGTAAAACAGTAAACCTGCTGCTTACGGGCCCCGGATACGGCTGTCCCTGTGAAAATTTGGATATCAGATATTTAGGGCAGGGGACGCTTCTCAGCTGCCGGCTGCTGCGGCAACATTCTCCAGGGAGACCAGTATTTCAGGTGAACGCCTGTCAATAGACCTTCCTCCCAGGGCTATCCCCAGCATAAAGATCCCGCCGCCAATAGCAAGTGCCAGGATGCCGCTTGCCAAGGCGAACAGCAGGTTGCCGTCGCGCAGGGCAAAGAAGCCCAGTACCCCCGGCAGTATGCACGGTATCAGTTCAACAAGGATGAAGATCAGCGGTACAAGGGCTCTCAGCCCCCCACGCCCCTGGGGGCTTTTGAACGGCTGGTCAGCCGACGGCACAGGGGCAATAATGTAGGTGGAGAGGACTGCGCTCATCCCCAGCCCCGTCAGGAGCAGGCAGACAGATATCCCAAACAGTACTGTATATGCTGAGACCGGGTTGATAAAGGTGAACCTTTTCAGAGGGTTGATCATAAGTGTAATAGCAAAGCTGAGAAACATAAGGGTTGCCCCGATCACAGAGCTGATGCTGAGCCGTGCTATGCGCTCGTTTCGTCCGGGCACGCCTGAAGTGACAAACAGGCTGAAGGCCCTGCCGTCATAGGCAAGGTTATTGAATTCAACCGTACCGAAAACAAACCCGACTACCGGGGCGGTAAAAAGGGACGTCAGATTTGCTTTAGGGCCCGTGGCGATGCTCATAACGCTGTAAGCAACAATGATAAACATCACTGACATAAGCTGGGAAAGGTACCGCGCATCCCGCATCCATGATGTAATAAGGCGCCCGACAACAGCACCGCTGGGGCTGTCTGCTGTATGGTTGAAAGCCCCGAGCCCCCTGGCATGGGAGACTCCGGCAGTTGGGGGAGTTATTGCCTGGTATTTCAGGCAGAACCGGTACACCCAGTAGCACACAGCAATAACTGCAGCCATTATGAGGATGCGCAGCACGCATAAGGCTACATTGCCGGCAGCGATATCATTGGGGATCATTGCCCCTGCCCCGAACGGCAGCCATCCGAGTATGCTGATGGGGGCCGGTATGCTGGAAAAAATCTGCATAATATCTTCCGGTGTCTTTCCCGAAAGCTGCATTGATATAAAGCTGCCTCCGAAGGAAGGGACATAGCACAGGGCAATAATCACGGCCACTTCAATGCCGTTAAGGATCATGCGGCCTTTCTTAGTGGTGACTATGGTGTCTGCGAGCTGTGCCAGGGCGCGTGAGACCATAATGACCGTCACTGCACTGAGGATGCCTCCGGCTGCTGCCCCGGCCATGACCCCAATGCCGGCGCTGCTCCACAGGAAACTGGTAAGGACCATACAGATAAGTGTTGTTATGAAGGGGATCCCCATCATCCCGGACAGGAGTATCCCCCGTGTGACTTTCCCGTCAGGGATCCCGTACCGGGCAAATTTCCTGATATCAAGGGATCCTCCCTGACCGCTGATGAAAAGCGTCATAACAAGCCACCAGAAACCGATGCCGGTAAAAGTGGAGACAGTAACCATTGAAGCGACAGGGGACAGCAGCGGCTGCCGGAGCTGCCGGCCCGCCATAACCGAACCTGCAGCAGTTATAACGATAACGGCTAGAGCGAGGAGTGCCCCCAGGATAAAAGCAACAGCCTGCCATTTGCTTTTTTTGAAGCCGGCAAGGGTCATCGCATACCGCATCCGGACGATAAGCCATTCCATGTGCAGCCTCCTATGCCTGAGGGCCCAGCGGCTGGGCGGGGTTGGAAGGCCGGGCGTATGGCGGCTGTCCATCCTTCGCCGGCAGCGTGGGCTGTATTGGTTGTATCGGCTGCATTGGCTGCCCTCCCTGAGGGTGCTGTGCTGCTGCCGTCGCGGCGGGATTGTTCTGGGAAAGCCATCCGAGGTTATCTGATTCATGCAGCCCGCCAACAAGGCTGAGGAAGCGGTCTTCCAGCGACATGCCGCCGCTTACTTCCGCCGTGGTCCCGGCAGCCAGGATGCTTCCGTCGGAGATAATGGCCACATGGTCGCATAGCTGTTCAACGAGTGCCATCACATGCGAAGAAATGATCACTGTCCCGCCCGATTGCGCATACCCGCGCAGTATCTGGCGGATATTCGCCGCAGATACGGGGTCTACAGCCTCGAACGGCTCATCAAGGATGAGGATCTTCGGTGAGTGGATGAGCGCCGTACCCAGAGCAATCTTTTTTGTCATGCCTGCTGAGTAATCCTGCACGAGGATGTTTGCTGATTCGGTGAGGTCCATGGCAGTGAGCAGGTCGTTGGCGCGTGCCTTGGCTGTTGCACGGTCTACACCGCGCAGCATAGCTGCATAGACCAGTGTCTGCAGGCCTGTTAAACGTGTGAAAAGCTCGTCTGCATCGGGCATTATGCCGAGCATATGCTTGCAGTCGTTGAGATTCCCCCATAAATCGGTACCGTGGATAGCAATGCCGCCGGATGTCGGCCTCAGCAGCCCCGTTGCCATCCTCAGCGTCGTTGTCTTGCCGGCGCCGTTCGGCCCTACTAAAGCGTAGAAGGAACCGGTAGGGATATCAAGATCAATATTGTTGACAGCAACTTTTTTATCGAATATTTTCAGCAGCCCCCGTATGGACATAGCGGCTTCTAGATCGTAGGGGGAGGCTGCCCCCTGTGCCTGTCCCGGTATCTGGGGCTGTGGCTGGATAGGTTGCGTCATAGCGTACCTCAATTCGTATAAGAACAGAACTGTCCTGTGAATTTATAGATAAAATCATTCTATTATGCCGCGCCGCCAAGGGCAAGCGGGAATGGCTGTGACGGCAAGCCTTTGTAAAAACTTGCCAGAATACATGAATACGCTTAATAGCGTGACAGAAGTCCCGAGGGATAATTATGAGAGCAGGGTTTTGGATAGCGGGAAAGGCTTCCGGCATGTATATACAGCGCTTGGATATACTATCTCTCCCAATACCTGAAATTCTGCAGGCCTGATCCTCCTATGGTGTGAGGCACTCACCTGTAAGGCGGGCATTGCCAGGAAAAATTGAAAAATAAGATAATTTAAGAATTACGGGGTAAAGAATACGGGATAAAGAAACTGACAGATGAGATTCATTGGGGAAAGGCTGCTGCCCTGCGATCGCGCAGAGGATTGTTGCGGCGGGAGGGGCCATTATTGCCCTTGCTGTGATGTTCTCATTACTTCCGCTGCCCCATGCTCAGGCTGCTGGTGGTAAAACACGCAGATACAAAACCGACTTCTGCGATTTTCTGCCATTTCTCTTTTCATATCTGCGTGTTTTACCACCAGCATGCATGCATAGCTAAAAAGCTGATCATTTTACCGGTTTATCCCGTGAGATTACTGGGAAAATACCGGATTGGTCTGGGAGTGTCGTAGTCTGGGGATAAGAGGAAAATAAGCTAGTCACAAATTAATATTTAGGGATACTGGTCTGTAAGAGCTATATTCTTCCACTGTGAAGATGGCTAAGCAGTACCTTCCCCTCCAACTTCGGGTTCGTGAGGTGAAGTGTCTCTGTTGCCGCTGTTTCTTACTTGCCGTCGCGTTACAGGCGGAAGTGTGATGCACAGGATGACAGAAAATAACTAAATAAAATAACAATAAAATTTATAAATTTGCTGAAAATAATATTAATAAAAATTAATAAGCAAAGAGATAAATTACTAAGAAAGGTCTTGTGAAATGAGCCCTACCGGGGAGAAAAAACAGTTCAGCGGGCTGAAACATATGTCCGCATTGGCCTGGGGAGTATTGATAGCTCTCGCTATGATGCTTTCACTCCTGCCGAAAACTGCGGCTTCAGCAGCAGTGATATCTGACAATATAGTTACTAAAGTATCGATTACAGATTCCAAGGGCAACGAGGCAACACAGCTTACCCCTGATCCGTACTCGCTTAATCTTGACTTCAAGCTGCCCAATAACAAGATCCATACAGGGGATACCAGTATGGTTTCATTGCCTGAGCAGCTGCGTTTTTCAACATCATCTGCATTCGATGTATATTCCGCAGACGGGAAAGTGGTTGCGCATGCAGTTATAGACAGCACTTTGAAGAAGCTGGTCCTGACATATACAGACTATGTAGAAAAGAATTCTGATATCACTGGGAAAATTACTGCGGCATTTGTAGTAGACAGCGCTAAAGTACATACACAAACAGACATCCCCTTCCGTATACAGGTCGGCGAAACAAGCATCCCCGTCAACGGCGGCAAGATCCATTTCACAGGCCCCAGGGGCGACCATCCGCAGGAAAGGCTCGCAAAATGGGGCTGGGTCACCGATGCAAATACAGATGCAATCAATTATTGGGTCCGTATCAATGCTATAGGCGAGACTCTGAAGAATGTTGTCCTTTCAGATACTGCTGCTACTCCCGACATGACTTTTGACCCGGAAAGCTTCCACATCAGGAAAGGCAGGTTCATCAGGAATGAGAGGAACCAGTGGGAGATAAAGGATGCTACGGATGTAACCAGCTCTGCGAAAATCAATTTCAATGCCGACAATACGCAATTCACTATCAGCCTCGGCGATGTCAAGGGCGAAGGGTTCCTTATCTCCTATAAGGCCAAAATCGGACATCACCCTGTCAACCATGAGGCGTTCAGGAACAGTGCATCGGAAACGGCTGTCGGGCTGAACGAAACACAAAAGTCAACGAATAACTTCATCTGGCAGTCCGCATCGGGGGAAGCCAATGGATATAACTATTCCGTAGGGGTCCATAAGCAGGATGATAACGGTGCTGCACTTGCCGGTGCTGTATTCAAAGTCGTGCGTGACAGGTCGAAAGAAGTTGTGGGCACTATCACAACAGATGCTTCCGGTAACGGCCACATCGGCAACCTGCTCCGTGACGACTATACGATCACTGAGGTCACAGCTCCAGCCGGGTATCAGCTGGATACCACCCCTATAAAAGTAACAGCGGATGACCTCAATAACAATGCAAAGGCTGTTGTTAAGAATGCCGTCAATACAAAGCTGATATCAGTGTCCGGCGAGAAAAAATGGGATGACAGTAATGACCAGGACGGAAAGCGTCCCGCGGCTATCACAGTGGATCTTCTGGCTGATGGTGTAAAAATCCAGAGTAAGACGGTGACTGCTGCAGACGGGTGGAAGTACTCTTTCGGGAACCTTCCTGAGTCCAAGGGCGGCAAGAAGATCGCCTATACAGTCGCTGAAGAACCAGTAGATGGCTATACTTCTGCGGTTGACGGGAGCAATATTACCAACACCCATAAAGTGGAGAAGACTTCTGTTTCTGTGGAAAAGAAGTGGAGTGATGCCAGCAATCAGGATGGTGTGCGTCCGTCTTCTGTGTCTGTGCAGTTGTATGCTAATGGGAAGGTTTCGGGTGATCCGGTCACGTTGGATGCTGCTAACAGCTGGAAGCACACCTGGTCTGATCTGGCAAAGAATGCTGCCGGTAAGGCTATTGTTTATACGGTGAAGGAAGTCAATGTCCCTGACGGGTATGTTTCTGAGACTTCAGGTGATGCTGTTTCCGGATTCACTATTACGAATACCCATAAAGTGGAGAAGACTTCTGTTTCTGTGGAAAAGAAGTGGAGTGATGCCAGCAATCAGGATGGTGTGCGTCCGTCTTCTGTGTCTGTGCAGTTGTATGCTAATGGGAAGGTTTCGGGTGATCCGGTCACGTTGGATGCTGCTAACAGTTGGAAGCACACCTGGTCTGATCTGGATAGGAATGCTGCCGGTAAGGCTATTGTTTATACAGTGAAGGAAGTCAGCATCCCTGAAGGGTATACTTCCGAGACTTCAGGTGATGCTGCTTCCGGATTCACTATTACTAATAAGCACACGCCGGGAGTGACTGCTGTTTGTGGTGTGAAGGCTTGGGATGATAATGATGACCAGGATGGTGTGCGGCCGAAGTCTATCACGGTGGATCTTCTGGCTGATGGTGAGAAGATCCAGAGTAAGACGGTTACTGCTGCTAATGGCTGGAAGTATTCGTTTGAAGGCATTCCGCAGTTTAAGGATGGTAAGAAGATAACCTATACGGTGTCTGAACAGCCTGTTGAGGGGTATAAGACCACGATTGATGGTACGGCTATCACTAATACCCACAAGACAGAGAAAACCTCTGTTTCCGTGGAGAAAAAGTGGAAAGACCAGGATAATAAGGATGGGTCGCGTCCGTCTTCTGTGTCTGTGCAGCTGTATGCGGATGGGAAGGCTTCCGGTGATCCGGTCACGTTGGATGCGGCTAACAGCTGGAAGCATACCTGGGGTGGTTTGGATAAGAATGCTTCAGGCAAAGCCATTACTTATACGGTGAAGGAAACCAGCGTTCCGCACGGGTATACGTCGACGATCTCCGGTGATATGGCTTCCGGGTTTACGGTAACGAATACGCATACCCCGGTGGTGCCTCCAACGCCTCCGGTTACTCCTCCAACAGTGCCTCCAGCCCCGAAGAAACCACATCTGGCCAGGACAGGCACAGGCCTATGGGCCATAACAATCGCAGGAACAGCCCTTCTTGCTGCGGGGATTATACTCGCATTGCGCCGCAAAGGCGGGAAGGAAGCATACGCAGGGTAGCGGATAGCGATATGTGAGGCCAGCAATACTTTCCTGCAACTCTGGCTCTGCAGATTTGAGGCCCGGGCGTCACTTCGTCCGGGCCTCAAATCATATGTGTACCTGCGTGTTTTACCGCCGGCAGCGTTAATGCCTGACTGGCTTTCCGTCCGCCTTGCCGCCGTCTGTTTTTGTTGGCGGCGTGCTCTATGCTGGTGTATTGGTAATGCCTGGAGAAGGAGGCTTGGCGCCTCCTCGCAGGACGATAATTCAACGCATGAGGTACTTCTATGCAAAAAACAGTCCCGGTATTTTTCACTGCCGACGAAGGCTACGTCCCATTCCTGTCAGTAGCCTTAACTTCGCTTATCAGCCATACGGATATTTCAGGCAATACACAGTATCGCATTATTATTGTCGGCAAAGGCTTGAGCGAAGAATCGAAAACCAATCTCACCAACATGGCTACCGGCAACGTGAGTATTGAACTGTACCCTATGGATGCTGATTATATTGACTCCGTAAGCGATGACAAGAACATGCTCCGTGCGGACTACATAACGATGACTATCTATTTCCGCCTGTTTATCCCGGAGATGTTCCCCGATATCGATAAAGCCATTTATCTTGACTCTGATACCGTAATAAATACTGATGTGGCAGAACTGTATTCATATGACCTGGGGGATAACCTGGTGGCAGGCGTGCATGATGTATTCATGTCAGCAAATAAAGAAACAACAGATTATGTTGAAAATGCGCTTGGAATGCCTGTCAGGGATTATATTAATTCAGGGATGCTCCTGATGAACCTTAAGGCGATGCGGGAAGAACATTTTACCGAACATTTTGTAAGGCTGCTCAGAAAATACCATGTAGAATGTGCTGCGGTAGATCAGGATTACCTCAATGTGATCTGCCGCGGCAGGATCCTTCTGCTTGCGCGCGAATGGAATACTATGATGACCGACGGCACTGCAGGGTCCGACCACCCTAAGATCATCCACTACAACCTGTTCCATAAGCCATGGCATTACCGCCATGCCGCGAATGCAGATTATTTCTGGAAGTATGCGGAAGATTCAGTATACTATCCTGAGCTGCTCTCTATCCTCGAAAGCTTTACTCCGGATGAAGTCAGCTCGGACGAGCAGAAGAAAGCGCGGCTTATCGGACAGGTAGTATCTATCCCCGGTAACGATGTGAATTTCAAAAAGCTGGCTGACCGCGGTGTTAAAATAACGCTGTAAGTACAGGCCGCGGCTGGCACTGCTCTGCCGGGTGCGCCGCTTTGCTGTACGGTGGTGCTGTCTGCAGCGGTACAGGCAGGCTGCAGGCAGATTGCAGGCGCCGGCTTCGGATTTTACCGGCAGCACACGAAAGAAGGGAATATGATATGAGTTTTAGTATTGCCTCAGCAGGCCAGGGGGACGGGCTTTCTTCCTTTTTCCACCGTGTATTTGGTGGAGGGCTTAATTTCTTCTGGATAGCAGTGATCATAGCCCTGATAGTCTTTTTCGGCTGGATCTCGCAGAAGATTGCAGCAATAGTGTCGGACCGGCAGGAGAATCTTGATTCCCTTATCCGTATACGCAGATACTGCACTGCTTTTCCCGCTGTCCTTTGCTTTCTCGGCTTCTTCCCCATGAAGGCGCTGTATGATTCAGTCAAAAACCTGGAAGGGGGGATGTTTATATTTTTCGTTGTTGTGCTGTGTCTTTTTGAGGGAGCCTGCCAGTTCAACTCGGAACTCACTAGGCACATCCTCCTGCGCCGGCAGAATGAGCCGTATACCAGGCCGGGCAAGCGCATAGTCCAGAGCTGGGTGGCACTGGCAGGTGCCGTTATTATTGCGGGCGGTATGGTTTATGCGCTGTCCCGTTTTCTGTTTGTAACATATAGAGGAGGCGGGCTGATTATAGCGGGTATCAGGCGCTCCTGGGACTTTTCCTTCCTGCTTACAGGGGTAGTTATTATCGCTATCCTCCTGTGGATCGCATTTTTCAGGAAAAACAGGTATGAATATGGGGATCCCGCAAGTATGGGCGATAGTCCCGGCAGCAGTGCTGACGATGAGGATGATGATGCAGATGATGGGGATGATGAGGATGCGTTCCGTGCAGATACTGCAGACGCCGGTACAGACGGAAGTTATGGAACCCCCGGCGGCGACGGGACGGTCAGCCGTACCACCACGACACATTATTCCGTTGATGCGGACGGGCACACATCCAGCTGGACGCGGACCGAAACAACAGATGGATCCGGCAGGACGGCGGCTCAGTTTTTTGAAGGCAGCGATTCTGCGGAGGGTCTGCCGGATATGCCGGATATAGACGGGCAGGATGCGGATGCCGGCGCGCAGGGCGATGGTGATTATCAGCAATATTCACATCAGGCAGGCAATGATTTTAAGCGGTAACGTATCCTGCTATATTTATATTAGCCGGCAGAGCGCAGAGGCTATACCAGGAACATATATCGGATATCCAGTACAGCCTCTGTAATTCTCGCTATTCCCTTTTAATAGGGTGTCTGTGCTTAATCTATGTTTAATTCTTCCCATCACTGAAAATGATGTTAGGATTGGCTGCGCTGAGCGGGTCGCGGACGGCCGCAAGTGCCCTTTTTGCGCCGCCGAAAAGCAGGTAATTCGAACCGATATGGAAAGTGAAGCCATCCGTCAGAGTAACCAGCAAGCCGGGTGACTTAGTGAAGCTTGACTGCACGGTAATACTGTGGATATTCTGGGCCGGAGCGGAGAGGATGATTTTCTCCGGATCCGCAGCAGTTTTTACAGCTCCCGCTGCGGCATGATGAAATAAAGCGCCGAGCAGGCCGAACGTCTGGCCCATAGCGATAAGGAAATAGTTTGCCTTGGTGACAAGGAGGGTGGAGCCGATAACGGCGAATGCCGCCGGCGATGCGGGGAACTTATTGTTGGCGTAATAGTACCCTTTCGCCTCCCAGTAGACCATATCTGCTCCCGCAGGTCCGCCTGCCGCACCGGAATAAGGGCCTGTCGGCTGGGCAGGATAGGCAGCAGAAGGCTGCGCCTGAGCGGGCTGGGATTGCTGGCCGGAATATGGCTGATTGGGGTAGAGCTGGCCTAGGGAAGGCTGATTTGCATAAGGCTGGGCGGGGGAGGGAGAACCCTGCCCCGGCTGCGGCACAGCATATGTGGGCTGGCTGAATTGGCCGTCGTCTCCGTTGTACTGCTGCCCGTCCTGCTGCTCAGGCTGTATAGGTGTGTTCTGCTGTGAGCTGTCAATCATATGACGCCTTCCTCTTAGTCAGTTCTGTTTTTCTGTTTAAATGCAATATCAAAAGCTGATATCGGCATTATGGTTTTGCGGACACGTGCAGATGTTGTGCTGCATACAGTGGGACCCGTCTGCCTGCAAGTGTACTACATGAGTGTGATTCTGCCGGGATATTGCTCCGCTTATGGCCTTTCCGGCAAGTCTGCTTCCGGGCGTTTATTCGGATCTGAAACAGGCTGCTGAAGGACTTCGCTGAAATGTCCGGTACCTTGCCGGAATAGGATCCATGATTTTTTTGCTGTATTCATTCAGGTAACAGGAAGGCTTGCCGCATCGGCTGTGATTTCGGAGAAGCTAATAGTTTGTGCCTTTGGCTTATGACGCAGTGGCGGTTATTTGCGTGTGCAGAAGGAGATTGGTGGGTTCAAGATCGTGCTCTTTATAATGGCGATGGATGATTCATCGCCATTGATGGAAAAGGTATTAGTGGGTTCTTTTTCTTCTTTTCTCTTAACCTTTCTTCTATACGTACTTATACATGTGTGGGGTAGGGTGCCATGAAACATCGTGGCACCCTACCCCACACAGAAAGCTGAAGCGGTTCTGGGCTATCCTTGGGCTTGGATGAGGGCGCGACGTACGTATTCGCTGCGGGTTAAATGATACTTTTTTGCCTCTTGTGTAGCTGCTTCCATGAGGCTGTGCGGGATACGTACGCTGAGAGTGACCAGTTCATCGTTTTCCCTGTGCTCGGGTGGCAGCCCATAGTAGTAAACACCGGTGAGATTATCTGACTGGGTTTCATCTTCTACTCGGGCGCTATCCTTTTCGACCCATTCGTCGCTTAATCCGTACTTATGTAGTATTTCTTGGTCGTTCATAGTAGTGTCCTTTCTGTTTTAAGTAGTTGATTTCGTTAAGCATCTTTTTTGTGACCGGGGTGAGGGCGTGGTAGATAATGATTGTGGAATTTTTCTGCACGTAACATATTTCCATGTCTCTACCGTGAGCGTCTAGCCCTATAGCGATCCATGGTGTTTCTGATCCATTGGTATCTTCGCGTTGGACTGTTATATAGACACTATGGAACGCGCTGATCACATCCTTTTTGCTGATGTGGGGATGACGTTCTTGTATCGTGTCTAACACGATGATTCTCACGATAATCCCTTGGTATCACTGTTCTGTTGTATCTGTGGTATGAACATAAAGGTGAGTGTACCACGATTGCATTACAATCGCAATACTATTGTAATATACATGTATTACATACGTATTATTATTAGAGTTTTTATCAAAGTCCATCTCATTTCCTTCCACAACACCTCATCTTCAAACCTATTATCCTCATCTATCGGATGTGGGTGTCCCCCCCTGTGGAGGGAATATCCCCGAAGGGGAAGAGGGGTATTATGTTATTCTTATGTTTCCTTATAGCAGTGCAACCTGTTGCACTCCTAGAATCCAGGGATGCAACAACGTGACTCATCCGTACGCGCCCGATCCGCCAAAGCAATCAACACCAACCGCGCATACGGTGTTGTTGCTGGAGTCTCACACAACCTTGCAGCCACAGCCCGCCACATTGAGAACACTCTCCGCACCCATTAGCCCTCCACGCTCCTATTCCCTAAGAAAGACGGATGCATTCGCATAACATCTCCTACGCCGCAAGTTTTCGTCCGACACACCGGCCTCCAACCTGTGACTACCTGTAAAACGGCAGACTGCTATAATAAAAACAGCGGTTTCTTGCAAACCGTGAAAAACCAAATACACGTGCGACTCCTTTCTAGAATTGCTATAAACCCTCATCCTCTTTAGTAATAACAGGAACAGTTGCACAGCCCCAGCCCCAATATCTCAGGCTGGGGCATCTTCACATTCAGCCCAAAAATCACACCATAGGCAGCTCCTTTCTTAAACAGCATTACTAGTCACTTTTGCCGAGCAAAAAATCAGCAGAAACATCAAAAAGATCAGAAAGAATTGCGATCTCTTGAGCAGAAAAACGAATACGTCCAGAAATTTTTTGGGATAACGTAGGCTGAGAAATATGTAGTATTTCAGCAACATGAGCCTGATTAATATCATTCATCGCCATTTCGCCTGCAATTCTGCGACCTATTATCGCTTCTAGCTTTAGAATATTGCTCATAGCTATATAGTGTAATATGAAATATAGATTAAAGCAATATAATGGTGTGTTGAGCTATTTGTATATAGGTATATGCTATATTTTATAGTATGACTGAAATAGATACAACGCTATTGCGAGCTAAAGATACGCACAGATCATTGCAAAAGATTGTAAGCAGCAATATTAAGATCGGAATGGTCTTGAATGATGTGCATCAGAAGGATCTTGCGAATGCTCTAGGCATTGCTCAGCCTACGTTATCCCAAAAAATTTCTGGACGAACCGCGTGGACTTTGGATGATATAGAAAAGGCCGCTGCGTTTTTCCGTGTGGATGCAGCGGCACTGGTAGCGGGGCAAGGATTTGAACCTTGGACCTCTGGGTTATGAGCCCAGCGAGCTACCGAGCTGCTCCACCCCGCGTCGGCTGTTTTAAAAACAGCTCCTACCACCTTAGTGGGATATGGGGATTTGTCAAGCCGCGTGTCGCGCCCGCGGGGCTGCATTCGGCCAAGGTGCGAGCTATAATAAGCAATAGAAGCGCGGAATACCTTCTGCAGCATGCCCTGCATCGCATCTGACGGCAGCCTGGTACGAAACTCAGCGAAAATGCTGTGCTGTGTGCACCTTGTACTGATACGCTGTGTCTTTGCCCCGCATCGGCAGTTCTGCACCTGCGTGCGAAACGCTGGGCAAACACCTGAATTACCTTTTTAGGGATTTTGGGCTATAGTTAGTCAAGTTTGCAATAAGGAGGCGATATATGGCTGGTTCTCTGGGGATAGGGATCCTCGGCACTTATGCGGCGGCCCAGTCATCCGTCACTTTAGCTGCTGCTCAGCCTGAAATACCGGGCCTGGAAGATTTCCTTCCTGAAGTTAACCTTTTCCCCGGCACTATTTTTGCCATGAACCGGATCATCATGGTCCGCCTTATCATGACCGCGCTTATCGTGATCGTGCTTGGCATAACGGCTGCCAGGGCAAAGCTCATCCCCGGCAGGTGGCAGTCGGCAGTTGAAGGGGTCCTTGAATTCGTACAGAACAATATCACATATCAGGTGATGGGGGAGCTGCGCGGCAAACAGTATACTCCGTTTGTAGCATCGCTTTTCCTTACTATTGCATGCTTCAATCTGTGCGGGGTCATACCGGGGGCTAATATTGCAGCCACGGCAACAATAGCTATGCCGCTGATGTTCTCGATCGCTACCCTTGTCAACTATTTCTGGACGGCCCATAAGGAGCAGGGGATACTTAAATTCCTGCGTAATGAGATGTTCCCCCCGGGCGTACCCTGGCCGGTATACATCATCCTTGCGCCGATCCAGCTGCTTGAGCTCCTGGTGTTCCGTCCGTTGTCCCTGACCCTGCGGCTTTTCGCCAATATGGTTTCCGGGCATCTGGTTGTGGCTATATGTTTTGCGCTTACACAGTTCTATCTGGTAACGTCAGCAGGCCCGATCAAGCTCGTTGGCGCGGCATGGTTCCTCGGCGGATTTGCTCTGACAGCGTTTGAAATATTCGTGGCGCTACTGCAGGCATTCGTCTTTGCGATACTTACCACGGTGTATATCAATTCAAGCTTCCCGGAAACTGAGTGATCCTGATGGGCGCGGTTGGTGCGGATACCGGCGGTACTGTCGGGGATACGGCACCCGGAAGGTGCCCAGGTACTAAACGGGTACTAGGATAGGAAACAGCGAGAAATCGCGTAGCAACAGAAAACAGAAAATAAGTAAACAAGTACAGATAACAGCAGAAAGCAGAAACAGCAGACTTAAGGAAACTTAAGATTGGAATACCCGCAGGGAGGCTGCTGGCCATAGCAGCGGACTTGCAGGGTATCCGATTGGAAACTTAAAGCGACAGTCGCAATAAGGAGGAAAAATGAATCTCGTGACACTCGCAGCAATTGCCGGTAACTTCAGCGTATTCGGCTATGGTATGGCAGTACTCGGCCCAAGTATCGGTCTGGGTATGATTTTCGGCAAGGCTATGGAATCCATCGCCCGCCAGCCTGAGGCCAGCGGCAAGATCAATATGCTTGTTTTCATCGGCTTCGCTGTGGTCGAAGTCCTTGGCCTGCTGGGGTTCGTGGCCTTCATGATGGCCAGGTAGCCCTCGTTCCCCCAACCACGGGGAACAGGCAATAGCAAGCATAGGAACGAAGATCTACAGTAAAGGTAAAGGAGGTAAACAGTGATTACTATGGCTGCTGACGGCATCGAACTATTCCTGCCGAAAACGTATGACATGTTCTGGTCACTTGTAGTCCTCATTATCCTTGGTGTTTTCTTCTTCATATTTTTCATGCCGCGGTTCAAGAAGATCTTTGACGAGCGTGCATCCAGGATCGAAGGCAATATTGCCAAGGCTGAGCAGGCGAATAAAGACGCCCAGGCAGCTAAGGAAAAATATGAAGGCCAGTTGAAGAACGCCAGGGTAGAAGCTTCCAAGATCCGCGATAATGCGCGCGCTGAAGCAACGAATATCATTGCAGATGCGCGTTCGCGTGCTGAATCTGAGGCACAGCAGATAGCCGATAATGCTCAGAGATCTATTGAATCCCAGCAGCAGCAGGCACTGGTCAGCCTGAAAAGCGAGGTCGGCGCTATTGCTACGGCCCTCGCCGGAAAGATACTCGACACTAAGCTGCAGAAGGGTGATGTGCAGGATTCCATGATCGACAGCATGATCTCTTCAATGGAAAAAACAGATAAGGCAGATCACGCTGAGTAAGACGGGCCGGGCACAGGAATTGGACTCAAGGAAGTGCAAGTGAGTATTGCGGATAAGGTAAGGAGGTGACGCATGCACGGGGAAATGTCATTAGCAGCTGACCATGAGGTGCGGGAACGGTTTGCACCGGTGCTCAAAGCTGCAGGGGCCAATGCCGGGAAGGTTTCTGACGAGCTTTTCGGTTTCTCTTCGGTGCTTGACGCGAACGGCAAGCTTGAGCGTGCGCTGACTGATCCGTCCCGTCCCGCTTCTGATAAGCAGAAGCTTCTGCGCGTGATTGTGGCCGGCAAGGTGCAGCCGGTAACGCTGGAGATCCTGGATGCGCTTGTAGCGTGCCAGTGGAGCCGTGTTTATGACATCTCCAACGGTGTTGAGGATCTGGCGATTGACGCTATCCTGTATCAGGCTGATGCGGAAGGCAAAACAAGCACAGTTGCGATGGAACTGGCGAAGATCCATTCGGCTGTGCTGAACCTTACAGCCGTCCGTTCCTATCTGTCTGATACCTATACATCTGCAGGGAAACGTGTGGAATGCCTGCGGACGCTCCTGCGCGGAAACAGCCTTGACCCGATCACCATGAAACTCGCTGAGCACTCCACCCGCGACCTGAGAAACCGCCGTTTCCTGTCAACCCTGTCCTGGCTGATCAACAAGATATCCGAGCACAGCGGCGAAGAAGTCGTTACAGTGACCTCTGCAGTGCCGCTGTCCGCAGAACAGACAGAACGTATTACGAACCTCTATACACTCAAACTTGATCACCCTGTCCACATCAATTCGGTAGTAGACGAAACCGTTATCGGCGGCCTGCGCATCCAGGTTGGGGCAGAAGTGACAGATACAACAGTTGTGGCACAGCTGCATCATTTGCAGCAGGTGCTGTAAGAAAAGGAGTGATCAATGGCAGAATTAACCATCGATCCCGCTGCGATACGCCAGGCGCTTGACGATTTTGTCGAATCGTACACGCCTTCGGCAGCTCCGACCCAGGAGGTCGGCTATGTCAAAACTGCCGGCGATGGTATTGCCCAGGTAGAAGGTTTGCCGGGATGTATGGCAAATGAGCTTCTCACTTTTGAAGACGGCACTCTCGGGCTGGCATTCAACCTTGACGCACGCGAGATCGGCGTAGTGATCCTGGGCGAATTTGCAGGCATTGAGGAAGGCCAGGAGGTGCGCAGGACAGGGGAGGTGCTTTCCGTGCCTGTTGGCGACGGGTACCTTGGACGCGTTGTTGATCCGCTCGGGCATCCTATCGACGGGCTTGGCGAGATCAAATCTGAAGGCCGCAGGATCCTTGAGGCGCAGGCACCTGATGTAATGCACCGCCACCCTGTTGACCAGCCTATGGAAACAGGCATCAAGGCTATTGACGCCATGACGCCTGTAGGGCGCGGCCAGCGCCAGCTCATTATCGGGGACCGCCAGACCGGTAAGACTGCTATAGCGATCGATACCATCATCAACCAGAAGAAGAACTGGGAGTCAGGCGACCCGTTGAAACAGGTGCGCTGCATTTATGTGGCTATTGGCCAGAAAGGCTCTACGATCGCTGCTGTGCGCGCTTCGCTGGAAGATGCCGGCGCCATGGAATATACGACTATCGTAGCTTCCCCCGCTTCTGATTCGGCAGGTTTCAAATATATTGCGCCGTATACCGGATCAGCTATCGGCCAGCATTGGATGTATAACGGCAAACACGTGCTTATCGTATTCGATGACCTGAGCAAGCAGGCTGAGGCATACCGTTCGATCTCCCTGCTCCTGCGCCGTCCGCCGGGGCGCGAGGCTTACCCCGGTGATGTGTTCTACCTGCATTCGCGCCTTCTGGAACGCTGCGCGCGGCTGTCGGACGATCTGGGCGGCGGCTCCATGACAGGGCTTCCTATCATAGAGACCAAGGCTAATGATGTATCCGCCTATATCCCGACGAACGTTATTTCCATTACGGATGGGCAGATATTCCTCCAGTCCGATCTGTTCAACGCTAACCAGCGCCCTGCAGTGGATGTAGGTATTTCTGTCTCGCGTGTAGGCGGCGCGGCGCAGACCAAGGCTTTGAAGAAAGTCTCCGGTACCCTGAAGATATCGCTTGCGCAGTACCGTTCGCTGGAATCATTCGCAATGTTCGCGTCTGACCTGGATGCTGCTTCGAAAGCCCAGCTGACACGAGGCGCCCGGCTTATGGAGCTGCTGAAGCAGCCTCAGTTCTCGCCGTTCTCCTCCGAGCAGGAAGTAGTCTCCATCTGGACCGGCACACATGGGAAGCTTGATGACCTTGACCTTTCTGATGTCCTCCCGTTTGAACGCGGGCTGCTTGATTATGTTGACCACAATACCGATATCCTGAAAGTTATCCGCGAAACCGGCGACTTTACTGATGAAACAGAAAAGAAGCTTGACGATGCGGTTGAGGCTTTCCGCAAGACTTATGTCAGGCATGACGGGACACCGCTGGTCAATATGAAAGCTGCGGCTGCTGAACCGACCGAAGTCGAGCAGGAAGTGATTTCTGCCCGCCGCACTTCTGACAGGACTGACCCTGCTGATGGCGGCGATAGCCGTAATTCACGGCGCAGAGGCAGAGAAGGCAAGCCCGGCAGGAAAGCTGAATAAGTATGGCATCACAGCTCGCATTTAAATCACGCATTGCATCTACTGAGTCGCTGAAAAAGATTTTCAACGCCCAGGAGATGATTGCGTCGTCGCGCATCGCAAAAACCCGCGATGTTGCGCTTGCTGCGAAGCCTTTTTCTGATGCTATCTATGATGCAGTACGGTCACTGGCAGCCCATACAAATATTGAGCACCCCATCCTGGGCAAGAAAGAGGATAATCCGCGTGTAGCTGTGCTGGCGCTTACCTCAGACCGCGGCATGGCGGGGGCGTATACATCTTCTATCATCCGGGAAACGGAAGAGCTGCTGAACCGCCTTGAGGCTGACGGCAGGAAACCTGAGCTGTTCGTTTATGGGCGCCGGGGTGTGAACTACTACAAGTACCGCAACCGTGAAGTGGCGGCTACATGGGAAGGCGAATCCGATGCGCCTTCTGTAGCAATGGCAGCACGCATATCCAAAG
Source organism: Scardovia wiggsiae F0424 (assembly GCF_000269605.1). Taxonomy (GTDB): domain Bacteria; phylum Actinomycetota; class Actinomycetes; order Actinomycetales; family Bifidobacteriaceae; genus Scardovia; species Scardovia wiggsiae. Next base: position 1,165,430 of record NZ_AKCI01000001.1, on the reverse strand, counting down.
CGCTTTTCGACACATACATGGCCCCCGCCTCTGCCGGCGGCGTGAGCGAATTCTATATTGTATTCACTGAATTCATCAATATGGTCGTGCAGAAAGTCCGGATACTCCGGATGCTCCCTGTTGAAGTCAAAGTATTGGATGACAGCGGGGATGATAGTGCTGACAGCGCTTTCACTGAGGGTCAGCCGGGCCGTACGGGCAGTACAGGCAGCCCTGGGAAAGCCCTGCGGGGGGATGATGATGTACTGGCGACCCCGCCTTTGTATTCATTTGAACCCAGCACCGAAGAAGTACTGGACAGTATCATGCCGAAATATGTGCAGTCGCGTGTCCATGAATGCCTGCTCACTGCTGCTGCTTCAGAAACTGCAAGCCGCCAGAATGCGATGCATACTGCAACAGATAACGCCGGAAAACTGGTCGATGAACTGACACGCAAGCTTAACGCATCACGCCAGGCTTCGATCACGCAGGAACTTACTGAAATAGTCGGCAGCGCGGATGCGCTGAAGAACGAAACAAAATAATAAGGATAGGAGCACAATGCCACAAAATAATGCTTCTGCGGTTAACGAGGCCGAAAAGATCGATGAATCTGAGGCCGTTAAAGGCCGTGTAACCCGTGTACAGGGCTCAGTGATCGATATTGAGTTCCCCATCGGGCATATGCCTGATATATACAATGCGCTTACTGTTGAGATTCCGGCAGTAGGGACAGTTGAGGGCGAGAACAGTGCGACTATCACGCTGGAAGTTGAGCAGCATCTCGGGGACTCCATTGTACGCGCTGTAGCGCTGAAGCCCACGGATGGCCTGGTGCGCGGCGCTGTAGTGACCGATACCGGAGGGCCGATCGAAGTACCGGTAGGCAATATTACGCTTGGCCACGTTTTTGATGTATCGGGGCATATCCTTAACGGTAAGGAAGGCGAAGCGCTTACTGTAAAGGAGCGCTGGCCTATCCATCGTGCAGCCCCGCCTTTCGACCAGCTCGAATCAAAAACAGAGATGTTCGAGACCGGCATCAAGGTGATCGACCTGCTCACCCCCTATGTGCAGGGCGGGAAGATCGGCCTGTTCGGCGGTGCCGGTGTGGGCAAGACTGTGCTTATCCAGGAAATGATCCAGCGGGTAGCGCAGAACCATGGCGGCGTATCAGTATTTGCCGGTGTCGGCGAGCGTACCCGTGAAGGCAATGACCTGATCGGCGAGATGGAGGATGCAGGCGTCCTGGAGAAGACTGCGCTTGTGTTCGGGCAGATGGACGAACCTCCGGGGACCCGTCTGCGTGTCCCTCTGACAGCCCTGACCATGGCTGAGTACTTCCGCGATGTCCAGAACCAGGATGTACTGCTGTTCATCGACAATATCTTCCGTTTCACGCAGGCAGGATCTGAAGTGTCCACGCTTCTCGGGCGCATGCCTTCAGCTGTGGGATACCAGCCGAACCTGGCCGATGAAATGGGGGCCCTGCAGGAACGCATCACATCTACGCGGGGACATTCGATCACATCGCTCCAGGCTATCTACGTGCCTGCGGACGATTATACCGATCCGGCCCCTGCAACAACATTCGCGCATCTGGATGCCACCACCGAGCTTTCGCGCGATATCGCATCCAAAGGTATCTATCCGGCTGTGGACCCGCTGTCCTCTACATCCCGCATCCTTGACCCGCGCTATGTTGGGCAGACGCATTACGAATGCGCCAACCGCGTGAAAGCTATCCTCCAGCGCAATAAGGAGCTTCAGGACATCATCGCCCTGATTGGTATTGATGAGCTTGGCGAAGAAGACAAGACCACGGTTGCCCGTGCCCGCCGCATTGAGCAGTTCCTCGGACAGAACTTCTATGTGGCAGAAAAGTTCACCGGGCGCCCAGGCTCATACGTCCCTGCTGATGAAACGATCGAAGCATTTACCCGCATCTGCGACGGCGTCTATGACAATGTCCCCGAGCAGGCGTTCTCCGGTATCGGTGGTATTGAGGACCTCGAGCGCAAGTGGCATGACCTTCAGAAAGAGCTGGGCAAATAATGGCCAGCAGCACTGAACCTGTGATCAGGGTGAATATAGCGGCTTCCGACCATCCTGTATGGTCGGGGGACGCTACGTATGTGTCGCTGCCCGCCACAAGCGGCGGTATGGGCATACTCCCTAACCATGAGCCTATCCTGTCGATCCTGAGCGACGGTCCGATCACCGTCACTGATACTGACGGGAAAAGCCACCGTTTTACAGTCCGGGACGGTTTCGTATCTTTCGATGATAACCGCCTCACTGTTGCTGTGGAACACAGCACAGACGACGAAAGCGCCGCTGCATAGCGCAGGGGCTGCAGGGCGCCGGCGTGTGCAGGAAGTCCTGCATGCGGCTTGGATGATTGAGAGGTAAAGGCCGGCTGCTGGTTTACAGCTTGTCTCAGGACTGTCATATAGTTACTTTTTGTGTGTGCCGCTGGCATGCCTATGTTAAGGTATGCGGCAGCGGGGCATCCCCTGGCCTGATGAAGCAGCCTGGCAACAGGTGTGTGCTGAGGGGCGGGGGCCATCGGGCCGGTGGACTGTGGCTTTCACGTATGATTTGAAGGCCGCATATGTCTGGGCTGATCCAGTCCAGGAGTGCGGTTTTATTATATGTGTGTGCTGCAGTGTGGCGGCCACGCGAAAGAATGAATTTAGAAATCGGAGAAAACAGTTGCCTACCATAGAACAGCTGGTCCGCAAAGGACGCAAGCCGAAACCGAAAAAATCAAAGGTTTTGGCATTAAAGGGCAGCCCGCTGCGCCGCGGCGTGTGCACCCGTGTGTATACCACGACCCCAAAGAAGCCGAATTCGGCTTTGCGTAAGGTCGCCCGTGTGCGCCTGAGCTCTGGCGTGGAAGTTACCGCGTATATCCCAGGCGAAGGCCACAACCTGCAGGAGCACTCCATCGTGCTTGTGCGTGGCGGCCGTGTAAAGGACCTTCCTGGCGTGCGCTACCACATTGTGCGTGGCGCCCTTGATACCCAGGGTGTAAAAGACCGCAAGCAGGGGCGTTCCCTGTACGGAGCAAAGAGGGCTAAGTAAATATGTCACGTAAAGGACCCGCAAAAAAGCGCCAGCTCCTGCCAGATCCTATCTACGGTTCGACAGTAGTAGCTCAGCTTATCAATAAAATTCTTCTTGACGGCAAGAAATCCATCGCTGAAAACATTGTGTATACTGCCCTGGAACAGGTAAAGGAGAAAACCGACCAGGAACCTGTTGCCGTGCTCAAGCGCGCGCTTGACAACATCCGCCCAAGCCTTGAAGTCCGTTCCCGCCGTGTTGGCGGCGCAACGTACCAGGTGCCTGTGGAAGTCAAGCCTGCACGCGCTAATACGCTTGCCCTCCGCTGGCTCACGGACTTCTCCCGCGCACGCCGCGAAAAGACCATGGCCGAGCGTCTGGCTAATGAGATCATGGATGCGTCCAACGGGCTTGGCGCATCGGTGAAGCGCCGCGAAGATACCCACAAGATGGCTGAGGCCAACAAGGCCTTCGCCCACTACCGCTGGTAGTTATGCCTGCGGGCCTGGGATACAGGCCTGCAGCAGATCCCAGCTAAAAGTTTTACGAAAGTTAGGTAAATATGGCAGAAGCACAAGGAGTGCTTAAAGATCTCGCCCATGTGCGCAATATCGGTATCATGGCTCACATTGATGCCGGTAAAACGACGACAACTGAGCGAATACTGTATTACACCGGCGTGAATTACAAGATCGGTGAAACCCATGATGGCGCCTCGACTATGGACTGGATGGATCAGGAAAAGGAGCGCGGCATCACTATTACTTCCGCTGCTATCACCTGTTTCTGGAACCGCCAGTCACATGATACGAAGGACAGCTATCAGATCAACATCATTGATACTCCGGGGCACGTGGACTTCACTGCTGAGGTGGAGCGTTCGCTGCGCGTCCTTGACGGTGCAGTAGCAGTCTTCGATGGTAAGGAAGGCGTGGAGCCGCAGTCTGAAACTGTGTGGCGCCAGGCTGATAAATACAATGTTCCCCGTATCTGCTTCATCAATAAGATGGATAAGCTTGGTGCAGATTTCTATTATTCAGTAGATACCATCAAGGAAAAGCTTAAAGCCAAGCCGCTTGTCATGCAGCTGCCTATCGGCGCAGAGAATACCTTTACTGGTGTTGTCGATCTGGTCCGCATGGTCGCTTATGTGTGGAACGATACCTCTGACTTGGGCGCACACTACGACACTGTAGATATCCCTGAAGAGCTCAGGGACCGTGCTGAAGAGTACCGTACAGAACTCATGGAATCGGCGGCTGAAGCCAATGATGCCCTGATGGAGAAGTATCTCGAAGCCGGTGAGCTTACCGAGGAAGAGATCCGTTCCGGTATCCGTGAACTCACGGTCCGTTCAGAAGCCTATCCGGTATATTGCGGTTCGGCGTTCAAGGATAAGGGTGTCCAGCCAATGCTTGACGGCGTTGTGGACTTCCTGCCGAGTCCTGAAGATGTCCCCGCAATCAAGGGGTATGATATCCACGATGAGGCTATTGAGATCGACCGCAAGCCCAGCGCGGATGAGCCGTTTGCCGCACTTGCTTTCAAGATAGCCGCGCATCCGTTCTACGGCAAGCTTGTCTATGTGCGCGTATATTCCGGTGAGATCCATCCCGGCGACAGCATTCTTAACGCCACCAAAGACAAGCGTGAGCGCGTAGGCAAGCTGTTCCAGATGCATTCCAATAAGGAAGAGCCTGTAGATGTGGCTTCTGCCGGTAACATTTACGCATTTATCGGCCTGAAGAACATCACTACCGGTGATACGCTCTGCGATGAAAAGAACCCTGTGGTTCTTGAATCTATGAGCTTCCCGGAGCCTGTTATCCAGGTGGCAGTCGAGCCTAAGACCAAGGCCGATCAGGAGAAGATGGGCATTGCCCTGCAGCGTCTGTCTGATGAAGATCCTACCTTCCAGGTGACAACTGACGAAGAATCAGGCCAGACGCTTATTGCGGGCATGGGCGAGCTCCAGCTCGACATCCTTATTGACCGCATGCGCCGCGAGTTCCATGTTGAGTGCAACGTCGGCAACCCGCAGGTCTCCTACCGCGAGACGATCCGCAAGCCTGTGATGAATGTTGAATACACCCATAAGAAGCAGACCGGCGGTTCCGGCCAGTTCGCCAAGGTGCTTATCAACCTTCTTCCTCTGGATACGGCTGAAGGCAGCAATTACGAGTTCGACAACCAGGTCACTGGCGGCCATATCAGCAAGGAGTTCATACCCTCTGTAGATGCCGGCATCCAGGAAGCTATGGAATCCGGTATCCTTGCCGGCTATCCTGTAGTTGGCGTGCGTGCCGAGCTTATTGACGGCCAGATGCACGAGGTCGATTCTTCGGAAATGGCCTTCAAGATTGCCGGTTCCATGGCTTTCAAGGAAGGCGCCCCTAAGGCAAGCCCTGTTATCCTTGAGCCTATTATGGCTGTTGAGGTGCGTACCCCTGAAGAGTATATGGGCGATGTGATCGGCGATCTGAATTCCCGGCGCGGGAACATCCTGTCCATGACCGACGCCACAGGTGTCAAGGTCGTGGATGCCAAAGTCCCGCTGTCTGAGATGTTCGGGTATATCGGCGATCTCCGCTCACGGACACAGGGCCGTGCAGTATACAGCATGCAGATGGATTCTTATGCTGAGGTCCCGAAGTCGGTCTCCGAAGAGATCATCAAGGCGCAGAGAGGCGAATAGCCTCTCTCAGCTGCAGCCTGCCGGTCCTGTGCAGCAGAGCCTGCCCTGCTGCACAGGACCGGCAGGCCGGGACAGCAGCACATCCAAAAAAATGTGAAACGCTTCGCACCCACTTGGTCTTATGCAAACATTAAGATAGTTATGTTTGCTCGGGTCGGGGACACGAAGTGACAACTAACCCAAAAACAGGTAATATGTAGCGAGTGGCCTGCGAGCCTGAGAGGCAGCAATGCTTGAAAAGGCAGCAGGATAAACTACGAGACGTCCAGGAGGACAATTTATGGCAAAGGCCAAGTACGAACGCACTAAGCCGCACGTCAACATCGGTACCATTGGTCACGTTGATCACGGTAAGACGACCCTTACGGCGGCTATTTCCAAGGTACTTCATGAAGAGTACCCAGATCTGAACCCTAAGTATGACTTTGATCAGATCGACGCCGCCCCTGAAGAAAAAGAGCGCGGTATCACTATTAACATTGCTCACATCGAGTATCAGACTGAGAAGCGCCACTATGCACACGTTGACGCTCCAGGCCACGCTGATTATGTGAAGAACATGATCACCGGTGCTGCCCAGATGGACGGCGCTATCCTCGTTGTGGCTGCAACCGACGGCCCTATGGCACAGACCCGCGAGCATGTACTGCTCGCCAAGCAGGTCGGCGTGCCGAAGATCCTCGTTGCACTCAACAAGTGCGATATGGTAGAAGATGATGAGCTTATTGAGCTCGTTGAAGAAGAAGTCCGTGATCTCCTTGATGAGAACGGCTTCGACCGCGATGCCCCGATCATCCGTACTTCTGCATACGGTGCACTCCATGATGATGCTCCGGACCATGACAAGTGGGCCAAGACTGTTAAAGAGCTCATGGACACTGTTGACGAGTACATCCCGACGCCGGTCCACGATCTTGATAAGCCATTCCTTATGCCTATCGAAGATGTATTCACTATCTCCGGCCGCGGTACTGTCGTTACCGGCCGTGTAGAGCGTGGCCGTCTGGCGGTCAACACACCTGTCGAGATCGTTGGACTTCGCGACACCCAGACCACGACTGTAACTTCTATCGAGACCTTCCACAAGCAGATGGACGAAGCTGAGGCCGGCGATAACACCGGTCTTCTTCTCCGTGGACTCGGCCGTGAAGATGTCGAACGTGGCCAGGTTGTCGCAGCTCCAGGCAGCGTAACCCCCCATACCAAGTTCGAGGGCGAAGTTTACGTTCTGACCAAGGATGAAGGCGGCCGTCATACGCCATTCTTCTCCAACTACCGTCCTCAGTTCTACTTCCGTACAACTGACGTGACCGGTATCATCTCCCTGCCTGACGGCGTTGAGATGGTCCAGCCTGGTGACCACGCAACCTTCACTGTACAGCTCCTCCAGCCAATCGCTATGGAAGAGGGCCTTACCTTCGCAGTCCGTGAAGGTGGCCGTACTGTTGGTTCCGGCCGTGTAACCAAGATCCTTGAGTAGGATTATTTACACTTTTAACAGGTAAAGAAGGCCCGTACCTCAAAGGTACGGGCCTTCCTGTTCCCCGAGGCCGTCACAGATGCCGGACATTTCCTCCTGCCTTTTCAGGTTCCTGTAAGGCTATTTCCGGCAAAGGCTGTCTGCTTGAATTGCTACAATTTCAACAGCACCAGGCGTTCCGGGCCGCCTGCACATCGTCAGATGTGAGGTGTCCGGGGCTGAGGGCAGAAAACTTAAGAACAACTAAATACGTGTAATGAAAGTGAAAGAGGGATCGATTATGAACCTTGATATCGCAGGTATGCACCGTGTCGCTGCAGAGCAGGGCATCGACGCAGAGCGTCTTGATGCTTCGCTGGCAGAAGCGCTGAGGCTTGCATACTTAAAAACGCCTCATGCAGCAAAGCACGCCCGCGTAGAACTTGATGAACGCGGCGGATCATTCACGATTTGGGCGCAGAACGAGATCCCTCAGGAGCCTACCGAAGCTGACCCTCATCCGGTCCCGAAACTCAGCGATGAGTATGATGATACCCCGAGCGATTTTGGCAGGCAGGCAGCTTATATTGCCCGCCAGGTGATCACGGCGCTTTTCCGTAAAGCTGCAGATGATAAGATTTTTGGCGCCTTTGCCGGGCAGAAGGGCAAGCTGATCACAGGGGTAGTCCAGCAGGACAGCAGTGACCGCGGTAATCTGCATATTGCAGTAGGTGATGTGGAAGCTATCCTTCCCCGCCGTGAGCAGGTGCCCGGAGAAAGGTTCCGGCACGGGGAGCGTGTCCGCGTCTATGTCGTCAGTGTGAACCGCGGGCTTAAGGGGCCGGAGATCATCGTATCCCGCTCGCATCCGGAGCTGGTCCGCCGGCTTTTTGAGCGTGAAGTGCCTGAACTTGTTACGGGTGCAGTGCAGATCATGTCTATTGCCCGCGAAGCGGGGGAGCGTACTAAGATTGCTGTCCGGGCGAATGCACAGGGCGTGAATCCGAAAGGCTCGCTGATCGGGCCTGCCGGACAAAGGGTGCGTGCTGTTATGGAAAATCTCGGTGAGGAAAAGATAGATATCGTTGACTGGTCCGAAGACCCCGCAAAATTCGTCGGGGCTGCACTTTCTCCGGCCCACGCGGTACGGATCACTGTGGTCAGTGAGAAGACTAAGACAGCCGTTGCCCTTATCCATAATGACCAGCTTTCGCTCGCTATCGGCAAAGAAGGACAGAATGCCCGCCTGGCAGCAAAACTGACGGGATGGAAGATCGGTGTGGAATCGTATGAGGCTGCAGCCCAGAAAAGCAGTGAAAGCGGTGAGAACACAGAGGCTGGTGAGGCCACCCCTGCCGCCGCAGAAAACGGAGAGGCTGATGCTTCTGCTTCTGTCTCAGGGAATGAGGGCGGCCCCGTATCTGAAGCTGCTCAGGAGGGAACCGGTAACCCTCCTGCTGGCGAGGCTCCGGGCAATAAGGCGGCTGCAGCTTCGGCCGCTGAGGAGGCGCCTGCGGAGTAGATAGGCGGAGATATCGCCGGATCCCCCGTTGACGTTGGGTTTCATCCAGGATGCTTTGCACCGTTCTGTGCGGCCGATGGCCCTGCGCATCCTGTACTCCTCCATGGCTTGCGGCTCTGCGGACCGGTGCAGCGACAGACAGGTATCCCCCTGGCGGCATCATAGGGTACAGTACGCATGGTTTACCGTAGTTTTCATCTATGGGATACTGTAGAGTTAAACTCTGGTAAGGCTAAAGCGCCAGAAAGTTAAGGTAAAAAGATATGGTCGCACGATGAGACGGAAATCGACAACCCGTATCATATAAGCCGTGCCAACGTGCGCGCGGCCATAGATAGGAGATATGAGTGCCTAAAGCACGCGTGTACGATTTAGCCAAGGAACTTGGCATAGGTAGCAAAGACGTTTTGAATAAGCTCAAGGAAATGGGCGAGTTCGTCAAATCAGCTTCATCAACAGTTGAGCCTCCGGTCGCCCGCAAGATACGCAATGCGTTTGCAGCGGCAGGGCAGGGCACCGGATCCAAAGGTGCCCCTTCGCAGGCTGACAGGCATCAGGCGGGGAAGCCCGGCAGCAGTGCAGGCAGAGATGCTGGAAAGGCTGCGAAGGGCAGCAGCAGTCCGTCGGCGGCCCAGCCAGGCGCTGCAAAGCCCGGGACCTCAAGGGATGTTTCTGCTGCTGCCGGGAAGGCTGCGCCAGGGCCTGCCGGCAGTGCGCAAGATGGTGACAGCCCGGAGAAGGGTACCGGCAGGACGCAGGCGGCAGCCAGCGGCAGCCCGGCACCTTCGTCCCGTAAGCCGGGTACTCCAGGAAAGAAACAGAATGCCCCGGGGAAGGACCCGCGTGATGCGAAGGGTGCCCCGGCTGCAGCAGGCGTACCTGTCCCGACGCCGCATCAGCGTAAACCGGGAGCCCCCCGCCCCGGGAATAATCCGTTTATGAGCAGGCAGCATATGGGTGCCCCCACTCCGGGGGATATCCCGCGGCCGCATCCGATGAACCGCCCGGGGGCATCCGGGGCAGAAGGCCGCGGAGGGCGCGGGCGCCCCGGCCAGCAGCCCGGCCGCAACGGCTCGCAGCAGGGGCGTTCCGGTGCACGGTCCGGGCAGCCGCGGAATTCCCGCGGCGGGCGCCCGTCACAGGGTGCAGGATACAGCACCGGCAGCTCTTCGCGGCCAGGCCGTTTCGGCGCCGCAGGCATGAATGGTCAGAGGCCGCAGAACGGGCCAGGTGCAGGCATGCCTTCACGCGGGCCTGCCGGGCGCGGCCGCGGGCGCGGCGGTACCGCCGGCGCTTTCGGACGCCAGGGCGGGAAATCCTCAAAAGCCCGCAAGGCGGCGCGCCAGCGCCAGCGCCAGGAATACGAAGAGATGCAGGCACCCGTTATCGGCGGTGTACGCATCCCCTCCGGCAACGGGCAGGCAGTCCGCCTCCAACAGGGTGCTACGCTGTCTGATCTGGCAGACAAGATCAATGTAGCTACGGCATCACTGGTCACCGTCCTGTTCCATCTGGGGGAAATGGCTACAGCTACGCAGTCCCTTGACGAATCTACCTTCAAGATCCTTGGGGAGGAGATCGGCTGGGATATCCAGATAGTGTCTGCCGAAGAAGAGGATAAGGCCCTCCTGCAGCAGTTCGATATTGACCTTGACCAGGAAGAGGACGAGGAAGACCTTGTCCCGCGGCCTCCGGTCGTAACTGTTATGGGGCATGTTGACCATGGTAAAACGCGGCTTCTGGATACGATCCGGCAGACGAATGTGTCAAGCCATGAGGCTGGCGGCATCACGCAGCGCATTGGCGCATATCAGATACATGTTGAGCTCAATGATATAGACCGCCGCATCACTTTCCTTGATACCCCGGGCCATGAAGCGTTTACCGCCATGCGTGCCCGCGGTGCGGAACTCACAGATGTTGCGATCCTCGTGGTAGCAGCCGATGACGGTGTGATGCCTCAGACAGTGGAAGCTATCAACCATGCGCAGGCAGCACATGTGCCTATTGTGGTAGCAGTCAATAAGATTGATGTTGAGGGCGCCAATCCTGATAAAGTCCGCGGGCAGCTCACTGAGTACGGACTCGTACCTGAAGAGTACGGCGGCGATACCATGTTCGTTGATATATCCGCGAAGCAGGGCACCAATATCGATAAGCTGCTTGAGGCTGTGCTCCTTACGGCCGACGCAACCCTTGACCTGCGGGCCAACCCGGATACCGATGCGCGCGGTGCAACAGTGGAAGCAAGGCTTGACAAGGGGCGCGGCGCAGTTGCTACCGTCCTGGTCCAGCAGGGTACACTTCATGTCGGCGATGCTATTGTTGCAGGCACTTCATACGGCCGCGTGCGCGCGATGCTTGATGAGAATGGCGGTAATGTGAAGGATGCAGAGCCGTCGATGCCTGTAGCGGTGCTCGGCCTTACTTCCGTACCGTCAGCCGGCGATGTATTCCTGGTCGCTCCGGATGACCGTTCTGCCCGTCAGATCGCTGAAAAGCGTGAAGCTGCGGAGCGTGCGGCACAGCTGGCCCGGCGCCATAAGCGCGTATCCCTTGAGAACCTCAAAGAGCAGTTTGCCAAATCTGAAATCGATATGCTCAACGTTATTATCAAGGGCGATTCCTCAGGTTCCGTGGAAGCACTGGAAGACTCCCTGATGAAGATTGAAGTCTCTGATGAAGTGGGCATCCAGGTCATACACCGCGGGGTCGGCGCCATCACTCAGAATGATGTCAATCTGGCGACTGTCGATAAGGCTGTTATCATCGGTTTCAATGTGCGCCCGAGCAGGCAGGTCGCTGACCTTGCTGAGTATGAGGGTGTTGACATCCGGTACTACTCTGTGATCTACCAGGCTATTGAAGAGATCGAAGCATCCCTTAAAGGCATGCTCAAGCCTGAGTATGAAGAGGCAGTCACTTCGCACAGCGAGATCCGCGAAATATTCCGTTCGTCCAAGTTCGGCAATATTGCCGGCGTTATGGTGGAGGATGGGACAGTCAAGCGCGGCACGAAGGCACGCATTATGCGCAGCGGGATCGTCACAGTCAATGACCTTGAGATCGCCAGCCTGCGCCGTTTCAAGGATGATGTGCAGGAAGTCTCTGAAGGGTATGAGGCCGGTATCAATCTCGGGTCGTTCAACGATATCGAGATCGGCGATATTATTGAGACCTTCGAGATGCGGGAAGTTGAGCGGCAGTAATGGCAAAAACCAATCCCCGTTCAGCGCGTATTGCAGCCGTTATCCAGCGTGTTATTGCTACAGCGCTGTCTACCGGCCTGCATGACCCGCGCCTGAAAAGCGTTACTGTTACAGAAGTCCGTGTAACGAACGATATGCAGATCGCGCGTATTTTCTGGACGCAGCTTGGAGACCCGGGGCATGCCCACGGCGAACGCAAACGTGCGGCGCAGGCCCTCCGGCAGGCAACAGGCCATCTGCGGACGCTGGTCGGGCGTTCAACAGGGCTGCGCCTGACCCCCCAGCTGGAATTCGTGTATGATGAAGTCCCTGCCCATGCAACCGCCGTTGAAGATATTATGGTTGCTGCCCGCCATCGTGACGAGCAGCTTGCCAGGCTGCGTGAAAATGCCCGCTATGCAGGCGAGGAAGACCCCTACAGGCACGGCAGTACTGATAACGGGCCGGACGGGGATGAAACAGTGCAGGATGGCAGCGGTTTTGACCACTGATGCTGCAGCGGAGCCTGCGGACAGCATCCCTTCTTCCGGTGTTTTCGTTGTTGACAAACCGCAGGGTGTCACCAGCCATGATGTTGTTGCGGCTGCCCGTAAGCTGCTCCATATGAAAAAGGTGGGGCATGCGGGCACTCTTGACCCCATGGCTACCGGCGCCCTTGTTATTGGTTTCGGTAAGGCAACCCGCCTGCTCAATGTGATCACTGGTGCTGATAAAACGTATGAAACAGTGATCCGGCTGGGGCAGTCCACAGCGACTGACGATGCTGAAGGCAGTATTACCCGGGAATATGATACGTCAGCTGTTTCGGACGGGCAGATATACGCTGCTGCCCGCAGCCTGACAGGGACTATCAGGCAGGTTCCCAGCGCATTTTCTGCGGTGAAAGTCAACGGAAGGCGTGCTTATGATCTGGCCCGTGAAGGCAAACCGGCCGAGCTGGCTGCACGCACAGTCACTGTATCTGATTTTACAGTTGACAGTATTGTGCGCCGGGAGATCCGGCAGGATGACAGCAGCAGTCCTGATGGCTCCCGCAGCACTGCCGGCTCTGCCGGGGCTGTAATAGATATCCACGCCCATATCACATGCTCTTCAGGGACATATATCCGTGCTGTCGCCCGCGATCTGGGCGCGATCCTCAGTAACGGCGCCCATCTGACTATGCTGAGGCGCATACGGGTCGGGAAATTTGCGCTGGATGCCGCGCAGGCAAACCAGCCTGTGAGGCCTGCCGTCCCTGCTGTAGCTGAAAAACAGGTTTTTGCGGCACGCGATGGAGGCACGGCGGTCCGGAACAGGGCAGCTTTCCCTGACAATGTGCAGCGTAAGCTTCAGCACTGCCTGTATTCCCCCGCTGAAGCGGCTGCACTGGCGATGCCTGTATTGGCAGTATCTGATGCCGATACCGAAATACTCCGTCACGGAGGAATGCTTCCTGCGCATATTACGTCTCTGACAGCGGCTGTCAACACCGGTTCGCACGAACTTATTGCGCTTGTGGAGCCGTGGAAACATCATACTGCCAAACCTGCTGCCGTTTTTATTGCATAGCACCTGTGGCGTGCAGCTGATACAATACTTGAATCAGCTCTTTGCGCAGGGAAGGCTTACGCTGTGCCTCTTGGGGCTGGGCATCATCCCGCGCAGAAAGCATATCTATAGCAGAAACACCTTTATAACAGAAAACAGTAAGGAAATGATGGACGATATTTTAGGTTCAATGAAAGAGCAGGCTGAAAAGCTTACCGGTATTGATCTTGGCAATGCCAATGCAGGCGAACTGGCCGATAAAGCCAGGGAAGCTGTGAAAAATGCCGATGTTGAGGGGCTGGCCCGGAAGGCAAAGGATATTTTGCCCGACCGGGCTGATTCTGTTATTGACAGTATTACTGAAAAACTCAAGTAAACTCTCGAAAATTAGCGGATGGCCGTGCAGGCAGATAAAAGGAAGCTGATGGCAGAAGACAGCAGGGCTATGGAGACGGTATGCCAAATATCCTTACTTATGCGCAGACGATGTTTGATACTTTCGATGCGCGCCCCTTCTCAAGGGTAGATTCCCTCGTCCTGTCAAGCCTGGCATATGTGCATATGAAGGGGGATGTCCCGCGTCTGTACCTTCCCCGGTTCAGCGGCGCAGCATACGCAAAGCCCGGAAAGGATGAAGCCGCCCTCTCAGATGATACGGATGATATGGAGCCATCCTATGCGGGCCCGTCAGGCCGTCCGTCTGCTGATGCCGAAGCACGTATTGAGGCCCGCGGCAACTGGTTCGTCCGTCAGGGAAAGAAGGCTGCTGCATGGCTGAAGGCTCTGGTGCACGGCAGCAGATCCGGTACAGATGGGCGCGGCGATGGACTGGCCGGGCCTTCATATCGCGGAGATGCCGAGCGTTTTATACCCCTCGCTGATGTTCTGCGGGCTGAAGATTATACTGAAATGTTTGATGATGCCGGCCCTGATAATGAGGACCTCCAGCTTCTGCGCGCAGTATGTGAATCCCCGCGGTATCGCGGCATCCAGGTAGGGCAGTATATCCAGAACCAGAATTCTGTCAACGGCGAAGAACAGCAGTTCGGCGCTGTGACCTTCCTCCTCCCCGACGGTACGGAATATATTGCATTCCGCGGTACAGAGGCAAATATCCTGGGGTGGAAGGAAGACTTCGAGATGACGTATCATGCCGTTATCCCCTCCCAGACTGAAGCATATGAGTATCTTGAAGCTGTTGCCGCACAGTCAGGGCGGCCTCTGCGCGTCGGCGGGCATTCCAAAGGAGGGAATCTGGCGGTATACTCAAGTACCCTCGCAGATCCCGGGATCAGGCAGAGGATAGTGGCAGTGTATTCCCATGATGGCCCGGGGTTCCAGGACAGTTTTTTCAGGAATCCAGGGTGGGCTGAAATCAAGGGGAAAGAGGATAAAAGCTGTCCGGAATTTACTGTGGTAGGCCAGCTCCTTAATCCCGAAGCCCCTTACTCCGTTGTGAAGTGCAGCGTCAGCGGGATCCGGCAGCATTACTGTATGAGCTGGAATGTTGTTGACGGCGATTTTGAGTATGCGGAGAGTACAGACCCTGCAGCCGTATCGATCAATTCTTCCATCAGCCAATGGCTGGAAAAGATCCCGCTGGACCGCCGCAAGCTGGTGGTAGGCAGCGTTTATGAGGCAATCCGTGCCGGCGGGTATGAGAACCTTAATGAGCTGAGCAGCGATTTTTCGCATGCGTGGCCCAAAATATATACTGCAGTAAGGAATACCGATCCCCGGGACAGGTCGGTGATTTTTGCGATAGTAAGGGATCTGATGGGGCTGCTTGTCCCGTCAATGATCGGCTCGCTGATGTCACCTCTTATCCCTCCGGCTGTGCCTTCTGCACTGGCTTCCCTCCGAGGCAGGAACGGGGCAGACAGCGGATCCGGCAAATCAGGTGCTGATAAGAATGCAGACAGTCCTGAACGCTCCTGAAGACCCCGCAAGAGGCACATACTCCGAGAAAAAGTCGGAGTTTATCGGTGAGGCATGCCATGCCGGTTCGCTGGAAGAGGCGCTTGATTTTGTGCAGTCAGTCCGGTCCCGGAACCCTAAAGCACGTCATGTTGCATATGCCGCGGTCGTTGGGGACAGCAGCCAGGCGCACGAGCGGATGAGCGACGACGGCGAGCCTGCCGGTACTGCGGGCCGGCCTGTGCTCAATGTGCTCCGGCAGTCAGGCCTTACGGGGTGCGTTATTGCTGTCACCCGGTATTTCGGAAGGATCCTTCTCGGTTCCGGCGGGCTTATCAGGGCATATTCTTCTGCCGCATCCGCTGCTGTGGCAGGGGCCGAGCTTGCGAAGCTGGTACCTGCAGCCGTTTATGGAACAGTTATAGATTATCCCTCCTATAGCCAGCTTAAGCACTGTATCACGCAGTCCGGCGGGATCGTGCGGGAAGAAAGGTTCACTGAGAAGGTGCGCATGGTTTTTGCTGTTGCATCTGACCGGACGGAAGAATTCAGCAGATGTATTGATTCTGCGTTCCGCCATGCTGTAACGCTTGATACCCTTGAGGAAAGCTATATCACAGTCCCCGTTAAAGCTTCCGGCAAGTCTGAGCCCGGAACTTCCGGCGCAGGCGTTGCCAGCATAACACTACCTGCGTAACGTTATAATGGGCAGTATTAGATGGAGGCCATATGGAGCAGGAAACTTTAACGGTAACATATGAAAGGCTGCGGCATTCTGATGATTCGCAGGAGCTGAGCAGGCGGGCACGTATGCCGCTGCCCGGCAGGGACGACGGGGCCGCCTTTTCCAGAGCCACTGCGTTGCTGGAGGCTGTGGCAGGCAACCTCCATACGCCTGTTGAAGACCGGGCTTTCCTGGCTGAGGCCATGCCATTCCCGAATATCCTGGTCAAACTGTCCGGCGATCCGGAACCGCAGGTCCGCGCAGCTGTTGCGGCCAACCGCAATGTCAAAGACTGGCTTGCAGGGCGGCTGACAAAAGATGACGATGCCAGTGTCCGCAGGGCGGCATTGCTGAATCCCCAGACATCATGGAAAATGAGGCTTGAAGGTGCGCAGGATCCGCGTACTGACCCTGAAGTGCTTGAGTATCTGGGCACTTTAGGGGCGGAAGAGGGCTCGGAAGATAATGCTATCCTTTCCGCTATGGTGCGCAGGGCTGTTGCGCTGAACCCGAATGCCCCGGATACGCTGGTCCGGGCGCTTGCGCATGACGGGAACGATGATGTCAGCCATGCAGCACAGAAAAGGCTGTCCTGATAGTTTGTACGGGCTCTAATTGTGGCAAAACTTATTGAACATTATTAGAACGTGCGCATGTCGCTGTGGTGAAGTGGGTTATTCTTAAGATATGGCGACTAAAAAAAATACAAAACTCATGAAGGAAAGTGACGAGCGAAGTGGCCGTACGCTTATCCAGCTCGCCCACGAATACGGTGTTGCAACGGCGTACACCGGCCAGGACGGCGAATTCTATGAAATAGGCGATGAGGTGCTTATTGCCGTACTCAAGGCGCTCAATGTAGATGCGTCAGACGATGCAAAGGCACTGAAAGCCCTTGAAAAGAAGCGGCGTACCAAACATCTCCAGCTTGTCAGGCCAACGGTCCTGCATGTGCAGGGTGTGGACAGCAAAGTCAAACTGCACCATGGCAGCACAAGGCTCCCTAAGGCTACGGTCACGCTGGAAGACGGTACGCAGTTCAACGGCGGCAAACCGCTTGCTCTCGAAGAGGGATACAGCCCTGAAGATGAGCCTAGGATGATCGATGGCGAACTCATTGATACATCATATGCCGTAGTCCCTGCCGTGCTCCCCCTGGGATATCATACGCTCCATATAACTGTGGGCAGGAAAACTATCGATTCCCATCTGATCAGTGTCCCGGAAAAGATCGACCTTATTGGCCCTCTGAAAGACGGAAGCCTGTGGGGTTGGATGGCGCAGCTGTATTCAGTGCGCTCCAGGGATTCATGGGGGGTTGGTGATTTCGCTGATCTGCGCGATATGCTCGCAGCTGCAAAAAGCAAGACCGGTGCTGATTTTATCCTTATCAACCCTGTCCATGCTGCAGAGCCTGTTGCTCCGCTTACGCCTTCCCCGTATCTGCCTGTTTCCCGGCGGTATATCAACTTTACATATATCCGTCCTGAAAATATTGAAGAGTATGCGGCACTGCCCGGCCCTGATGCCGATGAAGTGGAAAAGCTGCATATGCAGGCCCGTAAACTCAACGAGGATCCCAACCGGATCGACCGTGATGCGATGTGGAGGCTGAAGCGTCCGGCATTATGGAAAATATTTGAAGCGCCGCGTTCCAAGGCCCGCCAGGAGCAGTTCACGCAGTACTGCGCCAATGAAGGCGAGGATCTCAGGGCATATGCAATATGGTGCCTAGCCTACGACAAGTGGGGCGCTGTCGAGGATGATCCCGGCTGCTGGGAGAAAAAGTACAGCAAAGATTCCCCTGAAATCAAAGAACTGTGCGAAAAATATGCAGATACGCTTGAATTCTACATGTGGCTGGAATGGATCGCTACGCAGCAGCTGGCAGAAGCCCAGAAGGCATCGCTCAGGGCCGGGATGAAGATCGGCATTATGAGCGACATGGCTGTAGGTGTGCATTCCCAGGGCGCTGAAGTATGGTGGAACCCGGAGCGTTTTGCCAGGGGCGTTACTGTCGGTGCGCCGCCGGATATGTTCAACCAGCAGGGGCAGAACTGGAGCCAGCCGCCATTCAACCCGGTGCATCTTGAGGAGACCGGTTACTCCACATACCGCAATATGGTTGCGGGGATGTTTGCCAAAGCCGGCGCCGTCCGCATAGACCATATCCTTGGGCTTTTCCGCCTGTGGTGGATCCCTGAGGGGAACACAGCGGATAAAGGCACATACGTGCAGTATGATTCCTCTGTTATGCTGGGCATCCTGGCGCTTGAAGCCAGCCGGGTGAACGGTACAGTTGTGGGCGAAGATCTGGGGGTTGTGCCGGACTATGTGGCGGATTCCCTGAAAACCCATGGCCTTATGGGATGCGTTATCGAATGGTATCAGCAGTATGACGGAGAATTCGTACCTCCCCGGCAGTGGCGCGAAATGGCACTTGCCAGTGTGACTACCCATGATATGCCTCCGACTGCCGGGTATCTTGCTTTCGAGCATGCCAAAATCCGGGAGCGGCTGGGGCTTCTCGCAGTGCCTCCCGAGCATTTCCTTGCCAGCGCTAAATATGAGCAGAAGCAGGTGATCAGCATGCTTGTTGAGAACGGCTATCTTGACAAAGCGTATGCGCAGGATATAAAGGTATACGAACAGCAGGTCGTAGAGGCGCTGCACCGTGCCCTGCTGGATTCGCCGTCAAAGCTGAAAGCGGCAGCCCTTGTGGATGCAGTAGGGGAGAGACGCGCGCAGAACCAGCCGGGTACGGATAATGAGTATCCCAACTGGCGTGTGCCTCTGGCAGACAGCAGCGGGCATGCCGTGTATCTCAATGACCTGTTCGATCTGCAGCGGACCCGTTCGCTTGCGGATGTTATGAACGGCAGGAAATAAGTGAAGCAGGCCGTGCGCGCAGAACCGGGGTACACATATACCCCGGTTTGCGTTAGTCTGCCTGCCGCGTTATCATAGACGATTGTTGTGTTCCCTTCGGGGTCCTTCAAAGCGCTTCCCACTCGCATAAGGACTTTCAGGGAGCCCACAGTAAATGGTGCATCGCAATAGCGGTATATAAGTATGCTGTGTGCGCTGCGCCTGGAACACAATAAAAAGAAAAGGTCGTACCGTGAAAACATTTTCACCTAAACCAGCCGATCTGAGCCATGAGTGGTACGTCGTAGACGCTACTGACGTGGTCCTCGGCCGTCTTTCCGTAGCAGTTGCCAATTTGCTGCGCGGCAAGAACAAGCCGTCTTTCGCACCACATGCGGATTCAGGCAATTTTGTTATTGTTATTAACGCTGAGAAGATATCCCTGAGCGGAGGCAAACTTGATAAGAACCTGTACCATCATTCAGGCTTTCCGTCAGGGCTCCGTGCGGATTCATACGCGGAACTTCTGAAAAGCAACCCTGCGCGCATTGTTACAGCTGCGGTTAAGGGAATGATGCCGAAGAACAAGCTCAGCCGTGCCCAGCTCACCCGCCTTCGTGTTTACCGCGGTGCTGAACATCCTCATACATCCAACAAGCCAGTAGCCTACGAGATCGAACAGGTCTCACAGCAGGCTAAGTAGTAACCGAAAGGAGAATCAACTTATGGCTGATAATGAAAACTCCACGGTTACCGAAACCGGGGAAACCACAGTATTTACTTCTGAAACGAACCAGGGTGCCGGAACAGGCACTTCTGCTGTTGCTCCAGGCTACGGCACGGGGCGGCGCAAGGAGGCTGTTGCGCGTGTGCGCCTCCTTCCGGGCACAGGCAAGTGGACTATCAATGGGCGTACCCTTGAAGAGTATTTCCCAAGCCGCCTGCAGCAGCGTGAAGTCAACTCGCCTATCGTGCTTCTCAAGCTGGAAGGCAAGTTCGATGTTAAGGTGCGTGTTGACGGCGGCGGTGTCACAGGCCAGGCCGGTGCAGTCCGCCTGGGTGTGGCCCGTGCACTCAATGCTATTGACAGGGATGCGAACCGTGCTGCCTTGAAGAAGGCAGGGTTCCTGACCCGCGATGCCCGCATCGTTGAGCGTAAGAAGGCTGGCCTGCATAAGGCCCGTAAGGCTTCACAGTACTCAAAGCGTTAAGGCTGCCCTTCCCGCCGGCCTGTTGCATGCTGCCGGCGAAAGGGTACGGAAGGCCCCGGAGATTTTGTTCTCCGGGGCCTTTTGCTGTACTGCAGCTGCTGCAGGCAGCCCGCATGCCGGTATATCTGCACCGCGGCGTGCCGCCCATATGCAACACGGCATATCATCACACTCTTCACTGTAAAGTTATATAATTAAAAGGTCTTTCAACTAAAAGGAAAGACGCCGAATACCGGCAGCTGGACAATATGGGGTCGGCTGCCCAAGAACAAAGGGGTTTCCATATGAAAGCAATAGTTGCTACTGAAGATAAAAAGGCAAAGGTTGTAGAAAAGGAACTGCGCCCGCTGAGGTATGGTGAAGCGCTTCTTGACATGGAATGCTGCGGTGTGTGCCATACGGACCTTCACGTTAAGAATCAGGATTTCGGCGATAAGACCGGCGTTGTACTGGGGCATGAAGGCATTGGAATCGTCCGTGAGGTTGCCGAAGGGGTGACTACCCTGAAGCCCGGCGACCGTGCGTCGGTTGCATGGTTCTTCGAGGGCTGCGGGCACTGTGAATACTGCACGACGGGCCGGGAAACGCTGTGCCGTGAAGTAAAGAACGCCGGGTACACTGCTGACGGCGGCATGGCTCAGCAGTGCATCGTCACTGCAGATTACGCTGTGAAAGTCCCTGAAGGGCTTGACCCTATGCCTGCCAGCTCAATCACCTGCGCAGGCGTGACTACGTATAAGGCTATCAAGGAATCCGGCGTCCATCCGGGCGAATGGCTTCTGATCTCCGGCCTGGGCGGGCTTGGGAACCTTGCTCTGCAGTATGCCAAGAATGTATTTGAGGCCCATGTTATTGCAGTAGATGTTAATGAAGGCCAGCTTGATTTTGCCCGTGAATATGGCGCAGACCTGTGCGTGAACCCGCTTGATACGGATGTTGCCGCATTCGTCCAGGAGAAGGTTGGCGGCGCCCATGCTGCGGTTGTTACTGCGGTGAGCAAGGCTGCTTTCAATGCTGCTGTTGGCGCTGTACGCGCAGGGGGCACGGTCGCAGCTGTAGGGCTGCCGAGCGAATCAATGGATCTGAGCATCCCGCGCCTCGTACTTGACGGGATCCGTGTGGTCGGGTCCCTCGTCGGCACCCGCAAAGACCTGGAAGAGGCTTTCCAGTTCGGGGCTGAAGGGAAGGTTGTCCCACAGTGCACCCCTCGCAGTATGGAAGATATCAATGATATTTTCGATGAAATGCTTGAGGGTAAGATCCGCGGCCGTATGGTCATTGATCTCAAGCACTGATCCTCCGTACTGGCCAGGCATGCCGGAGTTTGAGAACAGCCTTATGTATTGAGGCTGCGGTATGCGGCCGTGATACGCTTAATGCATGTGGCCCGGTACCACTCTATGGGGACCGGGCCGCATGCATGCGCGGTGAAGTTTTGGGCTGCTGCTGGGGCCGGCCTGCAGCCCGGTTATGGAGAGTGGGGGTGCGGCGCCGGAATGCACAACACGGTGCAGGGAATTTATCTAGCTTATGTGATGTAATTCACATAAGACACATTTTTATTGAGGTGTGGCCAGGATGCAGCAGGTTTGCTGAAGAACTTGCGCGGCATATACGGCCTGACGGAAGGAACTCTAGTGGCAACAGCAGAAAGTACTGCGGTAAGCGACGCTGAAAAAGAGGTCGATACCCTTGTAGCTAAAGCGCTCACGGCTTTGGATGAATACAGCAGCTATGATCAGGAAAAGATTGATTACATTGTCGGCAAGGCTTCTATTGAGGCCCTCAGCGCCCATCTTGCCCTTGCGCAGATGGCGGTTGAGGAAACAGGGCGAGGGCTTATTGAAGACAAGGCAACGAAGAATATTTTCGCCTGCGAGCATGTGACCCATCATATGATGAACCAGCGCACAGTAGGCGTGATCAGTGAGAATGATGTTGACGGCATTACGGAAGTTGCAGAGCCTGTTGGCGTAGTTGCCGGCGTGACCCCTGTGACAAACCCGACGTCAACAGTGATCTTTAAGTCGCTGATCGCTTTGAAAACGCGCTGCCCGATCGTATTCGGGTTCCATCCTTACGCTCAGAAATGCTCGGCGGAAGCCGCCCGGATAGTCCGTGATGCGGCAGTTGCTGCAGGTGCCCCCGAAAACTGTATCCAGTGGATCGAACACCCCTCCATTGAAGCTACCGGCGCCCTGATGAAGCATCCCGGTGTGGCCACGATCCTTGCTACGGGCGGCCCCGGAATGGTCCATGCTGCATATACTTCCGGCAAACCGGCTCTTGGCGTGGGTGCAGGCAATGCCCCGGCTTATGTGGATAATGATGTTGATGTGGAGCGCGCCGTCAACGATCTGGTCCTTTCCAAGCATTTTGATTACGGTATGATCTGCGCAACTGAACAGGCTATTATTGCGCATAAAGATATCTACCCTTCTCTGGCTAAAGAGATGAAGCGCCGTAAAGCTTATTTCGTCAATGCAGAAGAAAAGGCAAAACTTGAACAGTACATGTTCGGCGTTACAGCATATGCAGGCAAGGATGCGCCCAAGCCGCAGCTGAACTCTGCTGTCCCCGGAAAATCCCCCCAGTGGATCGCGCAGCAGGCAGGATTCTCTATCCCCGATGATGCAGTTATCCTTGTGGCAGAGTGCAGAGAGGTCGGGCTCAATGAGCCTCTGACCCTTGAGAAGCTCTGCCCTGTGCATGCGCTGCTGAAGGCAAAGGATAAAAACCAGGCGTTCGGCATGTGCGAGCAGATGCTTGTTTACGGTACCGGGCATACGGCAGCCATCCATACAAATAATGAGGCGCTGGTCGATGAGTACGGGCTGCGGATGCATGCCTGCCGGATTATCTGGAATTCCCCGGCTTCGCTGGGCGGTATCGGTGATATCTATAATGCTATTGCGCCGTCGCTGACGCTGGGCTGCGGGTCGTACGGGCGCAATTCCGTATCAGGGAATGTCCAGGCTGTCAATCTGATCAATATCAAGCGTATTGCACGAAGGAACAATAATATGCAGTGGTTCAAAGTCCCGCCGAAAACCTATTTCGAGCCAAATGCTATCCGCTACCTGCGCGACATGGTGGGTGTGAACCGCGTATGCTTTGTGTGCGATAAAACGATCCTTCAGCTGGGGATTATCGACAAGGCGATCCATCAGCTGCAGCTGCGGCTGAACAAAGTCGAATGGCGGATCATTGATTATGTGGAGTCTGAGCCTTCGGTACAGACCGTTGAACGCGGCGCGCAAATGATGCGTGAAGATTTCCATCCGGATACGATTATCGCTATCGGCGGCGGCTCCCCGATGGATGCTGCCAAGATCATGTGGCTTCTGTATGAGCATCCGGAAATTGAGTTCCGCGATATCCGTGAAAAATTCTTCGATATCCGTAAACGTGCATTCCGCCTGCCTGAACTTGGGCATAAAGCCAAGCTCGTGTGCATCCCGACAACCTCGGGGACAGGGTCGGAAGTTACCCCTTACGCAGTGATTACTGACCAGGAAACAGGGTTCAAGTACCCAATCACTGATTATGCATTGACACCGTCGGTGGCTGTAGTCGATCCTGTACTTGCCCGTACCCAGCCGCGGCGGGTAGCTTCCGATTCCGGCTTTGACGCCATGACACACTGCCTGGAAGCTTTCGTGTCGTGCTATGCAAATGATTTCACCGATGCTATGGCTCTGCACGGTATGAAACTGCTGTGGGATAACCTTTCCATGGCGGTCAACGAAGGCACTTCGGCCCCTGATGCCCAGGAGCACGTGCATAATGCGGCGACGATGGCAGGCATGGCATTCGGTTCTGCATTCCTGGGCATGTGCCATTCCATGGCCCATACGATCGGCGCTGTGTGCCATATCGCCCACGGCCGCACTAACTCTATCCTGCTGCCGTATGTAGTGAGGTACAACGGCACCATCCCGGATGAGCCCACCAGCTGGCCGAAGTACAATAAGTACGTTGCTCCCGAGCGGTACCAGCAGGTTGCCCGATATCTTGGCCTCAAGGCTGATACGCCTGAGGAAGGTGTTGAAAACCTTGCAGCAGCCCTTGAAGACTACCGTGACAACAGGCTTGGCATGGACCATGACTTCAGGTCATGCGGGGTCGATGAGGATTTCTTCTGGTCTGAGCTTGACCGTATCGGCATGCGCGCGTATGAGGACCAGTGCACCCCTGCAAACCCGAGGATCCCGCTGATCGAAGATATGAAAGATATCTCTATTGCAGCCTATTACGGTGTGTCCCGGGAGGAGGGGCATAAGCTCCGTCTCGAGCACGATGCGGGGAAGGCAGACGGCACCCGGGAACAGGGTAAATAATATCTGGCAACACGCAGCGGCGTTTTGGCCATAGGGTGTGCTTAAATAGTCAAGTTGCCTGTTGAAGGCTCGTTTATATTTGAATTATGAAAAGCGAGCGCGGCTGCAGCCCAAGGCTGTATACTGCGCACTGATGTGGTCTCGCCCGTACACGTATGGGGAGCTTGCTCGGTGCCCTTTGGAACAGGTTGGTAATGTATCAAATCGCAGAAAGGGCGAACAGCAATGGCGGGACAGAAAATCCGCATCAGGCTAAAGTCCTATGACCATGAGGTCATTGACCAGTCGGCAAAGAAAATTGTCGAGACGGTTACGAACGCTGGCGCAACAGTAGTTGGGCCTGTGCCTCTTCCTACCGAGAAGAACGTCTTTGTTGTAATTCGTTCCCCTCATAAGTACAAGGATTCTCGCGAGCATTTCGAGATGCGTACGCATAAGCGTCTTATTGATATAGTGGATCCAACGCCCAAGGCTGTTGATTCACTCATGCGTCTTGATCTGCCGGCAGACGTTAATATCGAGATAAAGCTGTAGGGAGGAGGAAGAAATGTCGTCAAATCAGAATCGTACTGCGCTCATAGGCAAAAAGCTCGGGATGTCGCAGGTGTGGGATGAGAATGGCTTCTTCGTCCCGGTAACCCTTGTGGATGTTGCCACAAACGTTGTTACAGCTGTTAAGAGCGAAGACACCGATGGCTATAAAGCTATCCAGCTCGGCTACGGTGCTATAGACCCTACTAAGGTGACAAAGCCGCTTGCCGGCCATTTCGCCAAGGCAGGCGTTACCCCTCGACGCCATCTCGTAGAAGTCCGCACAGAGGATGCTGACAGCTATGAACCGGGGCAGGAATTAGCAGCAGATACTTTCAAAGATGGTGACCGCGTCGATGTCACCGGTACCACAAAGGGGAAGGGTTTCGCCGGAACCATTAAGCGCTGGGGCTTCAAGTCCTACCGCCGTACCCACGGCTCCCATAAGAATGAGCGCCGTCCCGGTTCTATTGGTGCCTGCGCAACTCCAAGCCGCGTCCTTAAGGGCAAGCGCATGGCCGGGCATATGGGGCATGTGACCCATACGACCCAGGGCCTCACAGTTGTTTCTTCAGATGCAGAGAATGGCGTAGTAGCAATCAAGGGTGCTATCCCAGGGCCTAAAGGCGCTATTGTCCTTCTTCGTTCAGCAGTGAAGGGAGCGTAACCATGGCAGATGTTTCATTGAATGTTACAGGTGCCAAGGGCAAGGCCGCAGGCGACGTAAAAGTCCCTGCAGAACTCTTCGGCATTGGGCAGGACGAAGTCCGCAGCCATGTCCCGCTGGTGCATCAGGTTGTTATCGCACAGCTTGCTGCAGCGCGCCAGGGGACGCACGCTGTCAAGAACCGTGCCCGCATATCAGGCGGCGGCAGGAAACCATGGAAACAGAAGGGTACAGGCCGTGCCCGTCAGGGTTCCATCCGCGCCCCCCAGTTTGCAGGCGGTGCGGTAGTCCATGGGCCGGTACCGCGCGATTATTCGCAGCGTACCCCCAAGAAGATGAAGGCAGCAGCTTTGCGCTATGTACTGTCTGACCGCTGCAATGCAGGCCGCGTGCATGTAGTCGATTTTGGGATAGCCGACAGGCCGTCTACAAAAGCGGCACTGTCTGTGCTTGAGCCTCTGGTAGCGCAGCGTTTCACTACAGTTGTCCTTGGCCGCGAGAATATCAATGAGTGGATGTCTGTACGCAATCTGCCTACAGTACATGTGCTTTTCGCCGACCAGCTGAATACATACGATGTTGTCACAGCTGAAGATGTGGTCTTCACTAAGGAAGGCCTTGAATCATTCACCGGTGGCACGAAGTCTGGTAAGGAGGCTTAACCATGGCAGTAACACGTAGGGCAGCCCATGATGTTATCCTCAGGCCTGTAGTTTCCGAAAAGAGCTATGCTAACTCTGACCGTGGCCAGTACACTTTCGTAGTCGCTGATAATGCCAATAAGGTAGAAATCAAGCAGGCCATCGAAGAGATATTCAAAGTAAAGGTAACCAACGTCAACACCCTTAACCGCCAGGGCAAAACCAGGCGCACCCGCACAGGTTTCGGACGCAGGGCTTCGCAGAAGCGCGCGATCGTTACTGTTGCTGAGGGCCAGACGATCGATATCTTCGGTAACTAAAGGTTAGCCGAGAAAGTTAGGTACTAAATTATGGCTATCCGTCAATATAAGCCAACAACCCCAGGGCGCCGCAACGCTTCTGTATCTGATTTTTCAGAGATCACGCGTTCCACCCCGGAGAAGTCTCTGCTGCGTAAACTCAGCAAGACCGGCGGCCGTAACAGTTACGGCCGTATGACAAGCCGCCACCGTGGCGGCGGACACAAGCGCCAGTACCGCCTTATTGATTTCAAGAGGTGGGATAAAGATGGCGTACCAGCAAAAGTTGCTGAGATCGAATATGATCCGAACAGGTCGGCCCGCATCGCGCTCCTGCATTATGCAGATGGCGAGAAGCGCTATATCATTGCCCCGCAGGGTGTGAGGCAGGGAGATGTTATTGAGACAGGTGCACAGGCAGATATCAAGCCCGGCAACAACCTGCCTCTGCGTAACATCCCCACAGGTACTGTTATCCATGCCATTGAGCTCCGCCCCCTTGGCGGTGCTAAGATTGCACGCTCTGCCGGTACCGCTGTCCAGCTCGTTGCAAAAGATGGCGCTCTGGCCCAGCTGCGCATGCCTTCAGGCGAAATCCGCAATGTTGATGCCCGGTGCCGTGCAACCGTTGGCGAAGTTGGTAATTCCGACCATGCCAATATTGAGCTTGGCAAGGCAGGCCGCGCCCGGTGGATGGGCAAGCGCCCAATAACCCGCGGTGAATCCATGAACCCTGTTGACCATCCGCATGGCGGCCGTACACGTGGCGGCAAACCGCCAGTATCGCCATGGGGTAAGGGCGAAGTCCGTACCCGCCATCCGAAGAAGGCTTCGAACAGGATGATTGTCCGTCGCCGTCCAGCTGGTAAGCATCGCAAGTAAGGAAGTGTCGTACAGATGACTCGAAGCATCAAGAAGGGGCCATTCGTCGACGCCCACTTGCAGAAAAAGGTCGACGCACAGAATGCCAGCGGCAGCCATGATGTTATCAAAACATGGTCCCGCCGTTCCATGATCACGCCGGATTTCATTGGGCACACTTTTGCTGTGCACAATGGGCGTACTCATGTCCCGGTATTTGTAACAGAAGCAATGGTCGGTCACAAGCTTGGGGAGTTCGCGCCTACGCGCACTTTCCGCGGGCATGTGAAAGATGATAAAAAGGCACGCCGTTAAGGCGAGGAAGAGTAAAGACACATGGAAGCTAAAGCAATTGCCCGTCATGTTCGTGTGACACCGCGCAAGGCTCGCCGCATGGTCGACCTCATCCGAGGCAAGAAAGCGGCCGAAGCTATTACTATCCTCAAGTTTGCTCCGCAGGATGCATCTGTCCCAGTACGCAAGGTACTGGAGAGCGCAGTTGCCAATGCCCGCGTACTTGCGGATAAGAATAACACCCCATTGCGCGAGAATGAACTGATCGTTAAAGAAACATATGTTGATGAGGGTGTAACCCTGAAGCGTTTCCGTGCCCGTGCACAGGGGCGCGCAGGCCGCATCAACAAGCGCACCAGCCACATTACGGTTGTAGTCGCCGACAAGGAAGGAGCCCGGTAATGGGACAAAAAGTTAACCCGTTTGGCTACCGCCTCGGCGTAACTGAATCGCATCGCAGCAAGTGGTTCTCCGATTCCACCAAGAAGGGGGAGCGTTACCGCGATTTCGTTCTTGAGGATGACAAGATCCGCAAGGAGATGGAAAAGGACCTTGAGCGCGCAGGCGTATCCCGCGTGGTCATTGAGCGCACCCGTGACCGCGTCCGTGTGGATATCCATACGGCACGGCCGGGCATCGTTATCGGCCGGCGCGGTGCTGAAGCAGACCGCGTCCGCGCCAAGCTGGAGAAGATCACCGGCAAGCAGGTCCAGCTCAATATCTTCGAAGTCAAGAATGCTGCTATCGATGCCCAGCTTGTTGCACAGAGCATCGCTGAGCAGCTTACTAACCGAGTGACATTCCGCCGTGCTATGCGCAAGGCCCAGCAGGATGCTATGCGTGCGGGTGCCCGCGGTATCCGCATCAAGCTGTCAGGCCGCCTTGGCGGCGCTGAAATGAGCCGTTCCGAGTTCTACCGTGAAGGCCGTGTCCCTCTGCAGACCCTGCGTGCGCTTATTGATTATGGCTTCTTTGAAGCGCATACAACATATGGGCGTATTGGCGTCAAGGTATGGATATACAAGGGCGATATGACCGAGCGTGAATTCGAAGAGCAGCAGGCTCAGCAGAATAACCGTTCCCGCCGCGGCGGCAATGGCCGCCCGCGCCGCTCCGGCCGTGGCGCCGGCAGGCCGCAGCAGCAGAATGCTCAGGGTGCAGCGCCTCAGGCGCAGCAGGCCGGACAGCCTGCCGAGCAGGCTCCTGCCGCCCAAGAAGCAGAAGTAAAGGAGTAAACGAATGCTTATTCCAAAAAGAGTAAAGTACCGTAAGCAGCAGCGGCCTGGCCGCCGTGGCATGTCTAAGGGCGGTAACGAGATCAACTTCGGTGATTTCGGTATCCAGGCTCTTGCTCCTGCATATGTGACCAACCGTCAGATCGAAGCTGCGCGTATTGCAATGACACGTTATATCAAGCGCGGCGGCCGTGTATGGATCACTATCTTCCCTGACCGTCCGCTCACCAAGCATCCTCTGGGATCCCGAATGGGGTCCGGCAAGGGTGCCCCTGAATTCTGGATCGCCAATGTGCATCCCGGACGCGTTATGTTTGAAATTTCGGGTGTCTCGGAAGAGGTAGCACGCGAAGCGCTTCGCAGGGCAGTCGATAAGCTGCCTATGAAGTGCAGGATAATCGCACGTGAAGGCGGTAATAACTAATGGCTATCGGTACTCCTGATTATAGTATTAAGAATCTGAACGAGAAGACTGATGCTGAGATCAAAGAATCCATCAGCAAGTCCAAGGAAGAGCTTTTCAACCTGCGCTTCCAGAAGGCAACGAGTCAGCTCGAGAACAGCTCACGTATCAGGGCTGTAAAAACCGACATTGCTCGCATGTATACGGTTTTGCGTGAGCGTGAGCTTGGTATTACCCAGGCTCCGGAAGAAACAAGCGGAAAGGCTGAGAAATAAATATGGCTGAAAAGCTTGAGCGTAATGAGCGCAAAGTTCGCCGCGGATATGTCGTGTCCGATGCAATGGACAAGACCATAACCGTGTCGCTGGAACAGCGTTCTACCC
The DNA here is from genome assembly GCF_000269605.1 of Scardovia wiggsiae F0424. Taxonomy (GTDB): domain Bacteria; phylum Actinomycetota; class Actinomycetes; order Actinomycetales; family Bifidobacteriaceae; genus Scardovia; species Scardovia wiggsiae. The sequence goes on along the minus strand of NZ_AKCI01000001.1, from coordinate 1,135,590 downwards.
ACCCCCTTTATGGTAAGGTCGTGCGTAGCAACCGTAGTGTTAAGGCCCATGATGAGAATAATGAGGCGCATGTTGGCGACCTTGTTACAATTATGGAGACCAGGCCTTTGAGCAAAACAAAGCGCTGGCGTCTCAGCGCTATTGTTGAGCGTGCTAAGTAAATAAGTTCGGCAAGGCTCCTGGTACACCCCTTAGCGGTGTACCAGGAGGACCAGCTCGGCTAAGGAGAATCAATGATTCAACCAGAATCACGGCTTCATATTGCCGACAACACGGGTGCCAAGGAGATCCTGGCTATCCGCGTGCTCGGCGGATCGAAGCGACGCTATGCCGGCATCGGCGACATCATTGTCGCTTCCGTCAAGGATGCAATCCCTGGCGGGTCGGTCAAGAAGGGCGATGTGGTGAAAGCTGTCGTCGTCCGCACAGTAAAGGAACACCGTCGTAAAGACGGCTCATATATCAAGTTCGATGAGAATGCCGCTGTTATTCTTGGCAACGGCCGCGAACCTCGTGGGACCCGTATCTTCGGACCGGTCGGACGTGAATTGCGCGACAGGCGTTTCATGAAGATCGTGTCTCTTGCTCCGGAGGTGATCTGATGGTAGCCAAGATCAAGAAGAACGACCAGGTGAAGGTTATCCGCGGCAAGGACCGCGGTGCTGAAGGCAAAGTCCTCCGTGTACTGCCGGATAACAGGCTTATTGTCGAGGGCGTTCAAATCGTAAAGAAGCATGTCCGTGCTACACAGCAGGGCCAGGAGTCCGGGATCATTTCCGTTGAGGCTCCTATCCACCGCTCCAACGTGATGGTTATTGACCCTGAAAGCGGCAAGCCTACCCGCGTTGGTGTCAAGGTAACTGAAGAAGCACGTGACGGTAAGGTAAAGCGCGTACGTGTGCGCATTGCCAAAAAGTCAGGTAAGGAGCTGGCATGAGCACTACAGTAGAAGCACCAGCAGTTCCACGCCTTAAGGAGCGCTATCTCAAGGAAATCGTGCCTGAGCTGGAGAAAGAGTTCAATTACTCCAACCCCATGCAGGTAGCAGGCCTTGAGAAGATCGTAGTTTCCATGGGGGTCGGGGCTGCAGCCCGCGATTCCAAACTCATCGAAGGCGCGATCCGTGACCTTACCCTTATCACAGGGCAGAAACCGAAGGTAACGCATGCAAAGAAGTCTGTCGCACAGTTCCATCTGCGCGAAGGCCAGGCTATCGGCGCATTCGTGACTTTGCGCGGCGACCGTATGTGGGAATTCCTTGACCGCCTCCTGACGCTTGCTCTTCCCCGTATCCGTGATTTCCGCGGTATCAGCAGCGAGCAGTTTGACGGCAACGGGAATTATAATTTCGGGTTGACTGAGCAGTCCATGTTCCATGAGATCGATCCGGATTCCATTGACCACCGCCGTGGTATGGATATTACAGTCGTTACGAACACCAAGGAAGATGAGGAAGCCAGGTCGCTTCTGAAGCACCTCGGATTCCCGTTCAAGGAGAACTAAAATGGCAAAAACCGCTCTGAAGAATAAGGCGGCCCGTAAGCCTAAGTTCGCTGTGCGTGGATACACGCGCTGCCAGGTGTGCGGACGCCCCCATTCCGTTTATCGTAAATTCGGCCTCTGCCGTGTATGCCTGCGTGAAAAGGCACACCGCGGCGAGCTCCCAGGCGTTACGAAGTCCAGTTGGTAAATATCGACGCTGAAGGTCCGCGGCCAGGCATTGTTTGTGCCGGGCGGCGGAAACCACGGCGAGGAAGGGCATAAGCCCAAATGACAATGACAGATCCAATCGCAGATATGCTTACACGTCTGCGTAATGCGAGTGCGGCAAAACATGAGACTGTGGACATGCCATACTCGAAATTCAAGGCACATATTGCTGAGATCCTTAAGCGCGAAGGCTACATTTCAGGCTTCGAAGCTAAGGAAGCGCGCGTAGGACAGACACTTGAGATCACTCTCAAGTATGGTTCCCGCGGCGAGCAGAGCATCAACGGCATCAAGCGGGTTTCCAAGCCCGGCCTGCGCCGTTACGCAAAATCCGACGCTTTGCCTATGCCTCTCGGAGGCCTTGGTATTGCTATCATATCTACAAGCGCCGGCCTGATGACCCAGAAGGAATGCCTCGACAGGGGCATTGGCGGCGAAATCGTTGCCTACGTGTGGTAAGGAGGAGCATAGATGGCATCACATATTGGTAAGCTCCCCATCACCATCCCGGCTGGGGTAGAAGTAAAGGTTGACGGGACTGTAGTTACTGCCAAAGGCCCTAAGGGGACAGACAGCTATACTCTTCCCGAAGGCATTACCCTGAAAATTGACGGCAGCGAGATCACTGTAGAAGCAGCTGATGACCAGCGCCCGACCCGTGCACGGCACGGCCTGAGCCGTTCCATCCTCGCTTCCATCGTTAAAGGCGTTCATGAAGGATTCAGCAAGCGCCTGATGATCGTCGGAACCGGTTACCGTGCTGCTGCCAAGGGCAAGGGCATCGAGTTCTCTCTCGGCTATTCGCATACTATTACTGTGAACCCGCCCGAGGGGATAGAATTTGAGCTCCCGAATCCTAATGAGGTTATCGTTAAGGGTACTGATAAACAGGCAGTTGGACAGGTTGCTGCGAATATCCGCAAGCTTCGTGCCCCTGAACCGTACAAGGGCAAGGGCATCAAGTATGATGATGAACGCATCATCCGCAAGGCAGGAAAGGCTGGTAAGTAATGGCAGTCACTATTATCGGTAAAGGTAAAAAGATATCCCGCCTGCGTCGCCATGCCCGGCTTCGCAAGAAGATCACGGGCACACCTGAGCGCCCACGTCTTGTAGTTACCCGTACGAACCGCAATATGATCGCACAGATCGTTGACGATACCAAAGGGGTCACCCTGGTAAGCGAGTCTACACTGGCTAATGATTTCGGCGAATTCAAAGGTACTAAGACTGAAGCTGCTAAGAAAGTTGGCGAATTGCTGGCTAAGAAGGCGAAGGATGCAGGTATCACTGCAGTAGTCTTCGATCGTGGCGGAAATAAATACCATGGTCGCGTCGCAGCTGTTGCGGACGGCGCCCGTGAAGGAGGTTTGCAGCTGTGAGCGATGATCAGACTGTAAAAGAAACCGAAGAGGTTGTGGACGCACACAATACCGGTGAGGCTTCTGCGGCTGCCGCTGATGGGGCCACAGAGGCTTCAGGCGAGCGCAGGTCATCCCGCCGCGGCGGGCGTGGCCGCGGTGAACGCCGCTCGCGACGTGACCGCGATGATAACCGTGATGAACTTATGGACCGCGTAGTTACTATCCGCCGTGTGTCAAAGACTAATAAGGGCGGCCGGACTATGAGTTTCGCTGCGCTTGTTGTTGTCGGCGACGGCAAGGGTACTGTTGGCGTAGGCTACGGGAAGTCCCGCGAGGTCCCTTCAGCTATTGCTAAGGGGCAGCTTGAGGCTAAAAAGCATATGTTCACAGTCCCGCGGCTGCGCGGCACTATCCCGCACCCGATTATCGGGCATGAATCGGCAGGTACTGTGCTCCTCCGCCCTGCGGCGCCAGGTACTGGTGTTATTGCAGGCGGTGCAGTGCGTGCTGTCCTTGAGTGCGCAGGTATCACCGATATCCTGAGCAAGACTATGGGCTCCGGCAATTCTATCAATACAGTCCGTGCAACGGTTTCTGCACTGAAGAACCTCGAAGAGCCGCAGGAAGTTGCTGCGCGCCGCAACATGACCCTTCAGGAAGTCGCCCCTGACCGCCTGCTTCGTGACCAGGCTGCAGGGATCGACGAAGAGCGCAAAGCCCGTGAGGAAGCCCAGGCGGCAAAAGCAGCGAAGGACGGTGAGTAATGCCTACCAAGAAGAAACAGATTAAGATTACTTTGAAAAAGGGTCTTGCTGGTTCTCAGCAGTATCAGAAGGACTGTGTCCGTACACTCGGCCTCCATAAGATCGGGCAGAGCACCGTACGCGAAGACAATCCTAATGTCCGCGGTGTTATTAGCAAGGTAGCCCACCTGGTAACAGTTGAGGAGGCGTAACCATGGCTAAAGAACAAGAAGTAGATATCCTCCAGATGCATGACCTGCGTCCGGCACCGGGTGCGAAAAAAGCCCGCACACGTGTCGGCCGCGGCGAAGGCTCAAAGGGCAAGACCTCCGGGCGCGGTACCAAGGGTACAAAGGCGCGTTATCAGGTGCGCCCAGGTTTTGAAGGCGGCCAGCTTCCGCTGTACATGCGCCTTCCCAAGCTGCGCGGCTTCAGGAACCCTTTCAAGGTAGAGTTCCAGGTCGTTAATCTTGATAAAGTTGCTGAGCTTTTCCCCAAGGGCGGCGAAGTCACTGTCGAAGCACTTGTTGAAAAAGGCGCAGTGCGCAGGAACCGTCCGGTGAAGGTTCTCGGAACCGGCGATATCAGCGCTGCCTATACATTCAAGGGTGTCAGAGCTTCCGCATCCGCTGTGAAGAAAATCGAAGCAGCCGGCGGTTCTGTTGAAGCTGAATAAGATGCTTCGCAGAAATATGCCGGGAATCTTGCTGTATATCGTATAAGCAGGAGTATTGGCCCTCTCAATGCCTATGTTGTTGAGAGGGTCTTATGTTTTTTGTATAATGTGCAACTAGTGTGTTTGTGAAAAGCTGTAGAAAGCAGTAGCTAAGAGGAGGCCAAGTGAGAACTCTCATTCGGGCATTAAAAACTAGGGAATTACGCAATAAGATCCTTTTCGTGATCTTCCTGATCATCATATTCCGTATAGGCTCCTCCATACCTACTCCAGGCGTTGACTATACAGCAGTAAGGGCCTGCACCACCCTGCAGCAGGCTAACCCGACCGAGAATTTCGTAGGGCTGGTCAACCTTTTCTCGGGCGGCGCCCTGCTCCAGCTGTCTATTTTTGCGCTGGGCATTATGCCGTATATTACGGCGTCAATAGTTATCCAGCTGCTGCGCGTAGTTATACCGCGTTTTGAAGAGCTTCATAAGGAGGGGCAGTCAGGGGAGGCAAAGCTTACTGAATATACGCGGTACCTGACTATCGGGCTTGCTGTACTGCAGTCCACGACTATCCTGGTCACAGCCCGCTCCGGGCAGCTGTTCGCCGGCCGCTGCAACCGCCAGGTGATCCCGGACGGGTCTATCGGCAATCTCAGCATGATGGTCCTTATTATGACCGGTGCAACAGGCCTTATTATGTGGATGGCGGAGCTCATCACCGATAAAGGGATCGGCAACGGCATGTCCATCCTGATCTTTACGTCTATCTGCTCCAGCTTCCTGCCGCAGCTGTGGAATGTCGGCATCAAGGGGCAGTGGGTACAGTTCGGCATTGTTGTAGCCGTTATCATCTTTATCCTTATTTTTGTAGATTACGTTGAACTTATGCAGCGCCGTATCCCGGTACAGTACACGCGGCGTATGATCGGACGGAAAATGTACGGCGGCACGTCCACCTATCTGCCTATCAAAGTGAATATGGCAGGTGTTATCCCGCCGATTTTCGCTTCCTCGATTTTGGCTCTCCCGACGCTGGTAGCCCAGTTCTTTGACCCGAAGTCAAAGTGGGTCATGTGGGTCAATTCCAATTTCGCCAACACCACGAGTACCTGGTATATTGCCCTTTACTCGCTGATGATCATATTCTTTACTTTCTTCTATACCGGCATTATTTTCAATACGGATGAGACTGCTGACAATATGAAGGAATACGGCGGGTTCATCCCCGGTATCCGCGCAGGCAGGGCCACATCCCAGTATCTGAAGTATGTGGTAGACAGATTGAACACGGTAGGCGCATTCTATCTGCTGTTCGTCTGCCTGGTCCCGACAGTGCTGATCATGGCACTCCAGCTGAATTCCAGGCTTCCGTTCGGAGGTACAACCATCCTGATTATCGCCGGTGTCGGCCTTGATACACTCCGCCAGGCGGCTGCCCAGACAGAGCAGTTCCAGTATGAAGGGTTCCTGCTTAAAGCGGATGAAGAAAGTGCAAAAGCTGAACTGAACGATTAAGATGTGAACAGGAAAGTGGTTTTGGCTGCATGCTGAAACCGCTTTTGTCAATATGCCGTGCTGGGCATAACAGATGGGCGCGGCGGAAGTCCGCAGTGCACAGCAGTGCCATACCAGTACCGGCACAGGAATGAAAGGAAAATTATGCGTCTTCTTATCATGGGCCCCCAGGGCGTCGGGAAAGGCACCCAGGCGGCTTTGCTTGCAGAGCACTACAATATCCCGGCTGTTTCAACAGGGGATATTTTCCGCTATAACCTTAAAAACCAGACTGAGCTGGGCAGGCAGGCACAGCTTTATATCGACAAGGGTGAGCTTGTCCCCGATGAGGTGACTAATTCCATTATCAAAGACCGGCTGGCCCAGGATGATGCTTCCCATGGGTGGATTCTCGACGGATATCCGCGTAATGCTGCCCAGGTGGAAGCCCTTGATTCCATCCTTTCCGAGCTGGGGATCACCCTTGACAGGGTCATTGCCCTTAATGCCGATCATGATGTCCTTATGGAGCGTATGCTGAAGCGCGCCGAGATCGAAGGCCGTGCAGATGATACCCCTGAGGTCATCGCAAAAAGGCTTGATATATATGCCAGGGAAACAGAACCGCTGCTGGATATCTACCGCCAGCGCGGGCTCCTGCTCACAGTTGACGGCGTGGGCGAGATCAGCGGCATCAGCAGGGATATCATAACCGAGCTTGATAAATAGCGGCCATCCTTCCTGCCCCTTCTGTACGGTCCGTGATATATTGGAACCGGATATTTTACAGTAACAGTAAACCAGGATTGGAGCTAAGATGGGAGCTGTCAGCCGCAGGCGGTTAGGGAAAGCAGCACTTGTTGCACTGGCCGCATCTGTAATAGTCACACTGGTCGGGTGTATCTTCCTTTTTGTGCGCGCAAGAAGCGCCAGCGCCTCAAACAGCGATATGACCTATACCAATATGGATTATACGGCGCATATACAGTCGAACGGCGATCTGAAAGTCACCGAGTATGTGACCGTCAAACTCAAAGACCGCGGGAGGACCTGGCGGCAGCTGTTCCAGCACTTCACATTAGACAGCACCCAGGCTAATGATATTACTGATATATCGGTAAGCAGCGTTACCGATAACAAGGTATACAGTGAGAAATCCTATTCAGATACTGATACGAACCGGATCAGCACCGTAACGTGGGACAGTGAGGCTGCAAACTCGTGGTATATCGCAAAAACTACCTCCGGCGGGACCCCCTACGGTGATTACCATTCGTCTGAAGATGCTCCTGCTGTAAGCGCACCGGGCTCCACCCCGCTGACCACGGAAGTAGAACTGGGTTGGAATATACCGGTCACCACAAGCGGGGAATACACATATAAGCTGGAGATGACGTTCAAAAACGCAGTTTCCCAGTACAAGGATGCGGCAAAATTCCAGTGGTCAGTTATCGATGATAAGAACTCCCTTCCCGTGAAGCATGTGCAGGGGCATTTCTATTTCCCGGAGGGGACGGCGAAGTCATGGGCGTGGTACCATTTTGAAGGCAAATCGGCAAAACATCGGGGTGAAGACAATTCCCTGGTCTTTACTGCAGAGAATGTACATCCATACCAGTACCTGGATATCGTGGCTATGTACCAGAACCCTCATGCTGAATGCCGGCGCATATCTGACAGCAGCACCGTCCGGCAGACTATCTCCAGGGAAACTAATTCTGAGAACAGATATAACGAGAACAGGCGGCGTGAAGCTGTCCTGACGCTTGTTATGCTTGGGGCTGCGGCTGTGCTGGCAGTTTTCCTCTCACTCGCCTGTGTTATTGCAGCTTTCATTACGTTCCGCAAAAACAGGTATACGCCGACAGGGGATTATTACCGTGATCTGCCCCCTGTAAGCCCGTCCCTGGCAGCCCGTATTTATGATGACCTTGCAGACTATACGGGAGAATCGGCCAAAGGCAAGACCCGCAGCCGCCAGGTCTCAGCCCTGATGCTGTCCCTGGTATCGAAGAAGGCTATTGCGGTATACCCTGGGACTCCCTCAGTGTACGCAAACCTGGATCTGGGCACGGCATCGAATGCAGATATTGCGCAGGCATTCGCAGGGAATGAAAAGTCGGCGGCCAAAGGAACATTTACTTTCCATCTGCTGCCGGCTGCAACGGATCCGGACAGCACAGCGTGGGCAAGCCTTAACCTGAGCAAAACAGAAAATGCCCTTTTGAAAATACTGTATAAGGCATCTAAAAAGCTGCGCACTGATACTTTTTCCAGCGGCGAGCTGAAGGCTGCCATCAGTGCCCATGATGTTGATAACGGTACGCTCAGGCGGTTCAATTCTTCGCTGACTTCGGAGTATGCATCCGCACGGATCAAAAGTACAGGAGGCACGGCTGGCCTTGCTGCGCTGTGCATAATACTCGGCCTGGCCGGGTTCATTGAGATATTCGTCCTGTCACAGCTTTTCGCTCCATTTGCTTACTATGTTGTCGCAGGGATGGTCTCGCTGTTTTTCGCTGTTTTCGCATATCAGTACGGGAATATCAGGAAACCCACCCAGAAAGGGGAGGGATATCTCAGGCAGATCGAAGGGCTGCGGAATTATCTGCGCGATTTCAGCAACTTCAAGGACCGTTCGGTTGAAGATATGGTCCTGTGGGACAGGTATCTCGTTTATGCCGCTGCTTTCGGCATGACTGAGGCAGTGCTCAGGCAGCTGCGCGATGAGATCAGCGCTTTCACCTCTTCCGGGCAGCTTTCTGACGCTGCGGCTATGGACGCGATATCTACCCGGTGGCTCTGGATGCCGGGGTATGCATGGTACGGATACTACGGCGGCGGATCTTCCGGCACAATGTTTGGGGGCCAGGGCGCGCCCGATATGTCAGGGTTCGCTAATGATCTGGGGTCAGCAGGTTTCGGCGGCCTCGGCGATTTTGCTTCTGCGTTCGGCGACAGCCTCGGCAGCGTAGGGGATACGATCTCGGATGCTATCCAGACTATCGACAGCACATCAGGATCAGGGTCTTCCGGATTCGGGTCAGGCGGCTGGTCCTCAGGAGGGTTCTCCGGCGGAGGCGGATTCGGAGGCGGCGGAGGCGGCGGAGGCGGCGGTTCCTTCGGCGGCCGCTGACCGGATAGCAGGTGTGCTGTACTATAGGTAAATATAATCCGACTCATTGAAAGGTAATAGGTGTGATAATGAGTACAGGCTTAATTATTGGGATTGTAGTGGTGGTTATTGTGGTCGCCATTATCCTGTGGGCAATAAGCGGCTACAATAACCTTGTTGCCCTGCGCAACCGTGTAAAGAATGGCTGGGCCCAGATTGACGTCCAGCTTAAGCAGCGGGCGGATCTGATCCCTAATCTTGTTGCAACTGTCCAGGGATATGCTTCACATGAATCTTCAGTTTTTGAAGAGGTGACCAGGGCGCGGGCGGGCGTGCGCGATGCCGTGGCCAGCGGCAATGTCAACCAGCGCGCAGCTGCAGAGACTGCGCTTGGCCGTGCTATTGTCAATGTCCTCGCAACTGCTGAAAATTATCCGGAGCTTAAGGCGAATCAGAATTTCCTTGACCTGCAGAACAAGCTTTCCGAGCTTGAGCAGAAGATTGCTTATGCCCGCCAGTTCTATAATGATGTTGTTATGAAGTACAATACACGGCTGGAAGTTTTCCCGTCCAATATTATTGCCGGGATGTTCCATTTTGAGAAGGCCGACAGCTTCTCCGTTACTGAGGCCAGGGACCGTGAAGTGCCGCAGGTCAGCTTCAATACCGGCAGCACACCGGATGCCTCCGATACCCCTGGCGCAGGGGATCCCCCTGCAGCTGCAGCTCCGGATGGTACTCCCTCAGCTCCTGCCGCCCCCTCGCCCTCGGCGCAGTAATAGCAGATAATCGGAGCCTGGCATCCCCGGCTTGGGCACAGCGGCGAATCGCAGTAACATGCAGTTCGTCGCTTTATTATGTTATTATACTTGTTTGGTGTGTTTTCATATAGGGAACGCATAGTAATTCATAACGAGGAAAACGAGATATATGGCGAAAAATGATGTGATTGAGGTTGAAGGCCGGGTCATTGAGGCTCTGCCGAATGCTATGTTCCGTGTGGAACTTGAGAACAAGCACATCGTACTGGCTACTATTTCCGGAAAGATGCGCAAGAATTATATCCGCATCCTTCCGCAGGATCGTGTGGTGCTGGAAATGAGCCCTTACGACCTGACTCGTGGACGTATTACGTACCGATACAAGTAATTTATTACGCATGTACGCAGTACACAGGTAATACAAGAAAAAGGAAAGCCATGAAGGTTAGTCCAAGTGTAAAGCGGATCTGCGAGAAATGCCGCGTTATCCGCCGCCACGGCCGCGTCATGGTGATCTGTGAAAACCCGCGTCATAAGCAGCGTCAGGGCTAGCAGACACAGCGGCACAGTAAGGCACCTGGCCACAGCAGAAGCTGAACCCTAAGTACGGAGACTTAGGCCGCATATGCGGACGGTTAGGTGCACGATCTCCGTAGGAACAGAAGGAATCGCAATGGCACGTCTTGCCGGAGTCGACATCCCCAATGAGAAGCGCATCGAAGTGGCACTCACCTATATTTTCGGTGTAGGGCGTACTCGTGCAAAAGAGACACTCGAGGCGACTGGTGTTTCACCAGATATCCGCGTCAAAGATCTGACTGACGAGCAGCTCATTCAGCTTCGTGATTACCTTGAAGGCAATTACAAGATTGAGGGTGACCTGCGTCGTGAAATCGATGCAGATATTCGTCGTAAGATACAGATCAACTGCTATCAAGGTATCCGCCACCGCAGGCATCTGCCTGTACGCGGCCAGCGTACAAAAACAAATGCGCGTACCCGTAAAGGTCCAAAGCGCACAGTTGCAGGTAAGAAGAAGGCTGCTTAAGCAGGAGCTTAAGAGCCGGCAGTTTATAGAAAACTATAACTGACGTAATCGCTAAAGGAAACGAGGGTTAATGGCAGCTACAAAGCAAGCCTCGCGCAAACCCCGCCGCAAGGACCGCAAGTCGGTACCTGTTGGCCAGGCGCATATTAAATCAACATTTAACAATACGATCATCTCTATCACCGATCCGTCCGGTGCAGTTGTATCCTGGGCATCCGGCGGTGATGTAGGTTTCAAGGGCTCGCGTAAGTCTACGCCTTACGCAGCGGGTATGGCTGCAGAAGCGGCAGCCCGTAAGGCACAGGAACATGGCGTCAAGAAGGTTGACGTTTTCGTTAAGGGACCGGGTTCAGGCCGTGAAACCGCGATCCGTTCCCTGCAGTCTGCAGGTCTGGAGGTCGGTTCCATTACTGACCGTACACCTCAGGCATTCAATGGCGTTCGCCCTCCGAAGCGTCGCCGCGTCTGAAGCACTAAGACGTAGAAATACCATCCAACCCGCATTGATTGGTACGTGCACAGCCAATCTAGCTGAAAGGATATAACGTGCTTATTGCACAGCGTCCGTCACTTACTGAGGAACAAATTACCCCGCAGCGTTCACGCTTTACGATTGAGCCGCTGGAGCCGGGCTTTGGGTACACACTGGGTAACTCATTGCGCCGTACTCTTTTGAGCTCTATCCCTGGGGCAGCAGTGACATCAGTCCGTCTTACCGGGGCGCTCCACGAGTTTACAACTCTGCCGGGTGTCAAAGAAGACGTTACTGAAATTCTTTTGAATATTAAAGAACTGGTACTCACCTCTGAATACGACGAACCAGTCGTTATGTATCTCCGCAAAAGCGGCGAGGGCGAAGCGACAGCGGCAGATATTACGCCTCCTGCAGGCGTAGTGATTGCAAACCCTGACCTTCACATTGCAACCCTTGCTGAAGACGGCGAACTTGAGGTTGAGTTCACAGTGGAGCGTGGCCGCGGATACGTGCCCGCTCAGATGAATAAGCAGGAAAACGATGAGATCGGCCGTATCCCGGTTGATTCCATTTATTCCCCCGTGCTTAAGGTGAGCTATAAGGTAGAGGCTACCCGTGTGGAGCAGCGTACCGATTTTGACAGGCTCATCGTGGATGTAGAGACGAAGCCGGCCATCACACCCCGTGATGCTGTCGCTTCTGCCGGTTCTACGCTCGTTGAGCTGTTCGGGCTGTTCCATGAGCTTAATAACCAGGCTGAGGGTGTTGAAATCGGTGCGGCACCGGTGGTTGAAGAGGCTGATCCTCAGATGGAGGTCCCTATTGAGGACCTTAACCTCACTCAGCGCTCTTATAACTGCCTGAAGCGTGAAGGCATCCACACCATTGGCGAACTGGTCAAACGTTCCGAACAGGATCTGCTTGACATCCGCAATTTCGGTCAGAAGTCTATTGACGAGGTCAAAGACAAGCTTACCAGTATGGGGCTTTCTTTGAAGCAGTCGCCGTTGGGGCTTGACCAGATAGATCTTAACGACGGCAATTTCTTCAGCCCTGAAGATATCTGAACCCGTAAGATCATTAATGTAAGAACCGAGCAGATGTTCGGGCTGATGCCCACCTGCCTCGGAAAGGAGAATTATGCCACAACCAAAGAAAGGGCCGCGCCTGGCTTCAAGCCCGGCACATGAACGCCTGATGCTGGCAAACATGGCTACAAGCCTGTATGAACACGGCCAGATTAAAACTACCCTGCCGAAGGCAAAGCGTTTGCGTCCGCTTGCGGAACGCCTTATCACCTTCGCCAAGCGTGGTGATCTGAATTCGCGCCGCCGTGTGCTTCGCATTGTCCGCAATAAATCAGTGGTCCACAAGCTGTTCACTGAGATCGCCCAGCAGATGGAGCAGCGTGAAGGCGGTTACACCCGCATCATTAAGATTGCTCCGCGCCAGGGAGACTCAGCCCCGATGGCTGTTATTGAGCTTGTTACAGAGTCGGTATCCGCCAGGAAAGCTGCGGTGAAGGAAGCTGAAGCGGCTGCAAAGTCTGCTGCGAAGCTCCCTGAGGACACTGGGGAAGCTGACAAAGCCAAGGAAGGGCCTGAGGCCGGAGCTGAAACTTCTGCAGCAGAAAAGGCAGATGCCAAGGTGTCCGATAAAACCGCCGAGGCTGCAGGCACAAAGCCGGCGGCTAAGAAGCCCGCTGCTAAAAAGGCTGATAAAGCTGACGATGCAGCTAAGAAGGAAACTTCTGCCGAAAAACCGTCTGCCGCGAAACCTGCGGCCAAAAAGGCAGCTTCCGCGAAGAAGCCTGCTGCAAAACCTGCGGCTAAAAAGGATACGGAAAAATCTGATGCTGGCAGCGAGGCTGATAAGAAGGACAATAAATAAATCCCTTCTCTGGCCGGATGCCATAAAACCGGTTTAGAACAAAAGCCCGGGATCAATACCCCGGGTTTTTGTTATATATACCCGGGAGCCAGGCTGCGCTGTATTCCCGGGATTCTCGGACGCATATGGAAAGATATGGGGTATGAGACTGCGGATAGATTGTGCATATGACGGTACCGATTTTCATGGGTGGGCGAAACAGCGGGGCCAGCGCACTGTGCAGGGGGAACTGGAAACAGCTGTCAATACAGTGCTCCATCTGGACAGGGCGGGGCAGCCGGGTATCGGGCTTACCGTTGCAGGGCGGACAGATGCCGGGGTGCATGCATCCGGGCAGGTATGCCACTGTGATATTGATGATGATATCCTTGGCCGTGCTGTTGGGCATCTGGACCGCAGCCTGTACGCACCGTGGGATGCACTCGCATACCGTCTGCAGGGGATACTTCCGCCTGATATCGCGGTCAGGAAAATATCTCCCGCCCCCGAAGGCTTTGATGCGCGGTTTTCTGCCTCCGACCGCGTATATGTATACCGTGTGGCAGACAGCGCGTCCCGGTATGACCCCCGGATGCGGAAGTTCGTCCTGCCGATCCGCTGCAGGCTTGACAGCAAGAAAATGAATAAAGCAATGGGATATGCTGTCGGCCTGCATGATTTCGGCTCTTTCGCTTCACCGAACCCGGGCGGCACAACTATCCGGGAAGTCAAATTTGCCGTGTGGCAGCGTATAAAACCTGCCGTCCTGGCGGATTCCGTATACCATGGAGAGGCCCGGCCGGGCCTGACACGGGCTGTCGGCTCAGAGCCGGAGGGCAAGGGCGCAGAAGGCACAGAGGAGGCGGCCAGCGCGTATGCCGTTACGGCGGTGGAATCCGGTTTGCTTGAATTTACCGTTATTGCCGATGCTTTTGCGCGGAATATGGTCCGTTCGCTGGTCAATGCCAGCATCCAGATAGGGATGGGCAAAAAGGATACGGCATGGTTCAGGCAGAAACTTGCCCATCCTGTGCGTGAAGGGGCGACCGGTCCTGCCCCCGCTTGCGGCCTCACCCTTGAACGGGTGAACTATCCGGCGGAAAACCTGCTGAAGGCAAGGGCTGATGCGGTCCGGGCCAGGCGCACGCTGGCCTGAATGATGCCGGAGGCAGTACACAGCACGTTTTATGATATGCGGGAGGAAAGTATAGGGCAATAGTGCCGGCATAACAGCTCATGCGCTATAGATGCAGTACAGGCGGTCCATTCAGGACAGGGCAGGTTATATGAACAGCAGCAGTGTTCTCAGTGCGCGCACTATATCTAAAGAGTTCAACGCACATTATGCAGTTTCCGGGATGGATCTGGATATCGTCCCGGGGCGCATCCTTGGGCTTCTTGGCCCTAATGGGGCTGGTAAAAGCACAACCTTGCGCATGATGTGCGGACTGATAGCCCCCACCTCGGGGACGGTAGCATTCAAAGGGAAACCCCTTGACAAATGGGGGAGCAGCCTGTATTCACATCTGTCATGCGTACTTGAAGATTCATCTTTGACATATATGTTCCTCAGCGGCTGGGATAACCTGTACTACCAGGGCGCTTTGTACGGTTTCTCGCATAAGGAAGTGAAAGGGCGGTCCGTCAGCCTTATGGATTCCCTGAAACTGACAGAGCATATGGATAAGCCTGTAGGCGACTGGTCGCGCGGGACCCAGCAGAAACTGGCGCTGGTCACTGCCATGATCCCGCAGCCTGAGGTGCTTATCCTTGATGAACCTACACTTGGGCTGGACGTAGTCGCCAAGCGCGATTTCCTGAGGGCTGTCAGGCAGCTGGCCCAGCATGGTGTGGGGATCATTATTGCTTCGCACCAGTCTGAGGTGATAGAAGACCTCGCTGATGATATTGTCCTGATTTCACAAGGCACAGTAAGATGGTCGGGGGACTATCAGGAATTTATCCGTACCCACAGCCCTTCTGGGGTATCCGGCGGCAGCGGGGGAGCCGGGGGACGGACGCTTGAACAGATACTCCTGGATATTTTTGACAATGATGGCAATATCAATGACATGGAAGGGGAGGACGGAAGATAATGCGTAAATTCGCGCTGCTGCTGGCTGCGGAATTCCACCGTTACGGGTGTGAAACAAGGAAATATCTGAGCAATTATATTTCCGGCCTTGTCCTGACGGGGATGCTTATAGCCATGTTTGCTTTATCGACAGATGCCAGATCGAACCCCGCAGCATGGGCCGGCTATTTCCTGTGGGCCTCAGCATCAACAATGATTACCGAGGCGAGCATATCGATCTCGACAGATAAGCAGGACGGCACGTTCACCCAGCTTATGCTCAGGCCTGTGTCGCTGCTCAGGCAGATTATTGTGAAAACTCTCACATGGGTGCTGGCCTCAGTTATGATCGACGCAGTATTTATCGCAGTGCTGTTCGCGGTGCTGCGTATCCCCATGGGCCTGAACTGGAGCAGTGCCGGGCTGATAATCATTATTTTATGCGGTCTGTTCGGTTTCACCCTTATTGCTGCGGCCCTCACTGTGGTCTATACGAGGACGCAGGCGTATTCGGACCTGTTTACGTATGTGCTGATGTTCCTGTCGGGGATAGTGGTGCCGCTGGATGCCCTGCCTGCACCGGTAATTTGGATAGGGCGCGTACTGCCGCTCCAGTATGGCTACCAGCTTGTGCAGGAATCATTCTCATCCGGCATATCTGCTGCACAGTGGCTGGCTGCTGCCGCTCAGAGTGCTGCCTATATACTTATCGGATATGCCCTGTTTACCGTTATTATCCGGCACGGCAGAAAAACAGGGATCAATATGCGGTACTGACATTCCGGGGACCAGTGAAGTTGTGAGGGTGTGGCATAATAGTATGTCGTGCCGTGCAGCCGTTGGGGCTGCGGCAGTATTTGGATGATTGTCCGAGCGGTCGAAGGAGCACGACTCGAAATCGTGTGAGGCTCAATACCTCCGAGAGTTCGAATCTCTCATCATCCGCACGTATGCTGTGGGCCGCGGCATCAGCCGGGGTCCACAGCAGTGTTTATATATAGCCAGGGCTACGCTGCCCTCTTTTCCCCGGAGCATAAAACCCCGCGGGATCTTGACTGGTCTGCATGCTCTGCTAGTATTGTTATGTTTTGAGAAGTGTCATATTGCGGGCACTCTCGCTTACGCCCGCGATGAAGTATATAGCGGCTCGTCGCCTGCGTTTGCAAATAGGTAATCAGAAATACAGTAAACGAAGGAATATCCTTGGCTGCGAAGAAGAAACAAAGTGCTGCGGCTCCTTTTGCCCATGCCGATGAGCATGATATTGAGCTCCGTAAAGCAACTGATCGCATTAATTTTGGATCTATCCGCGAACCTATCTCTGTCCCCGACCTCCTGGGGGTGCAGACGAACAGTTTCGACTGGCTGGTAGGCAATGAGCGCTGGAAGAAATGTGTTGAAGAAGATGAGAAAAACGGTACGTATACCGTTGGGCATATCTCCGGCCTGCAGGAAGTTTTCGATGAGATTTCCCCGGTCGAAAACTTTGCCCAGACTATGTCCCTGACTTTCTCTGACCCCTATTTTGAAGAGCCGCGCCACACTGTCCAGGAATGCCGCGAAAAAGATCAGACGTATTCCGCCCCGCTGTATGTGAATGCGGAATTCACGAATTATGATACTGGCGAGATCAAGTCACAGACCGTTTTTATGGGTGATTTCCCGCTGATGACCAAGCACGGCACCTTTATTATCGGTGGGACCGAGCGCGTTATCGTATCCCAGCTGGTACGTTCCCCGGGTGTTTACTTTGGCCGTACCCCTGACAGGACATCGGATAAGGAAGTTTTCGATGCGAAGATTATCCCGAGCCGCGGCGCATGGCTCGAGTTCGAGATAGACAAGCGTGATGTGCTCGGCGTCCGTATTGACCGCAAGCGCAAGCAGTCTGCTGTAGTCTTCCTTCAGGCTATAGGCATGACCCGCAGTGAGATCGCCGAGGCTTTCAAAGATTATCCGCTGGTCATGGAGGCACTGTCCAAGGAGCCTGAGATCACACAGGACCAGGCCCTGACTGAGCTTTACCGCCGTATCCGCCCGGGGGACACAGCTACCCCTGAAGCCGGGCGTAATCTTCTGGAGTCCTTCTATTTCAACAACAAGCGTTATGATCTGGCCCGCGTTGGGCGGTACAAGATCAACCGCAAGCTTGGACTTGACACTGATTATCAGAACCGCAGCCTTACCCGCGAAGATATCCTTGCAACGATGAAATATCTCGTGACCCTGCATGACGGGAAGGATACTTTCCCCGGGCGGCGTGACGGCAAGAATATCGAGCTTGCTGTAGATACGGATGATATTGATAATTTCGGCAACCGCCGTATCCGCCAGGTGGGCGAGCTGATCCAGACACAGCTGCGTACGGGCCTGTCCCGTATGGAACGTGTAGCCCGCGAGCGTATGACGACCCAGGACCCTGAGGCGATAACCCCCCAGTCCCTTCTGAATATCCGCCCGGTAGCTGCAACTATCAAAGAGTTCTTCGGAACATCCCAGCTGTCGCAGTTCCTTGACCAGAACAACCCGCTGGCGAGCGTGACCAACAAGCGCCGCCTGTCCGCCCTCGGCCCCGGCGGTTTGTCGCGTGACCGCGCGTCTATGGAAGTGCGCGATGTCCATCCTTCCCATTTCGGGCGTATGTGCCCTATCGAATCCCCTGAAGGCCCGAATATCGGCCTTATCGGATGCCTGTCTACATTTGCGCGCATCAATCCGTTCGGTTTCATTGAGACCCCGTACCGTAAGGTCGAAAACGGGCATGTCACGAATGATGTCGTCTATATGACTGCTGACCAGGAGCATGGGCATGTTATTGCCCAGGCTAACCAGGAACTTGACGCCAACGGCGATTTCCTTACCAGGAATGCACTTGTCCGCGACGATGACGCTGAAGCAGAAGATGTGCCTGTAAACCAGGTCGATTATATGGACGTCTCGCCGCGCCAGATGGTATCCGTAGGGTCTTCGCTGATCCCGTTCCTTGAGCATGATGAAGGGCACCGCGCCCTGATGGGTGCCAACATGCAGCGCCAGGCCGTCCCGCTGGTGAAATCCGAGCGCCCGCTTGTCGGTACAGGCGGCGAATGGAGCGCAGCGGTAGATTCAGGCGATGTTGTTATCGCTGATAAGGACGGCGTAGTTACCTATGTAGCAGCTGACCTTGTCCGCACTATGAATGATGACGGTACCACATCAAGCTACAAGCTGACCAAGTTCCAGCGTTCAAACCAGATGACCTGCTACAACCAGGTACCGCTGGTTGCTAAGGGTGAGCGCGTGGAGAAAGGCTCTGTGCTTGCTGACGGCCCTGCTACTGACCAGGGTGAGATGGCGCTGGGCAAGAACCTCCTCGTTGCTTTTATGCCGTGGAACGGTTATAACTACGAAGATGCTGTGATCATCTCGCAGCGTCTGGTACGCGATGATACGCTGAGCTCGATCCATATTGAAGAGTTCGAGATCGATGCCCGCGAAACCAAGCTTGGTGCTGAAGAGATCACCCGCGACCTTCCCAACGTTTCTGAGGATGCGGTTGCTAACCTTGACGAGCGCGGGATCATCAGGATCGGCGCTGAAGTCGAGGCCGGCGATATTCTCGTAGGCAAAGTAACGCCTAAGGGCGAGACCGAGCTTACCCCTGAAGAGCGCCTGCTGCGTGCAATCTTTGGCGAGAAGAGCCGCGAAGTTCGCGATACCTCCCTGAGGGTGCCTCATGGTGAACGCGGTACTGTGATCTCCATTAAAGAGATTACCAAGGAAGAAGCCGAGGAGGAAGGCGATGAGCTGCCGACCGGCGTCAACCAGATGATCCGCGTTTATGTTGCGCAGCACCGTAAGATCACCCAGGGCGATAAACTCTCCGGGCGGCACGGGAATAAAGGTGTTATCTCCCGCATACTCCCTGAAGAAGATATGCCGTTCCTGGCGGACGGCACCCCTATTGACATTATGCTCAATCCGCTTGGTGTGCCGAGCCGAATGAACCTGGGCCAGGTGCTTGAACTCCATCTTGGATGGATCGCGCATTCCGGCTGGGATATTAGTATTGATCCGGATCTGGAAGCTGAATGGAAGAAGCATATACCCGCCGGCGCTGAAAAGGGCGGGCCTAACAGCCATGTGGCAACACCTGTTTTCGACGGTGTGCGTACAGATGCCATGCACGGCCTTCTCCACACGACGCTCCCGGACCGTGACGGCAACTATCTTGTTGGCGATGACGGCAAGGCACAGCTGTTTGACGGCCGTACAGGCGAACCTTTCCCGAAGCCTATTTCGGTGGGCTATATGTATATGCTCAAACTGCATCACCTTGTTGATGACAAGATTCATGCACGGTCCACAGGCCCGTACTCCATGATCACTCAGCAGCCGCTGGGCGGTAAAGCCCAGTTCGGCGGCCAGCGTTTCGGCGAAATGGAAGTGTGGGCGCTTGAGGCATACGGTGCGGCATATACCCTGCATGAGATGATGACCACCAAGTCCGATGATGTTGATGGCCGCGTACGCGCATATGGTTCTATTGTCAAGGGGGATAACCTCCCTCCGGCCGGGATACCTGAATCCTTCAAAGTTTTGCTTAAGGAAATGCAGTCCCTGTCCCTGAATGTTGAAGTACTGAATGCCGAAGGGCAGGTAATCGACATGAAGGAGGAAGATGACGATCCTCAATCTGAAACTGACGACCTCGGTTTCAATATCGGTGCCCGTCCGGATGCCTCCATGGCAGCGAATGACACTGTTGAAGCCGGTGAACCCGCAGGTGCAGGCTTCTGAGCCTGCCCGGCAATTTGTAAGAAAAGAATTTGGAAAACTAAGCAGACAGGATAAACAGTGCTGGACGTTAATGCATTTGATACAGTACGCATAGGCCTTGCGAGTGCCGATGATATCCGCAGCTGGAGCTACGGAGAGGTCAAGAAGCCGGAGACCATCAATTACCGGACCCTTAAGCCTGAGAAAGACGGCCTGTTCGGCGAACAGATATTCGGGCCGACCCGTGACTGGGAATGCGCCTGCGGCAAATATAAGCGGGTGCGGTTCAAGGGCATCGTGTGCGAACGCTGCGGTGTTGAAGTGACCCGTTCCCGTGTGCGCCGCGAGCGTATGGGCCATATCGAGCTGGCCGCCCCGGTAACGCATATCTGGTTCTTTAAGGGTGTGCCAAGCCGGCTCGGGTATCTGCTGGATATTTCCCCTAAAGACTTGGAGAAAGTGATTTATTTCGCCGCTTATATGGTGACAGCGGTCAATGAGGAGCAGCGCCAGCAGGATCTTCCGGACCTTCAGGCTGAGCTTGACTCGGAAGTTGAGCGCCTGAGCAACCGCCGTGACAGCGAGCTTGACAAGCGTTCCAGGAAGCTTGAAGAGGATCTCGCAGCGCTTGAGGCGGAAGATGCCGACCCAAAGGCAAAAACAAAGCTCCATACCAGTGCAGAGCGTGATCTGAAGGCGATCCGCCAGCGTTATGATGACGAGATCACCCGTATCGGCGCGGTATGGGACCGTTTCACGGCTTTGAAGCCGGGCGATATGGAAGGCGATGTAGACCTGTGGCGCGAAATGAAAGACCGTTACGGCGACTATTTCGACGGCAGCATGGGTGCAGAAGCTATAAAGAAGCGCCTTCAGGATTTCGATCTCGAAGGTGCAGCAGCCCAGCTGCGTGAAGATGTGGAAAACGGCAACGGGCAGCGCAAAGCCCGTGCCCTGAAGCGGCTGAAAGTCATTATGGCTTTCATCAACACAGGCAAGAGCCCGGCAAATATGGTCCTGGATGTTATCCCGGTCATCCCGCCGGATCTGAGGCCAATGGTCCAGCTTGACGGCGGCCGTTTCGCAACATCTGACCTTAACGACCTGTACCGCCGCGTGATCAACCGCAATAACCGTCTGAAGCGCCTTATCGAGCTTCATGCGCCGGAGATCATGCTTAATAATGAAAAGCGCATGCTCCAGGAAGCTGTTGATTCCCTCTTTGACAACGGACGCCGCGGGCGTGCCGTTACAGGCGCATCGAACCGTCCGCTCAAATCGCTTTCTGATATGCTCAAGGGCAAGCAGGGGCGTTTCCGTCAGAACCTTCTGGGCAAGCGTGTGGATTATTCCGGGCGTTCCGTGATCGTTGTGGGGCCGAGCCTGCGCATGCATCAGTGCGGCCTGCCGAAGTCTATGGCTTTGGAGCTTTTCAAGCCGTTTGTCATCAAGCGCCTTGTGGAACAGCAGTATGCACAGAATATGAAGAGCGCGAAGCGTATGGTGGACCGCGGCGATTCCGTGGTCTGGGATGTCCTTGAGGAAGTCATCTCCAACCATCCTGTACTGCTCAACCGTGCACCTACGCTGCACCGTCTGGGTATCCAGGCGTTTGAACCCGTGCTTGTTGAGGGCAAGGCTATCCATCTGCCCCCTCTGGCCTGCGCAGCATTCAACGCAGATTTCGACGGCGACCAGATGGCTGTCCACCTTCCGCTGGGTGCTGAAGCCCAGGCTGAAGCCCGCACCCTGATGCTCGGGTCGGATAATATCCTTAAGCCTGCGGACGGCCACGCTGTAACTATGCCTTCCCAGGATATGATCCTCGGGCTGTATTATCTGAGCACTGAAAAGGAAGACGCCCAGGGCCAGGGCCGTATTTTCGGGTCAATAGAAGAGGCGCGCATGGCGCTTGACCTGCATGAGATCGATATGCAGGCTAAGATACTCCTTCGCGTCGGCTCAGATTTTGTCCTCCCCGATAACTGGGAGCCGGGCGAAGTCAAGGTCAGGGACCCGCGTGAGGGTGAAAGCGATGTTGCCAGGGAAGAGCGTTTTGCAGACGGCAGCGTGCTTTTTGCCACGACCTACGGGCGTATCCTGTTCAACGGGACACTCCCTGAGGATTATCCGTATATCAACGAGCAGGTCCCTAAGGGCAGGCTGTCGTCCATAGTTGACGATATCGCTTCCAGGTATTCCACCGAGCAGGTTGCTGCAACGCTGGATGCTTTGAAGGACCTTGGGTTCACCCGTGCCCAGTGGGCAGGCGTGACTATCGCATTCTCTGATATCGTTGCCCCTTCGGAGCATAAGCAGATCGTTGACGAGTATGAAGCCCAGGCTGATAAGGTCAATGACCAGTATGCTATGGGCCTTCTTACTGAAGAAGAGCGCCGGCAGGAGCTTATCAACCTGTGGACGGAATGCACCGATAAGGTTGCTGACGCCATGCAGAATAACTTCTACCAGGATAATAATGTGAATATCATGGTCCAGTCAGGCGCCCGCGGCAACTGGATGCAGATCCGCCAGATCGCCGGTATGCGCGGCCTGGTGGCGAACCCTCGGGGCGAGATCATCCCCCGCCCGGTCAAATCCAATTACCGTGACGGGCTGTCAGTGCTTGAGTACTTCATTTCACAGCATGGTGCCCGTAAGGGCCTGGCTGATACGGCACTCCGTACGGCAGAGTCGGGATATCTGACCCGCCGTCTGGTGGATGTATCGCAGGATGTTATTGTCCGCGAAGAAGACTGCGGGACTAAGCACGGGCTTGCTGTTACTGTGGCTGAGCCTGATGAGGACGGCAACCTCCAGCTTGTCAGGAATGCTGACGGCGGTCCGTATTCACGCCTGCTGTCTGCAGATGTTGTTGACCCTTCCGACGGGAAGACGGTCCTGTACCGCCGGGATGAAGCCCTGTCCATGGATGTGCTCAAAGACCTTGTTGCCCACGGGGTGTCAAGCGTGCGCGCACGTTCCGTGCTGACCTGCGAATCTAAGCGTGGGGTCTGCGCAAAGTGCTATGGATGGTCCCTGGCAACGAACCGCCTTGTCGATGTCGGCGAAGCTGTAGGCATCGTGGCTGCGCAGTCTATCGGTGAGCCTGGTACCCAGCTGACGCTGCGGTCCTTCCACTCCGGCGGCGTTGCATCAGCATCTGATATCACCCAGGGCCTTCCGCGTGTTGCTGAGCTTTTTGAAGCCCGCACGCCGAAGGGCGAGGCGCCTATCAGCGATGTGGACGGTACCGTACATGTCGAAGATAATGAGCGGGGCCGTACTATTACGGTCACCCCGGATGAAGGCGATGAGAACTTCGAGTATAAGGTGACACGCCGTGTGCCGCTCCTTGTCAAGGATGGCGAGCATATCAGTGCAGGTACTGCGCTGATTGAGGGTTCTGTGGATCCTAAGCGCATCCTTGAGGTGCTTGGCCCGCGCGCAGCCCAGGTTTCTATCGTTGAGGGCGTCCATGATGTGTACCGTTCCCAGGGTGTGGATATCCACGATAAGCATATTGAAGTGATTGTGCACCAGATGCTCCGCCGTGCAGTTATCACCTCTCCGGGTGATACTAGGTATCTTGAGGGTGAGCTTGTTGACCGCCAGATCCTGCGCGAAACTAACCGCAAGGTTGCCGCTGAAGGCGGCCGCCCTGCTGACGGGCGCCCGGAACTTATGGGTATCACCAAGGCATCCCTGGCGACTGAATCATGGCTGTCCGCGGCTTCCTTCCAGGAAACTACCCGTGTCCTTACTGAAGCGGCGATCCAGCAGAAAGTCGATGACCTTAAGGGCCTCAAGGAGAATGTCATTATCGGTAAGCTTATCCCTGCAGGTACCGGCCTTGCGCGGTACCGCAATGCCCAGGTAGAGCCTGATAAGGCGATCCGCGACACGATCTACCCGAGCTTCGGCCTGGGCGAGGAGCCTAAGGAGCTTGAAGTCAACAGCAATGAGAGCCTGGATGGTATCGATTTTAACAGTATTGATTTCAACCAGCTCAATATCAGCGATGATTTCAATCCTGATGATTTCCTTAATGACCTTGGCGGCGGCCTGGGGCTGGACGGTACCGATCCGCTCGGTCCTGATACGGCTTCCGGCTCACCGCTCCCGGATATTACCGGGCTGCCGGATGTGAAGCCGGACAAGGAATAGCCCGGGGCGCTGGAGACAGCGTACAAGGTTATAAGTATTTAGGTAAGCATCAAGCCCGGCCGGCATTATGCTGTGCCGGGCTTCTGCATGTCCGCAGACAGCGTATAACGGGCTTCCCCCGTTTGCGCCGGGCCCTTGGAAAGATTACAATATACGTAAGTAAATATGTAACCGGGAGGCCATATATGGTCGGTACTGCCAGCACAGATTCTGAGGGGACACAGGAAGGCGGGGAAGCCCGCGAACCGTTGAGCAAACCGCTTCCGCATAAGGTCCCGTACGTTACGCTTAATAATGGCGTTGCCATGCCGCAGGAAGGTTTCGGCGTATTCCAGATATCCGGGCGCTCCAAATGCAAAAAAGCTGTTATGGATGCGCTGGAATGCGGGTACCGCCTTATTGATACTGCACAGTTTTACCGCAATGAAGGTTCTGTCGGCGAAGCCATAGCAGAAAGCGGCGTCCCGCGCGAAGATATTTTCCTGACAACAAAAGTATGGATCACCCATTACGGATATGATAAAACGATAGAGAGCATCAGGCATTCCCTGGCCCAGCTGCGGACAGATTATGCGGACCTGGTCCTGCTCCATCAGGGTGTGGGCAATTACCTGTGGGCGTACCGTGCACTGGAAGACCTCTGCCATGACGGTGTTATCCGTGCGATAGGCATATCCAATATGGAGCCTGACCGTTTTGTCGATCTGGCAAAGCGCGCGCATGTCATCCCTGCCGTGAATCAGATAGAAAACCATGTATTCTGGCAGCAGCGCGAGGCGCTGGGCATTATGCGCGAGTATGGGATCCAGCCTGAATCATGGGCGCCGTTTGCAGAAGGCAAGAACGGGCTGTTCACCCATCCTGTCCTTACTGAGATTGGCGAACAGTACGGCAAGACTGCCGCGCAGGTAGCGCTCAGGTCCCTTGTACAGCGCGATATCGTAGTTATCCCGAAATCGGTGCATAGGGAGCGGATCGAAGAAAATATTGATATCTGGGATTTTGAGCTTTCCGATTCCGATATGAACCAGATAGATGCGCTGGATACCGGCAAATCACTTTTTGGTTATGCCAGGATGTTTTCCAGCATGCAGCGGTTCGGCCTTTTTACCGCTAAGAAAAAGTATTAGGGGATGCCGTATCGGGGGAAGATCGGGCTGCTGCAGCCTTGCGGCACTGCCGGCGCAGAAAGCTGGATACCGGCCCTTCCAGTTTTCGCCGTGCCGGAGTATAGTATTAGGAAGTATTAACACAGTTAGGTTCCGTATACAGGTATTGGAGAAAAATGGCATTAGGTACAGTCCCGCAGCCTGAAGGCTTGGCAAACCCGCCGATTGATGAGCTCGACCAGCATGCCCAGTCGCGGTATGCGCTTGCTATGTTTGCTGCACGGCGCGCCCGTCAGATCAACTCATATTTCACGCAGCTGAATGAGGGCCTCCTCCAGAACGTCGGACCCCTGGTAGAATACAAGAACCAGGAAAAGCCTCTGACTATTGCTTTCCGTGAGATCAATGACGGCCTCCTTGAGGAGACGCTTGGTGAGGACGATCTGTCTGAAGGCGTGCTGAACTGATCTCAGCTTTAAATAATCTTATGATCATAGGGATCCCCGTACCGCCCCTACGGTGCGGGGATTTTGTTTCAGGGCAAGTTTTATAGCAGTTTATAACGGTTTTATGGCGACAGGTACAAAGCAGGTTTGATATGGCAGCTGCACAGGATATTCGGCTCATTACGTCTGAATCTGTTACGGAAGGGCATCCCGATAAAGTATGCGACCAGATATCTGATGCTATCCTTGATGAGCTCCTTAAGAAGGACCCTTCTTCGCATGTAGCAGTAGAAACGTGTGCAACGACAGGGCAGTTCCTTGTTTTTGGCGAGATCACGTCAGAAGGGTATGTCAATATCAATCAGATAGTGCGCGAGACATTGGAGCGTATAGGGTATACCAGTTCGGACATCGGGCTGGATGCGGGTTCTGCAGGGGTCCTTGTATCTATCAACGAACAGAGCCCTGAGATCAATGCAGGCGTATCCCGGCAGGCCGCAACGCAGGAGGAACGCTATGCCGTGCAGGGTGCCGGCGACCAGGGGATCATGTTCGGGTATGCCTGTGATGAGACTGACGCCTTTATGCCTCTGCCGATCGAACTTGCGCACCGGCTGGCGGAAAGGCTGGCATATGTGCGCAAAAAGGGGATCGTTGCGCATCTGAGGCCTGACGGTAAAACGCAGGTAACGGTGGAATATGATGGAAGCGGTGTGCCGCGGAGGGTCGATACCATAGTGATTTCTGCCCAGCATGATCCGGAGGCCTCCCAGGAATGGCTGCGCGGGGAGCTTATCCGGAATGTTATCAAGCCGGTGCTTGACAGTACGCTGGCCTCGTGCAGGGGCGGCACAGTCAGGCATGATGATTACAGGCTCCTGGTGAACCCTACGGGCTCTTTTGTGCTTGGCGGACCTGCTGCTGACGCCGGTCTGACGGGCAGGAAAATCATCGTTGATACTTATGGCGGTGTGGGCCATCATGGCGGCGGCGCTTTTTCGGGAAAAGACCCCAGCAAGGTTGACCGTTCTGCAGCATATGCTGCCCGGTGGGTCGCCAAAAATATTGTTGCAGCAGGGCTTGCGCGTAAAGCTGAGGTCCAGCTGGCGTATGCAATAGGGGTGGCTGAACCGGTATCTGTTACTGTCGATACGATGGGGACGGGGACAGGCCCTGGGATAACTGATCCTGTGCTTGCGCAGGCGGTCCGGCAGGTGTTCGACCTGCGCCCTGCGGCTATTATTGATGAACTGGACCTTCTGAGGCCGATATACAGCAAAACTGCGGCATATGGGCATTTCGGCAGGGCAGATGAAGGCTTTACGTGGGAACAGACAGATAAAGCCGGCGAGCTCAGGGAAGCTGCGCTGTCTGCTGCCCGGCAGCAATGACATACAATGACATAATGATATGGCTGTAGTAATCTGAAACTATGGTAATAATAGGCGAGCAGATGGCCCTGGATGGCCTGGCGCCGCGCAGGAGGAAAAGCTCTGCGCATGTTAAGGTGCCGGCGGCCCGCCTTCCTGTTGCCCAGGTGGTTATTGACGTACAGGCTGCAAATCTGGGCCAGGCTTTTGATTATCTTGTTGAAGACAAACATTCCGACAGCGCTGTACCGGGGATGAGCGTGCGCGTGCGTTTCGGCGGCCGTCTTGTCAACGGCATTATCTGGGACCGCGTGGAATCCAGCAGCACGCCCCGCAGCTCATTGAAATTCATTGAGCGTGTTATAGGCAGTTCGCCCGTTGCACCCAGGCAGATGAGGCGTGATATTGAAGAGATAGCGGATTATTTTGCGGGTACGCGGGCTAATATCATCCGTCTTGCCATCCCCTCCCGCGTGGCAAAGGTAGACAAAGAACCGCAGCCGACGGCAGCGCGGCCCGTACAGGGAAAGCTGCCGGACAGTGCCCGGAAGGTGTATGAGGCGCAGACCCGGCGTGTGGAGGCGTCTTACGGGCATATCGACGACGTGGAGCGGGCATGGTCAGGATCTTCTCCGGCCGGTATTGTCTGGAATGCCATGCCGGGAGTAACTGCATGGGCTGATGATATCGTATGGCTGATCAGCAGGAGTTTCCTTTCGCAGAGGCCGATAATAGTTGAGCTTCCGGATATCGCGCATATTAGGCTTGTCCATCAGCAGCTGCAGGCTGCGGGGTTCCTTCCTTTTGCGCTGCGCTCGAGGCGGGGCGTGTGGAATGGGGACTACTGCGTCCTTGCCGGGGCTATGACCCCTGAGGAACGCTACCGTTCGTATATGGCGGTTGCGCAGGGGGCTGTACAGTGCGTGATCGGCACCCGTGCAGCAATGTACGCCCCCGTGCAGGGCAATGCTGTATTTGTTGCGGTGGATGATATCGCTTACCAGAATGCAGACGGTTTTACCCCCTATGCCAATGTGCGTGATGTTATGCGCCTGCGCGCCCGCGGGCACAAAGGCATTTTTGTCGCATTGGGCCATAGCCGCAGCCCGCAGAGCCAGTGGGAAGTGACAGGAAGGCAGTCGGGGGATGCTGCCATAGAGGTGGGGCAGGCTATTGAAGTGAGCCCTTTGCCGGCACCGTTGAAGAAAGCAATGCCATGGGTCAGGCTGTTCAACCGTGAGGAGCTTGAGCGCCTTGCTGACCCCGCAATCGGTGCCCGTATCCCGCATACCGCAGTCTCCATACTCAAAAATGCGCTGCGGTCCGGCTCTGTCCTCCTATGTGTCCCGCATGACGGGCAGTCCATGGTATTTATCTGTTCCCGGTGCCGCCGCCAGGCGCGCTGCCTCCGGTGTTCCGGGCCTTTGCAGCAGGCCCTGCGCAGGGATGGATCCCCGCGCTGCGCATGGTGCGGTGCTGCAGCGTCGCAGTGGTCCTGTCCTCATTGCGGGGGCAGCGCGATGCGCGTTATCCGTGTAGGGGCATTGGGCACGGCCCAGGAGCTCCGCGGGCTTTTTCCCCGTACGCGGATCGTTACTTCCACTCCAAACCAGCCGCGCGGTACCATAGAATGTATTGAAGACAGGCCTCAGGTAGTCATAGCTTCCCCCGGGGCCGAACCGCAGATAGTCAGTACAGGGCTGACGCGCATGGAGCACCGTGAAGGCATCGGCGTGGAAAAGTCTGATACCGCCTACCAGAATGTTGACGGCGCCTATCATCCAAGCTACAGGGCTGTTGCCATTGTTGATACATGGACAAGTCTGTATGCTTCGCATATGGATTCGCGTATTGATATCCTCACTGCGTGGATGCATGCGGCTGCACTGTGTGCGTCCCATGAGGACGGCGGGCAGGTACTCCTCCTGGGGGAATGCGAGCCTGCGATAGCGCAGTCCCTGATTGCGTGGGACCCCTCGTATCTGGCTCGAAAAGAGGTCGAGGAGCGTAAGGAGGCCGGCATGCCCCCTTCCGTTACTGCGGCGAATATATGGGGGCGGCGTGAAGTTGTGGAATGGGTGCTTAAAGATATCGGTGCGGATATAGGCGCAGCCGGTGCAGAATCTGATCTTGCCCTGCTGCCCTCGGGCATCCCGTCAGTACTGGGCCCTGTCTCCATACCGGAGCCGTCTAATATTTCTGACCGTCAGCTTGAGGGAAGCAATGACCGGGTGCGTGCTGTAGTACGGGCCAGCCTGGACCGGACCGGGACGCTGTCCCGGCGGCTGCGTTCTGCAGCGGCGAAGCATGCAGCTTCCCGCGTCAAAGGGGAACTGCATATCCAGATCGACCCTAAAAATTTGAGCTGATATATTCCGTTTTTGAACGGCTCAGATGGTCCGGTTCACAGGTCCGTATCTTCCCATTTTTCAGGCCGGGGGACTGTGCGCAGTGATGTTGCGATAGAAATAACCAGGCTTACAGCGGCAAAAACTGCTGCAATCACAGCAGTTATAGTGAACCCATACTGCAGCTGGAGCACCGGCCCTATAGCTGCAGGCGTCACTGCGCCGAAAATGCCTACTGCTGTTTCAAATACTGCTGTGGCGCGCCCCTGCATGGTATCCGGCGTTTTCCCGAATATGAATCCGTACAGGCCTGTGTTGAGCGATGGCAGCGGAAGCCCCATAAGTGAAAGGGATATCAGGACAGCCGTGTAGGAATGGAAAAAGATCAGGGGGATAAAACAGAGGGTGTCAAAGGCGAGAGAAAGGATAATAAGCTTTCCGGTAGGTATACGGCTGGATACCCAGTTCGCCAGAAGCGAGCCGATAAGGGTCAGTGTCCCCATGCCTGAATCAAGCAAACCTATCAGTATGGAATCCGTCCCCTGAGCTATGAGGTATATCTGGGCTCCGGCAACGATTGCAGTAAATGCAATATTGACCGTAGCCCCGACGGCGAGTGCTGCCATGAACTTCTTTTTTGACATGGCCCAGGCCAGCCCCTCGCGGAGGGTGCGGATAAAGCTGTGAAGGGGGTCCTGCCTTTGAGGTATTTCCTGGGCAGGGATTACTTCGTCTGCGCCATTTTTCGGCTTTCCACCAGTACCCGGGCCGCTGCTGCCGCCCTTGAGGGCCTCTTCCCCTCCCTGAGAGGGAAGCTGAAGCGTAGCTGTCTGCCTGGCAGCATAGAAAACCGCTGCAAAGGCTATAGGGAACCAGGGGAAAACCCTGTACAGGAATCCCGCTGCAGTGCCGCCAAGCAGGCCTACCACTGATTCGCGGGTTTCCCGGATCGCCTGTGCGCTGGCAAATTTTTCTGTAGGGACAAGGGATTTCAGGATAGCATCATTTGCAGTACCGCACAGGCCTACGAGAAGGCCATAGGCAGCAGTGACGGCAATAAGCAGGGAGGTATTGAGCAGGTTAGCAGCAACCAGGACTGTAAAAATAACGGAAAGTATTATGCCGGCGGTATTCTCGATTATCATGAGTCGGCGCCTGTTGCAGCGGTCAGCTATAGCACCGCCAATCGGCATCATAACAAGGTTGATTATATTTTCGAGTGCGACGATAGCCCCCGTTACGGCTTCAGAATGGGATACCTTCCATGCGAGCAGGGATACGGCAAAGCTCCGCACAGTAACAGCCAGGACATCCGTAGTATCGGCAAGGAACCACCAGCGGTAGTTGCGTATTGTCCATAATGATCCGCGCCGCATTACCGATCCTCCTGCAGTATGGTGCATGCCGTCTTTCCTGCATTATATAGTGCGAGCTTCCCTGTGCGTGCAATGTCGGTCAGGGTGTTTCATACGGGGGGGGAGGGAGTAAAAATGCAAGGCGTTTTCTGCTGCCGTGCCATAGCTGCCGTCTGGATGACGGAAGGTGCTGCAGCCGGCTGCGGTAGTCAGCCCTTTCGCTAAAGTAGGCAGGTATGAGAATACTTTTTGCCGGTACCCCTGAAGCGGCAATTAAACCTTTGCAGGCCCTCGCCTCCGCGGGCGGGGGTATGGAAGTCGTTGCTGTCCTTACCCGGCCTGATGCCCCGCAGGGACGCGGGTGCAGGCTGGCGCCAAGCCCTGTGAAAGCTGCAGCTATGGAGCTCGGCCTGCCGGTGATCGAGGATAAGCCCACGTCGGACGGTTTTTTTGAAGCAGTCGAGCGTTTCAAGCCTGATATTGCCGCTGTGGTGGCATACGGCAGTATCCTGCGCCAGCCCGCGCTGGATGCTGTCCCCCTCGGATGGTTCAACCTCCATTTTTCCCTGCTGCCTCAGTACCGCGGAGCAGCCCCTGTGCAGAGGGCTATCTGGGCGGGTGAAACGGTTACGGGCGCTACAGTGTTTAAGATCGGTCCCGGCCTTGATAACGGCCCTGTAGCCGCACAGTCAACGGTTGAGATAGGGGCTCATGAAACATCCGGCGAACTGCTTGGCCGGCTGTCCGAAGACGGCTCGAACCTTCTGTGTGCAGCTTTGAAAGGCATAGCAGACGGTCATCTGGCTCTGGTTAAGCAGCCTGAAGGGGTGTTTGAACCTGCCCCCAAGATACATCCTGATGATGCCAGGATCCGGTTTGATGTGCCTGCTTTTGCTGCTGACAGGCAGATCCGTGCCTGCACGCCAGAGCCCGGTGCATGGTGCCTGCTCCATAACCGTACGGAGACGGATGCACAGGGAGCAGAGGGGGGCATCAAACTCACTGTTGTCCGTGCCCATCCTGATATGTCTGATGATCCGCAGAAGCCTGCAGGGCTCCGGCCGGGCATGATTGCCGTATCGAAAAAACATGTATGGATAGGGACGCTTACTGATCCGCTGGAACTTGACCAGGTGAAGCAGCAGGGGAAAAAACAGATGGCTGCAGCGGACTGGGCCCGGGGGGCAAGGCTGTCTGAAGGTGCTTATTGTGACTGAGCATTACAGCCGTCGGCGGCGGCATAGTAAGAATAACAAACAGAAAGCAGCACGGCCGGCCTGTAAAGGCGCGGGGGCCGGTAAGGCCGGCAACCCGCGTGAGCTGGCGTATCTTCTGCTTGCGCGCGTACACAGTACTGGCGCCTTTTCAAACCTTCTGGTACCGCGCGAGCTTTCCCGCTCTGCCCTGGATGCGCGGGATAAAGCGTTTGTTACTGAAGCCGTATACGGCTCCCTGCGCTGGCAGGGGCTACTTGATACCGTTATCAGCGCTGCTGCCCGTCGCCCTGTTGCCGGGATAAGTGCCCAGGCCATTGATATCCTTCGAAGCGGGGTTTACCAGATACTTTTCATGGGGACAGCCGGTTATGCTGCTGTCTCGCAGAATGTGGACATCATGCGTAAGTATGCGCCGGGCCCTTTGCCCGGATTTGTGAATGCAGTGCTCCGCACAGTCACGCAGCGCCCCCGCCAGGAATGGGAGTCCCTGGTTGTATCGCGTATCCCTAAAGAAGATAAGGATAAGCGGCTGTCGGTGAGGTATTCCCATCCCGAGTGGATCGTCAGCCTGCTGCGTGAAGCGTGGGAAGGGGCCGGATACAGCCAGTACCAGGCTGCTGAGGGAGGGGCCGGTGCTGAGGGCCAGCTTGAGGCGATGCTTGCAGCCGATAATGAACCGCCGGACGTTGTTTTGTGCGCCCGCCCCGGGCTTATCAATGTTGAAGATGTTATGGCGGAAGTGCATGGCATCGCGGGGACCCGGGGGACATGCGGGCATGGGCGTTTTTCGCCGTATTCCGTACATGTTAAAGGCGTCGATCCCCAAACACTGCCATCGGTCAGGCGGGGGCTGTGCGGCGTCGAGGATGAAGGCAGCCAGCTGGCAGCACTGGCGCTTGCCTTTTCGGCGCCGGTCAGCCGGGGCGAGCGCTGGCTTGATATGTGTGCCGGCCCCGGAGGCAAAGCGGCCCTCCTGGCTGCGTATGCTGCGCAGCATGGAGCTGCGGTCCTTGCCAATGAGCCTGCGCACCATCGGGCGGATCTCGTACACAGCAGCCTCAGACGTTTAGGCGCAGGGACAGAAAATGTTACTGAACATGATGGCCGCGAACTGGGGAAACTGTATCCGCATTCATTCGACCGCATACTTGTAGACGCGCCGTGTTCCGGGCTCGGAGCCCTTCGCCGCCGGCCTGAATCCCGATGGAGGAAAAAGCCTGAGGATGTTGCTGCGCTTGCGGCCCTCCAGCAAGGGCTTCTGTCTTCCGCATATAAGGCGCTGAAACCGGGCGGGACTATAGCTTATGTAACATGTTCCCCGGCTGTCGCGGAAACGGCGCGTATAGTGGACCCCTTCCTTAGTTCCCATCCCGATATGCGGCGCATGGATACGGCCGCAGTTATCCGCGGTATTTCTGCTGATCCCGGGATCCAGCTCCCTTCCCGTGCCGGCGACGTACAGCTGTTTGAACACCTGCATAATACGGACCAGATGTTCATCAGCCTTCTGCATAAAATACAGTGAGCTTCCCTGAAGATTATGTTTTCAGGTGACACGCTATAGCCGGGTTCGGTGGACGCAGATGAGGAAATTTTGTAAAATCAGAGAGTCACTATTTGAACGGTCTAATTTTGCACGCAGACGGAGCCGCTGGCGTGCATATTAGCAGGAAATCAACAGTACGCATCCACCGAAGGGTGCGCGGACAGTAAGGTTAGGGATGAAAAAGTTAAGAATTGCAAAGGCGATACTGGCTATTGTGCCGGCAGCCGCCATGATTCTCATCGGTTTCACAGGCCTGACCCCTAAAGCATATGCAACGATGCCGGCCAATACGGCTACGGCGCAGGGGGCAGCGTCTTCTACGAACCGGAACGTAACCGTTACTGCTTTCCAGCAGAACTGGAATTCTATTGCGAAGGAATGTACGGAAACCTACGGCCCTGAAGGCGTAGGGTACGTCCAGGTGTCGCCTCCGCAGGAAACAGTCAGGGGCAAGCAGTGGTGGACGTCATACCAGGTCGCCAGTTATAATCTGAATTCCAAGCTGGGGACTGAAGCTGAATTCAGACAGATGATCTCTACGTGCCGTGCTGCGGGCGTAGGCGTCATTGCTGACGCTGTTATCAACCATACTACCGGTATAGACCGTGAGGAAGGCGCAGGGACTGCGGGCAGCACGTTTGATACCAAAGGGAATTTCCCTGCGATTGGGTACACGAAGGATGATTTCCATACGTGCGACCATAATATCGGCAATTACCATGATGCCCAGGAAGTATGGAACTGCCGCCTGTCCGGGCTGCAGGACCTTGATACCAGCAGGGAACATGTCCAGGACACTATAGCGGGGTATATGGCGAAACTCCTGAAAATGGGGGTCGCAGGATTCCGTGTAGATGCAGTCAAGCATATCGATCCTAAAGATGTCAGTGCCATTAAAGCTAAGCTTGCCCAAAAGTCAGGCATCGCAGAAGATAAGATCTACTGGAACCAGGAGACCCTCGGCAATGCCAGCGAGGCAGCTGAGATCCAGCCGAAGAATTACACCGGTACCGGTGAAGTCCACGAAATGGACTTTGCGTATTCGCTGAAGAATGCATTCAACGGCAATTTTGGCGGTGTCGCCGGACTTAAAGATATTGAGAACAAGCTTCTGCCTTCCCAGCAGGCCGGGGTGTTCGTTTCCAACTGGGATACTGAGCGCAACGGCAGCACCCTAAGCTATAAGGACGGCTCACGCTACCTTCTGGCCAATGCATTTATGCTTGCTTACGGATATGGCACGCCAAGCATCAATTCCGGTTATAAATTCGAGGATTCCCAGGCCGGGCATGATTCCGGCGCGCCGGGCGCCACCGATACCACAGTCCCCGATACCGTGTGCTCCACGGATTCAGGCTGGCTCTGCGTACAGCGCTGGACCGCTATCCGGGGCATGGTCGGGTTCCACAATAATGTCACCGGAAAGGTAACGAACTGGTGGTCGAACGGATCCGACGCTATCAGTTTCGAACGGGATAAGACCGGTTATCTGGCTATCAACAATTCCGACAAAGAGATCAGGCGCACATTCACATCATCGCTCCCGGCAGGGGAATACTGCAACGTGTACGCAGCAGGCGACTGCTCATCCACTGTTACTGTCGGTGCAGACGGCTCGTTTGAAACAACGGTCCCCGCGCATTCTGCTGTAGCGATCTATACAAAGGCGCTCAAAAGCACCTGGCAGGGCGGACAGAAGTCCAATCCCTTGGATCCGGCTGAAGACCAGCCTAAGCCGGAACAGGAAGACACTGATAACAGTATTACTGTTTATTACAGGACTGGCTGGAGCAATCCTCATATCCACCATCAGGCGGCGGGGACTGCTGACGGATGGACGAAAGTCCCCGGGGATAAAATGACCAAAGCCTGCGACGGCTACTATTCCGCTTCGGTGCCTCTGGTCAACGGGAAACTGGAATTCGTTTTCAACGACGGCAACAATAATTGGGACCATCCTGCCGGTAACCCTAACGGGAACTTCACCGTCACGGAAAAGAAAGACATCACTGTTGCTGATGGCACAATAACGGCCGCCAATCCGTGCCCTGTCAAGTACCAGCCCAAAACGAAGCTGACAGTGCATTACAAGCCGAAAGCTGGTGATGCTGCTGCAGATAAGCGCGGTGTCTATGTGTGGGGTACGCAGAAAGACGGTACCCAGCTTGACGGCAAGCATTACAAGTTCAACCAGGCTGATGATGCTTTCGGCAAAGTATTCACCATGGAATTCGATGGGGCTTTCGACCATCTGGGAGCCATCGTTACCACTGAGGACTGGAATAAGGACGGCCAGAAGGACCGTATAATCGACACTTCCGGCGGCTCGGCTGAAGTGTGGGTGCAGGGCGGTGATGAAACTACCTACACTGATCCTCCGGCTGATGCAGGCAAAACTATCAGGAAGCTGGATGTAACCATCCATTACCGGCGTGCAGATAATAATTATGCCGGCTGGGACGTATGGAAGTGGGCTGACGGTATAGCTGATAACCTTCCGGCTACTTTCAGGAGCCACGATTCGTTCGGCAAGATCGCACAGTACTCCCTGCAGGGTGATTCAGTCAAGCATCCGAAATTCATTATCCGCTACGGCGGCAGTGCATGGAAAGGCCGTGAAGGCAACGGCAAGGATGCTAACGGCGACCGTGAGAT
The DNA here is from genome assembly GCF_000269605.1 of Scardovia wiggsiae F0424. Taxonomy (GTDB): domain Bacteria; phylum Actinomycetota; class Actinomycetes; order Actinomycetales; family Bifidobacteriaceae; genus Scardovia; species Scardovia wiggsiae. The sequence continues at coordinate 1,099,300 of NZ_AKCI01000001.1, read as the reverse complement.
CCCGTGGTCTGCCATCACGATGACAGGCACAGATACTGCCAAGGCAGAGATCTGGATAGTCTCGGGCGATACGACTGTGTATACATCCCCCAATAATGTCGATACCTCCAACAAGATCACGAACGCTGAGATCAGCGGGCTTAATGAGATCACCCTTAAGCTCAACCGCCCCGTAAGCGAAAGCGACCTTGCGGGGAAGATCTCCCTGGATACGGCAAAAATCAAGTCGTTCAAGGTAGTTGACGGTTCAAAGGTGGTTATCACTACAGAGTCTGAGATCGCACCGGACTCAGCTGTTAAGGTAAAGATAGCCGGCTACAACGAAGCGACAGCTGTTGCAGGTTCTGTAGTACGCACGGAGGCATTCGATAAGAAATATGCCTACAGCGGGGATGACCTTGGCGCTTCTTATACGCCTGAAGGCACAACCTTTAAGATATGGGCGCCTACAGCAGCATCGGTCAAGCTTAATACCTATAAAGGCACTAAGCCTGATGCTGAAATTGACAAGGCATATGATATGCAGCGGGGCGAGAAAGGCGTATGGACCGTCACGGTACCTGGCGACTGCAGGAATCTCGCATATGATTTTACTGTCGGTTTTGCTGACGGCAGGAAGAATGAGTCGGCTGACCCGTATGGCCGTGCCTCTACAGCCAATGGCGGGCGTTCAGTAGTCCTCAGCCCCGAGCAGATGAAGCCTGCACACTGGGGAAGCCGTATGCCTGCATTCAGCAGCCCGACTGATGCAGTGATCACTGAAATGTCTGTCCGTGATTTCTCCAAGTCTGATACTTCCGGCGTATCCAAAGATAAGCAGGGCAAGTATCTTGGCGTTATCGAAAAAGGCACTAAGAATTCCAAAGGCGAATCCACAGGCCTGGACTATCTGAAGAAGTCGGGCACTACGCATGTACAGATCATGCCGATGTATGATTTCAACAATATCAATGGCGAGATCGGGAATAACGTGGCGTATAACTGGGGCTATGACCCTATGAACTACAACGTCCCCGAAGGATCCTATTCAAGCGACCCTGCTAACCCTGCCACCCGCATCACGGAGATGAAGCAGATGATCCAGGGGCTGCATGATTCCGGTATCCGCACGATCATGGATGTGGTCTACAACCATGTGTATGACGCCAATAAGCATGTTTTCAACCAGGTGGTCCCGGGATACTATTTCCGTTATGACAGCAACGGGAACCTCGTGAGCAATTCAGGGTGCGGCAATGATACCGCCTCTGAGCGTGCCATGATGCGCAAGTATATTGTGGATTCTGTCACCTACTGGGCGAAGAACTACAATATCGACGGTTTCCGGTTCGACCTTATGGGCCTTATCGACAAGGAAACTATGAAGGAAGTCCGTGCCGCCCTTGATAAGATCGATCCGTCGATCATGATCGTCGGCGAAGGCTGGGATATGAATTCCACGATGCCCAAGAGCGAAATGTCCATACAGCCGAATGCGCGTGAACTGACAACAGATAAATCTACGATCGGCTTCTTCAATGATTCGTACCGCGATGCCATTAAGGGCAGCGTGTTCGATTCGAAGGCGAAGGGGTTCGTCCAGGGGAACAAGGGGCAGGAAAACCTGCTTGCCAATAATTTCCTGGGCTGCCAGAACCGCAGCGGATCTACGCCATGCACGAACGGCAATGCCAATACGAATTACAGCGGTCCGTCGCAGGTAGTGCAGTATGTGGAAGTCCACGACAACCTCACCCTGTATGATAAGCTGAAAGCCAGTATGCCTGGGGAAAGCGAGCAGAATATCACAAAGCGTGATGAGCTTGCAAACTCAATGGTCCTGCTGTCGCAGGGCATACCGGAGATCCAGATCGGGCAGGCCTTCATGCGTACCAAAGGCGGCGATGATAACAGCTACAATAAGCCTGACAGCGTTAATGCTGTTGACTGGGACCGTCTGAGCGAGTACAAGGCATCGGCAGATTATGTACGCGGGCTTATTGCCTTGCGTAAGGCTGTCCCTGCCCTGCGCCAGAAGGGTTTCGCAGATCTCAATGCACACAGCAGGGTGCTTGCCCAGGCGGACGGTACCCTGGCATTCGAGCTGTCAGATCCGACAGGTACCTATGTTGTTGCGTTCAATGCCAATACGGAAGGGCGTAAGATCAGCGGCCTGAAGAATGCCAAGTATACTGTGGTGGCTTCTGAAGGCAAGGTTGATGAGGCTGCCGTCAATGAGATAGCTTCCATTGTCAGGAATGGGGCTAAGAATGTCCGCACAGGCAGCTCGCCGAAGTTTGCTGAAGTGCAGTCTGACGGTACTTATACGGTCCCGGCTTTGAGTGCGGTAGTGCTCAGGGAAGGGCAGCTTCTTGAAGAGCCGGAACCGGAACCGGAACCGACGCCTGCGCTGAAGCTTGATAAGCATACCGTAGAAGCCGGCGGCACAGTACACGCAACTGTTGAGGGCCTGAAGCCCAACACCCAGTATAAATTGTGGCTGAAATCCGTCCCGGCTGAACTGGCTGTGGTAACTACTGATGCGCAGGGGCGCGCAGAGGCGGATGTCACCATCCCTGCCGGTACTGCGGTCGGTGAGCATACTGTTGCAGTTACGGATAAGGATGCCGACAGCTCGCATGTGCTTGCCAGCGAAAAGCTGGATGTTACTCAGAAGCAGAATCCTCCTGTGAATCCGGATAATCCTGCAGATCCGAGCAAACCTGCCGATCCGGCAGATCCGGGTAGTCCGGAGGCTCCGGGTAAGCCTGCGGATCCAAGCAAGCCTGGCAAGCAGCCAGGCAATAACGGGACACCGGGCACTTCGGCGAAGCCCGGCAGCCAGGCGGCGCCCTCGCGTAAGGGCAGCACTGCCGGCGCCGGCTCTGTTCCGCGCGGGCGGGATAACAGTCCTGCAAAGAAGGGCGGCACCGCCGGCCGGCACAAGCGCGGCCAGTCTGGCCGGTCCCACCATCCGTTAAAGCTGTCCCAGACAGGTGTAGGCATTGGGACGACAGTTACTGTGCTCATAGTGCTTGTTGCCCTTGCGGTAATAGTGCTCATAGTCCGTAAGCAGCAGGAGGCTGACGGATCGTCGAGCACAGGGCTGCATGGCAAAGGGGATGATTCCCTGAGGTAAGTGCATCCCAGCTGGTTTCGAAACCGGCTCACGGACAGGGGCGGCAGGTGTAAAAGCCTGCCGCCCCTGCCTTTCTGCTGTTAATCTCCCGCATATAATTCATGGTTTTCAATGATAAAATCGCTCATGAAGGGAAGGGTGAAACTGACTGTCCCATGGCCTGTGGCCTGTATGATCTGGCTGTCAAGCAGCCGCCTGCGGTACATTGAAATATAATTCGGCCCTTTTCCCATGCGCCCGCTGATATCGCTTATCCTGACATTCGCAATGCCCGTATTCGTGGGTACCCTCGGCACGGCTGATGCGCCGTTGACGCACTGCGCCATGGCGAGCAGGAACTCCCGGTCTTTAGGGGACAGCTCCTGGAAAACTTTCGTATACACATTATGGAACAGCTGCATTTTGAATTCGGGCACTTCCTGTTCAAGAAGGCCCGGAGTCACAGGCGCGCCCTGCGCAGCCCTGTTCCATATCTGGTAGCCCAGAAGCTGGAAGGCATATGCGTATCCTGCGGTCATCCTTGCCATCGTTGTGAAGGCTGCATCTTCAACCGTGAACCCTGCGTCGCGGAAGCTTTTCTGATAGCTGTATTTGATGGATGTCAGCGCAATAGGCTCCAGATTTATCCGTGAACTTCGCAGGAGGAATGTCAGGATCTTATCATTCTGCAGCTCAGAAATCTTGTGAGGCAGGCCCGTCATCATCAGCGCAAGGCTGTAATTTTCACGCAGCATCAGCTGATACAGTGACGCGAATTCCTTGATGGCGGGCGTATTGTCAATTTCGTCTATGGTGATGAAGAGGTCCAGTCCGCGGGATCTGAGCTTATCAAGCATATCTGCAAAAAGCGTCTGATAGCTTGTCAGCGACGGCTGCGATGACCCGATAGAAAAATCGACCCCGAATGCTGAAATATTGACCCCCTTAATCTGGGAGAACAGCTTTTGCAGGGGGCTGTTCGCCTTCCGGTAGAGTTCGACGATAAGATTGGGGAGTATGCTGTCGCTCATAGCAAGGTTGAGGACTATCCATCCTTTTTTCGCTGCGACTGCTGTGCTGGCGTCGGTAAGGAATGCTGTTTTTCCTGATCCGCGGAGCCCGTATATCAATGATGTCCGGTAAGGGCTGTTCGGGTTTTCCAGTTCGTCTGTCACTTTCTGTACCAAGAACTGCCTGTCAAGGAATATTTCGGGCTTTTTGCCGAAACCGGGGTTGAATGGGTTCATGATATCTCCTGCGTGCGGGCGTAATAATATTTTATATTTCTTTATATACTCCAGGATATTTTATATTCCTTTATATTTCAAGTCTGGATTTATATTTCTTTATACTTTATTCTTTTATATTTTCCGGGATAACAAGGAGACCGGGAGAGGGGGGGAAGTCTCTAAACCCCGTTTTTACAGTGATACCTGAGGTATGTCCCGGGTGTTTTCAGGAGGAGGGGGGTAAGGTTCCGCTTATCTGGTTAGCTGGTGGTAAAACACGCAGATACAAAATCAAAAATTGCGGGAAACCGCCATAATGGTTTTTGTATCTGCGTGTTTTACCACCAGCATGTGGGGAGCAGAGCATGAAAGGTGCAGAAGATGGGAAGGGGATATAAGTAAGAGCCCGGCGGAGAACCGGGCTCTTCAGAGAAGGAGAGAGAAGAAAGGTTTTCAGTTATAAGAATTCAGTTCTCAAGATAGACAACCCACCTTGGCTGACGCTCCAGCCGTTAACTCGCGACTACCGGCTTCCTGCATCAGTAATTACATTAAAGACCGTAACCCTGAATAAAACCTGCATGGTTTGCTGGGAAGTTTGTAAGAATCAGGGCTATTTCTTCAAAAGGCCTTCCTTCAGCAGATATTCGTGGGCAACATCAGCAGCTGCACGGTTGCGGACTTTGACTTCGTAATTCATCCTGCTCATTTCAGCATCAGTGATCTTACCGCTGAGCTTATTGAGGATCCGCTGCAGCTCAGGATGCTTTTTCAGCAGGGAAGACTTCATAAGCGGAGCCCCCTGATACGGCGGGAACAGATGCTTATTGTCCTTAAGGGCTATCAGATTGTACTGTGTTATCTCAGCATCGGTAGAATATGCATCCACTATCTGCACCTGGCCATCATTGATAGCCGTATAGCGCAGAGCAGGATCCATCGTCCTGACATTGAGGTCAAGCCCGTACACCTTCTTCAGACCTCGGTTCCCATCATCGCGGTCATTGAATTCAGCCGTAAACCCTGCCTGCACAGAGCCGCCGACATTTGCCAGGTCCGAGATATTTTTCAGGCTGTACTGGTCCGCATAATGCTTCTTCACTGCTACGGCATACGTGTCCTGGAATCTCATGGGTTTAAGGAGGACAAGGCTGTCCTGCCTGAGGATCCCATCGCGCGCGGCACTATAGACAGCACCGGGGTCATTCGATGCCTTCGGCTTATCCGTCAGCAGGCTTTCCGTAATAGTCCCGGTGAACTCCGGGTAAATATCAATATCGCCGCGCTTCAGAGCCTTGTAGAGGAAAGTCGTTTTCCCGAAATCCGGTTTGAGGGCAACCTTGATATTGCTGTCTGCCTCAATAAGCTGCTTATACATATTGATGAGGATTTCGGGTTCAGGGCCGAGCTTGCCTGCAATAACAACAGTATCCTGTTTCTGCGCTGCCGAAACGAAATTCGGGGCATAGGAACCGGCCAGCCCTACGATGAGCACAAGGAATGCTGCGAGGATCTGCTTCAGCGAGCGCTTCTCCAGCCAGCGGATCACCAGGCTGAAAAGGATGGCAAGCAGTGCAGATGATATGGCGCCGATAAGGATCAGCGAATTATTATTACGGTCAATACCCAGAAGGATAAAAGACCCCAGGCCTCCCGCACCGATCAGGGCAGCCAGGGTAGCGGTGCCGATGATCATCACAGCCGAAGTCCGTACGCCGGAAACTATCACCGGCATAGCGAGCGGAAGCTCGTATTTGCGTAAGCGTTCCCAACGGGTCATACCAAACGCGGTGCCTGCTTCAACAAGATTAGGGTCTATCCCCTGCAGGCCGGTAATAGTGTTCTGGACGATAGGGAATAGCGCATAAACGACAAGTGCCGTCACTGCGGGTACTGTGCCGATCCCTATAACGGGGATAAGCAGTCCCAGCAGTGCGAGGGAGGGGATAGTCTGGAATATCCCTGTTATCTGGAGGATGGCTTCTGATGCTTTTTTCCTGTTGAAAAGCCAGACCGCTAGGGGGACCGAAATAAGGATCGCTATCAGCAGCGACAGCAGGGATATCTGCAAATGCTGGAGAAGGGCTTCTGCCCAGTCGCCGAAGCGGTTTTGGAATGTTGTGACCAGGTCATTCATCAGTGCTTCCTCCTTCGGGTGTGGTGGAAAAGGTCTCTGACGAAATCGTCAGCCGGATTCTCCCTGATCTCATCAGGGGTGCCGGTCTGAGCAACGCGGCCGTCATTGATAACACATATCCGGTCTGCAAGATACTGGGCTTCGTTGATATCGTGGGTCACGAAAACTATCGTGGTGCCGAGGTCGTCATGGAGGTCAAGCGTAAGGTCCTGCAGCTGGACGCGGGTAATGGGGTCAAGCGCACTGAAAGGCTCATCCATCAGTATTACCTTAGGGCTGGCAACCAGTGCCCGCAGTATGCCGATCCGCTGCTGCTCGCCGCCTGACAGTTCATCAGGGTAACGCCCGTAATATGTTTCCGGGTCAAGGTCAACCCTTTTAAGAAGGCTCCTGGCTTTTTCGGCACGGTCTGCCTTTGACCAGCCCTTCATTTCAGGGATCAGCCCGATATTCTGTCCAACGGTCATATTGGGGAAAAGCGCGATCTGCTGGAGTACATAACCCGTTTCAAGGCGGAGGTCACGCAGGGGCAGGCTGGTAATATCTTCCCCGTCTATAAGGATGCTTCCCGAAGTAGGCTCAACAAGCCGGTTGATCATTTTCAGCGTTGTTGTTTTCCCTCCGCCGCTGGGGCCGACAAGGACAAAAAACTCCCCGGTACTGATAGTGAATGATTCATTATTGATGACTGCGGTATCATCGAACTGTTTGCAAACGTTTCTGAACTCAATCATATTCTCCCCCTTTCCGTTGTTTATTTTCGGCTCGTGAGAATATCTGTATAAAGGCCAGCCTGCACAGACCCTTAATTTTGAGTGGTAACGAGTTTAGCACATCCGTTCGATTTTGGCAGTGCCTGCATGGAAGCAGAAAGCGGGGGAACATAGTTCCCGGCAGCGGGATGCAGCCGGAAAATGGGGTTTGCCCGCAGAAACATGCGGTATGCGGTACATACAGCACTTATGCTGTAAAGTATAGTAAAATAAGGCATTGTAACACTATGGAGCAGTGACGGCAGTCAGGAAGCATAATATGGAAAATACAGGAAGCCGCGGCGGGGGACATCGGCTGATGAGGCGTATGGGCAGTATCCGCACAACTGCCATTGGGCTGGGGACTATGGGCCTTGCAATTGAGAAAAAGCCCGGCCGGCAGGAATCAATAGATATTATTCATACCGCTTTGGATGCAGGCTGCCGCCATATAGATACTGCGTGGGCATATTATGAATCCGGAGGGGAAGAGCAGGCGGCAGAAAAGCTTGTGAAGGCTGCCCTGGAGACATGGGACGGTCCGCGCGGGGAAGTGACAGTGGCAACAAAGGCAGGCCATTTCCGGAATTTTACAGACGGCAGGCCCACATGGGGGATCGATGGCCGTCCGGAATCCCTGATCAGATATGCCAAACAGTCTGCTGCGGTGCTCAGCGTAGAAGCTATCGACCTGCTGTATTTCCATCGCCCTGACCCTAAGGTGCCCTATGCTGAATCTATTGAGGCTATGAAGTCCCTTTATGACTAGGGGGTTGCCAGAACGATAGGGATATCCAATGCAAGCGTTGAACAGATCGGTATTGCGCATAGGATACTGGGCGATGCCCTGGTAGCGGTGCAGAACCAGTTTTCGCCAATTCACCGCGATACCCAGGATACTATTGACTGCACTGCCGAGCTTGGGCTGGCTTTCGTCTGCTGGAGCCCTCTGGGCGGTTTCCGCAAGCCGTACGATGAATCCATGTTCGACCCCTTCCGCAGGGTTGCTGCAGCGCATGGTGTGAGCTGTCAGCAGATAGTCCTTGCGTGGGAACTCGCGCGTGGGGACCACGTGTTCGTGCTCCCCGGGACCCATCGTGCGGAAACTGTTATTGATTCACTGCACGCAGATTGCGTGGAGCTGTCGGCGCAGGAGCTGGAATATCTTGGCTAGCATTATGGAAAACGATAATACATATAATACATCCGGTATGATTCAGCTTCCCGATGGGGCCAGCATCTCAACTGCCCGTACCCCTGCGCTTATCCCTATCGCGCTGGCTCCGGGCATCACTGTGCACTACACGACGCGCCTCGGCGGGCACTCCCAGGGAGACTGGGCATTCTGCAATCTCGGGTCGAAAGTCGGAGATGATCCCAGCCATGTGTATGCGAACAGGTTTGCTGTAGACGGTGTTGTGGGGTCTCGCGTGTACACAGTATCCCAGATCCACTCTGCGCGGGCCGTCAGCACAGATGATGAGCTGGAACGGATCCGCAGCGTCATTGGCGCCCAGGCTTCTGACGGCAGCGTTCCCGGCCCTAAGGGAGAAGCCGGTGGAGAATCATTTGCAGAAGCCTGTGCCGACAGGTTTTACGGGATCGAAGCCGACGCGCAGTATACGCTGCAGCAGGACAGGGCTATTGGGGTTTTTACTGCGGACTGTCTGCCCGTACTACTTGCCGATCCCCATGCCGGGATCATCGGTGCGGCGCATTGCGGACGGAAAGGCCTGCAGCGCGGCGTCCTGCAGAACCTGATACATGCGATGGAGAGCCGGGGCGCCCGGTCATCCCATATGGCAGCAACTCTGGGCCCGTGTATCTGCGGCAGCTGCTATGAAGTCGGCAGTGATATTGCAGATGAGTTTGACAGGCAGTTCCCCGGGACTGCTACGGTGACCCGTTTCGGCGGAAAAGGTATTGATATTACGCTGGCAGCACTCCAGATACTTGCGCATGAGGGTATTTCCGGCAGCAGGATAGCAGATTCCGGACCGCGTGTACGGGCTGCAACATATTACCTTGAAACTGATCCTGAATTCCAGGCGCTGTGCAGGGCCGATGCTGAGGGCGGCCCTCTCAGTAAGCGGCTTGATAAGATGGAGCATCCTCTGTGTACGCTTGAAAACCCGCTGTGGTATTCCCATCGCAGGGCTGTCAGATCAGGAAAAGCTGACAGCGGACGGGCCTTAAGCATTATTACTCGGACAGATCCGGCCAGGCTGGAAAAGGAACAGGCTGCTCTCAGGGCGCAGCTTGCAGCTGAGGATATTGCGGAGGCAGGGGCAGAAAGTATAATCGAAGAAGGGACTGCAGCTGTCCCGGATCAGCAGGGCAGCAAATGATAACAGGGAGTGCGGTGGTGTCATGGATACAGTAAACGTTGTTGTATGCGGCTTTGAACATTATGACAATGTTGATGTCAACCCGTCCAGAGAGGTATGCGAAACGCTTGCCCGCGACAGTGTTGCAGATGAAAAAACTGATGTGCATATTAACGTTGCATCAGTCCTGATGCCGCTGAGTTTCCAGAATGCATGGCCTGTACTGCTGAAAACGCTTGACGCAGCCCATCCGGATATAGTTATTGCCACTGGGCTGAAAACACATGCCCAGTCAGTGATCCTTGAATGCTGTGCGACGAATTTTATTGATGCGCAGAAGCCGGATGCGGACGATGTCCAGCCCCGCCGCATGCCTATAATACCCGGCGCACCCCAGGCATATTGGACGCATCTGCCGCTGCACGGCATCCTGCAGTGTTTTGCGAAGAACAGCATCCCCGCATCCCTGAGTTCTGATGCCGGGACTTTTGTATGCAACTCGCTTTTCTACCAGCTCCTGAATTGGAGCAATAAACACAATAATACCCTGGCCGGTTTCGTGAGCCTTCCCCTTGTAGGCAAGGAACACGGCTATACCCCGGGCATGTCGCTGGATCAGATGATCACTGCTGCACAGGATGTTGTGAAGATGAGTGTAGATTATTACAGAAAACCGCTTCCCCCCGAGATTCTTCGCGCGTAGTATCGTATAATACTCGTGAATTGTGTTTCACAAGTTTCCGACAACTATAACAATAACTATAAATACAAATAATAAATATGCAATGGAGATAAGATGCCAGAGAATTTTCCTACTGCCCTTCGCGGTTATGATAAGGAACGAGTAGATGAGGTTTTTGCCAGGCAGGAGGAGAATATTTCCCGGTTGCGTGAGCAGATCAAGGCGTATGATGCCCGTATCCTTCAGCTTGATGCCCAGCTGCAGGAAGAGAAGCGCAAATCTGAGGGGAAGGGGAGCACATCGTTTGCTTCGCTTGGTGCTAATGCGCAGCAGCTTCTGGCATCTGCCGAGCAGACGAGCAAGGAGCTTATCCAGCGTGCGCAGCAGGACGCTGCATCCGTGCGTGCGAATGCCCAGTCGCAGGCAGATACCCTTGTCAACAACGCCAAGCTTGATGCCCAGCGCATGACTGAAGAAGCCGAGAAGAATGCTGAATCTATACTCGGAAAGGCAAAAAGCAAGGCTGAGGCCCTCAGACAGAATGCCCAGGAAGAGGCGCAGCAGCTGCGATCCACCGCCAGGCAGCAGAGCGACAGCCAGCTCCATGCGTTGGAGGTGGAACTTGCCAACAGCAGGAGCGAGCATGACAAAACAATGGAATCTGAAAGGGCTGAGCAGGAAAAAGAGATTGCAGACATGCGCCGGCAGGCTGCTGAGGAGATAGCACAGATCAGGCGTGATGCGAACGAAGATATCACTGCGAAAAGGGGCGAAGCTAACGACCAGATCGAAGAGGCGCTGGATTCTGCTAACAGGAAGCTGGCGCAGGCGCAGGAACGTGTCAGTAAAATGCTCTCTGACGCCCAGAGGCAGGCAACTGAGATTACTGATACGGCAAAGGCACAGGCCCAGCAGATTGCTGACCAGTCTACTATTGACAAAGCCAAGTCGGAAAGTGCCGTAGCAGAGGAGGCAAAAGCCGCCCGGGAGGCCATCCAGAAGCAGCAGGACGATGCTTCCCGCCAGGTGAACCAGCTGCTCGAGCAGCTTGCCCAGCAGCGTGACCAGGTTGAAAATGAGACTAATAAGCTTCTGGAAGAGGCCAGGAATACACGCGCCCAGGCTGATGAGTATGCTGACCAGAAGCGCGCAGAGGCCGATGAGGCATTGAAGTCCGCTTTGGAAGATGCCGATAAAAAGGCCAGTGAACTTATCAGTGAGCGGCGTAATGCAGCCCAGAAGGAAATCAGCGGTCTGCAGGAGCAGATATCTTCCCTGCAGGAGCGTGAGGCGGCAATCACTTCGCGTGTCGATGAGCTGCGTTCCATCTTCTCGCAGGCCTTCGGGCAGTTCGGGCCCTTTGCACAGCCGGAGGGGGAAAGCGGTAAAGGTTCCGGCGCCGACGGGAAAAAGGCCGGCAGCGGAAAATAGGATGCCCGCTGGTGGCTGCTGTCTAGTACACTGGCAGTAAGCATAACGTTACGTTAAAATTGGCCATGCAACTGGCTGCGCAAAATATGCGGTAAAAAGTAATGAAAGGTTAACATGACTGAGTTCAAACCATTAGACAGCCAAAAGCTTTCCGGGCTGCAGGACAATTTCAATGCCCGTCCTGAGAACCGTCTTGCAATGAATGCTGTTACATCTTCGGGAATCAATAAGGCGGCGAAGAATTATGACCGGGCCCGCCTGCTCCAGCGGAGGTTCTCAACGATAGTTGATAACGGTCCTGCAACTAACCAGAAGAGGTCCGGGCGCTGCTGGCTGTTCAGCTCGCTGAACGTAGCGCGGTTTGTGGCGAAAAAGAATCTGGGCCTTAAAGAATTTGAGTTTTCCCAGAACTATGCGATGTATTATGACAAGCTGGAACGTGTCAACTACTTCCTTCAGGATGTCAGAGAGCTTGCAGAACAGGGTGAGAAAAGTGATTCCCGGCTTATCCAGTTTATGCTTGGCGATGTTATGGGTGACGGCGGCCAGTGGACAATGGCTATGAATATCTATACCAAGTATGGTGCTGTCCCGCGTGACCTTTATCCGGAAACCGAGTCATCCGGAAATACCGGAGAGATGAACCATCAGCTGCGCAGCGTTCTGCATCAGGCGGTAGCTCACATGTTCGAGAAGCCTTCCCGTTCAGCTGATATTGTGCAGAATGCCTTGGCAGCATGCCACCGTATCCTGACGATACATCTGGGCACCCCTCCAACTGAATTTGACTGGGAGTGGACGGACGAAGACGGTACATTCCACCGCGATGGGACCCTTACGCCTGTAGGGTTCTGGAAGAAGTATGTGACCGCAGGCCTGGAAGACTACGTATGCCTTGTTGATGATCCCCGCAGGGAGCATCCGAAAGGGCAGATGATCGGGATCGAGCATCTGGGGAATGTTGTTGGCGGTACGCCAACGGCTTATCTGAATGTAGATACTCAATTCATGAAAGACTGCGTCAAAAAGATCCTGACAGAGCAGGGTATCCCTGTATGGTTTGGCGCTGACTGCCATCCGATGATGGACCGCGACAGCGGTGCATGGGCGACTGACCTTTTTGAGTATAACCATGTGTATGATTTCGATTTCAACCTCAGCAAGGAGGAGCGGGTACGGTTCGGCGAATCCGCTATGAACCATGCGATGGCGTTCGACGGCGTAGATGTAGACGATTCCGGTGCTACACGGCGCTGGCGCGTTGAGAATTCATGGGGCACGGAGATCGCCGATAAAGGCTATTTCACCATGGACGACCCGTGGTTCGACGAATATGTTTACGAAGTGGCTGTGCCTAAGTCCATGCTGCCCGCAGAATATCAGGAAGCCCTCACGAAGCCGCCGCTGATGCTCCCCGCGTGGGATCCGATGGGGGCGCTTGCGTAGGGCTGGAACGGACGTGGATAAGAAAGGCCAGCCGCGGTGTATGCAGCAGCACAGGACGGTTGCTGTTATCGGCGCCCTTGATGAGGAAGTTGAGCTTATCTCCCAGTCGCTGCAGGACCTGACGCATACGCATGCGGCGGGCCTGGATATAGCCCTGGGGGATATTGCTTCTGCATCGGGCCCGATTGGTGTTGCTGCGGCTGTTGCCGGGATGGGCCTTGTCAATGCCGCATCTGCAGCGCAATATATGATTGACGCTTTTGCACCCGAAGCTGTTATTTTTTCCGGTATAGGCGGGAATCTCAGCCCGGATCTCCATATCAATGATGTTGTGCTCGGCAAAACGCTGAGATACCTTGATTCTGACATGGCGCTTATCGGCCAGGCCTATCCCGGGCTGAGCGAATACCATTCCGATCCCCGCCTTATGGGGATCGCTTCCGATGTGCTCAGCAGTATGGGGATACATCATAGGGAAGGCATTATTGCTTCCGGCAACCGTTTTATTGAAGGCGCAGATAGGATTGCTGATGTCAGGTCCCAGACCCGGGCTGATGTGGCCGAGATGGAGGGGGCTGCAGTATGCCATGTTGCAGCCAGGAATGATACCCCTGCACTCGTGATCCGAGCGCTGAGCGATAACGCGGATACGGAATACGAAAAGTTCAGGGATTTTGATATCAGCGAATATGCCCATACTGCTGCAAGGGTAGTTGTAGGGATCATCAAGGCGCTGTCCTGACAGTGCATAGATATGCAGTTCTCGGACAGTTTCAGACGCTACGGAGATCGGTGCTGTATCGGCGGGAAGCAACAGGATTGGGGATAAGGGTTTTGTGATTTGATTCATATATTCTGTTCAGCCGGGCTTTGGCGCCTGGAATGGTGTTATACTTATACGTATAAGCAGTGGTTCAGCACTAAAGAAGCAGGGTATATGACTGATATCAATGGTACGGATAATATAAACCCCTCTCCCGGGGAAGCGGACAGTCCCTGGGCGCCTGCCGGCCCCCTGGCGGCCGGGGCTGATGTGCGGCGTCCGCGTTTGAAAGGGTGGCATGCGGCCATTATCGTGATAGCTGTTTTGGCTCTGCTTGGTATTGGAGGTTATGCAGTAGTGAATCAGGTATTTCATCATCAGGAACAGGCCCGAATCCAGCAGGAAAAAGAGCATCTTCAGGAGTATCGTAAGATTGCCCATTCCGAGGAGTGCAGGAAGCTTATCGAAAAGCAGCTTAAATATAGGGACCCTAATGCTTTTACTGATACGGGGGTTATTAAATCATATAAAATCAATGATTCATCTATTGAGAACAATCCGATGGCAGGTTTTTCTTTTACAGTGATTATTAATAATGATAAAAAATTAACAATTGGATTTATAGTGGATAAGCCTTCTTACACATTTGACCATGACCATCCTGACGGGCAGCTTACTGATGATGTTGAGATTACATCGCCAGAGTTAGAAGATTTGTTAGAGGCGAGGTATGGCAAAGATTATTTAGATAAATAAAAAGGAACCAGTATATTTTAGAATAGAAAGGTTGGTTTATGGCAGTTCAGGACTTCACTGATCTTCAGCGTAAAGAAATTACAGAGGTTGCATACTATAACGATATATGGAAAATGAATAAAAACGTTCGAATCGATAAGGGTAAAACATCTATTGGTACAGTCGTTAAGGTTGTCCGCGGACGTGACAATGTTGAGGGCGACGACCCTACCGGCCTGGATGCCGTTGCTATTAAAGATGAGAAAACGAAGACTATCCGCATAATCTTCCAGGGCTCACAGGGAAGTATGTTTAACAGCAAAGATTGGAGCGGCAATGATTGGCCGATGTGGGGCAAGCATATCGTTGACGGCAAGGGTGCTACTCCCCAGCTGGAGAGGGCAGCAGCGTTTACGAAGAAGGTACTGGCTGAGAATAAGGGGTACTCTTTTGAGGTTTATGGCCATTCTTTGGGATCAATGGATGGGCAGTATGCCATTGCATCTTTGAGTACACAGGAGGCATCCCGTCTTAAAGGCGCGTGGCTGTATGAAGGGCCGAATGTTTATAATGTTTTGGACGATGAAAAACGGAGACGGGTGGACAAGTACAGGAATAAGATCAATAATTATCTTGATCACAGGGATATTGTCCCTTTCGGCTATGTAGATTCGGATCATGTTATTGGCAATACTTTTTATGTTGACAGCGCTTTTGCTGGCGGGAAAGATATTGGGGATTATATCGGCAGGCAGCATAATTGGGGAGGCTACCAGTTCACCAAAGACGGGAAAATTGTACTGGAATCCGATTCTATCAAAGATATGGAGCGTATTTCTATAAATACCTTAAAAGGGTATTATCCCAGTGCTATTGGGATGTACCGGCTTCCATCGAGTGAGAGGATATTTATAGATGCGATACAGGCCTGTGCGGTTGTAAAAGCTATTGATTCCCAGATAGATTCGTTGGAATTCCACATGCAGGCTTTGAAGGATAAAGCATTGGGGGAAGCCGAATCTGATTGGGCAGGTATAGTAAACGATCTACACGTGTGCTATGCATCCCACTTGTCCGACGAAGAAATCATCTCAGCTTTGGAGGCTGTGGGGTGGAGCAAAGAGGCATTTATGGGCAAAGTGAAAGAAAGCATAGATAAGTTAGAAAGGGCAGTGAAACAGGAGTGCAGGAAAATGCGTGATACAGGCGAACAGGTAAAAGCGGGCATTGCCAAACTGGTTGAGAAAGATAGCAGTCTTGGGAGGAATATCGAGAATTATAATATTGGCATTCTTCCTCAGCGCGGCCCTACCTTTGGGGGAAGGTAAAGATGGATAATTATATGACCCTCCCTATCTGCGATATCCTGGATCACAGGGATTGCCCGGAGTGTTCTTCCAGTGAGGAGCACCTGGAACATACTATGTATGATGTCCAGCGCAGTTTTGAGCAGGCAGAAGAACTTGCGCAGCAGAAAAGCAGGCTTATCGATGGATGGGAGGAAGCTTCAGCGAAGCTGTGCGAGCGTTTCCCCGATGCTGCATCCGGTATTATGGCATTTGCAGCCCCCTATCTGCAGTGGCTGCGGGACAATAATATGAGAGAGGTATCGCTTGCAGAGCAGCAGCGTGATGAAATAATCATTGAGATCAGAAGGATGGAAGAGCAGTCTATGGAAAAGAAGGGTAAACAGTAAAACAGAATAAATAATAATATTGTGTTAAACAGTTAAAACAGAAAGATATATTATGAATATTAATAAAGCATTGGTCTCGGATGTGGATATCCAGGATTACACCAGACGTAATGAGTATACTTTTGTGGGGCAGAGCGGTTCTGCACTTATTGAGCAAAGATTGATGAGGCTCAGGATGATATTCCCTGGAGGAATGTCAGATGTCCTCAGCGGGGCAATTGATGATTTTAACTCGGAGGTTAGCCTTATGGAGGGCTATCTTGAGGGTAAATTCAGCAAGGCTGCGAGGGAATCATATACCGAAAGGATCGGGAGCCTTCAAAAAGCCCTGAAGACAGCAGAGGATGGTAAGTTACGGGCATCCTGCCGCGGCGCGCGCCCGTAGTTTATCCGTACCGTTGTGTACAATTCCTACTTGTAAACCACAGACCGTTGGTTGGGTATCCCCAACAATCGCAGATGCGGCCAGCGCAGGTTGAGAATAGGAATAAGCGGGTGCTGACCCGCGGTTTGTATGCTCTGCCTGTGTGCAGGGCTTTTTTATTGCCCTGGTCTGGTTTTCTGCGGACAGCAACGCGATAATAGGAAGGAAATGCCAATGAGAAGGCCCGAAAAGGGAGAGGTGATCTCCAAGCTTACGGATAAGTTCCGTGATGCTGATGCGATCTACCTCACCGAGTATCGCGGCCTGAGCGTTCCGCAGATCTCTGATTTGCGCGAAAAGCTTGGCAACGATACCACCTATAACGTCGCAAAGAACACGCTGGCACGTATTGCTGCGAAAGAGGCAGGCATTGAAGGCTTTGACGATATGCTCAAAGGCCCGTCTGCTATAACTTTCGTAAAAGGCGATTACGTTGAAGCCGCTAAGGTCCTGCGTGACTTTGCCAAAGATAACAAGCAGCTCGTCGTCAAAGGCGGTTTCGCAGACGGGACCGTGTATGACGCTGAAGGTGTTGACAAACTCGCAGATCTCGAATCCCGCGAGACTCTTCTTGCTAAGATGGCTGGCGCCCTGAAGGGTACCATGTCTAAGGCTGCATACGCATTTGTCGCTCTGCCTACCAAGGCAGTCCGCACAGTTGATGCTTTGCGTGAGAAGCAGGAGAAGGCTGCCTGACTGCAGTGCGGTATTTCCATGTGAAAATATACGCATGCACATACAGCTGTATATAAAAGATGCAGGCATCCCGTAACGGGTGCCCCAAAAGAAAGGAAGCCGATTATGGCTAAGCTCTCTAGCGATGAGCTCCTTGATGCTTTCAAGGAAATGACACTTGTAGAACTCTCTGAGTTCGTAAAGAAGTTTGAAGAAGAATTCGATGTTGAGGCTGCTGCCCCTGTAGCCGCTGTTGCCGCTGCACCAGCTGCCGGCGCTGCCGCTGCTGAAGAGGAAAAGACCGAGTTTACTGTAGTCCTTTCTTCTGTAGGCGACAAGAAGATCCCGGTAATCAAGGCTGTCCGCGCTCTGACCAACCTCGGCCTTGCTGAGGCTAAGGCCCTTGTTGACGGCGCTCCGGCAAACGTTCTTGAGAACGCAAACAAGGAAGACGCAGACAAAGCGAAGGCTTCACTCGAAGAAGCAGGCGCAACTGTCGAACTCAAGTAGTTTCTTCTTTAACAGGTTTACATTCCCCGGTATCTTGTACGGATATCGGGGTTTTATTTTTACAGGTGTTTTTTCTTTCTGCCGGGAGCAGTGCGGGGCGGTATAGGACGCATCCTCATAGCCGGCACTGTAAATAGCTTTTACATGTTCTTATGTATACAGCCATGCCAGTTTTGCAGACTTTGCACTTATTCGGCGTTTTGCAGTGCTGTTCTGGAGGGTATGCCACAATTGTAGTGGAGACTTGTAAGTATTTCTAAGCGGAAGGCGTGGCATGGCAGATAACTCAGCTGGACCGGCTGAATGGGATATACGGGTAGGCAATAAAAATGTTGCACGGGTCCGGCCCGGCCAGTCCCTTGTCATCGGGAGGAAACCGATACGCCCTCTGCCCGAAGAGGAAGGCCGCACCCGCCTGGATATTATCGATGATACGAAATCGGTTTCAAAGCGCCATGCGCTTTTCACTGCTGATGAGGCGGGCAACGCAACCGTGGAAGACCTTGATTCCACTAACGGCACATATGTCGTTACTGCCAATGACGATCTGTGGCGGATAGTCGCGGATATCCCTTTTGACCTGCCTGCGGAAACTGTGCATCTGCAGCTGGGGGATGTTCCGGTGAATGCCGTCCCCGTTGTTGCATATGAAGAGCCTGAACCTGTTTCCCAGCCTATGGCGGCAGTATCCAGCCTGTTTTCATATGCATCATCGGTCCGTCAGGATGATGCCCATGGAGGTGTGAGGATGTCAGTAGATGATATCCTTGATGTGCGCCAGGGCGAACCGACACAGATGTTCCATGCTATGAAGCAGGACTTCAGCCCTTTCAGCCGCATACATGACACTGCCGTTAACGGTGGCCGCGCCCGGAAGGCAGGGGTCAGCACTGATGGAGGGCATGGTACTGAAGCCGGCCATCCTGCTGAAACAGATGATGCCGGACGGAGTGAACAGGATGGCAAAGCACAGCAGGGCGGGCAGCAGGCAGAACATCATGATGCTGCGCCGCAGGACCCTGACCTCAAATACCGCCCGCAGCCGCAGGAAGCTGACCCTTCTGAGACCGGGACGGCCGGCTCGGGGGCACCGGAGTATAAGCCGGTGTTTGAGCCGGGCTCTGTATTCGACCGCCTGTCGCGCGGAGAGTTCAGCCGCAAAGAAGAAACTGTTGAAGCTGGCGGATTCACCTCTGACGACGCGAAGCATACCGGGGATTTTGAAAAACAGTTTGAAATAGCCCGTCAGCCTAAGCTTCTGCGGTTCCTCGCACTCAATACAACATTATATGGGGACCTTTATGCCTGGCTTGAGGCGCTGGGGGATGCGGATATTGATAAGGCTTTAAGAAATAATATTGGTTATAAGGCATGGCAAAAGCAGGAAGAACAGGACTCATGACCGGAAACGAAAACACTGCTGATAAGGAAACCTCTGCCGGTACTGCCACAGAGGAGAGGGCCTCAGTACGTGAAGCCGCACTTGATGCTATGCGTTCGTGGTACAGGGATTACCATGCGATCCACGGCACGACGCCTGTTGAAGATATCCTGCGCCTGCGCAGCCGTCTTGACATGGGCGGCGCCCATCCTGCGGGCATGTCGCAGTTCCTTGTCAATAAAAGCGTCCGGCTTGACAGCCTTTTCCGCGATACGGCATCTTTAACTGCCGGCGGGCGCCGGCTGGGACGTGTGCTTGCCGAAAGGGACGAAAACCAGAAAAATAACGGCGCAGCTTTCCTGTCAATGAGTATGGGCATTGCTACATGGGCCGGCAGCCGCCGTATGCCTATAGTCCTGTATCCCATTGAAGTGATCCCAGATGAAAACAGCAGTTCGCTGTTCCGCGCAAAAATATCTATCAGCGGTAATGCCGAGCTCAATGAAGTATTCGCTGCTGCTATGAAGAATGCCGGCGTGAGGCTTGAAGTCGATGATATACTCGACAGTTTTGAATATTCCAGCGTACTGGAAGAATCTGCACGGCTATACGAAGCGATCACACAGCAGGTGGGCGATAAGTTGCCGGATTTCGCCGTTGAGCGCGATATCATAATCGGCAATTTTATCCAGACCTCCACACTTGTGCTTAATGATGCCCGGTCGATCATCAATGATGAGATAAGCGGGGAAACCGGCAACACGGTACTGGACGCGCTGGCGGGCATTGAAGCTGCCAGGGAATCCCTCCGCCAGCCGGATATGCCCGGGTTCAGCCCTTTTGATGGCGATCCGCATGATGAGGTGGGCGCAGGCGATGTGGATAATGAAACGCGGTATGCAGCGCAGGCGGCGAATAACGGCCAGTCAATGGCGCTGCTGATGAGCGCCAACACGGATGCTGCCGAGAATGCCCTTGCTATAACGACCCGTATTGCTATGGGCGGGAAAACGGTTCTGTACGCTCCGGGGGTATCGTACCAGAAGCAGCAGTTTATCCATCAGGCTGCAGTGCATGGGGTTGATAACCTTGTTGCCGATATATCGGATAAAGGTTTCAACGCTTCTATAGACCGTCAGCTTATCAGCGCTGTAGGCTTTCAGCAGGGTACCGCAGGCAGCCATTTTGAGCAGGTCTCGGATGAGCTTGTGGGGATAAGGGCGCGCCTCAGCCGTTATCTGGGTGATCTCCACAGCACAAATGCAGTGTGGGGGGTATCTGCCTTTGAGACTTTGGAAAACCTCGCCAGGATATCCGCTTTGCCTATGCACCCTTCAACGCATGTGCGCTTAAAACCTTCCGCTGCGCATGAAATGATAGGCAGGGAAGAGGAGTGGGGCAAAAAGCTTGTCCGCCTGGGGCAGTTAGGCGGATATATCATTGGCCCTGATGATACCGCGTGGTACGGGGCATCCCTGCGCAGCGAAGATGATGCCATCAAAGCGTACCAGCGTGTAGTCGAATTGCTGGATACCCTTCTTCCCCGTATCCGGGAGCAGATACAGAGGACTGTAGAAACATGCGGTTTCCCTATTGCCCATAATGTACAGGAATGGTCACGCCAGGTGGCTGTCCTGTCTAATCTGCGCAGGGTGCTTGATGTGTTCCAGCCAGCTGTTTTCGAGCGGGATATAGATTCTATGCTTGAGGCGGTACGGCCTAAGGAAGGGCGGAAGGCTGACGGTACTGACCTCAGTTTCTGGGATCGCAGGAGGCTCACGAAAGAGGCCAAAAGCCTGCTCCGTCCCGGTGCCCGTGTGGACAGCCTGTATGATGCGCTTGCAGTGGTTGCTGAACAGGCCCAGCAGTGGCGTAATTTTGTGCCGCGCGGAGGCTGGCCGGTCCTTCCCAATAAACTTGATGATATTGTTGAGGCTCAGGAAAACCTTGAACGTGATATCACTGCCCTTGATGCCGTGCTGTCAGGTACGCCGGAAGGGGCGGGGCTCGAAAGTATGGAGTTCGTTGACCTTGAAAGCAGGCTGCGCAGGCTTTTTGATGACCACCGTGCATTGGATACCCTTCCTGAGCGTACCCGGCTGATGGATGAGTGCAGCAGCCTTGGCCTTGCAGAACTGGTCGAAGATTTCCGCAGCCGCCAGCTGGAGCCTCAGAATGCCCCCGCCGAACTTCTCCTGTCCTGGTGGACTACGGTTTTTGAGGATATAGTAAAGTCTTCCCCAATTATTTCCAATCAGGATGGTGCAACACTGTCGTCCGTTACGGAACGGTTTATACAGATCGATACTGAGCATGTGCGCAGTATCGGCGGTATGGTCAGCCAGGAACTCACCCGCCGCCTTTCGGAGATCCTTTATTCAAGGACCCAGGAGGCGAACCAGCTGCATACACTGCTGGCAAGCAGGAATTCTGTTGGCTTTGAGCGGCTCCATAATGAATATGGCGATATCATCAATGCTGCCAAGCCGATCATGGTGGCGACTGCAGCAGCGCTCGCTTCATCGACACCGTTAAAACAGCTTGCGGATGTTGCTGTGATCGATGCTTCTGCACATACCCATCCTTTGGAGATACTCAGTATCCTTGCCCGGGCGAAAAGTGTTATAGTTATTGCGCATGAGAATACGGTTTCCTCTGAATCTGTCAGGGAACTTATACACCTGCTCCCCTCAGTAGAATCCCGTACCCGCGGGAGCTCACGGGATGCCCGTGATATACGGTTGAGTGCTTTCCTGCGCAATAACGGGTATAACAACGAGACCCCGTCGCTGGCAACTGATTTTGCCAGAGGCCGTGTTGCATACCACTTTGTGGCCGCGAACGGGATGGCGTCAACGTCTACCGGTGCTGTAGAAAGTACGGGAAGGGAAGTAGAAGCTGTTGCGGATATTGTTGAGAAGAAGTCCAGGGAACTTGGCCATATCCCTGCGTCATACAGGCTGTGCATCGTCTGCCTTACGGATACCCAGAGGATCCGCCTTGGAGCGGAATTGAAGTCCCGTACTGCAGGGCACAGTGATCTGCTGAATTTCGTCAGGCATATACAGATCATCACTATTGATCAGATTGCAGGCATGCGTGCTGCAGATGTGATCCTTTCTGTGAGCTTTGGCAAAAACAGCCAGGGTGTGCTGCTGCAGCAGTTTGGCGCCCTTGAGCGCCCGCATGCGGATGCTATGCTTCTTGACGCGCTGGCCCTGGCCGAGCATGACCTGGATATTGTCACTACGTTCAAGGCTTCAGATATGAGGGATGAGCGTATCCGCAGGGATGGCCCGCTGCTGCTTAAGCGGCTCCTTGCCTGGGCGCAGGAGCTGTCCGGCTCCGCAGAGGATATTGCTGATTATGCTTTACCGTGCGAACATAGCGATGATTCTGAAGCACTTTTGTCTGATCTCGCACGGCGTATCAGACAGCGCGGCTTGAACGTCAGCATGAATTATGGGTATAACCGCGGGGATCGCATACCGCTTGTTGTCGGTCTGCCGGACAAGCCTTATACGCTTGCTGTATGCACGGATGATGCGCGGTTTATGGATACCGCATCTGCGCGGGTACGGCACCGTTTTAACATTGAAAAGCTGGAAATGCTTGGCTGGTCGGTTATGTACGTGTGGAGTGTCGGCATGTTCGTTGACCCCGATAAAGAAGTGGACCGGATAGTTGCGTACCTCGCCAATGCTTATGACGGGAAGTACAATGATAAAAATAAAGGGAACCATAAGGGCAACAGGGCTTCCGGCTCCGGCAAAGGCCCCGGAAGCGGTTCCGATACCGGCTCTGATGGCAATCCTGAGAAGGAGCCCGAAGTTTCCGGCAGGGATTCCAGCGGGGATGAAAGCAGCAGGCATTCCGGCAGGAGTTCCGGAAAGCAGCAGAGGCCCGGGAGCGGTTCCAGTACAGCTGCTCATGGAAAGGCTTCCTGAATCGTGAATATGATGGATACAGAGTCCGAAAGCCCTGCCGGCGTCAACTCCGGCAGCGGTAAGGCCAGGGACAGTGAAGCTGCCGGCAGCGGCGGGACCGGCCGTGCGCCTGTGCGTCGCAGGCATAAACGTGTTGTCCGTAAAGGGGCTGAGCTGTTTGATGCTGACAGCATGGACGGCTTATCAGGCGCATCAGTATCCGGAATGCGTGCTGCCGATGGGGATACGGTATACAGCAGCGGTGCAGGCTGGCGTGAAGCCGATGAAGAGGAACGGATCCTCAATGAGCTCCCTCCCCACTGGGGGATTTTTGATGCGGAAAAACGGTGAGGTGGAGGCCGGGGTACCGTTTTATTTTATTTTTATTTTTCCGCATTTTTGCGTGCTGTCCCAGGCCGGCCGCTGCCTCAGTCACGGATATTAGTGATGACGATAGGCGGTGGAGTTTCTGAACGCATTATAGCCAGAGCATTTTTTACCGGCATGGCAAAGGAAACCGCTGCTTTAGGGTCGCTTTGGGCCGTCAGCGCGAATCCGCGGTTCTGGCCCTGCTGCGTTTTTACCACTATTGCGTCTTTTGCTATCAGGCATGTGCCGGCGGTTTCCGTATCGCCGCCGCTGTTATCGTAGCTGGCCGGAATATTGCTGTTCCCGCTGTCATCCGCGCCAGTATCAGTATTGCCATTCTCATCGCCTGCACCGCCCCCGTTATTATCGCCCTTGTTATTATCGCCGCCGGCTTTATCACGGCTGTCGGGGGTGTCTGCGTTGTCGGTTTTTTGGTGATCCTGCGGACTGCATGGCCCTGTACTCACGAGGTCTGCCTTCTGCCCGGGGGAGAGGGGCTGCACTGCGCTTGCAGGGGTGATGGATATCACAGTGTATTCCTTGGGGTACAGCGGCGCGTCGGTGATACTAGCCAGGAGTACGGGATCTCCCGCCTTCAGAGGTATTTTTGATATGCGTCCGGCTACCTCGCTCCGGGTATGGGCTGTTTTTGATGTAAGAGGGTTTGCCGGTATCTGTGAAGCTGTAATATCAGATGGCCGGAGTATAGTGCCCTGGGCGATATCATGCTTTGCAATAATAACAGTGTCGTGTGCATGGAATGCCAGTATGCACTGGAAAATCCCCCATACAAGGAGCCCGGTCAAAACAGACATGGATATCCTGCGTACGATATAGCGGGCCCTGCGGGTTTCCAGGTTTGTTGGGGTTTTGTATTTTGGGCTGTCCCTGCGCGGGAGGTTCAGAGAACCGGATAATCGCGAGAATAAAACTGAAAAGGCCTTGCCGGCCTTACGGGACCGGGGATATCCTTCAGGCCTGGAGGATACTCCCGGCCGGGAGGACCCTCTATAATGCAGTGCCTCGCTGTGAAGCGCTTTCCTTTTGTTCATATCCCGCTTTCTGCGAGAATTTTTACGGGAACTGCCGGTTTTATGATACACATGCGCCAGCATTGTCCTATCGAGGCTGCCCTCCCGCAGGCCCCTTATATCCCAGTTGCTGTATTGCCCGGACAGCACCGGCCTGTTGCCGGCTGCGGGCAGGCTGCTGCAGCTGGGATGGCTGTCGGGGAACCGCTGTAGTGAAGTCATACACACAGGTATACAGCAATCCCGTAGTGCATGCAGCCTTTCGGCGCTAATGTGGTCGGATGACAGACATGCCTGATATTTCCGGCGTGTTGCTATGTGGATAAGTTAATAGTGCCTGTGCAGGCCTATGCGGGCACAAGCCGGGACAGAGGCCTTACCCTTTATGGGATGCTGTGTCTGATGATCCGGAGCTTCTGTCAGTACGATAGAACCCATGTCCCCTGAAACTGATCGGCACAGCAGAATATATCTGGTGCACCTGGTCCTGTCCGCATCTGGGGCATCGCGTCAAAGGATCGTCATTAAAAGAGCGGACTTCGGTAAAATCATATCCGCAATTCCTGCAGCAGTAATGATATGTTGGCATTTTTCCCCTTAAACACAGCTTTAACAGGCTCCGGCCATTATTGGGCTTTTGCATGAGCAAACATGTCCTTAAACTATCCTAATAAACCCATGGACTGAGCGGTTTCCCGAGCCCTGGCGGAAGGAGAGGATTGTAACATGCGCTCCCTTCCCGGTAGCTGCTTCCGCAGTGTAAACCGTCATGAACCGAGAATACTATACATATATGCCGTCGTTTTTTCGTGAACTGTTTAGCGGGGACCATCATGTCCGCCCTGATCCCAGGCATCCTGACGATACTCATTTTTATCTCCCTGAGCAGATCGGAGAAATGCAGGGAGGGGTCCTGAGCCGATATTATAAGATGTCCCTTCCTGAGGGTATCCGCAATGATTATGACCCTTCTGATGCCATTTCCCTGCGTCCCATGCAGGACAGCTTCGAGGATCAGTGGAATGCGGTCAGATGGCGTAATGCTGGGTGGCTTGACCCGTGGGAATCGGGGAACCCCCTGGCTGCTGCTGAAGGGCGCCATCGTCCCGGGCTCACGTTCAGCGGCTGGGTACTGGGTATCCGCAGGTCAGAGAAGCAGGGCAGGGGCAGCACTTTTGCCGTATTCCACAGGGGAAGCCTGATCGGGCAGATCTCACTGGGCGCTGTTACATACGGGGCTATCCGTTCCGGCATTATCGGGTACTGGATCGATCAGGCGCAGGCCGGTCATGGGTACATCCCGCGCGCCGCAGCGGTTCTGAGTGACTGGGCTTTTTTTGATCCGGCGGGTCCCAGGCTCCACCGCCTTGAGATAGACATGATCCCTGAAAATACGCGATCGGTGCGTGTGGCACAGAAGCTGGGCTTTACTGATGAAGGGGTCAGAAAGCGGTATATGTATGTTAACGGGCGATGGCAGGACCATCGGATATTTTCGCTGCTTTCCGACGAGTTTCCCCGCGTATCATTGAAACCTTATAAATAATTGTGCGACACGCCGATAAAAACCGCAGTAAATGACAAGCGTGTGATTTAAGGTTAGATATATGGACATTGGATCGATGAGTGGAATTGTATTCGTGCTCATCGTTCTCGTGACGCTTTTTGGCATCACCCCTCTTGCCACTAAGAAAGGGATGATGAATGCTGTACAGCAGGATGAAGATGACGGCGAGCCGGTTTTGCTCCGTCCTGCTGAGGCCGCTTGTGAAGGAGACGGCTTCCGCAGTATTGAGGATTCGGGCGTCGTGGAGTCTGAAATAACAGAGATCGACAGGGATGCGCATCAACATGATGGAGGTTCTCATATGGATGGAGCTGCCCGACGGATTACGCAGGACTATATTGACAGCGTAAGGGAAAAAAGGCGTAAAGCAATCAGGCGCCGCAGGGCTGTAGCGGGTATCCTGGCCGTGCTCGCTGTGGTGCTCGCAGCGATTGGCGTTGTATACAGGGTATTCTTATTATGCGCCCTTATACCGGCTGCTGTATTAGCGGCAGTACTTTTTCTCGGAGCCCGTGCTGCTTCGCAGGCACGCAAATGGGAGGACACAGTACATGCTGTAAAAAACAGGCCTGCATGGGAGAGCACCAGGCGGCATACCCTTAACCATAATATCCATATGGTGTCTGCAGGAGCTCGGGATTTCGGCGGTCCTTCAGAGGAGTTTGAAACTGAGACGGATGCTATGAGCCAGATGGAGATCCAGGAAGCCCTGACCCTTGCGATCCGCGAACAGGGCACTGCAATCCGCCGCCGTTCCCTTAAAGAAGCAGGATCTTCCCATACGCCTGCTGCATATCCCTATGATGACGGCATAGCTGGTACCAACGCCAGTGTTAATACCGCAAACACCGATACTTCTGTCCCGGAGGCCGGCATGGCTGAAGATCCTGCTTCATCCTTTGAGGTATCAGCATCTGATACTTTCCTCAGCAGTACTGCCGCTGCTGTCAGCAGCCGTGAGATCATATCCCGCCGTCAGGTGGCCCGGGCTGTTCCGCCTGCTGACCCTCCTGCGATCCCTTCCTCTGATATGGCTGCGGGCGTTCAGGCCCCTGTACAGACATCAGACTCGCTTGGCGCTGATATTGATGCAGTGATTGAGCGCCGCCAGTTTGCCGGCAGCAAAGAATAGGCTGGCGCAGGTGTCATGCGTGATGGCGGCGGCTCTGGCGTTTCCTATATATTGTAACGCTTTCAGCATAGCTTTTAGCACTCGGGCTGATTGAGTGCCAGCCTCACGCTATTATAGGTTTTAGCGTTCAGTGCGGATGGGTGTTCGTCAGCTGCTCACTTGCCCGTACGCTGAAAAGAAAGAACACTTTTCGGAAAGGATGGTAACAGTGGCAATAACACTTAAGCCATTAGAAGATAAGATCATCATTAAGCAGGCCCCTGCAGAGACTACAACTGCATCCGGCCTTGTGATCCCTGACACTGCTAAGGAAAAGCCCCAGCAGGGTGAAGTCCTTGCTGTTGGCCCCGGCCGCCGCGATGACAAGGGTGAGCGCGTACCGATGGATGTCAAGGAAGGCGACCGCGTCCTGTATTCCAAGTACGGCGGTACTGAAGTAACATATAAAGGCGAAGATTACCTGATCGTATCTGCGCGCGACGTCCTGGCTATCCTCCAGTAGCAGGATACGCGGCCGGATACGCTGCCATGTGCCGGAAAGCGCAGTAAGCTGACCGGGGATATGGCCGTTGGTTTTCGGGTCCCCTCTGCATATCAGCAGAGGGGATTTTTATATGCGAAGCTGTGTGGCGCTGCCCTGTCAGATTCCGTGCCGCGTCCTATATCAGATTTTGAAACGCATGGGGTCCCCGGCTGCTCCCAATTCCCCGGCAGCACTTAAAATAGTTGTGTGGCATACGATTTTAAGCACCGCGCAATAGTCGATACTATTACTGGCTACCAGCAGGGCAGTGCTGTGCCCCATATCCCGGGCGTGATCCCCTATAAGCTTTCCAGCAATGAGAATCCTTACGAACCTTTGGAAAGCGTAAAAAAAGTACTTGAGGAAAATGCCATACCGCAGATCAACAGGTACCCTGAAATGCGCTGCACTGATATATGCAGGCGTATCGCAGAGCTGAATAATGTTTCGCTGGATAATGTCGTTGCAGGCTCCGGTTCCACAGAGGTGATCGTCCAGCTGGTCAGCGTAGTTGCAGGGGCGGGCGATGAGATCATCTATCCGTGGCGTAGTTTCGAAGCTTATCCGATCATCATTGCGGCTTCAGGTGCTACGGGTGTGCCGGTACCTCTTGCCTCTGACGGGCGGCATGATATTGATGCCATGATTGCCGCTATAAACAGCCGTACCCGCCTGGTCGTCGTCAATAACCCTAACAATCCTACAGGGGCTCCTGTAACCCGCGGCGAAGTATCCAGGCTTATGGATGCAGTGCCGGAAGATGTGCTTGTACTGTTTGATGAGGCCTATTTCCAGTTTAATACCGATCCTGAGCGCAGTATTGCCCGTGATATCTTTGATGAATACCCTAACGTGGTGATTGCCCAGACATTTTCCAAAGCGTATGGGCTGGCGGGGCTTCGCATAGGCTATGGTATTGCACAACCTGAAGTCGTCAGCGCTATGCTCAAAGTCGCGCTACCTTTCGGTGTATCAGATCTGGCCCAGAAGGCAGCTTTGGCAAGCCTGGATGCCCTTGATGAGCTGCAGAACAGGGTGGATACCATTGTGGCTGAACGTAAGCGTGTTATGGGGGCGCTTCGGGGCCAGGGCTGGCTGTCTGTCCCGGAATCGCAGGCGAATTATTTCTGGCTTCCGCTGGGCAGCAGGACTGCAGAGGCTGCTGCGAGGTTCCGTGCACAAAGCCTTGCAGTGCGGGCATTTGACGGTGAGGGTATCAGGGTCTCCATTGGTGTCCCTGAGGCTAATGATGCAGTTATTGAGGTCTGTGCAGGGCTGAGTGCCGATGGTTTTGTGTGGTAAATAGAAAAATTTTCCTGAATCCGGCATGTTGGACTTGCATAATTGCATAAAAAGTGGCAGACTAACAAAGTTGCCCATGCCATGAGCATCGGCAAAGGCGGATTTCCCAAGCGGTCAAAGGGAGCTGACTGTAAATCAGCCGCTATTAGCTTCAGTGGTTCGAATCCACTATCCGCCACGCCCCGATAGCTCAGTGGTAGAGCACTTCCTTGGTAAGGAAGAGGTCGCGAGTCCAATTCTCGCTCGGGGCTCCATAGCGGGATAGCTCAGCTGGCTAGAGCGTACGACTCATAATCGTAAGGTCGGGAGTTCGAGTCTCCCTCTCGCTACGAGGCAAATTGTGTAAGTGTAGTCCATAGCACACTATAGTTTAGTGTGCTTGGAACACTTAATACATTAATGAAAGGTGAACAATGGCAAAGAAAAGTGCCGATATTCGTCCTGGCATTACGCTGGCGTGCACCGTATGCAAGGAACGCAACTATATTACAACTAAAAACCGCCGTAATACCCCGGATCGCCTTGAACTGAAAAAATTTTGCTCCCGTTGCGGTAAGCAGACGCTGCATCGCGAGACCCGCTGATTCTCCGGTCTTTCAGAGGCGGCGGCAGTGCTGTGCCGCATCAGTCCTGCTTTTATTGCCAGACACTGGAAAGGCTGTAAACAGGTCTGCGCTCCAGATAATCTGAATTATGACTTTGCCCGGCTTCATGCCGGGTTTTATTTTTCTTGCTTTTTTACCCCAGCAGTTATCCGGATATAAACCGGGATCCCGGAATATGAACGGAATATCCCCAAGCTGCCGTGCTTTATCGGGGTTCTTGTGTACATTAGCGGAATATAACTTAAGTTCCACCGCATATTGACAGCAGCAGAAACCGGGACGGAGGCTAGTATGGATGTACTGCGCACAAAGTCAGTTGAACATTCGCTTGAAGAGACTGCGGAAAAAGGCAGGAGCCTTAAGCGTACTTTGAGCGCATGGGATCTTGCAATGATGGGTGTTGCGGTCGCTGTGGGTGCGGGGATATTCTCTGTAGGTGCGCAGGCTGCAGCTTTCCATGCGGGGCCTGCTGTGATCATCAGTTTTATTATTGCCGGGGTAGTGTGTGCTGCAGCCGCATTATGCTATGCGGAATTTGCGTCAATGGTCCCTGTTGCAGGATCAGCGTATTCCTTCACCTATACCACAATAGGCGAGTTCATTGCATGGATAATCGGTTGGGATATGATCCTTGAAATGATGATGGCCGGGGCTGTGATTGCCAAGTACTGGGGTATATATCTGACCGATTTCACCAAACTCATGGGATGGAACATTTCGACCCGCATCCATTTCGGTGCCGTTACCTTCGACTGGGCGCCCGCTGTGATCGTTACTTTTTTTACCCTTCTGCTGGTGCTGGGGACCCATCTGTCATCACGCATTGATGGGGCATTGACAGTGCTCAAAATAGCAATCGTGCTTTTTATTGTTATTGCCGGATTCTTCTACATCCGCTGGAGTAATTTTATTCCTTTTATACCGACGCAGGAACATCTTGCGGCGGGCGCATCCGGCGCAGTACCAGGGTCAGCAGTTGAGCAGCCGCTGTGGCAGTGGGCTACTCACATGACGCCTTCCATATATGGGGTGCCAGGGATACTTTCAGGTGCTGCTCTGGTCTTTTTCGCCTTTATCGGCTTTGATATTGTTGCTACCGCTTCGGAAGAGGCGAAGGACCCCGGCAGGACAGTGCCGCGCGGCATTATCCTCGGCGTCAGCATCGTTGTAGTTATGTATATACTCGTCGCATTCGTTACGACCGGCATGGTGTCGTATAAACAGCTGGCTGCTGCCAAAGACCCGTCGCTGGCAACTGCTTTTGAACTTGCGGGCGCACAGTGGGCAGCGAAAATTATTTCCTTTGGTATCGTTGTGGGCCTGACGACTGTGGTTATGGTGCTGCTCCTCGGCCTTTCGAGGGTCGTATTCGCCATGAGCCGCGACGGCCTTCTGCCAAGAGGGCTGTCAAAAACCGGGAAGCGCGGGACACCGGTACTGCTTCAGATAGGCTGCGGAGTAATAATCGCAGTTATCGCCTCGTTCTTTGATGTCTCGATCCTGTCCGATATGGTCAACATCGGTACACTGTCAGCGTTTATGCTGGTAGCTGCTGCTGTGCCGATCATGCGCAGGAAACGCCCTGACCTGCACCGCACTTTTAAGGTCCCGGGAAGCCCGTGGGTCCCGGGGATCGTGGCACTGCTGTGCCTGTTCATGATGATCAACCTGTCCGTTTTGACATGGCTGCGTTTCCTTGTATGGCTTGCTATCGGCTTGGCTGTCTATTTCGGCTATTCGTACAGGCATTCGAAGCTGAATAGTGAAACTGCCAATAATATAGGCCAATATAAGTAATTATTGCGGACGGTACAGGCCTCATCAGACAGGCTGGAAAGGGTCCAGGCTGCATGACAGCCGGAAAACTGCAGGTTATACAGATAACAGATTATACAGATAAATTATTAAAAAGATGGCCTGGCTGGCCGGCAGTCTGGCTGGGCAGAGGCGCGTTGCTCCTGACCGGCAGCCTCAGCCGCGGCAGCTCAGCTTAATGTGATGAAGATGATGAGGGCGATGATGATCCTGACTGCGAGTTTTTCAAAGCAGAGCTTGAAGACTTCTCATCATATGTTTTTGTGATGATAGCCTCCCCATCTTCAGTGCAGATATTGAGCTTAAGATGCAGATCCTCCAGCTTTGTCTGCTGCTGGATCTGTTTGACAATCTGCCCTCCGATGGTTGCATACTGGTCGGCAAAAAGGTCTTTCTTGCTCCTGAGGTTCTGTT
Organism: Scardovia wiggsiae F0424; assembly: GCF_000269605.1. GTDB lineage: Bacteria > Actinomycetota > Actinomycetes > Actinomycetales > Bifidobacteriaceae > Scardovia > Scardovia wiggsiae. The sequence continues at coordinate 1,067,331 of NZ_AKCI01000001.1, read as the reverse complement.
TGACCGTATCGAGAGGCTGTGAACCGAAGAGCGAGTTATTGAGGGTGACTGTCATAACAACAGTTTTGCCTTCGGAAGCCAGCGAAACCCTGCCGTCTTTGCCCATCTGGGTGTTAGCAGTTTCAACCTGCTTTGTGATATCGGGGGATGCTATATAATCAGCCAGTTTTTTGGCATCGGAAGAGGCCTGCCGGGAAGTCCCCGCAGAAGGTGAAGATGATGCGGATAAAGATGGCGTACCTTTTGGCTGTGAAGCAGGTTTTTGCTGTGGTCCGCACGCTGCCATGCCCAGCAGCGCTGCAGAAGCAACGAATGCGGTTATCCCGCGGGAAATTATTTTAGGCGTTTTGTGCATCGCCGGTCCTTCGATCTTGTTTTGTACGGCCTGTTGTATCTGCCGTACAGCGTCCATAGCGTTTTTAACATACGGTGCTAAGTATAGCAGGGGAAACGTATGGGCTGGGCAGATCGGGTGCTGCAGCAGTATCTGCGGCATGGTACTGCGACGCCAGCGGCATCTGACAGAGGATAAATCACTGCGGAAAGATAGGATAGTAACAGGAATAGTTGTGGAATTTGGAGCGTATTTATGACGGCAGGCCATCCTGATACTGTGGGCAGCAAGCCCGCTTCTTTTGCAGATATTACAACTATGCGTATCGGGGGACGCATAGGGAAGTTCATCCAGCCCGCATCGCGCGCTGAATTTATCCTGTCCCTTGTTGATGCTGACAGCGAACACCTGCCTTTATGCGTTATTGGCGGCGGTTCCAACATGCTCGTCAGTGATGATGATTTCAATGGGGTTGTTGTGCGTGACGCACGCCGTAAGGTTTCCATACTGGATGAAGCAGTCCCGGCAGGGCCTGGGGAGCCGAAGCTGGTGCACGTTGAGGCAGAAGCAGGTACAAATTGGGATGATTTCGTGGAGTATACTGTCCGCATGGGAATGGAAGGCATTGAAGGACTGTCCGGCATCCCCGGGACCGTTGGTGCGAGCGTAGTGCAGAATATCGGCGCTTATGGGCAGGAAGCGGCATCAGCGGTCAGTTCGGTGCAGGTATGGGACCGGAAGGCCCAGAAGGTCATAAACCTTAAAAAAGAGGAAATGGGCTTCGGGTACCGGACATCACTGCTTAAAAAGACAATGTATGAAGGTATGGATGAGAGGACGAACGGGCGCACCCCCTCGCAGTATTTCCCCAGCCCGCGCTATATAGTCCTTTCAGTGGTTTTTGAGCTGAGGCATAGTGCAACAGGTGTGGTTGGCATGGCACAGCTTGCGAAGGCGCTGCAGGCCAGGATCGGGGAACGCATTGCTGCGAGCGATATCCGGACCGCAGTACTGCAGATACGTACCGGGAAGGGCATGGTGGAAGACCCTTCACGGTATGGGAATCCGTGGATGAAGGGGACAAAGGATCCGACAGAAGTCCATAATGCGCATCAGGCTGATAGGATACAGCCTGACTATGACCGCTGGAGCTGCGGCAGCTTTTTTGTCAACCCCGTTATCACCCCTGCCCAGGCTGATGCCGTTCTCCCAGTTGATGCCCCCCGATTTGCAACGATACTTCCGGATGGCAGCGAAGGCATTAAAACCTCGGCTGCATGGCTTATAGACCGTGCGGGGTTCCATAAAGGGTTTACCGTTAACGGCCGTGCTGCGCTGTCATCGCGCCATACGCTTGCTTTGACTAACAGGGGTGGCGCGCGTTCGGATGATATTGTCCGGCTTGCCCGGACAATTCGTGAAGGCGTACAGCAGGCGTTCAATATTGATCTTGTCCCCGAGCCGGTGTTTATAGGGCTGTAATGTATCATCGCTGTCTGCATGCGGGTGTTTCATTTTCACCGGTAACGCTACACTGTAGATAGAAGTTTTGAAACGGCAGCCGAAGCAGGAGGCATTATGGCGTACGTTATTGCGGAACCTTGCGTAGATGTGAAAGACCGTGCATGCGTTGATGAGTGCCCTGTTGACTGTATTTATGAGGGCCAGCGGACGCTGTACATTGATCCGAACGAATGCGTGGACTGCGGCGCCTGCGAGCCCGTCTGCCCTACGGAAGCCATATTTTATGAGGATGACCTTCCTGATGACTGGGTCTGGTATAAAGATGCCGCGGCCACCCTTTTTGATGAAGTAGGGGATCCGGGCGGTGCGCAGGCTTTTGGCATTATTGACCATGATGATCCGCGTGTTGCTGAGCTCCCTGCTGATGTTAACGCGGAATATCTCAACAACCATAGCCTGTGAGTGCCCGGCTGACTCAGATCCCCAGACTTGCTGAACCCTTTCCGAATTTTTCGCGGATCCTGTCAAGCGCAGATTCAATTTTCGCAGTATTTGGCACAGGGTTTTTACTTTTATTTTTACTTTTCTGATACGGCTCCTGCTGCAGAAGGCTTTGAGCGTTTTTGCCTGCTTCTGCCGCATCAGTATCGTGTCCGGAGCCGGCAGAGGCGCTGCAGGCATCTTTGTTTTCCCCGGCAGGTACCGCCATATCCCCCTCATCTAAATCATCTATGGAAGGCTGGTACATAGTCGAAGATGCAGGGGAAAAATGGGAGGTACTGACGCCAGCCAGCCGGATAAGCCGGGGCACCTCAGCGTCCTTCCCTTTTTCCGGCTGCTGCATTTTAAGGAGCCGGGCCAGGAGCTGACGGGAAATAGGGTATATCTGGGCGGCAGAATTCATCGGCTGCGTTACAGTCAGTGATTTTGATATGTGAGACAGGTCTGATAAGCGTAATTTTACCGTGACGGTACGGGCGTAGAGCTTTTTGCGGCGCAGGGTTGAAGCTACATCGTCGCAGCACCATCGCAGAAGCCCCGAAATTTTCAGCCAGCTGTTGGTATCTTCCGCGAATGTGCGTTCTGCGCCAATAGATTTTTCGGCCGCAGATACGACTACTCCACTTGACCCCAGCCCGCGTGCTGCCTGGTAAAGGTACCGGGCATGCGCTGCGGACCGGAGTGCGCTTGTGAGGCTGGATATGCTCATATCCGCCAGCTGCTTCACAGTGGATATCCCCCAGGCTGATAGGGCCCGTTCGGTGGAAGGGCCGATCCCGGGGATTGCCCGTATGGGCATCATCTGGATAAATTCGGCCTGCCGGGACTGGGGGATCATGAGCATGCCATCCGGTTTCGCATTTGTTGAAGCAAGTTTGGCAATAAGCTTATTTGATGCGATACCAACGGAACAGGTCACTCCAATGCGCCTCTTTACCGTCTGGCGTATCCACGCCGCTATTTCGCGCGGGTCTTTCCACTGCAGTAACGCGCCTGAAACGTCCATATAGCATTCATCTACAGATACTTTTTCGATCCTGTCGGTGATCCGGGCGAATATTCCGAAAACCTGGCTGCTCATGCTGCGGTAATACTGCATATCTACAGGGAGGAATATACCCTGAGGGCAAAGCCTGTGTGCGGTAGCTGCCGGCATGGCTGAGTTGACGCCGAATTTCCGGGCTTCATAGCTGGCTGCGGATACTACTGCCCGGCGGCCTGTCCCTATGATGACAGGTTTCCCTCTGAGCTCAGGATGCCGCACTATCTCGCATGAGGCATAGAACGCATCCATATCGATATGCAGCACAGTACATCCGCTGATATCATCGCCCCAGTCATGCTTGGCGGATTCAAGGCGCGGCGCAGTACTCATGTCGCCAATTCTAGACCGGGTGTGTGGAACTGTCAGGAAAGGGGGATACACAGGGGAAGGGGAGAGATACTGGCGGGGGGGGGCTGTCTGTCGCCCTTTGTATGCTGAAGATATAGTGCCTTAGGTTTTTATACCGTAGACATAATGAGTTATGAGTTTGAGATCATATATAAGATGCGGGGATGATTTGTAATGAGGATCAAAATCCGGGAGTTAAAGCAGCAGCTTAACACCGAGATCCAATTGATGGACAGGAAGTCCAGTGAGTGCCGCCAATGGCTGTCGCGGTTTTCTGTATTTGATCTGCAGTCGTATGAGCTGCAGGGGGAGGCTTATACGGCGCTGACATCCAGGATCCATTCGCATTCTGAGTTCCTGCGTTCCCAGTCGCTGCTTTTTGATGCTGTTAAAAAAGGTGACAGGAAAAACCTTGCTGCGCTGGGTGAGCTGCGTCCGACCGAACCTGACGGCTCTGTGGACACAGGCCATCTGGAACAGCTTATCAGCGATATGCAGAGCCGTGCTTCGCAGCTGGAGGATATGCGCGGCAGGGCGCGCTCCCTTTCGAAGTCGGCAGAGGGCAATGCCGCGGCTGACAGCCTGGCGGAGGCGACTGAGCATCTTAATGCGGTGTGTGAGGCTGTTGCCCGGGGATACAGGGATGCCCTTGACCGGGTGCACCACTATATAAATATGTCATCAACGTTTTATGCGGATGTCCAGAACCTTATCCCTGTTATCTCACAGGCGTCCGCTGCCGCCCGTGCGATAGCGGAAGGCCGGGATGCTGATATGGCATGGGCAGAAGCTGTAGATAACCAGTGGGGTGTTGCCGTACAGTCTGAAATAAAAAAATATATGACCGGAGAGGAGTGGGAGGCTTATAAGAAGGCCGTTGCTGACGGCTGGCAGGCTTCTGATTTTTATAGCGCCGGGAGTGGGGAAAAGGATCCTGCGAAGAATAATAAAGCGTTATGGAAAGGCCTGGCGAAGCTTCCGTCGTGGCTTCTTACATCCGGGATGGCAGCTGCTGCTGTGAAGGCTATGGAAAATATGGCTAACGGCAAATATACGGAGTTCAACCCGGATATCAAATCCCTGCAGGAGGCAGTGAGGTTCCTTTTTGCAAGGGATGGTTCAAAGAGATCTTCTTTTGCCAATGTTCACCTGTATGGGTATAAAAAGAGTGCGTTATTAGACTGGATGATAGGTGCATCTGACTCCTTTGCCCATAATACGCTCATGGTCTCAACAGATAAGGGGGATCCTCATGCTCCTTGGGTAGGGCGGGCGATGGTTAATAATATCCTGAATTTGATAAAGAATATTAAGCCCGTTTGGGTCAGGCTTGATACAGGTGAGATCACTAAATCTATCTGGGGCAGTACCCCTGTCGGTTTAGGCATAAATCTGAGTATTATGCTGCCTCCTCAAGGGAATACAAGCTCGGCGCGTATGGTCATCATAGGGGTAGAACCGCATCTCTCGCATGTGGTAACTGCCGAAACCAAACCAGATGGGACAACTGCAAACTTATCATATATGTATGTAGCAATGTCGGGAGGTATGGCAGACCTTATCAGTTTTGCGCATAATTTACAAAACATTGAAGGATTTGAGGGTTGGGATGTAGTGGGAGCTTCAGGGCACGCAGCTTTTAATGAGGGCTTTGGAAAGGTGAAGAGTTTTATTGCTGAACAGCTTCCTAAACTTGCGGGTAAAACTGTAGAGGCTTTTACGATCCTGCAGGAATTTGCCAGTGATGTAATGGATGAAGAAAGGGACAGGAAGCGTGCGGATAAAGTGAATAAGCTTAATGATGCTGTGCTTTTTTATGGGCGTAAAGAGATATTCAATGATATGGGAGTTATCTTCCGGTACAAGGGTATCCATGGGGAGCATGATGAAAGCTATGTGGATCCAATAGTTGAGATGCTTTCTAAACCTGAGGTACAAACTAAAATCAAACACGCTATAGAAATGTATAACCGGCTACACCCCGGGAAAAAGTATCGTTTCTCGGAATTCGCCCAAGATATTAAAAAGAATCTTTTAGATATACCCAAGGCATCTGATAAAAGCAAACTTGCGGGAACGAGGGACTTTATTGATTGGACGGGGAGGTATCCAAGGCTTGTGTATGCTTTAGATTGGCGGGATCCTAATGGTGTAGTGCATCATAGGGGGGATAGTGTTGAGAGTGAGAGGATGATGTCGAATTATACTTTGGCTGCTACAGATAATAATGGCGGTCTTTATGCTTTTGCTCCGGATCAGGGGGAGTGATAGAAATGTTGTCTGATTGTGAGTATTCGCGCCGGGTACGGTTGGCTGGTGTGGTGGTTGTTATTGTTTTAATTCTTGTTGTTGGTGCTGGTGTGGTGGTTGTGCGTGTTCGGGATTTGCGTCAGGCTCGTGCGGCGTTATCGTCGGTGATGGTTGAGGAGTTTGAGGGGGATCGTCCTGGGGCTGTTCCTTTGGGGGAGGCTCCCGGGTCTTTTGTTCCTGGTGTTTCGGATCCTGATGTGTGGCCTGTTGATCCTATTCCTTCTAGCAGGGTATCTGGTATCAGGAAGGCGATCAGTGTGTATAATTCTCTGTTTCCTGGGGATACTGTTTCTTTTGAGAGTGTGAAGAGGGCGTATGGCAGGGATTTGAAGCGTAATGTTGAGCAGGGCTGGAAGCTGGATAAGAAAGAACACGCCTTCATACACTGGAGCCGGCAATATCCAAGGCTTGTGTATGCTTTAGATTGGCGGGATCCTAATGGTGTAGTGCATCATAGGGGGGATAGTGTTGAGAGTGAGAGGATGATGTCGAATTATACTTTGGCTGCTACAGATAATAATGGCGGTCTTTATGCTTTTGCTCCGGATCAGGGGGAGTGATAGAAATGTTGTCTGATTGTGAGTATTCGCGCCGGGTACGGTTGGCTGGTGTGGTGGTTGTTATTGTTTTAATTCTTGTTGTTGGTGCTGGTGTGGTGGTTGTGCGTGTTCGGGATTTGCGTCAGGCTCGTGCGGCGTTATCGTCGGTGATGGTTGAGGAGTTTGAGGGGGATCGTCCTGGGGCTGTTCCTTTGGGGGAGGCTCCCGGGTCTTTTGTTCCTGGTGTTTCGGATCCTGATGTGTGGCCTGTTGATCCTATTCCTTCTAGCAGGGTATCTGGTATCAGGAAGGCGATCAGTGTGTATAATTCTCTGTTTCCTGGGGATACTGTTTCTTTTGAGAGTGTGAAGAGGGCGTATGGCAGGGATTTGAAGCGTAATGTTGAGCAGGGCTGGAAGCTGGATAAGAAAGAACACGCCTTCATACACTGGAGCCGACACTACGCGAACCTGGTGTATAAGAATGATATTTTTTCTGATGGTCGTTTAATTCATCATAAGGGTGATAAGGCTATAGATGTTGATGGTATAACTAATTATTATTTTATTACTCATAGTGATTCGCATGCGTTTCAGGATTATATGTTTGCTCCGGGTCAGGGGGAGTGACGAAGACAAATGATGCCATCTGCCCATATCCATCGCCGCCTCCTGCGCACACCGTCATTACGCACAGTACTGATATGCATCCTTGTTTTCCTGCTCGGAATTATCGCAATAACAATCCGGGCACAGTACCATAACGAAGTGGAAGTCCCACAGCAGCAGAAATTGTGCGAGAGTATGATTCTGGAATTTAGCAGTCATTTTGGGAATGCCCCTGCTCAGTGTTCACCCAGATACGGGCATACCCCTGACGACTGGCCTGACAACCCATTTTCTTCCGAACAGATACAGGATATCAAAAAGGCAATCAGTAAATATAACTTCTTATACCCTAAAAGGGCAGTTTCTTTTGAGAGTGTGAAGAGGGCGTATGGCAGGGATCTTGCGCGCAATATTTCAACCGGATGGCGGATATATACGAGGGAGATGTATTTTGCTTATTGGTATGGGGATTATAAGTCGGGAATTAAGTATGGAGCTTAACAGTATAAGGATATAGGAGTGTATGCGATGTTATCAGACCGTCAATATGATAGTCGGGTACGGATCGGCATTATAACGGTTATCACAGTTCTGGTATTTTCTCCAGTTATTATGGCCGGAAGTACCAATATACTGAGATACATCCAGGATATGCGGGCGACTTCGGTGTCAATGGTGGATGAGTTCCAAGGACTGCTTGACACAGACCATCCGCCTTTTGGGGAAAAACCCGCGAATTTCATACCCGGGCTCTCGCTTCCGGAGTGGTGGCCCGCTGATCCTATCCCCGCTGAAAGGGTGCCTGCTGTCAAGAAAGCAATCAGTGTGTATAACTCCAGAATCCGTAAATTATATCCAGGTTGGACCGTCACTTATGAAAGTGTAAAACGGGCATACGGCAGGAACCTTGCGTATAATATACGGCACAGGTGGCAGCTGGGCAGGAAGGAAAAGCAGTTTGTAGTATGGTGCAGGAATGATGCCGATCTGGTATACAGGCATCCTGTGGTAATGCAGGATGAGCTCCATCATAAGAATGAGCGTGTTGAATACCCTCCTACAAATTTTGATTACGTCAATGATACCAGCGGGAAGTATAAGGATTATACGTTCTGGAGTAGTTGGGATGACATTGATACTGACTATTATTAGGCACTAATTTTTATTTTTTGAGTGTGGCCAGTATTTAACAATTTAACACCATTAATGGAGACAGTTTTATGGGTTTATTGCCTGATCGCGAAAGGTCGCGCAGATATGACGATCTGCGCAGGGAATATACGGCATCAATGGATGAGATGTCGGACCGTGAAGAAAAGCTTAAAGGCTTGAGGAAAGGGCTTGAAGAGCTGGGTTCTGAATTCGATGTATGCAGCATGCAGGTTGAGCGGCTGATTGGCGAACAGGTTGCAGCAGGATCGTTGCTCCGGCATTTTGATAACGACCTGTATGGTATCCGTCTTCTCCGCGAAGAACAGCTGCTGGAGCTTGACGAGGAACAGGACCGGCTTCGGCTTGAACTGGATAAAATCCGCGGCACTATGGAGAAGCTGGATATTGAGTATGCCAGGGATATCCGCCGCCTGGATGAAGGCCTCGGAAAGGGCGGTTACTCACAGGGCACGTGACCGGCCTGAGCCGGCAGATAAGATATGCATAGACAATATAGACAAACTGGAAAAGAAAAAGGAATATACAGCAGAAAACAGCAGCAGGGAGGTAAATACTATGGCGGATATAACAAAAAGCACCGTATCGTTTGGAGAAGGATCTATTGTTTCTAAGTCTGATACAGCATCTAAAGCTGGTTCTGACCTTGTTACGGGGATGGCGGATTATCAGAACTGCCCTATGGAGCTTATTGCTGTGCAGGGGCAGGTGCCGGGGAACCAGCAGCATGATGACACAGTAGTGGAAGCGGTGTCTGATACCCTCGGCTCATGGGAGCTGCTGGCTGAATCCGATAAGCAAGGTATCATGGAGGCCGCTGCTGCCTTAAGCGAAGGCGACCACGCCGCCAGCCGGAACTTTAAGCAGGGCAAGCAGCAAGGCAAATAAACCGGCTTTGGGCGGCTGCCTGCGGACGCAAAGGCAGTGCGGCGATTGCGAGCGAGTGCGCGCTCCGCCTCAAATGCCCTCAAATGCTTTTACTGAGCTTCATTATTTGGCTGCCGTGCTGCAGCCAGCGACAGTCCAAACATAACGGCGATCACCACTTTTATAGAATCAAGGATGAGGAACGGTGCGGATGCATAAAGCAGAGGCATAAAAGGGACATGCGTAATAATGCTTTGTACCCCAATGCCAATACCGTAAAGGGCGGCCATAAGCCCTGCTGCACAGGAAGCGGCATAGCGCAGTGCGAGCAGCGCTTTGTGTGTATGCCCGCTATCCGCTGCTGCGGAATGGGACCATGTTGCGCCGGCCAGCAGTGCGGAGATAAGTGTAGCTGCGAGGAACCCCCAGATAAAACCTGCGCTGGGCCCTATAAGTGCGGCGGCGGACATCCCTCCTGAAAATACGGGCGCCCCCATAGCGCCTAATGTAATATATGCGCCTACCGCTGCGGTGATTTCGCTTAGCGAAAGCGCCAGCGCCATGCACATAAGAGCCCCTGTCTGCAGGGTGATCCCTACCGGTGTACCTGGAATGGGGATGCGTCCCAGGGCATTAGCGATGACCAGGGAGATCAGGGCGATGGTGGACCGCAGTGCTGAGGAGAGCAGCCGGTGGTGTGCAGCTGCGGCGCGCAGCCGCGGGATAAGGCCTGACAGAGTTTCCATAAATGCTCCTTTAGTGTTTTCCTGAAAATCGGTTACGTAACCGGCCATATACAGCCGTTTTCCTGGAAAATTTGTATAAAACAACAAAATTTTACTGCTGATTTTGTATTTTCCCTACAGTTTTCCACATATTTCAGGTAAATTTCATACACTATGATAGCTGTACGCACATGCCCTGTTTATTGTTGGGATCGATAAAAAACAGGTACAATTTTTATAGGTTTATATAAAGCGCTATCCGCATGATTGTAGTACTTTGGAAGTTGTGTTTTATGGGAAAAGATGGGATCGGGATCGTTCGGGGCATATAAGGCTAGTTCATCTGGACACTGTTAACTCTACGAATGACTATGCATTCGAACATACTGCCGGCGGGTCCGGCAGCGATACCCGGTTCTTGTTAGAATCTACAAAAAATTGTATAGCCGTTATCGCCGATAACCAGACAGGCGGGCATGGGCGGCTTGGGCGCGAGTGGGTCTCCTATCCGGGAGGGTCGCTGACTGCCTCTTTTGCTGCAGCCATCCCTCAGGAGGCTGTCACTAAAGGGTATTCAAACTGGCTGACGGTGCTCGCCGGCGTGGCCGCAGCAGATTCGTTGGAAGATATGTTTGTTTCGTGCTCCGGCGCCAGCCAGCCTGAGGATACGGCATCTGCCCTGCCGGGGGGATCTGATAGACGTAATAATAGCGGTGCTGCTATCCCTGTACCTGCCAGTTTGAAGCTTAAATGGCCTAATGATATTTACATGGACGGCAGGAAGCTCGGCGGCATATTGATCCGTCTGGGGACAGATAGCCTTGATGGCGGTTCCGACAGGGATACTTCACGTGAAGGTACTGCGGCTGCCGGCAGGGGAGAGCCTATGGTTCTTGCTGTGATTGGGATAGGGATCAATTGCGCAGTCCCCGCTGAGAAATTTAACGGGTTTGATGCGACATCGCTCAGCTCTGTTATGGATGTCCCGGCTGCAGGGCCTTCATTTGCAGCTTTCCGGGACGGGCTCGCTGAAAGTATCGCTGTGCGCCTGTCGCAGATGCTGTCTGATTTTAAGTCCTCGCCGTCAGAAACATGCCGGTACCTCAGAAACAGGGCTGAAAAGCTTGATTTTCTCAGGGCCCAGCCTGTAACTGTCTCACTCCCCTCAGGCGAAACATTTACGGGCACGGCGAAAGGGATATCTGCTGATGCTTCGCTGACTGTCGGGCTTGAAGACGGTTCCCGGCGGCGTATAACCGTCGGGGATGTTTCTGCCGGCGTTCCGCAGCCTGCGCAGCACACAATACACACAGTAACTGTAAATAGCACAGTAAATAAAGGCAGATAAGGGTACATAAGGGAGTCTGATATGAAAAAATTGCTCGTTGCCAACAGGTCCGAGATCGCCCTGCGTGTTATCCGCACGGCAAAGGAAATGGGGATTGAAACAGTAGCCGTGTACTCCGAGCCGGACCGCCGTGCCCCTTATGTTGACCAGGCGGCAGAAGCGTATTATCTTCCCGGGGATACATATAACGAAACATATCTTAACCAGGATGCGATCCTTGATATTGCCCGCCGCAGCGGGGCAGATGCCATACACCCGGGGTACGGGTTCCTCTCGGAATCTGCGGATTTTGCTGCGCATGTGCTGGAACGCGGGCTTACATGGGTCGGCCCCAGGCCGCAGGTGCTTGAAGACCTCGGGGATAAGATCAGTGCCCGGCGTGTGGCCCATGTAGCACAGGTTCCGCCGGTACCGGGCGTCAGTGAACCCGTCGATAATGTGCACACACTGGTGGAATTTGGTGCAAGCTATGGGTATCCGGTAATGATGAAACGTACCGATGGCGGCGGCGGGCGCGGCATTACTGTAGTGAAGGACGAAGACGGGCTCAGGTCTTTCTACTCTGCCCATGATTCCCTCCAGGGCAGTGATCTGGGCAAATACTTCATTGAGAAATTCGTAGCCCACGCGCGGCATGTGGAAACGCAGTGCGGGCGTGATTCGCTGGGGAATTTTACCGTGTATTCCACCCGCGACTGCTCTGTACAGCGCAGGAACCAGAAACTCATTGAAGAAGCCCCTGCGCCTTTCCTCAGCGACAAGGTGCAGGCACGCCTGATGACATACTCCCGCAGGCTTTTTGATTCAGTCGGATATGAAGGCCTGGGGACCTGCGAATTCATGGTGACCCCAACAAGCGACGTGTATTTCCTGGAAGTCAACCCCCGTCTGCAGGTAGAGCATACGGTAAGCGAGGAAGTATGCGGGATCGATCTTGTACGGGAGCAGCTCAATATTGCAGACGGCAAAGAGCTTACCCGGGCAGGGGAGCCGCGCGGACACAGTTTCGAGCTGCGTATCACCAGCGAAGACCCGCAGAAAAATCTTACCCCGGGTTCCGGCACCATAGAGCACCTTCATTTCCCCTCAGGCCCGGGCATACGGATCGATTTCGGCGTGGCTGAAGGCAACACTGTTTCACCCAAATTTGATTCCATGATGGGAAAGATTATCATTACTGCCCGTACCCGTGAAGAGGCTATACCCCGCGTGCTGAGGGCACTTGATGAATTTGAGATCACAGGGATCACAACACCTTGCGAACTGTACCGCGATATATTCCACAATCCTGATTTCACCGCCGAAAACGGCAGCTTCGCTGTTACTACACGTTGGCTGGAGAAGAACTACCTTTCGCAGAGCGCTGCTTCTGCGCGGGCGGGTATGCCGCAGAGCCTTGTCCAGATGCAGTCCCCGCAGGAGATAATAGGCAGCGTTGCGCCGCAGTCCTTTATTATGGAGATCAACGGCAAGCGTGTGCGGCTCAACGTCCCCACAGATTTTGTGGGGCTGCTTACCCAGGGACGGCTGCGTTCGCAGCGCCGCCCGGCCCAGCCCCTGAGAGGGAACGGGCTCAGCACGGCGCATGCTGACAGCGGGTCACAGGCATCATCTGATTCCCATGGGCAGATCAGCGCCCCTATGCAGGCTGTGGTCACGCGGGTCAATGTTGCTACGAATCAGAAGGTTTCCAAAGGCGATCTTCTCGTGGTCCTCGAATCTATGAAAATGGAAAATTATGTTTATGCCCCGCTGTCAGGGCGTGTGGCTGAGATCATGGTCGGGCCGTCTGACAGTGTCGATGCAGGCGACCCTCTGGTAACTATCTCTCAGGACGGTTCCGGGGAGGCTTCTGCCGGTACGGAAGATGCCGGCAGTACTGCCGCGGATAGTGCAGGCAGCACCAGCGGCGCCGATGGCACCGGCCGCGGGGCGGACAATGATGGGGCGGTTGACAGAGACCGGAAAGAAGGGGATAAATAATGGCAGCAGTACATACACTGGATGAGCAGGAAGTATCTTTGCAGATACCAGTACCGCCGGCAGCCTCATCATCAGTCATTACTACGGCAGGACGGCAGCCAATCCGCGAGGAGATCGTCCACGCGGCAAAGCTTGCGGCTGATGCAGAGGAAAACGCCCGGGAGCGCCAGCATCCAAAAGGGAAATATACAGCGCGTGAGCGCCTTGACCTCCTTTTTGATGACAAGACTTTCCATGAAATAGGGCGTTTCAGCGGCGGCAATATCAATAAAGATATCCCGGGTTCAGCCGTTGTGACCGGCTTCGGCCAGATCATGGGCCGGACAGCCGGGGTATATGCCCAGGATTTTTCCGTCCGCGGGGGGACTATGGGCCGGGCGGAGGGCAAAAAAATATGCCATCTGCTTGATATGGCAATGGAATTGAAAGTGCCTGTCATAGCAGTCATAGACTCCGGCGGTGCCCGAATCCAGGAAGGTGTAGAAGCCCTGACCCAATACGGCAGGATATTCAAAAAAACATGCCAGGCATCAGGATACATACCTCAGATATCGCTGATCCTCGGCCCCTGCGCGGGTGGTGCAGTATATTGCCCGGCACTCACCGATATTGTGATCATGACCAAAGAGAATTCCTATATGTTTGTTACAGGGCCGGAGGTCGTTAAAGCTGCTACCGGCGAGCATATCTCCATGGAAGACCTTGGCGGCGGGCATGTGCATAATGCCACATCGGGCGTAGCACACTATCTGGGTGAAAACGAGGCCGATGCCATTGATTATGCCCGTACGCTCCTGGCATATCTGCCTTCCAGCTGCGAGAGCGCCCCTCCCTCCTACGCCTATGCCGAAGGGCGCGCAGAAGACCTCGCGGCAGAGCGCATAAGCCATATCGTCCCTGAAAATGACCGTCAGCCTTATGACGTGCTTGACGTGATCCGCTGCATTGCAGATTACGGTGAATTCATTGAGGTCCATGAGCTTTTTGCGCAAAGCGTGGTGACAGGGTTCGCCTGCATCAACGGACGCAGTGTGGGGATAGTTGCCAACCAGCCTTGTGTGCGTGCCGGCAGCCTTGACGTTGAATCGTCTGAAAAAGTTGCCCGCTTTGTCCGGCTCTGCGATGCCTTCAACGTCCCTGTCGTTACACTCGTGGATGTCCCGGGATATAAGCCTGGCAGCGACCAGGAGCATGCCGGCATTATCCGCCGCGGTGCCAAAGTGATCTATGCATACGCCAACGCGCAGGTGCCCCTGGTTACTGTGATCCTGCGCAAGGCTTTTGGCGGCGCATATATTGTTATGGGGTCGAAATCGATGGGCGCCGACATCAACCTCGCCTGGCCCAATTCGCAGATAGCCGTCCTCGGCGCGCAGGGTGCCGTGAATATCCTTCACCGCAAGGAACTCCGCCGTACTGCAGATGATGGCGGCGATGTAGACGGGCTGAGGCAGAAACTCGTTGAAGAATATGAGCAGACCACGGTGAATGCCAACCTTTCCCTGGAGATAGGAGAGATAGACAGCATGATCGATCCCGAGGATACCCGTTCTGCTGTTTCGCAGGCGCTTGAACTGCTCAAAGATAAAAAAGCCCAGCCACGGTATGCGAGGAGGCACGGTAACCAGCCTCTGTAAACGCGCGGAAACGCGGGATGCAGATTGTAACAGAAGAAATATCTACAGCAAATAAATAATAAAAGCACAGAAGAAACCGATAATGCAAAAAAATAATACAGAAAAAGGTAATACAATGGACAACTCGTTCTTTTCCTCTATGGATACCCAGCCGCATGCTTTCCTTTTCGCCGGACAGTCAACGCCATGGACCAGCACTGTGGATGAAGCTGCACAGAACAGCCGGCTCCTCGAACAGCTGCGTGCCTACGATGCTGCTGCTGAGGCACTGCTGCAGCCTGCGGCAACTGAGCTTCTGACGGTCTATGGGAGGCGCCTGGACCTTTTCTCCTATGCATCGCAAAGCCTTATCCTGGGGGATGCCAGGTATGCTGAGGTCAGTGTGCCCGGAGTTGTATTGGCACAGCTGGCAGCCCTTCTGGACTCGAAAGAACTGGGGATGCCTTTTGCTTCCGGTTCATTTGTCAGGGCAGCCGGCCATTCACAGGGGCTTCTGTCAACTGATATCGTAGACGTACTCAGCAGCCTTGCCCGCGGCGAAATATCCCAGGCCGGGGCTGATGCGCAGATTACATCCATACTGGCTGTTTCGCGCCTGATTGGCGCTGCGGGAAGCCGTATCGCCGGGGCACGGGGGATCGTCCCGGTGAAGGGTGCATCGCCCATGCTGTCTGTTAAAGGGGCCACCCGCGAACAGATCGAAGTACTTATTTCACGGATCCCTGAGCGTCAGGGCGAAATCGTTATCGGTGTGAAAAATTCGCGTGATAACTATGTGGTATCGGGGTATCCTGAGGATCTGCGCAAGCTTGAAACCTGCATAAACAACGAGCATAAGCACCAGCAGAAGCTGCGTGAGCAGAAAGTTCGGGGAGGCAGCGTATTCGATCCGTCAGTGGAGTATCTGGAGGTATCGATCCCCTTCCATTCGCCGGTACTTGCAGACGCAGTGGAGCTTGTCGGCCGCTGGGCTGACGAATGCGGCATCGACAGCGGATATGCGCGGCGCCTGGCCCAGGCCGTACTCGTTGACAGTGTTGACTGGGCGGCCCAGGTTGAGGGGATACTCAGCGATTACCGTGCATGGAAGAAAGCCTCCGCCAACGGCGAAGGCACGGATTCCGGAAGCACAGATGAGCCCGGCGCCGGCAGTGAAAGCAGCCAGCGTGACGGGCAGACGCTCTGGTTTATCGATTACGGCCCGGGCGTCGTTGCAGAAAAGCTTACTGCAGCCCTTATTGAAGGCACCGGTGCCGGCGTCGTCAGCGCTGCAAGTGCCGGCAAGCGCCTTGACCTTGCTACGCCCGGCCGTACATATAAACCAGCTGAAGACTGGTCGCAGTTTGCGCCGCATATTGTCAGCACTGAGGCCGGTGACAAAGTCAGTACTGCCTTTACCCGCCTGACAGGCCGTTCGCCCATCATGGTAGCAGGTATGACCCCTACAACGGTAGAGCCGGATCTGCCTGCGGCTGCGGCCAACGCCGGGTACTGGGCCGAGCTTGCCGGCGGCGGGCAGGTCACTGAGGAAGTGTTCGACAATAATATTGCGCGGCTTAAAAGCCTGCTTGACGAAGGCACATCCGTAGAATTCAACGCCATGTTTATGGACAGGTATCTGTGGAACCTCCAGTTTGGGGGGAAGCGGATAGTATCCAAGGCGCGTATCTCAGGTGCCCCTGTTGACGGGGTAGTGATTTCAGCAGGTATCCCTGAGGCCGACGAAGCTATGGAGCTGATAACGCAGCTCCATGATGACGGGTTCACCTATGTTGTTTTCAAACCCGGTACTGTTGCACAAATCAGGCAGGTACTGGATATTGCGAAGGAAGCTGATCCGGTTACCGTGATCATGGAAGTTGAAGGCGGTGCTGCAGGCGGGCATCATTCATGGGAAAGCCTTGATGACCTGCTGGTAAACACATATGCGGATATCCGTGCCCGGCATAATGTCGTCCTGGTTGCCGGCGGCGGTATCGGGACACCTGAGCGTGCGGCAGATTATATTTCCGGCCAGTGGTCTGAGCAGTACGGCCTGCCTGCGATGCCTGTTGACGGTGTGCTCGTGGGGACCGCACTGATGACGGCGAAAGAAGCCCATACAAGCCCGCAGGTCAAGAAATTCCTTGTGGAAACGCCCGGTATCACAGATACTGAAAAGAACGGGGACCCTTTTGCGCCGCTGGGGGAAAGCTGGGTACCCAGCGGAGGGGTCGCCGGCGGTATGTCTTCGGGGCTGAGCCATCTCCATGCTGATATTTATGAGATCGAAAATGCTTCTGCGCGCGCAGGGCGTCTGATCGTGCATCTGGAGAAGCATCCTGAAGAACTGGAAAGCCGCAGAGATGAGATCATCCAGGCGCTTGACAGCACTGCCAAGCCGTATTTCGGTGATGTGGAAGATATGACCTACTATGAGTGGGCCGGGCGTTTTGTGGAACTGACCTACCCGTGGGCAGACAGGACTTTCGGGCTGCGGTTCCTTCACCTCCTCCACCGTATTGAAGCGCGTATCAATGAACAGGATAAAGGCACATTCACCTCAGTATTTTCTGATGCGCAGGCTGTGGAAAACCCGCAGCAGGCGTTGGAAATATTGGGCAGGGAATACCCGAAGTCCCGTACCGCCCATGTGGCTGCCACAGATGCCGCATGGTTCCCACAGCTGTCCCAGGAATATCCGAAACCGCTGCCGTTCGTCCCTGTGATCGACGGGGACCTTCTGCGCTGGTGGGGGCGCGACCAGCTGTGGCAGGCTGAAGACAGCCGGTACAGCGCCGATTCTGTACGGATAATCCCCGGGCCGCTTTCTGTTGCAGGCATCACAACGATGAATGAGCCCGTAGTAGATATCCTCTCCCGTTTTGATAAAGCCGTTGCTGACCGTGTCCGCACTGCGGACAGTAAAGAAGGGTACCGGATCCCTGCCAGCCTTTCCGCCCAGGAAGGGTGCGATGATGACGAGGCCTTTATCCGCCAATCCCCAACGATTTCATGGGTCGGGCATGTTATGGACAATCCTGCGTACAATACCCGCAGGGATGATCCTCACTACACGCTGACACATGTCCAGACACAGGGGATGCAGGAGTTTTATGACCTTGATATCCATCTTGATACATTCTGGGATGGTGAAAGGCGGCATGGGACCGGTGAACAGGAGCCTTACGCCGTGCGGCATATTGTTATCCCGCTTATTGTGGACCACGGCCATCCGTTCCGCATGCCGGTAGTAGACCGTGACCGCCTGAAGGGGCATATCTATGTGCTCCTTGCAGGGACTGCCGGTATCGGCAATACTGCCGTCACGGGCGATGTACTTGACCGTATGCCTGAAATATCCCCTGAAACAAAGGATGCAGCCCATCCGTTCGGTATAGCGGCTGCCCATTATACGCTCAGCGCAAATCTGGGGTATGACCATGAGAGTGCTACTGCCGGCCATCTGCCGCAGTCCCTCATCCCCTCAGGTATTGTCCCTGATGCGCTTACGGGACCGGCATGGCCTGCGATATATACTGCGCTCGGCTCTGTTTATGTAGGGGAGACCCCAATTATTGAAGGCCTGCTCAATGCTGTCCATCTGGACCATTCCGTTGAGCTGCTTGTCAGCGATGCGCAGCTGCAGGGGCATTATGGCCAGCGTATAGATCTGAAGAGCTGGGCTGAGGATTTCCAGGAATCTTCAGCCGGGCGTGTGGTCACTATACATGTGGAGCACGCTGGGCAGGACGGTACTGTACTGGCCCATGAGACGGAGCGTTTCGCAATACGCGGGCGTGTCTATTCTTCACAGCTTCCTGAAGACGCCCCTGATTACGGCGGCATAAAGGCGGATATCCGCCCGGCTGCGCGCCGTCTGCTGCGCCGCGTTACAGTGCAGGCGCCGGATAATATGACTGCCTTTGCGCGTGTATCAGGGGATTTCAACCCGATCCATACGTCAGCCCGTGCAGCGCGTGTATCAGGGCTCCAGGCCCCGCTGGTCCACGGGATGTGGCTGTCCGCGGCTGCGCAGCATGTTGTGCAGGCGGCAGATACCAAGGGTGCGCACTATGAGATCGCAGGATGGACGTATGCCATGTACGGTATGGTCCAGCTGAATGACCGCGTTGAGATCAGCGTTGAGCGCGTAGGCAAAGTCAATGACGGCGGGATCGTTATTGAAGTGACATGCCGCATCGGTGAAGAGACCGTATCCCGTGCTACTGCTGTATGTCGCCCTTATACGTCGGCTTACGTGTTCCCCGGGCAGGGTATCCAGAAGCAGGGCATGACGCTTGATGAGCGCGCGCAGTCACCGGCAGCTCGCCAGGTATGGGAACGCGCAGACAGGCTTACCCGCAGCAGGCTCGGGTTCTCCATACTTGCTGTTGTGCGCGATAACCCTAAAGAGCTTACCGCGCGCGGCGTGACATACCGGCATCCCGAAGGGCTGCTCAATCTGACGCAGTTTACCCAGGTCGCGCTGGCAACCGTGGCCCAGGCGCAGACCGCCCGTTTGCGTGAAGCGGGAATGATTTTCGAGCCCGCATATTTTGCCGGGCATTCCCTGGGGGAATATAATGCACTGAGCGCTTTTGCCCAGATAATCCCGCTGGAAACAGAGCTTGAGCTGGTCTTCCACCGCGGCTCCACCATGCACCATCTTATTGAACGTGATGCACAGGGCCGGTCGAATTACCGTATGGGGGCTCTGCGCCCGAACCAGTTCGGTGTGGATGATGCCCATGTTAACGGTTACATTGATGGCATATCACGCCAGTCAGGTGAATTCCTGCAGATCGTTAACTATAACCTTGCAGGCTCCCAGTATGCAATAGCAGGGACTATTGCCGGACTGAAAGCGCTTGAGAAGGATTCTTCCCGCCGTGCGCGTGAAGCGGGCGGCAAGAAGCCGTTTATGCTGGTCCCCGGCATTGACGTCCCATTCCATTCCACCCTGCTGCGCAAAGGTGTTCCGGAGTTCCGCGCAAAACTGGATTCCCTGCTTCCTGAAAATATTAAGTACCGCCGCCTTGTAGGGCGTTATATCCCCAACCTGGTAGCACGCCCGTTTGAGCTGACCCGCGATTTCGCCCGGGCTATCCTTGATGTGGTACCTTCAGAACAGCTGCGCGCGATCGCAGACAATGATGATCGGTGGAATGAGTATGCCGCTGACGAAGGCAAACTCGCACGGCTCCTTCTTATCGAACTCCTATGCTGGCAGTTTGCGTCCCCCGTACGGTGGATCGAAACCCAGAGCCTGCTGTTCACCCCTGAAGGGCGGGGCGGCCTTGGGGTTGAAAATTATGTTGAAGTCGGTCTTGGCAATTCCCCAACGCTGGCGAACCTCGGGTCCCGCACCCTGCTGCTCCCCGAGTTTGCAGGCGTAACTGTGGATGTATTCAATGCAGGCCGCGATGGGAAGCGTGTCTACATGACAGACGATGACCCGGATTCGCTTGTTGAGGAGACGGCTCCCGAGGCTGATACCGAGCCGGGTGTTTCCGAGGCTGCTTCTGCTGGGGAGGCTGCCAGCCCGGCAACCGCGCCTGCCGCCGGGCAGGGTACAGCAGCGCCGGCAAAGTCAGCAGATACCAATACTGCAGCTGTGCCGGCTGCCGGTGCTTCCGGTGTTCCCGCTTCCGCCGGTACTGTTCCCGCTTCCGGTGCCGCGCCTGCTGAAGATATCCCGTTCACAGCGTGGGACGGCATCAGGACGCTGATAGCATACAGCGCAAAGATCCGTCCAGACCAGATCGGGGCACAAGACACTACTGATACCCTGACCAATGGCGTATCTTCACGGCGCAACCAGCTGCTTATGGATATGAGTGCAGAGCTGGGTGTCCCCAGCATTGAAGGTGCTGCTGAAGCGGCTGTCAGCGCGCTTGAGCCGACTATAACCAAGGCAGCTCCCCGGTATAAGGCTTTCGGGCATGTGCTTTCTGACGCTGTGCGGGAGCGTATCCACCAGCTGTTCGGTTCGGCAGGCGTGAAACAGTCCCATATTGCGCAGCATGTGCATGATGCCTGGGGCCTGGGTGATGGCTGGGCAGCATTCGTTACTGCAGAACTGCTTCTGGGGACCCGTGAGGGTGCCAGCACGCGCGGCGGCGATCTGGCCACACTTCCTGCCGGCGCAGTATCCAATACTTCCGGTGCTGACGCGCTTATTGATAAAGCAGTCCAGGCAGTAGCTGCAGCCCATGGCGTTACGGTAGCCCCGCAGTCGGCACAGTCTGCCGGAGCTGGGGCGATGGTGGATTCTGCTGCCCTGAAAGAATTCTCCGAGCAGATCACAGGGGAATCAGGCATCCTTGCATCCGCAGCACATTTTATCCTGGACAAGCTTGGCATAAAGGCTTCAGGACCTGCTGAGGAAACCGAGGATAACAGCGGAATCGTTGATATGGTCAACGCCGAGCTTGGACCGCAGTGGCCGAAACTCGTTTCCCCGCGGTTCGATGCGCGCAAAGCTGTCCTTCTGGACGACCGCTGGGCCAGTGCACGCGAAGACCTTGCGCATATCTATTACGGCGATGATGAACAATGCGCTGCGGAAAGCTATACGGGTGCAGGGGAGGCTGTGGCCCGCCAGGCAGCATGGTATGCACAGCAGGCCAGGCTGCACGGGGGAGAGGCTGCACGCCATGCGGAAACATTCGGCCGTATATCCCGGGAGGCTTTGCGTACAGTATCTTCTGCACAGGAAGATGCCGGCACGCTCCCGTTCGCCCGTGATATTGCTGTAGTTACCGGCGCATCCGAAAAGTCGATCGCAGGCCAGGTGGCTGCCCAGCTGCTTGCAGGCGGCGCGACCGTTATTGCAACAAGCTATTCTTTTGACACCGGTTTCATCCAGTGGGCTAAAGAGATATACCGTACGCATGCCGCGGGGGAAGCACGCCTGTGGATAGTCCCGGCAAACCTGTCCAGCTACCGCGATGTGGATGCGCTTGCTGCGTGGGTAGGCAATGAGCAGAAAGAGACCCATGGCGCAACAACCACCGTGGTCAAACCGGGATACGCCCCGACGCTGCTGTTCCCGTTCGCTGCGCCCGGCGTCCACGGCACGCTGTCTGATTCCGGCGAGCTTTTTGAATCCCAAGCCAGGCTTATGCTCTGGGGGGTCGAGAGGCTTATCTCCCGGCTGGGCGTTCTTGGGGCGGACACCGATGTGGACCATCGCCTGCATGTGGTGCTTCCGGGTTCACCTAACCGCGGCACCCTTGGCGGTGACGGTGCGTACGGCGAAGTCAAGAGTGCTTTTGATGCCATAGTCAATCGGTCCCGGGTCGAAAAAGACTGGTCCGGCACTGTTACCTTTGCCCATCCTCGGATCGGCTGGGTGCGCGGTACCGGCCTGATGGGCGGGAACGATCCGCTTGTCGAGGCTATTGAACGCCGGGGGGTCCGGACCTACAGCACTGAAGAGATAGCAGCCGAGCTCCTTAAACTGTCTTCGGCGGAAATCCGCAAGCAGGCTGGGCAGGATCCTGTCGAGGCTGACCTTACAGGCGGAATGGGGTCTCTGGATATCGATATGTCCCAGCTGCGCGCGGAGGCTCTGGCCGGAGCGGGTACCGGATCCGAAGCTGACAGCAGCGGAGAGCATAGCGATGCCGGCACTATTCCGGAAGATGTGTCCGGAGCTTCCTTAGAGGCCGGAGACGCTCCGGGTTCTCTCGCAGGGATTACCCCGGATCCTTCTGCAAAGGCTGGTGCTTCCGCAGGAGCGGTCTCAGAAAATACCCGTAAAGATACTTCTGAAGTCAAGGCCCTTCCCACCCTCCATACACCGCAGCAGCCTGATGTCAGAATGGGTGAATGGGATTCCGTGACTGCCCGTCCTGAAGATGAGATAGTTATTGTTTCCATCGGCGAACTGGGTACATGGGGTTCCGGACGTACCCGCCGTGATGCTGAGCTGGGTATTGCAGCGGACGGTACCGTTGACCTGAGTGCTGAAGGTGTGCTGGAACTGGCATGGAATATGGGCCTCATCTCATGGCAGGATTCGCCCGAACCCGGTTGGATCGATACTGACGGCAACCTCATCGCGGAAGAGGATATTTACGAAAAATTCCATGACGATGTTGTAGCGCGGAGCGGCATCCGCCCGTTCGATGACGGCATGGGGTCAGATTACCTTCATGGGACTGACAGCAAGTCTGCGGAAGTTTTCCTCGACCACGACGTCACGTTCAGTGTGGCGAATGAGGCTGCTGCGCGTGAATATATGGATGCTGACAGTGAGCATACTGTTATCCGTCATGATGACGGGTCGGATGAATGGCTCGTTACACGTACGCAGGGCGCTTCCGTTTTCGTGCCGCGGCGGGCTGTCATGACGCGGACTGTGGGCGGGCAGTTCCCGAAGGGCTTTGATCCGCGCAAGTGGGGTATACCGGCATCTATGGTCGATTCCGTGGACCCAATCGCCCTATGGAACATTGTGACCACGGTCGATGCCTTTATTTCCGCAGGTTTCTCGCCTTCAGAAATACTCCAGTCCATACATCCGTCAATGCTCGCTTCAACGCAGGGCACCGGTTTCGGCGGCATGAATTCCATGCGGCAGCTGTATGTAAACCGTTATCTGAGCCAGGCGTACCCGACGGATATCCTTCAGGAAGCATTGCCTAATGTTGTTGCGGCACATGTAATGCAGTCCTATGTTGGCGGTTACGGCAATATGATACAGCCGGTATCCGCCTGTGCAACTGCAGCCGTATCGCTTGAGGAGGGCGTTGATAAGATTAAGCTCGGCAAGGCAGATTTTGTTGTTACCGGTGCGATCGATGATATTGGCGTCGAGTCTGTAAACGGTTTCGGCGATATGAATGCCACGGCCAACTCTGAGGAGATGTACGGCAAAGGTATTGACAGCAGGTTCTTTTCCAGGGCGAACGACCGCCGCCGAGGAGGATTCCTCGAAGCCCAGGGCGGGGGGACCATACTCATCACGCGCGGTGACCTGGCCATGAAACTCGGCCTTCCGGTTGCAGCCGTCGTCGGGTACGCTAACTCGTTCGCAGACGGCGCCCACACATCGATCCCCGCCCCTGGGCTTGGGGCGCTTGCAGCGGCCCGCGGCGGCCGTGATTCGGCGCTTGTCCGTCAGCTTGCTGCACTGGGTGTTGCCCCGGATGATATAGCTGTGGTCTCCAAGCATGACACGTCAACGAATGCTAATGACCCTAACGAGTCTGAACTTCATAACACGCTGGCGCATGCTATCGGCAGGTCCGAAGGCAACCCTCTGTATGTTATTTCTCAGAAGACCCTTACCGGCCATGCCAAGGGAGGGGCGGCTATCTTCCAGATAAACGGCCTGGTCCAGGTGTTCGCATCGGGTATTATCCCGGCTAATGCATCCCTGGACTGCGTAGACCCCAAGCTTGCGGGCGATGACCTTATGGTCTGGCTGCGCAGGCCTCTGGATCTGGGCAAGGCGCATCACACTATCAAGGCCGGCCTGGTCACTTCCCTAGGGTTTGGTCATGTGTCGGGCTTCATAGCGCTTGTCCATCCTGGTGCTTTTGAAGCAGCGGTAGAGCATGCTTATGGGCAGGATGTCCTCCGTACATGGAAAGGAAGGGCCAATAAGCGCCTTGCTGAGGGCGGCCGCCACCGCAGGGATGGTATGATCGGCAGGAAACCTTTGTTTGAGCTGATCGATAACCGCCGCTTCCACGAGGATTCCCGCCATTATGATTCCCACGAGGCGGAAAAGGCTATGCTGCTTGACCCTCAGGCACGTCTGGCAGATAATGGGTATTATGAATTCAGGAATGCACAATAATATGCACGATACTGCGCAGGCTGGGGGGCAGGATACTCCTCCGTCTGCGCAGCACGGACTTCCTTATCCGGCGCAGGGGACGCAGGAGCTGCAGGGGCCGCGGTATATCGTGGCAGGTCTTGGGCATGACGTGGTCAGTGTGCAGGAATTTTCTGCACAGTGTGCTGCGCCGGAGTCCGAGTTTCTCGCCTGCGCCTTTTCGGTACGTGAAATACGCCAGTCCCAGCAGCGCAGTGCTGCTAAAGGGGATAAAATAGCTGCCCATCTGGCTGCGCGCTGGGCGGGCAAAGAAGCATTCCTCAAAGCATGGTGCGAGGCTCTGTCACGCCGCAGCGGAGGGACTGGCAGCAGCGCTGGGGAAGCCGGTATTCCGACCCCAAGCACCCGGGCGCCTTACACTTATCCGTACACTGTGGATAACTTC
The DNA here is from genome assembly GCF_000269605.1 of Scardovia wiggsiae F0424. Classification (GTDB taxonomy): domain Bacteria; phylum Actinomycetota; class Actinomycetes; order Actinomycetales; family Bifidobacteriaceae; genus Scardovia; species Scardovia wiggsiae. The sequence continues at coordinate 1,042,235 of NZ_AKCI01000001.1, read as the reverse complement.
CCATGGAGGGAAGTGGAAGTCGTTTCAGACAACAGGGGCGTACCGCATATCACCCTTTCTGCAGAAATGGAGCAGTATCTCAGCCGCAGCCTGGGTGTGCGTGCTGGGAACGGAGAGGGGGGTATCGAAGGCAGGGAAGAAAACAGCCGCGGGGAAGCCGGCTGCGGGGCATCACCATATATTGATATCCATGTATCTTTGAGCCATGACGGGCCTGTTGCTTCTGCGGTAGTAATGATCCTGGAGATCACTGGTACTGCCGGTACTGCCCATACTGCCGGCGCAGCCCCTGCAGCCGGGAGCTGCTGATCTGCTCATACGACGGTACAGCCTCAACGCCTGCAGCTAGCGGCAGCCGGCATATCTGCATATCTGATATAACGGATTATAAAAATAACTGATCTTTCCGCGGCGTGTCGGACACCCCTGGATATCCGAGGTTTCTGTAGAGTATTCTTGTGAGAAAGCTCGCGATAAGGTTTTTTAATGATGTACCGGTCGTTGTTTTAACGGTTATTGAGTCCATCATAATTTTTGCTGCAACAATGGTGGCGAAACTTGCTTTCACGCAGATTGCCCCTCTTCCCGCAGCATGGTGGCGTGTCGGTTTTGCGCTGCTCTTTTTATGGGTATGGCGTAAACCATGGAAAAAATTTACAGAGATACTCCCCACACATGCACGCGGCTGGCTGTGGCTGGCAGCGCTGGGCATTTCATCTGTGTTCATGAACACCACGTTTTACATGGCTATCGGCACACTCAATGTAGGTGTGGCAGTCGCTATAGAATTTATCGGGCCGCTCGCCGTTGCAGTGATGACAGGCAGGCACTGGCGCGAATACGTGGGGATAATTATTGCGGTATGCGGGATCGTTACGCTCAGCTGGAGCTCTTTTGCCTCGCAGAACAGGACATCCCTGGCAGGGCTGGCGGCAATCCTGATCAGCGGGGTTCTGTGGGGGACTTATATTATCTCCGGCAGGCGCATTGCACTCGGTGGGCGCCCTCTGGACAGTATGACAATAGCCCTTACTATCGGTTTCGCAGCACAGTCGGTATTCCTTATGCTCCCCGGTATCAATAGCGTTATCCATCCCCAGCCCTCGGCAACGTGGTTGCACCGGCCGTGGGGGACACCTGCGCTGATAGCCCTCATGTTTTGTGTGGCGTTATGCGCGTCATTCCTGCCATATATTTTTGACCTGTTTATTATGCGGCGCACGCTTCCCAGCAAATTCTCCGTGATGCAGTCGATAAGCCCTGCGGTTGCTACGATTATCGGGCTGTTCTTTGGGGAGGTACCTACAGTGGTTGATATCGTTGGTATTGGCCTTATTATTGTTGCAGTATTTATTACATTTTCATCAGATGAGCGCGCAGCCGGGGAAGCTGGGGCCAAAGGGGCACAGCTCTGAGCGTCTGCAGCCGGTTGGTTTAATTATTAGTATCGGCCGGAGTCTGATGCTGTCTGAGATAATCTGCAAGTTCGGTTTCAGTCCTCTCTTTTTTCACGATGCCTTCTATCCACTTGTAAATTAAATTCTTCTCAGGATCAGGAGGATCATCAATATCCAGGTTTACTCCATAGTTGTACCATATTGACATGCATTTTACTGCGGTCCTTTTATTTCCGTCCAGAAAGATGTGGTCCTTAGCAATTATCACCATACAATGCGCGAGCTGGGCAAATGCATCCTTAAAACGGTTTTCAAGTGGGGTGCCGAAGAGGGGATGGAAAACATTGTCAAGGACTGTTTTCAAATGTTGTTTTTCCTGCAGCTGTCTTTTATCCCTTTCCGCGGCACTCCCTGCGTAACCTTTTATTTTGATGGCATCATTATGGAATCTGGCTATATCTTCAACAAGTGCGTCAATCTGTATTTCGTCATCAATAACGACAGGACGGATACACATCTTTAGGCGTCTTCCAGTAACTTTAGGGCGTTGGCAAATTGCTTATTAACAGTGTCGGCGCTCTGGGCAAGGGTCCCTTTTAACTGGGGATACTCTTTAACATCCTGAGAACTGAGGATCGTTTTTATACTGATCGGCTTATTACGGCTGCCATCGTAAACCATTTTCCAGGCGCCACCATTACGGTGGGAATAGTTGACTAAATCGAATGCAGTCAGATACCCGTATTTTTCAACTACAGTATCAACGATCCTGTTAACATAAGTATCAGTGGTATATGCTCCTAAAGGTGTCTGGATATGCCCGTCACCAAATAGCTTGAAACTGCGGTATACTTCTGGTTCTACGGGACCGTAATCCCATGCCTCAACAGTGTCAGTAAAAAGGGGCTTACCAGTTTCACGCAGCGACTCTACCTGGGCATAGTAAACAAGCTTATTGAGCTTGAGGTTCGTCAGATATAAATCAGCCCCATACCGTGATATGAAATCATTTGCAATGTCCATTGCCTTCAGTGCCGTCATTGGTAACACCCCCCTTTTGTAAACACAGGATATTTGTACATTATCGTTTACGGCTGCCCGCTACCTTATTCTATCATTACAGGATCCTTTTATTCGGCATCGTATTTTTGACGCTTCTGCTGATTTCTTTCTTTTAGTGCTTCATACACGGTTCAGATGAAGGCCGGTATTATGCGCGTTATCCTGCGGTTTCGGCATAAATAAGCCCTCACAGCAGATGTGCTGTAAGGGCTGGGGCGGAGACAGAGGGATTCGAACCCTCGAACCACTTGCGCAGTTAACACCTTAGCAGGGTGCCCCTTTCGGCCACTCAGGCATGTCTCCACAGTCGCCGCAAAATGAGGCGACTTAAGTAGTTTATGCAATTATATGGACTACCGCAGCTGGCAGTGTTGCCGGTACCATGGAATCAGTCAAAAGAAAAATTGCCGGCCAGTATCACGCAAACAGGCTAATATCTGTAGGTGCGCAGCAAGTGCTGCGGACAGCTGGCGTTGAGGTATTTTTGGGAGGCCTGTTATGAAGCGCGTGCTTATTATTGGTGCAACAGGGACTGTAGGGGGAGCAGTACGCCAGACCCTTATACGCGAGACTGATGCGCATCTTACTCTGTTTGCGCGGCATCGTATAGTTTCTGACAATAGCCGTGAGGATGCGGTAACAGGGGATGTGAAGGATCCGGTTTCACTGGAAGGGGCGGTTGCCGGGCAGGATATCGTTTTTGCCGCATTAAGCGGGGACATGGCAGATTATGCCCGAAGCATTGTTGCGGCAATGGAGAAAACAGGTGTCGCCCGCCTTATATTCATTTCTTCAATGGGGATATACGATGAGATCCCGGATTCCCTGGGTGGTGGGAATGTGAGCCAGAACCCTGTTTTGCGGCCTTACCGTGAGGCAGCTGATGTTATTGAGTCCAGCAGTCTTGACTATACAGTGATCCGCCCGGGATGGTTTACTTCCGGCCCCGTGGACTATGAAGTAACCCATAAGGGTGAGCCGTTCGGAGGCCATGATGTGTCGGTGGGCAGTATCGCTGATGCAGTCAGGAAGATCATAGAAGACCCAGCGCTATATTCCCACGACAGTATAGGGATCAATACACTGGGACAATAGTTTTACGGCCTGCAGAACCACCCATGCAAGACGTGTAAGAAAGGCAATACCGTATACTTTGCAGGCTCGCCCCAGGTTACACGGCTGCGGATATAATTCTTACGTTAGGGCAAATCCATACGCTGAGTATGGAATAAATATTGTTTGAGGCAGATGTGAAAGTTATTCGTCTTGTTCCGGATACTGACGGCGCAGTCCCCTGGCCAGTCCTTGATAAAGAGAAACGGTCGGTCGTTACTATAGGGACGTTTGATGGCGTGCATAAGGGGCACGCTGCAGTTATCAGGCGTACAGCAGAGCTGGCAGAAAAATACGGCAGTTTTTCTGTAGTTATTATGTTCGATCCGCGCCCGTCTTTCGTACACTCGCACAGTAGTATAGGGCCCGGCATCCATATCCCTGCTGCACCCGCCCCTGTGCAGGATGATGGTTCCCCTCAGGACGGCAGCATTCAGTTTGGGGGGAATAATGAACCCGATCCTGAAGATCCTGAGGCTATTTCAAGTGCCGGCCAGCGGATACAGTGGATCAGGGATCTTGGCATACAGTATCTGCTTATTGTCCGGTATACGCCGGGATTTGCCCGTCAGACATATATCAATTTCCTAGGCCAGCTGGTAGGAAAGCTGGGGATGCGCACGCTGGTGCTGGGTGCAGATGCGCGGTTTGGGCGCGGCCTTGAAGGCAATGTCAAAACTTCACGCACTGTTGCTGCTTCTACAGGGGTTTTTGAAGTTGATGCTGTTGAAGACCAGGGTCGGGGCTTCACATGGGTATTCCCGGATGTGCAGTACCATGTCCCGGACAGTGCTGGAGAGCCTGCTAACCCTCTCAATTCCATGAGCAAGGCAGACAGGCGCGCATGGACAAAAAAGCATCATATGGTGCGGGTGCGTGACTGGAGTTCTTCCCACGTGCGTGATGCACTTGCCGGAGGGCGCATTGCTGAGGCTGCCGAGGTGCTTGGGCGCAGCCCGCAGATCAGGGGCGAGGTAGTCCATGGTGAAGCCCGCGGCCGGCAGCTTGGTTTCCCCACAGCAAACCTGGGCGGAACCATTGAAGGTTTTATCCCTGTTGATGGCGTTTACGCGGGGTATGTAACAGATGCAGGGCATAGATGGCCCGCTGCTGTTTCTGTCGGGACGAAAGAGACTTTCCGTGACGCTGCAGATGCACATTCAGACTCTGAACGTGTAGTTGAGGCTTATATTATCGATGAAACAGGCCTGGACCTGTACGGGCATACCGTCACCATAGAATTTACAGCATTCATGCGCCCGCAGGCCCGTTTCGGCAGCTTTCAGGAGCTTATTGCCCAGCTTGGGGAAGACTCCCAACGTGCAAAAGCGATTATATCAGGCAGAAGAAAAACGGCATAACTTCCAGCTGGGCAGTTATGGAAAACAGGGAACTGTAAAAACAGAAGATACCGGTTTCATACCAGGGAACAGGTAAACTGCTCAGTGACTAATGGCCCGGCAGCTCTATGAGCAGCCAGGCCATTCACAAACTAATTAGAAATACAAACTAATTAAAGATCCTGCGGATAGAATAGCCACTATGGAACCCCCATGAAACAGGGGTTATCTTTGTCCCCTGGCTGGGGTTAAGGGCATTGATGATCATGCCGTTGCCCACATAGATTGCTGCGTGAGCCCCGTTCGCCAGGATATCCCCAGGCTGGGCTTGTGCAAGCGAAGGGACCGCTGTACCCATACGGGCCTGTGCGCCTGAAGAATGCGGAAGGCTGACGCCGAAACGTGCATAGACCCACATGACCATACCGGAGCAGTCCCAGCCGGAAGGAGTCGTCCCTCCCCAGCGATAGGGCGCTTTGCCTGCATAGCTTGATGCAAGCTGCGCTACCTGCGCCCCGGAGCCGTTCCCGGTGATGGCAACGGGTGCGGAAGGGGCAGAAACCGGTGCCGCTGCTGTGGCACGGTTTGTGTTTGCTGCAGCGCGCCGTGATGCTGTACGCTGTTCAGCTGCGGCATTGGCAGCAGCAACGGCAGCTGACTGGCTGTCTTTGACATCATTTGCGGCATTGCTGAGGGCAGTCCCTGCTGAGTTGAGGTCATCGGTGCCTGTATGGGTATCTGCCAGCTTCGAAGAAGCATTATCAATCGCACCTTTGAGCGTGGTACGTTTTGAAGCCTCGGCCCGCGAAGAAGAATTATATACAGAAGTGGCCGTGTTGACCAGATTCTGAAGGTTAGTGCGTGCTTCCTGCTCATTCTTTGTAGGGGAGTAGGGGACACTTGCATTCGAGCTGTTATCGCTCAGAGACCATGATGCTGCAGCCTCAGTAGTCACATTGGAAGATTCATCCAGGAGGTCTGCACGCTGTGTAGAGCGGGAAACTGAAGACCCTGATGCTGCATCTGCGCTCAGGATGCCATTGTTGCTGGAAGCTATAGCAGGTGCCGTAGAGCCCGCCAGCGCTGCGAGGACAGCTACACTTGGTGCGACCGCCCCGAGCCGAAATGCTTTTGAATTGGTAGGCACTTTAAGAACGCCGCCGGCAAAAGCCGTGACTTGCTTCTTCATTGAAGGGAAGAAGCCTGACTGTTCTGGTACGTGTAAACCTTTAGGCAAAACGCAATCCTTACTGTTGACTTCAGATAACTGTATACATGATAGCCACATGTCTGAACAAAGCCATCACAATTCAGGATTTAGCAGGTTCAGAGCCGGACCGCAGAAAAAGGGGGATTTCGAAGGAGCCATAAATAACACGTATAAGGAAATCATCCGTTTTGCAGCGATCGCAGCGTTTCATGCTCTAATCTGTAAACCAGTGCTTAACGGCATGGCTGACGAAGGATATCCCGGTCTGATATGGATCGCTGCGCCTGCCGCATAAAGCTGGAAAACTATTAATGCTTAAGGGTAGAAAGGCAAAGGTGAGGTATGGCTTCTCCAACAAACCTCCAGGGGACAGATCCGCAGGGAGCTGATAATACCGGTACAGGCAACGGATCCGGGAGTTCGCAGAGCGGATCGAAGGATCAGCAGGCTGCAGGGGATATCTCGACTGCTGAACCGGTACGTGTTGATAACCGTGTGCGCAATTCGATAATTGCTCTTGTTGTTGTTGCGCTGCTGGCTGTGGGAGCGTTTTTTGTTTTCAGGGCTTTCAGTTCGAACAGGCCGTCAGCCCCCAAGGGTTCAAAAGGCAACCCGGTAGTGATAGGGGTCGTAGGCGCGAATGACCCTCAGTGGAAAGTGTTCCAGGAAGAGGCGCAGAAACAGGGTATCTACGTCCAGCTGAAAAATTTCACAGACTATACGTCTGAGAACCCTGCCTTAGCGCAGGGCAGCCTTGATCTTAACGAATTCCAGCATATCCTGTATCTGGCCAACTATAATGTCAAGAATAACCAGGACTTGCAGCCGATCGGCGGGGTAGCTGTATACCCTCTTGGCCTGTATTCTTCACGGTATAAAAATGTCGGCAGTATCCCGCAGGGGGCAACTGTGGCCATCCCTAATGATGAGACGAACCAGGCCCGTGCTATCGGTGTCCTTGAAGGCGCCGGGCTTATCAAGCTGAAAGGCAGGTGGACCGCTTTCACGACGCCTAACGATATTGATGCTTCTGCTTCCAAAGTTACCGTTAAAGCTGTAGAGGCGGCAAAAGTGGCAAATGCACTGGGCGACCCGAGTGTCAGTGCCGGAGTGGTCAACAATGATTATGTCAAAGATGCAGGGCTGAGCCCTCAGGATGCGATTTATCATGACAGCGCCTCATCGGAATCAGCGAAGCCGTACATCAATGTCTGGGTCTCGCGCAAGGCGGATGCCAACAATGCTGTTTACCGGAAACTGGTAGAAATATTCCATAATGACGCAGTCACCAAGGCCCTTAAGGACCATTTCAGCGGGCAGGCAGTTCTCAATAATGATTCCCCCGAATCCCTCCAGAAGATACTCAGGGAAGTCCAGAAACAGGAGACCGGCTCTGCGAAGTAGGCGCAGGAACAGTACCCGAAACGCCCGGAAGCATGGGGCATTAAGGGGTATCAGATAGCACCTGAATACATCCCTATGCAGTGGATACGCTTAGCAGAAACATATACAGGATGGAGATAAACACAATGGCCCAGGACGCCGACAGCATTATCACTTTTGACCACGTCACCAAACAGTTCCCGCCGGCAAAGCCTCACGGTGCACCCCGGGTGGCGGTAGATGATGTGTCATTCAGTGTCAAAAGAGGTGAGATCTTCGGCGTCATAGGCTATTCAGGTGCGGGGAAATCTACTCTGGTAAGGCTTATCAATGAGCTTGAAAGGCCTACTGGGGGCACGGTAACTGTGCTGGGACAGGATGTCACGAAACTTTCTGAATCTAAAATGCGGCCTATACGGCAGAAAATCGGTATGGTTTTCCAGCAGTTCAACCTTTTTGCCTCCAAAACTGTTGCGGGTAATATTGAATACCCGCTTAAGCAGGACCGGTGGCGTGAAGACTACAGGAAGGCGCGGATCAAGGAGCTGCTTGAATTCGTTGGGCTTTCACAGTATGCACATGCATATCCCGCCCAGCTCTCAGGAGGCCAGAAGCAGCGTGTGGGCATAGCCCGTGCGCTTGCCACACGTCCGGATATCCTGCTCGCTGATGAGGCTACAAGCGCGCTTGACCCGCAGACGACTTCTGAGGTGCTGGAACTCCTGAAGCGCACGAATGCCCGGTTCGGTGTCACTATTGTACTTATTACCCATCAGATGGATGTTATTACGCGCATTGCTGACAGGGTCCTGGTCATGAGCGGGGGCGCAGCGGTCGAATCCGGAGACCTGTACCGGGTATTTGCCCAGCCGCAGCAGGATATTACCCGCGAGTTTGTTTCCACCGCAATCAACACTATCCCGTCCAAGGCGGATGTAGAGCGGCTTCGGGCAATGAACCAGGGCCGGCTGGTGACAGTCATCATGCGTGAGCCTGCCCCGGAGTTCGATATTACCCCTTCAGGCCAGCGCATTTCAGCAATGCTGACTCACAGGAATATCACCAATTCCATACTTATGGGCGGTGTCCAGGAAGTGGCGGGCAGGGGGCTGGGTGCCTTTACCTATGAATTTTATGGTGCAGACGGCAATCTTGATACCTATATCAAGCAGCTGCGCATGGCAAACGGCATCGTAGATTTTGGCACTGCCCAGGACCCCGTTGATTATGCGGAAGCAGTACGGACATATTATGGCTATGAGGCTAAGCGCCTTGAAAAGGCCAGGAGCGAAGGCTGGAACATAGATTACGATAAATATACTGCTGCCGGTTCAGGCTCAGGCAGTTTTTAAGGCAGGGGCAGATAATGGATATCCACATATCAGCAGGCAGCACAGTGATTGCTGCAAATACAACGAACTTTGGCGACCTTCAGGGATACATACAGGACGGGACCCTGCTGAAGGCGTTTGGCGAGACTATGGGGATAGTAAGCGTCACCCTTATAATCGGCGGGCTGCTCGGCCTGGTCCTTGGCGTGGTCCTGTGGGGGACGCGGCCGGGGAGCCTGTTTGAGAATACCGTTGTTTACAGGGTGCTTGATATCATCATCAACGTTATCCGCCCGATCCCGTTTATCATATTCCTTGCGGCGATACAGCCGATTTCCATCCAGCTTATAGGGACATCCATCGGCAATACTGCCGCCACTTTCCCCATGGTCATCATGTGTACGCTGGCGTCGTCCAGGCTTGTAGAACAAAGCCTTGTCTCAACGGACCCCGGTGTGGTGGAAGCCGCCCGTTCCATGGGGGTATCAAGGATGGGGATCATCAGGACTGTCCTGGTGCCGGAATCCCTTGCCCCCCTGATCCTCGCCTATGCGTTCCTTTTCGTTTCTGTACTTGATATGTCGGCTCTGGCCGGATATATCGGCGGCGGCGGCATCGGTAATTTTGCTATCGCTTTTGGGTACCAGAAATTCAACCCGTATGTCACGTGGATATGTGTAATCATTATGGTGGTCCTGGTGCAGATAGTCCAGCTGATAGCCAATGCCATAGCCAAACGCCTGCTGCGCAGGCAGGGGATATGATCTTATGGACGGTGAAGCATCCGGGGGATTTATAAAAGATGACGGAACTGCCGACCTTACGTCAATACGGCATTACCTTCATGAGAACCCTGAACTGTCATTCCACGAATACAGGACCACGCAGTTCCTGCGTTCTTTGCTGGCACAATGGGGTATAAGGCTTACTGACACGGGCCTCGGGACCGGGCTTGCCGGGATGATCTGCGGAACCCAGGAAGGCAATGCAGATGCCGGGGATCCCTGTGTCGCACTGCGTGCCGATATTGATGCCCTCCCTGTTACGGAAGAGGTTTCCCCCGGTTATGCATCGCACAATAAAGGGGTGATGCACGCCTGCGGGCATGATATCCATATGGCGGCCCTGCTGGGTGCCGCATATTACCTGTCGCACCACACAGACACGTTTGCGGGGCGGATCATAATCCTTTTCCAGCCTGCTGAAGAGCTTGGCGAGGGGGCTGATGCTGTAATTGCATCAGGGGCTGTTGATGATGCCGATGCAATAATCGGGATCCATAATAACCCTGATATGAAGCCGGGGGAGATAGCGGTCGGCAGTGAGCCCATCATGGCAGGATGCTTAAGGTTCCGCGTATCGCTCCATGCGCAGGGTTCGCATGGTGCCCGCCCGGATACCGGCACCGGGCCGATTGAGGCAATGGCGGCTATGGTCCAGTCCCTGCAGACAGTTGTAAGCCGCAATATCGATCCCTTCCATCCGGCCGTTGTTTCTGTTACCAGCGTGCATGCCGGGAACGTCTGGAATGTAGTGCCTCCGGAAGCGTATTTCATCGGGACGGTGAGGACATTCTACAGTGCCGATGAAGAGCTGGCCATAAAGAGGTTCAATTCCATAGTGCAGAATACTGCGGCTGCTTATTCCATAGGCGCCGACGTGGAATGGGAACACCTCTCGGAGCCGCTGGCCGGCGACAAAGTGCTGTCTGATGCAGTCGCCGGGGATGTACCGCGGTATGCGGAGCTTGTCCCTGTAGTGCCGTCTATGGTCGGGGAGGATTTTGCCCAGTACGGTACTAAAGCCCCTATGGTTTTTGCTTTTATAGGGTCGAATGGCGAAAAGGGGCATTACCCGTGGCACAGCCCCAGGTTTACAGCGCTTGACAGCTGCCTGGATACTGCTGCGCAGTTTTATGTGAACTCAGCACAATGCGTGCTTAAAGAGCTTGGCGCACATAATCGTTTATCCCCCATGGCATAATTAATGAGACTTTTATTAAGGTAATAAACGCGAAAATATGAAGGTATAAAGATGGCACAAACATCAAACGATATCAAGAACGGATCTGTACTCAACCTTGAAGGGAAACTCTGGAAAGTAATCAAATTCCAGCATGTGAAGCCAGGCAAGGGCCCTGCTTTTGTCCGCACGACGATCCAGGAAGTCCTGAGCGGAAAGATCGTAGATAAAACATTCAATGCAGGTGTCAAGCTTGATTTTGAGACTGTAGATAACCGGACACTGCAGTACTCATACCGTGACGGTGACAATTTTGTTTTCATGGATATGCAGACTTATGACCAGGTATTCATCCCTGAATCGCTGGTCGGCGAACAGGAGAAATTCCTCCTTGAAGGCACAGACTGCATCGTTTCGTTCCATGACGGGAACCCCCTGTCTGTTGAACTGCCCGCTTCTGTTATCCTGACTGTGTCCCATACGGAGCCGGGCCTCCAGGGGAACCGTTCCAGTGCCGGCACCAAGCCTGCGACCGTTGAGACCGGGGCAGAGGTACAGGTCCCTCTGTTCATCTCTGAAGGTGAAAAGGTCAAAATCGATACGCGCGACGGTTCTTACCTGGGTCGTGAAAACTGAGTACCAGAGCTGAGCATGGCACGATCGACCGCACGCAAACGCGCGCTTAACACGCTGTATGAAGCTGATGAGAAGGGGCAGGAGATAATGCCCCTTCTCGAGGAACGCCTGGTATTCCCCGGTGCGCAGACCCCGCTTCCTGAGTATGCCCAGGAGCTGGTGAGGGGGGTCGCTTCGCATCGCCGGACGATAGACAAGGCTATCGGCGAGCATTCCACAGGATGGGATGTGAAACGTATGCATGCCCTTGACCGCAATATTGCGCGTATAGCGGTGTGGGAGATCGTCTATAACGATGACGTGCCTGCAAAGGTCGCTATCGATGAGGCCCTCAGCCTGGCGAAATCGTATTCGGATGACGAAGCCCCGAACTTCCTGCACGGGCTCCTCAGCGCTGTAGAGAAGGATGCGGATGCTGTCCGCCAGGAAGAAGCTGAATGGCAGGGGCATCGTGCGCAGCTCGCCGCAGAAAAGCCTGACGGTGCCGGCTGGCCTGATGAGGATCCCGGATCTGACAGGGCTGCCGGACCGGACAGCGAAGATAACGGCAATAAAGTTTCGTATGAGCCTGCCGATAAAAGCCATCCTGAAGCTGATGCTGCAGAATGGGAAAAGGCTGGAGCATCTGAGGATAAGATAATAAAATAAATGACGCATATGATGTGTTTAGCGCTTAAGGCAAGTACAATATAAGTATGACTGATTCCCCTGAAACTGCGTTGAGCGGAGCAGGCTCCTCCGCCGGCCCTTCTGTGGATCCGATCCGGTATGAATTCGGCCTGAGGCTAAGCGACTCCATGAAGGAGTACGGCCCCCTGTGCGTCGGTATTGACCCGCACCGTAAAAACCTTATTGACTGGGGCTACTCTGTAGATCCGCAGGGCGCGGAGCTGTTCGCTATGCGGATGCTCCAGGCTGCTGAAGGCCGGTGTGCCGCAGTCAAGTTCATGATGCCGATGTTTGAGCGCTACGGTTCGAAAGGCATAGCAGCGCTGGAACGTGCACTGTATGCTGCCCGGCAGCTTGGGATGATCACTATAGTTGACTGTATGCGCGGGGGGCTCCCTACAACATTGTCATCTATCGCTGATGCCTATCTTAAATCAGACGGGCCTTTATACACTGATGCGATCACGCTTATCCCTTATTACGGGTTCCATTCGCTCAACGGGCTGATTGAGGATGCCCTGAGCCAGGGGCATGGGGTGTTTATCGCATCGCTGACCTCAAACCCTGAAGCGGCAAACCTCCAGACATCTATCCGCCAGCGCGGGGAATATGAAGGCAGGACGGTTGCCTATGGGATCGCGCGCGGCGCGCAGAATTACAATGACGGCTATCCCGGCATGGGGTCTGTGGGCCTTGTTATCGGGGCGACCATAGGGCATCAGATGGATCTTAACGGCATGAACCCTGCCGAATTTACCGGGCCGATCCTGTCTCCCGGATACGGCTGGCAGGGGGCAAAAGGCAAAGACCTTGAAGTGGTTTTTGCCGGGACGTATCATAATGTCCTTGTTACGGCTGCGCGCGCGATCGCTGCGTACGGGCCCGATATCAGTTCCCTGCGGAAAAAGATAGACGAATATAAAACCGATATACAGCAGTCTTTCGATGATATGGACAGGCGCATGGCAAATGGCGAAACCGCTGAACAGATTGCCCACGGCATACGGGAAGGGCAGGACGCTGACTGATGCCGGATAAGACTCCTGACGTAACCCCTGATATAACCGCATATAAACGCCGGCTTGTTGTACTGGCCGGACCTACTGCTGTGGGCAAAGGGACGATAGAGAAAGCGGTCCGGGCGGAACACCCTGAACTGTGGATATCTGTTTCCGCAACTACCCGCCGGCCGCGCCCCGGTGAAAAAGACGGTGTAGATTATTATTTCACAACTGCTGAAGAATTTGAACGGATGGATGCCCGCGGTGAGCTCCTGGAATCGGCCGTGGTGCACGGCACGGACCATTACGGCACGCCGCTGAAGCCCGTACTGGAGCATCTTAAGGCCAATATCCCCTCAATGCTGGAAATAGACGTACAGGGGGTGCACCGTGTACGGGCGCGCGCACAGGAGCTGGGCCTGGATCCGGTTTATGTTTTTGTTGCGCCTCCAAGTTTTGACGACCTGAAGCGCCGTCTGCAGTCGCGCCATACCGAGACCTCCGAACAGCAGGCCCGCCGCCTTGATACAGCACGGCGGGAAATGGCTGAAGAAGGCGAATTCGATGTGGTCATCATCAACGATGAAGTAGGGAAAGCTGCGTCGCAGTTGTGGGAGATCATTGATCATGGCTGCCCAGCTGGGGGACAGCCCGGGGATAAGTAGAACTCCTGCTGCGCGCCTCGCGGTACCGGCCTATTTTGATGGCGATCCGCAGTGCGTGCGCTTCCTTGGGGTTCGTCGGATCCCACCCTGTGAGCTCCATAGCTTTATGCAGCCGGTACCTTACAGTATTCGGATGTACGACCATATGTTCCGCGGTCTGTTCAAGCGAGCAGTTTTTCAGGAGATAGTATTCCACTGTCGGCAGTACTTCGCTGCGCTTGCCGGAATCTTCAAGGGACCTGTAGATACTGTAAAGCTGGTCTGCTGCTGTTGCATCGCCGAAAAGCACACGGTCTGCAATGATGTCATCAGCGAAAAGCGGATGCGGCGGATCAAGTTCCATCGCGCTGGCATAGTAACCGTTATACGCTGCGCGGATGCTGTGCGACGCCCCTTCATACCCTGTGGCATACGGCCCAATGCACAGGCAGTCGTCTTCGCTGAAGAGGTTTGCGATCTTGGTGCGTATGCTATCAAAATTTTCGCTGCTGCCGGCTCCCACAAGGACCATAAAAAGGGTATTCGTATGCGTGCCCATAAGGATCTCCGCATCAAGGCCCTGTACCGCAAGGCGTGTCTGGGCCTGGAAGAATCCGGTTGTGATCTCGGAATTCTCCTGTGCCCGTGCGCTGCCAACTGCAGCGAAAAAGGCAGTGGAGTCATCCCATCCGTATACGCCCATGCGGGACTGGAGGGCGAGGTCAAGCTTATTCTCCAGAAGGGAGTTGAGCACCAGGCCTTCTTCGCGCGTCATCCAGCGGCTTCGCGTTTCGGCTACCTCAGCATATACTTCGGCTGCCGAGAAGGAAACTTCGCGCGAGTAGTACAGGGCTGCCTCGTAATAGTCGCGTTCCTTCCCTTTTGGGGCAATAATGCCGATATTCTCCGTGATTATATCAACGACAGTGCGGGTCACTTCAAGCACATTCGACAGGCTGATCGCGCGTGCTGTTTCAATAGGCGCGATGGAGAAGAGATGGTCAGCACTTACTTTTCCGCGCTTATCGATAGGCTCCGGGAGGTTGGCCCATTCCAGATAGTCTTCGATTGCGGTCACTGTAATGAGGTTGAGGAATTCCCGTTCCTGTTCGCCGAGATCCCTGTACCACTGGGCTATTTTGACAAGCTTGTTTTTGCTGAGGTTGAACAGCCGCATAGCCTGTTTTGATGTTTCGGCAGCCTTGGCGGCATCCCCGGGAACCTGAGGAACTCGGTTAGCGCGGCTGGCGCGGTCAGTGCTGCTGGTGTGTGCAGCGGTAGTATCTGCCATTGTTTGCCCTGTTCTCATAAGCACCCCATTTTGTAGGGAATTACAATCTCGATTCCTAAGGTATCTGTATCTCTGATATTGAACAGCTTATAAAAGGGTATGGAAAAACATTGAGAAGCAGGGGGATTCTAGTTACCCCCCTGCTTCGGTGAAGGTATAGCTTTATCTGAAAAGATCCCTGCAGATTAGTGGGAACCAACAGAAAATTCTTTATCCAGGGCGTCTGCGGCGCGGAGGGCATTCGCAACATCTGCCGGTGTGACTTCAAAAGGCATATTAGCCATAGTGTCCTGCGGGCTGCAGGCAAGTTCCCCGACGTGGAGGAGCTGCTCATCGGTAACATCGTGGATGCCGATACCGGCAAAATTCGTCGGCAGCCCTACTGCACGGAAGAAATGGTACACTTCGGCAAGCTCTTCCAGGGGACGGTCTTCCATGATCATCTGGGCAAGGGTACCGTATGCAACCTTTTCCCCATGAAGGTAGGAGTGGGTCTCAGGGATAGCCGTCAGCCCGTCGTGGATGGAGTGTGCTGCAGCCAGGCCGCAGGACTCAAACCCCAGCCCGCTGAGGAGGGTATTCGTTTCGATAATATTCTCTACTGCTTTCGTCCGAAGGCCCAGCTTTACGGCAGATACAGCCTTCACACCATCAGCGAGCAGGCTGTCGTGACACAGGGTCGCCAGTGCGAAAGCGGCGTTTGTGGCATGGCCTCCGGTCATGGTGATAGCGCTGGACTGCACGCAGGCAGCTGCCTCATAATATGTGGCGAAGGCATCCCCAATACCTGCTGTCAGGAAGCGGACAGGCGCTTTGGATATGAGTTCCGTGTCCATCAGCACCATACGCGGGTTTTCGGGAAGCGGAAGGTAATGGTCGAACTGGCCGCCGTCAGTATACACAACGGACAGGCGTGAGCACGGGGCGTCGCTTGAAGCAGCAGTAGGCACAATGATGGCAGGCCGCTTGCCGTAATATCCTACAGCTTTAGCGCAGTCAAGCGTTTTGCCGCCGCCTATGCCTATAACTGCATCGGTATCGGCGAGCAGCGCAACGTGCTTCTGTATTTCCGCATCGGAGCACTCGCCGCCAAAGACTGCGAGGGTATAGGGAACCTGGCCGCTATCGAAACTGGATACGATGCTGTCATGATACAGGCTGTCTATAGTGGGATCTACAAGTATGTAAGCACCTGTGCTGCCTGCATGGGCGTACTCCCCGGCAAGCTGGGAAATAGCGCCTTCCTGCTGGATATAGCTTCCTGGTGAGCATAGGACTGTACGCATAATCCTCCTTTGGATCGTTTGATGTACTCTAATATGATACACGTGTCTGTACTTCAGCTGAAGATATTTTAGAGTGTTTGCGGCTTTTTATCTGGAAAATACAAGATTAAAAGTGCTGATTCCCCCATAACGGTGGATGCTACATACGGTATAGCAATTCCGTTCGATATTATTGATCAATTCGTACGATTTAAGTATACTAGAAGTACCAATTACATGGAAAGGAGGATAAAAGCCATGTCTATCACTGCAACAGAGCTGAAGGCAAACCTCGGGAAATATCTCCTGATGGCAGCGACAGAGGATGTTTATGTTACGCGCAACGGCAGGACAGTCGCCAAGCTGACTTCCCCGTACCAGAATAAACTGGATACTGTAAATTCTTTGTTCGGCAGTATCCCGGCAGGTATGACTCTGGAAGAGTCGAAGGAAGAGAGGCTCAACAGGGTATGAAGGCCTTGGTAGATACCTGTATTATCGTAGATTTCCTTCAGGCGAGGGAACCTTTTGCTGAATCTGCCCGTGCTGTTTTACGCGCCGCGGCAGCCGAGCTTTGCCTTTGCTGCATCACTGCGAAATCTGCAACTGATATTTACTATCTCACCCATCGCTGTACCCATAACGATAAGGAATCTAGGTCGAAACTGGAGCAGCTGCTGAGTATTGTCGGGATGCTCGACAGTGCTGCGGATGATGTACTCCGTGCTATCCCCTCAGAGGTATCTGACTTTGAAGATGCAGTTATGATAGAAACGGCAGTCCGTTCGGGTATGGATTGTATTATTACCCGGAATACCAAAGATTATGCCAGATCAGTGATCCCTGTTTATACACCTGAACAGTTTGTACAGCTCCTAGAGCAGGAAGGATAGGGGTTCTATCCGGGAATTTCTCGATCCTATTATTTTGCTGATGGTGCTTTACTTTCTCGGCGTATAGTTTCTAACTTTATTTTCCAAGTATTGCTGTAAGAAGGGTTTAATTGAATATAAAAGTATAGCCGTTACCTTTTTATTCTGTCCAGTTGCCCGGGTGCGCTTGTTAAACATATCGGGCATAAACTGATAATCTTTATAGTGTTGCCGTTCCACCGAGTTGCCTGGAATGCACCAATATCATATAAATACTTCAATAGTTTTCGGGAAAAGAAATTTGGAGTTAACTCTAAATATTGCCCCTTTTCCGCAGCATGTAACAATTCAAATAATTGCTTTCGGACGTTAATCTCGTCTTCATCACGCACCATTACATATAGAATTGTCAGATACTGTTTCTCTGAATTCTGATAGTAGTTTAATATACTCTTTTGGCTTGAAAGCATGGATAACATGATTAGCGGAAACTTTTTTATATATTATTTGCGGAGCCAAGGAAATAGCATGCTGAGCGTCATCATCATCAAATGCTCCTACAAGTCCGTAATTTTCATATCGCTTCCAGTCGGCCTGAATAAGCAATATGGGGCATTTCGTTTTCTTAAAAGCTTCTGCATGGTCAATACCGTCATAAAATCTGCCATCTACAAAGGCTCTGGCAAAATCCGGGTCAAACATAGATAATGATTTAATGAGCAAACGCATGCTATCCGGGAATCCAATTTCGACTGGACTATCAGGGTATTTATTTTGAAACTTCTTTATCTTTCGTGACAACCAACTGACAAACCAATTTGGGATTTTTTTGATTCTCTTATCAGAGGCTGGTACTTCCATATCTTTAAAATAATTTGCTAAATCTCTATCTGGTATATTTCCGATTTGATCAACAAGGTGTTTCAGCCCGTTGTATACAAATTTATCCTGTTCTTTAAACCGCGGCATTTCAGCAGAAAAAATAGGTGCGTCCTCAAGAATAATTCCGGAAACATATTCGGGAATATTAGCAGCGCACCAAAGAGCGATAATGCCGCCCGATGAATTTCCGCTGATGATCGCCTTTTGTTTTATTACATTTTCTATAAATAGTTTTATGTCCTCACCAATAATCTTCCATGAGTAATATCCCGGTGTCCAAGAAGATTTTCCATGGCCTCTCACATCTATGGCATATACCTGAAAAAATTTTGATAGCGGTAAAAGCACTTTCTTATAACTTTCCCATATACCGATTTGAGCTGGAATCAACAATAAGCTTGGTCCATTATCAGGACCAACGACAAAGTTCAGTTTAACAGTCCCTGTATCATAAGTTTTTTCTGAAAAACCAGCGGTAATCAGTTTTCTATTATTTAATTTTCCAGATAAATGTTCGTATGGATTTTTATAGTTCATTCAGCATTCCTCCTAATTATAATATTGAAAAGTTTTATCTGATGGTAATTCCGTAAATCACTAAATCGAGATATTCTTTAATTTTAACTAGATTTTCAATATACATGTTGTCCTTAGCAGTAATCACTTTAAACGCTCTTTCTTGTGTAATTTATAGAATACGTATATATTAGGCTACTTTATTGAAAGCGTATAGCCGTTCAGCCGGATAATTTCAGCCGGATAATTTATTGCAGTATATTAATATATTAATCACTCGGAGTTGAGCACTCCTGATTTATTCTGGAATCTTAGATAAGATATATTAGCCGTAAATTTACGTGTAACCGGGAGCAAGAAACGCCGGGAAAGGACGGAAGCAAAACGGCCGGCCGCAGAGTATCGGGGGAGTGGGGGACAATAGGTCTTATGGCTGTGCGAGGGGACCGCAGGTATACAGATATCAGGTATACAGATGCAGGAAAGGATGTGCTATGGGAACGCAGGGCAGCCGGGCGGCAGATACGCAGGGCCCTTACGGGCATATCCTGGCCCAGGCTTTCCAGTTTATTGATGATGCCCTCAAAAATTATGAGGTTTCACACAGGGGGCCGGCACTTTCGGTTTTCGGTCCTCCACGTTCTGGGAAAACGTCCCTTGCCATAGATGCCGCAGTCCATGCTCTGGAGGCAGCGGCTGCCTCAGACAGGGCTCCGTCCGGATCTGCTGCCGGCAGCAGGGGTGCATCCGGGGAGGGGGCCGGAAATGCGGGCGAAATGCGCACAGGGACCCGCGGGATAACCGTTACCCCCGAGCTGGCTAATGCTGTTGCCCTTGTAGCCCCTACTGCCAGGCAGGCAAAGGCATATAACAACCGCCTGCTGGACGCAATACAGGTCACGGCGAAACCGCGTATTGCGCAGACAATCAACGCACTGGCTTTCCAGATGCTTGCAGCTGTACGCGCAAAACGGGGGGAGACTCCGCCCGATTATCTGGATGCGGCAGACCAGGATTCGCTGCTCCACGGGATACTTGACAGACATAAGCAGCATGCCAGGAGCGGTGAGTCTGCTGAGTGCGCAACATGCATGAAGCTTGTGGATTTCCTCAGGGAAAGTACGTATGAGGACAGTGCGCATGAAGAGCCTGGAGCGGCACACAAGGCACGTGAGGCGCATGGGATGGCAGCGGCAGCTGAGACCACGGAGTCGCTTTTTGACCGTCAGCTGGGTGACAGGTTCGTTGATGAGCTGCGCTCCATGTTTGCCCGTATGAATGAAGTTGGAGCGCGGCACGGGCTTGAGGACCGCATCCTCAGCCTTGCAGGGAACGGCCCGCACCTCCGTCTGAGGTATGCATGGTCTGCGGCATTCGCCCTGCGCGGTGAGTATGCTGCTGCAGTAAGCAGCCTGAACCAGGCCCGCGGGAAATTCAATGTTGACAGTTCCTACCTTCTCATCCAGGCACAGCGGTCTCTGGCGGATTATGTGGCTGACGGGCTTGCTGGGACTATCCGGCATGATTTGCCGCGCATAGTTATTGTGGATGATTACCAGGAAGTGACACTGGCAGGCGCGGCATTCCTCCAGCAGCTGCAGGAGTGCGGTACAGGGCTGATCGTAGTAATGTGCCCCGATGAGGCAGCGCAGACATTCCGCGGTTCCTATCCGGAGTACCTCGCGCAGCGGGTGCAGGAAGATCCGCGCAGTTCCGGCGGTCAGGGGCTTGTCCCTGCTTCCCTCGGGCGGCTGGATGCGCAGAAGCTGATCCTCCCGCAGCCGGAAGGCAGTGGACGGGATGCGCGTGATGAGGTATGCAGCCGTATAAGCATGTCGATCACATCACAGGTTGAATTCGAGGAAGCTGTCGGCGCCCGCCCGTGGAAGCTGGGCGCCGGGCAAGGCGCGGGGACGCAGCCGCGGCAGGATGACGGTTCAATAACCGCTGTGTACTACGGCAGCCCGCAGGAAGAAACCGCTGCAGTTGTACGCAGCATTATGGGAGCACATCTTTCCGATGCCCGTATCCCCTACGATGATATGGCCATTATTGCCCATGACAGCAGTACGCTTGCTGCGTATGCCGCCGCCCTCAGGGAGCAGGGCATCGCAGCCCGCATGCGGCAGATAGGCACGCCTCTCGGTGAAAGCCGTGCAGTCCATGGGCTTTTCGACTTTATTGAACTGTCCCAAGTATCGTGCACAGATATGCAGGACTTTTTCGCGGTATCCTCTTTATCGGAGGTTTCCGGGGCAGTGTACAGGCTCATCTCTGATTATATGGACAGCCCTTACGGGCAGGACAGTACCGGGACGCATGTGCATGCCGGTCCTGTTGCAGCTGCCCTCCAGGCTGTCAGCACAATGGCAAACTTTATCCGCAGCCAGCCTTCTCCGGAAGCAGGCAGCGGTATCCTGGGCCAGCTGGCTGCCCACGCACAGGCCTATGCTTCCCTGTCTGACAGAGCTATGCCTGAACGCCTTTCGCGGCGCCGTGAAGGCTGCTATTCTTCGGCAGCATATGCTGAAAAGGAGGCTTCGTCTGATGTGACCCCTCAGCTGATAGTCCTGGATCTGCTGGCCGGCAGCCATACGGGAGATAGCCGGTACAGCGCTTTGCTTGAAGGTTTTATCCTGTCGGCATCCAGCCTGACTGCGCGCAAAGATGTACAGATATTCATTGATATCATACGGCGGGTCAGGAAGCATGCAGGAAAGAAGCATGCCAGTCCAGCCGATACCCTTATGGATGCATGGACAGCCATTGGCCTTTCTGAACTGTGGGGAAAGCAGGCAACCAATGGCCCCTCGGAAAGCGTGAAAGCGCAGGCTAATGACCAGCTTGATACTGTTATCAGGCTGTTTACAGAAGCATCGTCGTATGCTGATGGCAGTTCAGATATCGGCGGGTTTATGAGGTATATCAGGACCCAGGATATTGCTACAGATTCGCTGTCAAAGAAAGCCCCTGTCGAAAACGCTGTTACGCTTGCTACGCCCGCAGCTGCAGCAGGACAGTCATGGAAGTATGTATGGATACCGCAGGTGCTTAACGGGGTATGGCCTAATATGGCTCTGCGCGACAGGATCTTTGCTGCAGATGACCTGACGGATATCATGCTTACAGGGCGTATCCGCAGTTCTGATTCGGGGCATAATGCCCGCAGCATTGCTATACTGCAGAACGAAAAGAAAAGTTTCCTCATAGCGCTCACCCGTGCAGAACGGTGCGCAGCAGTCAGCTCAGTCCGCAGCGATACGCAGGAACCGTCAGATTTCTTTGATGTCTATATGCCTGATATTGTGTCTCAGGCTGACGGCCATGTACCGGCCGGCGGCACGGATAAAAATGGCCAGGTGCAGCAGCGGGGCGTGAGCGGGGCCGTGAGTGCTTCGGAAATTATTGCCCGTTCCCGCAGCATCATTTCAGGGGAACTGTCCCGTCAGCTGAATGCGCTCCCTGAAACTGAAAGGCCTATGTGGGAGGCTTCTTATGACAGCCTTTCACAGGAGGCTCGTGACGCTGTTGATGCTCTGGCGCTTCTGTATAAAAACTCAAAAACGGATCCTTTCGGTGCAGCAGGGTGGGATGCTGCCGGCTGCAGCGATCCTTCGCGGTGGGCGTTTTTCTACGGCGGGGCCAAAGACGGCGTCAATACTGATGATACCGACGATACCGATACCATAACTCCGGGCCTGGTGCCGGGCGATGGATCCTCCCGTGCACAGTATCGGGACCGTCCCGGCCCTCTCCCAGTATCCCTGTCCCCTTCGGCAGCGGATATGGCATGGGGATGCCCCATCTGTTATCTGTTCGACCGCAGGCTTTCCGGGCCGTCAGCCCCGTCCCCTGCTGCAGATTACGGCACGCTTATCCACAAAGTCCTTCAGGCGGCTGCGGAGCAGAAGCTTGATATGGAATACGGGGAGCGCTACAGGGATGCCGATACTGAAATCCAGCAGGATATCCTCAGCGGGCTTACGGATGCCCTTATGGAAATCTATCGCCGTGAGAAAACAGATATTGATACAGGGCATATTACGCAAGACGTATACCGTGCTTTGCGTAATGATGCATCAGCGCAGGCTGTACTCCAGAATGCAGCTTTCTATCTCCTCGAATCGCAGGTCCCGGGCTATGGCCAAAGGGAAACTTCAAGTAAAAAATCCGCAGATTTCCGCCCGGTGATAGGGTATCTTACGGAGGCTGAAAGCGAAAAAGCTTTCTCCGCACATTTTACAATGGAAGATATCCGGTATGCCTATAACCGTATCCCAGGCACAGAGCCGGTCAGCAAGCGTGTTTTCTTTGACCTTATGCAGATGCTTGCAGGAGGGTTCCCCAAGGGGATCACCATGGACATGTTCTACAGATGCGTGATCTCACTCCATGGGAGTATAGACCGCCTGGAAACACGCGAAGCCTCAGCAGGCGGGGAAACAAAAGTATATAAGCGGATCATTGATTATAAAACAGGCCGTTCGCTGCATGCAAAGAAAACGTTCAATGACCTGCAGCTGGTGTGCTATCAGCTGGGGCTTATCTTTGAAGACAGGCATGGTGCGGACCGCATGTCTGAAACCGATTACGCCGAGGCAGCCTTCAGCCGTACGGACAGTGACCGTGAGGAAATCCTCCGTAATGCCCCGCAGATATCACAGGCCGACCTGTTTACCGTGGTGTTGTCTGCGCTGCCTGCCGCATATGGCAATGCTGTAATGCGTGATGACGGTACCATTGATATAGCTGCGACACGCAGCAACAGCAAATTTTATCCCGAAGTATACTATCAGTCGCCGCTTTTTGACGATGGCTGTATTGCTTACCGCATAGGAGAGCAGGAAAAACAGACGGGTACAAAGGCGCATCCCGATACTACTGTTTTTACCGTTACCGGAGGCCCTCCCAGGCCATTCCATAAAGGCTGGGAGGCATTCCTTGATTCCGCACAGCCGATAGCCCTGCCGGATAAAAAACCTGACAGCATACCTGAAAAACAGTGGCAGCGGATAACAGGCGATGCGCCGGTGAGCTGGGATACAGCAGCGGACAGCAGCGCTGCCGGCCAGCGCGGGAAGGAGCACCCCCTGTCGCATGGACCCTCCACATTGTGGGCGCTGTCAATGATATCCCGGGTGTTTTATGCAGCGAGTATCAGCCTTGTTGACAGGGTTGACATAGGGCAGCATCAGCCGACTTCTGACCATATGCGTTTTTGCGCATACAAAGACAGTTCAGTAGGGCATCAGGACCTGTGTCCGGCATGCTCGGGGTATGTCAGTACGGTTATCCAGCCCGCGGATAATGCTGCCCAGGCGCGTCCCGGAGCTGATACCGGGGAGGCAGGCAATGAGTAGTACAGTCAATACAGGTTCAGAGGCCGGATATATGCAGGCTGCGCAGGACCAGCAGGAGAGGATACGGCAGGCACCTGCTGACAGGGATATCCTTGTTGTGGCAGGGGCAGGGTCCGGCAAGACCCGTGTGATGACCGACCGCATTATCAAACTGATCAGTGAAGACCATATCATGCCCGAAAAAATACTGGGCCTTACTTTTACCCGGAAAGCTGCGGGGGAACTGTTTTCCCGCGTTTCCCAGGGTGTGCATGAAAACCTGCGCCGCCGGGGTCCGCAGGGGAGGGAAGACCCTAACGCATTATTTATGCATCCTGAAGTGTATACATACGATGCATTTTTCCAGTCGATAGTGCGCCAGTATGGTGCTCTTGCAGGCGTTGACAGTGCTGCCGTGCCTTTGAGCCCCGCAGGCAGCTACCAGCTTGCCGGCGATGTGGTAAGCCGCACAGTCGGCGCATACATGTCCGAGCTGGCTGCTGCTCCGGATGCTGAAACCCCAGACGGGGGAAGGACGCCATCCTCCGGGCAGGGATCCCCGCAGGATGATACAGGCAGTTATACCAGGCTGATACAGGATACGCTTCAGCTGAATGCTGAAATATCCAACTCAATGATCAGCCCCGGATGCCAGACGGTTGCTGCAGCAGCAGAAAAAGTGCGTGCGTGGGATCAGGAATTCCTCCTTACGCTTGGGCGTCTGGCAGAAGATGTTGTCCGCACATATAACGGCGAGGACGCGCTTGCCGACGCATCGAATCTCGTATTCCCCCAGAAATTCGGCCCCGGTCTATCCGCTCCGGAAGATATGGAGGAAGAGAAGCGTGAAAGCTACTATAAATCGCTTATCGGCAGCCTCCAGTACTCCACCCGCAGGCGGGACATGCTCCTTGATATGGTCGTTGCCTACGATGAGGAAAAAAGGCGCCAGGGGTTTGCAGAATTCAGCGATTTTATGATAGCTGCGTTCCAGCTGGTAATGCGGTATCCATGGATCCGTGAGGAATACCGGAAGAAATTCTCCCATGTGTTCCTTGATGAGTACCAGGATACGTCTACGACCCAGGCAAAACTGCTCCATATGCTTTTCCACAGCGCGGACAGTGTATCCGGGGGCAGTATGGACAGCCCGCTGCGCAGCTATGTAACGGCGGTCGGCGACCCCTACCAGTCCATATATGCGTGGCGCGGGGCCAGCCCGGGGGCTTTCCGTATGTTCCTTGACGACTACGGCATGGATGCTGATGATATTTTCACTATGAACTATACGTGGCGCAACCCGGGGATCATCCTTGATGCCGCCAACCATCTCACTGCATCAATGAGGCGTAACAGCAATGCAGGCAGCATTGCCGGGCCTTCAGACCCCCTCGGGCGCCGCCTGCGCGCTGAGGCCCAGGAAGTTGCAGTAAAAAAACTCTCCTATGTTAGCAGGAAAAACGATGCTGTGCTTGGGCTTGCGGGCTACAGGACGCGGGCCCAGGAAGCGGATGCCATAGCCCGCTTTGCCGTATATGCCAGGGACCGTGCGCGTGACCGTGTGCTCAAAGCGTATAGCGGGAAAAAGGCGGGCTACACTGAAACCGCTGAAAATATGGAGAAGACCCATGTCGCTGTGCTGTTCCGTTCCAAAACGCATATGCAGGAATATGCCGATGCTATTGAAAGGGTAGGGCTCACCTATGAGATAGTAGGTAACGAATCCCTCTGGGACAGGCCGGATGCCCAGGACCTGCTGGCCCTGCTCGCTGTTATAACGGACCATACGGATTCTGCTGCAGCATTAAGGCTGCTCGCAACACCACGGTTCGGCATATCAAAAGAAGACCTCCGGAGCCTTTCCGCCATGGCGGAATTATTGAACAGCGGCTATAAAAGACAGGCGCTTGCGCGGATTGCTGCGGTACATCACCTCAGCGAGAGGGAGCTCAGGCAGGCGAAGGACAGGCTGCCCCAGGGGGTGTATCTGACAGATCTCCTCGCCAGCGGAGACTTTGAAAATTGCTACCGCAGATGGCGCAAAGAGCTTGGTAAATCTGCCCCGAGGGCATTGAGTGCCGACGGCCTGCGGAGGATACTGCAGGTTTCAGAGGCCATCTGTTTCGTCTCCGGACATATTAGCCAACCGATCAGCGATATCATCACCTGCGCCGCCCGGGTCCTGACCTTTGATATTGACAGCGCGGTAGGGCAGTCGATTGCCCTTCAGCATGCACCTGAACATTTTTCCCCGTCATGCGCACCGGCGTTCATATCGCTTGCCCAGACATACCAGGATGAGCTTCCGCAGGGCCGGCTCCCTTCTATTTCGGGGTTTGTTGCATGGCTGACGGCGAATAAGGAGAACCCGGATATGCAGGACAGTGCGCCTGTACCGCCTTCGTCGCATCCTGATGTGGTGCTGATGACGATCCACCAGTCCAAAGGCCTGCAATGGGATGCTGTAGCCGTAGCGGGTATGGCACGGGCGGCATTCCCCTCCAGCCAGGGGGAACATCTGGGCATCCGCCTGTTTCCCCGCATTGATGATACAGGCACACCCGCAGATGAAAAGTATGCTGACAGCCTTATTGACCGCACCCCCAAGGGATTTGTGCTTAAAAGCACTGCTGAAGACAGTGCTGCGGCAGGAAAGCGTGAGGATACAAAAACCAGATGCCGCATGCTTTTTAAGGATCCTCAGTACTATACATATGCATTGCCGTGGGTGATGATCCCTACTGCCGTGCCTTCCCCCGTGCGCGCAGACAGCGCACTGCTCCCGGGTTTCCCTGATGCTGACGGCCTGCAGTCTGAATTCGGGACTGTGGAAGACCTTGAAAGGCGGATCGTAGGGGGCAGTATTGAGGCAGCAGTGGAAGCTGCTGAGTCGGCCCTCCGGGGCGGCAAGGGGTATGAAGAGACAGCTGACAGGCTGGCTGCTGCAGTAAGGTCAGGCGACGATGAGGCTGTCGCCGGCATCCTTTCTGCTGAACTGAAACGCGGGAAGCTCCCGGCAGGATCCCTTGCCTCTGCTGAAGAAAAAGTGTACAGTGCCCTGAACAGGCTTTACGGGAAGCATGAGCAGGATACCGGGTATTTCAGCCTGCGCAGCGAAACGGGCCGGCAACGGCTGGATGATGAGCGCCGCCTGGCATATGTAGCCTTTACCCGCGCAGAATATGACCTGTTCCTCAGCTTCTGCGAGACGAATACAGATGCCGAGGACCCGAAGGCGTATGACCGTGTCCATTT
Source organism: Scardovia wiggsiae F0424 (assembly GCF_000269605.1). Classification (GTDB taxonomy): domain Bacteria; phylum Actinomycetota; class Actinomycetes; order Actinomycetales; family Bifidobacteriaceae; genus Scardovia; species Scardovia wiggsiae. Next base: position 1,015,067 of record NZ_AKCI01000001.1, on the reverse strand, counting down.
TGTAACTGCTGAAGAGTCCATAGGCGGACAGCCGGGCGCAGACGACATAGATGCATGGGTCAGGAACTGTACTGTCGATTTGCGGTCGCATGCTTCTAATTTCTGGCTTGAGCTTTTCAGCCATTATTATAGGAATCCGGACTATCCGGTTTACGATATTGATGATGCCGCAGATATCACCGGCAGGCATTGCGAGCTTCCCGTCGGCCTGTTCGTCGGTGAAGAAGCCGGCCGTTTCCGGGATGCTGTTGTTGCCGAAGCCCTGGCGGAATCGGCACAGGCACAGGTAGTTGAACGTACTGCCGTGTGGCCGGCGGAGAGCAGCAGCATTGTGCAGGATGTGCTGTCCGGCAGCGCGCGGCTTGTAGAAGGCCGGGCAGAAAGCTGCGAAGGGGCAACAATAGATGATGAAGAAGGGCAACCGCTTGCCCGGGCAGCTGTTAGGCTGATCAGGGAAAGACAGCAGAAAGGGGGCGGTACAGCCCCGCAGGACAGGCGCAGCGATGCGCCCGGCTTCACGCAGGCAGACCGCACGGGCATAGTCAATGTGACAAAAATCCAGGAGCAGTTTACTGATAGCCTCGGATCAGGCTCCGGGAGTGAAGCGCCTGTATCGGGGAAGGAACCTTCTTCTGCCGGGACGTCAGGCATGATCCATGATTCCGTATACCGCCCTATGCCCCAGGTAGATTCCCTCCAGGCGCGCCGCGGCACGGAATTCCATGCGTGGGCCCAGGAATTCATACTCCCGGACTGTGCAGATCCGGATGATTTTGCAGCCATCCTGCAGATCCGGCAGGATAAAGCCCGTAATGCTGAGGAGGCATATCAGGAGATGGTGCATAAGGCTGCGGTATCCGGCGGGCTGCCGGGGGAGACGCCACATCCCCAGGAAAAGGGGGCTCCTGATATGGCCAGATGGAAGCGGAACCTGGCATCCTCAGCCTGGTCGCGGCGCAGAGCCTATGCAGTGGAACAGTCGATCACTGATACCATTACGGGCGCAGACGGCACAGCATACCATATCCGCGGCTCCCTTGATGCGGTATTCCTGGGGCGCGCAGAGGATGATCCGGCTTCCCCGGCTCCGGGATATTACACTATCGTTGACTGGAAAACAGGGCATAAGCCGGAATGCGGCAGCCGGCAGGAAAGGGTGAAGCTTGCCCAGCTTGATATCTACAGGCTAATGTTCTCTCATATGACGGGCATTGATATCAGCCATATTGATGCTGTACTTTATTATGTTGATATTGATAATGAGCCTGACCGGAGCATCGCGAGCCTTCCGCTGCAGGGGAAATCGATTGCGGATGCATTGGCAGCTGTCCTTGAAGCCCGGCTGCGCGGCGGCACCCTTGACGATGCGGATGGCGATGCTGACCCTGTATCAGGTATGGACGTACCGGCCGGCGATGATGAATGACAGCCTGTACCCGGCTGCGCCTGCCGTGTACCGGGAGGCAGCATCAGCGGCGCATAGGCGGCGCGTGCGGGGTTTATATTGACACGTTTATGTAAACTGGGACACTATGTATGAAAGACGGAATTATCTGCATATGGCATACCATGAGTCCGGTGAGGGCGGTGCTTCTCCCCGCGAAAGCATAAATCTGGATGGTATCAGCAGCGAAAGCCAGGTATCCCTGCGGGAGCTTCGTGAGTCCGATATTGACAGTATTGCCCGGATAGTCCAGAAAACATGGTTTTCTGCCATGGATAGCCCGGTTCCCGTCAGCCCTGATGGGGAGGAAAAAGATGGACGCGCCCCTGTTCCGGATCAGGCCCAGAATGAGAGCCAGGCCCGCAGAAAGTTTTACGCAGCGAAGTACGATTTCCTGTGGTACCTCAGCAGATGCACACATTCTGTGGTGGCAGAAGCCGACGGGAAACCTCTGGGGATAGTACTTGCTGATATATATTCATCCCACGAGTCCGGGGTACAGGCGCTCAAAGGGCAGGATACTATCTTTGCTGATTATGATACATGGATCCGTACCGCTGTCCCTGACGGGAATAAATATGCGGAAGCTATCCGGCAGGATGATGCGAGGACGCACGAATTATCCGATCCTGTAAAACCCCATACCGAGGCCGAGATCGTCCTGTTTATTGTTGACGGCAGTATGCGGGGGCAGGGCCTGGGCAAGGCACTGTGGCTCAGTATGCTTGAAACTCTTGACCGGCACAGGGTCAGAAGGTATTTCCTGTATACGGATACTGAATGCAACTATATGTTTTATGAATACCGCGGCCTTCTGCGTGTAGCTGAAAAAATAAATGCCAAAGGCCCTATGGGGGAGCCGCTTGACAAGTTCATATATCTTGGTTCGCCGACCGAAAGCCTGAGCGATGACGGGCAACGCCAATGAATACCGCAGGCCGGTGAAGCCGCGTTCACCGTATCTGCAGATATTTTCCCTGCCCGGCTCTGCGGCATTCTGTGCTGCTGCGGCTGTTGCCCGTATGCCTATGGCTATGGTCAGCCTGGGCATAGTCCTTGCCCTTAACCATTTGTATAAGGACTGGGCTACAGGGGGTTTCATGACCGCTTTGTATGTACTGTGTGCGGCCGTTGTCACCCCTGTGTATGCCAGGCTTTTCGACCGGTTCGGGCAGCGCAGCATAGGCCTGCTGCTGACCGCCCTTCAGACGGCGGGCTTTATCCTTTTTGCCGCCGCGGCGCAGAACCGCGTGCATCTGGCTCTTCTGTTCGTGCTGGCTGCGTATCTGGGTCTTACCTCATTCTCCATTGGGGCCCTTGTGAGGACCCGCTGGGCATGGGCAACAGCACAGCAGAACGGCAGCAGCCTGCTGGATACCGCATATTCCCTTGAATCTGCAGTCGATGAAACGGTTTTTATAATTGGTCCGATACTTGTGGCGTTCCTTGCTTCTGGAGGTACCCCCACGCTTCCGTTCTATGTATGTGCAGCCGCAGAGGGGATCGGCGGACTTGTCTTCTTCCTCCTACCTTCTGCAGCTTTTCATGCGGTGGATACATTGGCACTGTCGGGTGTCCCTGAGGGAGGGAATATCTCTCCGGCGCCTTCTGTTTCGCCGGCTGTGCAGGATGAGGCGGGCCGGGCCGATTATGATTCCAGCAGCACAGTTACATCGTCCGGGCTGGCAGACCGGCATCCTAAACGGCTGGCGTTTATGTATCCCGGCATGCTCCTCCTGTGCTGTGCCTTCATATCTTTTAACTCCACTTTCTCCGCTTTCGACGTGGCAATGACCGCCCTGATGAAATCTATGGGGCAGGAACGCCTGCTCGGGCTTCAGCTGGCCTTGTTTGCCGCAGGATCGTGCGCAGGGGCGATCCTGTTCGGCTCCCGGCAGCACCACGGCAATCCGTGGAGACGGCTCGTGATCCTTATGGCTTATCTGACATTGGGTTTTGTAGGGATTGCATTATTCTCGCGGAATATAGCTGTTATTGGTATTATCGAAGTCATAGCAGGATTAAGCGTAGCTCCGATCTTCGCTTCCGGCAATCTTATGGTCAAGGGGATAGTCCCCGCCTCATCCCTGACGGAGGGGCTGTCCTGGCTGTCAACTGCCAGTACGGTCGGTGCTGCGCTGGGCTCAGCGGTATGCGGCCGCATACTCGACAGCTTCGGCCCGGTCGCAGGCCTGTCTTCCTTATGGATACTGACTGCAGTTTCCCTTATTTTCCTTGCTGCAGGCTATATGAGATACGCGCGCCGTACGTAAAACCTGGGTAGAGAGTAGAATGGAAAGAAAGTTATGAGCGGTACTGCGGTCCGTGCGTGTAAACGGGAGCTCACGGACAGTACCGGAAGACAGATAAATTACAGACAGAAAATTGATAAGAATGAACAATAAGAACACTACTACGAAAAATACCGGAAAGAACAGCAGCAGGAACGGGGGCAGGAAGAAAAATACGGCCCGCCCGGGATCAAAGGCGAATGCGCCGCAGACCCGCTCTGCTGCGGCATCAAGGAACAGTGCTGATACCCGCGGAAACAGGATGGTTGCACCCCCTAAGTACCGTAAAGGGTCTATGCGCATCGTCCCGCTTGGAGGGTTAGGCGAGATAGGCCGCAATATGAATGTGGTCGAGTATAACGGGCATATCCTCCTTATTGACTGCGGTGTCCTTTTCCCTGAAGAGGAACAGCCGGGCGTGGATCTTATCCTCCCTGATTTTTCTTATATCCGCGGACGGCTTGATAAAGTTGAAGCCCTTGTGCTGACGCATGGGCATGAGGACCACATCGGCGCTGTCCCGTATCTGCTGCGGGAACGTCCGGATATCCCTCTGATCGGTTCAAAGCTCACCTTGGCATTCGTGGAGGCGAAATGCAAGGAACATCATATTGAACCTGTTATGCAGCCTGTTGAGGGCCGGGACAAGATGAAGGCGGGGCCTTTCAGCCTTGAATTTATTACGGTGACGCATTCTATCCCTGATGCACTTGCGGTATCTGTCAGGACACCTGCAGGGCATATTATCGACACAGGGGACATGAAGCTTGACCAGCTGCCGCTGGACCATAAGATCACTGATCTGCGTGAGTTCTCGCGGCTGGGCGAGCAGGGTGTGGATCTTCTTATGGCGGATTCCACGAATGCTGAAGTGCCCGGGTTCGTCAAACCGGAAACGTCGATCGGCCCGGCACTTGACAAGGCATTTGGCGATGCTAAGCGCAAGATAATCGTAGCCAGCTTCTCCAGCCATGTGCACCGGGTCCAGCAGGTCGTTGATGCTGCGCATAAGTATAACCGCAAGGTGGTTTTTGTAGGGCGCTCTATGGTCCGCAATATGGGCATTGCAGCTGATCTGGGCTATCTGCATCTTCCTGAAAACACTGTTGTAGACCTTAAAGAAGCCCGTGATATACGTGATGACCAGCTGGTGTATATGTGCACCGGGTCCCAGGGGGAGCCCATGGCAGCGTTGGGGCGTATAGCAGACGGGAACCATCAGGACATCACTATCAATGAATTTGATACCGTGATACTGGCCAGCTCCCTGATCCCGGGCAACGAACATGAAGTCTACAAGGTGATCAATAAGCTTGCCCGCCTCGGGGCGCGCGTAGTCAACCGCGATAATGCGGCTATCCATGTGTCAGGGCACTGCAATGAAGGCGAGCTCCTGTATTTCTACAATATCGTCCAGCCTAAATGCGCAATGCCTATCCACGGAGAGAACAGGCATCTTATTGCCAATGGCCTGGTAGCTGTCAAGACCGGTGTGGATCCCAAGAATGTCGTTCTTGCCGAGGACGGTGATGTCGTTGACCTGTACCATGGACAGGCTGCTATCGTTGGCAGTGTCCCCTGCGGATACGTCTATGTCGATGGTACTTCTGTCGGCGAGATCACAGAAGATGAGCTGGAAAAGCGCCGCATCCTGAGCGAGGAAGGCTTTGTTTCCAGTTTCGTTGTAGTAGACACTGACAGGAATGAGGTCATCAGCGGGCCGAAGATCTATCTGAATGCTGTCGCTGAGGATGAAAGCGAATTTAATGAAGTCCGTGCCCAGATCGTGCTGGACCTTGAGAATGCGATGCTTTCCGGGACAAAAGACACTTACCAGCTCCAGCAGAAGATGCGCCGTACGCTGGGCGGATGGATCGGGCGCAAGCTCCGCCGCCGCCGGCCTATGATCGTCCCTGTCGTTGCAGACCTTGCACGGGATGTTATTCAGCATGATTAATACAATATATAGTAAAGAAAAAGGAAAACCAGCAAACCAGCCCCAAACCAAGCATCCGGGCAGCCGTGCGAAAAACTAAGGAGAAAAATGCCGGGTACGAACCTTACACGCGAAGAAGCAGCAGAACGTAAAGCTGTTATTGGCGAAACCAATTACCGGGTCCATCTTGACCTCACAGGGAATATCCCAGGCCATGCCTCGCCGGAAACAGGGGATGAGGCTAATTTTATATCGACTACTACGGTCAATTTTGACGCCAGGCCGGGTTCCAGCACTTTCCTTGACATAGTTGCTGACGAGATCATGACTGTCAAAGTCAACGGCAAGGAGCTTGACCCTGCCAAAGTTTACAAGGATTCCCGCATAAGCCTTACCGGGCTGCAGGAGAACAATTCGGTGGCTGTGGTGGCCAAGTGCCAGTATTCACGGACGGGGGAAGGCCTGCATCGCAGCGTAGATCCCAGTGACGGCAAGGTCTACCTGTATTCACAGTTTGAAGTCCCGGATGCCCGCCGCGTTTATGCTGTATTTGACCAGCCGGATATAAAAGCTACTTTCGATTTCTCCGTAGCAGCCCCGTCTGAATGGGAAGTCATTTCCAACCAGCCCACAGCGTATACGCCTGAAGTTGCTCCGGATGATGACAGCATCCGCTTCTGGACATTCAAATCTACCCCGGTCATGTCCCCCTACCTTACAGCTATATGCGCCGGCCCGTATGCCAAGTGGAGCACTGCGCATACCCTGGCCAGCGGCAGGAATGTGCCGATGAGCATATACTGCCGTCAGGCTTTGAAAGATGCTGCATCCGGGGATGTAGACTATCTTTTTGATATCACTGCCAAAGGCATGGATTTTTATAACAGCACATGGGCTGTAGAATACCCTTATGAAAAGTATGATCAGATATTCGTGCCCGAATATAACGCGGGTGCTATGGAGAATATCGGCTGTGTGACTATCCGTGATTCCTATATCTATGAATCGAAAACTACCGATGCCAGCAAAGAACGCCGCGTAGTCACTGTCCTCCATGAGCTGGCCCACATGTGGTTCGGCGACCTGGTGACCATGAAATGGTGGAATGACCTGTGGCTGAATGAATCCTTCGCTGAATTTACATCGACCCTTGCGGCTGCTGAGGCAACTGAGTGGAAAGATACGTGGGCAACATTCTGCTCTGGTGAAAAAAGCTGGGGGCAGGCTGAAGATGAAAAGCCTACAACCCACCCTATCGTTGCCCCTATCAATGACCTCAATGATACGTATGTGAATTTTGACGGCATCACATATGCAAAAGGTGCGTCTGTGCTTCGCCAGCTTGTAGCCTATACTGGCCGAAGCCAGTTCTTCCAGGGGATCCATAACTACCTGGAAAAACATAAGTACGGCAATGCTACGCTGGATGACCTCCTTTCCGAGCTGGAAGCGACATCCGGACGCGACCTGAAAAAGTGGTCGGGCCTGTGGCTTGAACAGTCCGGAGTCAATACCATTTCTGCGGAAGTCAGGGTTGCCCCTGACTGCACGATCGAAGAGCTTGCTTTAGTGCAGACTGCCCCCGCTGATAACTCCGTGCTGCGTCCGCACCGCCTTGCAGTCGGCTTCTATAATGCTGATGATGACGGCAATATTGTCCGTACTGACCGTATTGAGCTTGATGTTGATGGGGAGCGTACTGTTGTATCTGATGCGCAGGGGCGCAAACGACCTGATTTTATCCTGATCAATGATGATGATCTGACATATACCAAGATCCGCCTTGATCCGGAATCACTCCGGTTTGCTTTGGGGCATCTGGACCGTTTCACTGACCCGCTTGCGCGTGCGATCACGTGGCTGAGCCTGTGGGATATGGCCCGCAGCGCTGAGCTCCCTGCGCAGTCCTTCATTGATACTTCACTGAAGGCCCTGGTAACAGAGAGGGAATCGACAACCTTCCGTTACGCGCTTGGGCAGGTCAATACTGCTGCGAGCTTTTACGTGGCGCCTAACAGGCGTGATGCGGCTATCGGACAGGTATCCGATGAGCTGTGGCATCTGGCCCAGGCTGCTTCGGCAGGGTCGGATGAACAGTTCCAGCTCCTCACGGCATATGCGAACTACTGTGTGGGCTCGGAATTCGACCGCCGTACGCAGGGCCTGCTTGACGGGACTATTGTGCTTCCAGGCCTTGAGATCGACAACAACCTGCGCTGGTTTATTACCATCTGCCGTGCACGTGCGGGTGTGATCACCAACGATGATATCGATGCTGAACTGTCCAGGCATGATACAACAGAAAACCGCGAGTTCGCGTATAAGGCCAAAGCTTCCATCCCGACCCCTGAAGCAAAGCAGTGGGCATTCGAGCAGGCACTGCACAATGGGGAGCTGACGAATTCGCAGATCGAAGCGGTGGCCGAGGGGTTCGGCCTCAATAACCGCCCTGAGCTGTATGCCGGATATGTATCGCGGTTTTTTGACAGCATTGACTGGATATGGGAAAACAAGACGTTCCATATGAGCGAGACCCTTATCTGCCCGCTCAGCGGTGCCGGACTGTATCCGCAGTTTGCGCATCCGTCAGACCTCGCCGCTGCAGGGAAAGCGTGGCTGGATTCCCATAGGGATGCTGACCGTGCTTTGCGCCGCATGGTGGAAGAAAATATGGATTCTTCCTTACGGGTGCTCAAGGTGCAGAAGTATAACGCTGGCCTGTAAACAGGGTTTGGGTCCGTTTTCTACTATTCCAGGAGGATATATGCCACGTTTATTTGGGACCGATGGTGCACGCGGTTTAGCGAACGGTTTTTTGACTCCCAGGCTTGCCCTTGATATGGGGGATGCCGCTGCCCGCGTCCTGGGAAACAGCAGTACTGCTGCAGACAGCGATGATGCGCATCACGGCCGCCGCCGCGCGCTCGTGGGACGCGATACCCGTGTATCGGGGGATTTCCTCGCCGCTGCACTGTCAGCGGGGATGAGCTCCGCCGGATTCGATGTGCTTGATGTAGGTATAATCCCGACCCCCGGCGTTGCTTATCTGACATCAGTGCTGAATGTGGAAATGGGTGCAGTGATATCCGCGTCCCATAACCCTATGCCGGACAACGGCATCAAGTTTTTTGCGCGCGGCGGCTTCAAACTCCCTGATGCTAAAGAGGATGAGATCGAAAGCATTATGGGCTCTGACTGGCAGCGTCCCACCGGCGCGGGTGTAGGCAGGATCTCGCATGATATAACGACAGCCACCAATATGTATATCGACCATCTTGTGGATACTATTGCTCCTGCGGATAAAGGCGGCACCCGGCCCCAGCCTCTGCGCGGGCTGCGCATCGTTGCCGACTGTGCCAATGGCGCTACATCCGTAGTGGCTCCGGAAGCTTTGCGCCGTACGGGTGCTGATGTTGTGGTCATCAACGCCTCGCCGGACGGCTATAATATCAACGACCATGCCGGTTCCACCCACCCCGAGCAGCTCCAGGCTATGGTCAGGGCATCCGGCGCCCAGATGGGCGTTGCGTTTGATGGTGATGCTGACCGATGCCTTGCAGTAGATGAAGACGGTACCATGGTGAACGGCGACCAGATCATGGGCATACTCGCCCGGGCGTATAAACGCGAAGGCAAGCTCAGCCATGACACCCTCGTTATTACGGTTATGAGCAATCTTGGCCTGATCCTGGCGCTTAAGGATATGGGGATCAAAACAGTGCAGACTAACGTCGGCGACCGCTATGTGCTTGAAGAGATGCTCCGTGGGGATTACACCCTCGGAGGCGAACAGTCCGGCCATGTGATCAACCGTGAATTTGCTACGACAGGCGACGGTACCCTTACTGCTTTGCGTTTATGCTATGAGGTCATGGATTCAGGCAGGAGCCTTAAAGATCTTGCTGCCGATTTCCCCCAGCTCCCACAGCAGCTTATCAACGTCCCCAATGTTGATAAACTGTCTGCCGGCACTAATGCGAAAGTGCAGGAAGCGGTCTGCCGTGAGGAAAAGCTTCTTGCTGATACCGGGCGTGTCCTGCTGCGGCCGTCAGGCACGGAACCGCTGGTAAGGGTCATGGTCGAGGCGGCAACACAGGAGCAGGCTGATGAAGTTTGCAGGCGCCTGGCTGATGTTGTGGCATCTGAACTGGCACTGTAGCAGCGTTATAGCGTCATCAGCATATGATCGCAGGATACGGGCCGCCGGGTGCCCGGATGCGCATGGTATGCAGCAGAGAAAGGCAGGAATATGGCTTGGGACAAGGCACATATCGATACAGAGCTAGACCGTGAGGTGCGTGAGCTCCTTTCTGCGGCGGATGGGAACGGGACGCTCCCTATCGTACAGATGGGGGAGCCGGTGCTGCGGCTGAAGACTGTGCGGTATACCGGACAGCTGCGGCAGAGCACACTTGACCGGCTGAAAAAATGCATGCGCAAGACTATGCTTGATGCTCCGGGCGTAGGGCTTGCAGGCCCGCAGATCGGGCTGGGGCTTTCCCTCGCTGTGATTGAGGACCATGCGCGGCCTCAGGCAGATAACAGTTCTGAGTATTCGGATGAGGCCCGGGACCCGCGCGGTATTTCCGATGTCCCGTTTTATATGGTCATCAACCCGTCGTATGAACCGCTGGGCAGCGAAACTGCGAGCTTTTACGAAGGCTGCCTTTCCTTTGACGGGTATCAGGCTGTGCGGAAGCGCTGGCTGAATATCAAAGCCCATTGGTTCGACGAAAATAATGTTGAGCATGAGGCTGACCTGCATAACTGGCACGCCCGCATTTTCCAGCATGAGACCGACCATCTGAACGGGGAAGTGTATATTGACAGGGCCGAGATCCGAAGCATGTCGTCATATGATAATCTTGACGAGTACTGGGCTTATGACCCTGATCCCTCAGAAGCTGCAGAAATATTAGGTTTTGATATTTAAAGGTGCCGGCATCGGATCCATGCGGCCGGATCTTAGCTGAAATAGAACCCGGTGAAGGTATAGCAGTATACGGAATCTGTCCTGCTGATGCCTGATGCGGTAAACCGGACGAGTTCATCCCCCTGGGGGCTGTATATCCCCCACGTATGCTGCTGCGCGGTGTTGGCAAGGACCAGCATGGTATGGCTGGTATCGCCTGAAGTGCTGCTTTGGGGCACGGGTATCATCTGGGCGTTGGAGTACCGCGGGGAATAGGGGATGTCGAAGGATGAGGCCAGGGTATAGGTGCCTGAGTTTTCATCTACGCGATATATGTAAAAACGTGACTTATACCGGGAAAGGTCCCCCTGGGAAACTGTATTGACGCCGGGAACCATGCCGGGCCAGCTGACGGCAGTATTGGTAGGGCTGTAGCCGTAGTTGTTGTTGAACATATACACGAGATGCTGCCCGTCACCCAGCGGCTGGAGCTCCGCACCCTCTCCGGTGCCGGAGGGCTGGGATGTGCCGTCTGAAGCCTCAGCCGTATGTTTTTTCCTGCGTAGGCTGTTATATTCGCTGATCCATGAATTCGCATCCCCGTCATCAAGCTGCTCAACGCTGTGCTGCCCTGCATGGGTACTGAAATCTTCACTTTTGCGGTAGAGGTAGTCAGAGTAGACAGTTGCATCCCATATCTGATGCGGGCCAAGGAAATAGGTGATGGAAGGCTGCGACGCAGCGGTGCCTGCAGCATCTGCTGAAGTGCTGCCTGGAGTGCTGTCCCCGGAGGAGGCGCCTGAAGCTGATGAAGCAGGTGAAGCAGCGCTGTCAGGGAGCCGGATCTTCATAACAGTTGATGTTTCCTGCGAGCTGACAATGACCGAGCCCCCGGGCACGTACTGGATCGAATCCAGCATCAGCCAGTTCCAGCGCAGGTCATTGTCTGTGGACAGCGGCCGCCGGGTGGTTTTGCGGTAGTCGTTGAGCAAGGTGCTGAAATTGATGTATTCGGTTGCAGTGCCTGTGACGCTGCTGACCTTCACTATAAGGTTGTTCGTATCAAGCTGTGATTTATCTGAAGCGATAAGGAGGAGGTTCCCCTGGCTGTCAAAAGTGTGGGCGCTGTTTATCTGGTAGATGCTGGGGATGTTGAAAATGCTGACCAGCTTGCCCCGGCTGTCCATTGCGCTGATCTGGTTGAAGTCGCTGACGTAGTACATAAGGCCGTCGTGGAAGGAAAAATTTTTCCCATGGTTGTTCATCATGGGGAATTCAGCGCGCAGTATCCCGTCTGCGTCATACAGGTAAACGTAGTCGCGCGAATTCGTCCCCAGCCCAAAAACTGCGAACAGCCCCCGGGCAAGCCCGGCGCGGATACCCTTATCTGTTTCCCTGAACCGTGCTGTAACAGTTTTTTTCAGCCTGACAGGCGCAGAACCCCACAGGTCGCCCGTAACATAAGTGAACTTCTGTATGTCTGTATGGCCGTCTTCGTAAGTGACAGTATAGGTCACTATATTTTTTGCTGCAGGGATAAGCCCGATAACGCTGAATTCATGGGATGTCTGATATATCTGCTTCTGGAAGGCGCTGCGGGTGAAAGCGGGATAGGACCTGTCTTCCGGTGTTGACACAGTATAGCTGACTTTTGCAGGGGAATCGGTCTCAAAGTACGTGTACAGCGATGTCGTATTTGTACCGTATGGATTGGCAAGGACCAGCATGTTGCCGGGCGTATAGCGGCGTGATTTTTTGTAACTGTCGATTTTCTGCTGTGCCTGGTCCTGATAGTCAAGCGTATAGATTTTCTTTATCCGGTCTGTAAGGACAGTAGTGGCAGCAAGGCTGTTTTTTGCACGGTAATACTGCCGGGTCGTCCATATCCCCAGCACGCCGATCATCGCAATAACAGTAAGGGTGATGATCCATTTAAATGCCCGGTAACGCGGTTTTTCGGCCATATCTTTGCGCTGGCGGGTCCGTATATCATGTGCCCTCAGGAAAGCCTGCCCGGTGCCGGCAGCGCGCGTTCCGGGATCAGGGACTACAGCTACATGTGAGGGATTGCGTCCGGCAGCCTTCCGCGGATCCCGTCCGTCTGCTGTGCGGGCAGGGCTGCTATGGGTATCGGCCATATATCCCCCTGGTGCTGTTTGCTGCTGTCTGAGTGCTGATAGAACAATATTTTCCATTCTAATACTAATATCCTGCCTGCCTATTCTGCTTCCGGACGTGTGCGGTTTTGCCCGATGAGTACGCTGAAAGATATGTCTATACAGGAATTTGATTACTGGCATCAGGACAGGCATGTCAATCCGCAGCATCTGGAATCAGTCGCAGCTTTCCACAGGGCAGGGATCAAAGACGCAGCGGGGCATGGGGGCGGACTTGGCGTTGAGATCGAACATCTGCCTGTCCGGACGGCAGATAACCCTGTTTCTGCACCGGAAGGTACGGCTGTCACCTATGCTGAGGAACATGGCATCCGCAGTGTACTGGAAGACCTCAGAGGGCTGTATGATCCCGCTGAAGAGGTGTACGAGGGGGATTTCCTGCTGGGCCTGGGGAAAGAGGGTATCAGGATCTCGCTGGAGCCCGGCGGGCAGATAGAATGCTCATTCAGTGTGGTACATTCTGCCGGCGGGCTGGAAAGGCTTTATGCCGATTTCCTCCAGAATATCGGGCCGGCCCTGCGCCGGCACGGTGTACAGCTGGTAACCCAGGGATATCAGCCGCATTCCCTCAGCGAAGATATTGATGTCATCCCCAGGAAGCGCTACCGGTGTATGGACGCCTACTTTGGCAGGATGTCGGGCTTCGGGCGCAATATGATGCGAGCATCAGCATCTGTGCAGATCAGCATTGATTATTTCAGCGAAGAAGATGCTGTCGCTAAAATGCGTACCGGGACAGCACTGGGTCCTGTCCTTGCCTACTTCTTCCGCAATTCCCCCTATTTTGAAGGGCAGGCCAGCCCTTACCGCCTTCTGCGGCAGCATTTCTGGACACGTATCGGAAATAGCCGCGCCGGTGTTACGCCGGGGCTTTTTGACGGCAATTTCGGCTTTGAACAGGCTGCATATAATGTCCTAGCATCACCCCTTATGGTTGCGGATGTTACGCAGACCCCTGAATATGCGCAGGAAAGTGACCCTGTCCGCATAGCGGCCTTTGATAATGCTGCCGATGTGTATCCTGACCGCGCGCTCAATGATTATGAGATATCCCATATCATCTCTACGCATTTTAATGATGTGCGCCTGAAGAACTTTATCGAGCTGCGGCACTGGGATTCGCTTCCGATCGGGCGGACCGTACAGCTGCTGCGCTGTGTTGCGCATGTGTTCTATGACCGGGAAGCATTCACGGAGGCCAGCAGCTATGTCAGCGGGATCCGGGAAGTTGATGTCGAAGAGTGCAAGCTCGGCCTCCAGGTGTATGGCGATGCTGCGCTGCCGTACGGGCGTCCGCTTGATTTCTGGCGAAGGCTCCTGGGCCTTGACAGGGACGGGACATATCGCGGGCGTTAGCTATCTTTGTAATGTTTGTATAGGACTTGTGAGCTGCTTGAGGAGGCGGTCTTAATGGAGTCAAAGCTTGAAGCAGTCACCCAGCTGGCGAAAAGGCGGGGGTTCGTATTCCCCGCGGGAGAGATCTACGGAGGCACACGTTCCGCATGGGATTACGGCCCTCTGGGCGTTGCACTCAAAGACAATATCAAGCATGAGTGGTGGCGTTCCATGGTGACCACGCGCGGCGATGTAGTCGGTGTTGATACGTCAGTCATCCTTCCCAGCGAAGTATGGGTCGCTTCCGGGCATGTCAATGTCTTTAATGACCCGCTGGTTGAATGCCTGAACTGCCACAAGCGCTTCCGTGCAGACCATCTTGAAGAGCATTATGAGGCTAAACATGGCCATACGCCTGAGGGTATGGGTGTTATACCGTGCCCTGAGTGCGGCACTGTAGGCAAATGGACCCAGCCCCGCGATTTCAATATGATGCTCCGCACCCATCTGGGGCCTGTTGAAGATGAGAATTCGCTGCATTATCTCCGCCCGGAAACGGCGCAGGGTATTTTCGTTGATTTTGCGGAAGTCCTGGGGACTTCCCGTCAGAAGCCCCCTTTCGGCATTGCCAATATGGGCAAAAGCTTCCGCAATGAGATCACTCCGGGGAATTTCATTTTCCGTACACGCGAGTTTGAGCAGATGGAGATGGAATTCTTCGTTGTCCCGGGGACCGATGAAGAGTGGCATCAGTACTGGATCGATGCACGCCGCCAGTGGTATGTCGATCTTGGTATTAACCCTGATAACCTCCGCCTGTATGAGCATCCGAAGGAGAAACTGTCCCATTATTCCAAGCGTACAGTGGATATTGAGTATAAGTTCGGTTTCCAGGGCTCTGACTGGGGGGAGCTTGAAGGCATAGCAAACCGCACCGACTATGACCTGAACGCACATTCGCAGCATTCCGGCAAGGACCTGAGCTATTTTGACCAGGCTTCCGGCGAGCGTTTCATACCGTACGTGATAGAGCCTGCCGCAGGGCTGACCCGTTCGCTTATGGCATTCCTTGTTGATGCGTATGATGTGGATGAAGCCCCCAATACTAAGGGAGGGGTTGATACCCGTACGGTCTTGCGCCTTGATCCGCGGCTGTCGCCGGTGAAGGCGGCGGTTTTCCCGCTGTCGAGGAAACCCGAACTCCAGGGCATTGCCCATAACCTTGCCGATGATCTCCGCGAGGATGGCTGGGATATCGATTACGATGAGGCGGGTGCTATCGGACGCCGGTACCGCCGCCAGGATGAAATCGGTACCCCGCTGTGCGTTACTGTTGATTTTGACACGCTGGATGATCAGGCTGTGACCATCCGTGAGCGCGATACCATGAAGCAGGAGCGTGTAGCCCTGGACCGTGTTGCAGGCTATGTAGGGGCGTTTATTAAAGATAAGCGCAATACGTATCCGCGCACCCCTGAAGCTGTCCGCGCGGCTGCCGCTGCATAGGTCCGGTGTTTTTATGGCAGGGATGGGCCAGAAAGGGGTTTTGCCCGGCTTCATGCTCGGTACCCACACAGTAAGCGTACCCGTTGTCCTGTCGCCGATGGCGGGGGTGACGAACTGGCCGTTCCGGGTCTTATGCGAGGAATATGGTCCTGACGGGCTGTATATTGCAGAGATGGTGACTGCGCGTGCTTTAACTGCGCGCAATCCTAAAGCTTTCCGTCTGTGCCGCTTTGCGCCTTCGGAAAAGTTCCGTTCCCTCCAGCTGTACGGGGTTGACCCTGCGATCGTTGAAGAGGCAGCCCGGATGGTCGTTGACGGCAATATGGCAGACCATATTGACCTTAATTTTGGTTGTCCGGTCCCTAAAGTCACCCGCCGCGGAGGAGGGTCTGCCCTGCCCTGGAAGACGGGGCTCCTCAAGGATATTATCCGCAGGGTGGTGCGTGTGTGCAGCCCTGCCGGTATCCCGGTAACAGCAAAGATCCGCGTGGGTATTGATGATTCGCATGAAACGATGATTGAAGCTGCGCATATCATAGAGTCTGAGGGATGCGCTTATGTTACGCTCCATGCCCGTACAACAGCCCAGTATTACGGAGGGCATTCTGACTGGTCGCAGATAAGCAGGCTGAAAGAGTGTGTGTCAATACCTGTTATAGGGAACGGCGATATCTGGACTGCAGAAGATGCCATTGCCATGTCCAACCAGACCGGGTGCGACGGTGTGGCTGTTGGGCGGGGATGCCAGGGGCGTCCGTGGCTTTTTGCGGATATCAGGAATGCGTTCGCCGGCAGCAGCAGCCGTACTGACCCGGATCTCGGGCAGGTCGCCCGGGTGATTATGCGGCATGCGCAGCTGCTGACTGAATATTGTGACGGCGATGAGCAGATGGCTGTCCGCGATCTGCGCAAGCATATTGCGTGGTACCTTAAGGGTTTCCCTGTTGGAGGGCATACCCGGTCGGCTTTTATGCGCTGCGAGTCCCTGGCCGACGTACGCCGCGAGCTGGACAGGCTTGATCCCGGTGCGCGCTTCCCCCGGGAGCTTGCTGATAAGCCGCGCGGGCGGACACGCTATGCCAGAAAGGTCCATCTGCCGTATGGATGGCTGGAATCGCACTCCCTTACAGATGCTGAGCGTGCAAACATATTTGAGGGCGATGTTGATGATGCGTCATACTGACCACAGGGGGAGGGGAATGACCCCTCAGCCTTCCCATCGCAGGCATATCCCCGCCCGGCAGCATAACGGCGGCTTGCCCGATCCCATGTTTCAGCAGACATTCACAATTCCTTCATAAAGTTATACTTAAAACACACATTTTTTACGAAATGTCTTTATTTTTTGCGAACATTTATATGTAATAGTTTTTTGCGTTAAAGTTGTGTATAGCGTTGAAAATTGCATAACGACAGGAGCAGCATGACCGACCTTGACCCAAATGAAGAGATGAACAGTAAAACAGTCATTAAGGTTGTAGGCGTCGGCGGTGGCGGCGGGAATGCTGTCAACCGTATGATCGACGAGGGCATTGCAGGCGTTGAGTTTGTAGCTGTTAATACTGATATGAAGGATCTTAACAAAAGTGATGCGGATGTGCGCATCGCTTTGACGGATTCTTCCAGCCGGGGCCTTGGGGCCGGTGCAGATCCTGAGCGTGGTGCAAAGGCCGCGCAGGACCATCAGAGTGAGATCGAGCAGGTCCTTAAAGGCGCGGATATGGTATTTGTGACTGCCGGGGAAGGCGGCGGCACCGGTACCGGCGCCAGCCCAATCGTAGCGCGTGCTGCACGCCAGCAGGGTGCCGTAACTATTGGTGTGGTAACAAAACCTTTCAGTTTTGAAGGCGGGCGACGCGCGGCATCGGCTGAGGACGGGATTGAGAAGCTCCGTAAAGAAGTGGATGCCCTTATCGTCATCCCGAATGACCGCCTCCAGGATATGGATATCAAGGGCATGAATATCCGCGAAGTATTCCAGATGGCTGATACGTCCCTTATGTCGGGAGTGCGCTGCATCACAGACCTGATCTCCAGCACTAACCCCACGATCAACGTTGACTTCCAGGATGTCAGTTCTGTCCTGCAGAATGCAGGGACGGCGATGTTCGGTATCGGGCATGCCCGCGGTGAAGACAGGGCTGTCCAGGCGGCTGAGATCGCTGTCAACTCGCCGCTCCTTGATACCCCTATTGATGGCGCTACCAGCCTCCTGGTAAATATTGCGGGTCCGACTGATATGGGCTTTGAAGAGTTCACCCAGGCATCTGAGCTTGTTAATAAGTATGCTGCTAAAGGGGCAAATATCATTATCGGCCTGGTTAATGATGATGCTTATGGTGATGAGGTAGTCGTCTCTGTTATTGCAACAGGTTTTGAAGGGGTCGCCCGGGATGAAAGCCGTGCTCCTGGCCGCAGCATTCCAAGCCAGCTGATAGCAGATGAAACTTCTGAAGAGCCTGTTATTGGCAGGGCCGGTGCCGGCGATACCGCTGCTGATGCTTCTGCATACAGGGAAGCTGCGCCGCATGCTGAGCCCGCCGGTACTGCTGATGATACAGGTGAACGCCCTGCAGTATCTGAGGCTTCCCAGCCGCATCCGCAGGAACAGCACAGCCAGGATACGCAGCCGGCACAGCCCGCGCAGCCGGCCCGGCCAAAACAGGATGATACCCCTGAAATACCTGAAGCCGACCCTGACGATGGCCTTATTATCCCTGACTTCCTGCGCTGAAGCAGGGAATTACCTTAAGGAGGTATGATGGCGAACCCTTTTAAAGGCGCTATGTCATTCTTCGGGCTGGCAAGTACCGAAGATGAAGACCGGGATATAGAGGAATACTCGGCCGAACCGTCGGATTCGACTTTCGATGATGACGAGGATGTTGCCCCCCGGCCTTCTTACACGACTGAGTCCGCTCCGCCATCTTCCGTCACACATACCCCAACCCCGAGGTCGCGCATGAACCGCATCACAACGATCCATCCTAAAACATATGAAGAGGCACAGCTGGTGGGCAGGGCTATCCGCGACGGCGTCCCTGTCGTGCTCAATCTGACCGGTGTCCCTGAGGCAGTTGCCTACCGTATTGTTGATTTTTCTGCAGGCGTAGTTTTCGGGGTCCGTGGGTCCATCGAACGTGTCACCCCGCGTGTTTTCCTCCTGAGCCCTGCCCAGGTCAACATCAAGGTTGAACAGGCTGCCCAGGACAGTACTGCTGCCGGGCTTTTTGACTGAGAGCTCCGGTCCCTGTTCCGCCCTCTGCACCTCTGAGCGGTTTGCTGCCCTGTACCGCTTCTTCTTAGCGGTCAGCAGATTCACAGGTACCATACCGCAAGGCGGATATAATGTTCCTTATGTCTCTATTCTTCGTACTGCGCATTATCCGCATCCTGCTCAGCGCGTACCTGTTTGTGCTTACCGTGCGGGTTGTCCTGGACTGGGTTGCCCTTCTCAGCAGATGGCAGCCGGGACGGGTCGCGTACCCCATTGTGAATGCTGTTTATACAGTGACTGAGCCTCCCCTGCGCCTGATGCGGCGCATCATCCCTCCGCTCAGGATCGGGCCGGTCGCTCTTGATGTAGGGTTTATGATCCTGTATTTCGGCATAACCATGGTCACATATTTCCTGCCGTAGTCCTGAGGCCTGCGTACGCAGCTTCTGTGCTGTACCCGGTGTGCAGCCTTGCTGGCAGGGAGGCGGAGGGGCTGTCCAGATAAGGCTAACCCAAAGCTAACCGGACGGTCAGGATACTGTTTTACAACAATCGTGATACCATAATTAATGGTAGTATATTGGACAATTGCATACCGGAGCAGATATGGCACTTTTAACACCAGGAGATATCCGTAATAAGAAGATTCCTCTTGCGGGTCGTTTTCAGCAGGGCTACAACCTGGATGAAGTTGACGATTTCCTCGAGGAGTGCGCCCAGACGGTTGATGAGCTTGGAAAGCAGTATGCAACGCAGACCCAGTCCCTGGGCCCTGATGTTGCGGCTTTGAATACTCAGGTATCACAGCTGACGGGGGAGAATACAAGGCTCCGCAGCGAGCTGAGTGCTGCGCAGGAAAAGCTCCAGCAGAGTTCAGCTTCTTCATCGGAGGCGGAGTCGTCACTGCGGAGTGAACTTGATTCAGCCAACGATCGGATCAAGACCCTGACTGGCCAGGTTGACCAGGCAAAAGTCCAGATGGACACTGTAAACCAGCAGAATGAGCAGCTTAAAACACAGGTCGATCAGCTGAACGACCAGATCAACCAGCTGACAGACCAGGCCGCACAGGGCAGCTCTGCTTCCGAGGCTCTGCAGCAGCAGCTTACCGGGCTCCGTAATGAGAGAGACGAATATATGAAGCGTGGGGAAACGCTTACTCAGGAGCTGCAGAATTCACAGCTTGCCGTACAGGAAGCAAACCGTAAGGCTGAGGACGCCGAGCATCGCCTCCAGGAGGCTGCCCAGCGGGCCGAGGAGGCCAGCAGGCAGGTTGAGGCTATGCAGGCACAGCTGGCAACGATGCAGAACGAGCTCAATGAATCCGCTCAGCGCGAGGAAACGCTGCGGCAGCAGGTTTCTGCCTCGGAGCCGAGCACCGAGACCGGCAGTCTGGAGAAAATCGCTGCCGCTGCCTCAGATGAGCGCAAGAGCACATCGGAGAAGGCAGCTCAGATGCTCGCTATGGCTATGGAGCTGCATGACAAGTATGTCAACCGCGGCAAGGATGAGGCAAACCAGCTTGTTAACGAGGGGCATTCCCAGCACGACCAGATCATTTCTGAGGCTGACCAGTATGCCAAGGAGACCCGCGCAACGGCTGATGCCTACTCCACAAAGACCCGTAATGATGCAGACAACTACTCTGCAGTAACACGCAGTGAAGCTGATGAATACAGCAAACAGCAGCGTTCCGACAGCGAAGCATATGCTGCGCAGGTACGTCAGAATGCTGATGCCTATAACACCAAGACCCGCGGCGATGCTGATATGTATTCACGCCAGGTCAAGGATAAGCTGTATGCGGATTCCAAGGTTATTGAGGGCAATATTGACAGCCTGAAACAGTTTGAGTCGGATTACCGCGGACGTTTGACGAGCTTCCTTTCCCAGCTTTCTGACCAGATCAATAATACCGATAATTATTCAGGGGGAGCCCAGCAGGATGCCGGCAGCTCCCAGGCCAAGTAAAGCCAGGGCTTATCTTGTGGGCAAGCAGGTATCGGGACGGCTGTACGGCAGTATCCGCTGTATAGCCGTCTTTATAGTTGTGGCGGTTTTCGGCCTGTGCGCAGACCAGGCGGCAAAGGCCTGTGCACTGCGGGTGCTTAGCGGGGGCAGATCCATAACCGTTATCCCGAATGTGATAAGCCTGGAGCTTTACAGGAATGCCGGCGCGTCCCTGGGATTCGGGTCTTCGGTGACTGCAGTGATTTCCGCTGCTGCTTTGTGCGCCTGTGCTGCGCTTATCATTGCGGGCATCCGGTCTGATTCGGCTGCATGGTCCTGTGTACTGGGGCTGGCACTTGCCGGTGCAGGAGGCAATGCGATCGACAGGATCGTTTATGCCGGCGGTTTCATGGACGGCAAAGTCGTTGATTTTATCAACTATGGCTGGTCGGTAGGGAACCTGGCCGATGTGTTCCTTACTTTTGCCGCTGCAGGGTTTATTATCCTTATATTTAAGGGGGTACCGCTGCGAAGCAGGGAAGCAGCGGCAAAAGGCCCCGGAGGCAATGCACAGGATCCTCCCCGGGGGGCAGTGTGATGGACCGCGTCATGCCTGTCCCCGAAGCGCTGATAGGTATGCGTTTTGATATTGCGGTATCAAGGATGCTGGGGGTTTCGCGTTCACAGGCAGCGGCTTATATTGACAGAGGGGAAGTATCGATTGCCGGCCGCGGGTCTCAGAGGTCAGCACAGAAATCAGAAAAACTGGCACAGGGCGATTCGATTGAAGTTGCGATTGCGGAAGAGAGGGATAAGCCTGAACCGGTTGATTACGGTATGCGTATTGTTTATGAAGATGATGACCTTGTTATAGTGGATAAGCCGGTTGGTATGGCTGCGCACCCATCCGTAGGATGGACCGGCCCTACCGTCCTGGGGACGCTGAAAGCGCGCGGCGTGCACATCACGGAATACGGCCCGCAGGGAAGGCAGGGCATAGTATCACGATTGGATGCAGGAACCAGCGGGCTGATGCTGGTATGCAAGTCCGAGCTGGCATATAGGGAAATGCGCCGGCAGTTTTCCGAGCATGAAGTAACCAAGATCTATTATGCGGTAGCCCAGGGCAGCCTTAAGCAGGATAAAGCTACTGTTGACGCTCCGATCGGCCGTGACCCTGTTGCCGATTTCAGGTTCACTATAATGCCTGACGGGCGTCCTGCCATTACCCATTGGGATGTTATGGAACGTTTCGGTGAGACGACATATATCTCCGTTAATCTGGAGACCGGGCGCACACATCAGATCCGCGTGCATATGTCATCTATAGGCCATCCCCTTGTAGGCGATACTATGTACGGGGCTAACCCCGTTTTGGCCCGCGGGCTCGGCATCGGCCGCCAGTGGCTGCACTCGATGAAACTTGAATTCAAGCATCCCCATACCCGGCTCGTGGTCCATGTAGAATCTGAACTTCCCGGGGACCTGGCACATTCCCTGGAAACGCTCCGTGCCCGCAGCCGGCAGCAGAGGCAGGCCGTTTAGCTGCCGGTAAACTGGACTATACATTACGCTAGATTGGTGTATATGGCTTCTTCGACTACCGCGGATTTCGTGCATCTCCATAACCACACGGATTACTCTACCCTTGACGGGGCGGTACCGGTAAAGAAGCTGGTCAGCGTAGTCAAATCCCTGGGCCAGAAAGCCGTGGGCATCACTGACCATGGCAATATGCATGGTGCGTATGAAATGTGGCGTACTGCAGTTGATGAAGGGATCAAGCCGATTATCGGGATCGAAGCGTATGTGACCCCGGGGACGGCCCGGTCAGATAAGACCCGGGTGCACTGGGGGACGCAGGATCAGCATTCTGACGATGTTTCAGCCAACGGCTCCTATACACATATGACCATGTGGGCTGAAAATGATGAAGGCCTGGTCAACCTGCTCAAAGCGTCTTCCCTGGCGAACCTTGAAGGCCTTATGGGCAAGAATCCGCGTATGGACAGGGATATCCTGAGCACATACCACTCCGGGGTCATTGCTACTACGGGCTGCCCGTCAGGTGCTGTGCAGACAAGGCTCCGTTTGGGGCAGTACAGGGAGGCGCTGCGGGAAGCGGGGGAGCTCCAGGATATTTTTGGCAGGGACAATTTCTATGTTGAAGTTATGGACCATGGGCTGCCTATTGAGAAGCGTGTGGCTGAGGACCTGCTGAGGATCGCGGATGAGATTGGCGCCCCGCTGGTGGCGACGAATGACTCGCATTATGGCTTGGAAGAAGATGCCCAGGCGCAGGATGCCCTTTTGTGCATCAACTCGGGGTCACGGCTGACTGACCCCAACAGGTTCCATTTTGACGGCAGCGGGTACTACATTAAACCTGCTGAAGAGATGCGCAGGCTTTTCAAGGATTTTCCCGGTGCATGCGATAACACTATTGAGATCGCAGAGCGGTGCAATGTCATGTTCGACGACCATGAAGACGGCGCTTATATGCCCGAATTTGACTGTCCTGAAGGATGGGATGCTACATCGCTGTTTTTGCGTGATGTTGAGAAGGGCCTGGAGAAGCGCTATCCTGACGGCGTCCCTGAAAAAGTGGCGAAACAGGCTGATTATGAATGCGGCGTGATCTGCCAGATGCAGTTCTGCGGCTACTTCCTTGTTGTGGCTGATTATATCAACTGGGCCAAAACCCACGGTGTTATGGTAGGTCCGGGAAGAGGCTCTGCTGCAGGGAGCATGGTCTCCTATGCGATGGGCATCACAGAGCTGGATCCGCTTGAGCATGGCCTTATTTTTGAGCGCTTCCTGAACCCGGAGCGTGTATCCCTCCCTGATATCGATGTGGATTTCGACCCTGCAGGCCGCGATGAAGTCCTGCAGTATGTCACCCAGAAATACGGCGCTGATAAAGTTGCCCAGTGCGTAACATACGGGACCATCAAAACCAAGCAGGCGCTTAAAGATTCCGCCCGCATCCTTGATTATGAATTCCAGATGGGTGAAACGATCACAAAAGCGCTGCCCGGGGCTGTGGGCGGCAAGGATATCGGCCTTCATGATATTTTTGACCCTAAAGCCAAACGCTATGCAGAAGCCCAGGAATTCCGCGACCTGTACAACGGGAATCCTGATGTGCAGAAAATTACAGAGAAAGCAAAAGGTATTGAAGGGCTGATCCGCCAGACAGGCGTGCACGCATGCGCTACCATTATGGCATCGCAGCCTATCACAAATACCTCGCCGCTACTCAGGCGTACTGACGGCACTATCACAACGACTTTTGAATACCATACATGTGAGACCCTCGGGCTTGTAAAAATGGATTTCCTGGGGCTGGCCAACCTGACAGTGATCAAGGAGGCCCTTAACAATATTGAAGCAAACGGTAAAGGCCATGTTGATATTGCCCAGATCCCCATTGATGATAAGGCTACATATGAGCTCCTGTCTTCGGGGCATACCCTGGGCGTGTTCCAGCTGGATTCCGACGGTATGCAAAGCCTGCTCAAACAGCTGCGGCCCGATAACTTCAACGATATTTCAGCCCTTATCGCACTGTACCGGCCTGGTCCCATGGATGTGGATTCACATAATAATTATGCAAAGCGTAAGAATGGCCTTCAGGAGATCAAGCCGATCCATCCTGAACTGGAGAAGCCTCTTGCGTCGGTGCTTGACGAGACATACGGCCTGATCGTGTATCAGGAGCAGGTCCAGTCTGCTGCGCGTATCCTTGCAGGCTATTCCCTGGGGCGCGCAGATGTCCTGCGGCGCGCTATGGGCAAAAAGAAGCCCGAGGTGCTGGCAAAAGAGAAAGTGCCTTTCTTCGAGGGTATGGAAGAACACGGGTATTCCCAGGAGGCAGCGCAGGCTGTATGGGATGTCCTGGTGCCTTTTGCGGGATATGCTTTCAATAAAGCCCACTCCGCGGCGTATGGGCTGATATCGTACTGGACAGCGTACCTGAAGGCCCACTATCCGGTGGAGTTTATGGCTGCGCTGCTGCAGGGCGAGCATTCGAATAAGGATAAAACGGCACTGTATCTGGGCGAATGCAGGCGTATGAATATCAGGGTCCTACCGCCGGATGTCAATGAATCAGTTGACCATTATTCCGCTGTGGGGGATGATATCCGTTTTGGCCTGGGGGCAGTCCGCAACGTCGGCACAAAAATCGTTGAATCAATAGTCGAAGAACGTGAACGCGCAGACGGGAAAGGGAAATTTTCCGGCTTCCTTGACTGGGTGGACCGGATGCCTGTATCCACGCTTAATAAGCGTACTGTGGAATCCCTTATAAAAAGCGGTGCGTTCGACAGTATTGACCCTAACCGGCGGGCTTTGTTCACTGTCCATGAATCGGCGATCGACCAGGTGATACCTTTGAAGCGCAAGGAGGCTGAGGGGCAGTTCGACCTGTTCGCCGATGCTGGCGGCTCGGGATCAGCAGCTTCTGCGGCCCTGGGCGATGCCAATATCAGCGTTCCTCCTATTGACGAATGGGATAAAAAGACCAAACTCAATTTTGAGCGTGAGATGCTTGGGCTGTATGTATCCGACCATCCCCTGAGCGGCCTTGCCGCAGTACTGTCCAGCCTGAGCGACATGTCCATCCCGCAGCTGCTGAACCGCGCTTCTGATATGCCGGAGCGTTCCCAGATAACCATCGCAGGGCTGGTAACCGGTGTTGACCGCCGTGTGTCTAAAGCCGGCAAGCCGTGGGCGCTGGTGACCATAGAGGATCTGGAAAGCAGCATCCAGTGCCTGTTCTTCAGCAAGTCGTATACAGAGAACCAGGATAAGCTCATCATCGACAGTATTGTCCAGGTCAAGGGCAGTGTATCTGTGCGCGATGACGGCGTCAGCATTTACGGCCGTGAAGTCGAGATCCCCAATGTGGATTCTGTTGATGTACAGCCGGTGCAGATCAGCCTTCCTGCGAGGGCGCTTGAGCAGGGGAGGCTCCAGCGGCTGTCGGCAGTGCTGGCGCATCACCCGGGATACTGTGAAGTCAGTCTGGCGGTTATGCAGCCGGATAGGAAGACCGAGATTATCCGCTTTGGGGACAAGTACCGCGTTACACGCGACACATCGCTTTTTGGTGAGCTTAAATCGATTTTTGGGCCCCGGTGCATTGAAGCCTGAGCCTGGGGAAAGGTTGCAGGAAGGCGCGGCATTGGGCGGCAGCTGTGATGATACCGCGTGGTATCCCAGGCATCAGGATCCGTTTTTATTATGATCGGTGCCTGCGCATACCCTGTTAGTATGGATAACAGGAAGCACAGGATTGCGGCAGGTATCAGCGGCGTCAATCTGGGCAACTGGCTTGTCCTTGAAAAATGGATGTCCCCTTCTGTCTTTGCTGATGCAGGCGGGGCAGAAGATGAGTATTCCCTTTCCCGGAACCTTGCGTATGATGAACTTGCGCGCCGGCTGGAGGCTCACAGGGATACGTATATTACGGAAGAAGATTTTGCCTGTCTCGCTGCAGAAGGTATAGACACAGTGAGGCTTCCCGTGCCCTTTTTCCTTTTCGGCGGCTGCCCTCCCTATATCGGGTGTACCAGCTATGTGGATAAAGCTTTTGCCTGGGCTAACCGTTATGGGCTGAAGATCCTGCTTGACCTCCATACCGTTCCGGGAAGCCAGAACGGTTTTGACAACGGCGGACAGATTGGTGTGGTCTCCTGGCATACATCGCACAAGGATATTGCGTTTGCCCTGTCTGTGCTTGACCGTATGGCCCGCAGATACGGCAGGGATGACGCACTGTTCGGCATTGAAGTGCTGAACGAGCCCAAGCTCCCGATGCGGTTCCTGAAAAGGTTCTATGCAACAGCGTATATAAGGTTGCGGCGGATACTCCCGCCGGAGAAAGCAGTAGTTTTCCATGACGGTTTCAACCTTCCTGGTATGGCAGCCGCATTCCTGGCAGACAGACGCTTCAGGTCAATGGATAACGTATATGTGGATACGCATGTGTACCTTACTTTCACGGAACAGAAGATCGAGCGGTTTCTAAAGCATACCCCCGGCATGCATGCCGGGCGTACTCCGCGTGAGCGCCACCGTCAGCTGTTGTATACATGGGGCATAGGGCTCGATAAACTGTTCATCCGCAGTGTGGATAAGATCGTCCCTGTGATAGCAGGGGAATGGTGTGCAGAGAGTTCTGTCGGCAAGCTGCAGGCCAGTGCGAAGGGGATTGCAGAGGCTCCCCGTTTCACTTCTTTTGTAGCGCAGCTTCACCGGGAAGCTTTTCCCCGCCAGTTTTTCTGGAGCTATCAGATAGAAAGGGATCCGGCCCGGCGGGATTCGATGCGCGGTACATGGAAAGAATTCTGGGACTGGCGCATGTGCCATGATGCAGGGATCGTCTGACCTTTCCGCATGATGCCCGCCCTTCTGTATTCCTGCTGGATTTAGCATACCCTTCAGAGTCCCGGCCGCGTGTTTGCCAACGCGGCTCGCCCAGCGTACAAATGTGTCGGCTCACCCAAAGCGCAGATGTGCGCGGTACTGCAACACAGTATCCTTTCAGTACTGGCTGCAGCCTGCCGTTTGTGTCTGATCCGGCAAATCCATATATGCGTGTTGGGTGAGCGTCCCGGGCAGAAGAGGCGGATTTTCCCCCAGGCAGGAGCAGGGAGCATAGTTTCGGATATGGGAATATCTGATACTGCCCTCACTCTATGATAAGAATCACGATCAGGACCACAGGCCATCCGGATACAGGTACGGCATCCGGGCTTAAGAAAGGACAGCGATGGCAGTTATTTCCAGTGAGGATACACTGAAGATGAAAGAGGCGTTCAGCCAGGATAAAAAGAATATCCTTGCGCAGCGTGCGTCGGCGACGAATGGCCTGCTGAAGGCGGCAGAAGACCCGTTCGTTATTGCCCGCAACAGAAACCCGTACTCGACCGATCTGGTTTCTGACGAGGTGACTAACCAGAAGCATTCCGGGCGGTGCTGGATGTTTGCCGGGCTCAATGTGCTGCGGTTCCATCTGGAGAAGAAGCTCAATGTTGAAAATTTCGAGCTTTCCCAGAATTTCCTTTATTTTTATGACAAGCTGGAGAAATCCAACTATTTTTATGAGAACGTTATTGCTACAGCTGATGACAGCCTTGATGATCGCAAGACAGCCATGCTCTTTGAAGAACCCGAGAGCGACGGCGGCTGGTGGCAGTATGTGGTCAACCTGGTAAAGAAGTATGGCGTGATCCCCAAAAATTCCATGCCTGAAACCGCCAATACCGAGAACTCTGATGCAATGAATGAGCTCCTTAACCGCAAGCTCCGCCAGGATGCCCTGAGGCTCCGCGACATGGTCAGGGCAGGCGCTTCCGGCGATGATATTGAGGCTGCGCGTGCCCATATGCTTGAGGGTGTGTACAGCATCGTGTCTGTAGCACTGGGGACGCCTCCTGAGAGTTTCCGTTTCCAGTACCAGGATAAAGATAAGAAATACCATGATGAAGGTGTTATGACGCCTAAAGGGTTCTTTGACACATTCATTGGCGCTGATATGGATGATTATGTAGCACTCGGCAGTTATCCGGCAGACAGGCTCCAGTTCAACAGGCATTATTCCCGGGAGCTGATGGGCAATATGGTAGGCAGCCCTGACCCTCATTGGCTCAATGTTACGGCTGATGATATGAAGGTTGCTGCAGTGAAGCAGCTGCAGGACGGTGAGCCGGTATGGTTTGGATGCGATGTCGGCCAGTCTTCAGACCGTAAAAGCGGTGTTATGGACACTGACCTGTATGATATGGCCACCCTCGTAGGCGTTGATTTTACCATGGATAAGCGTCAACGCATAATGACCCGTGAAAGTGCAGCTACCCATGCCATGACCCTTGCAGGCGTTGATGTGATCGACGGCAAGCCTGTGCGGTGGAAGGTCGAGAACAGCTGGGGCGATGAGAACGGCCAGAAGGGGTATTTTGTGATGACTGATCCGTGGTTCGATGAATACACGTTTGAGGTCGTTGTCAATAAAAAGTATCTCAGTGAGGATATAGCAAAGCTGTATGAAACCGAGCCTGAGGTGCTTCCTTACTATCTGCCTTTCTGATCTGTTCTATGCCGAAGCAGGGTCAGCGGATCCTGGCCAGTGACCCACCGTCAAGCGTGAAGAGTTCCTGCGCATACCTGAGGGTGCTTCCCCGATGGGAAACGATCACATAGGATTTGCTGCCCTGATGCTTCATAAGGGACTGCATCAGTTCTGCTTCGAGCAGGGCATCCATATTGCTCGTTGGCTCGTCGAAGAACATGAGGCTGGCACTGCTCAGGAAAGAACGTGCAATGGCTACACGCTGGCGCTGCCCGTCAGACAGCTGCGAACCGTTGCGGCTGAGCTGTGTATCCAGGCCGTCCGGCAGCTGGTCAATGAGATCATCCAGGCAGGCATGATGCGCGGCCTGCATGATGCGGTTTTCAGAGGCATCCGGGTCTGCGACGGCGATATTGTCACGGAGTGTTGAGTCGAATATGAAAATATCCTGGCTTGACAGCGTCTGTACGGTACGCAGGCTGTCGGTGGCAACAGTATTGATATCCGTACTGTCGATGCTGATATTCCCGGTGCTGCGTACCCTGAAGCGCATAAGCAGGTCGATGAGGGTAGATTTCCCTGCCCCGTTCGGCCCCTGGACAGCGATGCTGCTGCCGGGGGCTATCGTCAGGTCGATATTCCGGAGTACGGCTCTGCCGTTTGAGTAGCTGAAGCCCATCTGCGATGCAGCCTCGCCGGTAAAAGGCATGGTTTCGATGCGGGCTCCGTCAATGATCGGTGCTGCTGCGGGTTTTTCGTCAAGAAGTGCAAATACACGCCTGGCGGATGCAAGGGTGGGCTGCAGCCCCGCACCGAGCCGCGATACTGAGATCAGGGAAGGGAAGGATGTGGCAAAACCGGTGACGGCGGCGAAGGCTGGTGCAATAGGCAGGTTCCCGTGGGCCGCCAGGGAAGCAGCGGCAAGCGTGAACAGGATAAGCATGATAAGGCTTGCGGCATCTGCAGTGCGCATATTTGAGTAGCGGTATGAAGTTGCGTGTGACCGGCTTCCCAGCATGGTGCCGCTGGCATCCATGACCTGCGAGTACGCTTCATTGCTGGCGTCAAACTGGAGAAGGGTATTTTTCCCGTCAAGGTAATCAAGGACCTGTGTGTGCACCTGCCCTTGGCTCTGACGTTCTTTATACGCATATGCACTCGTAGGGCCTGCGAAGAAGAGGGGGATCAGTATGCCAACGATCAGGTAGCTTCCGAGGGCTATGCCGCCGAGAAGGGGATGGATGGCACTGAGTACTGCCCACATAATGATGCTGTTGCCTGCGCCTATCATAAGCGGCGAAAGGGTATGGGCGTAAAATACTTCAAGCAGCTCAATATCTTCAGTGAGGACTGTGACAAGATTGCCCCGGGCTTTCCCGGCGACCCCTGCGGGGGAGAGCGAGCGTACATGGTCAAAAGCCAGCACCCGGACATCCCGTAAAATACTGAATGCTGCCTGATGGTTGAGGTACTGTTCGAGGAAAGAGAACATCCCCCGCACCAGCCCGGCTGTTGAGGCGATAACCGCCAGCAGGGCGCATACAGCCGTGTGCCCCTGGAATCCTGTAAAAATCGCCATGACTGCTGCCATGACTGCGATGGTTGAAAGCAGGTGCCCAGTCAGCCCTGCGGCAGCTGCACCGGCTACGGTCCTCCTGTGGCTGCCCAGGAATCGTGCCATACGCTTCACGGTGCGGAAAAGTGCCGCGCTGCCGGATGGGGATGAGGGGCTGCTGCCGGGTACAGGTTCCGGTGCGCCCCTGACGGCTGCTGCCGGGCTGCTGCTGCCGGCATCCGAAGCTGGCACGGGGATACTCTCTGCCGGTGCTGCCGCTTCAGCTCCCGGTTTCGGCCCATGCCCGCGGTCCTGCTCTGGCGCGGCCCCTGCATTCTCAACAGTATTCTGATGCCGCCACTGGTCTGCAAAAAGCCCGTCCATGCCCATAAGTTCGTCGTAAGTCCCCATTTCTGCGATGTTCCCGCCGTCAAGCATCATGATCGTATCTGCATGGCGGATATTGGAAAGCCTGTGGGTAACAGCGATGACACATGCTTCATGGGAAAGGTCCAGGAGGAGCCGCTCCAGGGCCCGGTCATGGGCGGCGTCCACTGCACTTGTCGCTTCGTCGAAAATGTATATCTGTGCGTCATGCAGCAAGCCTCGAGCGATGCACAGCCGCTGGCGCTGCCCGCCTGAGAAGTTTGACCCGCCGGCACTGACGGGTGCGTCAAGCCCGCCCCGGCTTTCAATCTTCGGCCACATATCCACCCGCTTAAGTGCACTGGCTATGTGCTCTCTGCTGATGCCGCGCTTTCCGATATCCATGTTGTCCGCAATAGTCCCGGCAAATAATGTATCTGTACCGCGGACCGCCACTGCGAGATGGGAGAGTTCCGCATAACTGTACGAGGAGGCTTCCCGTCCATCAATAACGGCGGAACCCGCGTATTGCGGCAGAAGCCCTGTAAGCACATTGACAAGTGTTGACTTGCCGCTGCCGCTCCGCCCGGCGATCCCGACGAACCCATGGGCTTTAAATGAGGCAGTGATGCTGCGGAGGGCTTCAAAGCCGTCGCTGTATGCTACTGACAGGCCGGACAGGGAAATAAGCTCATCGCCGGCAGTACTGGTAACAGCAGTATCTGCGCCGGTGCCGGCGGTGCCAGCGCGGACACGACGCCCGCCGCTGCTGTCCCCGGCCGGGACAGGGATTGGGGAAGGTGCAGGTACTGAGGCAGTATCCGGCGCAGGCAGCGGGACTGTGGCAGAGGCCTGCTGTCCAGCTGTGAAATCATCCCGGACCTCAACGATCTGCCTGCCGAGCTTCATTGCCTTTGCTGCATCGTGCACCAGATAGATCAGGGACCGTTCGGGGATGAAAAGCCGCACCCCCAGTACCGCTACAAGGATCCCGTTGAATGCCGCTGCAGGCAGGGCAGTACCTGCAGCCCCGACCGGGGCTGCAGGCGCAGAAGTAAAAACAGCAATAAGGACAGAAGCTATCACAGCTGCCGCTATAACGAAATCTGCAGCAATAAGGCTCCGCAGCTGCCCTTTAAGGATCTGCATAGTTATACGCCTGAAGCCTTCAGATTCCTCTCTGATCTTCTCGGATTCCCTCTTATCGGCCCTGAAAATTGTCAGGGTAGAAAGGCCCCGCACCGCCTGTTCAAAGTGGATCCCGACTTTATCATATTTGGACAGATGCGCAGACAGATATTTAAGGTTGGAATCGCGGATCATGTTGGCAAATACCGGCATCACAAGCATCCCGGCAGCAATGGCTATACCGGCCCATACATTGAAAGGCAGGAAAATAAGGACCGCAGTGCATATCATAAAAGCTGTCTGCACCATTGCCGGGATAAAATTGCTGAAATACGAACAGACAGTTTTGATCCCCTCAGTATCAAGCATAGCAAGGGTCTGGTTCGGCCTCCCGCTGCTTTTCAGGCTTTTGACTGAAATATCCTGCGGTACAAGGAATGCATGCGTCATATCAGACGTCAGGGCGCGGGCAACCGTTTCGTCGCTTTTTACTGCAGCCGAGTCTGCGGTCCGCGACAGGAGTATGCGTACCACTACCAGTATCAGCGAAGGCACAGTTACTGACGCTGCTGCCGCCCCGGCAGCAGCCGGGAGAACTGAATGGAAGCAGCCGTATACGTGTGCCGCCGGTGATCCGCCGGAAGTATGAGCGCCGCACAGCAGCGCCAGGATATCCGCCAGATAGATGATAATGGCAATATCGGTGAGAAAAGACAGGGACCGCCGCAGCCCAATGAGGACAGAACGTTTTACGGATACGCCCGGCAGTTGCATCATTTTTTTGTTGAACATATTTTCTATTTTCTTTCATCACGAATAGCTATCACTCATAGTAAAGGAACATGGAACAACTTTCCAGCGGAATGTAAAAGTTCACCGGGGGTGTAGAACAGGGAGTGTAGAACGGAGAGTGCAGGGCAAGGAGTGCAGAGCTGAGGGCAGCAGACATGATGCAGCAGGCATCGGGGAACGGGCAGGAGCAGGGAAAATAGCGCAGGCATTGCGGTGTATAAAGGGTATAAAAGGTATGAAGGGGTATAAGAAGTATAAGGGTCTGGAGCGCGAATAGCGGGGGCAGGGTCCGGCGGATGATTTATCTGCTGCGTGCTAAAATCGTCGGCAAGCTAGCATTCCGGCAGCAGCTATAGCCTGGCCGGAACAGGACGCAAAGGCAGGACCTTATGGACGCATCAGAAGGAACAGCAGACCTCACAGCCCCCGTCACCAGTACCGGTGCCGGCAGCGGGCTCCACAGCGACGGCACTGTAAGCAGCGCCTCCCCGCATCATGCCAGGCACGCTGGTATCCGTGATATCCCGAAGGATAAAGTTATTGCCCGTGCGATAGGGCTTTATAAGGTATACGGCAGATCTGCGGACACGCAGGTAGTTGCGCTGGACCATCTTAATGTTGATTTTGAGAAGGCAAAAATGACGGCGATCATGGGCCCTTCAGGATCAGGAAAGTCTACATTGATGCATTGTATGGCGGGTCTTGATACCCCTTCCTCAGGCCAGGTGATAGTTGAAGGCCTTGAAGTATCGTCAATGAAGCAGAAACAGCTGACGAAACTTCGCCGGGAGCAGATAGGCTTCATCT
The DNA here is from genome assembly GCF_000269605.1 of Scardovia wiggsiae F0424. Classification (GTDB taxonomy): domain Bacteria; phylum Actinomycetota; class Actinomycetes; order Actinomycetales; family Bifidobacteriaceae; genus Scardovia; species Scardovia wiggsiae. The sequence goes on along the minus strand of NZ_AKCI01000001.1, from coordinate 981,574 downwards.
TCCAGAGCTTCAACCTGGTACCTACCCTTACCGCAGAAGAGAATATCCTTCTTCCGCTGCAGATAGGGCATAAGAAGATCGACCGCAGCTGGTTCGACCGGATCGTAGATGTGGTAGGGCTGAAAAACCGCCTGGACCACAGGCCAAGCCAGCTTTCAGGAGGGCAGCAGCAGAGGGTCGCCTGCGCCCGTGCGCTTATGTCGCGGCCCGCAGTGATCTTTGCGGATGAGCCTACAGGGAACCTTGATTCCCGGTCTTCCCGGGAAGTACTGTCCTTCCTGCGCAATTCTGTACAGGAAGACGGGCAGACCATTATTATGGTGACCCACGACCCGAAAGCAGCGTCTTACGCCAACCGCGTCCTTGTCCTTGCTGACGGCCGCATTACCAATGATATGGATGAACCCACATACGACGACATCCTTGATGTTTTCGCTTCCGGCAACGAATAAAGGAAGGTAGGCAGAGGCATGTTTACAATCGGTTTCAGGGATGCGCGCTCCCATTTTACGCGCTTTATCATGTCTATTATCGCCATTGCGCTGGGTACCGCTTTTATTGTGGGATCGTTCAGTTTCCGGAATATGCTGGAAGACCAGCTGGCCGCTGCATATGCTTCCTCAAGCGAAGGCGATGTTTATGTGCGCGGTGCCGATAAGGCAGAAGGGTCCTCAGCCTCTTTCGGTTCTTTAGCGTCTTCGTCGGCAAATTATAATACGGTCTCTGAAAAGCTGGTTTCGGAAATAAAGAAAACCCCCGGAGTTGCGACAGCTTTTGCCCTTACTACGGTAAGCGGTACAGCCCTGGTGGGCAGGAATGAAGAAGTGGTAACATCGGGGACAGCGGGTGTAACGACTGTATCGATGGCTAAAGATGCCACGTGGCGTTCTACCCGGTTTACTTCCGGTACGTATCCGAAGGGTCTGGAGCAGATAGCCTTGCTTAAGGCGACAGCAGATGCTGCCGGTCTGAAAACAGGGGACAGCACAACTTTTGTATATCCCAGCGGCCCGAAGAAAGTGAAAGTCAGCGGTATCTTTACGCTGGATGAAGTCGCCCAGGGGACCCTTTTTGTGGGCATTGACCCTTCTACAGCAAGGGAGGAAACCGCGTATATGCTCACAGGCGGTGCAACTTCCAAACAGGCGTCTGATGCTGCAGCGCAGGCAGCTGCGGCTTCCTCTGCTTCAGGTACAGGCGGTTCTTCCGTATCCGCTTCAGGTTCCCCCGCATCGGCCCCCAGCCCTTCCTCATCCCCCTCTGCCGGGGTTAAGAAGAACTCCTCCGCAGGTTCCGGACTTTCCTCCGCGCAGGCGAGGCGCAGTGCCGCGCAGCAGAAGGAGCTCCAGGAACGCAGGCTCCGTGAAGCTCGGGAACAGGCTGAACGTAAACGCCAGGAAGCCATTGATTCCGCAAATGAGTACGTCACATCAATAACGGTCTATGGAGATACCAATAACGGAAAACCTCTGACGCAGTCTCAGCAGGAAGCACTTGCGCAGAAGATCGGTTCACAGATCAAAAACGCCCCTGCAAATTCAGGGAAGCATAAGGCCAGTGCAGTCACAGGCGATACCCTGCGTTCCGAGCAGAAGGACAGTATCAACGACACTATGGGGTTTGTCCAGCCGATGATCCTGATATTTGCCTTCATTGCACTTTTTGTAGGTACATTCATTATTGCCAATACCTTCTCCATGATAGTACGCGAATCTATGCGCGGATATGCCCTCCTGCGTTCAGTAGGGGCGAGCCCGAGCCAGGTGTTCAGCACCGTGATCATCCAGGCGCTCATGATGGGTGTTGTCGGTTCAGTGATTGGCGTCCTTCTGGGATGGGGCATGATCGCACTTATATCAGCAGGCCTTGCCCGCTTCGGCTTTGCGATGTCAGGGTCTTCAATCCCCGGGTTTGATGCCGTCGGTACTGCCTTTGCCGTGGGGCTCATCATTTCCCTTATCGGTGCAGCGCTTCCTGCGCGCAGGGCTGCCCTGGCCCCTCCAATCCAGGCGATGAATGAAACTGTCAACCCTCAGAAGCCTACCCGGCTGCGCGGGTGGCTGGGGCTTGCCATGATGGTCATCGGGGCACTGTTCTGGTGGTTCGCCGCTGCCCGTGCAATGTACAGCGGAAAGGCAGGCGAAGGGCCGACTCCGGTCCGATGGCTCAATTCGCTGCCTGCTGACGTTGCTTTGGGCATCGGCGCAGGTTTCGTAGTGCTGTCTGTCATCATTATCACGCCTTCATTGGTGGTACCTGCGCAGAAAGTGCTGGGGGCTATACCGCAGCTCCTTTTCCCGGTTTCCGGGAAACTGGCTTCGCGCAATCTTGACAGGTCCAAACGCCGTACTGCGAACACGGCTGCTGCGCTTTTTGTCGGCCTTGCCATTGTCAGCTGTGTAGGCACTTTGACCTCCAGCATTACGGCATCAACAGCGGGGATAGTTGATAACGGGATGAAGTCGGACTTTGTTGTGCGCTCGCAAGTTTTAACATCGCCTCTGCCCTCAGATCTGAAGGCAGATCTGGAAAAGGTCGGCGGTGTCAAATCCGTGACCAGCATGAACCTTGTAACCAATGTGAAGTATGACGGCAAAGAGCTTTCTGGCATGGGAAGCAGGAGCGTCAATGTTTCAGGGAACTATTTCAGGGATGTCATGGATGTGCACATGGTCAGCGGCACTGCCGATTCCGCTGTGAACAGGGGTGAACTCGTTGTAGGCAAAACGCTGGCTGACAATAATAAATGGAAAGTCGGCCAGACCCTTACCCTTTCTACGGCAGAGGGCGAGACCAAAGCCAGGGTCGGCGCCATTACCGATTCTACGGAGTTCAGTTATGTTGTCTTCCTTCCGAAGGCCGTGACCGAAAAGCTGTCGAAAACCACTGCTGAACATACAACAGTCATGTACGTTACTGCAAAACCGGGTACGGACCTGAACGCAGTCCAGAAAAGGATAAAGGAAAAAGTCAAGAAATATTACGTGATCTCTGTGCTCAACAAGGAAGAGTTCAAATCCACGATCGCTACGATGATCAACGGCATCATGGTGATCATTTATGCGCTGCTGGCACTGTCGATCATTATTGCAGTCTTTGGTGTAGTCAACACTATGGCGCTGTCAATATCTGAACGGACCCGGGAGATCGGCCTGCTGCGGGCTATCGGTACCGGCAACGGGCAGGTCAGGGGCATGATAGCCATAGAGGCAGTTATGATATCTGTCCTTGGCACTGTGCTGGGGATCATTACCGGGGTCGCTGCAGGGGCAGTTGTCCAGAAGGTCTACACTGATAATGGCCTGGGGACTTTGGATATCCCATGGCAGCAGATCCTCGTATTCCTGGGGCTGTCTGTAGTGATAGGCCTTATAGCAAGCCTGTGGCCGGCCCGAAGCGCCCTTAAAATACCGGTTCTCAATGCCGTTAGTGATGAATGATAGGCTTGGGGCATGCGCATAATAGTTGCAGACTGTTCCGCCCGGTATTCAGGGCGCCTCAATGCTTCGCTTCCCCGAGCAAAAAGGGTGATACTGGTTAAAGCTGATCAGAGCTGCCTGATCTTTTCCGAGCTTGGGTCGTATAAACCGCTCAACTGGATGGCTGCGCCATGTACGCTGCGTGAGATCAGCAAGGGCAGCCCCCGGTATGCGTCTGCGTGCACCGATATGGATATCGACAGTGAGGGCAGGGGCGATAGGGATGAGGCCCCTGAAGGTGTTCCCGGCCCCCAGGATATGCCTGCCCCTCCCAGGAAGTTCCTTCACGTATCGGCTGACAAGTCTTCCGACACCCTCATTATTGCGCTGTGGGATATTTTCAGCGACAGTGATTTTGATCTTGGCGAAGACCCGGGGCTGACCAAGGATGGGGTTGAAGACCATCTGCAGCACTATCTTGCCGTGCAGATCGAACGCATAGGGAAAGGCGCAAAACTGGTGCGCCGTGAATATCCAACTGCTATCGGACCGGTGGATATCATGGCAGTGGATGCTGACGGCATGCATGTGGCAATTGAGATCAAGCGTCACGGAGGTATTGACGGTGTGGAACAGCTGACGCGCTACTGTGAGCTGCTCAACCGTGATATGTCGCTGGCGCCGGTACGCGGGATATTCGCCGCACAGACTATCACGGCACAGGCGCGCACCCTGGCGGAAGACCGCGGTTTTGAATGCCTTATCCTTGATTATGAGGAAATGAAGGATGACAATTCCAGCGAGATCATGCTGTTCTAAGCTGTCCTGACGGGTTCAGCAGGCTGCCGGCAGGGATCCTTTAATTATCTCCTTAAAAATATCCGTAAACAGCGTATGTATGGCGGACAGCTGCTTTTGCCTGGGCTGGACGATGCTCAGCAGAAGCGGCGGTACTGACGTATTCTCCAGTTTCAGATGATGGAGCCTCCCCCTGTCCTTTAACGGGTCGATATCTGCCAGAAAACCGATCCCTGCGTTGTTTTCTACCATGCTGTTGACTATGTTGATATTCTTGTTCTGATACAGGATAGAAGGGTAGGTGCCAGTTTTGCGTGAAATTAGCCTGAATGCCTTATAATGGCTGCTTTTTGGGCTCAATAAAATGAATTTTTCATTTGCCAGCTCTTCAAACCTGACGCTGCTCCTGTCCGCCAGAGGGTGCTGCGGGCTGACAGTGATTTCAAAAGGGATATGCAGTATCGTCTCGCTTTTTAGGTAGGGGACTGTGAGTGGTTCCAGAGAGAATATCGCTGCCAGCTCAATATCACCGTTATCAAGAGCGTTAAGCAAGTCATGGGAACTGCCCTCAGTCAGGGCCACATTACCGCTGATGCCGGCCTTCTCGAGTGCGGGGATTATTGCTGCCATATAATAGGAAGCGATAGTATTAGGGATACCCGCATGTATGACTGCGCCGTTTATGCTGGAAATCTCTTCCTGCGCCTTTCCCAGTTCTGACAGGGCTGATTTTGCGTGCTTATAAAATATTTTGCCGTTTTGCGTCAGAGCCATCCTTTTGTGGGACTGGTTCCGTATAATCAGCTGCGCTTTGAAGTCATTCTCAAGGTGTTTTATAGCATATGAAATAGTAGGCTGGCTGACATGGTACTTTTCAGCTGCCCTGGTGAAGCTTTTTTCTTCGGTAAGGGCGATGAAATATTGGATGTCTTTTAACCGCATTTATACTATCCTATGGTTTCGATGCTACATAACGCATCATATAGGAGTCTTCTATCACTGTTATCAGGTTTGACTATAGGCTCTGTAGGGATACATAATATGTACCATAATTTTCATTTATACTGGCAGTTTAAGGAGGTTCATTTTATGGATGGCCAGGCAATTTTGAACGACCCTTTTCGGAACAGGGGTACGGCTTTTACAGTAGAGGAGCGTAAAGAATACGGTTTAACAGGGATGCTCCCTATCCACGTCCAGACACTGGAGGAACAGGCTGCACAGACGTATGCCCAGTTCCTTTCCAAAGATTCGGATATTGAAAAACGCAATTTCCTTATGACGGTTTTCAATACGAACAGGGTCCTGTTTTACAGGCTGATGTCAGAGCATCTGGTGGAATTCATGCCGATAGTCTACGACCCTGTTATTGCGCAGGATATTGAACATTACCATGAGCTGTTCATCCAGCCGCAGGGAACAGCCTATCTGGATATCAACCATCCGGAAAATATCCGGGCAAGCCTTGAAAATGCTGCTGACGGACGCCATATCCGCCTTATCGTGGCCACTGATGCCGAAGGTATCCTGGGCATTGGCGACTGGGGGACGAACGGGTCGGAGATATCTGTCGGGAAACTGATGATCTACACGGCTGCTGCCGGTATTGACCCTGCAGAAGTATTGCCCGTATCCCTTGATGTCGGTACGAATAATGAAAGACTGCGCGAAAACCCTCTGTATCTGGGGAACCGTCATGCGCGGATATATGGGGAGCGATATGACGGTTTTATTGAAAAATTCGTTGAGGCAGCTGAGGGGCTGTTCTCGGGGCTTTACCTCCACTGGGAAGATTTCGGGCGCTCGAATGCTACGAGAATCCTTAAAAAGTATCAGGACAGGATCACAACATTTAATGATGACGTGCAGGGGACGGGTATTGTCTCCATGGCAGGCATCCTTGGCGGCCTCAATATTTCGGGGGAGAGGCTTGCTGACCAGCGTGTGCTGACTTTTGGTGCAGGGACTGCCGGCGTTGGTATTGCAAACCTCATTATGGATGAGATGGTCCGTTCAGGCCTGAGCGAAGAGGAAGCCCGAAAGCATTTCTACCTTGTTGACAAGCAGGGGCTGCTGTTTGAGGATACTGAAGGCCTGACTGAAGAGCAGAAGCCATTTGCCCGCCAGCGTTCTGAATTTGAGGATGCAGATAGCCTGACAGGCCTTCTGGCAATCGTCAGGGCGGTACATCCCACAGTGATGATCGGCACATCTACCCAGGCCGGCGCTTTTACGGAGCAGGTCGTCAGGGAGATGGCTTCCCATACCGAACGGCCTATTATCTTCCCGCTGTCGAACCCCACAGAGCTCGCTGAGGCCAAGGCTGAGGACCTGATCCGCTGGACGGAAGGCCGTGCGCTCGTGGGCACAGGCATACCTGCTGCGGATGTTGAATACAATGGTGTGACGTATCAGATTGGGCAGGCAAATAATGCCTTGATGTATCCCGGGCTTGGCTTGGGTATCCTGGTATCTGGCGCAAAAGTACTTAATGGCGAAACGATATCCCGTGCAAGCCATGCCCTGGGAGGTATCGTTGATGCCTCTAAGCCGGGCGCTGCTGTGCTTCCGTCTGTTTCTGACCTGACGGAGTTCTCCGATACTATCGCCCATGCCGTTGTTGAAAGTGTACTTGAACAGAAGCTGAACCGTAAGGATATCACTGATATCGATGCAGCTATCGCATCTGAAAAATGGGTACCGGAGTATAATTAGCTGCCGGAATAGCTTCAGGATAGCTTCCGAATCCGGTTTTATTGGGCGCTCAGGATATCAACAACGAACACGAGGGTCGAATTTGCCGGGATGCCGTTCTGCGCGGTATCGCCATAACCCTCGGACGGAGGGACTACCAGCAGGACCTGTGAGCCGACAGTCTGGCCGGCAAGCCCGTTCGTCCAGCCCTTGACCACCTGGGAGAGGCTGAAAGTCGCGGGGCCTCCGCGTGACCATGAACTGTCGAACGGCTTGCTGGCGTCTCCGCCCAGAAGCCAGCCTTTATACTGCACGGTCACGGTATCAGAGGCTTTGACTGCTGCGCCCGATCCTTTGATAAGCGTCTGCGCTACCAGGCTTCCATTGGATTTGTACGTATCAAGCCCTGAAATTGACGGTTCCCCGTTCTTCCCCAGGGCTACTTTAGGCAGCGAAGGGTTGGTAGGGGTAACTGGTGTACCCGATGCGCGGGTGGGCACTTTCTTCGCATCGGTCAGGGTGAGGGCGAGAAGGTAGCTGGCGGGCTGCGCTGAGCTGCTTTGCGTGGAAGTGCTGCTGCTTTTTACTCCAATAACAACAGTTGAGTTTACCCGCATATTTTTGAAAAGCTTGTAGAACCCCTCCTGCATCCCCGATTTAGTCAGGAGAGTATTGCATACAGGGCTGCTTGCCCATGTGGAGCTGATCTCTTTTCCTGTAGAGGGATTCAGCACTATCTGATGGAGGCATAGCTGATCACCGTCTTCAGCCTTTTTCCCGTTGCCTTCGCGGGCAATCTGATAGGTATAGTTTTTTACATCGTAGGGGGTCTTGAAAGTGATCGTGGGCTTTTTACCCATTTCGCCTTTGACGGTGAACGGTTTGTCGCTCAGTTCAGCGAAAGCATCTTTCGTCCCTTCTTTTTGTGAAGATGAACCGCAGGCGGTCGCAGTTATGCATATGGCCCCTGTGCAGATTATTGCTGTAAGGGTGTACGCGATTTTTCGAACAGTCTTATTTACCATAGTACCTATGGTAGTGGGGCGAGTGTAAAAAGATGGGTATGAGGGCCGCTCCCCGGGAGTGGGAAAACCCTGAAAGCCTCCTGAATTTCTACAGCTTCGGGCGAAGTATGAGGGAGTTATGCCCATGTTCCGTTAAAATAGGTACGTTAAAGGAAAAACCAGGAGCTTCATAGTGACAAACAACGAAACAGAAACTGATGAGAAGCTTGAAGAGAATGGTGGTCCTCAGGCCGGTGAGCCGGATAGCAGGCTGGCTTTCCGCAGCGGGGACAGTGGGCGCGGCGAGGGTCCGGGCGCTGCTGTGCCGGAAGACCGGCTGCAGGATGGCAATGCGGGGCATACAGCTGATGTTTCTGATAACGGTCAGGAAGGCGAAGCTGAGGCGGGATCCGGCGGCCGGGCATCGCATCGCGAACGGCCGCGAAAAACACGGAAATCCACACGTAAATTTATTGCACGGTATATACTGGCGCCATTTTTTGCGGTAGCTGCCGTTATTGCGCTTGTTGCCGGGATATTGTTTTCAACGGTATGGGGGCCGCGGCACACTTTAAGCGCGCGTGCTGAAAACCTGAACACCAATATTGTATATACGGCCGATGGTGTGGCGAATATCAGCGGTTCCCGCCTGACGGTAAAAGTTACAGGCAGAACTGGTACTGAAGTATGTGTGGCGGTTGCCAATGCACGTGATATTTCTGAATGGGCAGCCAGCGAAAAGCATACTGTCCTCACCGGGCTGGCATCATGGTCTTCCCTTTCCTCACGGGTTGGAGGCGGCACCGCTGCGCAAAGCAGCATGGATACCTTCCGCAGTTCTGACCTGTGGCAGTCCGTTACCTGTAACCAGGGGTCTGTGACCGTGAATGTCCCAGATTCTGACGGGAAGGCTGTTATTGCAGGCTCGTCCCGGCCAATCAGTTCGGTAACGATGGACTGGGTGCGTCTCACGCCTGTAAACTTTAGCCGGCCATGGTACATCGCTGCCGGAGTGTGCGCCGTACTTGCTATTTTGAGCGCTACTATACTCGCTGCATTCAAGCGCCGGCCAAAGGCGAAAAGGAATCTGGCGGCAGATGGCGCTGAGCATCAGGATGCAGAACAGACACAGGTGCTTATGGATGTTACAGAGCAGTTCCGGTATCAGCGGCCTGATGTAGTCCCTACCCACCGTGATCCCGGCCGGCAGCGCGGACGCGGCTTGTTCCGGCGCAGGAACCGTGGAGTGATAAGCGCTGAAGAGGCGCTTACTGCTGATTCCCAGCTGGATGCTGCTTCGGGGACACCTGCGATCGTTGATCCCAGAAGGGCGAATATGGTTGAGCGGGTAGCCCGGAATAATGCTTCAGAGGGAAGTGATGCTACTGCCGGCGGATCCCCCGATTCTGCCGTGACTGCAGCCGATATACTCAACCGTGCCCGTTCGCACAGAGGTTCCTGCAGCGATGCTGACAGCCCCTCAAATCAAAGGCTGTCCGCACTGGCAGCCCGGGCCGCAGAAAGGCCTTCCGGTGCAGAGGGCAGCGGCAGCGAGGCAGCTGAAGATGCATCTACTACCGCATCGTTCAGCGAAATGGCAGCATGGCTTGAGCGTGTCAGGCGCGAAGGGTCCGAGCCTCCGGAAGATAATACAGTTGATATCCTTGCGGATGAAAAAGAAGATGCTGCCCGCCGCAGGCTATTTGAAAACTCTGACAATACACAGATAACAGACATAGAATCGGCGCTGGATGGCAGCCGTGATATCCAGGGGCCGGCCGCAGATGATGCTGAGGCTCCTGGTCCCACTGGCAACGACAGCGGCGGCACGGACAGGAATACTGATGAGAATACCGAAAGCAGCGGAGGTGCCAATGACTAAAGATAAGTGGATACGGACTGCCAAGCGGGCAGGGGCTGCCCTGTTCAGTATAGCTGCTGTGGCTGCCCTTGCTTCGTGTGGTACTCCCGGACCTAAGAAAACGGACATGTCGAATACAACAGTGGTAACGGTAAGCCAGGAAGAGAGGATCCGCAAGCGTATCATCCAGCGTATTTTAGAGCTTGATGATTCAAAAGATACTGAGGCGCTCAAACAGTTTGCCTCCGGCCCTGAACTGACAGTGCGGACAAGCCAGCTGGCAGTAGCTAAGGCAACGGATTCCATAGACCAGACTGCAGATATCCCTGACGGCGTGCAGCAGATCATGATCCCGACTGAGGCAAACTGGCCGCGTTCGATCTTCTCCATCACAACGACCACAGAAAACCAGCAGTCAGGCCGCCTGCTGGTGTTTTCACAGGATTCTGCCCGTCAGAATTATAAGCTGTGGGGGCTGGTCCGCCTGTTTTCAGGTGTCCAGCTGCCTACGTTCCGTCAGCAGACCCCGGCAACAAAAAGCTCTGCTGAGATCAATGATCCGAACCATACCGGTATGGCAGATCAGGGCGGGCTTGTTATGACCCCTGCCGATGCGGTACGGCAGTATGCAGATATCCTGCAGAACGGATCTTCAAGCAAGTATGCGAAGAGTTTTGAGAACGATTCCCTGCGCACTGAACTTGCGAAACTTACTGCGACTATAGATGACGGTGTGAAGCGCAACGGCGGTACGCAGCAGCAGACATTCACATATAAGGATGGGGCGATCCGCGTGCTTATGACTGCCCAGGCCTCCCGCCTGAAAGGGGCGAAGCTGGGGGCGCTGGTCATTGCCCAGATCGATTCTTCGTGGACAAGGACAGCAGGTGAGGACCGTACATCGCTTCCGATCTCTGATGCAGAAAAAGCACTGTTCGGTGACCAGGAAGGCAAGCAGACAATAGTAGCCAATTACACTAATGTGGTTGCCTTATACGTCCCCTATGCGAACAGCGGCTCTAATGCCAAAGTGGAGTGTGTGGGGGCCGAACGGGTCCCCGTGTCCGTAGAGGCGCGGTAACCTGCAGCAGGCTGCTGCGTATGACAGACGGTGCTGCTCCTGAACAGAGGCGGCACCGCTGCATGGGGAACAGCACAGCATAGCATAGCGGGTGATCGGATAACTGGATAACTGGATAAAAGAGGGATATTATGACTAATTCTCAAAGCGGCGCACAGCCCCAGCCTTTCTCGGGCATGAACCTTGCCGGTGCTGTGGACCTGGAGGCGCTTAAACATAAAGTAGATGCTGCTGCAGGCGAATCGGGCGGCGCCCCCGCAGCCGGCGGGTATGTGACGGATGTAGATTCTTCAGGCTTCGAATCGATGGTCCGTATGTCAGCTACGTATCCGATCCTGCTTTTGATGTGGCAGTCGGATGATAACAGGTATTTTGACCTGGCCGGGAAGCTTGCCGATATCGTTAACGGGCTTAAGGGCCAGATGCAGCTTGCCCGCATGGATATCGGGTCGAACCCTCAGATAGCCCAGGCGCTACGGATGCAGGGCGCTCCCGCTCTGTATGCGCTTATTGGCGGCAGGCCTATGCCGATCCTTCAGGGGATGCCTTCTGATGACGAGCTTGCACAGGTCAGGGATCAGATACTCCCGCAGCTTATAGCCGCAGCCCGGCAGTCAGGCATAACCGGGAACGCACCGTATATCGGTGACGACAGCCCTGATTCTTCTGACAGCACGCAGGGCAGCGGCGGACAGGATGCTTCCGATGCAGGGGATGCCGGCCCCTCCGGACCGCAGATCCCCGCCGGCCATGAAGAAGCTTACGGTTTTGCCCGTAACGGTGAATATGCGAAGGCTGCGGCCGCGTATAAGAAGATCGCCGAATCCGATCCCCATGACAGTGTTGCGGCGCGTGAGTATGCCAAGGCTGCGCTTCTCGACCGCAACGGCACCTCAGATGTGCGTGCTGTGCGCCAGGCTGCGGGGGATGATCCGGACAGCGTGGAGGCCCAGATGGATGTGGCCGATATCGATATGATCGGCGGGCACATTGAGGATGCTTTCAGCAGGCTTCTCGATTTCCTCGCAGCAGGCCATAAGCAGAATACTGATGCTGTCAGGCAGAGGCTCCTTGAATATTTTGCTATCCCTGAGGCTGGTGATGACCGGGTACGCAGGGCGCGTGCGCGGCTTTCCGCTTTAATGTACTGACAATTTTAATGTACTGACACAGTACCGGCAGTACCGGCAATATGCCGGTCTGCCCATTATCCCTGCTGCACCTTTCAGGCTGATATGCGGTTCGTCCCGAAACCTTCGTGGAATTGGGGGCCGGAGGCATCCAGCTCGGCAATATAACGGTCTTTCCAGCTGCTGTAGGGATGCTCGGCCAGGCCATCATTGGAGAAACGCCAGTCATCGGTTATTTCGGTGATGCAGAATTCGGGGATCAGCAGATTAGTTACAGGCTTGCTCCGGCTTGTTTCCACAGCTACAAGCGGATAGTTGTCCCCGCCGAATACATCAAGGTTCCATCCGTCTTCGCCTATCCACGCGGTATACCGTGTTTTGACTAAGGATTTGCCTCCCCGCCTGATGAGTTCCACAGCGATGTCAGGGTCGATCTCCCTGTCTGCTTCGTAGCGTGTCCCGCTCATGGAAGGGCCCTTGACTGTTACCGATGCTGAGCGGAAACGGTTGCGGTATTTATCAACGGCCTCAAGGGGGTCTGTATGTTCATCTACCTGTGCGTCTGTATTCGCAGCCCTGATCCGGACCCGCAGAGCGTAGTTATCTTCATGTATGTAATAGCTCTGGATTATCAGGGAAGGCTCTTCGCTGATGGTGAGGTCGCCTGGAAGGCTGTAGCAGAAAAACCGGCGGTCGTATTCAAAATCAGAAAAAGGGTCGCTCATCGCTGGAACTCCATTCCGTAGATTTGCTCTTCACCCATATTTTAGATGTTTCTGCGTACTTTATATCTTTACATCCGCTAAGATACGGCTAAGGCATGGGCAGCCATCCGTATGGTTTTTGTCCCTATTGTGCATCTGTGTCTGCACAGGTCCCGTATGGGACAGGCTGTATTAAACTTAGCAGCAGGACACACGGTTACAGGCAGTATCATGATGCAAGGAACTGGGAATGCGGATAAAGAATACTGTTATTTCTGCCCTGATGGGTGTGATAATCATATTCTTTGCTTTTGCTGTGTCGTGGGTTGCTGAAAATGTGCATACAGATTCTTTTCGGTATACAGGGAAGCTATTCCTCTTTAGTCGTGCAGGACGACAGCGCTCTCAGCAGGGCCGATCGTGAACGGATCGGAAAAAGCGGCGCTATTTCAAAGCTGAAAGATTTTCTAGATCGGAAAAATATTGATATAGTTGCTGTCCCGACAGGGGATTCATTCCCTCAGGCTGTTGTCTATTCCCCCTCCCATTCCATCCGATGGGCAAAACAGGTGATGTCGGCCGGCAGCAGCGATGTTATGGCAGTCGCAGAAAGCTGTGCCTGCTGTAGCACAATGCCGCAGCAAGCCTTTCTGTATGCTTCTGGGACCGGATGTGCAGGATATGGATAAACATTCAACTGTGGATTATGCCGGTTATCATCTGAAAGCAGATGGCTATATCCCCCGGGGGCAGTCTTATTTCGATCCTGAAGGAAACGGCGGAAGCTTAAATAATAAAATACTGATTTTTCTTCCTGGGGAAGCAATCGGGAGAGTAGGGCAGACTGAGAAATCAACCGCACTATGCTCTGCAGTTTTCTTTGATGCTGATCTTGGCACTCTTGTTGAACTGGCAAGAAATGATTTTCTGTATCTTGTTGAGCATGACCTGGACCGTGAACAGCCAGAATCGTTCCGAAGCCTTCTTGTCGTTTCCGCAGTTTACATTGTTGGAGCCCTTGCCCTTATGCTTATCGCGCTTATCCTGTTTTCGTCAGCAAGCCTTGAAACATTGAGGGAAAGCTTGCCTGATCTGGCTGTCCGCAGGCTGTTCGGTGCTCCCAGAAGCCTGCTCCTTACAAGGGTGTATTCTTTCCTCGCATTCGTTATAGTCCTGCCGGCGCTGGCTCCGCTGCTGTTCTATTCGATGCTTTCCCCTTATCATCAGTCCGCTGCTGTGATCGCTGGGATAATTGCGCTGATTTATGCTTTCGCAGCTGTACGGGCAACACGATACCTTACTTCGAAGGATGTGATCTGAAATGGCGCAGATACAGGGTTCTGAGGACTTTGCTTTTGTGGAGTGCCGGGATATCAGCAAGGCATACCGGCAGGGAAGGGAAAAGGTCCAGGCGCTGGAAAGAGTATCGCTTAAAATCCTTCCCTCACGTGCAGTCGCGGTCGTCGGGCCTTCAGGCTGCGGGAAAACGACCCTTCTCAATATTATCGGCTGCCTGCTGGCTCCGGACTCGGGTACGCTGCTTATCAAAGGGCATGAGCCGAAGCGTACAGACAAAACACTGTCGCAGCTGCGGAACAGCACTTTCGGATATATCCGTCAGGATTATGCGCTTATTGGGACGGAGACTGTAGGGCATAATGTTTCCATACCGCTTGAATATGCCGTGCCTAAAGTGAAACGTGCTGACCGGCGCAGCAGGGTTTTTTCTTCGCTGCAGAAGGTCGGGATGGAATGGGCGATACACCGTAAGTCTGATGCGCTGTCAGGCGGGGAACAGCAGAGGGCAGCTATTGCGCGGTGCCTGGTCAATGATCCGTCGATTATTATTGCCGATGAGCCTACAGCAGCGCTGGACCATAAAAATGCAGCGGATATAACAGGGCGGCTCCTCAGCCTTGCGCATGATCCGGATACCCCTCGGGCGCTGATAGTGGCGACACATGATATGCGGCTCGCTGAACAGTGCGACAGTATTATTACTATTTCTGACGGGAAAATAACAGATATGCAGTAGGTACGCAGTAAAACAGGCAGGCATCAGGATAGATAAAAGATAAATAAAATAGTCCATGCATATATGAGCAGCGGCAGAGCCCTCATATGGCTCTCAGTATGGCCTAAATAAGGGCCTGGGCGCCTGTATATGAAACCCTGCGCGCCCGGACCGGCGATTTTGACCGCCAGATACGCTAAAGTAGAAGCGCTCGGGTTTGTAGCTCAGTGGATAGAGCGTCTGTCTCCGGAACAGAAGGTCGAGGGTTCGAATCCCTTCAAGCCCACGGAAACAGTGGAATTCCTGGATGCAGGAGACAGATGGAGATCCCATGAACCCTGAAAAACTCGCACAGATTATTGCGCAGGCCGCACATACCCTTGTTGCTGAAGGGAAGGCCGGGGATCTTACCGATACCATGCTTCCTGAAGACGGCGAAATCGTCGTTATGCGTCCCAAAGACCGGGCGCACGGTGACTGGTCAACAAATATTGCCATGCAGCTGGGCAAAAAGGCAGGCATGGCACCCCGTGACCTGGCGCAGAGGTTTGCTGATGTGCTTTCTGCGGCTGACGGCATTTCTTCCGTGGAAGTAGCAGGACCGGGTTTCATCAACATTACCCTGGATTCAGCTTCTGCCTCCCAGATCGTCAATGAGATACTGGAGCAGGGTCCCAGGTTCGGCATGAACAGCCATCTTGCAGGGAAAACTGTGAACCTTGAATTCGTTTCGGCAAACCCTACAGGGCCTATCCATATTGGGGGGACACGCTGGGCTGCTATCGGCGATGCCCTTGCACGGGTGCTGGAAGCGAACGGTGCGAAGGTTATCCGTGAGTATTATTTCAACGACCACGGCGAGCAGATCAACAGGTTTTCCCGGTCGCTTGTGGCTGCCGCCCATGGCGAGCCTACCCCCGAAGACGGTTATAAAGGCACGTATATCAATGAAATTGCCGATGCTGTTATCGCCCAGGCTCATGCTGAAGGTATCGATATCCTCAGCCTGCCCCGCGTAAAAGCTGAAGATGGGGCAGAAGGGGACAGCCCGCAGCGTGAAGAATTCCGCAACCGCGGAGTTGCCATGATGTTTGATGAGATCAAGAAGTCCATGGCTGATTTCCGCGTGGACTTTGATGTCTACTTCCATGAGAACTCCGTTTATGAGGACGGTGAGGTCGATAAAGCTGTAGAACGTCTTAAAAGCCTTGGCGATATTTACGAGAAGGACGGTGCTACATGGTTCCGGTCTACAAAGTACGGTGATGATAAAGACAGGGTCATTATTAAGTCCAATGGCGAGGCAGCCTATATCATGGCCGATATTGCTTACTACCTCAATAAGCGTCACCGTGCACAGGATCCTGCAGATATTGCTGTTTATATGCTTGGGGCTGACCATCACGGGTATGTGCAGCGCCTGCAGGCGGTATGCGCGGCTTTCGGCGATAAACAGAATTACAATATGCAGATCCTCATCGGGCAGCTGGTGAACGTTATCAAGGATGGGCAGCCGGTCCGCATGAGCAAGCGCGCCGGCAATGTAGTGACGATCGATGACCTTGTTGATGCCATTGGGGTCGATGCTGCGCGCTATTCCCTGGAACGGACTACGTATAACCAGAATATCGATATTGACCTGGATCTGATGTCGAAGCATTCCAATGAAAATCCCGTATACTATGTGCAGTATGCGCATGCGCGTTCCAGAAATGTTGACCGTAACGCACAGGCTGCAGGCATTACCGGAGAGGATGCCGACCTGGGCCTTCTGGATACGGCGGCGGATTCCGAGCTGCTGGCCCAGCTGGCCCTGTATCCGGCAGCAGTGCTGACAGCTGCGGACCTTAACGAACCGCACAGGATCGCCCATTATCTGGAGGATCTCGCAGGCAAATACCACCAGTGGTATGCTGCGGAACGGGTGGTCCCCATGCCGCTGACGGGTCCGGAAGAAAAGGCGGCAGATGCCGAGGCCCTGCGCGCGGCCAAAAACCCTGGTCCTGCCTGCGCTGCCGCCCGCCTTAAGCTGAACGATGCTGCATGCCAGGTATTCGAGAACGGCCTCGGGCTGCTGGCAGTCACAGCTCCCGATAAAATGTAGCATTGCTGCGGAGTATGCTGCTGCAGACACTGCTGTAACATGGCAGGGTGCCGTACGGTGCCGGCGATGTCCTGCTGATGCCCCATAATTATCAAGCTTACCGGTGCGTGGCACGTGACGGCTTCAGACGTATGATCCCGCATGGCATCGGGGCGGCTGGGGTTGAACCTCCCGTCTCTGCCGATCCCTGCCGTCGCATAGGTATAGGGCTTAGTGCCGGAGGCGGGGGAGCAGTTTTACTGTTATGCATGCGAAGGTGTTTGTTAAAGGTAACTCCAGGCGTCGCACTGTAAAAATCATCGCAGCAGTGCTTGCGGTTTTCATCGCGGGCAGCAGCATAGCCGGATGTTCGGCCCCATGGGGGAAAACAGGCGGCAAAGGCCTGGCTAAAGTGGTTTTTATGATGTCGTGGGCGCCCGATACTAATCATATCGGCGTGTTCGTGGCGCGTGAAAAAGGGTATTATGCGAAGCTTGGCCTTGATGTTGATATCCTGGCAGCAAGCCAGACCGGTGCCGAGCAGTCTGTTTCCGGGGGCGGGGCTGATTTTACGCTGTCCAGTATGGCTAACGTTGCAGATGCGAACATCAAAGACGGGCAGCTTTCCCTTATTATGCAGGTACAGCAGAAAACTTCTGCTATCTGGTGCTCTCTGGCTTCAAACAAAGCCATTGCTTCCCCCAAAGATTTTGACGGCAAGACTTTTGCAACTTTTGGCGGCAGCGAATCTGATGCTGTTGTCAAAAGGATGATCAGGAAAGCGGGAGGCAAAGGCGAATTCGACAAGGTCACAGCAGGCACATCAACGTTCAGCGCCCTGTCTTCAGGGAGGGCTGATTTTGGCGGATTTTATGCCACATGGGAGGGCATACAGGCTGAAATGTACGGCCCTAAGCTGAAATGTTTCACTGAACCCGACTACGGTGTACCCGGCAATGCTGATGAGCTGGGCATAGTCTCCAGCAGCTCTTACTTAAAACAGCACCCTGATATTGCAGAGAAATTCGTGAAAGCGACCCAGGAAGGCTACATGTACTCGTATACTCACCCTGACGATGCGGCACAGATACTTGCCAGTTCTTCTGAAGGCAAAGTCGCCGGGCTCAGGCCTGATTTTGTAAAACGCAGTATGGCAGCCATTACTTCCGGTCAGTACTGGGGGGATATTTCCCGCCTGAAAAACGGCACATCTACTTTTGGGGCTATAGATTATGCTTCAGGGCAGAAATATTTCGATTTCCTCTTCGAATCCGGTGCGTATAAGGACGCGCAGGGCCGGCCGGTAAAATCTGCTCCGGCCGCTGCGGCACAGGCGACCGGAAAGTATCTGGCCAGCCAGGAGGCTGTGCTTAAAGGTATTGAAAGATAGCTCAGGGCCCAGGAAGGAAGGACTGCTATGCGGATCATGATGGACTGCGATACCGGTATTGATGATGCCCTGGCCATCCTGTACCTTTTGGGGTCGCCGGATGCTGAGCTGATTGGGGTAACGGGGGTTTTCGGCAATGTGCAGGGGAGTGTGGCTGTA
This sequence comes from Scardovia wiggsiae F0424, assembly GCF_000269605.1. GTDB lineage: Bacteria > Actinomycetota > Actinomycetes > Actinomycetales > Bifidobacteriaceae > Scardovia > Scardovia wiggsiae. Next base: position 963,237 of record NZ_AKCI01000001.1, on the reverse strand, counting down.
CGCAACAGCCGCGGCCTGCTGGACTGCCTTGGGCGGCCGGATATCCCTGTGTATGAAGGTGCCGGCGAACCGTCATATTGGCAGGCCGGCCCCGGGACCGCAGGGAAGCCGTATACAATAGACCCGGGATGTGAGCGGTTCCATGGGAAAAACGGATTTGGAGGGGCACAGCTTCCCGGCCTCCCTTCTTCGTACTCCCGCGGCAGTATATATGCAGATGGTGCGGCGGCAATAGCTGAAGCGGTGAGGCGTTACGGCACTGGTATGACCATACTTGCTACAGGGCCGCTGACTGATATTGATGAAGCCCTTCGCCGGGCACCGGATATTGCCCCGAAGATGAAGCTGGTGATGATGGGCGGGACCCTTACCCAGCCCGGCAACTGTTATGATCTGGTGTGCGAGACGAATATTATCAATGATCCGGAAGCTGCCGACAGGGTTTTCCATTCAGGCGCTGATATTACAATGGTCGGGCTTGACGTGACCCATCAGTGCCTGATGACCCGCGGCCATATGCGTGCTGTCAGGCAGGCGGATACACCGCTGGCGGAGTTTATCTGCCAGATGGCGGATTATTATATTTCCGCTAACGAAGCCGCAGATCCGGTTTTTGCACAGGGAAGCCCGCTCCATGACCCACTTGCTGCGGCTGTTGCCCTTGAGCCTTCTCTGGTGCAACTGTTCCCGATCAGCCTTCGTGCAGAAACGAGGACAGGGGACGGCTATGGGGTGCGCGGCCGTACTGTCGGTGATCCAGCTATGCTCCATACGTCTGCGGATGAGCCGGGCAGCAAGGCATCTGTCTCCCATACTCGGGCAGCCCTTGGCGTTGATTCTGTGCGTTTTGTATCTGCGTGGCGTAAGCGCCTGCTGAAGGTGTGTTCGGAGTATCCGCAAAGGTAAGGGCAGCAAGGCATCTCAGTATGTATCAGGACCATCTAAAAACTTGAGCCGCAAACACTCAAGTTTGGAATAATAGTGCTGGAAGCCCTGTTAAATACTGCAGGATATATAAAGTGATGCCGGGAGGACCCGGCAGCAGTATGAACAGGAGACTCAATGGACGAAAAGTTTACAACGATGGCCCAGGAGGCCATAGGTGATGCGGTGCAGAGCGCTTCCGCTGCAGGGAATCCCCAGGTGGGGCCGCTGCATCTGCTTGATTCCCTCCTCCGCCAGGATGGCGGGGTCGTCAAAGGGCTGATCCAGGCTTCGGGTGCTGATACGCAGAAGATAGGGGCGCAGGTACGCCGCGCACTGGCCAGCCTGCCAAGCGCAAGCGGATCCTCTACGGCCCAGCCCGATGCCAGCCGCCAGCTGGCAAAAGTGCTGTCAGACGCCCGCAGGGAAATGGGCAGCCTGGGAGATGAATATATCTCAACAGAGCATCTGCTGATTGCTATTGCCCAGAGCGACGGGGAAGCAGGGGATATCCTGCGCAGCGCAGGTGCCGATGCAAAAGCCCTCCGCAAAGCTATCCCTGAGGTGCGCGGCGGTGCTAAAGTTACGAGCCCGGATGCGGAAGGGTCATATAAAGCTTTAGAGAAATATTCAATCGACCTGACAGAGCGTGCCCGCGAAGGGAAGCTTGACCCCGTAATCGGTCGTGACGCAGAGATACGCCGTGTCATCCAGATACTGAGCCGCAGGACCAAAAACAACCCTGTCCTTATCGGCGAGCCGGGAGTAGGGAAAACGGCTGTAGTAGAAGGACTTGCCCAGCGCGTAGTTGCAGGTGACGTCCCTGCGGGGCTGCAGAACAGGCGGATCATCTCCCTTGATATGAGCTCTATGGTTGCAGGCAGCAAATACCGCGGTGAATTTGAAGAGCGTATGAAAGCAGTGCTCAATGAAATCAAAAAGTCTGACGGCAATATTATCACTTTCATTGATGAGATCCACACTATCGTTGGTGCAGGCGCAACCGAAGGGTCCATGGATGCCGGCAACATGCTCAAGCCTATGCTGGCCCGCGGCGAGCTGAGGCTTATTGGTGCTACAACGCTTGATGAATACCGCGAGAATATTGAAAAAGACCCTGCCCTCGAACGCAGGTTCCAGCAGGTCTTCGTCGGAGAACCCAGTGTGGAAGATACCATCGCTATCCTTCGGGGGCTGAAGCAGCGGTATGAGGCACATCATAAAGTTACTATCGGCGATGATGCGCTGGTGGCTGCTGCCACACTGTCAAACCGGTATATTTCAGGCCGGCAGCTTCCGGATAAGGCGATCGACCTGGTCGATGAGGCTGCTGCCCATCTGCGTATGGAACTGGATTCTGAGCCGGAAGAGATCGATGAGCTCCAGCGCCGCGTTACAAGGCTGGAAATGGAGGAAATGCAGCTTAAAAAAGCTGAGGATGCAGCTTCGCGCGAGCGCCTGGAAAAGATCCAGTCAGAACTGGCCGATACCCGCGAACAGCTTGCAGGCCTGAACTCCCGCTGGAGTGCGGAGAAAGCCGGCCATAACAAGATCGGCGATCTGCGTGCACAGCTTGATGCACTGCGTGTGGAAGCAGATAAGGCAACCCGTGAAGGTGACCTGGAGCATGCCTCCAAGATCCTGTACGGGCAGATCCCTGGAATCCAGAAACAGCTTACCGAAGCTGAATCTAAAGCCGATCAGCATGGCGGTGCCGCGGAGGCCGGCAGTTCAGGTGCTGAGGGCGGCAGCCCGGATACGGAACCGATGGTCCCTGACCATGTGGATGCCGACTCCGTGGCAGCTATCGTATCCAGCTGGACAGGCATCCCCGTAGGGCGCCTGATGCAGGGTGAAAATGAGAAGCTTCTCCATATGGAAGACGAACTGAGTAAGCGCGTTATCGGCCAGCAGCAAGCAGTACAGGCTGTTTCGGACGCTGTGCGGCGTTCCCGTGCGGGTATTTCCGACCCTGACCGCCCGACTGCAAGTTTCATGTTCCTTGGGCCTACCGGCGTGGGTAAAACAGAACTGGCAAAAGCGCTTGCAGATTTCCTCTTTGACGATGAGCGCGCAGTAGTGCGCATAGATATGAGCGAATACATGGAGAAAGCTTCCGTGTCGCGTATGATTGGCGCAGCCCCGGGATATATCGGATATGAGGAGGGCGGCCAGCTGACTGAAGCCGTCCGCCGCAGGCCTTATTCAGTGGTCCTTTTCGATGAAGTCGAGAAAGCCCATCCCGAGGTTTTCGATATCCTCCTGCAGGTCCTGGATGATGGGCGCCTGACTGACGGGCAGGGCCGTACCGTGGACTTCACGAATACGATCCTCATCATGACATCCAACCTGGGGTCGCAGTTCCTCGTGGATATGGGTATGGATGCCGATGCGCGCCGCAAGGCTGTGATGGATGCAGTCCATATGAATTTCAAGCCTGAGTTCATCAACCGTCTGGATGACCTGATCATCTTTAACCCCCTTACCCGCGAGGAATTGGGGAAGATCGTCAATATCCAGGTCGAGCAGGTCGCATCGCGCCTGACTGACCGCCGCATTACGCTTGACGTTACTGATTCTGCACGCCAGTGGCTTGCGGACACGGGATATGACCCTGCGTATGGCGCCCGCCCGCTCAGGCGCCTGGTACAGAGCGAAGTCGGCGATAAGCTTGCACGGATGCTGCTGGCAGGGCAGGTCCACGATGGTGATACCGTGCTTGTTGACCATACCGGCGGCGAGCATCTGGAACTCACCGCATGGCCGACAGAAGACCTGGTCAGTGAGCCTGTTTCGGAAAAGTAGTAAAATAGTAGCTTCACATTCCGGCATCTGCCGGAAGAAAGGGATATTCAGTATGAAAACAACTATTTTTGTAGAGGCAGGGAAAGTTGAAGCCCGGGAAGCCCCCAAACCGGTGATCAAGGCTGATGACGATGTTATCCTCCGCGTGGTCCGCGCCTGTGTTTGCGGGTCAGATTTGTGGTCTTACCGCGGGCAGGACGGTAAAAGCAATAATTCCGAGAATACAGGCCATGAAGCGATCGGTATTGTTGAAGAAGCCGGTCCTGCTGTTACGTCGGTAAAACCGGGGGATTTCGTGATTGCACCGTTCACCCACGGCTGCGGGCACTGTGCTGCATGCCGTGCAGGTTTCGATGCTGACTGCCAGAGCCATTCGGATAATTTCAGCTCGGGGTATCAGTCCGAGTATGTGCGTTTCCAGCATGCTGACTGGGCCCTTGTGAAGGTTCCCGGGAAGCCGGAGGATTACAGCGACGGCATGCTTAATTCGTTCCTGGCGCTTTCTGACGTTATGGCTACCGGATACCACGCTGCGCGTGTGGCTGATGTAAAAACCGGCGACACCGTAGTTGTTGTCGGTGACGGTGCGGTAGGGCTGTGTGCAGTTATCTCGGCCCGGCTGCGCGGTGCGAAGCGCATCATTATGATGAGTCGGCACGAAGACCGTCAGAAACTCGCCGTCGAATTCGGCGCAACGGATATTGTTGCAGAACGTGGTGATGAGGCAGTCAGCAAGGTTATGGAGCTGACCAATGGCTCCGGGGCTGATGCAGTACTGGAATGCGTGGGCACGGAACTGTCTACTGACACTGCGATGAAAGTCGGCAGGCCTGGCGCCATTATTGGCCGGGTTGGGCTGCCCCATGTCCCCAAGATGGATATCAGATCTTCGTTTATGCGCAATATCGCCCTTGCCGGCGGTCCTGCTTCAGTAACTACATATGACAAGCAGGTACTTCTTGATGCTGTGCTTAAAGGCGATATTGACCCCGGAAAGGTATTTACGAAGCGTTTCAGCCTTGATGAGATCGATGATGCCTATAAGGCAATGGATAACCGCGAGGCGATAAAGTCTCTGGTTGTTATGGAGTAAGAGCGGGCGGGTCCGGGCTCCGCGCAGAGGCTACAGGTACAGGCACTTTAACGGATGCAGGACCGGGCCAGACCCCCATACAGGTCGGGATCATGGGGACGTCTGCAGTACATGTGTACTGTAAACGGACCCCCTGATCCGGCTGATCTGGCTGGAGAATCGGCACCCGTTATTTCGGCCAGTATCCGGCCGGTTTCGGCGGATACCCGGTATTATGCAAGAAGGCAGGTTATTATGAATACAACAGTTTTTGTTTTCCACCCTTCCCTGGAGGGCAGCTCCCGGGTCAATAAAAAGCTCTCTGATGCTGCGCGGCAGATAGGGCTTGATGTCAGGGATATGTATATGATATATCCTGATTTCAGGATCGATATCAAAAGGGAGCAGGAAGTATTAACACATACTGACAGGATAGTCCTCCAGTTCCCTATGTACTGGTACAGCACCCCTGCCTTGCTTAAACAGTGGGAAGATGATGTGCTTGAATACGGCTGGGCGTATGGCAGTACAGGGACTGCACTCCGAGGCAAGGAGCTGATCGTCGCTGTTTCGCCCGGCGGTTCCGGGGACGACTATGTGCACGGCAGCGGTAAAAATTATACCGTTACTGATCTTTTGCGACCGCTCCAGGCAACGAGTAACCTTATCGGTACGAAATATATCAAACCATTTATTACTGCCGGTGCTTCAGGCATGACTGACGGGGAGGCCGCCCGGAAGGCACAGGAATATGTTGAATATATTACCCGCGGACAGCTGGAAGCTTTAGGGGCGTACGAATAGACAGGCGTAGGCTCACTGATTATATGAATATCGCAGTTATGTAGACTGGCTGATTGGAGGTCCCATGAGCCTGACAGTTAATATTTATTATACGGGGGGATGGTTCTGCACGGCGGTACGCTGAGGAGATGGTTTCCAGCGGTGTAGTTTCCGATATCCGCGCTGAGGAAGGCACTCTCCGCTACGCCTATTTCTTCCCCATAGATGATCCGGAAACAGTCCTTCTGATAGACCAGTGGAAAGACCAGGCCAGCCTGGATGCCCATCATAAATCTGAAATGATGGGGAAAATCGCTGAGCTCCGTAAAAAATACCGTCTTCGTATGCGGGTCGAGCGTTTCAGCAGCATAGACAATGCATAGATGGCAGGGATAGTGTAAACAGTTATATTGTGTAAAGGAAGGCAGATATGGCCAATAAAACTTTAGTCATGTATTTTTCCAGTACAGGGCATACCCGCAGGGCAGCTGATATTATCGCGCAAAAGCTCAATGCCGATACGTACGAGATCAAGGCTGAAAACCCTTATACGCCGGCTGATCTGGATTGGAACGATCCCGGCAGCCGCGCGAACCGCGAACAGAATGACGGGGGCAGCAGGCCTGCTTATCAGGGTGAGCTTCCCGACATCAGCCGGTATGATACTGTGATCATAGGGCATCCCACATGGTGGGGGATACCTCCCCGCATTATCGAAACAGTGATCGGACACATGGACTTCACAGGGAAAACAGTGGCAACCTTCGCTACCTCGGGAGGCTCCGGATACAGCGGTGCGCAGCAGATAATGGACAGGCTGCTCGGCCCTGATGTTAAACCTGGTGCAGTTCTGTCTTCTCCGGCCAGTGTTGATGCGTGGCTTAAGCAGGCCGGGCTGGAATAAGCTCTGACAGACGTATTAGCTGGTAGGGATAAGGATACAGCAGCAGAGCGCAGAGGCGGATATCCCACTGTACCATGCCCATATCCGATGCCGGAAATCTGCCTACCGAGGCAGGGAAGCAGGCTGCTTCCGCGAATCCAGGGTAAGGGCCCTGATAAGGATGCCTGTGCAGGCTGCTGTAGAGACAGCAGTTATCAGGGTGGCTGCGAAGAAGGTATGCAGGGCTATGCACAGCAGATAGGCCAGGATCGTCACGCTGAGGAAGGATGCGATAATGGCCCTGTTAAGGCGGAACCCTTCCCTGTTGTAAGTATTCGCAACAGCAAGCCCGGAATAAAAAAGGAGTATCCCTGCATACAGGAGAGTGATCACAAAATAGATATTAGCTTTATCCTCACTGATGAGTTCAATAGCCGCTGTAACCATGCTGATGCCAAAAAGTATAGGATAGTGGAGGTAAATAAGGCGGTTCCCGGTTTCACCTTTCCTCCTGTCCTCAATAACGTGATCGAACTGGATAATGTAGGTGAGGAACAGGCTGACAACTGTAACAAAAATAAAGGCTGATCCCCATGACAGTGTATTGCGTGTGAAATAACCCGCGATCCCTACGATCGTTTCCCCAAAAGTAATAATAATCAGAAGTGTCAGACGTTCCAGAAGATGGGAGAAAATAACAGGATGCCTGCTGGTGTATTTCCCGGTGAATCCCGGTGCTATCCAGCTGAGCAGTATCCCTGCTGCAGCAAAAGGCGCCCCAACCGGCAGGGGGAGGAATCCTGCGGCGAGCAATGACAAAGCCCTGATGCCGAGGATAATGGAAAATATCCGGGCGATATCCTTGTCATCCTGATTGTCGGTTTTAATATAGACCAGGGCGTACTGGAGGGCCAGGGTCACCGACAGCAGGCTTGCAGCTATAAAGAACGGCTGCAGGTTATAGTCTATTGTGGCGGAAAAAGTGTTGGACATATACAGGATGATCGCCATATCAACGAAGGAAAAAAGGATGTTCGTCCACGAAGATTCGCCGTAACGGTTGGTGAAAACTGTCTGTACCATCCACGAGTTGATAAAAACGATAACAACGAATATGAAAATAATCAGGGCGGTTGGGCTGATCATGCCATTGTGGAGGTGGTGCAGCAGCTCAGTTGCCCGTGAAATCATATATACGAATACAAGATCGTAAAACAGCTCTATAAGGGAGACACGCTTAGATTCCATCTCTTCATGCGCCCGGTTTTCCTGCGCTGTTTTCCCAGCCATAAGTGTGTCCTTTCATACAGGGAAAAGGTTATGCCGATATCAGAAACTATGCGTTATTATATAACTGCAGTGCAACTGGCTGCCTCAGCCCGAAAAGCTGATCGGGATCCACAACACTGCTTGCAGTTGCAGCAGCCAGTAACTGCGCTTTACCGTACTTATAGCACAGCCAGCTGTCTGCCGGAGCTGTATACAAAATATCTTATAGCGGAGCTATATGGCGGCGTGGCGCAAACGGTTCGCGTTGAGCACGAGGCATACCGATGACAATGCCATGGCTGCACCTGCAATCATAGGGCTGAGAAGCCATCCGGCCAGCGGGTAGAGGACGCCTGCTGCGAGAGGGATGCCAATAATGTTGTAGGCGAAAGCAAAAAACAGGTTTTGCCTGATATTGCGCATGGTTGCGCGGGACAGGGCAACAGTCCGCGCCACCCCCTGCAGGTCGCCGCTCATAAGCGTGATATCTGCCGATCTCATGGCGATATCGGTGCCTGTCCCAATAGCGAAGCCTATATCTGCCTGAGCCAGTGCCGGGGCATCATTGATGCCGTCACCAACCATGGCGACCAGTGTTTTACCGCGGTTTCTGCTGCCTCCGGCACGGCTATTATCATAGATCTCATTTTGTATGCGCTCTATCCAGTAAGCCTTGCCGTCGGGCCGCACCTCGGCAATGACCGTGTCAATTCCAACTTTTTCCGCGATATCCTGTGCAGTTTCCTTTTTATCCCCGCTCAGCAGGATGGTCCTGATCCCCAGTGCGTGGAGCTGCCGCACAGCTGCCGGAGCAGAGGGCCTGATCTCATCGTTGCTGTATGAGAACTCAGTATGGTTTCTGCTGCTTTTATTATCCCTGATATTGCCGCTTTCTCCGCCCTTGCTGCCTTCATTCCCATTGCCCTTCACCTGGGCTATGCCGCGCGTTATCGTACCTGTTTTATCGAAAACAACCGTGCCGATCCGGCGCGCATCCTGCAGGGCATGCGCTGTTGTGATCAGGATGCCGTTGCGTGCACCAAGCCCCATCCCGATCGTGACTGACAGCGGGGTAGCAAGCCCAAGTGCGCACGGGCAGGCGATAATGACTACGCTGACCGCAGTAACTACAGCATGGGCCAGCCGAGGCTGAGGACCGATGATGGACCATGCGGCAAATGTCCATATGGCGATCAGGAAGACGACGGGGACGAATACGCGGGAAATCCGGTCGGCAAGCTTCTGTACCGGTGCCTTGGTGGCCTGCGCGCGGGACACAAGGTCGATGATCTGGGAGAGGACGGTGTCGCGGCCTGTCCTGTTTACCCGGATAACGATAGGGGAATCAAGGGCCAGTGTTGCCCCGGTCGCCTGGTCTCCCGGACGGCGGTGCACAGGCTGGGATTCACCGGTTATCATAGATTCGTCGATATCACTCTCACCGGCTACAATGATCCCGTCATTTGGGACGGTATCCCCGCCTTTGACGACGAGCAGGTCGCCGGTTCTGACTGAATTGGCATCAATGATTTGGACCATCCCGCTGCCTGCGCCGGTTTTGGTACCTTCGCCGGCTTCCGATCCGGGATCTGCTTCACCGCTGCCGGTGACGGCAATTGCGGAGCTGTCTGTGGAGGGGCCGCTGGTGCCGGAATCAGGCATTTTCTGTTTCTGTGCTGCGCCTTCAGTGCTCTGAACTATTGTGCCGATATCCGGCCTGCGCCATATGTCGCTGTCAATATCTGACTGTGAGATTTTTATTGCTGTCTGGGGGCGCAGATTGATCAGGGTTTTGACTGCGTTGCCTGTACCGGATCGTGCCTGCGCTTCAAGAAGGCGCCCTACAAGGACCAGGGTTATGACGACCCCCACAGACTCAAAATACGCAGTACGGGACTGGGACGGGAGTATCTGCGGCGCAATGCATACAACAAGGCTGTATATATATGCTGCGAATGAGCCTGCTGTAACAAGGGAATTCATATCAGGGGAGCGGTGGGCGATCGCAAGCCAGCCTATACGGTGGATCGGCCAGCCGCAGTAGAACATGACGGGTGTGATGAGGACGGCCTGCCACCATGGATCCATAAGCCACGCAGGCATACCGGATATGATCATACTTCCCATAGCCGCAATAAAGACAGGGGTTGTGAGGATAGCGCCAATAAGGATAAGGCGCTTGAGTTCACGTATTTCCTGGATGCGTTCTTCCTCTTCGGTATTCTGCCGGTCAATCGGGGAGCGGGTGCTGTGCGTTTCCGGCGTGTGTACGGCGTTTGTGCCGCCTGCATTATTTATGTTGCTTATGTTATTTGTGCTGCTACTCTTCCCGGCGGCGGAATCCGCACTTTTCCTGGCGTTAGTACCTGTACCTTCCTCAGCGGCATTTGTGTCTTCCTCAGTGGCGGCGTCCGTGTTTTCCCTATTTGTACTTTTCCCTGAGACACGGAGCATCCCATGTACCATATTCATCCCGCAGGCGAAAGGGTAATCCCCCGGATCAAGCGCAGGCAGGTCAACCGAAGTTTCCTTATTCCCGGGAAGATGCGCATCAATGCCAAGATCGGAAAATACAACGTGCGAAGTGCATTCGCCCGTTTCCTGCCGGTCAAAGACCAGCTGCACGGGCATGCCGGCCTTTACTTCAACAAGTGCCGGGGAATATCCGCCTTTAACTGTTATCTGTGCCACCTGGCGTTTCCCTTCAACGGCCGCATGCCCAGCCTTGCCGGGGGAGAAGAAGAACCAGAGGATAAAAACGCTGAGCGCCGCGGCGGCTGCTATCGTGATAACCGTAATGGCAGTTCCCATAATGTACTCCTTGTGCTGCTGTATGTTACCGGCGGTCCACATCTGTAACGGTTCGCATCTGTGTAACAATCCACACCTGTAAACTGCGCGCATAGCGTATTCCATTCCGCAGTTCGCCTTTGGGCTTAAGGCTAAAGACAGTGCAGCTGGTTCGCAGCCAAAGCCATTCATTTTGCGTGAAAATTTGTGCCATGCCGGCCTCGGTTTCCCGGTCCAGATGTTCCCTTTTGCGGAGATTCGGTGCCGCATAAGGCCCGGCCCTCTCGCAGCCTAACAACTTAGCGGGCCTTCTTTCCTGTGGGATTTGGATTATCTGAAACCTATAAATTGAGGTTGTCTGAAAACCGCTGGTGGTAAAACACGCAGATACAAAAATGGTTTCGGCAGTTTCCACATTTTTTGTTTTTATATCTGCGTGTTTTACCACCAGGGGTTCCTTATTCGACCACATTGGGCAAAATAACTTCAGGACAGGGCCAGAATCCGCTAACCTTGCGCTCATGTTTGAGCTAGTACAGCAGCCCGTCCGCAGCCAGATAATGCGGTACGGAGCATGGAAGCGTCAGAATGATGCGTTTCTCCAGATGGGATCCCTCGGGCACAGGATAAGGGCTGGAAACCTTGCCGATATAACAGCAAGCCACGCCACGGCAATCAGTTTGCTGGGCGTCGCCCCGCCCCGAAGCCTTGATCCTCGCACGCATATTGTTGTCAAGGAATGGCGTAACCATCGCCATATCAATAATGTGGTCTGCCATTATTCCAAAAATGCGGATACGCTAGGCGCAACAATTGATGTTGCAGGATATTCATGTTCTTCCCCTGAGGCAGTGTTTGCCCAGATGTCTCAGTATCTTGAACTTGAAGACCTTATAGCGCTGGGGGATGCGCTTATGTGCAGGGACAGGCTGCTGAGGCGGACAACGAAATATCTTCTGGCGCGGTTCCTTGCCGATTGTGAGCGTTTCCGGGGCTCACGGAAATGCTGCAAAGCCCTCAGGCTTATCCGTGAAGATACTGATTCCCCGCGGGAAACATACCTGCGGCTGTGGCTGCTGAGATATGGGCTTCCTGAACCAACGGTCAATTATGAAGTCCAGGATGGATCCAGGCAGCGGTTCTATCTTGACCTTGCTTATCCGGAATACCGTGTTGGAATGGAGTATAATGGGAGGCACCATCATGGCCAGTGGGCGGAGGATCTTGATCGCTTCAATGCATTCCAGTCCCGGGGATGGCATATTTTCGTTGCAGAAAGCAGAATGGTAGACAATCACCTTTGGCGCGCCAGGTTTATTTCAGAGATAGCCCGCGCTCTGTATAATGCTGGAGCGACAGGTATCAATATACGGCCCAAGCCTTTGTCAGTCAGTCAGTTATGCGATGGAAGAACGGCGGTTAACCGCAGATATTCTAATGAAGCACTCAATAACCTATCTGCAGGGCTGTTATCCTGAAGGATATTTGAGATTGGGAAGAGATTTTCTGCAGGATTCGCGAATTGGCATATCAATGGGCATTCAAAATGGGTATATCAATAAGTGTGTATGAACTTTCCTGAGCATGAATTAGAGTTATCGGTATGACACACGATAGCGGAATGCACGGTAACAGGGCGGGCAGCGGCAGGACACAGGCTAAAAGCAATGACAGCAGTTTGGGAAGCAGCTCGGGAAATGATGAAAAAAGCGGTATGGGAGGCGTTGCAGGCGACAGGTCGGGCAGCGGCACAACCAGTACCGCATCCGGTAGGGCGGATAGTACCGTATCCGGCAGAACTTCTGGGGAAGGCACTTTCAGGGCTACCGGCCCCGAGGGGCTGCGTGAAGAAATCGCTCATTTGCCGGCAGATATGCTGGATCCCCGGGAACGGCTTGAACGCATGGTACGTGCCGATATTACGGGGAAGCCGTTCAGCGAACTGACAGCCGTTACCTATGACCATGAAGGCGCAGAGCTTGCCGGGCATGTGATGCTGGATACTTTGGAGGAGCATGGGTTCTCCATTGATGATTTTGATGCGGTTGGTGCCCTGACAGTGGCTGCGATCCCTCTGGTCAGCGCGGTTATGCATGCTGCAGCTTCGCGCGGGCAGGCGGTCAACGGCTTTGTAATGGATTTTGTATACCCGTCTGTGAAAGGTCCATCTGTTGAAGGCCAGCGCGTGATCCTGCTGGATGCATGGCTGTCTGAGAAATCAGTCGTCCAGACTTCGTCCCTGGTCACGCTTCGTCACGGCAATGAACTCAATCTTGATTTTGCAGTTTTGAAAAGCTGCGGTGCCCGGCTCCTGGCGATTGCATCGCTTGTGGGGAGCGTCGGCATAGGGGATGGAAGCGAGGATACGGGCAGACCTGCTGCCGGTACAGCAGATAACAGCCTGATGGGCCGCGGCGTAACAGGTGCCGGCACTGCTAAGACGATAGATATTGTGGACCCCGTAACTGGCGGCAGACAGTCTGTCCCATTCATCCCCCTTTTTGAAGGCTGATATCCGGTACCGGGAAGAGCTGGAACGGCACAGCACCAGGACCGGTATTGAGGCAGAGTTTTAGGCAGAACGATAATCATGTATGAACCAAGCGAATATACGAAACGTGTAATGGCGGCGGGCGATCCCGGGCTGAGACAGATCGGCGTAGGCCCATGGGAATCCGAACATCCGGGGGAGCCGCGGCCGTACCCGGAGGACCTTCGGTATGACCCGCAGCTGCTTGATGAAGGCGATACCCGTAATGTGATGGATCGCTACCGGTACTGGAGCGTTGAGGCGATCAAGCATGACCTTGACCAGCGCGGACGGCATATGTGTGAAGTGGCTGTTGAGAACTGGACGCATGATTTCAATATCGGATCTATCGTGCGCACTGCCAATGCATTCACTGCCCGCCAGGTGCATATTATCGGCCCGCATAAGTGGAACCGCAAGGGTTCGCTGATGACCGAGCTGTATCAGGATATTGGATATCATGCATCCGTTGATGAATTTATGCGCGACATCCGTATCCGGGACGCTCAGCTTGGGCAGGATACCCGCATTATTGCCCTGGATATTGTTCCGGGTGCAGTCCCGATTGAGAGTTATAAGTTCCCTGAAAACTGCATCCTGCTTTTCGGCTCTGAAGGCCCCGGTCTGACCGGTAAGGCGCTTGAAGCGGCCGATGATGTTGTGTATATTACACAGTACGGTTCAGTGCGTTCGCTCAACGCCGGCGCGGCTGCCGCAATAGCAATGCATGCATGGATGATGCAGCACGGGTGATCCAGCATGAGTGTTTTACCGTCGGATATTGCGGTGCTGATGTGATCTGCTGCAGCGCCGGCAAAGCACCCTGAAAGTGTCATGCTGGACTCTTATAGTTGAGGTTATGTCCAGATTTACACGACAAGATATTGAGCATTTAGGGGATCTCTCCCGCATTGCACTGACAGATGAGGAAATTGAACGCCTCCAGGGGGAATTGAATGTTATCGCTGATTCTATTGCTAAGGTGCAGGAAGTGGCGAAAGATGATGTAAAACCAACGGCTAATCCCGTCCCATTGGAAGCGTATATGCGCCCTGATGAGCCGGCGGTACCGCTGACCCAGGAAGAAGCCCTGTCAGGTGCGCCCGCCAGGGAAAACGGTATGTTTGTTGCACCTCAGATACTGGCTGACTAACGGGGAGGACAGGAAGGATTATGGCTTTTAGCACAAGCGAACGCAACAGCCTTGTCCGGCTTTCTGCAGCACAGATGGCAAAAAAGCTGGCTGATGGTGAGATATCAAGCCGTGAGCTCGTTGATGCCCATCTTGATGTGATCCATGCGGCAGAAGGCGATATCCATGCTTTCCTGAGGGTCAGTGAGGATGAGGCGCGCCGCCAGGCAGATGAAGCGGACAGGCGCCGCGCAGCAGGCGAGGATACAGGCGAGCTGGCAGGCGTGCCGGTTGCCGTTAAGGATATGATCGTCACCAAAGGTATTGAAACTACAGCCGCTTCCAAGATTCTGCAGGGCTGGGTGCCTCCGTATGATGCAACAGTGGTGGAACGGCTTAAGAAGGCCGGCATGCCTGTTTTAGGCAAGACCAATCTGGATGAGTTCGCACAGGGGTCGTCAACGGAGCACTCTGCTTTTGGGATAACGCGCAACCCATGGGATACTTCGCGTGTCCCCGGCGGCTCAGGCGGCGGCTCGGCAGCTGCAGTCGCGGCTTTTGAGGCTCCCCTGGCATTGGGGACAGATACCGGCGGATCTATCCGCCAGCCTGGTGCATTGACCGGTACCGTCGGGGTAAAGCCTACTTACGGCGGTGTGTCGCGTTTCGGAGCCATCGCTATGGCTTCTTCGCTTGACCAGATAGGCCCTGTATCACGGACCGTGCTTGACGCAGCCTTGCTCCAGGAGATCATCGGCGGTTACGACCCTAAGGATTCAACTTCTATCCCGAAGCCTGTGCCAGCTCTTGCTGAGCAGGCCCGTCTGGGGGAACGCAGGGACCTTAAAGGCGTCCGGATCGGGCTGGTAAGGGAACTTGGAGGCAAGGGGTTCCAGGCCGGTGTGGAAGCGCGGTTCAACGAGGGAGTGGAACAGCTCAGGGCAATGGGTGCTGAAGTGGTTGAGGTCTCATTGCCGCATGCAGAGTATGCGCTGGCTGCGTATTACGTGATCATGCCTTCGGAGGTCTCCAGCAACCTGGCCCGGTATGACGGCATGCGCTACGGCCTGCGTGTTATGCCGCCTGAAGGCGAACCGCAGACCGCCGCTAATATGATGGCTTATACACGCGAAGCAGGTTTCGGCGATGAGGTGAAGCGCCGTATTATCCTGGGGACGTACGCGCTGTCAGCCGGCTACTATGATGCGTGGTACGGTTCCGCTCAGAAGGTGCGGACCCTGATCATCGAAGATTTCAGGAAAGCTTTTGAACAGGCTGATGTGCTCGTATCGCCCACATCACCGTCTACCGCATTCAAATTCGGTGAAAAAATGGATAACCCTATGGAGATGTATATCAATGACATTGCCACCATCCCGGCAAACCTGGCTGGGGTGCCTGCGATGTCCGTTCCCTGCGGGTTAAGCGATGACGGGCTTCCGGCAGGTTTCCAGTTTATTGCGCCCCAGATGCAGGACGATAAGATGTATAAACCTGCTGCGGCGCTTGAATCCGCCCTTGAAGAAAAGTGGGGCGGCCCGGTCTGGAAGGCAATGGATGCGGCGTGGCTCAATACAGGCAGCGATACCCGCCCAGAGCAGGCTGAGTAGGGCACAGGAAAGGATACAGTAAATATGGCTGAAAAATTGATGAAGTTTGCTGATGCTGTTAAAAAATACGATCCTGTGATCGGGCTTGAAGTACATGTGGAATTAAGTACACAAACAAAGCTTTTCTGCCCTGCAGAAGTCCATTTCGGCGGCGAGCCCAATTCCCAGCTGACCCCTGTGTCCCTTGGGCTTCCGGGCAGCCTTCCGGTCGTGAACAGGATGGCTATCGACTACGCTGTTAAGCTCGGGCTGGCTTTGCACTGCAATATCGCTGAATGGTCGCAGTTCGCGCGCAAGAATTATTTCTATCCTGATATGCCGCGTGATTATCAGATCTCCCAGTATGATAAGCCGCTGAATGGTGAAGGGTACTTGGACGTTGAGCTTGAAGACGGTGATATTTTCCGTGTGCCTGTGGAACGCGCGCATGTTGAAGATGATGCCGGCAAGAATACCCATGTGGGAGGTGCCGACGGCCGTATTGAAGGGGCCGACCATTCGCTTGTGGATTATAACCGTGCCGGGGTGCCGCTGGTGGAGATTGTCACCAAACCCATAACGGGGGCGGGTGAACGTGCCGCAGAAGTAGCAGGCGCGTATGTGCGCACGATCCGCGATATCGTGCGCGCTCTGAATATTTCCCACGCCCGTATGGAACAGGGGAATATGCGTGCTGATGTTAATGTGTCGCTGCGCCCGTCCCCTGAGGCCCCACTGGGGACACGCTCAGAAACAAAGAATGTCAATTCCTTCCGCGGGATCGAAAAAACGATCATTTATGAGATCAGACGCCAGGCTGCGATCCTGGATGACGGCGGCGAGATACTGCAGGAAACCCGCCACTGGGACGAAGCGTCGCAGGCTACTGCGGGCGGCCGCGTAAAGACTGATGCGGACGATTACAGGTATTTCCCTGACCCTGACCTTGTTATGGTCCATGTGACGAAGGGGCATATTGATGAGCTGGCTTCGCAGATGCCTGAGATGCCTCGGGAACGCCGCAACCGTCTCCAGGGCGAGTGGGGCTTCTCCGATCTTGAGATGCGCGATGTAGTCAACGCTGATGCCCTGGACCTCATAGAAGCCACCATCGCCGCTGGAGCCACTGCGGGCGGGGCCCGCAAGTGGTGGCTTGGCGAGATCAGCCGTGCAGCCAATGAGCGTGAAACGCTGCTGGAGGATATGCCCATTACCCCGGCTGATGTGGCGCGGGTGGAAAAGCTCGTAGCTGAAGGCAGGCTTAATGACAAACTCGCCAAGCAGACGGTTGCCGGCGTTCTCGCCGGTGAAGGCACACCTGATGAGGTCGTCAGAAAACATGGGTATGAGGTCGTTTCCGATGACGATGCCCTTGAAGCGGAAGTAGATAAAGCCCTTGCCGCCGATCCGGATATTGCCGCAAAGCTGAAGGCCGGCAATATGAAGCCGATGGGCGCGATCATCGGTGCGGTTATGAAAGCTACACGCGGACAGGCTGATGCTAAAGCTGTATCTGCTATTGTTATGCGGAAGGTCAAAAGCTGAAGCCGAAGGCTGAAGGTCGCCGACATATTAAGGAAATCAATCGAGATGACACGATCCGATATGACACCAGAATCAACAGTTCCGCACACAGCTGACGGGGAGAAGCCGGATTCTCCGCAAAATCAGCCGCCGGACAGCCCTCAGGGCGCACAGGGCCGTGATACGCATAAAGGTATGCAGGATGTACAGAAGGACATTCGCGCGCTTCCATCCAGCATTTCTATCCCTGAGATTGAGGGGGAGATGCTGGTCCTCCGGCCGGCAGTATGGGAAGACTGTGAAAAGCTTGATGAGCTTGATGCATTCCATGATTCTGCGCGGATCACAGGCAAGAGCAAGGAAGCGGAGCGCTCTACTGTGCGTGCGTGGGTGTCCCGGTACCTGTCATGGTCCCGCGGGGAGTTGCGTGCCCAGGAGAGTTTCTCTGACCCTGAAGCCCGAGGGGTCATAGCCTGGTCTATGTTTGCTCAGTCTGACCTTACAGGCTCTGACGATAAGAACGAAAGCGACGGCAACGGGTTTGTCCTTATCGGCATGGTTTTCCTTATTGATATTGACGGCTGGGCCAAGTCGGCGCGTATCCAGGTCCTTCTTGGCCGCGATTACCGCTCCCGCGGTTTTTCCCGTGACGCCATGCCGCGTGTTATGACGTATGGTTTTGCCCCTGAGCCCGCAGGGCTGGGTATGCATCGCATCTGGGTAGGGGTACCGCAGCGTAATACCCGTGCCTCAACGGTCTACAAATCCCTTGGTTTCACAACAGAAGGCAATTCACGTGATGCTTTGTGGGATAACGGGAATGAGCGGTACCAGGACCTTGAGGTCCAGGGCATGCTTGCAGATGAGTTCGATCCGATAGGCTCCCTTGAAGCATTCGGGATGCGCCCTATTATGACGAATCCCGGGATCCGCGAGGCGATGTCGATGCACGAGCATTCCATAGAGATTGAACAGCACAGGTCTTTTGTCCGTAACGTTGCTGATATATCTTTTGATGATGAGGCTTCTTCCGCAGTATCGAACCGCGAGAACTGGCGCGGCAACCATATTGACGGATATGACGAGTACGGCCCGGAAGAAGGAACTGATGATACCGACGGTATCCCTTCGCAGATTGGGCAGCAGGATATAGCCGATGCGGCCGGGATACCTGCACAAGGCGGAGACTCCACCGGGGCTGGGACTTCTGCGCAGCAGGGCAGTACAGGGGATCCCGGATCCGCCAGGAAGTCCGGGGATCCTGCCGTTCATGGTATTTCCAACAGTCCTGATGGCACCGGTTCGGAAGCCGATAGGCGGGAGGTATCAGGCATATCCAATAGTCCAGGCGAAGCCGCCGGGCAGGATAGTGCAGAGGCGCCGGATACGTCTGATACGTTACATGGGTCCGGTCCATCCGGCGCATCGCAGAAGGTCCCATGGTGGCGCCGGCTCGGCAGGAACCGGAGGCGTGACCAGTAGCTACCAGTAGCTGTACGCAGCTGTATGTACAGCGCACCTGGCGGCCGTCTCGCCCCGCCGTGCAGTCCGCCGCTTTATTTTTCAGGGAAAACAACAGGAAAGGATCTCAATTATGAGTGCAGAAGATCTTGACAGGTACGAAACTGATGCGGAACTCTCCCTGTACCGTGAGTATAGGGACGTTATCAAGCTTTTTACTTATGTTGTTGAAACCGAAAGGCGTTTTTACCTGGCTAACAGGGTCGATTTCAACACGCGCTCTGCAGGACAGGATGTATATTTCGATGTCCAGCTGACCGATGCATGGGTATGGGATGTGTATCGTCCGAGCCGTTTTGTTAAAAGCGTCCGCATTGTCACTTTCAAAGATGTTAATGTAGAAGAGATACAGAAAACTGACATTGACGTCCCCCAGGGTATATAAAGCCGGGCGATAGTTTTATTCGCCCATATCGGTAAAATAGTTAAGCTAAGTATGGCTTTTTATTGGTTCCTATAAGGAGGAAATGTGCCAGAAAAGAAGAAAGTCGTTATTATCGGCGGAGGCCCTGCAGGCCTTACAGCTGCATGGGAGCTTGTTAAAGACAGCTCAGATGCTTATGATGTGACCGTCCTTGAAGCCACAAAAGAATTCGGCGGCATCTCCCGTACAGTGAAATACAACGGGAACCGCATGGATATCGGCGGGCATCGTTTCTTTTCCAAAGATGAAAGCATTATGAACTGGTGGAAAGAAGTACTGCCTCTTCAGGGAGCCCCTTCCTACGATGACAAGAAGCTGGGCCGCCATCATGATCTGGAACCGGACGGGCCTGACCCTGAAAAAACCGATAAGGTCATGCTGAAGCGCCATCGTGTTTCCCGTATTTTCTGGAACCAGCATTTCCTTGATTATCCGATCACGCTGAGCCCCGGCACACTGAAGGCTATGGGACCGAAGATCACTATCGAGGCCGGGTTCAGCTATCTGGCATCTGTTTTCCATAAACTCCCTGAAACAAGCCTGGAGAACTTCTATATCAACCGTTTTGGCCGCAAGCTCTACTCTATGTTTTTCGAGGGGTATACCGAGAAGCTGTGGGGCCGCCATCCTTCTGAGATATCAGCTGACTGGGGTGCCCAGAGGGTCAAGGGCCTGAGCATCATGAACGTGCTGAAGAATGCGTTCCTGAAGCTGATGCCTAAGCATAAGACTGATAATTCCAAAGTCGAAACTTCCCTTATTGAGGAATTCTGGTATCCCAAGCTTGGTCCGGGCCAGCTGTGGGAAACTGTTGAAGAGAATTCCCGTGCTAAGGGTGTCAAGGTACTGACCGGTTCAACAGTCACAAAAATAAACCAGGCTAACGGCAGGATAGCTTCTGTTTCTTACGTTGATGAAAGCGGCAAAGAGAACACGCTCCAGGCTGATGAGTTCATTTCTTCCATGCCCTTGAAAGATCTTGTCAATGCTATTGATAAGTCTGATACCAAGGCACCGCAGGATATGAAAGAGATTGCTTCAGGCCTTCCGTACCGCGATTTCGTCACAGTTGGCCTGCTGGTCAGGAAACTCCGCATCCGTAATAATACGGATATCCCCACGCTTGGGCATCCGCCTATTGTCCCCGATAACTGGATCTATGTCCAGGATCCCGGCTACAAAGTCGGGCGTTTCCAGATTTTCAACAACTGGAGCCCATATCTGGTCAAAGATGTTGACGATACTGTGTGGATCGGAATGGAGTATTTCTGCAATGAAGGTGACGACTTCTGGAACCTGAGTGATGAGGAAGCCGCAAACCTTGCGATAAAAGAACTTACCCGCATGCGTGTTATCAGCGGCAAGCAGGATGTCCTGGATTCGCACCGTGAGCTTGTCCAGAAGGCATATCCGGCGTATTTCGATACGTATAAGGATATCGACCAGCTTATTGAATATCTTGATTCATTCGGCAATCTGTACTGCGTGGGCCGTAACGGGCAGCACCATTACAATAACCAGGATCATTCGATGGCTACGGCTATTGAGGCCGTCGGCAATATCAAGTCAGGAAAGACATCGAAGAAGAATGTCTGGTCAGTGAATACTGAAAAGTCATATCACGAGTCCAAATAGATTTTAGCCAGGATACCTGCTGGGGGTCTGCCGTGATCTGATCCCCAGCAGATGCTGGGATCCGGCTGGCGTTTTGACAGGGTAAACCAGCCCCAAGGCTTGGGGCTGGTTTACCCTGTGTGTATAATGGGATTTTGCATGTGTCGGATCTGGTTTGCCGCATAGGGCCGGATCTTTCAGGTCAAGCTGGCCGTGCGTTACACGGCCTGCGGATTGTCACAGCTGTATACAGGCAAACCTGGATACACCTCAATTTTTATCATGCACTGGTATGCGGCGGTGATGGAGGATAATAATGAACGCTGTAGAACAGTTTGAAGCAAAACAGCTTAAAGATGCTGCAGGCATCCCGGATTTCCGTTCCGGGGATACCGTCAAGGTAAACGTGAAGATCCAGGAAGGCAATAACGCACGTATCCAGGCTTTCCAGGGTGTTGTGATTGCCCGCAGCGGTGCCGGGCTGCGCGAGACTTTCATAGTCCGTAAAGTCAGTTTCGGCGTAGGTGTGGAAAGGCGCTTCCCTGTACATTCCCCAGTGATCGACTCTATTGAGCTCGTGCGCAGAGGCCGTGTACGCCGTGCAAAGCTTTACTATCTGCGTAAGCTGCGCGGAAAGGCTGCACGAATCGTTGAGCGCCGTGATAATACGCAGAAAGCTAATGCGCAGAAATCAGAGTAGCTCTGATTACAGCTATCCGGTTTTCTTGAGTATTTAAGGAGCCCCAGGGAAAGTTGACCTCTTGGGGCTCCTTCCAAATCAGCAGGTTACAGAACAGATTAGTTGCAGCATGGCGGACCAGGATAAATCCAATAACCTTTTTGACGGTTCCGGGCTGATGGACAGGACCCAGATATATGCCCGGAGGAAGTCAGCCGGACAGTCGGCCCGGCGTGTGCATTCCAGAAATTTTGATCCTGCAGGCAGAAGGTACATTATCCCCCAGTACGGCAAGCGGGCTGCACGGAGGAAAGAGGCTGCGGCATATATACGGGATACCCTTATAACCATTATCCTTGTCGGCATCATTATTGCGCTTCTGCGCACTTTCGTTATCACGCAGTATATTATCCCGTCATCCTCAATGGAGGATACCCTCCCTGTCGGTTCCCAGGTGCTGGCTAACAAGCTGATGAGAGGGGAGTCTTCCCTTAAACGCGGGCATATTATCGTTTTCAAAGATACCCATGGGTGGCTGTCTTCATCGGAATCAAGCAGTACACAAGGCGGTTTTGCCGGCCTTTTCAATAAGATAACTGGGAACAAAAATGGTGACAGGTATCTGATAAAGCGGATCATCGGGCTTCCCGGGGATACGGTCGCATGTGAAGGGGCAGGCCACCCTATCACCGTGAACGGGCAGCCGATCAATGAAAGCTCTTATCTGAAGCCTGGGACAGATCCCAGTGATGTGGCTTTTACAGTACGTGTAACTGCAGGGAATATATTTGTTATGGGCGATAATCGTTCCAATTCCGCCGATTCACGCTATCATACCGATGACGGCAATAACGGTCTCGTTCCTATGAGCGCTGTTACCGGGGTCGCAGTAGCTGTGATCTGGCCTGTTTCCCAGTGGCGCGGGCTCACCGGCGGGACGAAAGTTTTTGACAATGTCCCTATCCCTTACAACAGTTAGCGGTACCCGTCTCATGGATAATCCCGCATCCGGTCCGGACTCCGCCCATCCAGGCTTTCCGCAGGGCAGGCAGCGTGCAGTCCTTCCGGCAGCAGTTTCCCCGACATGGGATATTGAATTACAGACGGTCCATTCTGCTTCGCAGCAGGATACCAGCCGGGGCGGCTATGGCCAAAGTAATTTTGATATAGTGATTGGATGCGATGAGGTGGGCCGCGGATGCCTCGCCGGCCCCGTTATGGTGGGGGCCTGTGCTTTTAGCGTCCCGTCAGTACTCAGCAAAGCTGCCGGTTCGCTGTTCCCTGCGGGGCTTAAAGATTCCAAAATGCTGTCGGAAAAGAAAAGGGAACAGCTCGTGGATCCGGTACAGGAGTGGTGCGATGCGTATGCGGTAGGCAGTTCAACTAACCAGGAGATCGACAGGCAGGGGATCATGGCGGCTTTGGGTGATGCCGCTGCCCGCGCGATCAGGCATATACTGGAAACCGTCGGCTGTTCCTGCGGAGAAGCTGCGGTGATCCTTGACGGCCCTCATGATTACATAACCCCTGCCATCGAAGCCGGCGGCGAGGCATATCCTGTCCTGTCCGGCTGCGGAATAGAGGTATTCCCGGTCGTCAAAGGCGATCAGAAATGTGTCAGCGTTGCCGGGGCATCTGTTATTGCCAAAGTCACCAGGGACCGGTACATGGTTGGCCTGGCCAGCCGCCATCCTGAGTGGGCGGCTTACGCATGGCAGAAAAACAAGGGGTACGGGTCTGCGGAGCATCGCCGGGCGATCCGGTTATATGGGGCAACGCCTTATCACAGGGTCTCATGGAACCTGGGGTAGGGGGGGCATCCTCCTACCATTTTGCCGCCGGATTTTGCCGGCATCCGGTAAGCACTGCCCGGAAACCTTTTTGCCGGGTACCGGGTTTTACAGCGTCCGGCACATCCTTCTTTTCTTCGGCGCCTCTGTTGAGTATTCTGATTCGGGCCTACATGAGCAGCGCCCGCCGGACGCGCGCAATATGGCGGCGTGATTCGTATGCGAAATTAATGAGGATAAACAGGCAGACAAAGGCGACAGGCAGCATATGGCGGTCGAAATTATTGGCCGGCGACATAACCATGACCCCCATAAGCATCAGCAGCGGAAACTGCCTGAGAAGGTATTTCCACCGTTTGAGGATGAATTCTGCACACATAAGGAGAAGGCATATGATCACGTAGAAATTGCCGTGGATAAGCCATCCCAGTATGGGTTCTGACGAGACTGTATCTGTTGATGACTGCACGAATACACGCACCTGCGGGAAATAATAACGCAGCCACTGCGACTGGGTATCAAGCTGCGGCGTCTTGATATAGTATGCGGCCCCGGTGTAGGGCTCATCATTGATATCAAAATATCCGTAAACTTTAGCCATAAAAGCGTCATAGTAGATCACAGGATTGCGCTTGCCCAGTTCAAGCCATGCCTTATTAAATTTTTCCATATCTTTGGCTGTTACTGTCCGCCACTTATATGTTTCGATTTTGGAATCGGTCCCTGAAGATTTGACTTTATCGGCATCATTGGGGAAATAAGTGATCCCCATAGCATAAAGGTTGAAAATAGGTGACAGGTCGTTTTTAGTTTCCGTGGAAATATTAAGCGGGGCAAGCTTCATCGTCCGTGCGATCTGCTGGATCTGCACCCCCCGGCTTTCAATGGGATCCCCGCTGATTATAGCCCCCGTACCTACAGCTATATTAAGCCCCACCTGGAAGATAACCAGAGGGATGGCAAGCCCTATGAGCCAGGTGCGCCATCGTGCACGGCTGGCAATAAGGACGAGGATGCACTGCACAGCAATAATATAGACAGCATATTTTGCGGATATGAGCATAGCTCCGCTGCTTATAAACAGTCCTGCAGTAAGCCTCCTGGATATTTTTACGGATGGTGCTGCAGCAAATATTTCGTACCACTGGCCGAACCACCATAAGAAAGCAAAAGCGAAAACGGGGGATTTCGTCAGGGCAGAGATGCTGAACAGCGGAAGCGGGTTAAAAGCAAAAAATGCCAGTATGATAAGGCGCGTCCACGGCCCGGCAGGAGCCCTCTGCTCAATAGCGTTTGCACGGCCGTATGTATATGCCGGCCGTGCAAAACGGAAAAAGCGGGCCATAGTAACAGAAACACAGAAAAGTGCAAAAACCGCCTGCAGCCCTGAAGCAATAATAAGGCCCCAGTCCTTTGATCCCGTCCACTGGTTGGAAAGCTCAAGTGTACCGCCGGTAAACAGGGTAAGCACAATATTGTGCTGATTGGTGAGGTAAGTGGACGTAGCCGGCCACAGATAGTGGGCTATAGGATAGATATCCGCCACATTGAAAGATTCAGAATAAGCGGGTTTCCCGCCCTGCATGAAGTAAGCCCACCGGTTTACTTCACTCCACTGTGATATTGCATCAGCGCTGAACACAGTGGGTATGAAGATGAAAAAAATACCCCACACAACAGCAAGGACGCAGGCAATCTGCCAGGAATACCTCGTATGGCTGACGATCCAGGGGCGCCAGTTGCTGCGGACCAGGTGTGCAGCATGCTGTATGGCCTGTGCAGCAATTCCGGCGATCCTTTTGGCTTTCCCCTTCCTGCCGGAGGGCTTCCGTTCTACATCTTTTGCTGATGTTTTAGCTGCATTCCTGTCCGGAGCGCTGCGGCCTGCCCTTAAACGGACCGCAACTTTGCGCACTGTGCTGCGGAGCATCATCCCGGAATCCCTGCAGAGCCGGACGGCCGCGGGACCAACAGTATCGAGGATATATGACTGTGCACAGCGCCATATTCCCCTGATCCGCGAATGCGCCTGGCTTATATTCACAGCGATCCCGACGATCCCCATATAACCGGCAAAAAAAGTGATAAGCAGTATCCAGTTATGTGCGCGGAAAGAAGTGATAGAGGAATTTGCGCGATACAGCGGCCCGACCGCGGTGCATAATGCCATCCATGCGCATACAAGGGAAACTGCTGTCCAGCGCAGGATAAGCCAGAAACGCGCCAGCCTGGGATGCTGCGGCTGATGGAAGGGGCTGGAGGCGGTGCCGGGAACAGACGCTGCAGCGCTGTCTGCTGCCTCAGGACCTGCCATCAGATACCCCATTCGCCTGTTGCCGATTGCCTGTCAGTGGAGCGAACGACGGGAATCGAACCCGCGTAATCAGTTTGGAAGACTGAGGCTCTACCATTGAGCTACGTTCGCATCGGCTGTCCAGCCAGCCAAATCACTATTATACATAACTCGTGGAATATGCCGCGCCGCCTACGTTCCTCCCGCATTGCTAATCTGAATGTATGGCGCGAAAACGGATCACTATAGCAGCGAGCCGCCCGGTGCGGGATGAGGTGGTGGAATCCGCCGAGAAAAACGGCATATCTGTTGCAGATGTGCAGCGCAGACGGGCGCATCCGGTGCTTATTGCTGTGTTCACCGTCCTGGCCCTCGGTGCGATAACTGCCCCGTACGGCGCGGGACGTTTCCTGGCGCTGGAGCATACTGCCGAAGTGTCCCGGGCCCTTGCGCCTTATGACGCACGGAGCATGGTATTCCTGGCATGGGCTGTCACGACGCTTACATTTATGGCTTTCGGCATGGTCTTTATGGATAACCGTAGGGTTTTATGGGGGTTTGTGGCCCTCTTCCTGTTTTCGGCACAGCAGTTCATCTGCGGTATAGCGCTTGTGAAAACGGGTTTCTGGTACGGGACCCGCGTAGTGTACGGTGCTTACGCCAATTACGCCAATTCGCTTAATGTGGGGGTCTTTACGTCGGCTGCAGGCCTTGCCGTATTTGTGGTGGTATATCTGTTTATCCTGTTTACAGTAAAAAAGACGTCATCTTTCAACGTCCTGTCGCGCAGCTGGGTGTCGCTGATCAGTTTCAGCATTATTGAGGTAATAGTGCTCTTCCTGGCTTATCTAAGCGGTATAGCCGGCATTTTTATCTCCTAGGCATTCCCAGCTATCCTTAGGTACACGTCCTCCTATAATGGCACTGTCCTCTATAGGCAGGGGCAACAATTTAATCTGGAGTAATCAAACCATAGGAAAATGGAGAAAAATAATGTTGAAAGGCTTTAGGGATTTTATTGCCCGCGGCAATATGGTAGAGATGGCTGTTGCCTTTGTTATGGGTTCCGCTGTAACAGCTATTGTGACATCTCTGGTAGATAGCGTTATCAACCCTCTGATAGCAGCTATTTTCAGTATGCCGGATATGGACAAGGTGTGGAACGTGACTGTGAATGGTTCCGTAGTCAGGTTCGGGTCTTTTGTCGGCGCGATCATCAACTTCCTGATCATCGCCCTCGTCGTATATTTCTGCATCGTTGTCCCCATGAACAAGCTTGCTGAAATGTCCAGCCGTAAAAAGGAAGAGGGCAAGGAAGAGCTTTCTGACGAAGAAAAACAGACCCAGCTCCTTGCCGAGATCAAGTCCCTGCTGTCCGCTCAGGGCCAGGGCACTTCAGGGGCAGGGCAGGCAGCCTAGGCTTACCTAGCCTTGCCTGTATCTGTACCTCGGGTTTTCGCACTCGCGTGCTATAGTATGACGCGGCGTATATATCGCCCGCGGATACAGAGCGCTTCAGCATAAGGCTGGGGCACCGCGCAACGGACTAAGGAGGCCATTGTGGCACTTACTAATGCAGAAAAGCAGACGATTATTTCTGAGTACGCAACTCATGAGGGTGACACAGGCTCCCCTGAAGTACAGGTTGCCCTGCTTACCGCGCGTATCAATAATCTCACTGTCCATATGAAGCAGCACAAGCATGATTACCATTCAGACCGCGGGCTGCTCCTCATGGTCGGTGAACGCCGCCGTATGCTTGAATATCTGAGGGATAAGGATATCAATCGTTATCGTTCGCTTATTGAGCGTCTCGGACTGCGTCATTAAACTTTGTGCCCAGGTATCATGCCTGGGCTCTTTTATGTTTGATGGCTGGATTTGATAACACCAATAATTAATGAGCTGATTCAGTACATGATTTGGTAAAGATTAAACAGTAACTATATAGAAATGATGATTCGGAGAGGGTCTCCGAATGAGGCAGTAAAAGGAGGAACCCATGGAGGGTCCCGAAATAAAAGCAGTAGAAGCCGTAATTGATAACGGCAGTTTTGGTACACGCACATTGCGTTTTGAAACAGGCAGGCTGGCACAGCAGGCAGATGGTGCTGTTGCCGCTTATCTTGATGATGATTCCATGATCCTGTCTACTACTACAGCAGGCAGCAGCCCTAAAGAAAATTTTGATTTCTTCCCGCTTACGGTCGATGTGGAAGAAAAGATGTACGCAGCAGGGAAGATCCCCGGCTCATTCTTCCGCCGCGAAGGGCGCCCTTCCAATGAGGCAGTGCTGGCGTGCCGTATTATTGACCGCCCGCTTCGCCCGCTGTTCCCGCATACGCTCCGTAATGAAGTACAGGTTGTTGAGACGGTCCTGTCCATTGATCCTGATGACTCTTATGACATGATCGCTATGAATGCCGCGTCAGCATCTACTATGATCTCAGGCCTTCCGTTTGAAGGGCCGGTTTCAGGCGTGCGCCTGGCTCTGATTGATGACCAGTGGGTGGCTTTCCCGCGCTGGTCTGAGCGTGAACGTGCAGTGTTTGAACTTGTTGTTGCGGGACGCGTACTTGACAATGGCGATGTTGCTATCGCTATGATCGAGGCAGGGGCCGGCAGGAATGCATGGAAGCTTATTTATGACGAAGGGATGACCAGGCCTGATGAGGTCGTTGTTGCGGGCGGCCTTGAAGCTGCCAAGCCGTTCATCAAGGCTATCTGCGAGGCGCAGGATGAACTGAAGCGTATTGCCGCGAAGGAAACAAAGGAATTCCCTCTGTTTCCTGAATATACGGATGAACTGTATGCCCGTATTGACCAGCTTGCACATAATGATCTCAATGATGCTCTTTCTATAGCTGAAAAGCTTCCAAGGCAGGACCGCATCGCCGGGATCAAGCAGTCAGTAGTTGATACCCTGGCCAATGAATTTGCTGATATGGATGATGCCGAGAAAGAAAAAGAGATCGGCAATGCATTCAAAGAGCTGCAGCGCCAGATAGTCCGCCGCCGTATCCTTACCCAGGATTACCGTATTGACGGCCGCGGGCTACGCGATATCCGCACCCTTTCCGCTGAAGTCGATGTTGTTCCCCGTGTGCACGGTTCTGCGCTTTTCCAGCGCGGTGAGACCCAGATCCTGGGTGTAACAACACTGAATATGCTGAAAATGGAGCAGACGACGGATGCGCTGTCCGGCCCGAATACCCGCAGGTATATGCACAATTATGAAATGCCTCCGTATTCCACCGGCGAAACCGGGCGTGTAGGGTCCCCGAAGCGCCGCGAGATCGGGCACGGCGCCCTTGCCGAGCGTGCCCTCATTCCGGTGCTCCCTTCCCGCGAAGATTTCCCCTATGCGATCCGTCAGGTATCGGAAGCTATCGGTTCTAACGGTTCAACATCAATGGGGTCTGTGTGCGCTTCAACTATGTCTCTCCTTGACGCCGGCGTGCCGCTGAAGGCTCCTGTTGCCGGTATCGCAATGGGGCTTGTTTCGGGTGATGTTGACGGCCAGATGGTGTATAAGACCCTTACGGATATCCTTGGTGCTGAGGATGCCTTCGGTGATATGGACTTCAAGGTTGCCGGGACATCTGAGTTCATTACTGCTCTGCAGCTTGATACCAAGCTTGACGGTATCCCTGCCGATATCCTGGCAGCCGCTTTGCAGCAGGCATTTGAGGCCCGTATGACAATCCTTGAAGTCATTGATGAATGCATTGACGGGGTCAATGAGATGAGCCCGTATGCGCCGCGCATCATTACCACTACCATCCCGGTCGATAAGATCGGCGAAGTGATTGGGCCTAAAGGCAAGATGATCAACGAGATCCAGGAAAAGACCGGCGCTGATATCAGTATTGAGGATGACGGTACGGTCTATATTGCTTCTGAAGGCGGGGATTCCGCTGAAAGGGCGCGCGAGCTCATTGACCAGATCGCCAATCCGCATATCCCTGAAGCAGGGGAGGCTTATCAGGGCAAGGTAGTGAAGACTACAAGCTTTGGCGCTTTCGTCAACCTGACCCCAGGTACTGACGGCCTGCTCCATATTTCCCAGATCCGCAACCTTGCCAACGGTGATCGTATCGATGCTGTTGAGGATGTGCTCCGTGAAGGTGATACCGTTGAGGTAGTCGTCCAGGGTGTTGATGATAAAGGGAAGATCTCCCTCGCTATTCCGGGTTTTGAGGAGCAGGAGAGTAATTCCCGTCCTAATGCCGGCCGTCCGGACCGCGGGTTCCGCGGCGGGCGCCGTCCGGAACACCGCAGCCGCGATGAGAGGCCGGACCGTGATGATGACCGTGATTACCGTCCGCGCCGTTCCCGCCGCGATGATGATGACGACCTGGGGGAGCGTGACAGCAGGAATGAACGTTCCTATCGCCGCAATTCCCGGTATGATGATGACGGCCGCCGCCGCAGCCCGCGGTACAGCGATGATGACCGTGATTACCGTCCGCACCATACCCGTCATGACAATGATGGCTATGAGGGTCGTTATGACGGCCGCGCAGAGTGGGCAGAACGCCGTAACAGCCGCTATGAGGATAATGATTACAGTGAGTACCGCCAGGAGCGTGAAGAGCGTACAGCCCGTCCACGCCGCCGTATCCGTCGTGATTTTGACCCCTTTGACGAGGACTAAAGGGCTCCCGGCGGGTAATCAAGGTTATTCCGCCTGTTAAGGAGCTGCACTGAAAGTATATGAAAAATCCCTGCCGGGTCCGGTGCCCGTCAGGGATTTCTCATATTAACTTTTATATCAATCGGTATCAGTGTTTCCCGGCTTTATCGAGCCTGGCCGGATCTTCCCAGTTGACTGCCCCGTCCCGGTATGCGTGTTCATGGAGCAATTCGGACAGTTTGAGCCGGTCCAGCTCACGATAATAGCTCTCCATGCCCTTTTTGAAGGCAGCGGCTATTTTTGTCTCCCCCTCATCCACGTGGGGGCCATCATTGAAAAGTACGTGCCCCCGGGACGGGAATCCCGCCTCAAATCGGCTGCCTTCTACAGCAAGGACAACATCCTTAAGGCTGGTTTCGTGTATCGGTTTATGAAGTGTATAGCCTCCGCGCTTGCTGGCATTGGCGTCAATAAGCCCGGCTTTGGACAGCTTCATCAGGACCTTTTTCAGATACGAATCCGAAACGTTCAGCAGGCGGCTCAGCACACGGCTTTTAACAGGTTTATGGCCTTCCTGGAGGGCAAGCATGAGGAGCACGAAGATTGCCTGTTCAATGCTTTTACTAAGCTTCATACCGTGTGTCCTGTGTGTTCCAGCTTTTTCCTGCCGGCCCGCATAATCGTGGAATACAGTATTTCAGCCATCCTGCCGCCTGCATTTGTCAGGGCAGATCTGAAAATGGGAGAAGGGACTTCAATCTCAATGGTCCACTTTACCAGGGTGCGGCCTTCCGGCAGTTCTGTAAAAGCGATCTCCGTAAAATCCTGCCTGACTGCAGGGAAAGACTGCCTGACTCTGTAGCGGATATAATGCCCTTTATCGACGGCAGTTATTTCTTCATGGTACCAGCCTGCGACCATAATGATATCGCGCTGCGATCCTACATCATACCTTTTCCCGGGCCTCCATGCAGATGTAAAGACTATAGGGGAGGCCGTAAAGTTTTCGGAGTGGTAGAACCATGCGAATACATCGTCCCTGGGAGCCGCTATCTCCAGGCTGATCTCAACACGTTTTGCCATAGCATTATCCGGCAAGCCCTGAGACCAGCTGTTCCGCAACATCGTCAACATGGACAGGCTTCAGGTTTTTTGAGAAGATGCCGAAGAATTTGAGCAGGGGAACGAATTTGCTTATAGTATCACTGCGGCCATTTCCGTAAACGATCGTTGGTGTTACGACTACTGTTGGGATCCCGCTGTCTTTAAGCATCCGGGCCAGGCGTGCCTTGCCCCGGACAAAAGGCTTGGGGCCCGTAGCCCCACTGATGAATCCCATTGCCGGTACTTCTTTATTCCTGGCTATGGCGAGCATGACTTCGGCCGGCTCGTCGTTAACTTTACGGAACTTTTCCGGATCACTTTCAGGGCGCCCGACGAAATCTGCTATGCGATCTATCGTATCTGGTAATTTGCTGATTACATCGTCATAGTCAGTTACATCTGCCTGGATATTGATAATCCTGCTGTCTTCAAGCGTATTCTTCCCTGAGCGTGATACTACGTAGAAAGTTGCCTGAGGATCCTTTTCAAGCCACTTCCTGGTCACATTCCTGCCAAGGTATCCATTCCCTCCGAGCAGTACGATATTTGTCATTGTTATGCCTTTCATCTTTTCCTTTATCTAAGGATATTTGAGTATCCTAGGATTATTTTATATCCTGGGATCTACGAAACCAAATTTGCTGCACCCCCATAAAAGTATCTCCGGGAAATAAAACGGCAATAAAAAGCGGGCAGTGCATTACGCATTACTGCCCGCATATGGAGTTATATGCCCGAAAAAACTTAGAGCAGATCAGCCTTCCAGAGCTTTATCTACTACGGATGCGGCTTCTTCAAGCACTGTGTCCAGGACCTCTTCAGACACGAAGGACTCCGCATATACCTTATAAATATTTTCCGTACCGGATGGACGGGCAGCGAACCAGTTATCCTTAGTCGTTACCTTGATCCCGCCGATCGGTGCATTATTGCCGGGAGCCTCGGTCATTTTCTGTTCAATAGGCTCTCCGCCGAGAACGGTATCTGTTACCGACTGCGGCGTAAGGCCGGCAAACTTCTGCTTCTGCTCCAGGGTCGTGGGCGTATCTACACGCTTGTACCAGCTTTCGCCAAAACGCGCTACCTGTTCCTCATGGAGCTGCCCTGGGTTCTTACCTGTTTTGGCAGTGATCTCTGCAGCAAGGAGGTCGGGGATGATGCCATCCTTATCGGTAGTCCATACATGGCCGTCAAAGCGGAGGAAACTCATGCCGGAACTTTCCTCTCCGCCGAAACCTACTTCGCCGTTGAACAGCGGGTCAACGAACCATTTGAAGCCTACGGGGACTTCTACAAGCCTGGCGTTGATCGAAGCAGCTACACGGTCAATAAGCGATGACGATACAAGTGTTTTACCTACGCCCGCACCTGCCGGCCATCCCGGGCGGTTTCCTCCGAACAGGTATTCCACACATACGGCTATGTAATGGTTAGGGTTCATAACACCGGTACCGGGGCATACGATGCCGTGGCGGTCGGCGTCGGGGTCTGTCCCGCCTACAAGGTCATACTGGTCCCAGGCCCCTGCATTAAGGCGGTCTACAAGGCCTTTCATAGCGTAGGGGGAGCTTGGATCCATGCGTATCTTGCCGTCATGGTCAATCGTCATGAAGGACCACTGGGGGTCAACTTTGGGGTTGACTACGCCAATATTAAGCCCGTATTTTTCGTTGATAAGGTCCCAGTAATTGACCGATGCTCCGCCGAGCGGGTCAATGCCCAGGCGTACCCCGGAATCTTTAATAAGCTGGAAATCAATAACATTCTTCAGATCATCAACATAGTGTTCCCGGTAATCGAAACGCTCAATAAGGTCTGAAGCGATTGCCTGGCTGAACGGGATACGGGCTATATTCTTCCAGTCGGGGAGGAGCTCGTTTGCCCGCTGCGCAATAGCATTCGTTGTTTCAGCAGGTGCAGGGCCCCCTGTTGGAGGGTCGTATTTGAAGCCGCCGTCAGTTGGCGGGTTATGCGATGGGGTAACCACAATACCGTCAGCAAGGTCAGGGCCGCTGAAACGCTGTGTGCCGTCCGTCGCGCGGTTATGTGTCAGAATCGCCTGTGAGACAGTTGGCGTTGGGGTGTAGTCATCGCGTGAATCAATACGCACGTGCACACCATTGGCGGTAAGTACTTCAATTGCAGTTTTCCACGCAGGGAGGCTGAGCGCATGGGTGTCCCGCCCAATATAGAGCGGGCCGTCAATATGGGCCTGGGCGCGATATTCGGCAATCGCTTGGGTTATCGCAACGATATGGGCTTCATTGAAGGATGTTTTCAAACTGGAGCCGCGATGCCCGGATGTACCGAAAGCAACTCTCTGCTCAGGTACAGCAGCATCAGGGATAAGGTCATAGTATGAGCCTAGGACCTCGTCAACATTGATCAGATCTTCTGGGGTGGCGGGCATTCCCGCATTATTCGCAACCATATATCTATTGTGCCACGCCAAGCCGACGCAAACCTTAAAATATTATGGATTTTTATAGCGGTCCATACGGATTTCACATAAGCAGGCTGCTGCCGGTCCCTGGCTGTTCCGGGATATCAGCACGGACTGCTGTACTGGTGTTTTCTGATGCAGCCGTCTGGGGCTGCCCTGACACCGGCCCGGGATCCGCCGAAACCGGGTTTGCGTCCGCCGCAGCAGTATCCCCGGTGCTGCCGGTAATGGGGGAGAGGACCCCTGTTGCGTCAACAGCTCCGCCCGTTTGAGGTGCCCGGACTATCAGCGAGTTGTGGTCAACAGTAAAACGGATATGCTGCGTCTTTTCAAGGATATCCCCATCAACTTCTGCCAGCACAGGTTTATCAAGCATGATCTCTGCACTGCTGCCCTGATATTGTCTTACTTTTGATTTTTGTGATATCGGGCTTTGCTCAGAACGTCTGGTAAGTGTCTGATGGATAACATCAACGAGGAGGTTGAACCATCCCCATAAGCCGTGAGTAGTATCGATCGTTTCAAAATCCAGTATGCCGTCATTGTAGCGGGCGTCCGGCATAAGCGTAAATCCGGGTATCCTCCCGCAGTTTCCTGCCATGAATGTGCGGAAAGTTTCCCCGCGCATTTCGTGCATTGTCCCGTCGGCTTCCGTGAGGATGACCGTCCCGCGGTTCCGGGACCCGAACAGATGCTTGAATGCCCCCCAGAAGTAAGCAAACCAGCTGATTGATTTTTTCAGGTTCGGATCGGTGTCGTCAATCATCTGGGCATCAAAACCGACGCCGGCAATAATAAGGAAGCCGTGTTTATGCCCAGGGTCATCCGAGTCCAGAAGGGCCATGCGTCCCATATCGACTCTGCGTGATCCATGCGACGTGGCAATCGTCATTGCAGCTTCTATATTGTCTACAGGGATCCCCATATTGCGTGCAAAAAGGTTTCCGGTGCCGATAGGTATGATGCCGAATGCGTGTGTTGTCCCCGACATCGCGCTTGCAGCGGTGCGTACCGTGCCGTCGCCGCCGCATGCAATAACAACATCTGCATTATAGCGTTCGAGGGCTTCCTTTGCACAGACATAGCCGTCTTTATCGAGTTTCGTATCAATAAAAATTTCGTTGGTTATGCCATGGCTTTCACAATACCGTTCTATATATGCCCTGGTTGCCCGGGCCTGTGGTTTTGAAGGATTGATAATAAAGGCGTAGCTGACCTTATCGCCGTAGCGCTGCCCTGCCTGGGTGATCTCGTGGCGGCGGCGCAGCAGCACAATAAGGCCTGCTGCTGCAGCAACCGCAATAAGCACTGCCGCGATACACAGGGCTGCTATTATCTGTCCTTGGACCATAACTATCAGTATGCCTCAAATCCTGTCCGCGGGCGGGTGCTGCAGGAAAAATCCCCTGATTCTGCACGAACGCAAGGCAGGAACAGGGAATGTCTTGGAGGAATAATTAATTGTGATTAACTAAGCCGTCACGGTTTGTGCGCTTGTTTTTGTTGTGTTTTTTGTTGTTTAAATCCTGCTTTATTGTGCCTGATTCTGCCACATTTATATTATATACATGGTTTGGATGGAGGCCGGTATTATGCGCGTTATCCTGCGGCTCCGACATAAAATAAGCCCTCACAGCAGATGTACTGTGAGGGCTGGGGCGGACAGGGTGGGATTCGAACCCACGGAACTTTCGTTCGACGGTTTTCAAGACCGTTTCCTTCGACCGCTCGGACACCTGTCCTCTATTTTCATGTGCATCAGGAGGCTCTTTCGTCCATTCCCGATGCACAGGCTTTAATAATACTGCACGTATTGGTCAGAAAATAGGCGCAACACGCTGGAGGCCTGAAACCGTTTATGACTCCCATGCCGTCGGTTCAATAGCTTCTTTTCCGCCCATATATGGCCGTAGGGCTTCAGGGATCTCGACAGAGCCGTCTTTCTGCTGATGGTTCTCCAGGATAGCTACCAGCCAGCGTGTTGTTGCCAGCGTCCCATTCAGCGTGGCAACGGCACGGGTGCCGCCTTCTTCCATACGCTCGCGGATATTCAGGCGGCGTGCCTGGTATTCGGTGCAGTTTGATGTGCTGGTAAGCTCGCGGTAGCGTCCCTGTGTCGGCACCCATGCCTCACAGTCGAATTTCCTGGCGGCAGAGGCTCCCAGATCGCCTGCAGCCGTGTCGATGATGCGGTATGGGACCTCTACTTTCGCCAGCATCTCCTGTTCCATCTCCAGCAGATGCTGGTGCTCAGCACGGGAATCTTCCTGCCTGCAGTATACGAACATCTCTACTTTGTTGAACTGGTGTACGCGGATAATGCCCATTGTGTCTTTGCCTGCCGACCCTGCTTCGCGACGGTAGCAGCTTGACCAGCCGGCATACCGCAGCGGGCCATTGCTCAGATCAAGGATCTCATCTTCATGCATCCCGGCGAGTGCAACTTCCGATGTGCCTACAAGATACTGGTCATCAGGTTCCCGCAGCCTGTATATCTCATCGGCATGCGAGTTCAGGAAGCCTGTGCCGGCCATGATCTCCGGGCGCACGAGGGTCGGGGCAGTCGCCATGATGAAACCGTGCTTTTCCGCCTGGTCAACGCCCATAGTCAGCATGGCGAGCTCAAGCCGGGCTACAGCCCCGCGCAGGAAGTAAAAACGCGACCCGGAAACTTTCACTCCGCGTTTCATATCTATCCCGGCAACACCTTCGCCAAGCTCCAGATGGTTTTTCGGCTCAAAGCCTTCTGCCCTGAAATCACGCAGCTCCCCAACCTTTTTAACGACTATATAATCGTCTTCCCCGCCCTCAGGGGCTTCCGGCTCAACTATATTGGACAGTTTCCACATAGCGGCCGTGTATTCTTCCGTTGCCTTATCTGCAGCTTCTTTATACTCTGAGACTTTTCCTGCGAGCTCTTTAGTCCTGGCAATAATGGCAGGCCGTTCTTCGGCGGATGCAGCAGCTACCGTTTTGCCGATGCGCTTCTGTTCGGCACGGGTATTTTCATAATCAGACAGGGAATCGCGCCGGACCTTATCGTACCGGAGCACGTCATCGACCAGCTCCACGGACTCCCCGCGCTTGCGCTGGGATTCCTTTACCACGTCAGGGTTTTCGCGGACAAATTGAATATCAAGCATGATTTAAAGGATAGCCGTTATTACAGACGTGGAGCCGACGTAAAGCGGACGAGGGAGGGTGGCGGCGCCGGCTGCTGCTATGCAGAGTAGACTGCATTGAGAAGTTTCGAAACAGAACTCTATTCTTTAAATAGGCGATGTCTGTACGTGCTAGAATATCCCTACTGATCCGTTACTGTGCGATGCAGATTATCAAATAAGCACAATGGCAATGGGGAAAGGGCGGTACGGGACTATGTATAACGCTAAAAATAAAAAATTACTGATCAACGGCAGTACAATGGATTACGTAACATTCGGGAAGGGGGGCAGATGGCTTGTGCTGATTGCCGGTTTAAGTTTGCAGGGTATCAAAGGCAAGGCGCAGCAGATGTCGTATTTTTATCGGCAATTTGGAAAAGAATATAAAGTGCTGCTGTTTGAGCGCAAAGAAAAACTGCCGGATAACTATACTATCAGACAAATGGCTCAGGATATTTATCAGGCATTATGTCAGTTAGGTGTCCGTAAGGCAGATATAGTCGGGGTTTCACAGGGCGGTATGATTGCACAGGTTTTAACTGTCGGGCATCCTGAGATTGTCAGCAGGCTGGTTTTAGCGGTGACTTTAGGCAGGAATACTGAGACCAGCAAAAGTACGATGGACAAATGGATCAGTTTGGCGGAACGCAATGCTTTGTATCCGCTGGCTTACGATTCTTTGGACAGAGCTTACTCCGAACGTTATGTGCGCCGCCATAAAATATGGCTGAAGATGTTAGCTGGTCTGATGAGCATGCTTGGCCGCAATGCTGATCTTCCGCGTTTTATTATCCAGGCTAAGGCCATTGAAAACTTTAACTTTACTGATAAGCTGCGTCAGATCACATGCCCTGTTTTAGTTATTGGCGCCGCCGGGGATAAAGTGCTGGGAGTCAGCGGTGCCAGGGCATTGAAAGAAGGGATTGCTGATGCGGAGTATTATGAGTACAGGGATTTCGGCCATGCTGCCTATATAGAGGCAAAAGATTTCAATCACAGGATTTTGGAGTTTTTAAAAAAGTAAATCCTGCGCCGGAAGGATTTATATCGCATCTGCATATATACGTATATGATGCCGGTAACCCTACATATTGGATAAGCTCCATCGGAGCACTGCTATTGCTTCGCCGAGCAGGTCAATGTCATCTGTCAGCCGCGGCTTGCGTACAGTAACAGGGAAGGTTGCCAAATCCCGCTAGCAGCAGCACGATCCAATGGATGCAGCTGCTGCCGACAGGCGGGACTGATGGCTACAGCGGGTTACTTCTCGCACGCGATGCCGTCTCCATCGCGGTCAAGTTGCGGACGGTATCCGGGCTGGCCTCTGTATAGCGGCGCTGCCCCTGCTGCCCTTGCTGCTGCACAGTTCCTGTAGTAAACGTTCGACCGCTGCGGAGCAGAAGGTGCGGTACGCCGCTGTGTGCGCTTCCTCGGTGCGGCTGGGGTCGAAGGTGCCGGTGCCGGGGCAGGGGCTGCAGGTGAGGAAGGGGCCTCAGACGAATTATTATTTTCGGGATTGGAAGTATCCGGGTTCTCCTGGGATGGGGTGCTTTCCTCCTGGGTGCTCTGCTGTGTATATGGGACGGAATCTGATACAGTACCGGGGTCCTTGGGCATCTTCTGCGCAGGGCAGGTCTCCAGCACCTGTGACATCGCATCTTTCTCAGCCTGTGTTACCCACAGATTGTACTTGTACTTTACGCCGATCTGGCGTGCCACGTACTGGCAGCGGTAGCTTTTGTTGCCGGGCAGCCATGTGGCAGCGTCCCCGTCTGACTTCTGAGTATTGGCCTCGCCCTGTACAGCCAGAAGGTTGTAAGGGTCATTCGCGAAGTTCTTGCGCTGGTCTTCGGTAAGCTGCTGCGCACCGGTCTGCCAGGCATCAGAAAGGGCTACGACATGGTCGATCTGCACTTTAGTGCTTGTATCGTTCCCGCGCTGGAAATCTATCGTTGTCCCGGTGTAGGGGTCGTTCAGCGTACCGGTAAGGACGACACAGTCGTGCGTGCCTTTGCGGTAAGTTTTATTGGTCAGATCCCTGTTGAGGATATCATTTCTGGTATCGCATCCATTATGGTCAACGTCCTCCCAGCCGTGGGAGAACTGGTCGCGTGAATATCCGGTTTTGGGCGCGCGGCCTTTGACCGCAAGCTTTGCAAGGGCATCCGTAGCGTTCTCATCTGTTGTTTCAGGGGTACTGGCAGTAGCAGACTGAGTGCTGGCCGGGGAGCCGGAAGGCGCTGATGATGATGAGCTTTCTGAGCATCCGGACGTAATAAGTGCGGTGCTCAAGCACAGAGCGGTAAAAATACCGATATATTTTCCCATAGGACGCGAGTTTTTAATTTTTTTATTATTTTTTTCAGTTTGATTTATCATTCTGATTCCCTTTGTTCTCACCAATAAGTGGACACTTAGAGTATAGTTCCTGTCGCTGAAAATAAAGTACAACGGCGATTCGTGGTTATCCTGGATACTCTTATGCAGCTGTTGGTGGTAAAACACGCAGATACAAAATCAAAAAATATGGAAAACCGCCGAAAGTAATTTTATATTTGCGTGTTTTGCCACCAGGAGCCAAGATAAGGATATATAAAAGATATATACATGTATTAGAGGTTAGTTTCCTTTCCCCTGTGTGCTATAATGTTGAATCGGATCCGGTGATCGTCCCGCATGGGGACTTTTACCGGATCTCTTTTTTACATATGAGCGCAGAAACGTGTATTAATGGGCAAATTAAGAGTGCCTTAAGCTGGTGCTTGGATATGCATCTGGTTAGTAACGTTTATCAGAGGGGTGTAACGGGAACTCATATAAGCGTTATTCACACGCGGAGGTTCTTGTGACACATGGTTTATTCGTAATCTTTATTATTGGATTATTTTTTTGGGGGGAGAGAGAACCGCGAAGAACGTGCGATGCAGTATCTGAAGGCCGATCTCAGCTTTGTCTATAAAAAATAGAAGCATTAGAAATAGAAACAAATACTGCCCTTGATCCGGGCTCCCTTAACTCAGGATCGCGTTAAACCGCTCAGATACAAGGCTCCCGGCAATACGCCAGCGGAATCGACACCGCTGCGGATTCCTATAGTCAGCATATAATAAATATATTGCTGTATAGTAAAAAGTAATCTTACTATAGGCAAAACAGAAAAGGGTTGTTTTTTGAGAGGAAAACAAAAAATGAAAACTAAAAGTAAAATATTTGGCAGCATGCTTGTTATTGCTGCAATGCTTTTTGCGGGTATGGCAGCGGCGGCTGCTCCGCAGGCGGCATATGCGACAGATTCAGCAACAGGCGGGCAGGCAGCTGCTCTGAAAACGGGCAAACTGGAAGTTAAGCTCGCCAAGTATTTCAGCACAGATGCCAAGGCTGAGTGCAGCCAGGATAAATCGTCTGCGCACCCATACAGCGGTACATTGAAAGCTGATATCCCGCTGGCTACTGCTATGTCAGATTTTTCTGACAAGTTTCCGTCGATGGGATTCCCCTGGGACGAAACTAAAACTACTGATGCTTACATTTACTATACGCTTACGTTCCCCAGCAACGTAGTAGTTGACAGTACGGATGTGTCAGTCACGTCTAATCTGATCAAGAAGAACGTTAAAGCCCCTGTACAGAATGGGAACTCTTATACTTTTGC
The DNA here is from genome assembly GCF_000269605.1 of Scardovia wiggsiae F0424. Taxonomy (GTDB): domain Bacteria; phylum Actinomycetota; class Actinomycetes; order Actinomycetales; family Bifidobacteriaceae; genus Scardovia; species Scardovia wiggsiae. Next base: position 922,616 of record NZ_AKCI01000001.1, on the reverse strand, counting down.
ACTCCAGATGAATGAAGACTGGCCTACTATCAAACGCAATTATGCTGCTGACAAGGCTAAGGAGGACGCGGGTGCGAAAACGGTAAGTGTCAGCATCCGCTACCATTCTACTTCCGCTACATCTGAAAAGCAGTATATCACCGGTTCGGGCAAGCTTGATTTCTGGACGGGCAGGAGTTTCTTCAGCGTGAAGACCCATGTAGGTGTAGATGAATCTTCGCCTATGAAGGTTGAAGCTGCTGATTTCACCAAGGCAGGCTGTCCGTCGAAGCCTGCTCCGCTGCCGGAAGGCGAAACTACGGCAGACCTGACTGCCGACCTTCTCGGCAGCGTAGACGGTTCTGCCCGCGACACTGCACATAACTACGTGCTCTCAGCACAAAGCAAGAAGTCCGTATTCTCAGTGACCGGTACGCTGCACGTCAATGACCTGGTTAAAGGCCAGATGGGCGAGGTTATCAAAAAGTACAATGAAACTCCTGAGCTCTTCTCGGATATTGCGCTCAGCAAGGTGAAGTTCAGTTTCGATGCTAAGCTCACCCTCCCTCAAGAGCTCAAATTCACCATGGCAGATGCCCAGTCCCGCGTTGCAGCCGCGCTTGAGGGTGCCCCCGGGTTTGAGGTAAAGAGCAGTACTGTGTCTGCAGACGGCAAGACGGTAAATATCACTATCGGTTTGAAAAATCCGGAAAGCATAACGGATTTCGCCCGGCTCAAGAGCCTTATTGATAGCCTTGATAAAGATCTGTCCGTTACGGTTGGTGGCATCACCTTCACTGATGATGCAAAACCGGATACTGACTACACTATTGAAGGTGCTGCGGGCGGCAAGTTCAGCGCTTCCGCTACGCAGAACGGCGTCACACACGAGTTTGCATACTCGTATACTGCAGCGCAGAAGCCGGATGAGGCTGATTCCGTAAAGCCGAACGCACTTGCCCTGACTGTGAATTATGTGAAGGCTGTCCCTATGGACCTCCCATCTGATCTGCTCGGTGCAGAAACCGGCAAAACCCGTGTTACTGAACATGATGAAGTTTATACTGCTTCCAGCAGGAAGTCTGTCCTGACCATGTCCGGCGCATTGCATGTGCGCGATATTGTGAAGAAGCAGATGAAAGAAATCGAAGAAAAGTACGGCCAGGCTTCCGGCGGTTTTGAAAAGATCGGCCTGAGCAATGTAGATTATGGTTTCACCGCTACGCTTACCCTTCCTGAAGGCATGGAGTATAGTGATACGGATATCTCCAAGATCACTCTTGAGGGTGCCCCCGGGTTTGAAATCAGCCAGGACCCTGCACAGACATTCTACAAGGGGCGCACTGTAACTGTGCACTTCTCGCTCAAATCTAAAATAGTGAATTACAGACAGCTCAGCGACACCATCAAACAGCTCCAGGATACCCTGTACGTCAATGTGCCTGGAGTAAGATTCGCCAAGGGTTCCAAGGCGAATACGAATTACACGATCAGGGGTACTGTATCAGGCGTCTTCAGCGCCAGGACTACACTTTCCGGACGCACTATCCCGTTCGCATTCGAGTGGACCGGTGTGCAGCAGCCAGATGAGGCTGATGCAGCGGCTCCGGAAGGTATCAATTTTACGGTGAAATACAGGCCGGAGGTAAAGCCGCGGACGCAGCCTAAGCCAGAACCTAAGAAGAATGTCCCTGCAACCCCTTCCGGTAAGAAACAGGATGGCCGGCTTGCGCAGACAGGTTCCGGTGTTATGGTTCTTGTGTTTGCAGCTGCAGCGCTTGCCGGTGCTGGTATAACCTTTGCCGGCAGGAAGCGCAGCACATTGCAGTAGGGGGCCATGGTAAGGCAGATTCAGCGGGGATTTGACGGCCATGTTTGTACCTGTAAATCCCAGGCGATCCGCTGAAAGCCGAAACTAGCAGAATATGAAAAGTGCCCTGTCATCTTCGGATGATGGGGCGCTTTTGTATATTTTGTATATCTGCAGAACGTAATAAGACTTGACGATGGTGGTAAGACACGCAGATACAAAAATAAAAAATGTGGAAAACCACCAGGATGGATTTTGTATCTGCGTGTTTTACCACCAGAGATAGATGGTTAAGGATAAATGACCGTGAAAGATAGCTATCTGTGTACAGGATCAGCCTTTGTTTTCTCTTACGGGCCTATGATATCCATGTCAGATATTGGGCCGTCCTGACCGAAGGGTGGTTTTCTGTAAGCGCTTATTTATGTTTTTACAGAAACGATTCGTTTATTCCCCTGGAATGCCCGTTCAGTCAGCAGGGTTGTTTATACTACTATTAGTGGTACCCATTGGGAGCTCTGGATAGGGATTCTAATGGGTATTACTGTCTGTTGAGGGTTCATTCCGAAAGGTTTTGCAGGCGACCGATAAATATAGATTAAATAAAAGAAGTGTACATTACTGATCAAAGGACAGTATATGGCGAATGAGCAATATATAATTTGAGCAGCGATGTGGAAAGGGATCGCGTTTTCTATAAGAACTGTTTTGGCATAACTATTGCGGCCGGCCTGTATACGCTTACGGGTATGGATAGGCAGGAGAATCCGGCTATTGTGATCGGCTCTTCCTGCAGCGGTGTGAAGGAGCAGGGCCCCGGTATTTATGCGGAATTCGGGTGACTTTTAGTGCATATAGTACAGTTAACGGTTATGGGTATAGGGACGTCGCATCCAGTCCGGTTATCGGATGCAACGGATCCAGCGGGATCCTCTGGCCCCGCTGGGCTCGCGTCTGTCCGGTCCCGGGCTTTCCGCGCAATGGGGACAACGGTCCGTATACAGATAGCGGCTGAAACGCAGGATCGCGCAGATGGGCTCCTTGATGATTCTGAGCGGCTGGTCCGCCACTATGAGCACATGTTCAGCGCAAACAGCGGCAGCTCAGACCTTATGCGCGTCAATAAGAATGCCGGCCGCGCAGCTGTTGAAGTGCAGCCTGAACTTTACAGCCTTATCTCCCTGGGAAAAACGTATAGCAGGATCCCCGGGAGCAATCTCAATATTGCAATAGGGCCGGTAGTGAAGCTATGGCATATCGGGTTCTCCGATGCAGCCGTGCCGGATGGCCGTGCTGTCAGGGAACGCCTGAGCCTCACGGATCCTTCCGATATAATCCTGGATGATGCCCGGCATACTGTTTTCCTTGCGCATGAAGGCATGGAGATTGACCTGGGGTCGCTGGCAAAAGGGTATATAGGGGATATTATTGCTGACCGGTTAAGGGAATGCGGCGTATCGTCTGCATTGCTGGATTTTGGCGGGAATATTATTACAGTCGGGAAGAACCCGGAAGGCAGGGCATGGAATATCGGCATCCAGGATCCGGCCGGAAGCCTCGGCAATTATTGCCGTATTGTACACGTTGCGGACGGGTCTGCAGTGACTTCGGGCATTTACCAGAGGAAACTCACAGCGGGAGGCAGAACGTATCATCATATTATCAGCCCTGTTACGGGATATCCCGTCACGTCCGATATGGCGTCAATAACCGTGCTGGCCGGGCGCTCTGTGACCTGCGAACTGTGGACTACCGTCCTTTTCGGTGCTTCCGCGAGCGTGATAAGGCGTATTGCCGATGAGCTGAGCGGGATCTCAGTTATTACCGTTGACCGGTATGGCACGGTCAAAAGATATGGGCAGCGATAACAGCCGCCCGCATTTCCAGAGGTCTTTAGTAGAATCGCAGTGTGATATCAGTGTACAGTACCCTGGTGCGGTACTATACAACGGCGTTTACGGAGGTATAGTTTGAAGTTTGTTGCGATTGCGGGAACGAATAAGATCGGCTCTACGAACCGCATGTTAATTGAGTTTATCCGGAGCCGGTACTCGTATAAAGCTGATATAGAGGTACTTGATATATCAGGGCTCCCTGTGTATTCAAAGGTGCCGGAACCGGAGGTCCCTCAGTGTGTCCTGGATCTGGCGCAGGCGATCTCCAGCAGTGACGGCGTTATTATTTCAACGCCGGAGTATGACCATTCAGTCCCTGCTGTGCTTATGAATGCGCTGGAATGGCTGTCTTACGGCATCCATCCGTTTTATAACAAGCCGGTCCTTATAGTGGGGGCTTCTTTCGGCACCCTTGGGACTTCGCGCGCGCAGCTGCATCTGCGCCGTATGCTGGATGCCCCTGAGCTTCATGCTTTTGTCCTGCCAAGTTCGGAATTCCTGGTTGACCATTCGCTGCAGGCTTTTGATGATAACGGCCAGCTTAAGGATGGAAAACTGACAGCCAAGCTGGATTCTATGGTTGATTCTTTTATAGAGCTTGCTTCTGCTGCAGGCAGCGTTTCGCCGCGGCAGTATGAGCAGGAAGATATGAAACGGTATGCGTATGTTTCATCCCCGGATTCACCGGTCTATGATGAATGGCGTTCTGCACGCGGATCTTCTGCGGAGGATGCAGCATAGGGTCCATATGCGAAGTGTCGTGTACCCGGCGTAATAAGTTTGGAAATAACGGAAAAATAAGGGAAAGCAGATATCCCAGGATATCTATACACATAAGGAGTTTATATGAAATTTGCGGCGATCAGCGGATCTATAGATAAGGGTTCGTATAATACGAAACTGCTGATGTTCATGGCGAACAGGTTCAGGAACATGGCTGACATTGATATCCTTGATATTTCGCAGGTACCCATGTTCAATGAGTCCGATGACCAGACGGACAGCGAGATAATCCAGTATCTGGCAGCAAAGATCAGCAATTCCGACGGCGTTATTATCGCGACCCCCGAGCATGACCACACTACAACTGCTGCGCTTAAAAGCATTATTGAATGGATGTCATATAAGATACATCCGTTTGAGGGCAAGCCGGTCCTTCTTGTTGGTGCTTCGTGGACGGACCAGGGGTCTTCGCGTGCGCAGCTGGATGTCCGCCAGATACTCGAATCCCCCGGGGTGAATGCTGTTGTAATGCCCAGCGATGAATTCCTGCTTGGCAATGCCCTTACTGCTTTTAATGAGAACGGCAATCTGAAAGATGAAGGCACCGTCGCATTCCTGACAAGCGTTATGCAGAAATTTGTTACCTGGGTGAAGGTCATGAGGGCTATGAGCGGTGATGCACGCAGTGAGGTTGACGATGAGGACCTTACTGCAAGCTCAGTTATTGATACGACAGTTGAAGATGTCGATATGACTGCTGATGACTGGGTGGAACAGGCAGCTGAGAAGACCGGTGCTGCGCGTGGCAGTGATTATGTTGTTCTTGACAGAGGTATCCTTACTGTTGATCAGCTTAACTGGTTCCTCAACACTATGCCGATGGAGCTGACGTACGCTGATGACAATAATCAGTTCATCTACTACAACCATAACCTGCCGTCGGATAAAATGCTTGCCCCGCGTGAACAGGAGCAGACGGGCGACCCTATGTCTGTTGTGCATCCGGAGCGTGCTATCCCCGGAGTCAAACGTGTGATCCATGCGCTCCGTACAGGCAAAACAGACCTGGTGTCGATGCCTGTGCCTGGGAATAAAGTAAATTCTAAGTATATAATGCATTATTATAAGGCGATGCGTGATGCTGACGGGCGTTACCGCGGTGTCAACGAGTGGGTGCTTGATGTGTGGCCTGTTGTCGAAGCATATATAAAGAGGACAGGGCAGAAGCTGGTCCCGGATGGAAACGCCGGTAAAGCTGATGCTGCGTCAAGTGCTTCTGTAAGCGGTTCCGGTACACAGGATAGCGGCGCAGAAGCGGTATCATCGGCTTCTGTATCTGATGCATCTTCTGCTGCTGGCAGCGAAACTGGAAGCGGCGTTATCAGCGGTGCCGACGGCAGTGCTGATGCGGGAAGCAGCGCATCTGTCAGCTGATAAATATCCAGACTGATGCCTAACTGGCAGATTTTGGCGCTATTCTGTCTATTGCTGCCAGTTCATCATCGCTGAAAGCCGTCTGTGAAACTGCTTTAGCGCAGTCGAGTATCTGTGAAGGCCTGGATGCGCCAATGATCACCGTGCTCACGGGGCCCTCCGGTCCATCTCGCAGCACCCATGATAATGCCATCTGCGCCAGGCTTTGCCCGCGGCTGCGCGCTATATCATTGAGCTGGAGTATCTGGTTATGGCGCAGCCGGATATCGCTTTCATGCAGGAACCTCGGATCATGGCCTGCCCGGCTGTCAGCAGGTATACCATCCAGATAGCGGTCGGTAAGAAGCCCCTGCGCCAGCGGGGAATACACAGCCAGGCTGATCCCTGCTTCCTGTGCCGCCGCTTTGAGCCCGCCCCGGCGGATATCTTCTTCAGTGCCGTCATTCTCAATATGCCTGTCGAAAATGTTATACCTCACCTGGTTGATGACGAACGGCGTGTGCAGCCTCTTCAGCAGTGCTGCTGCCTCCCTGGTATGTGCAGCATCGTAATTGGATATTCCTGCATATAGTGCTTTGCCTGAGCTGACAGCCTGCGCGAGTGCGCCCATTGTTTCCTCAAGGGGAGTATCGGGATCCATGCGGTGACTGTAAAAGATATCAACGTAGTCCAGTCCTAAACGGCCGAGGGACTGGTCAAGGCTCGCCAGCAGGTATTTGCGTGACCCGCAGTCGCCATACGGTCCCGGCCACATATCAAAACCGGCCTTTGTAGTGACCAGCATCTCGTCACGGTAAGGTTTAAGGTCCATTGCCATGATCTTCCCGAAATTGCGTTCGGCCGCCCCGTACTCCGGACCGTAATTATTGGCAAGGTCAAACTGGGTGATCCCTGCATCAAATGCCGTCCGGCACATCTGACGCATAACAGCAAAATCAGAGATATCACCGAAATTATGCCATAAACCAAGAGAGACCTGCGGCATTTTCAGCCCGGTCTTCCCGCAGCGGGAGTAAGGCATGCGGCCATCATAGCGGTTATCGTCTGCGTTATAGCGTGGGGTCAGGTCCATGTGTGCTCCTTTAGATGGCTGCCGGTGCTGATACCGTCCTGGTATCAGATATGTCCTTATTATACTGCCGTAAGGATGTGCCTGCCTGCAGCGTAAAACTATTGTGCTGAAAAATTAAATGGCTGAGAGTATTATATAAATCCAGATAAACTTGATATCCCGTATCAAGTATTATGGATTTTGACCTGTGACAGTTTTTAGGTGAAGTATGGCTGAAGTTGTGATTGTCAGTGCCGCGCGCACGCCGATCGGTACCCTTAACGGATCGTTATCATCGGTCACGGCTGTGGAACTGGGCACGATAGCTGCAAAGGCAGCGATCCGGCGTTCGGGGATCAGCGCCTCTGATATCGGCCAGTCGATTTTCGGCAATGTGCTTCAGGCGAATAATGGGCAGAATATAGCACGGCAGATTGCGCTGCAGTCAGGTATGGATACTTCCAGCACTGCTATGACGGTGAATGAAGTATGCGGATCAGGGCTTAAAGCTGTGCGTATGGGGCAGGCTGCGATCCTGCTGGGCGATGCCGATACCGTCCTTGTCGGCGGTACGGAAAGCATGAGCAATACCCCTTACTATGCCCCGGATATGCGGTCCGGGCATAAATACGGGAGTGTGGAGTTCGTTGACGGGATATTCCGGGACGGGCTTTCTGATGCTTTCACAGGTCAGCCTATGGGGATGACTGCTGAGAATGTGGCGAAAACTTTCGGGATAACACGCCGGCAGCAGGATGAATTTGCCCTGGGGTCCCACATCAAAGCTGTGAATGCCCAGCTCAGCGGCGCTTTTGATGAAGAGATAGCCCCTGTCCCTGTTCCCGCCGGACATACCGGCGATCACAGCATTCTTGTTGACAAGGATGACGGCCCGCGTGACGATACTGATATGGAGAAGCTTGGCCGCCTGCGGACGGTTTTCGTGAAGCCTGGCTGTGCGGCAGCAGGATCCGGCGGTTCCGGCTGCGGTGAACTCGGGTATGGCAAGAATGGACGCGGTGAGCCCGGACGTGGGGAGGCTGGACGTGGTGATTCTGGTTTTCCGGATAATGCGGGTACAGCGCAGGATACTGATACTGCAGGTCCCGCTGATACTGTGCAGGCTCGGGGTACGGTAACTGCCGGCAATGCCAGCGGCATCAATGACGGTGCCGCTGCGCTGGTGCTTATGCGCAAAGACCTTGCCATAGAGCGCGGCATTAGTTATCTGGCTGAGATATCAGGCTACGCGGAAGGCGGTATCGACCCTGATTTTATGGGTTATGCGCCTAAGCGCGTGATTGAAAGGATGCTCCGTAATACGCATTCAGCTATTGAGGATATCGACCTGTTTGAAATAAATGAAGCATTCGCGTCACAGAGTATTGCAGTCATGGATCAGCTGGAGATCCCTGAAAATAAGTTGAATGTTAATGGAGGGGCTATTGCCCTGGGGCATCCTTTGGGCGCATCCGGGGCGCGTATCCTGGTGACTCTGCTGTATGCGCTGCGCGCGCGTAAAAAGGCGACAGGTGTTGCCGCTTTATGTGTCGGCGGCGGTATCGGTGTGGCAATGCAGGTCCGGATGGCTGACGGGACAGACCGCTGATGTGCAGGCAGGAACAGCCGGATAATCAGGCACAGCACGGGGAACAGGCTGTGCGCAGGGAGCGCAGGGAGCCAGTGTTTCGTGGAGGATCCGAGGAGCGCGAAGTACGTGAGGTGCACGGGGATGGCGAGACGGGCAGCGGGTGCGCAGTACGTGAGTTGCGTGAGATGCGCGGATCTAAATTCTACCGGTTATCCCCTCAGGGCCGCCTGCAGGTTCTGATGCAGGAAGGCGTCATTACTGCGGAAGATATGCAGGAGATCGCCGGATTTACAGGGCTGGATGCTGATGCCGCCCGGAACCTTATAGAAAACCAGATAGGGCAGTTTGCCCTTCCGATGGGTATAGTCCGGAACCTTGAAGTTAACGGCAAAATATACCAGGTGCCTGTAGTGACGGAGGAACCGTCCGTAGTTGCTGCGGCCAGCAACGGGGCGCGGATCGCCCGTGCGAATGGGGGAGTAGCGGCGCAGGCCGGTTCACATTGCGTAACAGGAGAGATAATTTTCAGCTGCGGCAGCAGTTCCGGTGATGCTGGCGTTATTGACGCTGGTGAGGGTTATGCCGGCAGCGGCGCCAATAGCTGCGGGGCTGCCGGTGATGCTCGCGGCGGCATTGAGGCTGCGCGGATCGCCCGCATACTTGAAACACATAGTGATGATATCCGTACTGTGGCCAATGCTGCCCACCCTTCGATAGTCGGGTACGGAGGGGGCCTGCTCAGCTATAAGGTTGAGATACTTGGCGGTGATGTACCGGCGGCCTACAGCAGCCCAATGCCTAAGGAAGGGGAATCGGCCGGCAGAGAAGGCTTAGCGGGCAGAGAGGATCCGGGTGGCAGCCTGAATGGCAGCAGGCCGGGCAGTAGCTGCAGGCCGAGTGGTTGCAATAGCTGCAAGCCGTATGATTGCAGTAGCTGCAGACCGGAGGGATTTGTTAAGCTTTCCCTGATTATTGACCCGTGCGATGCGATGGGCGCCAATATTGTGAATACAATATGCGAAGCTGTGGCCGCTGCAGCGGAAGGCTGGACGGGATACAGGGCACTCACCGCAATACTCAGCAATAACGTGCCCGCAGCTTCGGCCGCATCTGCGCGCGTAGAAGTGCAGCCGCATACGCTGGCAACCCGGTCATGCAGCGGTGAGCTTATTGCCCGGCGCATTGCGGAGCTGTCTGCGCTTGCCCGGATCGACACTGACCGTGCGGTGACCCACAATAAGGGGATCATGAACGGCATTTCATCCGCCGTGCTTGCTTCCGGTAATGATACGCGCGCAGTTGAGGCTGGCGCCCACGCATTCGCTGCGAGGACAGGGTGTTATATGCCTTTGAGCGAATGGGTCCTGAACAGCAGGGGTAATTTGTACGGCGAGATCCGTATCCCGCTGCAGGTCGGCATCATCGGCGGTGCCTCCGGCGCCCTTCCGATGGCACGCCTGGCTAAAAAAATCGGCGGCTATCCATCCGTGCAGGAGTTCCAGTGTGTCCTTGCTTCCCTGGGACTGGTGCAGAACCTTGCGGCTTTGCGTGCCCTTGCTGGGCCGGGTATCCAGCAGGGCCATATGGCGTTGCATGCGAATGCACTCGCTATGGCTGCAGGCGCGCGGGGGAGTGAGATCGAACAGGTAAGCCGCATTCTTCAGGGGCGTGATAAAAATCTTGAAACTGCGGTAGAAATACTGGCAGATATCCGCGGCAGCAGAAGGCCTGAGGAATCTGAGGAACCTGAGGAAGGCGGTATCCGCTAATGGCAGCCGTAGGCATTGATTCGATCGGGTTCTATACGCCCGGTTTTTATATTGACCTCAGAGAACTTGCTGAGGTACGCGGTGTGGATCCTGATAAATACAGTATCGGGATAGGGCAGGATGAACAGGCGGTCGCGCCTTCCAATCAGGATATAGTGACGATGGGTGCGGCGGCAGCTGTGAAAGTCCTGTATTATTCTGCGCAGTACTGTTCCGCACAGCCGCCCCGGCAATCACAGCCGGATGATATCGGGCTTGTTATCGTGGGCACGGAATCGGGCGTTGACGCGAGCAAGGCCTCAGCGTTATTTATCCATGGCCTTATAGGATTGTCCTCCTGGTGCCGCTGTATTGAGATCAAAGAAGCCTGTTTTGGCGGCACCGCAGGCCTGATGTCTGCGTGCGACTATGTGCGTACCCATCCGGGGAAACGCGCGCTTGTGATAGCATCGGATATCGCCCGGTATGGGCTTGGTACGCCCGGCGAGGTGACCCAGGGGGCCGGGGCGGTTGCCATGGTTGTTTCTGAGGATCCGCATATCCTCGCTATAGAACCGTATACTACAGCTTATTCGCATAGTATCAGCGATTTCTGGAGGCCGGTCTATGCAGATTCCGCAATTGCCCGCGGCAGGTATTCTACGGAACAGTATATAGGTTTTTTCCGTAAGGTATGGGACCGTTTCAGTGCGGAAGCCGGCCTGACGCTTGATGATTTTGCTGCTATGTGCTTCCACCTGCCCTACACAAAGATGGGTATGAAGGCGTTCTCCTCCATCCTCGGTACGGTTGGCAGCGAAGCCCGCGGGCAGCTGGAGCAGAGGTATCACAGCAGTATTGCATATTCGCGTCGAGTTGGGAATATATATTCGGGATCGCTTTATCTGGGCCTTCTCTCTTTGCTGGATAACGACCAGTCGTTGGATCCGGGGGACAGGATCGGTTTCTTTTCCTACGGTTCCGGGGCTGTCGGGGAACTGTTCACAGGGATCCTGCAGCCGGGGTTTGGGGCCAGGCTGCATGCCCGGCATAATAAAAAGCTTCTGGACCAGCGGCATAAGTTGGATATTAATGAATATGAACAAATATTTACAAACCCAATCCCATACAGCAGTGAAGACTCCACAGCGGACATAAAGCATGCTGATCCTCGGAACCCTTTTATCCTGAAAGAGGTCAAGGATCAGGAACGGATTTATGGGAGACAATAAGTATACGGCGTTTCTCCCCAATCGCAGTGGTAGCCTGTAAGTATTCGGCTACTGAGCTGTTAAGAGGAAGATTATGGCGCGAGTATACAGGGACCGGCTTATCAGTGATCTTAAAGATGAAGCTGCAAAAGTTAAAACTGAGATAGAACTTGCACAGAAACAGGTGTCTCAGCTGTCGATGGACCTTGCCGATAAAGGGCTGCAGGGCAAAGCGTATAATGCTGTCCAAAAACACCTTGACAGCCAGCGTCTGGTAGCTAAATCCCATTATCTGTTTTTTTCTGCACTGTTTGAGGCTGTACAGAGGCATGTAAATCTGGCACAGGGGCTCCTGCTGTCAGATAAAGCATGCGGTTTCGTAGATGACGGGCAGCTGGATGACCGTATCCGGCGTGTTACCGCTTTGCTTAGCAATCCTCCCCAAATTCCGAGTACGGCTGAAGGAGTTGAACCAAGCAGGCAGGACATGGCAAATAGCTCGGAGAAGATGTATATCGACCCGACTGATGGTGCAGGGTCAGCATATATGAAAACTGTTGATGCTGATATTTCGTATATAAGATTCTCCCGCGCAGCTTTAGAGCGCCTTCTTGCTGTGCTGCAGAAGATCTGGACTGTTTATAGGGATTATACTGTACAACAGAGGGATATTTATTCCTCTGCCGCAGCAATGGTATCAGAGAAGGGCATGCTTTCCCAAGTACTTTCCGCCGAAGCTGCTGCAGCTGAAGGGAATGGATGGGTATTCCCGGCTGGGGTGCGGGATGAGATAGACCGGGCATTTTCCCGTCAGCGGATCAAAGATGCAGATAGGATAATCGATAGCAGGGTGAAGGATCCTGCTCAGCGTGAAAAGCTTAAAAAGGCTGTGCGCGATATATTTGCTGATGATACTGTAGGCGCGCCGGAGATATACGATAAGGGCAAGCTTAACAGTATCAATTGTTCCGTTCTGGCACTCCTTCCCAGGTATTTCTTTACCGCTGCAGATGTCCATAACATTACGGCAGCACTTGATAGTATGTATGCTGCTAAAGACTGGGCAGCGCTGTCAAGGTTCGTGGAGTTGCAGATACCGCGGGTGCCTATCGGGCCGGGAAGAAAAAGTATAGACAGGCCCTGCTGGAAATATCAGGGTTCAGTATTGCTCGATTTATTAAGTGTATATGCGGATTCCCGGTGTAATAATGATGCGGTGTTTTTGAAAGATGAAAAGTATGGGAAAACTATACTGGATCATGAGAGGCTGGCTTCTGTGATAATGCAGGCTAACAGTATGGCTTCAAAGAGCATCTGGACGTTGGAAGGGTATAACCTTAAATTTAAGTTCAGCATCCAGCCAGGAAAATATAAAAAGGATGAAGCCGACAACAATTATGATGCGGCATATGTAATGACCCGGTTCAATGGGATCGTAGGGGAAAAAAGTGAGATCAGGCATTCGGATACGGGGTCTATTTTCCGTACGGTGAGTCTGGGGATAGTTGGCAATCCCCAGTCTGTATATGCCCTTGAACATTTCTTAATAGTTGGTTCAAATAATGAGAATATTGGTATAGCTAAAAAGACGTTTGGCAGTGTGACAGACTGGGTGATTGGGGAACTGAGAAGCGAGGTAATAAAAGAAATGTTTGGCGGTGCTTCTGGAGTAAGCTATGTGGCTGGTTTCGTGGCAGCATTGATCAGTGCAGGAATTGGAATCCACGATGCCCAAGTTAAGAAGGAAGAATGGGAGAGGTTTGCCAGGAAGATAAACGATAAAACTAATGATATACATGGTACAAAGCGTGCTATCATCCGCGACGATTCGCGTCTGAACATTTACGGATGGAGCTCGGGGACAGTCCGAAACCACACTACAGCTGAGACGTGCAATAAGCTGTATACAAATACTTCGCTTGTTAATGCTGCAATTGAAGAGTATTACCGGCGGACACATGTCAGGGTTGATTTTAATGATGTTATGAATAACCTTGTGGGCAGCCTAAAGAAGAATAGAAAGCAGGTACAGGAGTTTATGAAGTGGCTGATGCGGCCGGCGAAGTTGAAGTATGTGGCGGCTGGCAGGAATCCTGATGGTACTATGCATCAAGTAGGTGAGCCTGTGCCTGAAGATAATGATTTTACTAATTGGTTTTATATTAAGCATCCTGAAAAGTTTGAGGGGCAAACATGGCGGTAAAGGGTTTCTTTAAGGTTGGTGAGCGTATCCGCTGGGAGAATATTATTGTTTCTGTGATGGCGGTGGCTGTGGTTTGTTTTACCGGGTTTGTTGGTTTCAGTGTTGGACGTGTGGTATGGGATAAGGTGGCTGAAGCGGTTCATCGTCCGCAGGAGTACCTTGATGCGGCAGTGTCCGTGCAGGTTGTGGAGCTGGATTACGTAGTATCAAGGTCTCCGTTAGCTGATGAGGGGTTATCGGATATTACACTGGTGCAAGCCTCTTGCGGGCATGGTGTATCTCCCAGGGTCAAATGTGTGCGGTATGTTTTTTCTGATTCTGCGAAGAAAGTTTTTCCGCTTGCGGTTGCACGGTATAAAGTGGTGCATCCCGGCCGTGAGATACCTTCAGAGAGGCGGATGGAATCTTTTCTGGAAGATCCCCCATATGTGTATGCGGCTGGCGGCAAGCTGAAGTGGCCTGCTGGAATGCGTGCTTTTTTAAAATGGCTCGGGGAACCGGCGAAGTTGAAGTATGTGGAAGTGGGAATCAATCCGGATGGCAGTGTTTCACATCGGGCGGGTGAGCCTGTGCCTGAAGATAATGATTTTACTAATTGGTTTTATATTAAGCATCCTGAAAAGTTTGAGGGGCAAACATGGCGGTAAAGGGTTTCTTTAAGGTTGGTGAGCGTATCCGCTGGGAGAATATTATTGTTTCTGTGATGGCGGTGGCTGTGGTTTGTTTTACCGGGTTTGTTGGTTTCAGTGTTGGACGTGTGGTATGGGATAAGGTGGCTGAAGCGGTTCATCGTCCGCAGGAGTACCTTGATGCGGCAGTGTCCGTGCAGGTTGTGGAGCTGGATTACGTAGTATCAAGGTCTCCGTTAGCTGATGAGGGGTTATCGGATATTACACTGGTGCAAGCCTCTTGCGGGCATGGTGTATCTCCCAGGGTCAAATGTGTGCGGTATGTTTTTTCTGATTCTGCGAAGAAAGTTTTTCCGCTTGCGGTTGCACGGTATAAAGTGGTGCATCCCGGCCGTGAGATACCTTCAGAGAGGCGGATGGAATCTTTTCTGGAAGATCCCCCATATGTGTATGCGGCTGGCGGCAAGCTGAAGTGGCCTGCTGGAATGCGTGCTTTTTTAAAATGGCTCGGGGAACCGGCGAAGTTGAAGTATGTGGAAGTGGGAATCAATCCGGATGGCAGTGTTTCACATCGGGCGGGTGAGCCTGTGCCTGAAAATAGCACATACACTAATTGGGATTTTATTGCGCACCGTTCAGGGAGAGAGGGGCAGACATGGCGATGAATAGTATGACTGGTCCATCGTCTTCAGAGGATGAGGCGAGGCAGCTTCGTCTCAGGCGCGAAAAGCTGTATGACGCATTGAAAAAAAGCGAACGTGAATGGGAATCTGCATGGGACAGCAGCCGCGAGTATCTACGCAAGGTGCGTGAATTTGCTATGGAGGCTGCATATAACATGGATACAGGCCTGGTCAATGAGACCGGTGATATCCTGTGCAGAGTTGAGGAAGCCCGTGTAAAAGCAGACAACGAGTTCGAACAGGTTATTTTTAGTATACGAAGGGAGCGGCGTCAGGTCTTTGATGAGCTCCAGGAGGGGAGGAACACCTATCATGGGTGATTTGGCTACAGGCGCGAAGCAGGTAATCGCATCCTCAGCTGACGGGGCTTCAACCGCCCGCGGATGCCTTAAAGGTGCCGAAGGGTATACAATGTTTTCGCTTACCGAATTGGCTGCAGACGATTCAAACTCTGCTGCCAGAGCCCATGACGCCATGTCTCCGGTGGTTGACCGCGTACTGGAAGAATATCGCAAAGCTATTATCAGCGATGATGCTGCTATTGGGGTGATTGTTGATAAACTCACTGAAGCGGACAGAAAGACAGCCAATCAGATATTAGGAAGATAGTAAAACTTCCATATCTCCCTGCGTGTCCGACTGGCTGCTCAGCTTATAGCCCGGAGGCCTACATCACTCCCTGTGCGACCATGGCATTGGCGACCTTAGTAAAGCCCGCGATATTCGCACCCAGCATCAGATCTCCGTCATGTCCATATTCATGCGCTGCGGCAAGGCTCTCGCTGACGATCCCCCTCATGATATCCTGCAGGCGCTGATCAACTTCTTCAGAAGGCCACTGGAGGCGGAGCGAATTCTGGCTCATCTCAAGCCCGGAAACTGCCACGCCTCCCGCATTCGCCGCTTTGGCCGGGCCATAAAGCACACCATTGCTGCGGTATACAGCAATGGCAGCTGGGGTAGAAGGCATATTCGCGCCTTCGCACACTACTGTGCATCTGTTGGAAACCAGCTTTTTTGCCGACTCTTCGCTGATCTCATTCTGTGTAGCGCAGGGCAGGGCAATATCGCATTTTACTTCCCACACGCCCGAGCAGCCCTCATGGTATTCGCTGCCGGGAACTCGCTGCGCATATTCGCTGATGCGCCCGCGTTCAATGAGTTTGATATCTTTGAGCACATCTAAATCAATCCCGTTGGGATCATACACATAACCGTCAGAATCAGATGCTGTGACTGCTGCTGCTCCCAGCTGCTGTGCCTTTTCAATGGCAAAAATAGCCACATTCCCTGAGCCTGATACCGCTACGGTTTTGCCCTCAAAAGAATCATTGCGCAGCTCTTTCATAGCATCGTTCGTGTAGTAGCACAGGCCGTATCCCGTTGCTTCTGTACGTATAAGCGAACCGCCGAATTCAAGCCCCTTGCCGGTCAGTGTCCCAGTGTATTCATTGCGGATACGTTTGTACTGGCCGAAAAGGTATCCAACTTCGCGGGCGCCGACATTGATATCACCTGCCGGTACATCAGTAAACTGCCCAATATGCCTCTGGAGCTCCGTCATGAATGCCTGGCAGAAGCGCATGACCTCGCCGTCAGAGCGGCCGCGGGGATCGAAATCTGATCCGCCCTTACCCCCGCCCATAGGCAGTCCGGTCAGCGAGTTCTTCAGGATCTGTTCAAAGCCGAGGAACTTGACTACTGATTCGGTAACGGTAGGGTGGAAACGTAAACCGCCTTTGTACGGCCCGATAGCGCTGTTGAATTCTACGCGGTAGCCGCGGTTTACCTGGGTCCTGCCATTGTCATCAACCCATGTCACGCGGAATTTGATCTCCCGCTCCGGCTCTATGAAACGTTCAAGGATGCCGTTCGCCTCATACTCCGGATGGGCCTTGATAACAGGCTCCAATGTCTCAAAAACTTCCCGTACAGCCTGCAGGAACTCCTGCTGTCCGCCGTCGCGGCGTTCCGCCTGCTGGTATACACGCTCAAGATATGGGTCAGAAAAAGCCATAGCACTCCTTAGGTTTCAGGCTGTATCGTCTTACTGCCGTCTTATTTAATATCGTTACCTGTTAATGGTGTTACGCAGCCGCCGTAACGGAGCCGCAACACAAAACTTATCGTAACTGTATTAAAAGACTATCCTCGTATCCCGTCTCAATCCGCGGTTATCCCTGCAGATCTCCTGATAATTCTGATAGGATTTTATATACGGGAGAATAGGAGAGGGCGGATCGGATATCTGTAATAAGCAATGTAATAAGCATTGCGACAGGTAATACGGGGAAGTGCTACAGCTGCAGGAGCCGGGAGTATATTCTCCCACCCCTTTGAATGAATTACTGACAACATAGTCTTCGACCCATTGTGATGTTTCTTCCTCAGAAAGCCCCAGCGGTGTTGTCCCGAAACCGGCAAATCTGTCTGGAGCTACGGAAATCGCGGTTTTCAGTTCCGTAATTATTTCCTTTATTTTTGCTAAGCGTTCTTCCACGGTATAGCTGCCGTTAAGTATGTTGTACAGTACGGCCATTTCGCGGGAGATCTCTTTTAACGTAGCCTTTTCAGCCTTCTCAACATGAGGGGTAGTGGTGAACAGGACTGCTTTGTCCACTCCTGCTTCATCCATCTTGGCCAGCTGGAATGTTGTAGGCAGCATAACGTGCTGATGGCCATCAATAATCATAATAAATTCTTTCTTATAAAGTTATTTAAAACTTTCTCCGCCGGTACCTCCGTGGGGCTATATTCCGCAATTCTGGACAGCGTTAAATAACGGTGCAGCGGAACCGGAATACAGATCTTTGCTTAATAAATATAACATATTGTATCTTGCCGGTCTTGCACTGTCAGCTTTCAGCTTTCAGCATTTTCTGCGTCGGCAAGGTTTGGGAATCCGGCGATGCGTACGGTCCAGCCAATAGCCTGCTCAGTAAGGTTGATCCCCTTTTTTATGCAGCTTTCAATAAAAATGCCATACAGGTCAAGTGTGCGTTCAGAATATGTGCCCAGTTCCCCGCGCAGATATGTTTCAAAGCTCGTATTCTCAGGCGAATCCCCGTCCGTGGTAAGGGTGCGCATTTTCTGCCCGAGCCTGGGATATCTGTCCTTAAAATCACGTGCCCATGTGAGCTGCTGCACGATAATATGCTCCTGCTGTGCAATGCGCTGCCTGCTCAGGACGGGCATAAAAGTTTCGAGATATTGATGATAATACACAGAATCGGTAGATCCCATCATCCGCGCATATTTCTCGGTCAGGAGGTTGCGCCCGGCAACATCGGCATCGTTGAGGTCCTGCGCGTAGCTTAGCAGCAAGGGAGCGTCCCATGTGAGGAACTGGCTGATGCGCATCTGATGGAATACCGGCCAGTTACCCTGGCAGAGTGCCCTGCCGCCTTTATTATCAACACGCTGGAACTGCTCCCACTCATGCCTGACTATGCTTTCAGCAGTGTGAAGGAATTCTTCGTCAGTGAGCCGGACAGTGCCGGATCCTGCTGCACTGCTGCCTGCCTTGTTTATGCTTCCATCTGTTTCATGCATATTATAAACTCCTGAGGAATGGGTATTCCTGCGAGATATGGCTTTCAATATAAGGCCTGTGCCATTCGAGGAAATCTTCGCTGCCTGATGTAAGCCCCTGGTACCTGAGTTCTGCAACAATTTCATTGCATATCTGCGATATCAGTACGTTAGCGTGCGCGTAAGCCGGATTATCCCTCTGCCCGCGGCTTGCGTCCGATGCGCTGCCCATAAGCTGTTCAAGCTGTCCGCAGGACTGGGGCAGGCGTGTGGCGGGCCTGGCACTGATGCTCCTCAGCGCGGCAAACCGCCATTTATAATACGGTGCATAGCCTACAGTCAGCGGATTATTGATAAGGAATACCAGCGAGGTTACCGCCTCTGCGAATTGGGAAATACACAGCATAGCGGCTGCAGTATCGCCGCGCGCGGACATACGGGGGAAATTATACTGGCCCGACTGGCTTATCATGCCTGCCCGCTGCGAGATCAGGGCAAGCCGCACGTCATCGGGCATATTCTTGAAGCCCTGCCTGCGCGAAGAAAAGACTCCGAGAGGATCGGCAAATACCTTTCCGTTAGTTGCTGCTGACAGCGTTGCCTCATCTATATTCAGCCACAGCAGCGGTTCATCGTCTCCGGGTGCCTCCCGGAGCCCTGTGACTGATTCAAAGAAATCACCGATCCGGAAAACGCCCGAGCGCCTGTGCTCCCCCTGCGAGCGTAGGGTAGAGGCAGAAGCTTCAAGTGAATATCCCATAAACCTCTTAGGCAGGCTGTCATAATCTTCCTGAAGCCGGCTGCCGATTTCAGCATAATCGTCATCGGTAAGCCACAGGCAGAAGCGCGGGCCAAAATCATGATCCCGCGAATACCCGTCGTCGAAACCGTAACATTCCGAACCGTGCCCCACAAGCCCGGCAGCTATACGGCCCGCATATTGGGGGTATTTCTGCCTGAGAAGAGGCCTGCCGTATTTTTCCCAGTATCGTTGTGACAATTCAAGCCCTGTGATATCGGGGTTTTTAACGTTCGCTGCGGGGCTCTTCGTCATGCTCTCTGCAGAGGCTTCCTCTATGCCCGCTGCAGGTCCTGCTGCCGTGCCCTCTGCTGCTGTATTTTCTGCCATACCCGTTACAGGGCTTGAGGCCATATCTGCTGTCATGCTTTTTGTTATGCGCGGTACAGGTGTTACCGGATCTGCAGTATTTGCCTGCTGCCCCTGTTTTTCGGCGATTTCCCTGGCAGATCGGGCATTGGCAAGGGTCGTACGGTAATAGTCATTCTGTGTACCGTAGGCCTTAGAGATATGCTGCAGTGCTTTATCATAAAATTCCTGTGCCTCAGCTGCAGCGCCCGACATCAGCAAAGCCTGGGCGTATCCTGCCAGGGCAGAAGCATAGTGGGCGCTGTCCGTCAGGCTAAGTGACGGATCATGATGGTATATTTCCAGGGCTTCGCGGGCATAATCCAGGGCTTCCTGGATATCCCTGCTGTAAACAGCGGAGCCGCAGTCTGTACAGTCGTCGGTGCCGCTGGTGCCTTTCGCATTGTTTCCGGAGCTTTCGCCGTTTTCTGTACTGCGGTTTCCGTGCTCTTCGCGGTGGTTTCCGCCGCCCCCATTTTCCGCGGGCCTTTGCAGAAACAGCAGGGCGATATTAGTTTTCGTAGTGGCGATATCAATATCATTCGCGGGATCAGGGCTTGCCAGTGTTATCATATCAAGCGCTTTTCTGAGCTCCTTCAGGGTGTTCCCAAGATCGCCGGTTTCTGAATAGAGCATAGAAAGGTTGTTATGCAGTGCAGCAATATTGCGCGGATCTGCATCAGGAACTGTTGTACTTGCCGAAAGCGCCTGCTCATAAAGCTCAAGGGATTCATCATAATGCCCGGCAGCGCGCATCGCTGTCGCGGCATTGATAAGCACTGCAAGCCATTGGGCAGTTCCTTCAAGCCCCATGTGAAGCGCGAGGTCAAGAGAAGTATGCGCGAGGCGGATATTGTCCTCATGCCTGGACTGGGAGCGGTAAAATCCCATGAGTTCGTTGATCACAGTCAGCTGCCCGGGCTCATCTCCGGCTTCGGCGGCCCGCTCAAGCGCCTGAGTCATGTACGGTTCGGCTTTGGAAGCGCCTTCATGCCTGGAATATATAGCGTCAAGCCCCGAGAGGAAACGCTGCGGATCGAAATCGGGAAGATCCCCGCCTTTTACGTAAGCGCCGGTGCTTCCGTCCCGGTTTCTGGAGGTACCGGGTCCAGGCTCAGGAGGCTTAGGGGCAGCCATGTTTCCGGCATGACATTCGCTGCCGCCGTACTCGTCTTTGTATTCGTCAGCACTGGTGTTGCTCATACCTGCCATGGTATCGCCTGACGATGATTACAGGTATTGCAGCACGCAGCGGTGGAAGGCAGCATGCGGCTATCCAATAATGATGTGCAGCTGCTGCCGTTGCGAAGCTGCTTCCAGTGTAAAGCTGTCACTGATATGCAGCCTCTGGTGGTAAAACACGCAGATACGAAAACAAAAAATGTGGAAAACTGCCAAAATAGTTTTTGTATCTGCGTGTTTTACCACCAGAGGGTGAGAACACGGCGCGGCGGGATATCGATGGGATATGTCCGCAGGGCTGCTGTTAGAATGAAAAACGGATCAAAAACAAAATAGTAAATAATAAACAGATAACAAAACATGTGTGAGGCCGCTGAATGCAGATAAGAACCAGAAGGCTGGTCATCCGGGATTTCAGGCAGGATGATGCCGAAAGCCTTTATCAGCTCCTGTCTGATGCGGAGGTGATGAGATATCTTGAGAAGCCTTACTCAAAAGATAAAACAGCGCTGCTCCTCAATCAGGCGGGGCTTTCCCGGCCGCCTCTGATCTATGCCGTTGATGATTGGCGTGGAAAATTTATCGGTTATGTCATTTTCCATCCATATGATGAGGAATCTTATGAGATAGGGTGGGTACTGCGAAAAGATGAATGGGGAAAAGGATATGCCCAGGAACTTACTGAAGCATTGGTAGCGTATGCGGGAGAGAAGACAGGGTATCTGGTTATTGAGTGCAGCCCCGGGCAGGGAATAACGAAAAGGATTGCTGAACGTAATGGTTTTATTTTTTTGGGGAGGGACAGTACTTTAGATATTTACCGATTAAAGGCAGGAAGCCTAAAATAACAAAACAAACGGCTCTGAAAATGGAAAACAGGGAGGCACTGAAGGTACCCCCCATGCAGGTCGGCCCAGCCCTATCGCACTCAAACCTCTGGGACGAGTGTTGGCGCTACGTGATGCAGCATGTGCTAGAGGTGGTGCGGCAGCTCCAGCAGGTGCAGCAGCAGGACATGGCTGGTGGGGACTGCCGCCGGAGGGAGACACCGCTGGAGGGGCTGCTCGCCGCTCGATGCGCGGTGACGCCAAGGCGGTGCGCCAGGCGGAGGCCAGTGCTACCACATCCTCAGACGGCGCAGACAAGCCCTCTGGACCCGCCCCTCGGCGCATCAACCGCCGCCTGAGGCCTGAGGTCGTCGATGAGATGGTCCAGCTGCATCGCAGCGGCTGTACGGTCAAGGAGATCGCCCAGCAGTTCGGCTTCCACCGCGAAACGGTGGCCACCCACCTGAAGCGGGCGGGCTTGACGCTGCGGACCAGCCTCCAGGACGAGGCCCTCTGCCAGCGGGTTCGTCAGACCTACCAGACGATCGGGACCGTCAAGGGCACAGCCCAGCAGCTCGGCATCAGCAAGGACACGGCGCGGAAGGTGCTACGGGGGTGAGGTGAGGTGTGAGTGGCACTCAGTGGTTGGGCCTGGACTCTGCCAGGAGACTTGGCAGGGCGCCCATCGCCGCGGCATGGCGTCATCCAGCAGGTCACCCTCGCACTTACACTGACGACAACCAAGTCGCCACACAACGAGCGACGATGCGAGACAGAGCGAAATGAACGCACGATGGAACGACCGAGTGGACACTCGGTACGCCGAACGACAGCCCGGGGGGGGGTCGTTCGGACGCAATCGGTGCGCTTTTATTCCTCACACCACGCCACTGAAATATATGGCGTTTATCGAACCAACCATCTACTCCCACAACACCCAGAACAACACTGATTTTGCAGTCACCCTCATTGACTCAATGCGCCATTCTTGGTATATGTGGAGTGTATGGAACGAGGATATACTCCAAAAAACGAAGCGACGACCGAGAGCTGGTCGCAGGTAACCGCTGAACCCGGCGACGTATGTTACCGAACAACGCGCACGCGATTGCGCATGTCATGAAGACAGTGGACCAAAGGCTATTGATGAGATTAAATCTCATGACCAAGAACGGGGTAAAGAGATGGGCGCGCAGGCCATAGTTGAATCAGTTGCCACCCAAGATGTTGCCGACCAACTTGCTGATTTCGATGCTGATCCGCAGGCCTTTATTGCAGATTTAGACAATCGACTGCTTCGATTCCAGGAACAGGCGAGCAGAGCAACTCGAGTCCCACGGGGACTCCGCGACCAAGAAGAAGGGATGAGGGCAAGCAAGGCCGCTTTTGTGGATAATCCACCCTTTTTCCCTTACATTTTTGATGAGGACTGATGTATCTCCTGTCAACCTAACATTTTCGAATAGAATTTTGGAATTATCTATGGTTTCAACCGCGCTCGCCACTCCCGAGGGATGGAAATTTTGTCACTGTAGATGCTAAGAGCGGTACTGGTGGTCGCCTGCCTGTAGCGACTCGCAGTGAAAATACGCAGTTCGCTCAGAATATTTTGATGGCGAGCGCTGATCTCGCTCTTCTGCTAAAACAGTATGTCGCTGCGTTTGAATCACTTTCATCTGAGTTGTATGAGACTCTTGCGAACTCAGATGTGACTCGCTTCAACACGATTCATCGAACAATTTAGGATTTTTGAGCCAACCTCGAGGAACGTAGTCTAACAGCATCTCAGTGGGCGAAGATGCGTCGTTTCGCCTGTTGGAGTGAGTTCATGGAGCGAGTTGATAAGGAACTGTTAAGCGCGTTCATCCACTCTTACATTTTTCTGGTTTATGTCGACGTCAAGCAAGATGTCGACTTGCAGGTAATTAGCTGTCGCCTCACGTACGCAAACGATTTCGAGCCTGGGCCTCTAAAGCCGGTGAGATCTGGCTATAAGCACGACGTCTGGGCCACAGGATTTGACGGCTAGGATCGACGTGTACATGTTAGGGTTGAAGCGCCCCCCGGCATGAAAATGTCAAAAGTTTGTCTTATTGATCGACGGGATCCAAAAATCCATTACGACAGCAAGGATATCCGCTCTGTCCTCACACCGCAATTGATTGAGTTAGTACGGAGTTCGGAGAATGGCGTCGATGAAAGAGCGATTCGGCTGCAGTTGATTTATATGCCGCGACGAACCGCATTTATTATGCCTTCAACGCTACTATCAGGAGCTTATATTGCATGTCTCATCCAAGTTCTAATTTCTCTTCTCTGCGATCAAAAAATATCAATATTCCCAACTAGTATCATGGGGCTGCTCGCAATGGGAGCGGCATTCCTCACTCGCGATCTCCAGCATGATATCGCGTCTCTTGTTTGCGTTCGTAGTAGACTAACTTTTGGCATCATCTCGCTTTTCGTATTTCTGAGTGGCGTATTGGCAACTTTTAGTTCATCCATGTCTTTGGTAAAACTGTTTTCTGTAGTTGTTACCGGCGGTGCATTGCTGTCGGCGTCATTATACTGCGTTTGCAACACTATTTCTTTGCTTATAATGTGGCAGGCGGATAGAAGAGGGTGTCAGTTAGCCTAACTTCAAGGTACGCCGCCTTGCTTCTGCCCTGCGTTCCAATCATCTGCTTAGCATAGTAGAATTTAGGAGACTCTTGTCAATGCCTGCCACCAATCCAGCCAAAGAGCTTCTTGCATTGTTTGAAACATGGTCGTCACGCCCTGGTCGCGCTGATACTCAACGCAAGTTGGGCGAACCGGAGGGTATCGAAGAAATCTGTGCTGCAGTTAGACATCTGTTGGCATTGCGTGAAGTTCTGGAGAGTCTAAGCGGTGCCGGGCACGAGATGACGGTGTACAAAGATGCTTGAGGTGCTTGGCTGAGGTCGGTGCTGCACTATGGATACTCCTGGCAAAACACGTCATCCACGTTGGATAGTATGCCTATGCTTAAGGCCCTTATTCCAATGATCGAAATGTCAGGCTACTGCCGTTTGGATCCGAACGTATCTCGCATTAATGAACTACTCGTTGAGGTTGCCACAGCACTTAAAAATGATGACGATTTGGACGAACGACTCCGGGTTCACATCCTGAGAATGCTAGAGCATGTCCGCTCCTGTCTTGATGATTTCGAAATCGTCGAGATATTCGATCTGGGTAGAGCCATCACGGAACTGGAGTTCCTTGTCGCAGCAGACCAGTCGATGAGCAAAGATTCCTCGAGTGTCTGGCAAAAGCTTCGTGAGAAGCTATCAGTCTTCACTTCTAACCCAATGGCTGTAGCCGTTACGACGGCGATAGCCAATGGCGCCGTGAAGGGTATGATTGAAGAATAGGCGGATAGGGATTGTGTCGATGGCAGCGGCTCGGCCCCCATCGACAGCTCGCTTCCCATGTCCACAACAGTCCGTGGAGTTCGCGGGCATCCGTCATGAGTCTTGTCGAGTTGTGGCAACCCCGCTAACAACCAAACATACTTCAAGAGGTCTCCGTGATCTGCTTGAAGAATGACGCGCCCTTGCTGTAGCCTGAGTCAACTGGAACCACTCGCTGCGTACCTTTTGGGTGCGGTTGCCGAGGCATCATACGCATTCCTCGCGACGCCAGCATGGCTGCGAGATAGTAATCTCGCTGGATAATGAACACCCGATAAAGACGCTCCCATGCCTCTCCAGGGAAAAGGATCTCTTCCTCTGCGATCTCTTCCGGAGATCCGGAGGTACGCACAGCGTCAAGTGTTCTACGGAAGATACGTCCAACATGCGCGACCACCTCCGATGTCTGATGCTCGAATGTGTCCAGGAGTCTGTCGGCTGTCCCTGGCGACGGATGAAGCGCCTGCGAATGAATGTCGTATTCCTTCCGTTCCGGCATATCCAGACCATCATCAACCTTCAGCTTTTGCTTAACGCGCTGAAGCACTTTGCCGAAGCCGTATGTCGAGTGTCGCTCATGTTCAGTAGCTTTACCCCGCCTCTCGATGCGGCTAGGATCGAGCGCCCACTCCATCAGGAGGACCTCGATCTCCATCAAGACACGAGAAGAGTCATTGAGCGTCTGTTCAGCATCCCTGAGGATAGCTTCGATGCTGCGAAGCACTTCGTCCTCAACACGACCGAGTAGCGTCTTGAGCTCGTTACAGGCTGTCTTCGACCGGATAGACTGTAGTCCGGCCATCACCTCATCAACACCATCGAACCAGTATGGAAACTGTTCGTCGATGGGGCGGATGCGTTCAGTTCGCACCTCATGCGTGCGCCTCAAGCTGGCCACCACCGAGCTGCTACTGTACCGCCTGAAGTGCAGCAGCAGCTCATAGCGGCCATCAGACTTTCGATGTCTGGTCATGTCACGCCCTGCTAGTAGAAGGTGTGTCGTCTAACGTTAGCTCTTCCCCAGAAACAGGTTCGAGTTCATCGAGTATCTGCGTGATCGCAGCCTTCAAGCCCAGCGACAGCGGCATCCGCTCGACCTTGTCGATAATCGTTTCCTTCGTTTCGCCGCGACGGTGTAGTTCTTTAACGACGGCCAGCACGATTGCGGAAATACCGTACCTGTCGCCAGCGTCCGAAATCAGTACGCCAAATCCAAACGTCACAATGCCGCCGAGCATACCCCAGGACCAAGCGCAGCCAGGGCAGCAGTTAGCACGGCGGCGCCAGTGTAGCCGGTCGCGCCCATCGCGATGATCAAAACCAAGCCCGGCACACCGAGCCCTGCGACCTTGCCTGTCACATGGTCGAGGCCGACGTAGGTCCGTCGGTGCTTCACGGCACTGGGAACGTTGAGGGTGGCGGGGAGATGCACATCGTAGATGGTACACCACCGGCCGAGAGAGTGAACACTCTGTTGAAGAGCATTTAAATTGTGTCGGTCGACAGTTTTCTATACCGCGCGTGAGCCTTCGGGTCGTTGACCATACGTAGCAATTCAGTCTGCTGCTTGATTGATTCTAACTCCAATTCCCGCCTTTCTTCAGTGCTGGGTGTCGTTTTGGAGAGGATAAAGGAGCGAAGAAGTTCCGTGAGCGGCTCTCCGATCGCTGCACAGTAGTTGAATCCGACTGTCTGGAGAACTGCCAGCATGTCTGTAGAGAGCAACGGGGGTGAATTGGTCTATCGCCTGAAGCGCCGACTCGTCACCAATCTTTGATATAAAGTTCTTGATGGCGGGGATGACCGTTTCGATGAGATGTCGGATCTCATCGTCGCTAATGTGCTGCGCAGTGAATTGTTCTTCAAGACCGCGCGAGATCCCGAGAAGCTGTTCTCTGTCGGAAACGAGGTCGTTAATTATCTCGCACAGTTCATTGATTGCTTGTGCATCCTGTTTTTTGGCCCGGATGGCTGATACTTTTGTTGATATACTTGAAGCAGTATTTCTGGCGGCAATCAAAGCAAGATCTGCCAGGAGCTTTTCCAGGACGGGATCCATGACATCCTCTTTTCTTTTGGGTTGAACGGGTAAAATGAGTTTTTTTACCGAGATGGGTGACGAGGGGTCTTGACTTCGGACTGCTCTCCTCGCCGCTGCAACAACTCCGTCGGATCGATGTGCAGTGTAGCAGCGATGCGTTCCAAACTCTGCAGGGTGAGGTTACGTTCTCCTCGTTCAACACCACCCATGGAGGTACGGTGCACACCCAGGACATCAGTGAAGGCGTGGCTGATGTGGCGAGCCTCTACGCTCCCAACCCTCGCACCAACTCCCCTGGATCGCTGACCAGGCCCTTGGCGATACGCACGATGTTGTGCAGGCTGAGGTTGCGCTGACCACATTCGACCTGGCCGATGTAGGTCCAGTGCAGTTCGCAGCGCTCAGCCAGCTTCTCCTGGGACAGCTCCAGCTCCTCGCGGCGCAGGCGCACCCGCCTACCGAACTCGCCAGTGATGGCGGAGAGCGGCGACTTGGGGCTGAGGCTGGGCACCACCACATCCCATAGGCCCCATGACTTTCGATCCAGAGACGATGAGTCTAAAGACGATGTATCCTGCTGCTGCCCGATCCGGCCGATCAAGGAGGTGAGCGCTATGGGCGGCGACTGAACCGTGAGGTGGGTCATCCCACCGGTCCGGCACGAGCATGCCCGCTCAGGCCGCCTTGGTTGAACGGGTGTCTTGTGCTGAGGGTCGCTGTCGCTTGCTGGTACGCCAGTAGTCATGGACGGGATGCGTGTCGCTGGCGTCTGTGGTGCCATGATGGGGTAGCTGAGTCTCGTCCTCGCTGGGGCGCCGGCCTCTGGAAGGCTCCAGAAGAAGACCAGGCCGGCTCTGGGGAACAGCCAGCCGTCGTAGCGGTAGCGCAGCGTCTGAGTACCGCGATCGTCTTCGACACGTCCTCCCTCACCGATCGAGGCGAAGTCAAGCATCCTGGCTTCGGCGACAGCCGCATCGCCATAGTGAAACTCGATGTCCAGTCCTCTGGTCGGCCGGTCAATGTCGATGTGGACGACATGCCCCTGCTGGCGGGTCCTGGTACGGAACCGGAAAGCCACGACCACCGGCTTGCCTGCCCGGATGATCTCGTCGCCCAGATCGACCACATAGACCTGTGAGGTGCTGTCAGCGTGGCGCTGGAAGGCGACATCGACACCATCGATGGTGAACTGCTCCAGCGAGAACACCTCGGGGTCACTCACGTCGAAGCCCGGTATGGGGCGGCGGTACCAGACACTGGTCTCGCCGCGCTGAGCTACCAGCTCCTCGTAGCGCTGGCGGTTACTGACCACGACAAACTTGCGGAAGCGGTGCTTCGGCGCCACCGTGTACTCCCAGCGAACTATTAGGTCGAAGAAAGAGTGTAGAGTCGTGACGGTGACCACAAGCCCAGGCTGCTGATCTGAGCTGGGATATGTAAAGGACATACTATGCATCTCGCGCGAGTCAAAGTAGAAAACCACAGCCGTCTGCAGGACTTGGAACTGGAAGTGAGACGCCATATGGTGCTCATTGGGCCGAATGACGTGGGTAAATCGTCGTTGTTGCGTTGTCTCAACCTATTGCTCGGCGCAAGCACGGCCCAGCTGTACAATCAGATCACGCTTGACGATCTTCGGGATCCCGGTCTGCCTCTTTCTGTCGAGGCTGACCTTTGTGGGTTCTCAGACGACGAGAAGGCACTGTTTGCGGATGAGATCACCGTTGACCCGACAGGCGAAGCCGAACTGACACTGACCGTACGTCTCGAAGCTACCTTCGATGACAATGAGACATTGTCGATCAATCGCACTGTGCCCAATAAGAATATAGGCCGACAGATCTCGCGCGAGCAGCTGCGGGCTATCGGCTGGACGCTGTTGAATGCCAATGATCGCGCTCGTACCCTTGACGATGATCGCCGTACTCTTCTCGATGAAGTGCTTGCAGGCGTGGAACTGGGCGACGAACAGGATAGGTTCGACAACCTACTAGGTGCGATCGGCGAACAGCTCCAAAACTCGAATGTTCTATCTGACCTTCGCGGACAAATGTCCAGTCAGCTCAGTACCGCGCTTCCCGAGCGGATCGATAGAGACGACTTAACGTTCATCCCGGGAGCCATTGCGAACGATGACGTTCTGAACGGCGTACGACTTCAAGTCCACGGAAAGTCTATTGGTGACCAGTCGGATGGAAAACGGGCGCTCTATGCCATCGCGCTGTACGACCTCGTCTCGAATGGAGCGAACATCGTCGCTATTGATGAGCCGGAGATTCATCTGCACCCCAGCAGTCAGCGAAGCCTGGCTCGACTGCTGAAGGATGGCGATAACCAGAAGATCATCGCCACTCACTCGTCTGATATTGTGAGCGCGTTTGATCCCGAACTGATCGTGTCGGTACGAGACCGCGGTAGAGTCATTCAACCAACAAGTAGACTTCTTGATGATGATCAACGCGCCGTGCTTCGATGGTGGGTACGAAACAAACTGGAGCCGTTAACCGCCCGTCATGTCGTCGCCGTCGAGGGAATAGCAGATCGAATCATCCTCGAGCGAGTCGCCGAACTCACCGGACGTGATCTAGATCGTCTAGGGGTTAGTGTGATTGAGGCTGAAGGTGCTGGCGACATGGGCGTCATCTGGAAATTGTTCGGTGAGGATGGTTTCAATGCACAGCTCTCTGTGTTGATCGACCGCGATGCCGTTGAGAAAACTTCCAAGAGCATCGGCGTTGAAGAGCGTGATTTCAAAAAGCGCTCGATTTGGGTCTCTGAGAGAGATCTTGAAGAAGAATACTCTAAAGCGTTCGATGCTGAGCATCTGTGGGACGCGATGCAGCATAGCGGCGCATTCAGCAAAAACGAGTTGAGCAACGTCAAGCGTACGGGCGCGAACGCCTCGCCAACCGGGGCTGACCTCGCCAACTTCCTCCGAAGCAAGAGCAAGTACAAGACTCAAGGGGCGATCATGGTGGCGAATATTCTTGATAAAACAACTGCTTCGAGAATCACAAGCATCATGAACCTGCTCGACGATATCGAGAGCGCTTGAGATGGTTGATACCACTTCAGAACAGACACAAGTCCGAGACTATCCCGAGCTCTCGCTCCTCGTCATCGCTCCAGCTGGCTGCGGTAAGACTGAAACATTGGCGCTGCGAGTAGAGGGACTGCTGTCTCGGCAGGACGTCAAGTCACCGCAGCGCATCTTGGTGACGACCTTTACTAATCGAGCACGTGACAACATGCGCGATCGCCTGAGCCGCTACCTGACACCTCACCAGATGCGTGAGGCGGTCACCGTGTGCAACTTCCACGGTCTCTCTGCCCGGATTATTCAGGCGCACGGCAACGTGGTCGGCGTTGACCCGGCATTATGGACCATGCCGCAGAGTGACTGGGTTGCTCAACAATGTCGCGCCCGGAATCTGAAAAGCTTAAGCGCTGATGTACAGAGCAAGATCAGCTCAGTAAAGCGGCACGGGTTCAGCGATGAACAGGTTCTAGCAGAACTCGAGCGTTCGGGCAACGAATACGCTGTGGGGATTGAGCGGCAGCGTCAGTCTGAGCGACGACTGACCTACGATGACTTGCCACGACTAGCTGAACTGATTCTTGCCAACGACGAGGTAACCAGGCTATATCAACGGCACTTTGGGGCTGTCATAGTCGACGAGTTTCAAGACCTAACGCCACAACAGCTGCGAATCGTGCAGCGTATCGGGTATGGAAGGACCACCTACGCCGGTGACATGGCGCAAGGAATCTATAGCTTTGCTGGAGCCAGACCTGAGCTGGTCATGGGACAACTGCAAGCTGAGTGTTCAAAGACTATCGAGTTCGCCGAGTCATTCCGTTCGTCACCCGCCGTGCTGAAGGCAGTGAATTCACTGAGCGATATGACAGGTGGACAAACGCTGACTGCTGCTAATCCTGGTTCGTGGCCGTCTGACGGTTTCGCAGGGTGTATCAACTTTACTGATACGGAAGAAGAGGCTCGCTACATCACACAATTCTGCGCAGGTATCTTGTCGCAAGAACGAGCGCCTCGTCAACGAATCGGAATCTCAGCGCGAACCAAGTACCGGCGCCGTTTCGTAGACCAGGCGATACGGAATAGCGGCCTACAGTATAGCCTGTGGGACGAAGGAGTGCTGGATAGGTCGATTGCGCAAAAGATCCGAAGTATGTTACGGGAGATTACACTCGACAAGTTCCGCAACGCAGACGACCCGCCTGAATTCGTACGTCAGGCGGCTCGCCTGGACGAGGAGCAGGATCCTGACGAGCGCACGGCGCTCTCGAACGCAATCGACTGGTGTGTGGACCTCCTGCGGGACAATGTCACGCCGGACGAGGTTGAGAAGCGCATTCAGATCGGCGATACCGACTCGCTCATCACCCAGGGCGGAGTGCATCTACTCACCGGCCATGCTGGCAAAGGTCAGCAATTCGACTGGATGATCATCGTCGGTCTCGAGGAAGAATGCCTTCCAAACTATCACGCAGTATCAAATGCGGAGATCGCGGAGGAAGCACGAACGTTTGCGGTCATGTTGTCCAGGGCTCGCCATGGGGTCCTGGTGACTTCAAGTGATGTAGTGCCCGATGACTATAATCCAAAGCGTCCGAAACAAAGATCTCGTTTTCTGGAAAACGTCGCGCCGACGATGATGACTAGTCGCCAGGAGATACGCGATTGGCTCGCTGCCGCCGATTGGCAAGCTATTGCTGCGAAGTAAGCCGATAGCCCTACCGAAGTAAAGTTGAGCTATCGACGCGACTTTCCTCGCGGAACGCATCCTCATCGTAATGGTCAGTCTGTTGAGGGACTTCAGCGTTCAGAGCGGTGCGGAGTTCGTTTCGAGCTGTTTCTTGGGTAGCGCTCTTCGCTTGTTTGCTTTGATTGTGCCAGTGATGCAGTCCGCCGACGGCGCCCAACAAACCGCATGTGCCAAGTACACCAAGAACTGCCCCCCTGCGCGCGTAATCCTGGTGCCGCGTTCGACACAGCAGTCTTCTCAAGGGAACGGATCAGGCTATTTGCCGCACTTGTGAACTGTCCGTACCCGCCGAGGTTATCGATAATTTCAGCCATCCCCGCTGCTCCGTTCTGTTTGGTAACCCACAGACCTGACTCGTGCCACTTTTCGGGTTCTCGGTGATCGGTGTGGGGTTTTCGTTGGAACGGCGTGAGTGGCAGGGGGCTCTGGGGCACTAAGGCGGTGGGTAGTGGGGGTGAGCCCCTACCTGCGCAAAGTGCGTACCGCCTCGGGCGCCACCGCCGTGCAGGTCGTGGACAAGTCCGGCGGGAGGCGCACGATCCTGGCCCACCTGGGCTCGTTCCACGACGAGGCTGAGCTGGCGGCCCTGATGGAGATCGGCCGCCAGCGCCTGCACCCGGGCCAGCAGGCCCTTGACCTGGAGAGACTGACCTCGCCCTCCGGAGCCGGGCCGGTGGCGCTGGCCGGGCGGCGATCCAGGCGGCCCTGCGCTCCCACGCGGCGGCCAGTGGAGATCTCTCTCGTCCTCTATGACGTGTCCACGCTCTATTTCGAGATCGATAAGGAAGACAGTCTCAGGAAGGTGGGGTTCTCCAGGGAGCAGCGCGTCGACCCCAGATCACCATTGGGATGCTCACCGACCGCCGTGGCTTCCCCCTAGGTGGGGTGCTGGCAGGGCAACAAGGCCGAAACCAAGACGATCATCCCCATGGTCACCGACTTCCTGAAGGCCCATGATGTCGACCCCTGCGGCGTGGTGGAGGTCACCATCGCCGGGCACACCATCACCGCCCAACCCCAGATCACCGCCGAAGCCGCCGACATCATCACAGCCGTCCAGCTCCCAGGGCACTAAAGTGGCACGAGTCAAGTGTGTGGGTGGACTTGACGAGCGTCACAAATATGCGTATAATTATGATCATGCCTAGTAGAAACGTGTATGTCGCGGAAGACGACGTGAGCCTGTTCACCGAAGCTAGCGAGATCGCTGGTGGGCTGTCGGCGGCTGTCGCGGAGGCGCTCCGCGACTACGTGAAGAAGCACCAACGAGCGGGCGCGGGCTACGAGGAGATCGAACTCGCGCTGCGCACTGACGGCGTAGACCACAGGGTCACCTTCATGGGGCGACGCCTGGTCCGCGTCAGTCAACCAGCCCCCGAGGGGACCCGCATCGACACCGTCTACCAGACCGCCAAGAACCAGCTGGCTGTCGTCACCAGGATCCAGCGGAAGCTGCCCGACTGGGCCGCAGGCCAGGAGAACCTGTGGTCCCACCCCGAGACGTGGGATCGTGACTTCTGGGTCGCGGGCGACAAAACGATGGTCGTGTACCCCGATATTGAGCACTTGGGCCAGGTCGATGGCGCCTTGGCTGAACGCGTCGAATCAGCTCTCGCTATTCCCCCCTTCGAAGTCCTGGACATCTGACATGTCATCGGCCATCCCAGAGCGCGTTCTACCAAGACCTGCACTGTCGATCGCACAGCTCACGAAGAAGTACGTCGTCCATGGCGGGTACGAGGTCCCGGCACTACGAGGGGTTTCCTTGGATCTCTACCCCGGCGAGATGGTGGGCCTGTTCGGGTCAAATGGCGCCGGGAAGACCACTCTCGTCAGGATTGTAGCGGTCTCTTGTCCGCCGACTTCGGTGACGTCGCATGGGGATCACCCGAAGGGCGTTCCTGTTTGGGATATGTGTCCCAGAAGGGCGGACTCCAGTACGGCCTGACCTGCCGGGAGGAGATGACCTTCCATGCCCAGTGTTTCGGCCAGTCAGCCCGTCAGGCACGGTCGAGCGTCGACGCCGTCGCGGCGATGCTGAACTGTGGCTACCTCATGGACTGGGACGTTGGGCGGCTGTGCGTCCGGCGACCTGGGCGAAGTAGACCAAGTCTCGCGCGATCGTCGGCATACCAGCATCACTCCAGCGCCGGGCGGTGCGTTGGTCACGCCAGTCCTCATCGGGAGACAGGGCCTCAGCGGTCAGCTGGAGGCGGTCAAGGACGGTGTCAGCCGGGGCCGACAAGGACCCAGGCGCCGGCAGCCTCGGTGCGACCACTGTGCTGGTAGCGGGTCAGTTCGCGTTGGAACATCAAGAAGGCGTCCAGCAGATCGTCGCCACCGGCCCCCTCTTCGAAAGGAACGCTTCCTATGTCAACAACCGCTCTCAGTCTCTTCTCACCCCAGCGCACCGGCACGGGGGCGGTACTCGGCGCTGGCCAGGCACGACGGACCCGCCGTCAGGTCGAGCAGGTCGCTGCCCAAGCCGAGCAGGCCCGGGCCTTCCTAACTTCGCAGGTGCTGACCAACATCGCCACGCTGGTGACGCAGGGCCGAGGCTCAGACCCGGATAGCGTCGGACGGGGCTCAGCTGTACGAGGCGATCATCACGGGGCACGCCCTGGGCGCGGGTCAGCGGATCGGGCGGCTGTAGGGCCGCTGTCCGTGAGCTGGCACTGCGGCAGCGCTGGGGTGCTCCACTGGAGCAGCGGACTCGCGTTCTTCCTCGGCGCTGCTTCGTTTCTTTTCATTGTCGTATCGCTATATGGAGGTTTCATCATGATGGCTATCGTGTGGTTGCTGGTGCTTATCGGGCTGACGGTGGTGGTTGGCGTGGCCTGGCTGGTCGTCCAGGGAGTGCGAGACGGCCTAGCTGAGCCGCCTCGGACGCCACCGACGAGCAGCGGTCCCCTGCCCCGCCCTGGGCCATGGTCCAGACCCTAGGCAGTGAGCTGAGCCAGCAGCGTCAGCAGGCGAGCCATACCATGCAGGCTGCGATGGCGCAGGTGCTGCGAGACCAACAGATCGCGGATGCCACTACGGGCGTCAGCGACGGGCAGGACCCCGCCCACGACAACCGGATCGGTGACGACGCAGACGAGCCTGGTGCGCTGCCGGACGATTCAACGCTGCCTGGCTGACACACCAACCCATACGGACGGATGCCCCTCGCATCAGCGAGCGGAACCTCTCGCCGATGCGGTTCTACCCGACGAGCCAGTCTGGCAGATGCGGCGCCTAAATCGTCGTGTCACGGTGCCTTGTTGCAAAAACTACAGCAGCAACATTCTCTGCCATTAATTGGCCCGGGCGTCCATTTCATCGCCTGGGGCGGATCTGGGCTGGTGGCTGCAGTGGCTCATGGTGTCGTATCGGTCGGAATGGCGAGACTGGTGGGGTTGTACCAGGCGGATGTTCGTGGAGTGTATGGGATAAGGGCGATGGCATGCCATGGCGTGAAATGCCAGCAGATCGTTCGCCCGAATGCAGATAGTTAGTGAAGATAAGGAGGGACACCTATGAAGCAGGAAACGAGACACGCAGTATCAGGTGCTGAGGGAACGGTCGCCTGCCGAGATGAGGTGGCGGTGGTGGAGAGACGGAAGTCGAAAGAGACGACGAAGTCGGAACAACCGACCTCATCGTCCCTCAGGCAGTTCACATCACGGCCCGCTCAGCTCGTCTTGACGGCTCAGAACTGGGGTATCTGGAAGGAAAGTGTGTCTTTATTTCGGGGTTTGGGTTGGGATGACGGGCGAAATTGGGTGTAGTTAAGTTTTTGAGGCTTGTTCTTGGGTGTGCTTGGCTTTCTTGGTAGACTGTGTTAGTTGCGGTTTGTTTAGTGTATGGGTCGTAAGAAAAGCACACGCAAGTGTCCTATCTGTCAGCAAACTGGGATGAAAAGGAACGGGGGTAATATCCTCGGGAAAGATCCGGTGGCGGTGCACGCAGTGCGCAGCATCGAGTAGTCGTCACAGGCCAGATATCAGTCAGGAAGCCGTGTTCACAAGTTTTCTTGACTGGCTCATGGGGGGGGGGGGGGAAAAACTTTCAACCTCAGGGTAGTTCTTCTTTTACAGAACGGACGTTGAGAACACGAATAAGCTGGTGCTGGCAGGTGAAGCCTCGTATTCCTATGACCGGGGAAATTTATAATCAAGTCCAGATTGATGGAATCTATTTACCGTATGGCTGGTGTCTTCTGGTTGCTCTAGCCCAGGGCAAGGGTATCGCGTGGCAGTGGTGTGATAAAGAAAACAAGAACGCGTACCACGCTCTTTTTTCCAGGCTTGCTGACCCTCTTATGGTGGTTACGGATGGGCATGCCGCAGCACTAACAGAAATCAGTAACTGTTGGCCGGATACTCGTGTTCAACGCTGTCTGGTGCACATCAAACGTAACATTCGAACCTGCGCTAGCATGCACCCAAAACTGCCTGCACCACAAGCCTTGTGGGGTTTAGCTAAACAGCTTGTTACTGTTCGTACGATTGAAGAATCGACCTACTGGTTAACTCTTCTGCACAAGTTTTATGAACAGTTTGCTCCATGGGTGAACGAGAAAACATGGCACAGGAATACTCTTCCCGGTGATATTCCTCACTGGGTGAAATCCACCCAAGAATGGTGGTGGACTCACTACAACACTCGACGAGCGTATAAAACCCTGGAAAAACATGGCGCAGGAAGGAACCCTCTTTACCTTTCTCGATCCTGAACTCATCGCACAAACTCACGAGAATCTCACTTCACCAACAAATGCTCTTAAGGGTGGAATCAACGCGCAAATCAAGAATCTCGTACGATACCACCGTGGGCTGTCTGAAGATCATATGAAACGAGCGGTGGAATGGTGGTGCTATCTGCACTCACCAAATCCCCAAGACCCAATCAGCCTCCTCTGCCAAACAGATCTAAAACTACACAAGAAACAAGAAACCATAGAACCAGAAACCGGACCAGCACATATTAACACCGGAATAAACCTCACCCACACGGACTACCTACCCGGAATCTCTACCAGAAAAAGACACATAGGCTAAACACACCCAAAATAAAAACACACCTTTCCTCCGGATACCCTAAAAACCCACGTCATGGGACGACCATGACGTGGGTTTGAGTGCTATGCAATTGGTCGGGCTGGCGGGATTTGAACCCGCGGCCTCTTCGTCCCGAACGAAGCGCGCTACCAAGCTGCGCTACAGCCCGTAATCACAAAAAGACATACTACACGCAGCAGTGGAATAAACAGGGAGGCTTAGGAGTATGGACGTGTTTCGTGCCCGACTGCCTCAGTCCATACAAGCCTTAAGTCTGAGCACTAAAGGCAGGTTTTTTTAATCTGCACGTAACCTATACGTATAAGCTGTATCGTATTTATAACCAATATCGGTATCCGGGTAAAAAAGGGTAAAAGAAGGCAGGGCCTAGCCATCCAGCCGGATATGTTCGATATCGTCACGATGTGAGCGCCGGAACAGGACTGCGCGGTTCCCAATCACAGTGACCACAGCCGCACCGAGCTTTTCTGCCAGGTCAGAGGCCGCTTCTTCAGCGGTAACCTCAGATTCGCCGAGCACCTGGCATTTGATGAGTTCGCGCTGTTCAATAGTACTGTCTGCCTGCCTGAGGACAGCGTCAGTAATATTGTTCTTGCCTATGATCAGCAAAGGCTTTATCCGGTGGGAGAGGCTTCTGAGCTTTTTGAGCTGTGCCTTTGTCAGGACGGCCAGCTGCGGTGCTGCGGAATGTGCGCCGGATGGTGCGGTACCGGCTCTTTCAGTAAATGCCATCTTATGTGTCCTCACAATATATAAATGTATGTGTATGTCAGCGGGCAGTATATGCTTCTTTATTTTACTAGTGTATGGTAGCTGCGGCAGTCGAAAGCCTGCCGGGGATACTGTATCGCACAGCCAGGAAAATCCGGATGCACTCTGGTAGCAGCACATGTGTACACTATGACGGTAGAGCCGGCTCTGTGATATATGACTATATGTGCGGAACCGGGAAAAAGTATTGACAGGATTTCACGGACAGATATGGACAGGGATATGGCTTGGAAGGAAGCGGCGGCTGAAGAGATGCGTAACACCGGGGATAATGCAGATATTCAGGATACCGGGGACAGTATGGATCAGGGTATCCGCGCCATGGAAACGATCAGGCATGCGCAGATGCTGCAGGAGCAGGATGAAGCGATTTCAGGCCGTATCAATAGCGGCGCTGCACTGGATGATGCGGTTGACATTTCTAACAGGAAATTCGGACCTTCTGCCCATCCTGAGCAGGTGCAGATGCGCGTGGCAAAACGCGCACTGATGCTCAAGGAAGGTATCGATCCATATCCGGTAAGGCTTGATATTACAACGACTATTGATGATATCCGTAATAAATATACTGGGGATGACGGGGGGCTCACGCTTGAAAAAGGTGTACAGACAGATGACATCGTCGGTATCGCTGGGCGCGTGATGTTTATGCGCAACAGCGGAGGGCTGTGTTTCGTACAGCTGGAGTCAGGGGACGGCTCGCATATCCAGGGTATGATTTCCAAGCGTGCGGTAGGCGAAGAGTCGCTGAAACAGTACAAGCAGCTGGTAGATCTGGGCGACCATCTGTACCTTCACGGCTCCGTGGCCGTATCGAATACCGGTGAACTGTCCGTTATGGTGGATTCGTGGAAGATTGCGGCAAAGGCGCTCCGGCCGCTTCCGGCACTCCATAAGGGGCTGAGCGAAGAGCAGCGCACCCGCAAGCCTTATCTGGGAATGATCGCAGACAGCAAAATGCGTGATATGGTTCGTAACAGGGCCAAAGTCGTTTCTTCCCTTCGCCGTAATTTTGACGGGCGAGGTTACGTCGAGGCTGAAACGCCAATGCTTCAGACAAATCATGGCGGTGCTACTGCGCGCCCGTTCGAGACCCATATGAATGCTTTTAATATTGACCTTTTTATGCGCATTGCGCCGGAGCTTTTCCTTAAGCGCCTGCTTGTGGGCGGGATCGGCAAAGTCTTTGAGATCAACCGCGATTTCCGCAACGAAGGCGCAGACGGCACGCATGCCCCTGAATTTACTATGGTTGAGGCTTATGAGGCATACGGCACTTACGATACTATGGCCGAACTCACCCAGTCGCTTGTGCAGCAGGCGGCGCTTGATGCTTTTGGCAGCACGGAACTCACGCTTGCGGACGGTACGCAGTACAGTGTGGGCAGTGAGTGGAGATCCATCACAATGTACGGCTCCCTGTCAGAAAAGCTTGGCGAGGAGATCACACCTGAGACGTCTGTGGAGCACCTGGGCCAGATTGCAGATAAGCTTGGCGTTGAGCGTGAAGAAGTGGAAAACCATGGCAAGCTTGTTGAGCATCTGTGGGAGCATTTTTATACGGAAGATCCCCATACCTTATGGGAACCGACATTCGTCCGTGATTTTCCGGTAGAAACTAGCCCATTGACGAAATCGCACCGTTCCATAGCGGGGCAGGTGGAGAAGTGGGATCTCTATGTGCGCGGTTTTGAACTGGCTACAGCGTATTCGGAGCTCAATGACCCTGTTGTCCAGCGCCAGCGTTTTGTTGACCAGGCCAGAATGGCGCTTGCCGGTGATGCCGAGGCGATGGATATTGATGAGGATTTCCTCGAGGCGCTTGGTGTAGGTATGCCTCCTGCCGGCGGCATGGGGATGGGGATCGACCGCCTGCTGATTGCCCTTACCGGTGCAACCATACGCGAGACTATTACCTTCCCGCTGGTAAAGCCTCTTAATGCCTGAGCGTCAGGCCGCCCCGGGTACGGACCGCATAGGCCAAGGATGCGCCGCAGGCTCAGCCTGGGGCTGTGTGCGTATGTGGATAAAGGGTGCCCGCCCTCTGACCCTTGTCATAAGTGTGGTATCAGTACTCTCGGCAGCTGTCCCATCATACCTTTTTGCGCGTGGATATGGGCTTTTCGTACTGCGGGGGCATGCCAGCAGGAAAGGGGCTGTATACACCTCGGTTTCCCGGACGAACGACAGCGCAGCTATCCTGCGTTTTGCAGCAGTTGCAGTATTATGCCTGACTGTCGCTGTTTCAATGCAGATTGCCGCAAACTATTTCAATGATTATGCGGATGGAGTGAAAGGGGTCGATGCAGGGCGTTCGGATGAAGATGCTAAGCGGCCGGAATCGGGTGCCGGCCGGATAAAGGCGGCGTCCGGCCCCGGTTTTAATGCGCCGCAGAGGCTCGTGGCGTCGGGTGTCCCGCCCCGGAAGGTCCTCAAGGCAGGCGTGATATGCACGGCTGTTGCAGTTGCGGCAGGTATAGCGGCAGCTGGTATTACCAGGTTATGGGCGCTGCCTGCTGTGGGGCTCTTATGCGCTGCAGCAGCATGGTTTTATTCAGGCGGTAAGAAGCCTTACGGATACAGAGGGCTCGGCGAAGCTGCAGCCTTTACCATTTTTGGCCCTGTTGCCGTTTTTGGTACTGAGTGGGCCCTTTTAGGCGTATATATGGGTGGCTATATCAGATATTCCGGAGCCCGGAGCCTGGCTGCCCCGGTAGGGTCGGGAGCGCTGGCCCTCATCCTGATGCTGCTCAATAATATGCGTGATGCTGAGTCTGACCGCGTTCATGGAAAGCTCACGTTCTCTGCAACAGCCTCGCGGGGCTGGAGCCTTGCTGCCCTTATTGCCGCAGTGGCCGTCTGCCAGTGCATACAGTCGCGCACTGTTATATACGTCGCTGGTATGAGCTGCGCAATGTATCCTCT
Source organism: Scardovia wiggsiae F0424 (assembly GCF_000269605.1). Taxonomy (GTDB): domain Bacteria; phylum Actinomycetota; class Actinomycetes; order Actinomycetales; family Bifidobacteriaceae; genus Scardovia; species Scardovia wiggsiae. The sequence continues at coordinate 881,951 of NZ_AKCI01000001.1, read as the reverse complement.
TGTTGCAGCGGCGGTCGCAGCCATCGGTGTGCTGCAGCTGGTATTTGCGGTTTTTATCATTATTTTTGCCTATGCCTGCAAATATTATCCGGCTTTCTGTGTATGCATCGCCCTGGCGTACAGCTACGTCGCCGTTATGGTTGCTGAAGGCTTTATTGCTGTATTCTGAATGCCTTGCCCTCGTCTGTATCACTCAGTAGTATCTGAGATATGACATACAAATTAGTATTGCTCCGACATGGTCAGAGCGCCTGGAATAAAACGAACCAGTTCACCGGCTGGGTGGACGTCCCCCTGACTGGGCAGGGCGTTGAAGAGGCAAAGCGCGGCGGGCAGCTCCTTAAGGAGAAGAATGTCCTGCCGGATATTGTTTTCACCTCTCTGCTCCGCCGCGCCATCAACACGGCAAATTATGCGCTTGATGAGGCTGACCGCCTGTGGATCCCTGTAAAGCGCAGCTGGCGTCTGAATGAGCGCCACTATGGTGCGCTGCAGGGCAAGAATAAGACTGAGATCCGTGAAGAGTTCGGCGATGAGAAATTCATGATCTGGCGCCGCTCTTACGGTACCCCGCCTCCTGATATCGATCCTGACGACCGGTATTCCCAGAACCATGATCCGCGGTACAGTGCTAGTGAAGTGCCTGAGGCTGAGGCGCTGGCAAACGTTGTTGCACGTGTGACCCCGTACTGGGAAAGCGATATCATCCCTGAGCTCACATCAGGGAAGACCGTCCTTATCGCAGCCCACGGCAACTCCCTGCGCGCTATTGTCAAAATGCTTGACAACCTGAGCGAAGAGGAGATATCCAAAGTGAACATCCCTACAGCTATCCCGCTGCTGTATGAACTGGACGAAAACTTCAAGCCGATAAAGCCGCGCGGTGAATATCTGGATCCTGAGGCTGCTGCTGCCGGTGCTGCTGCAGTTGCCGCACAGGGGCAGAAATAAGCTGTTTTGCAGCCAGGACAGCGATGCCCCCGGCCTTGAGAATTCCTGGAACGGTATTTACAGTGTTTTACAGGGATATATGTTAGCCTGACGGTATTGGTACAGCAATAGTAAAAGGCCCGGCCGGCTGCAGCACGGGCCTTTTTGTTTATGCTTTATCTGTAACATTATTTATGTTTGCATTATCCATTAATTAATGTTCAGCTAACAGATACAGGAATAATCTGGACAGGCATAAATCATAAATGCGGGCGTACGGGTATCCCGTCTGCCGGTCCCGGGTTTCAGCTCTGGGGGAGGAAAGCGAGAAGCCGGTAATTCCTGCGGTTGGCGAGTTCCCAGAGCAGCAGTGCGATGCCGATACCGATGCCGCATAGGCATACGAACAGCGGCTGCCGTACATGGAAGCCTGCAATAAGCAGGACAGTATAAACAACTGCAGCAATAGTCCATAAAACAGTTCCGGCCGCAAAAAGTATACGGAGATCAACCTGCTCAGCATGAGGCGCGGGTTTGCGCACTTCCGGGTCATAAATCGGGGCAATCTTCACACTTCCTATCTTACTCGGGCTATGTACGGCGATAGGCAGGCATTGTTGTTATGATAATAGCCATATACGCAGATCGCATATATACACATATTCGGGCTGGATCACAGCAGCAGATCGGGGTGGCGCATGTACCGCATATTTCCTGTCCATCGTAATTATGCGTGGGGATCTGATATGCGCCTGCAGTCGCTTTTTGGCGTTGATGATGAGGGGCCTCTCGCTGAGCTGTGGTTCAGCGGGCATCCCCAGTTCCCTTCCATGCTCAGCAGTGACGGTGATACTATTGATGCAGCAACTGCTATCAGGCGCGCGCCGGAATTCATGATCAGCCGTACTATAGCGGACCGGTGGGGCGATGAACTCCCGTTCCTGTTCAAGGTGATTTCTGCGCGTAAGCCCCTGTCGCTGCAGGTCCACCCTTCGCAGGAGAATGCGCAGGAAGGGTTCAAAAAAGAGAACAGCAGTCATATCGATATCAGCGATCCGCGCAGATCCTTCAAAGATGCTGTTGCCAAACATGAGATGGTTGTTGCTTTGGAACCCTTCAGTGCATCGGTAGGTTTTATGCCCATCCGTCAGCAGATCAGAGCACTCGGCGCTATCGGGCATCCTCTTGCCCGCAGTATGGCCGCGCTTTTATCTGATGAAAGCGCCGGCAGCAGGCAGGAGAGGATCTATTCCGCATTCCGGCTGGCTGTATCATCAGCTTCCACTATGAGTGCGGGCATTACTGCTGCCATTTCAGAAGCTCTCAGCCGTGAGGGCAGTGAGGGAGACCGAAGCCAGCCTCCCAGCTCTGCTGTGCTCAGTGCCCTCCGCCATGCGCAGGATGCAGCGCAGTCTTTCCCTGATGATCCCAGTACACTGTGTATCGCGATGATGAACCCTGTTGAGCTTGAGCAGGGCGGATCAGTTTTTATACCTGCCGGTACAGTACATGTATATCTGCGCGGCACAGGCGCTGAAATCATGACAAATTCGGATAATGTTCTCCGTGCGGGGATGACGCCTAAGCATAAGGATATCAGCGGTTTTATGGAGAACCTCAACTGTATCCCGTCCCCTCCGATAGACCCCGCTTCAGGCCTTCTGAAGCTTGTTTTCCAGGCAGATATCGTGACGTACAGGCCGCCTCTGGATGAATTTATGGTGGCGTATGGGCATGTTGATCCTAAATCGGGTGCGACGGGCCGGTGGTGGACAGTAAGCGACAGGCTCCGGCGCACCCAGGCTAAATTTTCCCAGGCTGTAGGCCCGCAGCATGTAGTGGCCTCCCGGCGGCGGCCGCGTGTGATCGTGGCATTGGATGGGGTAGTACGGTGCCGGAGCAACAGCCACAGTATAGACCTGCATCAGGGGGAAGCTGTTTTTATACCGGCAAGCGAGCCTTCAGTTACCGTCAGCGGTGCAGTGGAAGAGCCGGGATCGTATATCCTTGCGACTACGGCGGTTTAGCCGTCCGGTATGTGGACGGTGCTGTTAGGACAGGTTAATGCAAGTTTTAAGAAACTCCAAGCTATAAAGTTTGGTGTATTTGTTACTCTTGATTCTTAGCAAATCTAAGGAGTCATATATGCCAGGTGGTGTACACGCAGTACATTCGTCGCGCAGAACTGCACGTAATAAGGGTGTAGTGAAGCGTGACGCAGGCAGGCATATAGCTCAGAATATAAACTCCAGGCATATACCGGAGAAAAAAGGCCGTTCAGGCCGTGGGGCGCATGCCGTAGTCCCTTCATTGCTGCCGGGGAGCTCCCGCAGCACCAGTGTTGCCCTTACGCCGACGGTAAGCAGGCAGCTTAATGCTGCACTGATAAAGGAGCTTAATAATGCCCCTGCAACACGCAAGGCAATGCGCAGGATGGCACAGCAATCCAACCGCAAAGCACATTTTATGATGGCCAGTGCGGTAACACTCCTTGCAGGTACCCTTGGTTCTATTTACGCTTCTGCAGCAGGCCAGGGGCTGCAGAACAGGGCACTGGCTTCACAGATATATGAGGCTGATCCGAATAGCGGGAATGCTGTAAGCCGCGGTTCGGGACGTACCTCGCTGTACAGCGAAGAAGAGTCCGTCAGCGAAAGCAAAGAATCAGACTGGAGCCTTGAGGCTAACGCTTTCAATGTTGATACTGACCAAGTCAGTATTGATAACCAGCAGGCTAAAGTTGCACAGACGCATCAGACCCCCCAGACCCGTGACCAGCTGGCCGGCATTGCACGTTCCGGTTCGGATTCATGGGCTACCTATACAACGAATACTTTATACAGCGCCAGCGCGCCGTTTGCCTCTACGATCCATGTCAGCCATCCCACGGGGGACTCGGGCAATGCTTACGCTTTCTCCCAGTGCACATGGTGGGCTTATATCCGCAGGCATCAGCTGGGCCTGCCGGTCGGGTCTCATTTCGGGGATGCGGCACAGTGGGCGGCATCGGCTAAGGCTCTGGGATATTCAGTAGACAATAACCCCCAGGTAGGCGATGTTATAGTCTTTGCCCGCGGGAACGAAGGTTCCAGTTCCCGGTACGGCCATGTCGGGATCGTTGAGTCTGTGAATTCCAATGGGACGATCACGATTTCGGAAAGCGGTGCAAAACTCCATGGACGCATCGCTTCCAGGACGCTCCAGAATCCAGGGCGTTTCCAGTTCATCCACAGCTGACAGGCAGTGTACGGGGCAAAGGCATAATTCCCATACAGGTATAAGGTAAAGAGTATACAATAGAAGTATGGCCTTTATCAGAATTGTTCCAAAGGAGGAATTATGGCTAAGTATGATAAAGCGATCCTTGTAGGGGTGGATGGGTCCGATGCCAGCTATAAGGCCGTATGGTGGGCTGCAAATTATGCGCATCATGCAGGGCTGACCCTTCATATCGTGTGTGCATATTCATTGCCGAGCTATGCTGCGGTATCTTTTGATGTTACCTATACTTCAATGGGTGATGATAAAGCTGCACATAATGATGCCCAGACTATCCTCGCTAAGGCTAAGGCGATCGCTGATGAGCAGGGTGTGCAGGCAACAACGCTTATTGTCACGGGTGATACGGCAAGCGTTTTTGTTGAGCTGTCGCATAATTATAATCTGATCGTTATTGGGAACAGGGGTAAGGGCGGACTTGCCGAGCGCATGCTGGGCACTACGAGTTCAAGCCTTCCCGCTGCTGCGTACTGCCCGGTTGTAGTTATCCCATACACTGATGACAGCGGCAAAGTGATGCATCTGAATAACAGGATCAGGCGTGTTGTCGTTGGGGCTGACGAATCCAGGTGGGGTGTTAAGGCTATCGAAACTGCTGCTGAATTTGCGGATCACTGGGGGGCTATGCTTACAGTGCTTTCAGCTGTGCCGAACCTGACCAGTATGACCGGCACCGGTGCCAGCGGGATCGACAATTCGGAGCAGAATTCTGTTATGGAATCGTATCTTGAAGACCTGCGGTCCAGCATACGCCCCCTGCACAGGAAATACCCCAACCTGAACATTACTGAATCGGTAGTGGAAGGTTCTGCTATTGAGGCACTGACACAGGCCAGCAAGGATAATGATGTCGTTGTGGTAGGTTCCCGCGGGCGAGGCGGTTTTACAGGCCTGATATTCGGCTCAGTAAGCCAGGGGCTTATCCAGCATGCGGTAGGGCCCGTCTATGTTGTCCCGCGCAAATATGTTGAGTCGGCTAAATCCGAATCGGAAGAGGGGATTGCGCAGACTGCTGAAAATGTGCCGGAAGTCCCTCTCGAAAGCGTTAAGGGCATCCAGGAAGTCTCGATATCCCAGGCTGATGATAATACTGCGAAGGGCCTGTCCGATATCATTGATCCCCCGGACAGGCCCTGACGGCACCAGGCCTTCAGGCCTTAACGGCGTATAGTAATGTCAAGCCGTGTAGAGGGCGCTTCGTTCAGGGTGTGCATAACTGTGCAGCTTTTGTCTACGTGACGCCTGATGCGTTCCTTGAGCTTCTGCGCGTCCTCGTCGCTCAGATGTGCATCTGCTGCATCGACTACTAACTGTTCGCTGAAATTGATATAGGCGTCTGAGTCTGGATCATACGTGCCGTCAACGATCACGCGTGCGCCTTTATTCTCGCCGAGAGCGGATTCTACGGCAAACTGGCTGGACAGGCCGCCGCATCCTGCCAGCGCGATTTTCAGCAGGTCGCCGGGTGTAAAAAGCCCGTCCCCATGCCCGAAAACGATTTCCGCCTTATCATCCTTATGGCCTACCCATGTTCCGTCTTCTTTGCGTTCAACCCATAAACGAGCCATTTTACCTCATTTCCAGTAGCGGATGGAATTATGCTGCCGTACTCCGGCATCCGCACCGCGCGTAAATTATACACAGGCGGAGGCCGCGACGGGCAATACCTACAGGATACCGTATGCATGTCAGAAAAGGCGCGGACTAAGCGGCAGGAGTATGCGCGGACCCATTACACAAAAATTGTTAAGCCTTATTCCTAATATAAAAGGTATGGCATTGACCCAAGAACAGCTTGACGCTATCCGCAGACGTGTCCCGGCTCGTCCCGAAAGCAGTATTCCAACCCCGTATGAAGACTTGGCGCGTGAAATACTTATGACCGGTACTCTGAAATCTGACCGCACGGGCACGGGGACGATCTCACTCTTTGGGAAGCAGATGCGTTTCGATCTGCAGGATTCATTCCCCATGATAACTACCAAATCTGTGTATTTCAAAGGCGTAGCGTACGAGCTGCTGTGGTTCCTGCGGGGGTCGAGCAATGTGCGCTGGCTCCAGGAGAACAATGTCCATATCTGGGATGAGTGGGCAGACCCGGAGACCGGCGAGCTTGGGCCAGTCTACGGCGTACAGTGGCGCAGCTGGCCTGCACCGACGCAGGAAGACCCTAAGCGGACTATCGACCAGATCGCCAATGTCCTTGAGCTCATCAGGGACCATCCTGATTCCCGGCGGATGGTCGTTTCGGCGTGGAACCCTGCAGAAGTCGAGTATATGGCTTTGCCCCCCTGCCATGCGCTTTTCCAGTTCTATGTTGCTGACGGGAAACTCAGCTGCCAGCTCTATCAGCGTTCGGCAGACATGTTCCTTGGAGTGCCTTTCAATATTGCTTCTTATTCTCTGCTTACATGCATGATGGCCCAGCAGGCGGATCTGGAGCCCGGGGAATTTGTCTGGACCGGCGGGGACTGCCATATTTACGACAACCATGTTGAGCAGTTCCTTGAGCAGCTTGGGCGCGAACCGTATCCGTATCCCACTCTGGAGATCGACAAAGCCCCTTCGATCGGGGAGTATGCATACGGGGATTTCCACGTTATCAATTATGTGCATCATCCTAAGATCTCAGCACCTGTAGCGGTTTAGGCGGGCCTGGTACTGCTGCTGTAATAGCCCGTGTAGTGTATGATGATGTGAGTAGCAAAAAGGAGTATGTCCATTATGGAGCATGATAGTAGCCGCAGCGGTTACCACCAACCCAGGCCCGAGCCAGACGGGCCAGAGTTTTCTGACGATGCATGGGACGATGAAGAGCCCGAAGAGGGCGGTATTGATACGGTGCCGAAGCTCAATCTGATTTGGGCTCAGGCATATTCGCAGCTGGGGCAGCCCGGCGCAATTGGTGCGCGTGGTGCTATACCGTGGCATCTGAAAGAGGATCTCCAGCATTTCAAAGAGCTTACTGTCCTGCATCCTGTCATCATGGGGCGCAGGACGTGGGAGTCGATCGATCCGCAGTACAGGCCGCTTTCCCAGCGTGATAATATCGTAGTTTCGCGGGATATGGGATATAAGGCCCCTGGAGCGTCTGTAGTGGACAGTATTGATGAGGCGCTGCATATGGCGTCTCAGCCGGCGATCCCGGATGACGGCATATTGCGGGGGGAGATTTGGGCTATCGGCGGGGCACAACTGTACAACGGCCTTATCTATCGTGCAGATAATATCTATATAACAGATATTGATGTTGCTGTTGAAGCGGATGCTTTTGCTCCGGATATTGACGACCTGCTGCAGCGCGGCGTATTCGAAGTGGTTTCTGACAGCGGCTGGATGGTCCCGTCGGGGCAGGGGGATATCCCGCGGTACCGTTTCCGGACACTGCACCGTAATGATTCCAGGTATGCTGCTGAATGATGGTGCTGCCGGGCACAGGGTTGCAATAGCCAAATAAAATAGAAAATAGCCCAGGCCAGAGTAAATGGGCAGGGCAGCGCAACAGTGCCCTGCGGGGCTGAGCTGCTAATAGCAGTTTGCGGGTTCCTGTAAAGGAGTTCCTGTAAGGGGGGAAACAAGATATGCCGACTGACGGAAAATATACAGTGATGACAGTATGTACAGGGAATATCTGCCGGTCTCCTATGGCAGAGATAGTGCTGCGCAAATATGTTGCTGATGCCGGATTGGACGGTTCCGTGGAAGTCCGTTCCAGCGGAGTCAGTTCTGAGGAACAGGGGAACCCTATAGATCCCCGTGCCCGGCGTGTGCTCCGTGAGCGGGGGTATGGCCTGCCCGGCAGCCATTACGCTCATCGGATCACTGCTGATGAGATTAGGAGCACGGATCTGTTCCTGCCCATGACCGCAGCGCATATGCGGTCGCTGCTGCGTCAGATACCGTCTGGCGATGCGGGGAAAGTCCATATGTACCGTTCTTTTGACCCGAAGCTTCCTCAGCCGGAAGCCGGGAATGAGGAGACTATTGACCTTGCTGACCCATGGTACGGCGGTCCTGAAGATTTTGAAACCGCTATGGACCAGATCGAAACTGCTGCACCGTATATCGTCGGCTGGATCAGACGACGGCTGCAGGCGAATACAAACTGACATGAATCAACCGTCAGGCGATATTCCGGCGGTCCTCCGTGTCCTCTTAATACGGATATCGGGGAGCGGAGTCAGATATCTGTGCAGAGGTACCGGCTGGAGAGAGATTCTGTAACCGTATACTGTACTGTATTTTGATATTTTGTAAGGCTGTTCGGTGACGTGCTGGACAGCCTTTACTGTTTATGATGAAAAATAGTGAGTGTATATGATTGTCTGCAGACCCTGGTGGTAAAACACGCAGATACAAAATACAATTCCGCATTTTTCCACAATTCCTGTTTTTGTATCTGCGTGTTTTACCACCATGAGGTTGCTGTCAGACATGTGCCAAGGACAGTGCCTGCGCCCGCAGCGGTGTTTATATAGGATTTTGTGTGAGCAGCTGTCTCAGGATATACCAGCTGGATATAAAACAAAAATGAAAGGGCCCCGCATGCGCAGGGCCCTTTCATGTGCTGTGGCTCCGAGCGGTATCGATCCGCTGACCTCACGATTTTCAGTCGTACGCTCTACCAACTGAGCTACAGAGCCATGGAGCGTCAAAAAAACCCGGAGAAACCGGGTCCTGCTCCAAGCGACTCCGACCGGACTTGAACCGGCGACCTCCGCCGTGACAGGGCGGCGCTCTAACCAACTGAGCTACGGAGCCACAGCTGCATTTCGCAACCGAGTAGAAATATTACATGAACGGTTGGTCAAGTGCAAGCATCGGCATGTTGCAGGAGCTTCAGCCCACCTGTTTCCATGCATCAACGTCAATATGATGGTCAGGGTTGGCCTGCCACGCCTGCCATGCCGACTCTACAATATCGTGCACATCGTGCTGGGCATACCATCCCATTTCAGTATTGATACGCTCAGGGGAACCGATAAGATGCGGAGGGTCGCCTGCGCGGCGTTCTTTGACGGTCTCGGTAAAAGGCAGCCCTGTCACTTTCTTGACTTCATCAACGATCTCGCGCACAGATGTGCCTTTGCCTGTACCGACGTTGAATGCGTCGTACGCACGTTCGTCGCGGTCAAGATAGCGCATAGCCGCCACATGGGCATCGGCCAGGTCGGACACGTGTATGTAGTCCCGGACACAGGTGCCGTCGGGGGTAGGGTAATCATCCCCGAAAATCGCCGGGGCAAGCCCCTTCTTCAAACGGTCAAATACCATAGGCACAAGGTTAAGAATCGCCGGGTCCTCAAGCTCTGCAGGGCCGCATCCCGCAACGTTGAAATAGCGCAGCGCACAGAAGCGGATGCCGAAAGCGCTGGCGCAGGCGCGCCCCATCCACTCGCCGAAAAGCTTCGTCTGCCCGTAAGGGTTGATAGGGATCATAGGGATAACATCTTCAGGGACAACATCTACAGGCGGTACGCCATAGGTCGCCGCTGAGCTTGAGAAAACGAGCTTCTGTGCCCCGGAATCTTTCATCGCCTGGAGTACATTGAGCATCCCGTTGATATTCTGCTGATAGTACCACAGAGGTTTTTCAACGGATTCGCCCACCTGCTTGCGGGCAGCGAAATGGATAACCGTATCCACATTATGCTCGCGCATGATCTCTGCCATACGTTTATCAGCCCCTGCGGCGGAAATATCCATGCCATAGAGGCGTGCACCTTCGATCCGGTCGGGCTTCCCGTAGCTGAGGTCGTCAACAACGACTGCTTCATCTTTAGCCTGGTGCAATGCATGTACGACATGGGCACCTATATATCCGCATCCGCCTGTAACAAGGACTGTCATTTTTCTTCCAATCTGTGAGCTTCTATTGCCGCCACTATCATAACTCGGAGCACATATCTCGGGGTGAGGAAGGGTATGCGTGATTCACGCCCGCCCTTACAATATCCTTTATGACAGATTTTACGTCCTCTGCAGGCCTGCCGGACGGCGGCAGCGGGAAGGGGCATCATACCAGATCGATAGTTTCTTTCGTGCGTCGCTCTTCACACCTGGACAGGCGCCTGCAGAATGCATGGGATGATTATGCGGACAGTTTCCTTCTGGATTTTAGTGATTTTGGCGAAACAGAATATGATTTGGGCATGCCGCGGGGATTCGTATTCTCCCGCAGTTCCATAAGCAGGATTTGGAAGAACAGCAACCCGCTCATAGTAGAAGTAGGCTCAGGCCAGGGCGAGAATATCACTGCTGCCGCGCTGTCCCATCCGGATAATAATTACCTTGCCTTAGAGGTCTATAAGCCTGGCGTGGCCCACACAATGCTGCTTGGGGGGAAAAACGGGCTGACGAATGTTAAGGTTGCGCAGGTCAATGCCCCCGAGTTCTTTGCGGCAGTGCAGCCGGGCACAGTCAGGGAAGTATGGACATTTTTCCCTGATCCCTGGCCGAAGACAAAACACCATAAGCGCCGCCTTATCCAGGGGAAGTTTGCGCATTCGGTAGGTACTGCTCTGGAAGACGGCTGTATGTGGAGGATCGCTACGGATATTGACGATTATGCTTTGCATATCCATGAGGTTATGGATCACAGGGATGACTTCACGAATACAGGCACCCTGACGGTCAGCCTCCCGGTGGAGCATGTCAGCAAGGGGAACGCTGACAGGGCGTACTTGCTTGAGCATGCCGATTTCCAGGAATCCCACCGTTTCGAGGGCAGGATACTCACAAATTTTGAAAAGAAAGGTCTCGCAGCGGGCCGGACGATCCATGATTTTACGTTCCATGCACGCCATGGGATATCTGGATACGAATAGCCTGGCGGCGCAGTGTCGGCGCGCTGCCAGGCTGGGGTGCGTACCCCGGCTTCCGGGCCGTGCCGGCTGCGGAATACCGGGACGCGCCCTATTTGCGTAAATCTACACCTGCGTATATCCTGTATCAAGTGCGCCCCCGTCGTCTAACGGTTAGGACACCAGACTTTCAATCTGACAACAGGAGTTCGACTCTCCTCGGGGGTACCGGTTTCACCCTTGCGCATAGCGTGCAAGGATCCGCTGGATATGGGGCATAATGCGGTGCATAACATACAGGTTAGTGTAGGCAATAAGCATAGCGGCACCAAAATAGGTCAGCGTCAGCCAGTCCATTGTCCAGTAATGGGAAATAAGAAGCAGCATAACAGGAAGCTGTACGGTAACTGTCACAACTCCGGGGACATATCCTTTGAACCGTAAGCACATCGTGTAATGCATAATGAAATGGAGCATGTATGCGATGCAGAAGCTGAGGTAAAGCCTGCTATTATGGTTCAGCTCGCAGAACGCCGAGACTAGGAGGAGTACGGTGAACTCTTCCAGTACCCCTACGCTGAATGCGGAGCCGTCGGTAACTTTCCCAAAGAAGCTGCCGATTTTCGTTTCTTTCAGGGAAATGAATTTTGTCCTCTTTTTCCATAACGGCATAAAAATCATTTCTTCAAAATCGTGGAGCAGGAACAGTATAGGCAAGCTCCAATAATGGAATAGGATCAGCATAATTTATTTCCTCCTGAACTTATATAACGGAATTCGTTTATACTATAGAAAGCGGGCCATGCAGCAGCAAGCGGATTTCGGGAAAAGGTACAGATCAGCGGATAGTGTGTCAGCGGAATAAGGAGAAAAATGGACAGCCGGGTATACCAGTCCAAGATCCGGATAACAGAAGCGCTCCTCCGGTTAATGGAAAGTGATGATTTCAGCGCTTTGACTGTTTCTGAGATCACAGCCCATGCCCATGTATCCCGCAATACGTTCTATCGCCATTTTACAGATAAATATTCTGTGGTCGAATTCTTTGTGGAGTGGCTGCTGGACAGTTATCTGGCTGAAGTCAGGCGGCAGGGGGTAATGGATTTTGAAAGCCTGCTGGTACTGTATTTTACATTCTGGAAAGAGCGGAGGAAGTATATCGGCCTTCTGAAGCGGCACCATCTTCTGGATATGGTTTTCGATGTACAGAGAAAGAAATTCCTCAGGGCCCTGCCCGGTTCCAGTCTTCCTTGGCATGGGATCCATGGCGTAGACGAGACTTGTGTCAACTTGATCGTTATCGGCGGGACATGGACAGTCCTCCTCTACTGGCTGGAAGGCGGGATGAAGCTGGAAGCCTCAGATATCACGCACAGGATTTTGCGTGAGCTGAGATTTTATACACAGTATATTGGCGATAGGGGCCCGGTAACCCGACAGGCATAAACGGTACGGCGGGCGTGTACATCGGCATGCCCGGCATGGGCGGTGATGCCGATGGCCTGGGCTAAGGGTTGAGCACCTGCCCGGGGAATTCCATCTTGTCTTTTTCGGCAAGTTCGATCCATTCTTTGATCCACATTTCTTCCGCAGGGTCAATATCATGCCGTTCCAGATGCTTCTGATAGGTGGAGTAGAAGGCACGGATCGCCGGATACAGCGCAGTCAGCGTGTATTCGGGCCGTTTTTCGCGCCAGTGCCGGGGATGCGCCGCGAAAGTATTCTTGAAGCGCTTCATATAAGCGAGGAACGATGACAGCTCGGTATCCATACGGCGCGCGCTGCAGGCTACGATCATACTGGGGCTGTATACAGTCTCGAAATCATGGTCGAACATGTGCAGGGAAATATCGATATCTTCATGCATGATATCTTCCTTATCTCGGCATACTTCGCCTTTTATCGCTTCCCATGCCGACCTGCGGATGGCCATATTTGAGCCGTACAGCAGTTGTCGTTTGCCGTCGGCGATATAGATGCGCTTACGGATGGAATTATCCCCGGCAAGGCTGATATTTTTCCCCGGCATATCATAATAAGTGCAGGGACCCGTGGCGCCCATGGCCTCAGGGTTCTCTTCAAAGAGCTTGCTGACCACTTCTACCCAGTCAGGCTTTATCATGCAGTCGGCATCAAAACGTCCGAGCACATCCCCCGTTGCATAAGTGAAACCGGCGTTGCGGGTCGGTATCAGCCCCTGCTCTTCATCCTGATGGAGCAGGACCACATTGCTGTGAGGGTTGTCTTTTATGAACTGTTCAACAATCTGGCCGGTACCGTCGGTTGACTTATTGTCAACAACAATAACTTCATGGGCAGGGACCGTCTGCGCCGTAGCATTGAGCAGGCACTGCGCAATACGGTCAGATTCGTTCCATGCAGGAATAATTATTGAAACTGAGGTCATGGATTCCATTATAAGCAGATATATGCCATGGGATGATCCCGTCTGCCGTTTTATCCCCAAGTGTTCTGTATCCCGGATATACTCTGTACGATTATGCAGTATCGTTCTATCGCCTGTGCGATAATAGGGGCAGTTATAAAAGCACGCACATTGGACAGGAGCTGGCAAAAGGTACAGATATGAGCAGTGATCAGCCGGGGAACAATAACAGTAATGATGGCAGCAGGACAGTAAATATTTCTGATACAAGCGCCATCCGGCGCATTGACCTTGCTACGATCTTCCCGTCGAAGGGCGATCCGCGCAGGCCTCCTGAGTGGCTGGGGCGCGCATTGCTGTATGCAGTGATCGCAGTTTATCTTGCTATCTTTGTGTGGAATTCATGGCCCAAAATCGAAAATGTCGTTTTTTACGTTATCGTAGCGCTTTTTATTGCGCTGGCACTGGAGCCTCTGATCCTGCGGCTTATCAGGCATGGGTGGAGGCGTGGTGCAGCCGCAGGCGTTGTGCTTATAGGTTTTGTGGTGCTGTGCGCAGTTTTTTTCTCGATGTTTGGCGTGCTTCTTGTACAGCAGCTTACAACAATGATCGAGGGGCTTCCCGATACGTACAGGAATATCCGTCAGAGTATTTTGGATATGTCGGGGTACCGTCTTCCGGAGATCAAGGATCTGAGTTCCAGCATTATGTCGTTCTTCAATACGAACGGCATGCAGGAATACCTGACCCGGGCTTACTCTACCGTTTCTTCGCTTATTTCCGGGCTGTTCGCAGTCCTGACGATCCTTCTGGTCACATACTATATCTGTGCTGCAGGCCCTAAGATGAGAAGGGGCCTGTGCAAGTGGATTCCCCGTAAATCCCAGCGTAAATTCATTGTTGTATGGACCACGGTACAGACCCAGATATCGAATTACCTGTACAGCCGGTTCATCCTTGCTATCCTGAACGGGACTTTCCTGGCAATCTTTATGATCATCCTGAAGATCCCGTACTGGCTGCCGCTGTCGATCTTCTGCGGGCTTGTATCACAGTTTATCCCTACTATCGGCACATATATCGGTGCTGTAGTCCCTATGGTCTCGGCATGGAGCACCAACGGCTGGCCGTATGCAGTCTATCTGCTGATCTACATAACGGTGTACCAGCAGATTGAGAATATGATCCTGTCGCCGCGTATCTCAAAAGATACGATGGATATCAATCCGGCTATAGCATTCCTGTCAGTATTCTTCTTCGGCGGGCTGTTCGGCGCTTTGGGCGCATTCCTTGCACTGCCTATAACTGCAAGCCTCCAGGCCCTTCTGAGCGCGTATACGCGCAGCTATGACCTCATAGATTCTGATCTGCTTGATGATCCTAGGCCGGTGAAAAAATCCGGTATTGTCTCCGGGGCTGAAATGATCGAAAAGAATGTAATACAGCCGATCGCTGAACATATGCCGCGCAGTTCCCGGGGCTCATCCGCAAATATTATGGCTGACAGTGTTGCTGACCTGCGAAGGCGCGCAGGGGAGCAGGATCCGGCCACGTACCGTACTTCCGAAGAGGAAGATGCATCAGAAACAGTTGCTATCCCGCAGAAGGGCAGTGCAGGGTATGGCAGAGGAGGATCGGGCAAGCGGCCTGTTATTGGCGCGCAGGGACCGGACGATGATGACGAACAGCCCGCAGTAGTCCCTGTCAGCAGTAACGTGCTTGGCAGCGCTACCGGTAAAGGCCAGGATGAAGCTGACGGAAAAGATACCGGAAAAGCAGTTGGTACCAAAACTGGTACAGGGAGCCGCAGGCAGCAGCATAAGCGTTCCAGAGGCAGGGGCGCCCGGGGGCAGTGGAAATAATGGTCCTTCTGCAATTCCTTGATGTTGTTATCCTTATCCTTGGCATACTGAGCTTCGGGTATCAGGTGCTTTACTTTATTGCCGGGTTTTTCGGCAAACCGCAGAAGTATGCAGCTGCACCGCAGGATAAACATTATGCGGTCCTGATTTCAGCGCGGAATGAGTCGCAGGTCATCGGCAACCTTATAGGGTCCCTGCATAAACAGACATACCCCTCAGAGCTTGTAGATATATGGGTCGTCGCCGATAACTGCACGGATGATACGGCTGATGTGTGCCGGGGCCTGGGATGCCGCGTACTTGAAAGGTTCAACCAGGAGCAGGTGGGCAAGGGATACGCATTGAAATTCCTGTTCAACTATATGCGCGACAGGAAGTTCAGCGATATTTATGATGCGTACTTTATTTTTGATGCCGATAACCTTCTTGATCCGAAGTACATTGAAGAAATGAACAATGCTTTCCAGCAGGGTTATGATGCCGTTACCAGCTACAGGAATTCCACGAACCTTGCGGAGAACTGGGTATCTGCCGGTTCGGCACTATGGTTCATCTTCCAGTCCCGCCTGCTGAATGCCGGACGCTCTATCCTGGGGAATAACGGCTGGATCGGCGGCACCGGTTTTATGTTTTCAAAAAAAATCATGGAACGCAATGCCGGCTGGAAATTCCATCTGCTGACCGAAGATGTGGAATTTACCATGGACTGCATCTTAAGCGGAGACCACATTGGATATTGCTCAACAGCTGTGTTCTATGACGAACAGCCCGCATCCTTCAAACAGAGCTGGAACCAGAGGGTGCGCTGGAGCAAAGGGTTCCTTCAGGTGTTCCGGTACTACGGGCTGAGCATGATCCGCTGGTCGATCCGTGAACGCGACCTGTCTGCAATGGATCTGACGCTTATTATCTGCCCCTTCATGGTGATCTCCCTGATCAGGTTTGCCCTCAGCATCCTTTACGCTGCACTTGGGTATGTATCGTGGGAAAGCCAGCTGGCGAATTTCTCGACATACTGGGTGTCGCTGGTCGGCACAGTGGTCGGGTTCACAGTCCTGGCGGTTTTCGTCTGCATCCTTGAACGGAAAAAGATCAACGCTACAAACCGGGAGCTTGTCGCCTACTGCCTGAGCTTCCCCTGGTTTATGCTCAGCTATGTCCCTATCTCCTTCGTGGCGATTTTCTCCAAGTCCCAGTGGAAGCCTATTACGCATAAAGGTACAGGTGCGGCAGGCAAAGAGGATAAGTAGGATGCCATGGTATATTCCGCAGAGATAAAACGTGCTGTCGGCCTTGTCCGTGAGGCTCTGGGGAACAGCGGCGTCACCCTGCAGTCCGGCGAATTCCGTGAGCATGGGAACCACACTCCGCACGCTGATTCCCCTCTGGTCCTGGTGGCATGTTCAGGCGGGCGCGATTCCATGGCGCTGGCTTATATTTCCCGTATCGTCTGCTCCAGCATTGGCGTGCGGTGCGGTGCGGTGGTCGTAGACCACCATCTTCAGGAAGGCTCCGCTCAGGCAGCGTGCACTGCAGCCCGGCAGTGCACGGAACTGGGCCTGGACCCGGTGATCATTGCTGATGCCCAGGTGCAGGCTACGGGCTTAGGGGAGGAGTCTGATGCCCGGGATGCGCGGTTCGATGAGCTTATCGCTGCAGCCCATAAGCACAGCTCTGCTGTAGTGCTGCTTGCCCATACATCCACGGACCAGGCGGAGACGGTTGCCATCGGGCTGCTAAGGGCACCAACTGTTTCAGCGCTTGCCGGGATGCCCTCCAGCATTGAAAAAGGCGGTGTTACATTCCTGCGGCCCTTCCTCAAAGGCCTGGCCCGGCAGGATACTACCCGCATATGCGAAAACGCGGGCATTTCATGGTGGGATGATCCCACAAATGCCGAAGCGCTGTCCCCTGATGAGCTCAGCAGCGGGCAGTTCCCGTTGAGATCCCGTATCCGGCAGGACCTTATGCCGTATCTGGCCGGTTTTGCGAGGAAAGATATTTCGGGCCTCTGGTCGCACTATACAGACGTCAACCGGCAGGACCGTGATTATATCGACAGCCATGCTGCAGCGGCATACAGGCAGTCGGTCCGTGAATATCCTGCAGTATGGGACGGGCACCGGCTGGTCCGGGCTGGCGGGGCAGGCGGAGCAGGCGGAGCTGATACGCAGGATGGCTGCAGCCCCCAGGATCTTGCGGCACTTGGGGGATACCTCCGGCAATATGGGCTGGAAAGCCGGGCAGATATTTCCGTCTACGAGCTGCTGGGCTACAGCAGCCTGCATCCGGCTATACGGTCGCGCATCCTCATAAAAATTCTGGAATCCTGGGGGATCCACCCTGTGGAGAAACTCGTATCAGAATATGATGATTTCCTGGCGTATAAACGGGTTTCGGGTCCCTTCCCGCGGATATCGGCAGAAAACGGACATCCATATGGGGCCGATGTTTTCGCAGCAAAAACCCGTGATAAGCGTTTCTGGATATATATTATCGGAAAAAATCGCAGAACTTTGGATAAAACCTAAGGAACCTTTCAGCGAAAGCCGTTTCTAACGTCATTCATTTATGACAGAATAATACCTATGCAAATCAAAGACATACAAGACGATATTGATGAAGAACTGATATCGCATGATGCTCTTGAGAGAAGGATAGTTGATGTGGCTGCCGCCGTAAGCCGTGATTATGAAGGGAAAAATCCGCTCCTTATAGCGGTGCTCAAAGGTGCTGCCAACGTTATGGTTACTTTTTCCCAGGCTATGAGCATCCCCCTTGAAATCGACTATATGAGCTTATCAAGTTATGGTTCCGGGACAGAATCGAGCGGGAAGATCACCGTACGCGAAGACCTGACTACTGATGTGGCAGGCCGTCATGTGCTGATAGTCGAAGATATTGTGGATTCCGGATACACTCTGAACTGGCTTGTGGGGGAACTGAACAGGCGCGGTGCAGCGTCTGTCGAGATCTTTGCGATGCTGGAGAAGCCTGCACGCAGGAAATATCATGTTGATGTTAAATACAGGGGGTTTGAGATCCCCGATAAATTTGTTGTGGGATATGGCCTGGATTATAACGAGTATTACCGTAACCTTAATTCCATAGCAGTGCTTAAACCATCGGTATACATAGAAGGAGAATGCGCATGACTTACGGACGTGATCCGCAGCGCCGCAACCCGTTATCAGGAAACCCATTCCAGCAGGACCCGGCTGATAAGGGGGACGGGCAGGGCAACAGCAGCAACCCCAATGGGAATAAGGGGAACGGTCCTAATGCCGGGCGCCCATGGTGGAGGAATACTGTTATCTGGGTACTGATGCTGGCAGTCCTTGTAGCGGGGGTTTTCTTTTTTGTCAACCGGAACAACAGGAATACCCCTGTTATCACTACCGAGCAGGGGATAGCCCTCCTTCAGGGGAAATCTGCTAAAGGTACTTCAAAAAATGCTCCGAAATATACTATACGGTATGTAAAAGTATCCAACGGGATATCGCCGAATGTTGAGATATGGCTTGACCAGGACTATAAAGTTAACGTTTATAACCCTAATTCACCTGACAGAAGTATCAGGAACAAGAATTACGGGAAAACCGTCAAGTTCTATTTTGTCAGCGGTCAGACGCAGCAGATACTGGACATCGTGCAGAATGCGAAAGCACAGCACGGGTTTGATTCCACAACGGTAACGGAAAATAATTTCTGGGCTGTCCTTATTACAAGTGTCCTCCCGCTTGTCCTTCTGTTTGTCGCCATGTGGTGGCTGTTCAGAAGGATGGGCGACGGGACAGGCGAGATGTTTGGTCTGGGAAGCCCTAAGAATAAAAAACTGCTTGAAGGCGAAGTGCCGCAGACGAGGTTCTCCGATGTTGCGGGTGAAGAGGCTGCCGTCCAGGAAGTTGAAGAGATACGTGATTTCCTGAAGGACCCGGGCAAATACCGCAAGCTCGGGGCTCGGATACCGCGGGGCGTGCTCCTGTACGGGCAGCCGGGTACGGGTAAAACCCTTCTGGCCCGTGCAATCGCAGGCGAGGCGGGGGCGCCGTTCTATTCCATGGCCGGATCAGATTTCGTTGAGATGTTTGTGGGGCTTGGAGCTTCGCGTGTCCGTGACCTGTTCGAGGAAGCCAAGAAGACTGCGCCCGCGATCATCTTCATTGATGAGATCGATGCTGTTGGACGCCGCCGCGGTTCAAGCGCTTCAGGCGGAGTGGATGAGCGTGAACAGACCCTCAACCAGCTTCTGGTGGAAATGGACGGTTTCAAGAACGATACAGACCTGATCGTTATCGCTGCCACCAACCGGCCGGATGTCCTGGATCCTGCGCTTATGCGCCCGGGGCGTTTCGACCGCCAGGTAGCCGTGGAGGCCCCTGATCTTGCCGGGCGTGAAGCGATCCTGAAAGTCCATGCCAAGGGCAAGCCTTTTGTCCCTGATGTTGATCTGCATACAGTTGCCGTACGCACCCCCGGTTTTACCGGTGCCGATCTGGCAAATGTGCTTAATGAAGCTGCTTTGCTTACAGCCCGTTCCAACGCGGACCTTATCGACAACAGGGCTATCGATGAGGCGATCGACCGTGTGATGTCCGGCCCGCGGCGCAGGTCGAACGGCATGGCGCTGCGCGAGCTGCGCAACACCGCGTACCATGAGGGCGGGCATGCTATGGTTGCGGCTGCTCTGCACCATACAGACCCTGTCACTAAAGTGACTATCCTTCCGCGCGGGCGTGCGCTTGGATACACAGCTGTTATGCCTACAGAAGACCGTTATTCCCAGACGCGCAATGAGCTTCTCGACCAGCTGGCTTATGCGATGGGCGGGCGTGCCGCTGAAGAAGTGGTTTTCCACGATCCCAGTACAGGGGCTTCCAATGATATTGAGCATGCCACGCAGATAGCACGCGCAATGGTACTGGAGTATGGTTTCTCTTCGAAGCTGGGATCTGTGAAATGGGAAGACAGCCAGCAGGAAGGCGGCCTGGAAGACCTCAAGGACAGGCGTCTCTCTGACGAGACCGCGCGCACTATTGATGAAGAAGTCCGCCAGCTTATTGAAACAGCGCACACGGAGGCGTGGAAAATCATTTCCGAGAACCGTGATGTACTTGATGAGCTTGTCCGCCAGCTGCTGGTCAAGGAGACCCTCAACCGTGAAGAGCTTGATGAAGTGTTCAAGGGCTTGAAGAAGGCTCCGGAACGGGAGCTGTGGCTTTCAGACAGCAGCCGCCCTGATTCAGATTTGCCTCCCGTCCCCATCCCTGAGAACTTGCGGAGTTCAGTTGCTGTAGATGCTACTTCAGGCAGTGCCGGCACTGATGGCAGCAGCAACGGTGCAGGTACGGATACCCCTGCCCCTGCACAGGGGACGGAGCCGTCTGCAGGCCATGCCCAGGGGGTACAGGGATTCCAGGACCCGGCTCAGGGGCAGCAGGGTCAGGGTCAGCAGCTTCCAGGAGGGGGATCGATGCAGGGGCAGGCTCCTGTCCAGGATGGGCAATACCCCAATACAGGGGCCGGTACACCTGTGCAGCCGGCTCCATCACTCCAGATGCCGCCTCTGCCTCAGCCAGGCCAGGCACCATGGGGGAGCCAGCAGCAGGCAGGGGAAGCCCAGCCCGATAATAACGGGGATAACGGGAATAATGGGGATGGCCCCTATCCGGATACCCAGCAGCATGATCCGGAAAACCGGGAAAGCGGTGCATCCGAAGAAGGCGGGCAACAGCCTACCAGGTAACTGTGAACTGCTGCTTGGTCTGTAGCTGTATGAGGATATTAGAAAATGGGAAAGAGCCTGATATGGAAACTGTGCTGGCCATAAACGGGCGTATCAATGCGGTAATTGGGATACCCGTATCGCGTACGCTTGTTATGGGTGTGCTGAATGTTACTGAAGACTCATTTTCTGATGGCGGTATATGGCTGCGTACTGAAGACGCGGTCCGGCATGCGCATGATATGGCTGAACAAGGCGCTGATATTATTGATATCGGTGCCGAATCGACCCGCCCCGGTGCCCGCCGGGTCCCTGAAGATGTAGAGGAACAGCGTGTGCTTGGGGTACTGGCTGCCTTAGCCGGATCTGATAGCGGCAGGCACATGGTGCCTGTTTCTGTTGATACGACACGGTCAAAAGTCGCCGATTCTGCCTTGAAGCATGGGGCTGCAATCATCAATGATGTGTCCGGCGGGCAGCTTGACCCGGAACTTCCTCATGTTGCTGCCGCATACGGCTGCCCCTATATTGTGCAGCACTGGCGCGGCTGGCTGGATCCCGGCGCTGCCGGCGGCTCTGAGATATACGGGAATGGCGTTGTCAATGACGTGTATGCAGAACTTATGCATCAGGTGGATGCTGTCCGCGCTGCAGGGGTCAGCGACGAAAGGATCATTATTGACCCGGGGCTCGGCTTTTCCAAGCCTGAGATATCCCACAACCTGCCGCTTATCAGTTCTCTTGCCAGATTCCAGGCAGCAGGGTATCCGGTGCTCATAGGCCATTCCCGCAAAAGGTTTATTGGCAGTATCGCCTCCGGCCCTTATCCTGATCCTGCGCGTAGGGGCCAGGGCAGCACCGTGAAGGGGAAGCCTGTGCCACAGCAGGATGATGTGAGCCTTGATGATAAAGATGCTGTAACGGCAGGGCTGAGCGCACTTATCGCCGAGCGCGGGGCGTGGGCGGTACGGGTGCATGATGTGCGCAGGAATGTATGTGCGGTCGCTGCGGGGGATATTCTGCGGCACTATATGGGGAAGTGACGGTGAAGGATGGACAGGATAACACTTACAGGCATCCATGCATACGGTACCCATGGTTTGTACGGCACCGGCAGCAGTCCGCAGGCCCGGCAGCTGTTTTCCGTGGATGTCATCATGTATCTGGATCTGTTTGATGCTGTCCGCAGCGATGAGCTTGTAGACACAGTCAATTATGATCAGATAGCTTCCCGGGTCATATCAGTGGTCGGAGGAGACCATGTTGATCTGCTCGAAAGGCTTGCCCAGAAAATCGCCGATGCTGTCCTTCTGTCATACCGTGTACAGAAAGTTGCTGTAACAGTGCATAAAACTGCCGCGGGATCCTCTGGGGCACTGTTTGATGATGTAAGCGTATCTATTGAGCGCCAGTCACAGGATTATAATGTGCAGGCTGAGCTGTCCGCCGAAACAGCCGAGAGCGCCGGGAAAGGGAATGCGGGGTCAGCAGCCAGCGGAGCGTTTACCGCGTACGGGGATGGAAACCGTATGCCGCCGGACAGCCGCTCTGTGGGTGATGCCGGCGTGCCCGGCGCACCGCAATCACCTGCTGTGCATCATGCTGTTATTGCGATGGGTGCAAACCTGGGCAACTGCGAACAGGCTTTGCGAAGTGCAGTGGTATCGATTGATGCCATACCCGGGAACCAGGTGACCGGCATATCCCCGCTGTACAGGACTGCTCCCTGGGGGATGCCGGATGGTACCCCTGATTTCTTCAATGCTGTAGTCCAGGTGGACACGACGCATAGTGCTGAAGAGCTCCTTGACAGCCTGCATATGATCGAATCCGCGCATGGGCGGTCCCGTGAAGTGCACTGGGGGTCGCGCCCTCTGGATCTGGATATTATAGATTTTGATAGTATAGTGAGTGAAAGCCCCCATCTGACTTTGCCCCATCCGCGTGCATGGCAGAGGGCCTTTGTTCTTTCCCCCTGGCGTGATATTGAACCTGATGCGGTGCTCCGTGGCAAGCATGGCGGGCCGGTTGGCGAGCTCATCCTTCAGGCGCCCGACAGGGATGCTGTCAACAAAGTTTCTGATGACTGGATACTGGGAGGTTTAGCATGAAAGCACGATTCACGCCGTGGTGGCATCTTGCTGTCGCCCTTCTGCTGGGGCTGCTCGCAGGCGGCTTCCTGGAATTCCTTACAGAGCAGGCAAACATCTATCTGCTTGGTGTGCCGTGGTTCATTTCCGTTATCCTGCTCCTTGTAGGCTGCATTATCCTCTGGTTTGCATGGCAGGTGAGAAGGTATGCGAAAGGGGACCGCAAAGAGATCAACCCGCAGCAGGCGGTCAATACCCTGATCATGAGCAAGGCGTTATCCCTTGCCTGTTCGGCGCTTACGGGCTGGTATGGCGGCCAGCTGCTGCTGAGCCTGCCGCATGTGCAGATCGAATATTACAGGTCCGCTGTTATCCAGTGTGCCATAGCAATAGCAGTATGCATAGCCGATGTTATTTTTGGCATCGTCGGCGAGAGGTGGTGCAGGAGGCCTCCGTCCCCAGGGCCTGAACATCCTGAAACTAAACGTAAGGCTGCCCATAAAAAACGCCGTGCCCGTGCTGCAGGCGAATCGAACGTGAGGAGGGCATAAATGACGCATTACGAGATGAAGATGGTACGCAGCCATGAGGATGGGGAGGGTATCGCCCTTTATCGGAAGGAGGCAGGGCTGCGCGGCATAGACGCGCTGAAACTTATCCATGTGTATCCTCCGCAGGAACAGTACCCTTTGGCGAACGGCCGGTATATCAATGATGCCTCGGACCTTTTCCTTGATATCATTGACATCCTTGACGGTAATGCCGATGATTACCATGCTGTAGATACTGCTGATGCGGGATCACTCCCCGGGACCCCCGGTTCCGTGGTACATCTGAGGTCCCTGTGCACCCATGCCGCCAGGCGTGCTGCTGACGGGTCGGGCAATGCCCGCCGTTTTAAGGATGCCCGGACATTGTGGGACAAGATTGAAAAGCATGTCCTGGCGCGTATTGTTACGCCTGAAGCGCAGCCGATAACGGATGTAAGGCGCTCGCATAACTGGAAGAAAAACCAGCCTTATAAAGATATCCCTGCGAACCCTGATGCGTGGTTCGTCACAGAAGTATATTCGCGGTCTAACCCCCGGAAAGATGCGGTGAAGGCGTATCGCGGGATCAATGCTGTTTTCGAAGCCCTGCTGCGTGCTGAGGGTACTGGGGACGTTTCTTCATCAGCAGGGCAGATCCGTGAAGCTATTGCAGAAAACCTTGATTATCCGTATTATGGGGAAATCGCTGCCCTTCTTGGGGATTCTAATATGCTTGTTTTTCATAATGCCGAGTCCCTTGCCCAGTGGCTGCGTTCTGAAGCGGGGCAGCACGATGCGGTTTTCCCGGATACCCCTGTAGAAGTTTATACTGTCCCTGATAAAAGCCTTGATAAGGATGATCCGCGGTACCTTCCGGCACAGCTGCTTTCTGCTGCAGGGCATTTTGCTAATATCATCGCCCCGAAGCAGGATCTCCGTTCTTAGCTGGCTTATCCTGCGGACTGAAGTTATAAGATACCTATGAAGGTATAAAATATTTACTCGGCCTGCGGCACCCGGATCATAGCTTCCTGGACCATAGCCGCTACAAGTTTCCCGTCACGGCTGTAAACCTTTGCCGTGGCAAGCCCGCGGCCGTGGCCTGCAACCGGTGTATCCTGCTCAAAAAGGGTCCAGTCATTCATGTCAATATTGTCGTACCACCACATGGAGTGGTCTATGGAAGCGAATGATATCCCTTTAGTCGTAAAGCTTATCCCCGCGCGTCTCAGTATCGGCTCCATCATGATCTGGTCGCATCCCAGAGCCAGCAGTGCGCGGTGTATGGTCTGGCTTGCGTCCACATTCCCGTCCGCTTTCATCCATACGAGCTGATGCCCGCCCTCTGCATGTGCGCTGCCTGCCGTGCTGTTCTGGCTGCGGCCCTGGTCCCTGGTTTTGCTGTCATTTTTGCCTTTCCCGCCGTTATTACCGCTGCTGTTGCTGTTCCCGAGCAGGACTGTCGGCGTAACATGCCTGATGTCGAACGGTGATTCCTTAGCATAATACGCCGCAAGAGGAGAAACTTTCTCATAAGGCTTCATAAGCTCTTTGACGCTGGGAAGGTCTTCAGGCTGCACGGCCGCATCCGGCGCTGGATCATGGAACTGGAACCCGTCCTGCCCGTACTCTTGGAAGCTTGTGATCGCAGTGAATATTGCCCCGTCGCGCTGAGTAGCATTCACCCGCCTGGAGGAGAAAGACCTGCCGTCGCGGAGGTTTTCCACATCAAACAGGACATCCTGATGGATATCGCCTGCCGCTATGAAATATCCGTGGATAGACTGGGGGAGGCGGCCTTCAGGCACAGTTTCCGATGCAGCGACAACAGACTGTGCAATCACCTGTCCGCCATAAACATGGCCGGTAGGGAAGTAGAGGCTCTCGCCCTTGATATACGTATGCTGAAGGCTTGCCGCCGGCTCTCCCAGCGACAGGACATCTATGAGACGGTTGACAGGCGATTGCGCAGATCCTGCAGGTGTACTGCGGCCAGGCATATTTTCGGACATAGCTTTATTGTATTCGCTGGCGTGATAAAAAGCTGGGAACCGCCTGTCCGTTATGTGCAGCTGTTACTCGTATACACCTGCTATTCACGGGTAAGTTTGCGGTGCAGGCGGTGCGGCTTGGAGGCCTCTTCGCCCAGGCGCTGTACTTTGTTCTCCTGGTATGACTGGAAGTTGCCTTCAAACCAGTACCAGTTGGCAGGGTTTTCGTCATCGCCCTCCCATGCGAGGATGTGGGTCGCAATACGGTCAAGGAACCAGCGGTCATGGGAAACGACTACAGCGCATCCGGGGAATGCGATAAGCGCATTTTCCAGACTTTCCAGTGTTTCCACATCCAGATCGTTCGTCGGCTCATCAAGAAGCAGAAGGTTCCCGCCCTGTTTCAAGGTAAGCGCCAGGTTCAGGCGGTTGCGCTCGCCCCCGGAAAGCACGCCCGTCGGCTTCTGCTGGTCTGACCCTTTGAAGCCGAAACTGGCAACATATGCGCGGGTGGGTACTTCAATGCCGCCCACTTCAATGAAATCATTACCGTCGGAAACTGCTTCCCATAAATTCTTATTGGGGTCCAGCCCTTCGCGGTTCTGATCAACATAAGAGACCTTTACGGTATCGCCAATTTCCAGGTTCCCGCCTGTCAGCGGTTCCAGGCCTACAATAGTCTTGAACAGTGTAGACTTACCGACACCGTTAGGGCCTATGACGCCGACGATGCCGTTGCGCGGCAGGGTGAAGCTCAGATCATCAATAAGCACCCGGTCGCCGAAAGCCTTATGGATATGTGAAGCCTCAAGGACTTTGGAACCCATCCGCGGCCCCGGCGGGATCTGGATCTCTGAGAAATCAAGCTTCCTGGAGTTCCTGGCCTCAGCTTCCATTTGTTCATACCGTTCGAGGCGTGCCTTGTTCTTTGCCTGGCGCGCTTTCGGCGAACTCCGCACCCACTCGAGCTCGCTGTTGAGCCGCCTGGCGAGTTTGGCATCTTTCTGCCCCTGGACTTCAAGGCGCTTGGCCTTGGTCTCCAGATACGTGGTGTAGTTCCCCTTGTACGGATACAGATGCCCGCGGTCAACTTCGCAGATCCATTCCGCAACGTTGTCAAGGAAGTACCGGTCATGGGTCACTGCGAGCACGGCACCCTTATACGTGTGGAGGAACTGCTCCAGCCACAGGATCGATTCCGCATCCAGGTGGTTGGTCGGCTCGTCAAGCAGCAGAAGGTCAGGGGCTTCAAGCAGGAGTTTGCACAGTGCTACGCGGCGGCGTTCGCCTCCTGACAGCACTTCCACCGGGGTATCCGGATCAGGGCACTGCAGGGCGTCCATCGCCTGGGACAGCTGGCTTTCCAGGTCCCAGCCGTTTGCCGCGTCGATCTCAGTCTGCAGTTCGCCCATTTCTGCCATAAGAGCGTCAAAATCAGCATCTGGAGAAGCCATTTCTTCGCCGATCTCATTGAAGCGGCGGACTTTCTTCTGGATATCGCCGAACGCCATTTCAATGTTTTCGCCGACTGTTTTGTCTTCGTCAAGCGGCGGTTCCTGCTGGAGTATGCCTACCGTATAGCCGGGCGTCAGCGTTGATTCGCCGTTTGATACCGTGTCAAGCCCTGCCATGATCTTCAGCAGCGTGGATTTGCCCATGCCGTTAGGGCCGACGACGCCGATTTTGGCGCCGGGGAGGAAGCTCAGCGTCACGTCATCAAGGATGACGCGGTCTCCGAAAGCCTTGCGGGCGTTTATCATCTGATAAATAAATTCAGCCAACGTATGTCCTGTTCTCTGTCTGCAGTTCTGGCCGCTCAGGGCTTTGAAGGTCCTCAGCCCTTAGTTTCCGCGGTTATTTCCAAGGTTTTACAACGGCTCCAATAATACTGGATATGTGTGACGATGCGCGTATTGCGGAGGTGAGGCGATGGAAAGCGTCTGTTTTCCACTTTCCCCTATGCCGGTGGTAAAACACGCAGATATAAAAATAGGAATCGCTGAAAAACCGTCGAATCGGATTTTATATCTGCGTGTTTTACCACCGGGGATGAATAGTACGGCAAAAATACAGAAAATAAAATTAAAATACAGCCTGTTTTTAGCGGATAATCAGCAGATAGATAGCCTGCCTATAGCCCGTCAGCTTGACTGGCTTATTGGCATGGAACCCGGCTCAGGGTTCAGATGAGCGGCTATAATAGAGGTACATGTGTGAAAGGAAACACGATGAGCGACAAAGACAGCAAAAAAGATAATAAAGGCGCCGAAGACGGCAGGGATGAGCATCATGCCAGTTTTAACGGGAAAACGATGGTGGGGCTGAAACTCAACCTTGCAGGTGTTAGCTGCAGCGTCGATGTGGGTGAGGCTGAATCGCTTGAGTTTGAGAATTGCAAGAAGTCGGATTTCTTTATTGAATATGCTGATTCGATCCTGACTGTCAGGCGCAAGAAGCCGCTGCTCAAGAATATTTTTGTCCTTACTGACGCTGATATACCGCGGGTGAAGATCACCCTTCCTGACCGTGTCCTCAAAAGCACTAAAATCAAGCTGAATGGGGCTGCCTGTACTGTAAACGGCTTGAATTCAAAGAAACTGACTATCAGGAACAGAGCGGCGAATATTGATTTGGACAATGTTGATATCGGGACTGCTAAAGTCAGTATTGAGGCCGGGAACGTGAAGTGGCGCAGCGGCGTGCTCCGCGAATCCATAGAACTGGCGTGCTCTGCCGGCAACGCGACGTTTGAAGGCATCCCGGAAGATTTCGGGTATGATGCAAAACTGCGTGTCGGGAAGCTGTCCCTGGGCTCCCGGCAGATCAGCGCCCTGACCGCTGCGGATACTAAAAAAGGCACCCCATTTTTCAAAATCACATGCGACGTTGGGAATGTGTCTATCCGGTAGGTTGGTTTGCCGGCTGACACGTATAGAAGCAGTCCTTTTAGGGTTGGCGTTACAGTGTGAATATTAAAAGATCATGAAGATACAGCTGTTGATACGTGATAAAAGCACGATAAAACTATCCAATTTTTAGGGAGTAGCCGGCGATTTATTGTTAACACTTAATCCGTATTTCATGCGGAGAATTAGGCGTGCAGTTATGCTAGAATAAAGCTATCAGCACCCACCCAAGGCTACGTTTTCGTCCTGAAATGCGGTGGGTCATTTTAAGATGGAGGTCGGCAAGGTATGGTTAATGGGAAATTAGTCGAGTTTTTATTAAAACTTACACCACTCTTAAAACTTACACCACTCCATAGTAACGATAATATTAATGTGCTTGATGAGCTTGAGCGAATTGAAAGGAGGATTAAGAGTTCTAACGGTGTAGAAAAGGAACTTCTAGAGGAACGGAGAAAAAAAGTACTAGCTTATAAGTTGCTTGGTTACTCTAAAGATTCATATTATAGGAATATAAGGAAGAAGAATGCTAGATATCAGCCCTGGCTAGGCTATATATTTTGTTATTTTTCCGGTATTTTATTATCATTATGTCTAAGTTTTATTATTTATTGTTGGTTCATAGACGATAGAATTACGAGGGAAACAAAAATAGAATTTAGTCTATTATGTTTCTTTATTGTGATTGTACTTGTACCTTTTATGGCTTTGATTAGTGTTTATTTGTATCGATGGTGCTTTTGGCACAGAAGTTTTAGGACGGATATAGCAAAACCATACCTTTATCGCGATCATTATTATGAAGAGGTTTTAGGCAGATGTAAGGAAAACTCCTTCGAGAACTCATTCAAACTTATTAGATTACGTGATATGCAACGTAAGTGGTGGAAGGTTGGTTTTTTCACGTTGGGAATAGCGAATAGTATAGGAGTATTGTGTACGGAATCATTGTCACACCCGTGGAGCACATTATCATTCGTATTATTGACAGCATCGGTGCTCATCCTACTATGGTGCTTTGCCTTCTGTCCTAAAATGGGCGAGCTGCCAAAGATTAAGACTGTCGAAAGTGAGAATGAGGAATGGTGTGAGAATAAAGGTAAAAAAGAATATTTTTATAAGCTAGTTAAATATATAGCACAGTCTAGGGATTCTGTATTATATATTGGATCCGCGGATGTAGAGGGTAGCGTCCCTTCGCATTATATTGATCTTGTAAGTACTGGTAGTAAATATATGAATAAAGAGGATTTCGAAAACGAAAAGAAAGATTTGAAAGAAAGCTCCTATGGTACTATCATTATGGACTTTAGCACTTGGACCACTGATGAGGGGGATATTAGTAGTGGAGTACTGGAAGAACTGAAAGAAAAAGAAATAGTCTCTTTTCTTAAACCCGACGGGGAATTGTTCATTGGAACAAAAGAAATTAGAGAAACTAAGAATCGTGAAGAACTAATTAATATAGAAAATAAGCTAGAGAGTGTTGAATTTCTTAATATTGATTATATACAGAAACATCCAAACCTCCCACCATCATTAATAGGAAAACTAAATCCGACAGAATATCTAGTATTTGGTTATAGAAAAACGAAAACTGATTAATTTACATAATTGCTACGCTTCGAGCAATAGTGGAATATACGCGATTAGTGTTGGTATAGAAGAATTATTATGAGACACATCAGTGCGGCGGGTTTTACGCGGCGGCTGCTACTATGTACTGCGTAGCGACTTGGGGATGTAGCTCAGTCGGTTAGAGCAAACGACTCATAATCGTTCGGTCCAGGGTTCAAGCCCCTGCATCCCCACGTACTGCTTCTAGAGCATCGGATATGAACTGCAAATAGCCGGGATCCGCTCTGATTTGTTCCGATCCGCTTGTAGAGGAATTCTCCCAGGACTTGACACGTCGCCCGCAAAGCGTATAATCACTCAAGGTTTCCGGTTCACGCCTGCTAAAGGGGCATGGCGACCCGGTTCCCCTAAGTCCCTAGGAGAAATATGAAAAAGGATATCCATCCGGAGTACGTACCTACCGAGGTAACCTGCTCATGCGGTAACCACTTCGTTACCCGTTCAACTGTCACATCCGGACATATGACCGTAGATGTATGCTCTAACTGCCATCCTTTCTACACCGGTAAGCAGAAGATCCTTGATACCGGCGGCCGCGTTGCCCGCTTCGAGGCACGCTACGGCAAGAAGAACAAGTAGCTATACGTTTGACGCCAGGCCCGGCATACGCTGGGGCTGGCGTTTTTGTATTCTACATTGTATCTTCCGCTGAGTTGGCTCTGCACAAAACAGGCAGGCATAAACAGATATAAACAGGCATAACCCATGCGCCTGGCAACAGGCGTTGAGGGCGCCGGCAGCAGAAGGATACTGGCGGTCCCTCATAATATCCCGCACAATATCAAATAAGGAATATACGAATGGCACAGGTTGAAGATTTTCCGGCAGCACAGCTGGCACTGGATGAGTACCATGATATTGAGCAGCAGATGAGCACTCCGGAGGTGGCATCGGATCCGGATAAGATACGTAAGCTCGGCCGGCGCCACGCCGAGCTGGCACAGATCGTCTCCATATACGAGGAGTACAGGCGCGTTGCAGGCGACCTTGAAGCGGCACAGGAGTTTGCCGCCGAGGATGAAGGCTTCGCCGCGGAAGCTGCCCGGCTGGAGGCGCAGCTGCCGCAGCTGGAAGAAAAGCTGCGTACAGCGCTGATCCCACGCGACCCCGACGATGCCCGCGATACGATCATGGAGATCAAAGCAGGCGCCGGCGGCGAAGAAGCGGCGCTTTTTGCGGGCGACCTGCTGCGTATGTATACCCGGTACGCCGAAAAGCGCGGGTGGTCCACCGAGGTCATGAGCCAGAATATGACTGAGCTCGGCGGCGTAAAAGACCTCCAGATCGCATTCCGCACTAAAGGGGCGGTGGCGCCTGCCGACGGTGTGTGGGCATCGCTCAAATATGAGGGCGGCGTGCACCGTGTGCAGCGTATCCCCGTGACTGAATCCCAGGGGCGTATCCAGACTTCCGCCGCCGGCGTGATCGTGTTCCCTGAGGCCGATGATGACGATGATGAGATTACCATTGATCCTAAAGATCTGAAGATCGACATATTCATGAGTTCCGGCCCCGGCGGACAGTCAGTAAATACTACGTATTCTGCTGTGCGTATGACGCATATCCCTACGGGGATCGTAGTAAGTATGCAGGATGAAAAATCCCAGATACAGAACCGGCAGGCAGCGCTGCGTGTCCTCAAATCGCGGCTTCTGGCAATGAAGCATGAGGAGGAAGCCCAGGAGGCCGCTGATATGCGCCACTCCCAGGTCCGCTCCCTTGACCGTTCGGAGCGTATCCGCACATACAACTTCCCCGAGAACCGCATCGTAGACCACCGCACGAATTATAAGGCATACAATCTTGACGCTGTCCTTGACGGCGACCTCCAGGCTGTGATCGATTCCGATATACAGGCTGATGAGGAAGCCCGCCTTGCCCGGCAGAGCCAGTAGCGGGGAGCAGCAGCTGCAGACACAGTACGGCGGCAAGGCTACGGCAGGGTTGCGGGTCACTACGATGGATATTGGTTTTTCTTTCAATTCCCAGGTCGGGGATGCCCTCAGCGGGATTGCGCAGGCTCTGGGGCAGGCAGGCATAGAACATGCGGATAATGAGGCGCGGCTCCTTCTCAGCTCTACGTTTGGGGTGTCTTCGTCAGATATCACCCTTGCAGTTATTATGGGGATAAGCCTGAAAGATCTGCAGTCTGCCGGGCATTGCCCGATCAGCGCTGCGGGCGCCCAGGAAGAGAATTTCCGGCTCTTAAGGCAGCGTGTTATGCGCAGGCAGGCCCGGGAACCTTTGCAATATATAGTAGGATATGCCCCTTTCAGGTTCCTGAAGATATCCGTGGGACCGGGGGTTTTTATCCCCCGCCCTGAAACAGAGACCCTCGTCCAGATAGGCCTTGACTGGCTGCGGGATAAAGGGCAAAGTGTCAGCGCGGAAGGGCACAGTGCCGGAGCAGGGGACAGCAGCACCGGAGAGGGGACCGACAGTACAGGAAAAGGCAGCAAGGCAGAGCTGGGGCCGGATAATGGGAACGGCCGGGGCAGGCCCCCAGCCCGCCCGCGTATTGCCGACCTGTGCGCAGGCAGCGGGGCAGTAGGGCTTTCAGTGTTAACAGAGTGCCCCGGTACCGAAGTATATGCCGTTGAGATTAGCGGTGATGCGCTGGAATGGGCGCATAAAAATGCGGATAAAATCTGCCGGGCTGACCCGTCAGCTAAAAACCGCTATCACCTTGTCCACGGCGATGCTGCGGATCCCGCAATCGCTGGTACCCTCGGCACAGGCCGGTTCGACGCTGTCCTGAGCAATCCGCCGTATGTGCCCCTCAGCCGGATACCTCAGCAGCCTGAAGTCCGTGAATATGACCCTGACATCGCTTTATACGGCGGCTCGGCAGACGGGCTGGAGATCCCGCAGAAAATCATCATCAGCAGTTCCCGGCTTTTGCGTCCCGGCGGCCTGTTTGTTATGGAGCATGATATTTCCCAGGCAGCGGCATTGCGGAGCTTTGCATCGCGGAATGGGTTCAGTGACGTCCGGACCCGCCGGGACCTTACAGGCAGGGACCGCTTCCTGACAGCAATAAAGCGGTGAGTTACTGCATCAGATAAGCTGCAAATGCCTGCGGCGGCAAGTGCAGGCGGCATCGGGAGGCATCCCCTCCGGCTGTTTCCCAACGGGGCATACCGCCGATATGCAGGAGCAGGCCGGCAGCAGGGCCAGTCCCAATGTCGAATGCTTCTTCGGATGTCCCCGGATTGACGGCAATAAGGACAGACTCACCGGACTTCGGGTCTGTCCTGGTATAGGCAAGGCTCCGCATGTCCTCCTGTGCAAAAACTGCTGACAGCCCTGAAGACGGCGAAAGCGCAGGATGTGCGCGGCGCAGGCTTATGATATCCCGGATGATGCTGAGGAGTGAATGCGGGTCAGCATCCTGTGATTCCACGTTTATGCCGTCATCCGCGCCGGAAGTGTCTACGGGCAGATAAAGGCGTGAGGGATCGGCAGAAGAGAAGCCGCATGAGGGCGACGCTCCGGCATTATACGGCGCCCACTGCATGGGGGTCCTGCTGCCGGTCCGCCGGTATCCTCCTTCTTTTGTAGGGATATCGCGGTAATGCATCCCGATCTCATCGCCATAATAAAGGAAAGGTATCCCGGGCATAGTGAAGACCATCCCGTAGGCCAGGCTTATCTCACGCGCTGTCAGGCGGGGTGCAATACGCGGGGTGTCATGGTTGCAGGTCAGGAAGCTGAAGCTGCCGAGCAAGTGTGACCTCTCATACTGGGGCAGATAATCTTTGAGGAACCCTACAGGTGATGTTCCTGAATCGGCGTTGAAATAGCTTTTGTCATCATCGCGTACAAGAGGTGTATCCGTATCCCGCAGCAGCTGGTTGTACCCGTTAGGGTTTCCCCAGCGCCAGTCGAGATAGAAGTCCATATCGAAGCCTGCCTTGAGGGAAAGCCACGGGCGCCCCCATTCCGATACGAAAGCAGCCTGCGGGAACTCTTCCCTGACAGGTGCAAGCATCCGTTTCCATGCTGCGGTTGTATACGGCTTGTCGTCAGGATCGAATTTCACCAGCGAATCGGCCATATCAACACGGAAGCCGTCGCATCCGCGTGAAAGCCAGAACTGCATGATATCAACCATTGCGGCTTCGGTTTCCGCAGCATGCCTGCTTCCCGCCGACTGCTGCCAGGGCTTGCGCGTATGGGCGAACCCGTAATTGAGGGCAGGCTGGCATTTGAAGAAATTCAGTATATACGTAGCATCACGCTCGCTTTCGCCTCCTATGAATGGGAGTGAATCGCCGTTGCTGAAGGCGCTGTCGGTCCATATATACCGGTCGGCGAATTCCCCAGGATCTGCAGACGAGCTGCGTGTGAACCATTCGTGCTCCTCGCTGGTATGCCCCGGGACAAGGTCCAGCAGCACATGCATCCCCCGCCTGTGAGCTTCACTGAACAGCCCGATAAGATCATCATTAGTGCCGTACCGCGGCGCAACCAGTTTATAGTTGCGCACATCATAACCGGCATCCTTGAAAGGCGAATCGAAGCAGGGGTTGATCCACAGGGCATTGCATCCCAGCGACTGTATATAGCCCAGCTTCTGTGTGATGCCGGGGATGTCACCGATCCCGTCACCGTTGGAATCGTAAAAGCTTTGGGGGTATATCTCATAGAACACTGCATCCTGCAGCCACTGCGGGCTGTCTTTGTGCCATGGGGCTGTACTTTCCGCAATAGGGATCGGCCCGCTGCCTGCATCTGGGGATGCGGGGCAGCTGCCGCCCTCTGTACTCATCTGCCGGTTCTGCCGTGCTGCCGGTTTTTCTTTAGTACTGGTCATGAAGGATACTTTAATGCATCATAGGTACCCGTCGGGGAACTGCAGAGAGTCCTTCTGTGCCCGTTTCCTGCGGCCTGCTGAAAATACCAGTTAAAAATATTATTGGATTTTGGTCCGCATTATTCGCGTGTCTGATTTGTACGCAAAATACATTTCTGCTACCATCAAAAGTGAACGTTCTAATTGATACCGCAGTAGGTATATGAGGAACGCGGAAAAAGGAATAGTCCCCGCGAAGCAGTGGGGGTTTAAGGAGAGTTATTTATGAAAAAACTCACAAAAGTAATGAGCATTGCAGCTGCCGGTGCCGTGCTGTTTGGTATGTCCGCATGCGGTAACAGCAACAATGGCGGCGGCTCAAATGACAGCAATGTGACGCTCACTGTTTGGGGTCCTTCCGAGGATCAGGCCAAGTCCGATTCATGGCTTCAGACCAT
The DNA here is from genome assembly GCF_000269605.1 of Scardovia wiggsiae F0424. Classification (GTDB taxonomy): domain Bacteria; phylum Actinomycetota; class Actinomycetes; order Actinomycetales; family Bifidobacteriaceae; genus Scardovia; species Scardovia wiggsiae. The sequence goes on along the minus strand of NZ_AKCI01000001.1, from coordinate 846,558 downwards.
GGAAAAGAACTTTGAGAAGGCCAATCCGAATACCAAGTTCACATGGAAGAACGCTGTAGTGTCTGAAGGGGATGCCGGCAAGAAGGTAAAGACAGATGCCAAGGCTGCAGCAGACGTATACATGTTTGCTAACGACCAGCTCGGTACTTTGAAAGAATCCAATGCTATCTCAGAGCTTTCTGATGATGCTGTAAAGCAGGTAAAGGAGCAGAATTCCGATTCTGTTATCCAGTCTGTAACCGGTTCTGACGGCAAGCTTTATGGCGTGCCGTTCACCGGCAATACATGGTTCATGTATTACAACAAGTCAAAGTTCACTTCCGAGGACATTAAGAGCCTTGACACCATGCTTCAGAAGGGCAAGGTGACTTTCCCCGTTTCCAACTCATGGTATTTCCCTGCATTCTACATGGGCAATGGCGGTACCATGTTTGGCGCGAAGGGCACAGATGCAAAGGCCGGCGTAAACTTCCCGGATGCTGCTGCTGTAACCGCATACCTTGCTAAGCTCGTTGCAAACCCGAACTTCTCAGATGATGCTGACGGTTCAGGTATCGCTGCTGTCAAGGCAGGGAAGGCTGATGTCTTCTTCTCCGGTACATGGGATGCTTCCAATGCTAAAGAAGCCCTCGGCGACAACTATGCTGCTGCCCCGGCGCCTTCCTACACCCTGAACGGCAAGTCTGTACAGATCAAGCCATTCTCCGGTTCCAAGGCAATCGCTTCCAACCCTAACTCCAAGAACCCGAAGTGGGCTTCGAAGTTTGCTGCATACCTTGGCAGCAAGGAGGCACAGAAGGCACATTACACAATGAGCAATGTTGTCCCGTCTGACAAGACCCTTGCGGATCAGGCCGATATCAAGTCTGATCCTGCCGCTATTGCTCAGATTGAGACCATTGAGAAGTACTCTGTGAACCAGCCTACGATTTCTGCTATGAATAACTTCTGGGAGCCGGCAACGACTTTCGGCAAGGCACTTTCAGGCAAGACCGTGACTGAGTCCAATGCTGAAGCTCAGACCACGTCATGGCTGAACTCCTATAAGAAGTAGTTCATATAACTACACAGGGCTGAAAAGTCCACATTAGTGTGAATGGGGGCCCGTAGCAGATTGTGCAGCGGGCACCCATCATTATTCCATATTCATTCCACACAATAAAAGGAGGTGGATCGTGACAGCGACGGCACAGACGCCGGCAGTCAGTAAGAAGAAGCAAAAAAAGGTAAGCAAAGATTATGTTGCCCCGTCCCGTTTCTCTTTTATACACGCTTTGAAACACGGAAGCGTTATTTCTAAGCTTTCTTTCTTCATATTTGGTTTAGGCAATCTGATCCATAAACAGTTCGTCAAGGGGATAGCTTTCCTCGCTGTAGAAGCGGCTTTTATCTATTTCTTCGTTACTGCAGGTATCCACAATTTGTCACGGCTTCCCAGCCTTGGCGGAGGCACACAGCGGCGGGTCAAAATCGATGGTGTCTGGAACTATATTAATCCGGACCCTTCAGTTGAAGTACTCCTCTATGGGGTCATAACCGTTGTCCTTATCCTGATTTTCGTATGGCTGATGTCCATATCGATGTCTTCGGCGTACAAGGCAGAGACCCTTGCCAGGGAGAACGGGCATGCCCCAGGGATCATCGATGACCTGAAGAGCCTTACCAATGAGAATGCTTCAGTATCGCTGATGTTCCTGCCGACGTTGGGCATCTTCATCTTCACTATCCTGCCATTGGTCTTCATGATTTCCATGGCGTTTACAAATTATGATGAAGGCCATACCGACCAGTTCACATGGGTAGGGTTTGACAGCTTTAAGCGGGTCTTCTCGACTACCGGTTCCACTATCAATATCGGGCTGTTTGCCAGTGTCCTCGTCTGGACCCTGGTATGGGCATTCTTTGCTACATTCCTCAATTATTTCTTCGGGCTGTTCATGGCTATGATCATCAACCGTAAGACGACCCGCCTGAAGGGGTTCTGGCGCGCAGTATTCTCAATGTCTATTGCTGTCCCGCAGTTCGTCTCGCTCCTTGTTATGCGTACGATGCTGCAGCAGAACGGCGCAATAAACCGCCTGCTTGAAAGCTGGGGATGGATCAGCGGACCGCTGCCGTGGCTGTCCGACGCGACATGGGCTCGTGTGACTGTTATCGTCATCAACCTGTGGGTGGGTATCCCGTACACGATCATGCAGGTTACCGGCATCCTTCAGAATATCCCCGCTGACCTGTATGAGGCAGCAAGGATAGACGGTGCGAACTGGTGGCAGATATTCCGCAAGATCACCATGCCGTACCTGTTCTTCGTCATGACGCCTTACCTGATCACGACATTTACCGGCAACGTCAATAACTTTAACGTTATTTACCTTCTTACGAACGGCGACCCGACCCCTGTCGGCGCGTCCGCGGGCAAGACGGACCTGTTTATCACGTGGCTGTACAAGCTGACTGTAGATAAACAGAATTACAGCCTTGGCGCAGTCATAGGTATTATGACGTTCATCGTCCTTGCCGTAGTTTCACTGATAACGTATCGCAACTCCGGCTCCTACAAGAATGAGGAGGGATTCCAGTGAGTAACAGTACAGCAGTTGCACAGGAAGAACGCCAGTATCAGAATGGCGCCTCAGGGCTGAAGAACCAGAGGACGCGACGGATCATCCTTGATATCCTCACGCATCTGTTCCTCGCAGTGATGGGGATCATCTGGATACTGCCGATAGTCTGGGTATTCCTGGAAAGCTTCAACGCAGACCAGGGGGCTACCCAGAATACCTTCTTCCCGACTAAATATACGGTAAACAATTATGTGAAGCTGTTTACGGAAACGGATGTGATGAACTTCCCGAGGATGTTCCTCAACACATTCATTATTGCAGTTTTTGTCTGCCTTATCAGCCTGTTCTTTGTGCTGTCGGTAGCATTCTGCATGAGCCGCCTGCGCTTCCATTTCCGCAAGACCTTCATGAATATTGCCCTTATCCTAGGCATGTTCCCGGGGATCATGGCTGTTGTGGCTATCTACTTCATCCTTAAGGCTATGGGTCTGACCAGCAGTTCCGGCACTTTGATTGCGCTGATCATTGTCTATTCTGCAGGTTCCGGTGCAGGTTTCTACGTGATGAAAGGCTATATGGATACGATCCCGGCCTCCCTGGATGAGGCTGCTTACCTGGACGGCTGCACCAAATGGCAGGTGTTCTGGAAGATCATCGTCCCTATCTGCAAGCCTATGATCGTATACCAGGCTATTGTCGGCTTCCTTGCCCCGTGGCTTGATTTCGTCATGGCAGGGGTGATTGCCCGCGACCAGCATGGCTGGACGGTGGCTCTGGGCCTGTGGAATATGCTTCAGAAAGAGTATATCTACCAGTGGTACACCCGCTTTGCTGCGGGTGCGGTATGCGTATCGGTCCCTATCGCTATCCTCTTCATCCTTATGCAGCGCTTCTACCAGGAAGCAATGTCAGGCTCCGTCAAGGGCTGACATATCGCAGGATAATGACAGAGGCTGCAAGGGATATATGCAGCCGGACACATTGGACAATGCCCGCTTACGGTTCCGCAGGCGGGCATCTGTTATGTTTCGGGGGTGTTTCCGGGGAAACGAGGTGTGATGTATAAATTCGTTTTTCTTGACCTGTACGGTACTTTGCTTGATATCCATACAGATGAAGCGTCCCCGGAGCCGTGGGAGGCCCTGTATGCTTATCTGCTTCCATACTCTGGAGGGAATCACAGCTCCGGGGCGGATGCAGAGGACAGCGGTGCCGGTATACATTCGCCGGAAAACCTCAGGCAGAGGTTTATGGCCAGGGAACAGCGTGAAACCGAGCTGGCGCTTGCCGGTACGGGCAACGGCAGCTTGCCTGGCGGCGCTGTCCCGGCGGACGGCGCTGCGGGACACCCGGAAGCAGCGTTACGGGACGGGAAGGATGCTTCGCAGGTCGAGATAGATATTGCTGAGGTGTATACAGGGATATTCTCCGACATGGGCATCAGCGCGGAAACTGTGAGCGGGGAACATCTGCTTGTGCGTGCACCTACCGTTTTCAGGGAGGCGTCGCGCCAGTGGATCCGCATATTCCCTGGGGCTGCTGACTTCCTCACGGCACTGAGGAAGAAGGGACTGACCACAGTGCTCGCATCCAATGCCCAGGAGCTGTATACGGATAAGGAACTAGAGGGGCTTAAACCCTTCCTGGACAGGGTATTCCTCTCATCCCGGATAGGGTATAAAAAACCGTCCCCCGCCTTTTTCGAGCATATTCTGCAGTGCACGGGCGCTGCTCCGGCCGAAACGGTTATGATAGGCAACGACAGCGTATGTGATATCAGGGGAGCAGCCGGTGTGGGCATTGACGGGATATACCTTGATACAGGCGGCACCGGTGGTCCCGGTAATGCCGATAGTACAGCTGGCGCAGCAGATACTGCAGGAACTGCCGGAACGGATAACGGCACCTGCCGTTCCTCTGCACAGGAGCCGCAGGCGGTGTTATCCGTTCATGGTGCAGACTATCAGGCTGTTTATGATTTTATAGCAGGCCGCAGTTTATAATGAGGACGCATCCATCAACAGATCAGGAACAGGATAAGTGGGTTGAACTGATATGCCAACAAGCAGCGAACTTAAGAAAAAGCGCAGACACAGGGGGAACAGCGATTACCGCCTGAGCTGTTTTGTTATTTTGTTCATGGTTCTTTCCATGCTTGGCTCAAGCCTTGTGCGGACCGGATCCATAGACCCTTCAAAAATGGATATGTTTACGCTGACCGTTGCTGTCCTCTGTGAAGCTTTATCGTGGATGGCTCTGCCGATAGCAGCATGGCTGTTTGTCAAACATTTTGAGACATGGGGTATGAAGCTGCAATATTCGCTTATACTCCTGGCTGTTGCGGCGCTGTCTGAAGTACCGTATGATTTCGTTTCTACGGGCCAGTGGGTCACGTGGGAAACGCAGAACCCCCTGTGGGCACTTGCAGTATGTTCCGTTGTCCTCGCTGCATGGGACTGGCTGGGGCGCTTCGAAGAATTTACCCGCTGGATCTGGCGTATCATAGCCATCATCGGTGCGCTGACATGGGCCTATGTATTCCGCCTGGGCCTGCGCGAGCATATCCTTTACCAGGGTATTGCCCTTATAGGTTTTGTTGTCATTTTCCATGCACTGAAATCTAAAGAAAACACCATGGTTTACATTGCGGGGGCATGGGGCGCACTGTTCCTCCTTGCCCCGGGGATTGGGGTGCTGTTCCTCCATGCGCGCAATGATGAGGAGAAGTATCCGGCCCCTCCGTTCCGCTGGATGCTTGTTGCCGCATACCCGCTGCTGCTGGCGGCTTTTGCTGCCGTCAGGTATCTGGTGTATTAGCATCAGGCCTGCTGCATAAGACCGGCGCAGTTTGAAGGCAACACGCTTGCCAGCAGATTATTAGAACGTGCGTATAATAGGTATATCTTATTGACTCAGAGCTGAGTGAGGTTTCTATGATCACTATGATGGGGAAATCCATCAGGCGGTACTGGTGGCTGTTTGCAATGCCAACATTTATCGCTTTTATTATAGGGTTCATTGCCCCGTTTATTATGGGCATCTGGTTAAGCTTCTGCAAGTTTGGGACAGTAGCTGACGCACGGTTCACGGGGCTGAAGAATTATCAGGGCATTTTCGCTGACGGGACGTTCCTCCATGCGCTCCTGTTCACTATAGCGTTCACCGTAGTAACAACGGTTATTATCAATGTCCTGGCTTTTGCTGTTGCCTATATGTTCACTAAAGCAATGAAAGGTGCAACATTCTTCCGCTCTGTATTTTTCATGCCGAACCTTATTGGCGGTATCATCCTGGGATGGGTGTGGCAGCTTATCCTCAATGGCGTACTTGCGCATTGGGGCAAGTCGCTCACGTTTTCGCCGGCATACGGCTTCTGGGGGCTTGTTATCCTTGTGTGCTGGCAGCAGATCGGCTATATGATGATCATCTATATAGCAGGCCTGCAGAGCCTGCCTACGGACGTGCTTGAAGCAGCGCAGGTGGACGGGGCAACCCCCCCTCAGACCATGTTCAGGGTCATTATCCCGCTGATGATGCCCAGCATTACGGTCTGCACATTCCTTACGGTGACAGGCGGTTTCAAGCTTTTTGACCAGAATCTTGCGCTGACTAACGGGGGGCCCGGGCGCCAGAGCGAGATGCTGGCCCTGAATATATACAATACGATTTACGGGCGCCCGGGATTCGAAGGCGTAGGGCAGGCTAAGGCAGTGGTCTTCTTCATTATCGTTGCTGCTATTGCGCTCCTGCAGAACCATCTCACAACAAGCAGGGAGGTGCAGGCATGAACCGGAAAGTCAAACATGCCCCATTATGGACTATATTCTTCGGTATCCTGTCGCTGGCATGGCTTTTTCCCATAGCTGTTATTCTGTATAACTCTTTTAAGACGAAAGCCTATATTTCATCAACATATACCTTCCAGCTTCCCAACTCCAAATCCTTTGCGGGGCTGGACAACTATACGCTGGGTGTTGCACGCACGGGATTCATGGAATCCTTCGGATGGACTGCGTTCATTACTGTAGGGTCTGTGTTCCTTATCCTTCTGTGCACCAGCATGTGCGCGTGGTGGATAGTGCGGGTGAATAACTGGTTTGCCAAATTTATTTATACCCTTTTCCTGTTCAATATGATCGTCCCGTTCCAGATGGTCATGTTCCCCCTGGTCAAAATAGCGGATGTTATTGGCTTCGACCTTCCGGATGACGGCGGCAGGATAGGGCTGAACCAGCCGTACGGGCTGTGGTTTATTTATCTTGGCTTCGGCGCAGGCCTTGCTGTGTTCATGTTCACAGGGGTGATAAAAAGCCTCCCCTCCGAGATCGAGGAAGCTGCCATGATAGATGGTGCAAGCGTTCCCTATACATTCTTCGGCATCGTTGTGCCGCTGATGCGACCCAGTATTATCAGCGTGGGTATCCTGGAGACCATGTGGATATGGAACGATTATCTTCTCCCATACCTTATCCTTCCGCGGGAAATCCAGACAATTCCAATTGCCGTCCAATACCTTAAGGGCGGATACGGTTCGGCAGATATGGGCGCGATGATGGCCTGCCTGGTCCTCGCTATAGCGCCGATCATAGTTTTTTACCTCATTTGCCAGAAGTACATCATCAGTGGTGTTACGGCCGGTGCGGTGAAAGGTTAGGGATGTTCAGGGGCTGTTTGCGCTTATGGTATTACAGCGGTTTGAACGTTCAAATAAATAAAGGTATAAATGAAGCAATGCCGGAGGGGATGATACCGGTCCTGCCTGCGGGGGCCTCACAACCCTGTGCAGCCCGGATACGGCAGTTCCCGCCAGTATCCTTTCATTTAGGTAACAGTACAAGTAAAAGGAAGGCTCGATGATGAATCGTACAGTTACACGGGTAATCGGCGCGCTGGCAGCGTCGGTGCTGGCTATCGGGGGCCTTGCTGCATGCGGCAGCAGCAGCGGGTCGAATGGGAAAGGCAAGGTATATTACCTGAACTTTAAGCCGGAAGCCGCTGACCAGTGGAAAAAGATCGCGGAGACCTACACCAAGGAGACAGGTGTTAAAGTAAATATCCGCACTGCGGCGTCAGGCACTTATGAGCAGACACTGAAGTCCGAAATGGCCAAGTCCAATGCACCAACACTGTTCCAGGTCGGCGGGCCGATACAGGACTCATCATGGCTGAAGCCGTATCTTGCCGATATGAGCAAGAGCGAGGTCTACAAACAGCTGCAGAACCCTGATCTCGCCCTGAAATCAGACGGTGTAGTGAAAGCGGTCCCGTATGCAATGGAAACCTACGGCATCATCTATAACAAGGCGATACTGAACAAGTATTGTGAGAAATCCTATGCGGTTGTCAAGTCTGCAGATGAGATCAACTCTTTTGAAAAGCTCAAGGCTGTTGCCGACAGCATCCAGGAGCACAAGTCGGATCTTGGGGTAGACGGCGCATTCACTTCTGCAGGTTTCGACTCCAGCTCTGACTGGCGTTTCAAGACCCATCTGGCGAATATGCCTCTGTATTTTGAAATGCTTGCCGGCCATATCACAGGCCAGCCCAAGACACTGAAAGGGACTTACCTCAACCAGTACAAGAATATCTTTGACCTTTACCTCAATGATTCCACAACTCCGAGAACACAGCTGTCCGGCAAGACTGCTGATGATGCGAATTCAGAGTTTGCTACGGGGAAGGCCGTATTCTACCAGAACGGTACATGGGCATGGTCCGATCTGCAGAAATCCGGCTTCAAGGCTGGTGACCTCGGTATGATGCCTCTGTATATTGGTGCAGGCGATGAAAAGAACCAGGGCCTGACTACAGGGTCTGAGAATTACTGGTGCATCAATTCCAAGGTTTCTGCGGCTGACCAGAAGGCTACCGAGGCATTCCTCAAGTGGATGGTCACCAATAAGAAAGGCCAGGACGCCCTTGCCAAGGATATGGGCTTCGTGACCCCCTTCAAGTCCATGGAAAACATCAAATCTGAAAACCCTCTGACCCAGATCGCCCAGGAAGATGCTAAATCCGGCAAGAAGGATGTAACGTGGAACTTCACTATTATCCCTTCGACCAAGTGGAAGGATGACCTCGGCTCAGCACTGCTTGCTTACGCCCAGGGCACCGGGACGTGGGATAGTGTCAAGAAGGCATTCGTAGACGGTTGGAAGACCGAATACGACGCTACACACTAGAACTGCTGAAAACTGAACTCAAGGCGTCCGGATCCCGGTCCGGGCGCCTTATGCATATTTGCATGCCATCCGGCAGGGCTGTCTGAGGGCAGGAGGGGAGGGGAGAAGGCAGATACAGGGGCTGGCGGTAAAGCGGACGGTATATGCTGGGATATATGGGTCGTATTTTCAGCCAGGATTCTGTTTTTATGCGGGGACTGTGGTGGTTTACGGATATCGTGCTTATCAATATCTACCTGATCATTACATCGATCCCGATAATAACTGTTGGTGCTTCAGTAACAGCAGCATATGATGCTGCGCGCCGTTCCCAGGAATCCAGAGGGAACCTGACGAGGAATTACTTTACATCGTTCAGGAAGAATTTCGTACAGTCAACAGCTATATGGATCCCTATGGCAGCTGCGGGTGCGCTGCTGGGCTATTCGTGGATATCCTTGCAGATACCCCTGCTTCTGCCTTTCAAAATACTGGCAGCATTCCTGTGGCTGCTCCTTTTCTGGTGGGTCTTCCCTGTGCAGTCGCGTTTTGAGAACCCTGTAGGAAGGACGGTTTCCAATTCCTTTATTTTCGGCATTTCGCATATCATAACAACAGTGGCCATCCTTCTCATCGATACCGCGTGCCTGATTCTGGTGTATGTGTCGTATATGTACTGGATACAGTCGCTGTTCTTCCTTATGGTGATGGGGCCTGGGATGATGGTCGCACTGCATGTGCCGCTTATTGAGAGGGCATTGCGTGCGTATACCGGCAAAAGTGCGCAGACGCAGGCCGGCTGAAGTATTTGTACTGAGGTATTTGTGCAGTGCAGTGTAAGTGCGGGACCTATGAAAGTGCAGTGAAGGATGAGCGGACATATCAGTATAAAAGATGACCCCCATGAGGCGGCCCGGCGGATCAGGGAAGTCCTGTGTAAAGGGGAAACTGCCGTAATACCGACGGATACGGTGTACGGGATCATCGCCGATCCGTGGTCGGCCGCTGCAGTGGAGGGGATCTTTGCTGCAAAGCACCGGCCGGTGCAGAAAAGCGTACAGATATTATGCTCGGATATCCGTCAGGCGCAGGATTGCGACATTATCATACCCCCTCTGTATACACGCCTGCTGGCCTGCTTCCCGGCCGGGTCCTTATGCATCGTCTGCCCTGCTTCGGATGGATGCAGGCTTGCGACAGCAAGGGAGGAAGGCGGTATGCGTACACAGGCTGTCCGTTTCCCTGCCGGCAGAACCCTGCAGTACCTGCTGGAAACAGCCGGCCCTGTAGCCGCATCAAGTGCCAACCGTTCAGGGGAAGCATCGGCAACAGATGCGGAACAGGCGGAAGATGAACTGGGCGAGGCTGTATCGCTGTATGTAGACGGGGGGAGCACCCCGGGAGCTGCAGCCAGTACGGTTGTATCCCTGGACAGGGCGACTATGCTGCGGATCGCAGAAGGGAAGGATGCCGATACTTCCCAGGCAAAGCTTGACGTACTGCGGGAAGGCGTTATCAGCGCGGAAGATGTGGCCGCGGCCATGCACACTGTAATGAGGTCACAGTAAAATTATAACGTCCGTCATCTTTCAGGAGGTCCGCCCCGATGCGCGTATATATTTTTATAGCTGCTATCGCAGGCGGTGTCACATGGCTGGTGACCCCCCTGGTCCGCCATATAGCCATCCGCTGGGGGGCAGTCGGCGAAGTCCGTTCCCGTGATGTGCATACAGTACCGACACCCCGGATGGGCGGGCTGGCGATGCTTATCGGGCTGGCTGCGGCACTTCTTTTTGCCAGCAGGCTCCCTTTTGTATCCAGCCTGTTCCAGGATAATAATGTTATCTGGGTAGTGCTTCTGGGGGCTTTCCTCGTTTGCCTTCTCGGGATCATCGATGATATTGCCGACCTGGACTGGATGCTTAAAATGGCCGGCCAGCTCCTTATCTCAGTCCTTGTTTCTGTTGGCGGACTGCAGATAGTAATATTGCCGTTCGGCAACAGCCTGCTGACAGCATCCCCAAGCCTGTCTATGGCAATCACTGCATTCCTGCTTGTGGCATCGATCAATGCGGTGAACTTTGTGGACGGGCTGGACGGGCTGGCCTCAGGGATCGTGGCTATCGGCGGCATTGCTTTCGGCGCGTATTCTTATATCCTTGGCAGGAACTCAGCGAGCTATGCTTCAGTGGCGACCCTTCTGGATGTTGCCCTTGTGGGCATATGCACGGGTTTTCTGCTGCATAACTGGCATCCTGCAAAGCTTTTTATGGGCGACGCCGGCTCAATGCTCCTGGGGTATCTGATCACCTGTGCGTCCATTATGATGACAGGCCGGCTTGACCCGTCAGCCGTCCATGCCAGCCTTTATCTGCCTTTGTTCATGCCTATTCTTTTGCCCATACTCGTACTGTTCCTCCCTGTGCTGGACATGGTCCTGGCTATAGTGCGGCGGGTGAGCAGAGGGCAGTCCCCCATGCATCCTGACCGCATGCATCTGCATCACCGCATGCTTCGCATAGGGCACAGCGTCCAGTCTGCAGTGCTTATCCTGTGGGCGTGGGCTGCGCTCATTTCATTCAGCTCAGTAATGACTATTTTTGTCCGGGTCCGGTACGTGCTTATTGGTGCAGGTATTGCTGCGGTACTCCTGACAGCCGCTACGCTGGCACCATATTATAAACAGAAGCGGCGTGAAGGGGGCAGCAATAGCCCGGATAAAGCTGGGGACACGGCTGCGGATGGCAAACTCGGCCATGGAGGTGGCCGGCAGCTCCGCCGCGCCGGGCGAGGGGACAGGGGACATGCTGTTTACGGCCTGCATGGGCGTCCGGATAATAATAGCGGTAATGGAAGGCATGCCGGCATCGGGGATATTGCCCGTACGGTGGCAGATGAAAGCGTTCCTGCTGCGGGGACACGGAGGTATTCATACTATGGTTCAGACAGATAATGATGCCAGCAGGTCGGAGGGCATAGCCGCCCCTCACGGGCATATTCCTCAGGACGGTACGGCACCGGGATCGGAAACCGGTATCAGCATCCCCGATGGCAGCAGTTTCAGGTACCCTTTATCCCATGCGCTTATTCCTGTGATGAAATGGTCAGCCGGCGTTTTCTTGGCTGCATCAGCTATATGCGCTGCTGTATCATTCACTGTGAAAGGTACGACAGGCCTGTGGGGTGCCATATGCGGGGCCGCCATCGTTGCCGTTTTCAGTGAGATGACCCCTGCAAGCGTGATACTGCTGGAAAGGATAGGCCTGAAGGGCCGGGCATTCACTGCCGGGTTCATCATTATATGGGTGTTCAAAGTTATAACAACCGTCCTTCTCTGTTTTATTATGCTGCGCCTTGCCCCTCTGGATACACAGGTGTTTGCGCTTACTATCCTTATATGTGCCGCACTGGTTACCCCCATCAATGTTTTCGGGGTGGCCCGCGCCAGGGTGCCTTATGTTGACCCGCATTCAGGCGCGGACGGTTAGGCAGGAAGCGGAAGGCACCCGGGCAGGTCTCACCATGCGAAATGGACGAAATACCGTATGCTGTTTCGTCATACCGCTTTTCTAAAGTTATGTTATGGTTTTTGATATCTTTAATAATCATCCTTCAGAACAGTATTCACCATTGCCCTCACCTTTTGAGAAGCTCGGGCTTGCTTATGATGATGTGCTCCTGCTCCCTAACGAATCTGATGTTATCCCCTCCGAAGTGGACACGACTACGCGCCTAACGCGCAATATCACAATGAAATCGCCGGTGCTTTCTGCCGCTATGGACACAGTGACTGAATCACAGATGGCTATTGCTATGGCCCGTAACGGCGGTATCGGTGTCCTTCACCGCAATTTGAGTATTGAAGACCAGGCGAACCAGGTCGATATTGTTAAGCGCAGCGAATCCGGCATGATCTCCGACCCTCTGACAGTATCCCCGGATGTGACTCTGGCGGATCTTGACAAGCTCTGCGGGACTTACCATGTATCGGGGCTGCCGGTTATTGATGATGAACGCCGCCTTGTCGGTATCATTACGAACCGGGACATGCGCTTCATCGATCCTGCGGATTACGAAAAACTCCGCGTCAGCGATGTTATGACAAAAGAAGGTCTTATTACAGGGCCTTCAGCAATTTCAAAAGAAGATGCGCATAAGATCCTTGCCGCGAATAAGATCGAAAAGCTCCCGCTGGTTGACGGCGAAGGAAAGCTTACCGGGCTTATTACTGTCAAGGATTTTGTTAAAACGGAACAGTACCCGGATGCGACGAAAGACAGCCAGGGGCGTTTGCGCGTTGCTGCTGCAGTAGGGTTTTTCGGCGATGCATGGCAGCGCTGCACTGCCTTAGTGGAGGCCGGGGTAGATGTGCTTGTAGTCGATACCGCCCATGGCCATGCCAGGCTGATGCTTGATATGATCGCCAGGCTGAAAGCTGACCCTGCATTCAGCGGTGTAGATATTATCGGCGGCAACGTGGCTACGCGGGAGGGGGCACAGGCGCTGATCGACGCAGGCGTTGATGCTGTCAAAGTAGGTGTGGGGCCGGGATCCATCTGCACAACACGTGTAGTGGCAGGCATTGGCGTACCGCAGCTGACCGCTGTCTATGACGCATCCCTGGCGTGCCGGCCTGCGGATATCCCGCTTGTGGCTGACGGAGGCATCCATTATTCAGGCGATTTTGCCAAAGCCATCGTAGCAGGTGCAGAAACAGTAATGCTGGGAGGCCTCCTTGCCGGGACCGAAGAAGCCCCGGGGGAGAAAGTGCTCCTGCACGGCAAGCAGTACAAGGTCTATCGGGGGATGGGCTCGCTTGGTGCTATGGCCCCGCGCGGGAAGAAGAGCTATTCCAAGGACCGCTATTTCCAGGCTGATGTATCCAGCGGGGATAAAGTAGTTCCCGAAGGCGTGGAAGGCGAGGTACCTTACCGCGGACCGCTGGGGTATGTGCTTTATGAACTTGTGGGAGGGCTCCACCAGAGTATGTTCTACACAGGGTCGCGCACTATCCGGGAACTGCAGGAAAAAGGGCGCTTTATACGGATCACCGATGCGGGCCTGCGGGAATCCCACCCGCATGACATCGTCATGACCAAGGAAGCCCCTAACTATACAGGATTCCATGAGTAAATGCGGGTTGGGCCAGTCAGGATGAATGCGCATAAACTGCGCTGAAAACAGGGGTGCCGCGCGCCATAAAGTGTGCAGCACCCCCGTCTGTATCCGGTACCTGTAAAACTATTCGATAATATCAACACTTTCAATGAATACAGGTTCCAGCGGGGCGTCGCCGGCATCAGTCTCAACTGAATTGATCGCGTCGACAGTTTTCTGGGAATCAGCATCGGTGATCTCGCCGAAAATAGTGTGATGCCCATCCAGCCATGGGGTTGGGACAGTTGTTATAAAGAACTGGGAACCATTGGTGCCGTGGACAGCGCCATCAGGGCTGCGCCTGCGTCCGGCATTAGCCATAGCGAGGATATATGGCTTATCGAATTTATGGCTGTTGATCTCGTCGTCAAATTCGTATCCGGGGCCGCCTGTGCCGTTCCCCAGAGGGCATCCGCCCTGGATCATGAAATCCTTGATGATACGGTGGAATGTCAGGCCGTTATAGAAAGGCTCAGTGTGCTTCATGCCATCAATAGGGTCAGTCCATTCTTTGGTGCCTGCGGCAAGGCCGGCGAAATTGGCAACTGTCTTCGGCGCATCATCGTTGAAGAGCTCAACAGTGATATCGCCGAGGGAAGTATGGAGTACAGCTTTCATAGTGATCCTTTGTGTAGTTTTGATATTACTGTTTCAGCATAACCCAGGCTGTGGTATCTTGCGGGAGGCTTCCGTCATCTTCAAGCCGCGATGAGGTAAGGATAATATCCCCCGGGGGGAGTTTTACAGGGCTGCTGCTGAAGTTAGTCACCGATGCCCAGCCGTTTGCGCGTCTGTAGGCGATGACGCCTCCCTCAAGCCCGCCTGCGCCGTCAGGCTGCCCGCTCGGCATATCTTCATCAAACCATTCCAGGGAGGTATCTGGGCATTGCAGCTTATGGCGGAGGCGGAGCACACGGCGGTAGAAATTGAGCATTGATGTGCTGTCGTGTTCCTCGCGGTCCACAGCAAAATCCTTGAACCATGCGGGCTGGGGCAGATGAGGGGCTGCGGCGCTGTGTGCGGGGGAAAAGCCGAAAGGGTCCTTGCTGCCGGGGAGCCTGTCAGCGGTCCATGGAAGGGGGACACGGCATCCGTCGCGCCCTTTATTCAGCTCTGAATGACGGGTATTGAAGGCTACCGGGTCTTCCAGGCGGTCCCAGGGGATATCGGGCACTTCGAACAGGCCAAGCTCTTCACCCTGATAGATATATGCCGATCCCGGCAGGGCCATTTCCATCATGATGGCTGCCCGGGAACGCTGCGTCCCGGCTTCACGGTTTTCCGCGTACGTTTTGCCGCCGCGCAGTATCCAGTCAGCAGCAAACTGATGGTAGTTGGCTGAAGGCACCTGGGGCAGTGCAAACCGTGTAGCATGGCGGGGGATATCATGATTGCTCAGGACCCATGTGGCCGGCGAGTGTGCACGCCGGGATGCAGCCAGCCCCTCCTCAATAGCTGTGTGGAACTGGTTCCGTGACCAGTCGGCTTTAGCAAACTCAAAATTGAATATCTGCCCAAGCTCATCCTCGCTTGCATATAAATACTGGCGGTCGGGATTGACCCATGCTTCGGCCACAGCGAAACGGTGAGGGGTATATTCGTTGAATACTGTGCGCCACTCGCGGTAGATATCATGCACTTCGTTGCGGTCGAACAGCGGGTGCGAACCGTCCGCGGGCAGCTGCATAAGGACCGGGTAATCATCGAGGTCGTCCCTGTCAAGGTCTTTCGCGAGCCCGTGCGCTACATCTATGCGGAACCCGTCAGCTCCGTGGCTGCTCCAGAACCTGATAGTTTTTATGAAATCCTCGTGGACATCGGGGTTATTCCAGTTCCAGTCCGGCTGCTGTTCAGTAAAAAGATGCAGGTACCACTGTCCGTCCGGTACACGGGTCCAAGCCGACCCTCCAAAATGGGACTGCCAGCCGGTGGGCGGCAGCTGCCCATGGTCACCCCTGCCGTCACGGAAAATATATCTGTCCCTCTGCTCCGACCCGGGCGGGGACTGGAGGGCCTCTACGAACCATGGATGGCGATTGGATGAATGGTTAGGCACTATATCAACGATCACTTTGATACCGTGCCTGTGCGCAGCCTGTGCCATGTCATCGAAATCTGCGACAGTCCCCAGGCGGGGGTCAACATCACGGTAATCATCTACGTCATACCCGCCGTCCGCAAGCTGTGATGGATAAAAAGGGCTGAGCCAGATGGCATCCACACCAAGGGATCCCAGATATCCCATACGCTCCGCGATCCCGCGCAGATCGCCGATACCGCTGCCGGTACTGTCAGAAAAAGACCGCGGATATATCTGATAGATCACCGCCTGCTTCCACCAGTTATCAGGATCCGACATGTCGATCTGTTCGCCGCGTATATACCGGCTGCTGCCTGCCTGCTCTGCCATCCTGCCTGTCCTGTCTGCCTTGTCTGCCTTGTCTGCCTTGTCTGCCTTAGCTCTGCCCTGTGCTGCCGGCCTGTTTATAATGGATCAATAAATACAGATACTAAGGATACCGTAACGGCAGCCCTTCCCAGTACATCTGCGGAATCAGCCGTATGCCTGCACCGCAGTGTGTTTAGCGGTATATGCTAAAATGGCCTGTTACGCTTTTATCAGCAGAAAGGTAAGGAACGGGAGGTGCATAATGGCAGTAATCAGCCATGCAGTACACAGTGATAACCAGATATTCACGCCGGAAGGCTCCAGGCTTATATGGATAGACTGCGAGATGACAGGGCTGGATATTGGCCATGATGAGCTGTGCGAGGTCTCTGTTGTGCCCACAGATTTTAATATGAAAGTCCTCGACAGGGGAATCGACCTGGTGATAAAGCCGTCCCAGGAAGCCATTGACCATATGGATGATTTTGTGCGCGAAATGCATACGTCATCGGGGCTTATCGCCGAGATGGAAACGGGGCTGCCCCTTGAATCGGCACAGGAACAGGTGATTGAATATGTCCGGCAGTTCCTTCCTGCCGAAGGGCAGGGCAAAGCGCATCTGGCAGGCAACACTATCGGGTCAGATAAGAAATTCCTTGACCGTTTCATGCCTGGCCTTATGGAACTGCTGCATTACCGTACTATTGATGTCAGTACGCTTAAAGAGCTTTCCCGCAGATGGTATCCGTATGTGTATTCCAACCGTCCTGTCAAGCACGGGGGGCACCGTGCGCTTGCAGATATCATTGAATCTATTGATGAGCTGCGGTACTACCGCGAGATGATGTTCGTGCCTGATCCCGGCCCGACATTCGACCAGGCCGCGCAGGGATGCGCACACGTTGAGGGGACAAGCCTCCTGCGGGAATATGAGCAGGAGGGCGATCCGCTCACGGACCGGTCATCAGCTGAAAAGAAAGATTATTAAGATCATCCGGGTTGCTGGAACGCGGGGTTTTACGCGCCCGGCATACGGTAAAACGGAACAGAGGGCGGCAAACTGGAACAGTCAGAAGCGCTAACGATCCTTTCGTCTGGTGTGCCGGTGTTTCTCACTGGTGCGCCGGGATCCGGCAAAACATATGTGCTCAACCGTTTTGTGGAGATAAGCAGGCAGGCTGGCAAAAACGTTGCCATGACGGCGTCAACAGGTATCGCATCTACCCATATCAACGGGCAGACGGTCCATTCCTGGAGCGGTATAGGGATAGATACTGTGCTGACCCCTGAAGTCCTTAAACGGATCAGGACCCGAAGGCGCAGAGCCATCAAAGAGACAGATATCCTGGTCATTGATGAGGTCTCCATGCTGCATGCGTGGCTGCTGGATATGGTCGATGAAGTCTGCAGGGCAGTCAGGCGCGTTAATGAGCCATTTGGCGGCATACAGGTAGTCCTTGCCGGGGATCTGTACCAGCTGCCGCCGGTAAGCAGGGGAAAATACCGGACTGATCCCGTTGCCGAAGATGAAGTTTTTATGAGGCAGTGCCAGCGTTATGCTGCTGCGGGAAAAGATCCGGAAGGTTTTATCACTGAGGCGCTGTGCTGGGATACGCTGCATCCGGCAGTCTGCTATCTGACCGGTCAGTACCGCCAGGATGACGGCCAGCTGCTGTCTGTGCTGACAGATATCCGTCGGGCGGAGGTCAGCCAGGAAGACTGTGATATGCTCAGTTCCCGTGTAGGGGTGATGCCTCCACCGGACCGCAGCGCCGTCCACCTTTTCCCTGTCAACAGGGCGGCAGATACCCTGAATATGAGCAAGCTGGCGCATATTGACGGGCAGGAGCATACGTTTATCGCGGAGTCAGGCGGTTCTGCGCAGCTTGTGCGGCAGCTGAAAATGAATATGCTGGCACCTGAAAGGCTGGTATTGAAAAAAGGTGCTGCAGTGATGGCGCTGCGTAATGATGCCGACCGGCGGTTCGTCAACGGCTCATTAGGGGAAGTAGTTGGGTTTGCGGATAAGAAAAAGGGCGGATATCCCTTAGTTGAATTTGAGAATGGGCACAGCGCAGTGATGGCGCCGGCAAACTGGGAGATCGCTGACGGGGAAGCTGTTTTGGCAGTTGTTACGCAGGTTCCCCTGCGCCTGGCATGGGGGATAACTATCCATAAATCCCAGGGGATGACGCTTGATGGTGCAGTAATGGACCTGCGGAATACTTTTGCCCCGGGAATGGGATATGTAGCCCTGTCACGTGTTGAATCACTGGGCGGGCTTTATCTGATGGGGATCAGCAGCAGGGCATTTTATGTATCTGAACAGGCTGTCTATGCGGATTCCCGGCTCAGACAGGAGTCCACGGAGGCATCTGCACTGCTGGGGAAAGAGGGTGCAGAGGGTTTTGCGCGGCAGTATGCCCGGGCTGCAGCAGATATGTCATCCCAGGACAGGATAGGCAGCGGATCTGGCCAGGGGGAGCTGTTTTAAGCTTCAGCAAAGCAGCGCAGTATCGAGCGCTGTTTTGGGGACTGCCGAATACGGGTCCGCTGTAAAACCGGGAACCGGAACCTCAAAATTGTCTATAAACCTCCGTAATGTGTGGAACTATGAGTTCTCAAGCATTACGTATGTCTACGCTGTTCCTGCGCACTTTGCGCGACGACCCTTCCGACGCTGACGTTGATTCGGCGAAACTCCTCATACGTGCAGGATACGTGCGCAAAATCGGGCCGGGGCTGTATTCCTGGCTGCCGCTGGGACTCCGTGTGCTGAACAGGATCGAGGCTATTATCCGGGAAGAGATAAACGGCATAGGTGCCCAGGAAGTCCATTTCCCCGCGATGATGCCGCGTGAACCATATGAGATGTCCCGCCGCTGGGAAGAATACGGCGACAATATTTTCCGCTTCAAGGACAGGCACCAGGCCGACTACCTTCTTGCGCCCACGCATGAAGAGATGTTTACCCTTATGGTCAAAGATATGTACACATCTTACAAGGATCTGCCGGTGACCCTGTACCAGATACAGGGCAAATACCGTGACGAATTCCGCCCCCGCGCAGGTATGATCCGCGGGAGGCAGTTTATTATGAAAGACGGGTATTCTTTCAATATCGATGAGGAAGGGCTGAAGCAGTCGTACGCGGAGGAACGCGCTGCCTACGAAAGGATATTCAGGCGCCTCGGCGTAGATTATGTGATCGTGCATGCAGTGTCGGGTCCGATGGGAGGTTCCGAATCTGAAGAATTCCTTGCCCCTATGGGCATCGGCGAAGATACCTTTGCCCTTGCCCCTTCCGGCAAAGCATGGAATGTGGAGGCATTGACCACCCCGCATATGGAGGACCTTGATTTCAGCTCCGTGCCTGCAGCCCAGATCAGGGATACCCCCGATTCGGCAACTATCGATGCACTGGTCAGCCAGTTCAATACCCTGTACCCGCGCCCGGACGGCAGAGGCTGGGAAGCAGCTGATACGCTGAAGAACGTTATTATTGCGGTCAAACATCCTGAAGGTGAGCGGGAGCTCGTTGCAGTGGGCGTCCCGGGGGACCGGCAGGTCGATATGAAACGGCTCGAAGCAAGTTTCTCCCCGGCTGAGATAGAGGAAGCTACGGCTGAAGACCTGCAGGGGCACCCCGAACTCGTGAAGGGGTATATAGGCCCGGGTGCGCTTGGACCGCAGGGCAGGGCTGCCGGCAATAAGGATGCGGTGCGGTATCTGATCGACCCCCATATTGTGCGGGGTTCTGTGTGGATTACCGGTGCTGACAGCGAAGGCATGCATGTGCAGGACCTTGTATACGGCCGCGACTTTGAAGCTGACGGTACTGTTGAGGCAGTGGAAGTGCGCCATGGGGATATGAGCCCTGACGGAAGCGGGCCGCTGAGCTTTGAGCGCGGAGTTGAGATCGGGCAGGTATTCCAGCTTGGCCTGAAGTATTCTAAGGCAATGGGCCTCAATGTCCTCAACCGGGACGGCAAAGCCGTCCCTGTGTGGATGGGCTGCTATGGTATTGGTGTTTCCCGGGTTATGAGCTGTATCGCAGAATTGCATCATGACGATAAAGGCCTTATATGGCCCCGGTCTGTGGCGCCGGCACAGGTGCATATAGTTGCAACAGGCAAAGATGATAGGGCATTCGCTGTTGCTGATTCACTGACAAAGAAGCTGGAAGAGGCAGATATTGAAGTGCTGTACGATGACCGGCCTAAAGTTTCCCCCGGTGTCAAGTTCAAAGATTCCGAACTTCTCGGCATACCGCTTATCGTTGTTGCCGGCAGGGACACAGCAGATAATGGCACTGTGGAGATCCGGGACCGTGCAACCGGTGAAAAGGCTGTTGTCCCGGCGGAAGATGCTTTAGGCGTGATATCAGATATCCTTGCTGATGCGTGACGGCAGGATCTGCCCCATGCGGCAGGTATACGCGGTATACGCTTAGGTATATACATACACATATATACAATATGTGCATACCTTTTGTACACAGGGGATGTGGAAAACCCGAATGTGATGGACCATTCGACCACATCCCCTTTTCTTTTTTGCCTTCCTGCTGCTTTCTGAGAGATAGTGGAGTTACCGCACCGCAAGGGCAGATAATGAGACTTCTGCCGGCGGTAATAAAACATCAGGATTGGAGATGGTATGGTACAGCAAACCGCTGTGACGATCGTCGGATATGTAGGGCAGGAACCCAGGCAGGTATCAGCAGATGATACGCCGCCTATCTGCAGGTTCCGGGTAGCATCCACCCGCAATTACTGGAACCGTAAAGCCCAGAAATGGCAGGAATCCTCAACAACGTGGATGGATGTAAGGTGCTACCGGGAGCTGGCCGGCAACGTTTTGACATCTGTGCATGTAGGGGATCCGGTAATCGTTACCGGAAGCCTGACCACTGACCAGTGGGAAAAGGATGGGCAGCGCCATTCGGCAACTGTCCTTGATGCTGCAAGCATAGGGCATGATCTGGCTTTGGGACGTTCCGCTTTTGTCAGGATAAAGCGGTCGGATAATGACCCTGCACATGATGCAGCAGCTGACGGGCTGCAGGATGGGGACCGCGGAACACCGGACCCTGAGCAGGACCATGGCATAGATGATCAGGATGGCAGCGGAAACGTATCCGGGAAGGCCAACGTCGGCCCTTCAGAAGATACATCCGGTGAGTTTTCTGTCTCTGATGAGCTGGAGGAGGTGGGAACAGCAGTATAACAATACATGAAGGTAATTCGTCTTTTCGTATGCGAGTGATACATAAGAGGGGGATGGCAGACTGCCATCCCCCTCTTGCCAGACCATAGAGACTCAGTACCCTGAGCCAGAGGCCTGAAGCCTACCAGATATGGACACGCTTGCCCGGTTCAATATACATGGCATCTTCAGGCTGCACATTGAAAACTTCGTAGAAACGGTCAACATTAGGGAGGATGCCGTTGACCCGGAATTCCGCAGGGGAATGCGGGTCGATCTGCAGCATCTGTTCTTCAAAGTTTTCTGTTGCCTTTTCGCGCCAGATATGCCCATAAGAAAGGAAGAAACGTTCCAGGGCACTCTTCCCGCTGATAACAGTTGCCGAATCCAGAGCCTTATCCATTTCCTCTGCGGAATCATCGCTGGCGCCAAGTGAGATCGCCAGAGCTTTAAGGGCAATATTGACGCCGCTGAGGTCGCCGATATTTTCCCCGGTAGTAAGGGCGCCGCTCACGTGGGGCATACTATCGGTTTTGCCCTCGGCCTTATACTTCTCAGCTACTGCTGCCGGGGTGAACCTGTCGTATTCTGCAATCAGCTGCCTGGTGCGCTCAGTGAAGTTGTTGTGGTCCTGCTCTGTCCACCAGCTTGTCAGCCTGCCGTGCCCATCGAATTCACTTCCCTGGTCATCGAAACCGTGGCCTATCTCATGGCCGATCACAGCACCGATGCCGCCGTAATTCGTTGCATCATCAGCATCCGGGTTAAAGAACGGGGGCTGCAGGATAGCAGCTGGGAACACGATAACATTGGTATTAGGCGAGTAATACGCATTGACTGTCTGCGGGGTCATTTCCCATTCAGTCTTGTCAACAGGCCTGCCGGCCTTGCCAAGTTCATAGCCGTTAAGCCAGTAAGCTGCACTCCTTAAATTGCGGACAAGGCTGTATCCTGTGGAAATATCCATAGCAGTGTAATCACGCCAGTGTTCCGTGTATCCTATCATCGGAGTGAAAAGCGACAGCTTCTCAAGCGCTTTTTCCCTGGTGCCTTCGCCCAGCCAGGTACTGTGCGAAATGGACACGCGGTAAGCTGCAATAAGATTCGAGACCAGTTTCTCCATGCGCGCTTTGCTGGAAGCCGGGAAATAGCGCTTAACATATTCCTGCCCGACCTCTTCACCGCACAAGGTATCAACAAGGCGGACGGCACGGCGCCATGGTTCCTTTTTCTCGGATGTCCCCATCAAGGTTTTGCCGAAGAAATCAAACTGGATGTCATCCAGCTCTTCAGTAAGCGAATCAGCCCAATGCAGAAGCACGTGCACACGCGACCACAGCCTGAGGTCTTCCAGGGAGGCCTTATCCCATTCCATATCCAGCCCGGTAAGGAAATCAGGTTCCGAAACTACGACCTCAGCGAAAACCTGACGGATATCCACCGGCAGGGCGGCAGCGGCAGGGGTATTGTCATAAGCCTCCTGCCATGAATCAAGCCATGCACTGAGATTGAAATGGGGCAGGGATTCTTCAGCCTGGGAGATCGAATAGCGGTTATATGTCTTATTGACGTCGCGGGTCTTCACATTATCCCAATGGTGTGAAGCGATACGTGTCTCGAAATTAAGGAGCGCCCGTCCCTGCTTCTGGGCATCAGAATCGCCTTTCGTGTAGCCGGCAGCAGCAAGGAGCCTGCCGACCATCTGGCTGTATGCCTGACGGACGGGTTCAAAATTATCCTCACGGTAGTACGCTTCATCAGGAAGCCCAAGGCCGCCCTGGCCAATAGTGAGTATATTGGCCTCAGGGTTCTTGGAATCAGCGTAAACAAAGCTGCTGAAAGGCACCGGCCCGCCGGCAACGTTAAGGACTGCCAGCGCGCGGGTAAGGTCTTCCTTAGTCTGCGCAGTATCGATCAGGCCAAGGTCTTCCCGGATAGGGTCCAGGCCCGCTTTTTCACGTGTTTCCTTATCAAGATAGGCGTTGTACAGGGCAGCAGATTTGGGTGAAGTTTCAGGCGAATTCTCCAGGATATCGCGGATATGCTCTTCAGCTTCATCAACCAGCTTTGCGAAAGCCCCGTATGCAGGTTTATCAGCCGGGAGCTCATAGGAGTCGATCCACGGACCGTTGACATAACGGAAGAAATCGTCCTGCGGGCGCACGCTGTCCGACAGTGAACTGAGGATGCCGTCTAATTCGGCATCATGAGGTGTTATATTATTATTTTGTGACATACCTATACGGTAGCGTATGGAACGGTCAATATCCAGGGGAGTGCGGAATATGTCTGTATCCTGAGACCGTACCCTTAGTAAGGGTATAAAGCATCCTGCGTATGCGAACCTGTATGCTCCGGCAGGGAACGATGGAAAGGCACTGTTGTGATTGAACTGAAATCGGCTGAAGAGATCGAAGCCATGCGTCCAGCAGGCGCATTTGTAGGGAAGATACTGGAACACTTGCGTGAAACGACGACTGTTGGCACGAATCTGCTTGATATAGACAACTATGTTAAAGGGCAGATCGAATCCCGGCCTGACGCGCAGTCATGCTATGTAGACTATGCCCCGGATTTCGGCACAGGGCCGTTCAAACACTACATCTGCACTTCGGTCAATGATGCCGTGCTGCATGGGATGCCCTATGATTACGATCTCAAAGACGGGGATCTGGTCAGCCTTGACCTGGCTATCAATGTTGGCGGCTGGGTAGGCGATTCGGCCATAAGCTTCGTTGTCGGTGAAAACAAGAGGCCTGAAGACCTCCGCCTTATCCAGTGCACGGAAGAAGCACTGCACGCAGCTATACGCAAAGCCGTTCCGGGCAACCGTCTGGGAGATATCTCAGCGACTATCGGCGAGATCGCTGCCGGCTACGGATACCCTGTCAACCTTGAGTTCGGCGGGCATGGCGTCGGCCATATTATGCATGGCGAGCCGTACGTTGCCAATGACGGCCGTGCAGGCCGCGGATTCAGGCTGCGCCCCGGGCTGGTCATCGCTATTGAACCCTGGTTCTTTGAAACGACTGATGAGCTTTACCAGGATGAACGCGACGGCTGGACCCTTAAATCTGTTGACGGGTCGCGCGGGGCTCACAGCGAGCATACTATTGCGGTTACGGAAGACGGGCCGATTGTCCTCACGCGGCGGCCGAATGAAAAAGATTTTCTCAGATAGGAGATTTTCTCAGATAGGCTTTACGGTATAACGGTAAGAACAGAAATACAGCCGGGCATGGAATCCGTAGATTTGCGTGTTTTAGTGTATATTTCAGGCAGCATGCAGGCAGTTTTGTGCGGAGCCTGTTAAAAAATCGGCTATTATGGGGCGTGTTATCGGCATAACGCTAGTCTTATATGTGTGGCTGACTATGACTTTACCCAGGACTTAGGCGAAGCTCGCACTAAATTCACTACGATCACCCGGGCGGTAGGCCTGGATTCCCTGCGCCGTAAAATCGCCGGACTGGAAAAGGAAGCGGCAGCCCCCGGCCTGTGGGATGACCAGGATAATGCCCAGAGGGTGACAAGCCAGCTGGCACAGGCGCAGAATGAGCTGAAGCAGCTCGAAGATATCGGCAGCAGGCTTGACGATATTGAGGTGCTGTACAGCCTCGGCAGCGAAGAAGAAGACGCAGACAGCAGGGATGAGGCCCGTGAGGAGCTGAAAGCCGTGAGCAGAGAGCTGTCAGATGTAGAGATACAGACACTCCTTGACGGTGAATACGATAACCGTGCTGCAGTGGTGACTATCCGTTCCGGAGCCGGCGGGGTGGACGCCGCAGACTGGGCCCAGATGCTTATGCGCATGTATGTGCGGTGGGCGGAACGCCATGGGTACAGGCTTCAGGTCATGGATACATCATATGCCGAAGAAGCAGGCATCAAATCAGCGACATTTGAGATCGATGCGCCTTATGCGTATGGAAAGCTTTCAGTAGAAGGCGGCACGCACAGGCTGGTGCGCATTTCGCCGTTCGACAATAATTCACGCCGTCAGACAAGTTTTGCTGCTGTGGAAGTTATCCCGCTTGTTGAGCCGACAGACCACATTGATATCCCGGACTCTGATATCCGTGTGGATACGTATATGTCGCATGGCCCGGGAGGGCAGGGTGTCAATACAACGTATTCAGCTGTACGCATCACCCATCTTCCTACAGGGATAGTGGTCACGATGCAGGACGAACGCAGCCAGATCCAGAACAGGGCTGCAGCCATGTCTGTCCTCCAGTCCCGCCTTCTGGTCATCAAACAGGAGGAAGAGGCGGCTAAAAAGAAGGAGCTTGCCGGCGATATCAAGGCCAGCTGGGGGGATCAGATGCGGTCCTATGTGCTGCACCCCTATCAGATGGTCAAAGACCTTCGCACGGGCTATGAAACGTCAAATACCCAGAATGTATTTGACGGCGACATCGACGGGCTCATTGATGCGGGTATCCGGTGGAGGCATCAGCAGCGCAAAGGATCCGGTAATGCTTAGAAATTTTAATACTGTATACATGTTGCGGAAAGCTGGGGTGGAACAACCATGGCACTGATCTCATTAAAGAATGTCAGCAAAATATACCCCCGCGCTTCGCGGCCTGCGCTGGATGATATCAGCCTCACTATCAGCAGGGGCGAATTCGTTTTCCTCGTGGGGGCATCAGGTGCGGGCAAGAGCACGCTTCTCAGCCTTCTTCTGCGTGAGGAGGAAGCTACTGGCGGCGATATCCGTGTTGCGGGCAATGACCTTCGGCGCATGCCTGACCGCCATGTCCCGCGGTACCGCCGTACGATCGGTTTTGTTTTCCAGGATTATAAACTCCTGCCGAACAGGACGGTTTACCAGAATGTAGCATTTGCCCTTGAAGTGATCGGCACCAAACGTTCCACTATCAGGACCCTTGTCCCTCAGGTGCTGGAAGCTGTTGGGCTGAAGGGCAAGGAAGACAGGCTTCCGCATGAGCTTTCCGGCGGGGAAGTCCAGCGTGTGGCTATTGCGCGCGCATACGTGAACCATCCCCAGATCATCCTTGCAGATGAGCCTACAGGCAATCTTGACCCTACGACTTCAGTGGGGATCATGGAGGTCCTTGATGCTATCAACCGTACCGGGACAACAGTTGTTATGGCTACGCACAATGAAGAGATCGTCAATTCCATGAGGCGGCGTGTAGTTGAACTCCATACAGGGGAGATCGTGCGTGATGAACGCAAAGGAGGGTATGATTCCTCCGTTTATTTCCCCGACAAGGAAACCGAGGCACAGGCATCTTCAGGGCAGGGCAGCCAGGCTGAGGATGACAGGCAGAACAGTGAAGGCAGAGATGATAAGCCTGCCGGCAGTATGGATCGGGCAGCGGATAAGGGGTACAAGGAGGGAAGCGTCCCGGCCGGCGATGAGGCTGAGGACGACGGCCTGAAACGGCTTGCCAATAGTGTGCATTCCGGCCGTACCGGACGGTATGCCGATACTTTCCAGTCTGCAGAAGATACGCTGACATGGGGCAAAGGCCTGCTGCCTGAAAACAGCGGCAGCCCGGACCAGCCTGACGATCCGGGACATGATACGCACGAGGAAGGCGGCAACTGATGCGTTTACGATTGATCCTTTCTGAAACATGGTCAAGCCTGAAGCATAACGGGATCATGGTAGTGTCGCTTATGCTTGTGACCTTTATCTCGTTCCTGTTCATCGGCGCTTCTGTGCTTACCCAGGTGCAGGTGCAGCAGGCGAAAAACGACTGGTATTCGCAGGTGGAAGTTGTCGTATGGCTGTGCCCCGACGGCTCAAGCCAGTCTGCGAACTGTTCTGCGGGGAAATCCCCAACTCAGGATCAGATAGTCGATATTGAGAATTCGATCTCCGATGATACGGATGGCGCTGTAGCACATATGTCTTTCGTCAGCAAAGAGGATTTTTATAAGAATACGTTCCTTAAAAGGTATCCGGGCGGCGTCTACAAGGGGAGGACCCTGACAGCCGGGGATATGCAGGACTCTATCCATCTCAAGCTGAAAGACCCTAATAAGTATAAGATCGTTTCCGAAGTCCTGGCCAATAAGAAGTATGTGGAAAGCGTCGAGGACCAGCGCGATGTTTTCGACCCGATCCTTCGGGTCATGAATAATGTGACTGTTGTTGTCATAGTCCTGGCTGCAGTTATGGTCCTTGTGGCGATCCTGCTTACCAGTACTACTATCAGGCTGTCCGCGGCTTCACGCAGGACCCAGACTGAGATTATGCGGCTTGTCGGGGCGTCGAACTGGACGATCCGCATGCCGTTCATACTTGAGGGGATAATCGTTACCCTTATTGGGGTAGCCCTGTCATGCGCCGCCCTCGGGGTGATCGTCAAAGTGTTCATCACAGACTGGGCTGCGCAGAATGTGGCATGGATGACGATGGTCAATATCAATACGGTGCTTATGATGTCGCCGTTCCTCATCGCCGGTGCGGTGCTCCTGTCGATTATTGCCTCATCTGTTTCCCTCCGCAGGTATCTGAAGGTATAGGTGCATATGAACGCATATATGCGTTGAGCTGAAAACATTGGAAAATAAGGTGTTATGTGCGATATAGGCTTGGATATGCAGGATAAGGTGCCCGTATTTTTGCTATTGTACGGCCATATCGCATAGGATAGATAAGCAGGTTCGTATGGATGACAGGCAAAAGCTGTTGTTGCGAAGGATGGAAGGACTGGTATGACGACTATATGGAGCAGAGTATCCCGGTTCCGGCCGGCTGTAGGGCTGGCTGTATCCGCTGTACTTATCAGCGGTATGGCTGCGGCGTCGCTGTCAGGGGCAGGTGTTCCGCGCGCTTATGCCGACCCGTATAAAGATCTGACTGCGGCCCAGACGAGCCAGGCAAATGTCAGGAAAAAACTTGCCGGGGTCAACTCAGACCTCCAGCAGACTGTGCTGCAGCTTAATGACCTGGTGAACAATCAGATACCTGCTGCGGAAGATGCATCAAATTCAGCACAGGATACGGCTTCAAAGGCGCAGCAGACAGCCCAGGAAGCTGCCCAGCGCCTGGCCGCAGCTAAAAATGACAGGGCCGCCCTTGAAGAACGTATCCGCCAGACCGGCATAGACTATGATGATTCAAAAGCTGCGGTTGCCCAGTCAGCGCGGGAAAGCTTCCACAGTTCCGCTTCCGGCCAGATCATGAATGTAGTGACCAAATCGAAAAGTGCGGACAGCTTTATTGAAAACATGCAGACAAATTCAGCTGTGGCACGTGTGGAAGCCAATGAGGCAGACGATGCCGCACATACCCTGAGTGCGTCGCTGAACCGGCGCCAGCGACTTGAGGCTATAGAACAGCGTGTTTCCTCTCTGAAACAGCAGGCTGATTCTGCGTCGGCAGCTGCACAGTCTGCGGCTGACCAGGCGCAGCAGAAGGCAGCAGGCCTTGCACGGCTGCAGGAACAGTCCCAGCAGAAGCAGGCTGAGCTTACTGCGATGCAGAGCCAGCTTACTACGCAGGAAGCCAGGGAAGCTGTGGCTGTGCTCCAGGCCCAGCAGGCAGTTGAGCAGTATAACAGGCAGCTTGCTGCGCAAAGGGCTGCCGAGCAGGCCCGGGCTGCACAGCTGGCTGCCCAGCAGTATAACGCCGAAGCGGCCAGAAGGGCAGCTGCGCAAAGGAATACATCAGGATCATCTTCCCGAGGCAGGAATACAGCCCCGGCAGTGATCCCGGCACCGGCGAACCCAGGTGCTACCGCACGGGGTATGAATTATTCCGTGCCGGGTAACTGCTCTGCAACTGCCACCACATGTTACGGCCATGCCACCGGGCGCACGTCTGTTCTGGGCGGGGCCTATCCGTGGAGCCAGTGCACATGGTGGGCGTATATACGCCGTACTCAGCTTGCGCTGCCGGTAGGGTCGTATCTTGGCAACGGCGGGGAATGGGCATCTAAGGCTGCGGCTTTAGGATATTATGTGAATAATACCCCGCACGTGGGTGCGGCAGTATCCTTCCTTCCCGGGCAGGCGGGCTCATCGCCGGTTTACGGGCATGTGGCTGTTGTCGAACGTGTGAATGCGAACGGGACGATCCTTATTTCCGAATGCGGAGCCAAGAACCATGGAAGGATATTAACCCGCATACTGGGAAATGCAGGTTCCTACCGCTATATCCATTACTAGGCCTGTGCGCAGGCTCAAGGCATCCCGGGGTGCCGGCAGGCGCGGCAGGCAGCAGGCAGTGGCCATATATTCATATATTCATATCTGTATTTCTCTATAAAACAAGGGGTATCGGTATGCCGAAGAATAACAGTGCCGGCACACAGACAATAGCAGTGAACAGGCGCGCCCGACATGATTACACTATTGACAGCACGGTTGAGGCCGGGCTTGTCCTGCAGGGAACTGAGGTAAAGAGCCTGCGCGAAGGCAGGGCATCATTGACCCAGTCTTTTGTCAGCATTGACCTGCATCATGAGATGTGGCTTGAAGGGGCGAATATCCCTGAATACCTTAATGGCACATGGACGAACCATGTCCCGAAACGCAAACGCAAACTGCTTCTCCATGCTGACCAGATCATGCGTTTTGAACGCGGCGTTGAGGCCAAAGGGTATACGATCGTGCCGCTGTCATTGTACTTTAAGGACGGCAGGGCAAAAGTCGAGATTGCGCTTGCAAAAGGCAAACATGAGTACGATAAACGCCAGGCCCTGCGTGAGCAGCAGGACAAGCGCGATGCCCAGCGGCAGATGCGTCTGCATAATTTAGGGGCTGCCTGAACATTTTACGTGCTGTGGCTTTTCTCACGTTTGTGGAATACCGCATGCTGCCTGCTGTATTGTTGATAGAGGCGCATACTTATGTGCCAGAGGCATACAGCATGTATCTGAATGATTGAGGAGGCCATAGTGGCAAAAGAAATTACCGTACTTGTAGGAAGCCTTCGCAGGGGCTCGATTGCCCGTAAAATTGCCAGGGCAGTTATCCCCATGTTCCCTGAAGGGTATAACGCGCGGATAGCAGAGATTGGCGGTCTGCCTCTGTATAACGCGGATTATGATAATCCTGAAGAGGATTATGCCCCCCTCCCGCAGAGCTATACTGATTTCCGCAATACTGTCAAGGCCAGTGATGGTGTACTTTTTGTGACTGCTGAGAACAACCGTCTCGTCCCTGCAGTAATGAAGAATGCTATTGATGTGGCTTCCAAGCCTAACGGCGATGTAGCGTGGAAAGGCCTGCCTGCAGGGATAATCAGCCATTCTGTAGGCGCAATGGGCGGTTACAGCTCACAGAAGTCCCTGCGCCTGGCATTATCATATTTTGATATGCCGCTGATGGGGCAGCCTGAAGTGTTCCTGGGCAAGTCAGCAGATATGGTCAACGGCAGCGGGGAATTCGCCAGTGAATCTACCCGCAATTTTGTCAAAGGCTATATCGACGGTTTCGTCAGGCTTGTAGAACAGAATCCCCGGCATTAGGTACGGGGGCATGGCGCAGGGCCTGTCCGGCCGGACTGGTATCAGAGGTCAGACAGGCCTGGTGCAGAATCTGTCCTGCACATTTTACAGCGATGTCGTGCTATGCCGCAGGGTACCGTATAAGGCGCTCTGCGGCTTTTGTGTATATTCGGCGCGTATGAGGGCAGATAATACAGGGTTCCGTTAGAATTGGAACCATGTGTGGAATTGTGGGATATGCCGGTAGAGGCATTGCATGCGGGAAGCCGCTGGAAGTATGCTTGCAGGGCCTGAAGAGGCTGGAATACCGAGGGTATGATTCAGCGGGAGTAGCCCTGGCGGCCCCCGGTATGGGCAAAGCCGCTGTACGTAAAAAAGAAGGCAGGCTCAATAACCTTGTCGATGATATAGAGAGGCATCCTCTTCAGGATGCGACTGTTGGTATTGGGCATACGCGATGGGCGACGAACGGCGTACCCAGCGATACGAATTCGCATCCCCATACCAGTGAAGACGGGCGTATTGCCCTTATCCACAATGGCATTATTGAAAATGCGCCCCAGCTTAAATTCGAGCTTCAGTCTGAGGGATACCATTTTGCGTCGAGTACAGATACCGAGGTGGCTGCAAAGCTTCTGGGCAAGATCCAGGACCAGATCATCAGCGAGGAAGGCAAGCCGGACCTTTTCAAGGCTATGCGCCGCACAGCGCGTATGGTCACCGGCACCTTTACCCTTCTGGCGGTAGATGTGCGCCAGCCTGATATAGTAGTCGGCGCGCGCCATGATTCCCCTCTCGTCGTGGGGATCGGGGACGGGGAGAACTTCCTCGGGTCTGATGTTGCAGCTTTTGTTGCGTATACGAAGAAAGCCCTTGAACTTGGGCAGGACGAAGCCGTCATGATCAGCGCAGATGCTGTTACGGTCACTGATTTTGACGGCAACCCGGCGCAGCCGAGAGAATACACTGTGGACTGGGATATGTCGGCTTCCGAAAAGGGGGGCTGGGATTCCTTCATGGACAAGGAGATCCATGAGGAGCCTGCGTCTGTACAGAATACCCTTCTGGGGCGTTTCGATATGGAGAACAGCCTTGATCTTGATGAAGTCCATATCAGTGAAGATGTTTTCCGGTCTGTCGACAAAATAATCGTTGTGGCGTGCGGCACGGCTTCTTACGCAGGCCTTGTGGCAAAATATGCCATTGAGCATTGGGTCCGCATACCGGTCGAAGTGGAGCTGGCCCACGAATTCCGGTACAGGGACCCTATTCTGACCCCGCATACTTTAGTGGTAGCGATCTCACAGTCAGGAGAAACTATGGATACCCTGATGGCGCTGCGGCATGCGAGGGAACAGGGGTCGCGCGTCCTCGCTATCTGCAACACGCAGGGTGCGACTATCCCGAGGGAATCAGATGCGGTACTGTATACCCATGCAGGTCCGGAGATCGCTGTGGCTTCTACAAAAGCTTTTGTTGCCCAGATCACTGCAGCTTATCTGGTCGGGCTGTACCTGGCACAGATAAAAGGGACAATGTACCGGGATGAGATCCGCGAAGTGATCCGGTCCCTGAAGGATATGCCTGCAAAGATCCAGGAAATACTTGATACCCAGGCTGATGTTATTGAACAGGCTGCACGGAGGCTCGCCGGTGCGCGGTCTTTCCTTTTCCTGGGCCGCCATGTGGGATATCCTGTTGCGCTTGAAGGTGCGCTCAAGCTGAAGGAGATCGCCTATACGTTCACTGAAGGTTTCGCCGCCGGCGAGCTTAAGCACGGGCCGATTGCCCTGGTGGAAGAAGGCGAGCCGATAGTCGTTATCGTGCCGCCTGCACGCGGGCGCAATATCCTCCACTCAAAGGTCATTTCATCTATCCAGGAAGTGCGTGCCCGCGGGGCCTACTGCATTGCAGTCGCGGAGGAAGGCGATGATGATGTCAGGGATTATGCTGATGTAGTGTTCTGGCGTCCGCAGTGCCCGACGCTGATGAGCCCGCTGGTGGACGTAGTGCCTTTGCAGCTGTTCGCAATGGATATGGCAAAACTGAAAGGCTACGATGTTGATAAGCCCAGGAATCTGGCCAAATCGGTGACCGTAGAATAGCTGTGTCCCCGGCAAGGAGAGGTTATGCTGAGATCTGTAACGTTAGCGGATATAAGCGGTGCGGTTGCTTACCCCGGGCCCGGAGATTCCAAATACACACGCGGGGTAGTAGGGCTTATCACCGGCTCGGATAAATATCCCGGGGCTGCTGTGCTTGGCGTCACTGCAGCGGCAAAGGCCGGCGCCGGATATATCCGGTATATGGGTACGGAATATACGCAGCAGCTAGTTCTCCAGTCAAGGCCTGAGCCGGTTATGGGGATCGGCCCCGGGTCGCATATCGATGCATGGGTCATAGGCTCCGGTATGGCAGATACCGGCAGCGCATCTGTAGGGGAAGCCAGGCATGAAGCGGCGGAAGCTGTGCTTGATGCCTGTGCCGGGTCGGGAGGCAGCGGTGCAGGCACCAGCGGATACTGTGTTGTTGATGCGGGCGCTTTGCCCTATTTCACACAGGCAGCGGTACGCTATGCTGTTCCCGGTACCGGCAGTGTGCGGAACGCTGTTGTTACGCCTCATGCGGGGGAGGCTGTTTCGATGCTGGGAATATGCGGTTATGATGTGGACCGGACAGAAGTGGAAGGTGATCCTGAGAAATATGCGGTACTGCTTGCACAAAAGCTTGCATGCGGTGTTGTGCTGAAGGGGTCCCCCACGGTCATCTGCAGCCCAGATGCGCCTTATCCCGTCTGCCTCAATTCAACACACTGGCTTGCAACTGCGGGCACAGGGGATGTGCTGGCCGGGATCATGGGAACCCTTCTCGCTCAGAACAGTGAGGCTATAAACAGAGGCGGGAAGGATATTCAGACTGTTGCTGCTGCCGCCGTATTCATCCATAGCCTTGCCGCCGGCCTTGCCTCAGAGGATGGCCTGAGCGTGGAAAGGCTTTTTGCCGAAGATATGAAGGGAATACAGAATGATATCAGGCAGGATACACAGGGCAGGAAAAGCGGGCAGAGCGCCCGTGAGGGGCATCCTATCACTGCAATGGATCTATGCGCACAAATACCTTCTGCTGTCGGCCTGGTGCTCTCCCGGAAACAGGGCAGGGGATGAAACAGCACCGCTGGGTCACTGAAGAGCCGGATATCCCTTTTGACCTGCCTGTACTATATGAAAACAACGCCATTATCGTTGTGGACAAGCCCCATTTCCTGCCGACAATGCCGCGGGGCATGTGGTACAGGTCAACGGCAGTCATACGGCTCCGGAAACTCTACAACAGTGATGATATTATCCCGGCGCACAGGCTGGACAGGATGACTGCGGGGGTGATGGTATTCGTCCGCGACCCCAGGTACAGACGCGCGTACCAGATGCTTTTCCAGAACCATGAAGCAGATAAGGTATACGAATGCCTTGCTCCGATGAAGCCTGCAGCGGTCCCAAGTTTTGGTACTTTGCGCCCCTGCTGCGGATCTCCCGGCTATCCTGCCCAACCTGGGCATGATGTCTGCACTGGCTGTTCCAGGCGTTATACGCGTCACAGCCGGGCCTGCCCTTTCCCCCTTCTGCGCTGCTCGCGCATCGTTAAAGACCGCGGGACCCTGCAGGCATATGAGGTCCCGGGCACTGTCAATGCACGCACGCTTATGACGCTTAGTGCAGGGCAGCCGGCTGAAGCCGTCCGCCGCGGCTTCCGTGCCTATACGCTGTACCCTTTTACCGGCAAAACACATCAGCTTCGTGTGCATATGAACAGCATAGGCCTGCCAATCATGAATGATATGTGGTATCCGCAGGTGCGGGAGCAGGAATATGATGATTTCAGCCATCCGCTGCAGCTTGTAGCGCGGCAGCTCAGCTTTACCGATCCTGTTACCCATGAAATACGGGTTTTCAGATCACGGTACCCCCTTTCTGCCGACACGCTTTATATCCCGGAATAGAAACGGGGACCAGATAAAAGCCTGAAAAAGGTTTGGGATCCGGTGTAGCATCCATAGTGGAGGTCGCGAAGATATGGCAGCGCAGAAAGGTCGCATGAAGTTCTCCGTCCGGAGGCTGGGCCGCAGCCTGTCAGCCAAAGAGACTTACAGTAACGGCCATCTTACCCATGAGGCTTTTATCTCCCTCGCAGTCCTGACAACAATCACGTTCCTGGGCAATTTTACCCAGCTCCAGCTTTCCTCCGCGCTGCCCACTATAGTCCATGAGTTCCATATAAGCGTAACAACAGGGCAGTGGATGACATCAGTATTCCAGCTCGTTATGGGTGTTATGGTGCCGCTGACCGCTTTCCTGACACGGAGGTTCACGACCAGGCAGATAGTGCTGGCATCTATGGCCATATTTATTGCAGGTTCGGTGCTTGCATGGGCCGGCCCCACTTTTGCCGCTGTACTTTCGGGGCGTATACTTGAGGCGATTGGTACAGGCGTTTTATGGCCTGTACTGCAGATTGCAGTATTTTCAGTTATCCCGATGTCGCGCCGCGGGGTTGCCATGGGGACGGTAGGGATGGCTATGAGTGTTGCCCCGGCTCTGGGGCCTACTCTGGGCGGGCTCCAGACAGATAATTCAGGGTGGCGTTCCATATTCTTTACCCTTGCGGCTGCAGGTATTATCGCTTTCATCCTTGCCTTTGTCTGGCTGAGGAATTTCAGCGAAAATGATGCTTCTGCCAAAACGGATTTCTTTTCTGTGGTGCTTTCCGTTTTTGGCTTTGGCGGCCTGATGTTCGGTTTTACGAATATCGAAGCATATCCTCCGTCCCATCCGCAGGTCTGGATCCCGGCCAGTATAGGGATTATTGGGATCATATGGTTTATCGCAAGGCAGCTCCATGCTGCGAAGAAGTATAAGCAGGCTGTTGCAGCAGGGGAGCCGGCGGAAGGGGATGCCGTATCTGCCGGGCTCTCCGGCGTATCTGGGGCAGCGGCAGATGTCACTGGAAAGGTCGGCGCAGCAGCGGGGCACGGCAGCGATCCCAAGGCCCTGCGCCAAAATCATAATACTGTGCAGCCGCCTCTGCTCGACCTGAGCGTGCTGAAGAACCGCAGCTTCTGTGTAGGGACAATCGTTGCTGCTCTGAGCTTCTTTGCGTTCAGCTCTATTACAGTTATTATCCCGCTGTATATCCAGGATGACCGCGGATTTACAGCTACGATGAGCGGGCTTATCATGCTGCCGGGCGCTTTGGGGCAGTGCATCGCCCAGTTTTTCGGCGGGCGTCTGCTTGACCGTTTCGGGGCGCGCCCTGTGGCTCTCCTGGGTACCGGCATTTTATGCATAGGGACCGTCATGATGAGTATGATAGACCTTCGCACGGGGATATGGTGGGTCTCTGTCTGCCAGTTTATACGCCAGATCGGCATGGGATTCACCCTGATGCCGGTAACAACGTGGTCGCTGAACTGCCTGGAGCCTCAGGAGGTATCTGCGGGGTCGGCAGTCACTAATACTGCCAGGCAGATAGCCGGGGCTGTAGGGGCGCCAGTACTGGTGATCCTTATGGATATAGTGGCGAAAGCGCGTTTTGCCTTCCTGTCGGGAAGCGCCCCCGCGCAGTCCCTGCGCATTATTTCCAGCATTTTTGCTGTTAAATGGGTTTTGAGGATATCGGCAGTTATTGCATTTATTATGGTGATGCTGGTGCTGTTCGGTATCAAAGGGTCAGGTGCAGGGTCATCGCATGATGTAGCGCATCGGGCTATCGCACGGATGAACCGTGAGCTGGCGAAGCATCATCTTCCCGTCCTGCACACAATGTGAATATATCCGGACTACGGCCTGCACCAGCAACAGTATTGGCGCGGTACGGGCATGGACAGCCTATTTCCTGCCCTGTGCCGTGCGTGTATAAATAATATCCATTCCTTTGAATATAAGGTCGGGATCGTATATATCAATAAGACCTGAACGCCGGGCATCTTCTTCGACAACATGCCCCAGGCCGCCCGTCATGATGACGGTCAGATCTTCTGAATATTCTTCCCTGCAGCGGCTGACGATATGCCCCAGGCCGCCGAGGAAGGTGTAATACAGCCCTGCCCGGATAGCATCACTGGTGTTTTTGGCAAGTATAGTATCCGGACGGGTGATCTCCACATTCGGCAGCTGTGCCGTATCCCCGGCGAGGGCGTGCGCCGAAGCCTGCAGCCCCGGGCTGATCGCACCCATAATGATCGAACCTTGAGGGTCAACGATATTATATGTTGTGGCCGTCCCTATATCAATGACCAGTACCGGACGGGAGTACAGATGGTATGCCGCAACGCAGTCAGCCAGACAATCGGCACCCATGCTCTTAGGGTCATCCATTTTTACATTGATGCCGGTTTTGACACCGGGGCCAACGATAACGGGGGAGCGGCCTAAAAACTTGATAATGCCTGCGCGGAAGGAGTGCATGATCTGAGGGACGACGCTGGAGATAATAACGCCTTCAACGTCGGAAGGCTTGTAGGAGCTCAGCGCCAGGAACTGGAGGAGCACTATGCCGTATTCATCGCCGGTTCGGGAAATATGGGTAGCCATACGGTACGTATTGATGATCTGCCGTGCAGGTGCATGCTTCTGTACGGCGGGGGCCTTCCCCTCTGAGGGGGTATCAAGGAACCCCGTAACGATATTTGTATTGCCGATATCTACTGCAACGAGCATGCGCACCTGCCTCATCAGATCGTGTACTTTCCGTACCGTTTACTGCTATTGTATCTTCCTGCAGGCCAAACCGTCAGCGGGCCCGGCAGAAACATGACCCGATGCCGGGGAGACTCTACAGCGGAAAATACAGCGGATCTTCGCAGCGTCTAGAGAGCGGAAGAATTTCTGCACGATAGAAATGACTATTGTATGAAATGGTTTCCACGCAGCGGTTAGACTCATTTCCCAAACAGGTCACTGTGTGAACCGGTGCGGGACAGCACCAGCACCAGCACATCTTCTTCAATCCGGTATATGAGCAGCCAGTCAGGAAGAATATGACATTCCCGATGTCTAGCCCAGTTCCCGGATAAAGGGTGATCATGGTTGCTTTTGTCGAGTGGCTCACCGAGTGCGAGTTTCGCGATGATCTCATCAAGAAGCGTAATCTTCAGTCCCCGCTTCATTACCAACTTGTAATTTTTTCTGAACTGTGTGGTAGATTTGACTGTATATTTGGTTTTTCTCACTTCTTCAGGTCAGCAAAAAGCTCGTCAATGTCGGTGTAACCTTTTACAGACGGATCTTTTGCAATCCTTTCCGCTTCCACCATGGCGGCAATCGTTTCCTTGCTGGGCTGCCCTACTTTGACTTCAAAGGGAATGCCGCCTTCACGGAGCGACTGGCGCACAAAAATATTGAAGGCGGTCGTTAAGTTCATGCCGAGCTCTGCGAATAAGGCATCGGCTCTTGCCTTAACATCGGAATCCATACGAATACTGATATTTGTTGTAGCCATGCGTTCAATCCCTTTCCACTGTCATCTATATTGTATGCTATTTGCACGAGGAATGCAATACAGCGCACGAAAAATTTATAAATTTCAGACTTACAATTATCGGTAGAAGCAGCTATGGGAATTTTTCAAAGGAACTCAAAAATCTGTCCTGTCCGTTGTTAATCAATTCTGGTAGTGCTCCGAGCGGCTTTCCTGGTCGGAATCGGAAAAATCTTGAAAACCTACTAAAAATCTATTGACATTTAGGTTCATGGGGGGGGGGGGAATACCCCAATCAGATCTGGAAAATGCCGCCGGGAACAAAGCGCAGAAGCACCAGTACCGCGATCATACAGGCGGTGATGGCGGCTGCGGTTATATCGCGGGCTGTAAAATGCATCGGATGCCACGTGGAGCGGCGGGCTGTGCCGGTGTAGCACCGCGCATCCAGTGCATCGGACAGGTGGTGCGCGTGCCTGATAGCTGCAGCCAGTACCGGTATAACAAGGGAAGACAGGGATTTTGCCTGTGTGCGCAGGCTCCCGTACCCTATAGATGCCCCGCGTGCAGCCTGAGCATGGCGAAGGTGGCGGAATTCCCTTGAGAGAACAGGCATAAAACGCATCCCTAGCGTGAGGGTGAATGCTGCATCATGGGTCGGGACATTGAACAGTTTCAGCGGCGATATAAGCGATTCAAAAGCGTCAGACATACGCATAGGGGGGATGGCCATAAGGAGCAGAGCGCCAATACAGACCATCAGTATAAGCCGCATGGAATAGATCAGCGCCGTCCATACGCCGGCAGTGGTAATAAGGAAATCCCCCCAGCGGATAAGGGGCTGCCCTGTGCGCGTGAACAGGGCATTGAGCACTCCCATAACAATGAAAAGGGCGATAAACCCTTTGAGCCTTGCCCACAGATCGCGGATATTCGCGCGCAGCAGGACGGCTGCGGATAGCGTGACCACTGCTGACCACAGCAGCATGGCACCATTGGAGACCGCAAAATAACTGACCATTACCGCCATGGCGCATAAGATCAGTGTTCGAGGATCAAGTCGCGACAGAGGGGAGCCCTGCGGGGTGCAGCGGGCAGCTGTCCCGGGCGGCGGATCGGTTTTTTGGCCGGTATCTGAAGGCTGCGGCTGTTGTGTATGTGTACCCGTATCCGTTGTGCCCCTGTCCGTATCGGTACTATGCCCAGGCCCGGTACCGGGATGGAGGAGCACTACGCGTTCAGCATTCCCGGCTGCCACATGCAGGGAATGCGTGATGATGACAATAGTGGCTCCTTCTTTGTGGAGCTTCCGCAGGATCGAAAGGATGTGTTCCCGCGCATGGGTGTCCAGGCCCACTGTCGGTTCGTCAAGCACGATGATATCAGGTTTATTGGCGAGTACCCCTGCTATGGCCGCGAGCCGGCGTTCCCCCCCGGAGAGGTCCCATGGCGAACGCTGCCTGAGATGTTCGATCCCCACAAGCTTCAGCATTTCGTCCACGCGCCTATCTGCCTCATCGGAAGGAAGCCCCAGGCATGCTGGGCCGTATGCGATATCATCAGCTACAGTATCGGCAAACAGCTGGTTCTCCGGATGCTGCATGACATACCCGATGTGTGAACGGACTTTTATACGGTTTTTGCGCGCAAAAGCATCCATACCGTCTATAGCCACGCTCCCGGACTGGGGTTTCTCCAGAGCACACATAAGCATGGCGAGGGTAGATTTCCCTGTACCGTTTTCCCCGCATAAGGCAACGAATTCACCCTTACGGATGCTGAGCGACAGCCCGTTTATGATATCAGTGCTGCTGCCCGCATACCTGTAGCTGATATGCGAGAGCCCAACTGCAGGAGCGGGATTATTTGAAATGTCGGAGGCGCCATTTGAAAAGGAGGCGGATTTGCATGGCAGGGCAGTACCCCTCGGAATGCTATGCCTGCCGTAGGAGACAGTATTATTATGCGTAAAGATATGGGTTACGGGAATGCCGTACGGTTTTAGTGCTTCATCCGTTATCTCTTCATCGCCGTCAGCGGTACAGGGGTCAGCGCCCTGTGCTCTATACGGCGGACGCCCAGTCCTGACCGGTATTTCCCCTCCCGTTCTATCCTGGGGGCAGGGGGTGCAGTAGTTTTCTGCCGGACCGTCATACTGTACAGATCCGTGGCTTAAAGCGATGATACGGTCGGCCTGCGAAGCTTCCTCCATATTATGGGTAATAAAGATGACCGTAAGTCCTTGCCGGTGTGCCGAGCGGAGGGCCGCCATCAGTTTCTGTCTTCCCGCAGGGTCGATCATGGCAGTTGGCTCATCAAGGATAAGTATCTCCGGTTCCATAGCCATCGCTGAGGCAATGGTTATCCGCTGCTGCTGCCCGCCGGAAAGGTCCATAGGATCCGATCCTGCCTCTGTACCCATGCCCACTGTATCAAGGCATCCATATACACGCTGGGTAATAATATCCGACGGTACTCCGAGGTTTTCAGGCCCGAATGCCACATCATCCTCAACGATACTGGAAACTATCTGATCCTGCGGGTTCTGGAATACTATGCTGATCTTTTTCTTCACCGCGGAGTATGCATCAAAATCGACAGCATCCGCCCCTGTATCCGCAAGGCCGCTGTTATATACCGTTGTCCCCAGCAGTGATACCTTCCCCGAATCCGGATGCGACAAACCTGCGATAATGCGTGACAATGTTGTTTTCCCCGAACCGTTGTCGCCTACCAGGCAGACCCATTCGCCCTGCCGTATGCAGAGCGATATGCTGTCCAGCGCAGCTGCAGCGGCATTGCTGTACACATATGTTACCGTGTCGAGCACAACAGCGGGGGGAGCAGTCAAATCAGCCATGAACGTCAGTCAGCTATCCTTTTTGACCATGCGTGATACCGGTTTATAGCACAGGAAAGTGATCACGGCGTGCAGTCCCATCTTTATAAGGTTGAAGGGCAGATACGCCGGCAGGATCAGTGCGATATAACGCATAA
Source organism: Scardovia wiggsiae F0424 (assembly GCF_000269605.1). Lineage (GTDB taxonomy): Bacteria > Actinomycetota > Actinomycetes > Actinomycetales > Bifidobacteriaceae > Scardovia > Scardovia wiggsiae. The sequence continues at coordinate 805,175 of NZ_AKCI01000001.1, read as the reverse complement.
CATCAACGTGATAGTACAGAGGCGTTGCGGCAAGGTTAAGGACCAGTGCTGCGGCAACAGCCAGGACAGCTCCTGTACCAAGTGCAGCCGCTGCGCCGGCCCGGGTATGGCTGCGTTTATATATGAATGCAGCCGGCATCGTGAAGCACAGCATGATAAGCATATTCATGGCCGCACCAACCGGGTTGGTAAACAGATGCGGGACATACGTGAGGATACTGACAGTTGCCCCTGCAGCCGGGCCGTATGCAAAAGCGGCAATAAGGCAGATAACACCGCTCAGGTCATACTTGAGGAACGGCACTGCGGGGAATACGGGGAAAGATATGAAGCTCAGCGCTATCCCCAGCGCCACAAAAAGTGCATAGACTGCTACCTGCTGCGTACTCCAGCCCTGTGTACCGGCCCTGTTCGTTGAATGGCTGCCGGAATTATCCATATTTCCTCGTTTCTTCCGTCCGGACTATACCGTTGGCTCCGGAATCATACCGGATCAGCCGCTTTCGCGGGTCGCGGGCTCAACCGCCAGTAGGGAATCCCACCCTGCCCTGAAACTTGTGATACCTATAACACTAACACAGGCGCGGACAATCAGGCAGAAGCCTGCCGCTTTCAGCGCTGGCTGAAAGCGCCGCGATTTCCCCATTCCCAGGAGCCGCCGCCGGCCCCGATCTGGAAATGGAGCTTTGCGATGCCCAGATCAGTATATGCGAACATAGTGCTGTCCCGGCCGCTGATATAAGCCTCAACAGAGCCGCTTCCCGGATTATAGGAGAACATGGCAGGCTGGCGGTTCATTGCTGAAGGGGCTTTAGCGGCTGCAGCTACACCATCCATAAACCACTGGGGAGGCTCGGCAGAAGGAGGGGCAGCACTGGCGGAATCAGCGCCTGCAGCAGCCTCGGCAGCCTTGACAGTGAACAGTTCATCAGCGCTTTTCGACGGCCGGTGGGTCCGCTGGGTTTCGCACCGCTGCTCATATGATTCTTCCATAAGCGCGCTGTATCCTTCCTGGTATCCGATAACAATGCCCAGGTACAGCACTTCATTATCACTGATGTCGCAGCAGCGTTCAGCTTCAGCCTTATCCCAGCTTCCGGCGACCCATCCTGTCTGGAGCCCCATAAGGACGGCGGACAGTACCACGCGCTCGCCGTAATATCCGGCTGCTTCGCGGGCTTCATCACTGCCTGCAGGACCGATAAGCGCAATAAAATTTTGTGCGTTCCTGAAATGCCCTTCTGCATTTGCCCGGGCAAATACCTGAGGGCAGTTTTCAATAAGCTGCATATGCAGGCCTGAAATCAGGTTCACTGCATCTATATTCTGGCGGAGCTGCCGGGACAGGTCGCTGTCGATCTTTTTATCTTCGTACATGCGCGTTGTGATCCGCACATTGACAGCATCAAGTAAAGAGGTGTGGAAATCAGCCATACCTGTATTATCCTCCAAAACCGTAAAATATTCCACTGTGATATCGATTTTCAGGTATCGGCGGTAAAGGTGATAAAGGGGTATGCTAAAATTCAAAAGGTATTGATTATTGCTTGGTCCGAGGAGGGATCATGATTGAAACAGCACAGGCATTCGGTATAGATATTGGCGGATCGGGGATAAAAGGTGCGCCGGTAGACCTTAACGAAGGCAAATTCGCCGATGAGCGGCTTCGGATCCCCACCCCCGAGATATCTACGCCTGAAGCAGTAGCAGATGTTGCCAGGCAGATACTTGACCATTTTGATGTCCATGACGGCACCCCGGTCGGCATCGCGTTCCCGGCACCTATCAAGCCCGGGCGTCCTCTGGATTTCATGGCTAACCTCGATAAATCATGGATCGGTGTAGATATCAATCAGCTTATGAGCGAGCGTACCGGCCGGGAATGCCATGTTGTGAATGATGCCGATGCTGCCGGCCTTGCGGAAGCCCGGTTTGGCGCGGCCAGAGGGGTACAGGGCCTTGTGATCGCAACGACCCTGGGCACCGGTATCGGCAGCGCACTGATTATGGATGGCGTACTTGTACCCAATACGGAACTGGGGCATTTGGAGCTTGACGGTAAGGATGCGGAGAGGTATGCCGCGGATTCGGCGCGTTCCCGCAAAGACCTTTCATGGAAGAAATGGGGCAAGCGCTTGACCCAGTATTACCGCCTCTTGGAGCATTATTTCAGCCCCGATGTTTTCGTTGTGGGCGGCGGTGTCAGCAAAAAGAGCGAAAAATTCTTCCCCTATATTGATATCACTACGCCTATAATCCCCGCACAGCTGCTCAATGATGCCGGTATCGTCGGTGCAGCCTATTTCGCTTCACAGCAGGTCGGGCGCCAGGCATAGGCAGATCCCCCCTGATACGCCTGCGGGGAGGCTGGGTACAGATGCTACACTGTTGGGGTGGCTTACCAGTTTTCGCACCGTATAGATGAATCGCCTGTGAACCCTGTTGCCCGTGAGGCTGCGCGCCTGAAGGCACAGGGGATATCATTATCTGCGATGAATGATTCCAACCCTACCCATTGGGGACTGGCCCCGTCAGCGCTCCCTCAGGAGTATACTGCAGATCCGCGGGGCGATGTATCCGCCCGTACCGGCCTTGCCCGGTTCCTGCGTGAACGCCGAGAGAAAGAGCATACCGATGATGCGGGATCGGGACCGGTATCTGAAAATAGCCTGTATATACTCAGCTCAACATCCCAGGCCTATATGTGGCTTTTTATGCTGCTGTGCGATCCCGGTGACGCAGTGCTTGGCCCCAAGCCGGGGTACCCGCTTATTGAATCCATAGCCCGGCTTGCCTCCGTTGAAGCGGTGCCATATACATTGTTTTATGACGGGCAGTGGAACATTGATCTGGAGGCTATGGAAGGCATAATACACAGGTATGCATCAGAAGGCAAGAAAATCAAGGCAGCCGTCCTGATCAACCCCAATAACCCTACGGGATCATATGTCAGGAAGCGGGAGCGTGAAGGCGTTATCAGGTTATGCCGGGAAAATAATATTGCGGTTATTGCTGATGAAGTCTTCTTTGGGTATCCGCTTATGCCTGTGCCAGACAGGGGAAGGATCGCAGGGGAAAGCCGCGTCCTTACTTTTGCTCTGGATGGGCTGTCGAAAGCGCTGGCTGCGCCTCACGCCAAAATAGGCTGGATCCAGGTAAGCGGCCCCAGGGATGACGCTGGTGAAGCTATGCGCAGGCTTGATATCATTGCTGATGATTTCCTCCCGCTTTCCCAGTTCCAGATCAGCGCCTTTCCCGGCCTGTTAAACGAGGTCCCCTCCCGTACAGAGATTGTCCTCCGGCGTATACAGGAGAATCTGGAAACCCTGCACCGGCTGCTCGGGCAGGAGGGCGGTTCTACTGTTGATGTGCTGAATGCTGAAGGCGGCTGGAACGTCCTCCTGAAATTCCCGGCGTCTGTGGATGAGGACACTCTGGCCTTGGAACTGCTGAACAGCTGCCATATTGTGCCGCAGCCCGGCTATTTTTTCGATATGCCGTCTAACGGGTATGTAACACTGTCCCTTCTTCCTGATCCCGAAGTATTCCGGACACATGTACATGCCCTGCTCGCTGCAGTGGACAGGCTGGTGCAGGGTCCCGCCCTGGAACCGTAAATATATAGGTTTAAATCATAAATACGCTGGCAAGCAGATGATATGCAGCAGGCGCCATCGTTATGATGGCATGTGATCTTGAGGGGTCAAAAATCGTCAGCACAAAGAAGATAAGCTCGAAAAATGCAGTAAGTATGAGGATCCACATAAGTACTGCTGCTGCAGCCGGCGAGTGTGCTGCAGAACGTATTATGCGGCGCATTGCCGGACTTTTAGGGCTGTTTAACCTGACCGATTTTCCTGAGCTGCCCGAGGCTGCTGCTTCCGTACCTGTCCTGTCCATGGCCTGCAGGCACCAGGTGGACAGGATAACAAAAATGGGGATAGAAGCCAGAGTGAGTATCCAGGAGAAGTCATTCATATAGCGCCAGTCAACACCTCCCATATATGTTTCCATAAGGCACATTGCGAAGCTGAGGGCAATGCACAGCACGGTAAGCAGAAGGGTCCGCGACCGGCGGAGTGCGCGCAGAACAGAAGGGGATATCATACAGACAACCAGCCAGCATAACGGCGCGAATATGAATATCCCGGCAATAATATTATCCGAGTACATCCAGGGGATAAGGCGCGGCTTATAAGAGTTGAAGAACGGGAACCCGCGGCTGGCTGTGGGCTGCAGCGGCGACCAGAAGTAAGCCGCGAACCCCTGTACTACTGACTGTGCGGAAGGTTTATATGCGGTCAGGTCGTCAACAGTCATCTGGTATTTGCTGCCAAAGTCGAAAATGGAACCAAATTTGATCTGGTTGTTGAGCAGGACGGGGAGGAGCCCTGCAACTGCTGACACAAGTGCAGCAGCTGTAAGCCTGATCTGCTGCCGGGTTATGTTCCTGCGTGATGCGCCGGAAGCATGGGCTGCGGTACCTGCAGCAGCTGCGGCAGGCTGCGCTCCAGTGCCGCGCTGCGTCTGGAGCAATTCCAGATAGAGGGGGATAAGCAGAACTGCAGACAGGATAAACGGCGGGCGGCAGCCCGCAGTAAGTGCGATAGACAGTGTACCAAAAATAATACGGGGATAAGATATCCGGCTTCCTGCGGCATTTCCTGCATCGGCACTGGTCCATGGTCGGTACCGTTTAAGGCCGGGATCATAGGTCCGGCGTGCACCGAGCCAGAGCCAGAAGCCAAGCGCAGTGAAAAAAGTAGCGCTTGCTGTAGGGATGCAGTAGAAGGTCAGGTTTGTGAACAGCGAAATGATAGTGCTGCCTGCCGCCATCATAAGGGTCACAATAAGCGTCTGCCCTACGGATATATTGGGGAAATACCTTTTGAGGAACCTTACGAGTGCAAGGAGCCCGAAAATAACGGCAAGGCACAGGAACGCGAAACTGGCAACAATAGTATTCAGCCACAGCCCTCCGGTGTGGAACAGGGAGGTAACAGCCTGGAAGGGGAGAAAGGCAACGAGGGCGGGGACGATGCCAAAATAGGAATACCAGTGGTTGTTATAAAAGACGTAATCCCAGTAGATCGTTGTGCCATTGGCGAGGAGGGCGTTGCGTTCAGCTACTGATTGCGGGTGGTGTGCAGTGAGGAGCTGGGGGTCAACGGGCAGGTCAAGCCACGGCTGCCCTTTAAGGATAGCCTGTGCTGAAAGCTGATACTGGCTGAAATCATATGTGTAGCTTCCCGGATACTGGAGGTACACGCCCGAATCCTGAGTCCAGCCCAGGAAAATACCGCTGAGGACGGTTATCGCAATGCAGGGGGCAATAATGCATACAAAGAAAAATATGCGGAACCGTGCGGATCCCGGTTCAAGGGTGATCCTGTAAAGCTCTGAACGGGGCCTGAGCAGGATCAGGAAACACAACAGTGCAAAAAGTATGGCGACGCGCAGCAGATTAAAAGAGAAAGGCGTGTCAGGGTTTGTCGTAATGGTGTGGAGGGCCAGATGCGACCCTGCAGAATCGCTGAACCAGACGCGCAGTTTCGCCCCCGGGCTGCGCCCCTGGGCTGTCAGCATGGAAACCTGGGACGGCAGAGGTACATACGCAGTCCGCGTAACAGAGGGGCTGAACTGGACAGCCTTCCCTGAAATACAGGTGCTGCCTGAACCCGTGCAGCTGTCGATCCTTGTATGGATAGTGCCGAGGTTGTGAGCAGGAAGGTTGGCATAATCCAGATGTGCCCCTGAAGTGTCAAAAAAGACCTGCGTTATCCGCCCTTTTACCGGGATATCAATATAGGCGTGCGAAGGGTCAGTGATAGTAAGCGTATTCTCTGCAGATGCGTAGCTCAGCCCCGTGCCGAAGCGGTTATCTGCGCGGAGCTGGACCAGGGAGAACGTTTCGGCGGCAGGCTGCACAGGCGGAGAGGCTTTCGATTTCCAGAATGAAAGGTTAAAAACTGAGGCTTCAAGGATAAGGGTAATAAGCGCTGCGGCAATAAGGTACACTGCAGTACGCGGAATATGTTTCCTGCGTGCCGCTGAGACAGATGGATACCCTTTTTTCGCCACATGAATATTGTAGCGTTACGGCTGCATGAGATGTCTAGTAAATTTGGGAAAATAGACGGAACCGCATAATGCAATCCATATACGAGGAGATAATGCCTATATTTCCACGTGGCTTTTTCAGCCGCCGCAGCAAACGCGAGCATAATGATGTGCCGGTCGGCACGCAGGGACCGCAGGAGTTCCATGCGCCCGGCCCATCCGCCGATTTCCGGCAGTCACATAGCGGCGGGTTCGACAGCGTATGGCAGGGGTACAGTATTTCGTCTTCTGTACAGCGGCATATTATCACTGATTTCCCCTACAGTGATAATTTCCCGTTCCCGCATATCGGATGGGCTGCGCTTGATGACAGCCTTTCGCATGACATTTCCGGGGGGCTTCCCGCCTCTGTGCTTATAGGGTTCTTTCCCGATGACAGCCATATTATCCCGATGGCATTTTGTGACAGCAGAGGGAATATATATGCAACGGATGAACAGTACCCGAGCATCAGCGCCTCCAATGAACCTCTGCTGAGCTTTATGAAGGAAGCGGAGGGGCATTTTGCTGCCGGCCGCATCGAGGGGACCGGATTTTCAGACGGCGGGGAGGCGGGCAGCGGTACCGTCTACGGTTCCCATGGCGCTGTAGTCCTGCGGGTGCCCGGTTCTGCACGCAGCCAGTGGGTAGCGAACTGGCTTGAGTCAGATGGGAAATTTACCCTCGAACAGATCCTGTCGGATCTTCCTGCGCGCATGGCTGCACAGCTCAGCTACCAGGATATGGCTGCAGCAGCATTTTTCGGCATCGCATTTTATCCTCTGGTCTGCAATGTGACCCCTATATACGGGCTGGGGGATATTTCATACCATCTGGCCCGGCAGGCTCCGCTAAGCGCTGTCCGCAGTATCAGAAAAGATGCTGAACAGCTTGCATCCGACGGTTTCAGGGTTTCCGGGCTGGAGGCCTATTTCATAGACTCCCTTGATGATGCCCACGTGTTTGAACCTGTGCCGGGCCTTGAAGCTGTGCATGGCAAAGAGCCGGCCGAACTGGTTTCGAATAAAAACACCCATCTGTTTATGATGTCGTGGGCTGGGCTGGACCTTGCCCCGGCCCTTAACGCCATCCGCCTGGAAAGCTCCATCAACCGTGTCCGCATGATCAGCGACATTCTTGAGACAAATGATGCCATGGGGAACCGCCTTACTGAAGATACCGTTGATGCCCGGCATATCAGTGAACTGGATCTGGCGCTGCTGAGGAATCCCGCATTCGGCGCACTGTCATCCCTTCCCGTAGAGGATTATCTTGAGGCTTCTCGCTCTGAAGGCGATGGCTATGGTTATACCGGTGGCCATCAGGACAGATCAGACGATGAAGATACTGAGGATGGGCTTCCCGGAGCCGACGTTGCGGCTGATCCCGCCGCATCCGCTGATGATACTTCTGACAGTATGTTTGCCTTTGGATTCACACCGTCTGATGCACGCCCTCCTGTTTCCCCGCACAGCAGCAGCCTCCCGTGGGACCGGCGTTTTCTGCTGGGGGATACGCGGGACCTTGCGGAAACAGTGGGCTCTACGAATGCAGCTTATGAGCTGTACCAGCTTGTGAGGTCGCTTGCCCCGCAGGCCGGCAGCGGCACCCCCGGGCCTGATGCTTCCCCTGACTCCCATACTACCGAGTGGCAGTACAGGCAGCTTTTTGCCCGTATTATCAGCCATCTGCGTGTCCCCTTCAGGTATGACATCAATTTCCGGTCCAATATTGACAGCGGTGTCGCTGCTGTTGCTTACAGTGCGGTCAGTTCCTTGATGATGCCGCAGCACCGCTATGATCCATATACCGGTGAACGCATAGGCATCCCCGAAGAGGAACGCGAACAGCTGAGCACCCAGTACAATCTGCGCCTGGGCATCATCCTCGCTGCTGCTGCTTTCGCATCTTCGCCTGAGATCAGGGAGGTCTCACTGCGCCTGGATTCCCTTGGCCTTGAAGAAAAGCTGAAGGAACGTACTGTACTTGCCCACAATATTATTGAAAAGATCCTTACTTCGTTTGAATCGCTTTCCCAGCAGCTCCAGAACCTTTCCCAGCAGATAGAGATGCTGTCCGGCGGCAGTGATGATGATGAAACAGAGAAAAAATCCAATCCAAAAGACGGGGATGTCCACGGGCGTGATGTAGGCATGACAGTAGCGGGGCAGCCGCGGGGCGTTGTCAACCCTGCCGGCAGCCGCGGTATGCGCAGCCAGGGCGGGAATGAAGATACGGCCAGGTCGCAGGAAGAGATCAACAGTATTTTTGAGCAGATGGTCCATGATATTGATCTGGACACGGATAGGACGGGCCCCTCAGGCGGTTCAGGCACAGGTCCGGATGCAGGGGATACTCTCGGCCTGTCGGATCCTTCCGATACGGAAGGTACCGGTACGGGTTCGGATACGGATACAGGTGCAGGTTTTGAGGCAGATTTTGACGCAAGCCTTCCCTTCCCATTCCCGGTGCATTCCGTAAGCAGCGCGGGGGTCAATGTGGATTCAAGCGAGGACGGCATAATGCCCTTGACGCCGGTAGCAGCGGTGACTTTCACCAGGGACGAGTTCGTCAGCCTCCTTGAACAGCAGGGGCTTAATGACCCGATGGGATTCTACTGCCATTTTGATGCAGTTATCGATCCGGATGAGAAGGGCAGGCTTAAGGAGATAACTGCGCCTGTCGATATCCATGATGAACGTTTTTCCCCGAGAGGTGCCCATGAAGAGCCGGAGGTGGCCGAAAGGGATTTCAGCCATGATATGGCTGAAGTTATGGGTGCCGCTGATACTGCGGGGCTGTCTATCCAGCGCGCGGATGTTATCCACAGGCTGTCAGATTCCATCAGCAGGATAGCCCGGAACCCGCATATGTCGAGTGCTGATAAAGCCCAAACCGTGATGGGCTATATTGAGGCAACGGGCGATCCTGAAGCCAGGGCACAGGCGTCAGCTGTTACTTCAGCGCTTATTGACGGCAATGATGTGCCGCCTCTGTCTCTGACATGGGTCAAGGAATTTGAGCAGGCGCGTTTCCATTCCAACGAGCTTATCCAGCAGGGGAGGATCGCACAGTCTGTTGATAACCAGGAGAAGGCGATCGCCGAACTGGATGAACACTTCCATGTTGAAGGTACTGTTCCCCGGTATTTTAATTCATATGCTGATCGTATTATTTATAATCATTTATTTGCTACTCCTGGTGAGCAGACAGTCCTTATACCGGACGAACTGTTCGATGCCCATTTCAAGATGGCTGATGCCCTGTTCCTTATGGGGCAGCCCCGCAAGGCTGCAGAGCATCTGAATAAGGCAGTTTCCTACGCTCCGTCATATACCATGGCCCATTTGCGCCAGGCGGTAGGGCTCGCCCTCGTAGAAGACTGGGATTCGGCTTTTGCCGCAACAGTGAATGCGGTAACTATTGCCCAGGACAGGGATGATGCCGCGTTCGGGTATTACCGGATGGCATATGCGGCATGGATGCGTGATGAGTTTGATGTAGCTGCAGCCGCATATATCCTTAGTGCCCAGATCGGCCCTGAGCGTATGGAGCCGCTAGGCTCGGAGCTTGAGGAGCTTGTGCGGCGTGCCCGTTCCCAGGACATACAGCTGCCGTCAGGCGAGGAAGAGGCGGCTGCAGTTATGCGCGACCATGGCCTCCCCCTGTGGCCTGACCCGCAGGTTCTTGAAATTGTGAGCGCTGCGGCTGAGGTATGTGTAGATAACCGTTTATTCATACCTGCACGCACTCTGCTCGTTTCTTCAGCGAGGATGAAAGACACAGATGAGTTATCGGCCAGATCCCAGCAGATACAGGTATTGAGATCATTGAATGCTTAGCGGGTCCTCGACAGATGCTGTATTGTAGGAGTGATTCGGATCACTCGGTCAGGTCTTGAAAATCGGACTTTAACGGGAATAGGATAGAGCTATGAATGTGCGATACGGGTCGTCCGGTGCAGCCAGGATGCATGCGGATGAAGGGGGACAACTGTCTTTTGAACTCGTTTCTGAAGGTACCGCGGATCCCGGGCCGGCCGGCGCTGCACATACCGGTCTGGCATACGGAAGCCCCGGAGCCCCGGAAAATACGGATACCTATATCGAATCCCTGCAGCGTACGGATGCGGATGCGCAGAAACTGGCAGGGATCGATGTTCCCCGGCTGGATATCAGGCAGGCTTCCCGGCTGTGGGCAAAAGTATCTTCATGGGTAGAAAGCGACCAGATCGCATACTACATTAATGATTCCCCGGTTTCTTCAGATGCCGCGTATGATGCACGCATGCTCATGCTTCAGAAGCTTGAAGCGCAGTTCCCGCAGCTGGATACCCCCCAGTCGCCTACACACAGGGTTGGCGGGACTTTTTCCAACGATTTCGCATCGGTAAGGCATCCGTCAAGGATGATGAGCCTGGATGATGTGTTTTCGCTCAGCGAGCTGAAACAATGGTATGAGGGTGTCCGCAGGGATCTGGAATGGCCGCAGGGGAAACCGCTTCCTATGACATGCGAGGTCAAGATCGACGGCCTTGCGCTGAACCTCATTTACAGGCACGGGATACTGTACCAGGGGCTGACCCGCGGCGACGGTGTTATCGGCGAAGATATCACCATGAATGTGCGTACTATATCGTCGATCCCCGGGCAGCTGTCGGGCACAGCTGCACAGGTCCCTGAAATGGTGGAGATCCGGGGTGAAGTGTTCATGAAATTCGATGATTTTGCAAGCCTGAACAGCCAGGCCCAGGCTGAGGGGCGTGCTGTTTTCGCCAATCCCCGTAATGCCGCTGCGGGGTCTTTGCGCCAGAAGGATCCCCGGATCACTGCGTTGCGCAGGCTCAGTTTTTATGCGCATGGCATGGGGACCCTTGAATGGGGGGACGGGGATGCAGGGCATCCGCAGGCCGGCACGCAGTCGCAGGCATACAGCCTTTATAAGATATGGGGTATCCCGGTATCGGGCCATACCCGCGAAGCCGTAAATTTTGACCAGATCCTTGAAATGGTCTCCTATTACGATGAACACCGCTATGATATTGAACATGCCCTTGACGGGATCGTGGTAAAGGTTGATGACCTGGCGCTGCAGCGCCGGCTGGGTTCCACTGCGCGGGCACCGCGATGGGCTATTGCATATAAATACCCTCCCGAAGAAGTCAATACTGAACTGCTTGATATTTCAGTGCAGGTGGGGCGTACGGGGCGTGCTACCCCTGTAGCGCATCTGAAACCGGTGCGTGTAGCGGGCTCTACTGTTTCGCGGACGACCCTGCATAATGCTTATGAAGTTGACCATAAAGGTGTCCTGATCGGCGATACTGTAGTTGTACGCAAAGCAGGGGATGTGATACCTGAGCTTGTAGGGCCTGTACTTGCCGCGCGCAAAGGCCGCGAGGGGCAGCTGCGCAGGTTTGTTATGCCACGATACTGCCCGAGCTGCGGTACTGAACTCGCCCCTGAGAAGGAAGGCGATAAAGATATCCGCTGCCCCAATGTGGAATCCTGCCCGGCACAGCTGTCCAACCGGATACTGCACTTGGCATCACGCCAGGCTTTTGATATTGAGCATCTGGGGGAGCAGAGCGCGCTTGCCCTCACTAACCCTGAGAATAACCGGCCCGACTCGGTATCGGAATACCTGCCTGATACCAGGGAGATAACGGTAGCCCCCGGCCAGGAGCCGCCATTGTACGAGCCCGACCCTGCGCTGCAGCTCCCTGAAGTGCAGTCACCCGCAGTGACAAGCGAAGCTGATCTGTTCTCCCTCAGGGCAGAAGACCTGCGTGATGTACGGATATGGCGTGAGATCCCTGTTATTGAAGTGGTACAGGGCATTGACCCTGTCACAGGGAAGAAAACAAAGACCCGTAAAAACAGGGGAGGGAGCGGGCTATGGTCGCAGTCCCCGGCATTCTATAACCTTCCTACCAGGGGGGGTAAGGCTTCTGATGCCCAGCCCTCACGCACAACAGTAGAGATGCTCAGCGAATTTGATAAAGCTAAGGATGCTGAACTGTGGAGAGTCCTTGTAGCGCTGTCTATCCGCCATGTCGGCGCACCAACAGCAAGGCTTATTGCGAAGAGGTTCAGGACCCTGGATGCTGTTGCAGCTGCTTCGGAAGAAGACCTTGTTTCCGTTGACGGTGTCGGTGCCGAGATCGCAGCCTCTGTTGCATCATGGTTCCTCCAGGCACGGGATCCGGAAAGCTGGAGAGGGAAAATACTGCATGCATGGGCTTCCGCCGGTATTGGGAGCCAGGCGGCTGAAGACCCTGGGCTGGAGCAGACGCTTGAAGGCAAAACTGTCGTGGTCACAGGGACCCTTGCTGATTTTTCCCGCGAATCGGCGAAAGAAGCTATCGAAGCCAGGGGAGGCAGGGCTTCCGGTTCTGTAAGCAAAAAAACTTCATATGTGGTTGTCGGTTCTTCTGCAGGCTCCAAGGCAGCAAAGGCTGAAGAGCTTGGCATACCTATATTGGATGAAGACCAGTTCAGGCAGCTCCTTATGCATGGGGACGTCCCTCATGAATGACTCTCCTGTCAGCAGCATCCCCGGGGACGTCGGCAATGCTGGCGGTATTGTATCGGGATCGGGCATCCCGGAAAGTATTTCTGATGACGAAAAGGAATTCCGCCGGGCTGTCCGCACGGATATTATGAACAGGCTTTCGGCGGTGGTTGACCCTGAGCTTGGAAGGAGCATCACAGACCTTAATATGGTCGTGGGGATCGATATCAGGCCCGTTGAAGGCAAGCCAACTTTCGAGGAGCTGTTCCGGTACAGCCCTGGTGCCAGCAGCAAGGGTATGCCTCTTTCCCGGGAGCGCCCATATTATGATATTACTGTCCATCTGGAGCTTACTGTGCCGGGCTGTCCGCTGAGCAGCACTATCGTATCAGGTATTGAAAATGTGGCGGGCAGCTATTCGGCAGCACACGTGAGTATCAGCACACAGGTCGATACCATGAGCGAAGAAAAGCTTAACAGCCTGGTGGCACAGCTTAAAAAAGAACGCAAGGAGAACCCTTTCCATAAAAGCGGTGTAAAAACACGTATTTTTGCCGTGGCGTCAGGGAAAGGCGGGGTAGGAAAATCCGCGGTTTCGGCAAACCTTGCCGCGGCTTTCGCAGCAATGGGGTACAGCACAGCAGCCATTGATGCTGATATTTATGGGTTTTCGTTGCCGAAACTGTTCGGCATCCACGGGAGCCCCACTAATCTTAACGGCATGCTTATGCCCATGGAAGCATGGGGGGTCAAACTTATATCTATTGGCATGTTCGCCGGCTCCGAAAGGGCGATCCTGTGGCGCGGCCCGAGGCTGCAGAGATCCCTGGAACAGTTCCTGTCGGATGTGTGGTGGGGGCAGCCTGATGTGCTTGTTATTGATCTGCCGCCCGGGACAGGCGATATGACGATCACTGTGGTACAGGCTCTTCCTAATGCCCATATGCTTGTTGTGACTACGCCCCAGCCGTCAGCATCCGATATTGCTGTGCGTGCCGGGCTGGTGAGCCTCCAGCTTCCTGTTAAGGTTGCCGGGGTCATTGAGAATATGTCATGGTACGACCATGCAGGCGAAAGGCTGCATATTTTCGGCCAGGGGGGAGGCCAGCGTGTCAGTAGCCAGCTGACCAGGGATGTGGGGTATGATGTCCCTCTGCTGGCACAGCTTCCCCTGGATCAGAGTATCCGTGTAACAGGGGAGGCGGGGCGTCCTGTCGTCCTCAATGAGGATGGTTCTCTGGCCGATACCCGCCTCGCGCAGCAGTTCAAACATATTGTTGACCAGCTTATGGGTGTTGGCGGCGATGAGGAAGCAAGGTACCGGACGGCAGAAGGCAGCCACGGAAAAGATAAGGGGCAGGAAAAATGAAAGATTTTGATACAATAAACGGCCCCCGCCGGACAGGGCATTCTGTTGCGTTCCCATGGCCCCGGTTCTTCCTGCTGATATGTGCTGGCCTTGCCGCCCTGGCCGGGACCTTTGCTGCGCTTTTGCGCTCCAATCTTCCCTCGCCGGTCACACGCCCGCCGCTCGCCGACGCACACGGGGCATTGATGGTGTTTGGTTTCCTGGGCACCGCGATATGTCTGGAACGGGGTGTCGCTTTCCGTGCGGGTTCCCCGCGCAAGCCTGCATGGGGTTTTCTCGCGCCTCTGAGCGAAGCGCTGGGGATGCTGTCCATGATCCTCATCATGATGAGGGTGGTCCCGATGTCCCTCTGGCAGCTGGTCCCGGGGATCTTCTGGGCTGCCGGGATGTCCCTGCTGAGCGCGGTATATGCCGTTATCTGGACCAGGCAGCACTCTGTGTCTGTCCTCATCCAGCTACTTGGATCGGCTGCCGGCACCTGTTCAGCAGGATTATGGGCGTCCGGCATCAATGCTTCTGCACTTGCCCCATGGTGGATGGTTTTTCTTGTGCTGACTATTGTTGGGGAGCGTCTTGAACTTGCGCATGTTTCTTTTGTCGGCATGTATGTTGAACCCGTTCTTACGGCTTCTTCTGCAGCAGCTGTGCTTTCGCTGCCGCTGCAGCTGATGCTCCCCTCTGCAGGATATGCTGTCCTCGGCCTGGCATTACTTGCATTACTGGTAACAATGCTGCTTAATGATACGGCAATAAAAACATGGAAGGTGCGCGGGGTCACAGGGTTTATGGGCGTCTGCATGCTCCTGGGGTATGCATGGGCGCTGTTCGCCAGTATTTTATGGATATTCGGAGTTTACGGCGATAACGGTTACTGGGCAGATATGGGGATACATGCACTGACTTTGGGGTTCACCATATCAATGGTTATTGCCCATGTATGCGTTATCGTCCCCTCTGTTATTCGGCGGGCAATGCCCTACAGCCCCGTCCTGTGGCTGCCGCTGACCCTCCTGCATCTTGGGCTGGTATTAAGGCTGCTCGGTGCTGTACGAGGGGTATCTGCCCTGTGGCAGACAGGTGATTTTATTGATGTTATTGCAGTCTTTTCGCTTATATTATGCGTCCTGGGGATGAATATTTACGCAGCATCCAGGCGCCGGAGGAATAAGCGTCCTGCAGCTCATCCTGCCAGTTCCGCCGTCGTTGCCGGTCCTGCCGGTCTTGCCGGGGCAGTTTCTTCGCGCCGGGAAATTTCAGCTGCGCATCCGTCTGGGCATCCGGAGGGACCGGAACAGCCCCATAGGGAGGATTCCCGCCATCTGAAGCACTCGGAGGGCTCAGGGCCTCCTGCGGCGCAGAAGCCCGGTCGTGAAAGGGTCCGCAGGCGTGTAACGCAGACGCATTCAGATATATCTGACTATGCCCGGTCCCGCCGTACTTTTTTCACAGTATCCGGGTGGTCTGTACTGTGTACGGCAGCAGTACTTTTAGTATGCAGTTTGATAATCGGGATGCATCCTGCGCTTGTGGCTAACCAGGGCGGGGCTTCCGGCAGCCCTTCGCTGCCGCAGGGGCTGCAGGGGCTGCAGGGACAGGGTCAGCATACTGCAGCAGTTGCACCTACCGGGAAAACCACAACTGTCAAACTCCGTGTAGGGGCTGACGGGATGTCCTTTGCCCCTGCACGGCTGGCAGTGCCTGCGGGCAACAGGCTTGTTATTGAGTTCTCCAATACGGGTGATCAGACGCATGACCTGGTGGTGGATAACGGTGCAACGACCGGACGTGTATCTCCCGGGGAGGTTAAAAAGCTGGATGCCGGCGTAATTGCGTACAGTATGGAAGGATGGTGTTCCCTGGCAGGGCACAGGCAGATGGGGATGTCCCTCCATATCGCTGCCTTAGATAATGAAGGCAATGAGATCGCCGGCCCTTCTTCGCAGCGGGGAAGCCATGTCGAGCAGCCTTCAGGCAGTGACAGCAACGCCCAGCCTTCCACTCCCGTACCTTCATCCGCAGCCCTGCGCAGGCAGGCGGAAAAGAGCGCGCCGTACGATCCCCGTATGCCTGATTATACGGATTCGCAGTCAACACAGAGCAGCGGAAGCATTAATGGTATGCAGGGCGTAGTACGCAGGGTAACAATGACTGTCACTGAGGCAAAAATCACTGTTGCTGAAGGGTTTACGCAGACAGTAATGCGCTACAACGGCACTATCCCCGGACCTGTGCTCCGCGGGAAGGTAGGGGATGTTTTTGAAGTGACCCTGGTCAATAAGGGGTCTATGGATCATTCCCTTGATTTCCATGCAGGCGATGATGCTGCTCCGGATAAGGCGATGCGTTCCGTAAAACCGGGAAAATCCCTAGCTTACACATTCCGGGCATCGCGTGCAGGAATATGGATGTACCACTGTTCAACTGCCCCGATGACTGTACATATTGCGGGCGGTATGTACGGGGCAGTGGTCATTGAACCGCAGGCGGGCCTTCCTCGGGTGGATAAGGAGTACGTCCTTGTCGGCGGGGAAATGTACCTTGGCGGCAATGGGAAAGGTGCCGACACCCAAAAAATAGCACGGATGGTACCCGATATAGCGGTATTCAACGGCCGCGCATTCCAGTATGACGCACATCCCCTTACTGCGCAGACAGGCAAACGTATACGTATCTGGGTGATGAATGACGGGATCAGCTGTTCCATGCCATTCCACGTGATAGGCGCGCAGTTCTCAAGCGTATGGACCGAAGGCAGATACACGGTGAAGGATAATTCTTCAGGATCCGGTGCGATGGAACATAATACCGGGGCTCAGGTACTTCCCCTCATGCCTGCGCAGGGCGGATTCGTGGAGATCGATTTCCAGACGCCGGGAAGGTACCCCTTTGTCAACCATTCCATGGGCCTTGCTGAAAAGGGGCAGCATGGGTATATTGATGTAAGTAAATAATGATACGCATTATTTTCCAAAGGAAAAGGTACTCTTGAAAGTATTAAAGGGGCATAAGGGGAAAGGTATAGTATGTCTGATTCCGATAATCTTCAGCATAATGATAAGCCTGAGAATAGTGATAATAATGACGGTAAGGGTCTGACACAGCGTGTCGGTGATGCCGAATACCCCATTACTTTTTCTGGCGTGGATGACGGCTATCCTAGTCTCTCTTTGCTTCCTACCGGCGCTATGCTGTTTACTGAGGCTAAGCATACGAATAATGAGGGGGAACCTGTCCAGTCCACTAAAACGATGCCTGATGCCAAGGAGGGGAGGTCGTCGTATTCGTGGCGGCGTGTGTGGGTATGGACTGTTGTGTATGCTGTGGGGTTTTGTGTTTCTACGTTTTTGGAGGCATGGTATATCCGGCAGAGTATGGACAGCCGCAGCCGCGGCCAGTCATGGCTGTTTAATTTTATTTATATTTTGCCTGATTCCTGGGTTCCGCAGTCAGTAAAAAACTGGTATTGGAACCTGCAAGACAACACTATCGTAGGCGCATTCGATTATATATTTATATCTTTTGGTCTGATGAGTATTGTGCTCATGTCGTTATGGGTATCTATCAGCAGTTACCGTGCGTGGAAGAAGGATCCTACCGCTGTTATTGTGTCGGGGAAAATACTGTATCCTGTGCTGCGTTTTAGTTCGGCAGTGGTTTTATTTGCTTTTTCTGTCCTTGTGGGCTATGGCTTAGGGTGGAACTGGTGGTATGACTCGTATATTAGGCCGGGTGTGCTGACGGGTCCCGTTGCTGAACAGTGGGATGTGGTAAAGCCTACTCCTTTGAGGCTGGCTCGGTGGCAGGGTAGCCCTCCGGGGCATGTGTGTGCTATGGGGGATAAGGATTGTATTCGGGGAGGATGGTGTACGTGGTATGGTACGTGGGATGATCTGCATAACAGGGTACCGGCCAATATCGTGCCTACCGTGGTAATATGCGTCATTGCTGTGGTATGCCTTTTGGCGATACATATGTATTTGATCCGGAGCAAAGGAAATCCTGACGCCTACTGGAAACCCGCTTTTGTTTCCAGCTCTGTCCTGTTTGGTATTCTGGCCGCTGGCTTGTTTGTCCAGGCACTGTTCGCCCATTCTATCGCTGCTAACGGAGTGCTGTTTGATGGCTTTGTACTTCTTATGATTGCTGCTTTGGGTATTATCGGTTTCCGGATGCAGCTGGCGACCTATTGGACATGCGTAAAACGTAGGAAAGCCCATTTCGAATGGCTGGCAGGCTACGAGATAGTAGTGGTAGCAGTTGCGATCATTATCTGCGCCCTCCTTTTAGTATTTGGAGAAAACGTTACACTGGAAGTTTAATCATAAGATAAAAACTTTGCCGTTAGGGCAGCTGTTTCCCGTTCCCGATCCGGAATTCGGATCCATGATCTGCAGCTTCTGGAAAAGGAAGAACACGAATACTTCCGGTTCCTCGCATCCCTGCTCTGACTGCCGGCAGCAGCTAGAGCAGGGATCACATTAAATATGGAAATACAGCTCGTATTCCAATGGGGTAGGGGCAAGCCTCTGCATCTCGATCTCAGCATTCTTGAGATCTATCCACGTCTGGATAAGGTCATCGGTGAACACATCGCCTTCGCTGAGGAAGTCATGGTCTTCTTCCAGGGATTTCAGTGCCTCATCAAGGGAAGCGGGAACCTGTTTTACCAGGGCATGCTCTTCGGGCGGCAGTTCGTAAAGGTCCTTATCGATAGGATCCGGCGGCTCGATGTGGTTGAGGATGCCGTCAAGCCCTGCCATCAGCTGTGCTGAGAAGGCAAGGAACGGGTTGCAGCTGGGGTCAGGCGCGCGGAACTCAATACGCTTGGCAGCCGGGGAAGTGCCGGCCAAGGGTATGCGGATAGCTGCCGAACGGTTACGGGCAGAGTATACAAGGTTTACAGGCGCTTCATACCCGGGTACCAGGCGCTTGTAAGAGTTCAGGGAAGGATTGGTGAATGCCAGTACAGAGGAAGAGTGCTTTATCAGCCCTCCAATATACCAGCGGGCAATATCCGACAGCCCGCCGTACCCATTTTCGCTGTAAAACAGGGGTTCCCCATTCTTCCACAGCGACTGGTGGCAGTGCATACCCGTACCGTTATCGCCTGCAAGGGGTTTAGGCATAAAAGTCGCAGCTTTCCCGGCAAGATATGCTGTTTCGTGGACAACATACTTATATTTCATAAGGTCATCGCCTGCATGGGTCAGGGTATTGAAACGGTAGTTGATCTCCTGCTGCCCTGCAGCGCCGACTTCATGGTGCGATCGTTCAAGTATCAGCCCCACTTTCTGAAGGTTGGCAACCATATCATCGCGGAGGTCCTGGCTATGGTCGATTGGGGGGACAGGGAAATATCCACGCTTCACCCTGTTCTTGAACCCGACGTTGGGTGTACCGTCTTCTTCGTACTCCTCAGCGGAATTCCACGGTGCTTCCACAGAATCGATCTCGTAGAAAGAGCGGCGCATGGAATTTTCAAACCGTACTTTGTCAAAAATAAAGAACTCAGCTTCCGGTGCAAAATCAGCTGTATCTGCAATGCCGGTGGAGTTAAGGTAAGCTTCGGCTTTCAGAGCCACCTGGCGGGGGTCGCGTGAATACGGCTCATCCGTTATAGGGTCAACGATAGAAAATGCTACGTTCAGGGTTTTATGGGTGCGGAACGGATCAATATAAGCAGTTTCCACATCCGGGATAAGCTTCATATCAGACTGGTTGATCGCCTGGAACCCCTGCATTGATGAGCCGTCAAACGGCATGCCGTCGGTAAAGGCGTCCTTGAGGAACTCGCCTGCCGGTACTGTAAAATGCTGCTGGACACCTATCAGATCAGTGAAACGTACAGATACGTACTCCACTTCTTCTTTATCGATAAGGGCTTCTACATCTTCTTTTGTACTTATGCCGGCCATATGCCGCTCCTTTCCAGTACCGTATTTATCCTTGCGGATATTGTGATATCTGTGGCTAGATATCTTTCTTTCCAGTGTAGTTCGGGGTACACATAAGTCCTGTAAATTCCTGTAAATTACTTGCCGCGCATTGCCCTGCGGCTTACCTTCTTCATACGGGCAGGGTCAACGCCCTTCGGGATGGGCAGCCCATTTTTGCTTTGCAGTGTGCGCAGGCGGTCGTTGACATGCTCAAGCTCATCCATAGTGAATTTGATTTTATGGCGTTTGCGCAAATGCCTGCGCAGTTTGCTCAGCGGGACCTGCCCGTCGCCGTTGCCTACAGAAACCCTGTAGACAGGGATATCAGACCCCTGTGTAACACGCCGTATTTTCTGGGTCTCCCTGTCCATCGCTGCATTTGTGGCATCAAGCGGGCCCTCTGCCACGAGGTAGACACCGTACAGTGAAGTCCCGCGCCAGATCGCATTCTTCGTGCGGGGATCGACCCATACCGGTTCTTTAGTGAACTGGATGACCCGTCCTGTGAAGCGCCCGCTTGACAGGCTGTCCAGCACTGCCCCTGCGGCGCCGGGCTGGCCTTCAAGGCGTTTGTATCCGGCGGCTTCGCTCCGGTTAGTCAGGATGACTGTCATTACAAGGAACCCCAGCAGCAGTGCTGTGATGATGTTGAGGATCCAGCCTATCCATCCGTTCCGCAGGATGAACCCCAGCCCGACAATAAGGGCTGCAGGGATGATGAAGCCCCCGAGCATCCACCATGTGATGGATGGGTCTTCTTTTTTTGTAAAATCATAGATCATCTTCATCTGCTTGAAGATATTGCGGCGCTTGGGCTTCCCGCTGTTTTTGCGGGAAGCTGAAGATGTGGGGGAAGGTTTAGGGTTTGTGTTCCTGCTGTTGCGTGATTTCAGGTCGGCCATACATACCTCTTATATAGTGTCAACTGTAAAACTACCTGATATCAGTGTACTTGACAGATACTACTTAACGCACTTTAACGCACATGAAGGGGCCTGCCGTCAGCTTTAAGCAATGTCTCGCCGAGTGATTCGCTCAGCGTAGGGTGGGGATGGATAAGCCGGGCAGCATCAGCCAGGGGGATATGGTTCCCGATTATCTGTTCGGCCTCAGCAATCAGTTCGCCTGCACGCACTCCGGCTATATGCACCCCGATCACATAACGGGTATCCCCGCCCTCCCCGGGATGCCGTGCAGTAACAACAGTGATGCTCCCGCCTGACTGTTCCATAAGCACCCGTGAATTGGACAGGAGGGGGAGGACGGTTTCCTCAACATCTGTGAACTGTCCGGCAAGCCCCTGTGCCTGCTCGGAAGTGTACCCTACGCTTGCTGCCTCGGTTGTCGAGTAGACTACCTGCGGGACAGTTTTTTCATCGACCGGGCGGGGGAGGGCGCTTAATATCCCCTGTTCACAGGCGATGCTTTCAGCAATAACAATACCCTGCGCAAAAGCTTTATGCGCAAGCTGGTGGCCGGCGGTCACGTCCCCGGCTGCCCAGATGTTGGGGACCGATGTTTTCCCGAACGGATCGGTTTTTATGCTCCCATCGCTGTCAATCGCGATATTGAGGCTGCGCAGCCAGGGGCTTTCTGTCGCAGGCCTGCGCCCGATAGCGATAAGGACCTTGTCTGCCTTGAATTCGAGCACTTCGCTGCTGTCCCCGGTACCGCGGGTATAGGAGATAACAGCCTGCGGTTCGCTTTCATGGGTTCCTGCAATATTTGTAACGTGCGATGAAGGTATAAATTTTATCCCTGCACGTTTCAGGCCCCGCATAACAGACTCCCCCATATGGCTATCGCCGTGCGACAGGGGACGGCCTTTACGCATAAAAACAGTGACTGAGCTTCCCATCGCATTCCAGAAGCTGGCGAACTCCAGTGCAATGGCTCCCGAGCCGATGATCCCCACAGTTTCCGGGATCTCTGCGAGCTCAAGTGCCCGGTCAGAATCAAGGACCGTATCAGAGAATCCAACGCCTGGGAATGGTACTGTGCGCGACCCTAAAGCAAGTATCACATGCCCTGCAGTGACGGATGTTTTCCCGGTGCCGTCAGCAGAGACCCGGACCGTATGCGGGCCATCCTTACTGCTGATTGAAGCGTATCCTTTAATAACTGTTATCCCGCAGAAATCGATAAGGGAGGCGAGGCCCGAAACCATCGTGCCGGTTATTTTTGCCTTCCGCTCAAACAGTTTCCCGGTATCTGCCGATACGGCGGTCTCATCTACGGAAATACCCCAGTACTGTGCTTTCGATATCTCTTCGCGGGCATGTGCTGCGGTGAGCAGCGCCTTGGTAGGGATGCACCCTCGGTTCAGGCAGGTGCCTCCCAGGGTAGCGTCTTTTTCAATAAGCGCAGTTTTCAGCCCCAGCTCTGCGGCACGCAATGCGGTTGCGTATCCGCCGGGGCCGGCTCCGATAACAGCAATATCATAGTCATAGCGGCCGGAGCTGCCGTGCTCCTGCCCTTTACGTATATTCCCGTTTGTCTGAGGCATAATCCGGCAATACTACTTATCTTTTATAATATTTTTTTCGCGCCACTGCTTATAACCGCTGTGTTTGGGATGGGCCGGTTTAGGCAGGCGCCAGCGGCGTATATTCATAGCCCGCTGGGCGGCATACATCCCGGAGCGCATTTTGCGGTTAACGCTTTCTTCACCGTAATGCAGGATAAGCTGCTTTTTCAGCCCGCGCCACATAATAATCAGATCAGCCACGGCAACAAAGAAATATGCGTAAATCAGGACCATAAGCACAAGGGCGAGGGCAGGAAACCATCTGATCACGACCAGCGACAGGACGAGGACAACGAGGATGAAGGGCATGAAGTATTCTGCAATATTCCACCGGGAATCTACGTAATTTCGGATATAAATACGGAATGGGAGACGCTCAGCGGCAGGCATGTGCGCAATGTCGCCCGTACGCATTGCTTCGTATTCCTTGTCCTGGCGTTCACGGGACCGGAGCCGGGCAGCCTTGCGGCTTGCCTTACGGTCTTTGGGAACCAGAGGGCGCAGCTTTCGGGCCTCTGCCTGGCTGCGTTTAGGGGTAGGCCTGCCTTTTTTGCTGCTGCCGGCAGCATTACCGGCAGTATCAGATGAAGCTGCCTGTGATGAGGCACCGCTGCCTTCGTCTGATAAAGCAGCTTCGGAGTCTTTTTTCCTCTTGAACAAGTTCCATTCCATGGTTTTTTACCATACCGGCAAGGATAGACGCTAAACGCTGCAATTATCGCTGCCCTGTGCCACTATAGGAACTGACACGGGTGCTTTACCTTCTGCCCGGCAGACAGGCCATACGGATACCTGCATGGTATCCCGATCATCTGCGGCAGGGGGCAAGGCTGAGAAACGGTCTGGCTGCCAGGCCGATACCGATAGAACGTCCACCGGGTAATACCGGCATACGGAAAGTCGCTTGACCCGTGCTTTTCGAGTATTTTACTAAGGAAAGGCACATTATGGACTCGAATATCCCATCAGTACAACCAGTACATTCCCCATCTCCACGCACGGCTCCTCTGCGGTGGCGTGTGGTAGATATCGTCGTCGCCTCGGTTATAGGGGTAGTCAGCGCTTTTATCTATTGGGGAGGGGCATGGGCTTATCAGGCGCTTAAGCCTGCGTTCGCATTTATCCCAGGGCTGATAGGCCTCGTTAACGGACTGTTCCTTTTCGCCGGGCCGCTCGCAGCGATCATAGTAAGAAAACCTGGAGCTGCTGTTTATGCCGAGATGGTGGCAGCCCTGCTTGAATCCCTTCTCGGCAACGCCTGGGGAGGCGCTGAAACAGTTATCAGCGGGCTCCTTCAGGGGATCGGTGCAGAACTGGTTTTCCTTTTTTGCCTTTACAGGGTGTGGAACTGGTTCACAGCGGTGCTGTCGGGGCTATTCTCCGCAGCTGCATGCTACATAGGATATGCAGTCCTGGGATACCTGCAGGGGTCATCTGCTGTGAAAAAGGCTGTTGAAGGTGTAAGCACAATAGTTTCCGGGGCAGTTATCGCCGGGATATGTATGTGGCTCCTTTACCTGGCGATCGCGAAAACCGGTGCTTTGGACCGTTTCCCGTCAGGGCAGGCAGTGCGTATGAAGGTACAGGATGGGCAGGATAGTATGTCTGCGGCTGAAGCTGAGTGATATGTTTTCTGCGTTGGAGGCCAGCAATGCGGCTGCCGGCAGATACCGCAGCAGCCGCTGTCAGCCCGGGGATTTGGAACCATGGCGCAGCCTTGCTCAATAGTATTCTCCGATTGGGGGTACCGGCCCGCCCTGCGCTGGCAGTGGGCCGTCCGCCATCTTAGCCTGACCATAGATGCCGGGGAGCGTGTGCTCCTTATGGGGGCTTCCGGCATAGGGAAATCGACTATCCTGCAGGCTACGGCAGGGTTTTTAGGTACATCGTGCAGGGCCGGGGCAGATGATAAGGGGCTGCAGGGCCGGCGCGCAGCATCCCTGGATGCGCTGCCGGATGAAGATGGCGGCATAGGGGAGGGCAGCATCCTTATTGACGGGAAGCCCCCCACAGAATCAATAGGGCGCTGCGGCCTGGTGCTGCAGGATCCGGAGGCGCAGACGGTTTTTGAGCGGGCGGCGGATAATGTGGCGTTCGGCCCTGAGAACATGGGTGTGGAACGCAGCAGGATAACGCAGCGCGTCCGTACGGCTATGGAGGAAACGGGCCTCGGCAGCGTGCAATGGCACAGGCAGGCAGCGCATTTAAGCGGAGGGCAGGCTCAGAGGCTTGCGCTTGCAGGGGTCCTGTCCATGCGGCCCGATGCCCTGCTTCTTGATGAACCGGCATCAATGATCGATCCTGCCGGAGTACGCAGCCTGGTGCATGCTATCCGTACTGTTTTAGATGCTGAAAACCCAACTATGCTCCTTGTGGAGCATAAAGCTGATGAATGGCTGGATATTATTACCCGGGTAGTTGTTCTCGGCAGTGACGGCGGCTCAACGGCTATTGCTGCGGACGGCGCCCCGGATGATGTTTTTGGCGGGCATCTTCAGGAACTGGATGATCTGGGGGTGTGGATCCCGCAGCGGTACAGGAAGAAACCGTACCTTAATGCCAAAGATACCAAAGATACAGGTACCCATACCGCTGCCGGCAGCGCAGCTATGGGCAGCCCTGCTGCGCCTGATGCTTCAGCGGACCGGCCCGCTCTGTGTGCCGATATCGCCCTTACTGCCGAAGACCTTGCGATCGGATACAACAGCATCCCCATTGCTGAGCATATCAGCTGCGCGTTCCGGTCCAGCGAGATCACTGCGCTGACCGGTGACAATGGCTCCGGAAAATCGACGCTGGCCCTCACTCTGGCGGGGCTGCTTGAACCGGTATCCGGTACGGTAACAGCAGGCAGGCTTGTCCAGGGGGATTTAGGGTCCTCGGATCCCGCAGGCTGGGGATCGCCTGACCTTGCCCAAAGGATCCAGTATGTGTTCCAGAACCCTGAACATCAGTTTGCAGCGGGGACAGTGCTGGGAGAAGTCCTGCTGTCGATTGGCAGCGAGCCTCAGGGAAGCGCGGCAGCGAAAGCGCACAGCCTTTTGGAGCGGTATGGGCTGGACGGCCTGTCTGCAGCTAATCCGTATACCCTGTCCGGAGGGCAGAAGCGGAGGCTTACTGTCGCGGCGGCGCTTGCAGCCGAACCCGAAGTCCTGATCCTGGATGAGCCTACATTCGGGCAGGACCGTAAGACGTGGGAATATATGGTCGATATGATCTCAGGCCTCAGGGACCAGGGGAAGTGCATTGTCGTTGTCACCCATGACGAAGAGTTCATTGAACGTATCGGTGCGCGTGTGATCCGGCTGCAGCCTGTTGGCCTGGGCGCAGGCAGCCCGGGGGCGGATCCGCCAGGTATGGGGTGTCCGGATGCAGGCCATGCGCCTCATACCGCCTGCGCAGATACAGGGATACCGCAGACTATCGGCGTTACCCCTCAGCGGCAGCGCTGTGAAGAGGAGAAACGGTCCAGCCCTTCAAAAATTATTGCATCCATCAATCCTGCTGTCCGTCTCCTGGGGGCACTGGTATTGTGCCTGCTGATGGTCATAAGCCTTGATATTGTTTCTTCTTCAGTGGCATGCTTCCTTGTTTTTGTATCCCTCACCGCGGCGAAATACGGGATACGGGAGATAATCCGGCGGACATGGATCATTTTTCTTGGGTCTGCAGCATCGGCAGTATCCGTGCTCCTGTATGGGCAGGTGTCCGGGCAGGTCTATGCACACTGGGGGATCATAACGGTTTCACAGGGGTCGGTTATGCTTGCGCTGGCAACCGCACTGCGCATTATTGCTATAGGCGTCCCTGCAATTGCCCTGATATCGGGTATTGATCCCACCGGCCTGGCTGACGCTTTCTCACAACAGTTCCATTTGCCTGACCGCTTCGTCTACGGCGGGCTGGCAGGGATGCGTCTGTTCTCAGTTATTTCAGACGACTGGGCTGCCCTGTCCCTATCGCGCAGGTCACGCGGGATCGGCGGGAAATCCAGAACAGCAGATTTTATATCCCAAAGTTTTGCCCTCCTGGTCCTTTCCATACGGCGGTCAACATCCCTGTCAACTGCAATGCAGGCGCGCGGATTCGGCGGATATCGCAAAAGGTCCCATTGGAGGCTGAGCACTGTACATAAACGGGATTACGTGTATATTGCGCTATGCATTGCGATACCCGTACTTGCGCTGATTACAGCATGGTTTGCAGGTACATTCACCTTCATGGGGCATGTTAATGCCTGAAGGCATATTAGAAGGGATATACGGGCGTGTTTTTTTTGAAAGGGGAAGGGAAAAGAAAAGAAGGAAGGGGAAGGCTAAAGGATCAGATGGGCAGCAGTAAGCAGGATCGCAAGGAAAATGATATTGGTAACAGTATAGACGCCGAGGTATTTCCCCTTCTGGTCCGGATATTTCCCAGTAACTGCCTTGAACGAAACAAGGGATGCCATTGAAGCGATAAGTGTCCCCATACCGCCGAGGTTCGTCCCGACGATAAGCTCTTTCCATGCCGAAGAGAAGTTGGAGAGCAGGAGTGTTGAAGGGACGTTGCTGATAAGCTGGCTTGCACCTACGGATACATCAAGGGGATCGATCTGCACAAGATGCGCAGCCAGTGTATAGAATTCCGGTACCCGCTTCATATTCCCGATGAAGATAAAGAACGCGATGAAGGTGAGGGGAAGCCCCCAGTCCACGTGGAAGAAGGCACGGCGGTCGCAGAACATGAAAGCTGCAAAGCAGATCACTACCATAGCCCACATGGGTATAAAGCCGGCCACTTCCAAAGTACACACAACAAACAGGGCGATATAGACACCCAGCCGCCATCCTCCGTAGCCAGCACCGTATCCGATGATGCGGATCTCATCAGGGGCTTCCGTATCGGGATGCGGGGCAAGGATATTACGTTCAATGGTGTCTGCATCCAGCCCCTCAAAACCGGGTATAGGCTTGCTGCTGAAGAAGATGAATGTTGCAATAACAAGCAGGACCGCTGCTATGCCTGAGTATGGCGCCATGATGAGGATAAAATCGCCCATCGGCATATTTGTTTTTGCCTTCAGATAAAGGTTATGCGCGTTGCCGATAGGGGTAAGCATGCTTCCGAGGTTCGCCCCAAGCGTCATAAGGGTCACCGCAAGGACTGTCTTGTCTTCCATCCCGGCCATGATCATAACCGCAATAGCAAAGGGGACGAAAGTCACCAGAGCTACATCATTTGTAATGAACATGCTGGAGAAAAAGGTGAGGCTGATAAAAATCAGTACCAGCAGCCGCGGTGTGCGGGCGTGGCTCAGCATTTTTGCACCTATGATGCGGAAAACACCTATCCTCTGGAGCCCCGCCACTACGAGCATCAGGCATACGAGCTGGGCAATGGTATGTGTGTGTATGTATCCCAGATACTGGCTGTCCGGATGGACAATAAAACAAGATATGATCGCAAGGATAGCGGCGATAACGAGTATAGTTTCCCGCTTAAGCGTCTGCCTGATCCAGCGTCTCATCGCATCCTCCATGGAAAGTGCAACTAAAACGTGGCCCCAATCAGATTCGAACTGACGACCTTGAAATTAGAAGTTTCCTGCTCTATCCAGCTGAGCTACGGGGCCGCAGTACCATGAGCGGGCAACGGTGTGATGCGCACTCAGACACTGCTTATATCCTATCAAAATCGTGCAACATCGGGTGTCGCAGGGCGGCCCGCCTGATAAGGGCCCTTCTTGCCGGTATTGAGCCTGCTGTGCTTTATACTGGGGTTTATGACGCTTTTGGATTCTTATTATGTGCCGGGCCTGTATGTTGAAGACCATTCTGTTGATGTGCCTTTAGACTGGGGCGGTGCGGACGGCATCACTGCGGACAGTACCGGTATCCCAGGCGGTGCAGGCAGCGGGCTGAAACTGTTTTACCGGACAGTGTGTGCAGCTGGGCGTGCGCATGATGACATGCCGCTTCTCCTTTTCCTGCAGGGAGGCCCGGGCGGTGCAGGTCCCCGTCCGTACAGCGCAGATTCGGTCCCGTGGCTTGCTGAAGCCGTTAAACACTACCGTGTTGTCCTTCCTGACCAGCGCGGCACAGGCAGGTCTTCACGTATCGATTCCCATGCCATGCAGCGTTTTGCCGGCGATCCGCGCGCCGGTGCGGACTATCTCCATCATTTCCTGGCGGATTCGGTCATCAGGGATTTTGAGTATCTGCGCCGGTCTGAATTCGGCGGCGTGCAGTGGACGACTTTAGGCCAGTCATACGGCGGGTTCCTTACCCTCACCTATCTGTCGCTGTACCCTGAGGCTGTGCAGGCATCGTTTATTACCGGCGGCGTTATGCATATCCCCGGTGATCCGAAAGAAGTATATGAGCATACAGTGCCACGCATGTATGAAAAGACCCAGCAATATTATAGCCGCTATCCGCAGGATATAAAACGTATAAATATAATTGCTGATTATATTTCGTCCTATGACGTCCGGCTGCCTAATGGTGATCCGTTCACAGTGAGGCGGCTGCAGATGCTGGGCGGCGATTTCGGTATGAAGCCGGGTTTTGAACGCATGCATTGGACTATCGACGGGGCGCTCGCCGGCCTGGACGGAAGTGTGCCTGAGGGTCCCGGGCATGCGGGGGATATCCAGCTGT
Organism: Scardovia wiggsiae F0424; assembly: GCF_000269605.1. GTDB lineage: Bacteria > Actinomycetota > Actinomycetes > Actinomycetales > Bifidobacteriaceae > Scardovia > Scardovia wiggsiae. The sequence goes on along the minus strand of NZ_AKCI01000001.1, from coordinate 776,090 downwards.
CTGACGGGTTCCTCCAGGAAGTCCTGAGCCTTACTTCCTCATATGCAAGCCCTCTGTACTGGCCTCTGCAGGAGTTCATCTATCAGAATGGGGACTGTGCTCCGGCAGGATGGGCAGCTTCGCATGTTATTGGTTCAGACCCCCGGTTCAGCACGGATGCGCGCCCTCTGGCTTTCATCGGGGAGGCCGCACTCCCTGAAATGTTTGAAGAGGACAGTTCGCTGAAACCGTTCCGGGATCCCGTTAACCTTATGATGTCTGACACCCATTGGGGTACGATCTATGATGCCGCCCAGCTCGCAGCCAACGAGGTGCCGCTGCGGTGCGCCGTATATTTTGATGACATGTATGTGGACAGTTCCCTGCAGCTTGATACGCTGAGCCGCGTAGGCAATTCGCATGCGTGGGTGACCAACCGGTACGAGCATGACGGCGCGAGGGCTTCGGCCGATGTTTTTGCGCACCTGTATCAGGAAGCAATGGATCACGGTGATTTAGACAGGCAGCGGCAGTAAGGCCGTCAGCAGACGATGGTGAAGGCATAGCTGCTGGACCGCTTTTGTTATCGTTGCGCCTCAGCCTTCGTCATCCCTCAACCCTAAACTGAAAAGCATGTCTCTTACCATTGGAATCGTTGGCCTGCCCAATGTAGGCAAATCGACCCTTTTTAACGCTTTGACGCGCAATAATGTGCTTGCGGAAAACTACCCTTTTGCCACCATTGAGCCTAATACGGGCATCGTCCCGCTCCCGGATACCCGGCTGCCTGTCCTCGCGAAGCTGGTGGGTTCCAATAAGATCGTTCCTGCAACAGTGACGTTTGTGGATATCGCGGGCATCGTCAAAGGCGCATCCGAAGGTGAAGGGCTGGGGAACCAGTTCCTGGCGAATATCCGCGAGGCTGACGCGATCTGTGAAGTGACCCGCGTTTTTTCCGATGATGATGTTATCCACGTTAACGGGGCCGTAGACCCTGCGTCAGATATCGGGACGATCAACACCGAGCTGATCCTTGCTGACCTGCAGACTGTTGAGAATGCCATCCCCAGGCTTGAAAAGGACCTGCGCGGCAAAAAAGTCAGACCGGAATATGTTGATGCCGTTAAGGAGGCGAAGGGAATACTTGAGGCAGGAGAGACTATCGACCATGCATCCCGTGAAGGGAAAATCAGCAAGGAAGATATTCGTGACCTCCAGCTGCTGACCGCAAAACCATTTATTTATGTGTTCAATATGGATGATGATGAGCTTGCCGACAGCGCACTCAGGGAGAAGCTCACGGCAGAGGTTGCCCCTGCACAGGCAATATTCCTCAACGCGCAGTTTGAATCCGACCTTACTGAACTTGATGAAGCTGATGCGCGTGAAATGCTTGCCGATGCAGGGCTGAACGAATCCGGCCTGGACCAGCTTGCCCGTGCAGGGTTTGATACGCTTGGGCTCCAAACCTTCCTGACTGCAGGGGAAAAAGAGGTGCGCGCATGGACTATCCGCAAAGGATGGACTGCGCCGAAAGCTGCCGGTGTTATCCATACAGATTTTGAGCGCGGGTTCATCAAGGCTGAAGTAGTTTCATACGATGACCTGGTTGCCGCCGGTTCCTACCCGAAAGTGCGCGAGGAAGGCAAGATGCGCCTTGAAGGCAAGGACTACATCATGCAGGATGGTGATGTGGTCGAGTTCAAGTTCAATGTATAAGGAACGTAAGAAACATTATAGGGCAGGCAGCTCCAGGAAAAAACAAAGGCCCGGTGATTAGCCGGGCTGTTTAGAGAGAAGGAGAGAGAAGAAAGGTTTAAGTTATCAAGAGGAAACTCTTGGCCAGCGAGGTTACTTTTTTGCTGGTGTTTATTATTAAAAGCCCCCAAGCTTAACACTCTCTTGGCGTTTTTCTGAAAATAGGCTGAGAATGCATACTGTGCTGAAAATATATGCTGTCGCGGCGACTATGCTTGAATAGCTGGGTATGATATGTAATTATGTAGTACAGTGCCGTTGAAGGATTTCGGTTGCTCCGGCCGTCAACAGTCCGTCCGATTGATAGAATGTATGGGCGTATTATTGGTATTGATTGTGATATGGGGTATGGCGGGTAAAAGAATGGCATCTGATTTCTGGCTTATTGCAGGTTTGGGGAATCCCGGCAAAAAATATGAGGGGACACGGCATAACATGGGTTTTATGTGTGCCGACCTTCTGGCGGAACGGTGGTCCGTTTCATTCAGCGACCATAAAGGACTTGCGCTGCTTGGCAAAGGGGTGATGTCGCTGGACGGCGCGGCCCAGAAGTTTTTCCTTGCAAAACCCCTGACTTTTATGAATGATTCCGGCAATGCGGTTGCTTCGATAAGTGCGTACTACGGTATCCCTGAAAACCGGATAGTGGTGGTCCACGATGATATGGATCTGGAGTTCGGCCGTATCAAAACCAAGAACGGCGGCTCCCCGGGCGGGCACAACGGAATCAAGTCGATAGACAAGTCGCTCGGTACTGCTGATTATAACCGTGTGCGCATGGGGGTAGGGCATTCCCGGCGCGGATCGCATGCGCATGATAATGCCATCAGCTGGGTCCTGGGCGGTTTTAACGCTTCACAGAAACAGCAGCTTGACAGTTTTATAGCGGATGCTGCCGATGCTGCGGAAATGATAATTTTCAAGGGTATTGAGAAGACCCAGGAGCAGTTCAATGGCAGAAGATAAAGATGCTGCCGGTACTGCCCCAGGCGGCGCCCCGGTTCTTAACGGTACTCTGGCGCCGCTTATCCCCGCCCTTTTCCGCGACACTGCTTTTGCCCAGCTGGCAGAAGACGGATCAGGTTTTTCCCTTGTAGGGACTCCTGCAGGGATACGCCCTGCGCTTGCAGCTGCAGCAGCAGAAGGGATGCCTGCGCCTGGAGCCGATTCTGCCGGCGGCAGCGAGACAGGCAGCGATAGCGGATCCGGGAGGCCTGTTGTTATTGTGGTGCCTTCAAACCGCGAAGCGCAGGACATGGTTGGGTCAGTACGGTCATGGTATAGCGGTGACCCTGGGGATATCGGCTCTATAACGGATTGGGAGACCCTGCCGCATGAGCGGCTTTCCCCGCGGGCGGATACGGTTGCCCGCCGCATGTCAGTTTTCCGCAGGCTGGCCCATCCGGTAGAAGGGTCATCATTGTTCGGGCCGCTGAAAGTAATAGCAGTGCCTGTGCGCTCGCTTATCCAGCCCGTGGTGCGGGGCATACAGGATGTGGAACCGCTGGTTTTCACGGCAGGCGGACAGATGGGCCTGGACCGGGCGGCCAGCCGCCTCGTGGAAAATGCCTATACGCGCACAGACCTGGTGATGGACCGCGGAGAATTCGCGGTGCGCGGAGGCATCCTTGATATTTTCCCTCCCACAGCTGCGCACCCCGTGCGCATTGATTTCTTTGGCGATGACATAGACAGCATACATGCTTTCCACGCTTCAGACCAGCGCACATTCGGCGAAAATATACGCCAGATATGGGCGCCTGCCTGCCGGGAACTGCAGCTGACGGAGAGTGTGCGCCGCAGGGCGGAAGCGCTGGCCGGTTCGATCCCTAATGCGGATGACATGCTGGAATCTATTGCGCGGGGAGTACCCGTAGAAGGGATGGAATCGCTGATCCCGGCGCTTATCGATGACATGATGCCGGTATATTCGCTGTTTCCCCGGGACGCTGTCATTATGTTCAGCGATGTGGAAAGGCTGAAGCGTGCCGCACAGGATCTGGCAAAAACAGCTAATGAATTCATGGCAGCAGGCTGGCATGCGGCGGCGGGCGGCCAGGGTGCGGGCGCGCCCATCAGTTTCGACAAGTCCAGCTTCATGGATTTTGATGAAGTGCACAGTGCCCTCCGGCTTACCCATAAATCGTGCTGGGACTTGTCGAGCTTAGGTGTAGACAGTTCGGTTGGCGGGCACGCCCGGCTCGCGGCAGTGCCGCCGGAAGAATACCGCGGCGATGAGGCCAGGGCAGCGGGGGGTATTGCAGCACTGCGCGAGCGCGGCATAGCCGTCACCGTGACCGCCGCCGCCCGCGGCACGCTCAGCCGCCTTAAACGTGTTGCCGCTGCAGCGGATATCACTGGCCTGGATTTCGCACTCTCTATGGCGTCTGACGGTTTCATAGACGAGGAGGCTAAAACCGCCATCCTAACGGAACGGGATATAACCGGACATTCCAGCGCAGCTTCCCAGGTCCGCACGCCCGCGCGCCGCCGCAAAGCCATTGACATTATGGAACTGAAAAAGGGCGATTATGTTGTCCATGAGCAGCACGGCATAGGCCGTTTTGTGGAAATGGCCCGGCGCCCTGTCCGCCCGGCGGGGCTGTCCGGGCGGGGGATACCCGCCCAGCCGCTATCACAGCTATCCCGGCCGCTCCAGCCATCCCGGCCTGCCCAGGCGTTCCGGGAATACCTTGTTATCGAATATGCCCCAGGCAAGCGGGGTGCGGCGCCTGACAAGCTCTATATCCCCACAGACCAGCTTGACCTTATCAGCAAATATATTGGTGCGGAGATCCCGAAACTCAATAAGCTGGGCGGGTCCGACTGGGCTGCTACAAAAGCCAGAGCACGCAAAAAAGTCAGGGAGATAGCCCAGGATCTTGTCAAACTGTATGCTGCACGCCAGCGTACAGCAGGCTTTGCTTTCAGCCCTGATACCCCATGGCAGCATGAGCTTGAAGAAGCATTCCCCTACCAGGAAACGCCCGACCAGCTGACAACGATTGACGAGGTCAAGGCCGACATGGAGAAACCCGTCCCCATGGACCGCCTTATCTGCGGTGATGTCGGCTTCGGCAAAACCGAGATCGCTGTGCGGGCGGCCTTCAAAGCCATACAGGATTCAAAACAGGTTGCAGTGCTTGTGCCTACTACCCTCCTGGCGCAGCAGCACTATGAAACATTTACAGAACGTTATGAAGGCTTCCCTGTAACAGTAAAAATGCTCAGCCGGTTCCAGACATCGAAAGAAAGCGCTGAAACAGCCAAAGGCCTTGAAGACGGCAGCGTTGACCTGGTTATCGGAACGCATAAGCTGCTCAACCCTAAAATCAAGTTCAAGGATCTGGGGCTTGTGATCATTGATGAAGAACAGCGTTTCGGTGTAGAACATAAAGAGACCCTGAAAGCCCTGCGCACCAATGTGGATGTCCTCAGCCTGTCTGCAACGCCTATCCCGCGTACGCTGGAGATGGCGGTCACAGGGATCCGCGAAATGTCTACGCTGGCGACCCCTCCGGAAGACCGCCTGCCTGTCCTTACTTATGTGGGTGTATATGAGGATGCCCAGGTGGCTGCAGCAGTGCGGCGTGAACTTTTGCGTGGAGGACAGGTATTCTATGTGCATAACCGTGTCCAGGATATTTCCGCGATCGCTTCGCATATTCGGGAGCTCGTTCCTGAAGCCAGGATCGGCATTGCCCACGGGAAGATGGGGGAGAAGCAGCTGGATACTATTATCAGAGATTTCTGGCATCGGGATATCGATGTGCTTGTATGTACAACTATCGTGGAAACAGGGCTGGATATTTCCAATGCCAATACCCTTATCGTTGACCGTGCCGACCGCTTCGGACTGTCCCAGCTCCATCAGCTGCGCGGCCGGGTAGGCAGGGGCAGGGAACGCGCTTACGCTTATTTCCTCTATGATCCCGCAAAAGCTATGACACAGATGGCACATGACCGCCTGTCAACTATTGCGCAGAACACTGCTTTGGGCGCCGGGTACGATGTTGCCATGAAAGACCTGGAGATCCGCGGGACGGGCAACCTGCTTGGAGGCGAGCAGTCCGGGCATATCGAAGGGGTCGGGTTTGACCTTTACGTCCGCATGGTATCTGATGCTGTGCAGGATTATAAGGAGCCTGAGCGTACAGAGGCTGTATCAACGTCCATCGACCTTCCGGTCGAGGCGTCCATCCCCGAAGATTACATCGGTTCAGATAAGCTGCGCCTGGAAGCCTACCGCAAGATCGCTTCAGCGCATTCTCAGGATGATTTTGCCGATATACGGGATGAGCTTACTGACCGTTACGGTGCACCTCCCCAGTCGCTGGACCTGCTGTTTGATGTTGCGCGGCTGCGTATGCGCGCCAGGGCCATGGGGATAACCGATATGATCGCCCAGGGGAAGAATATCAGGGTTGTTGGCTATGATCCGAAAGATTCCGTGCTGCTCAGGCTGAAGCGTATTTATAAAACTGTCCAGTACAGGCCTTCCATACATACTGTGATCATCCCCGCACCTTTCCAGGGCACCTTTGATTCAGCGCCCATGGATCCCCAGGAGGTCATCAGCTGGACAGGCCAGCTGCTTGATGACCTGTCATGGCATGCCCCGGCTGTAAAAAATACCCTGTAACACGTTTACGAAACGTCCAGAAAATCGAGTAATCTTAGGATTGTTCACACAACCAGACAAAAGGAGTAGTTGTGGCAATTATTGAAAGTATTTATGCACGTGAGATCCTTGATTCCCGTGGTAATCCTACTGTAGAAGTCCTTCTGGAAACCGACGACGGTGCACTGGGGCATGGCCTTGTCCCTTCAGGCGCTTCTACCGGTGAAGCTGAGGCATGGGAGCGCCGCGACGGCGATAAGTCCCGTTACCAGGGCAAGGGCGTGCTTGATGCTGTTAAGGCTGTAAATGAAGAGATCGCCCCAAAGGTCATCGGTATGGACGCCACTGACCAGCGCGCTCTTGATGAAACCATGATCGAGCTTGACGGTACCCCGAATAAGGGCCGCCTTGGCGCAAACGCTATCCTCGGCGTATCCCTTGCTGCCCTGTATGCGTCGGCAGAGTCTGCTGACCTGCCTCTGTACCGTTACATTGGCGGCACCAATGGGCATATCCTCCCCGTACCGAACATGAATATTATGAATGGCGGTGCCCATGCCGATTTCGCTACCGACATCCAGGAGTATATGATCTCCCCGTACGGGTTCGATTCCTATCATGAGGCCCTGCGCGCAGGTGTTGAAGTCTATCACACGCTGAAAAGCGTCCTGAAGAAGGATGGCCTTGCCACAGGCCTTGGCGATGAGGGCGGCTTTGCACCGAAGATGAAGTCCAATGAGGACTCCCTCAAGTATATTATCAACGCTATTGAAGCTGCCGGATATGAGCCGGGCAGGCAGATCGGCATCTGCCTTGATGTTGCTTCCTCCGAGTTCTATAACAAGGAAACCGGCAAGTACCATTTTGACGGTGAAGACCGTGATTCCGCATACATGCTTGATTTCTATGAGAAGCTTGTTGACGAGTATCCAATCGTATCAATTGAAGATCCGTTCCAGGAAGAAGGCTGGGAAGACTGGGCTGCCATAACCCAGCGCCTTGGCGGCCGCCTCCAGTTCGTTGGCGATGACCTGCTTGTTACCAACCCGAAGCGTCTGCAGAAGGGTATTGATATGGGCGCTGCCAACTCCCTGCTTGTCAAGCTCAACCAGATCGGCACTGTGACTGAGACCCTGGATGCTATTGAGCTTGCCACCCGCAACGGTTTCACCTCCATGGTTTCCCACCGTTCAGGCGAAACCCCGGATACAACGATTTCTGACCTTGCTGTTGCCAAGAATACCGGCCAGATCAAGACCGGCGCACCTGCCCGCGGTGAGCGTATCGCAAAGTACAACCGCCTCCTCGAGATTGAAGAGGAGCTCGGTTCTACAGCACAGTATGCAGGGTACAGTGCTTTCAAAGCCTGCAGGAAGTATGCCGGCTGAGGGTTGCCGCTTGGCTGCCTTAAGGCTGCCAACTGAAGGCTCTTAAGGCTGAAGTCCGTAAAAGTAATACCCGCCCTTCTCCACGTCGAGTTGGACGGGTATTTTTGTATATATGGTTTTGCGTATGCCTTCACAGGAAAGCAGGTTTTTGGGGGACAGGGGCGGCTCTTCCGACCCGTCCCGCAAACCCCGTAAAAGCCACCGGAACGGCATTTTGGGCAGGCTGGCTGGACAGCGCAGGTGTACCGGGAAAGATGGCCGCACCGGGCGGGATAAGGGTACCGGGCCGGATACACAGCCCGGACGTTCCCCGCGCAGGGACTCCTTACGGAGGGAAAATATGCGTGAATCGCAGGGATCCCGCGGCGCCGGCAGTTCCCCTATGTCCAGGGCGGCTTACTCAATAAAGCAGAACGGCCCTATCTCATTTTTCGCGGCTCTGATAATCGTGATTTTCTGCCTTATTCAGCTGTTTACGACAGTACAGCTGTACGTTAAAAGCACGTCTGAGCTGAGTTCCCTCAAGGTACAGGAGGCAAGCCTGGCCGCCAGGAAGGCAGGCCTGGAAAATGAGATATCGCGGTGGAACGATAAGGCTTATGTGGTGGCGCAGGCACGTGAGCGCCTGGGATTCGTGTATCCCGGCGAGCAGTCTATCATCCTTGAAAATTCAAAGCATAAAACAGGGCCTTCAGCTTCAGGCAGCAGCAACGTACCATCGTCATCAGCAGCTTCATCCGGGCAGAAACTTCCCTGGTACAAAGAGATGCTGTATTCCATGCAGAAGGCAGATACGACAGATACTAAGGGAAATAATGACGGTTCAAAGCCCTCTGACCGCATTCCCAGCCAGGAAGAGCAGCAGCGCTGGCTGAACAGGCGTAACCGGCATTAACGGCATGGTTGGTTGCCGGCTGCGGCGGGGCAGTATTGGGATAAGTAATATAAGTAATATGCGTAGTGGGCAGTAATATGGCAAGGCAGGACCGGGGAACACAGTGGATACAGCAGGCATAACAGATACAGGCGGCAGTATCGCTGCTGAGGGGCAGGCCGGTATTTTTGCCCTTAGGGCGAAGACTGCTGAAAAACTGTGCGATTCTCTTCTTGCCGGGCCTCTTAGGCAATGTGATATCAATGAGGTTGAACGGCAGCTGGGACGGTATCCCCGAGGTATGGTGGCAGTTGGTGCCAGGTGTGTGTGCGGCCGTCCGCTTGTTACGGTGACCCGCCCGTTGCTGGATGGGAAAATACCTTTTCCAACAACGTTTTATCTCACCTTTCCCGCAGCAGCAAAGGCAATTTCCAGGGTTGAAGCGTCGGGGAAAATGGCTGAATTCACTGCCCTTCTTCAGGGCGAGGGCAGCTTTGGCTGCTCCGGCAGTACGGGCAGGTCTGACGATCATGGCAAACCTGATGGTTCCTTACGCTCCGGCGGCACCGGCAGTACAGGAAATCCCGGAAGCCCAGATCCCGGGATAGTGCAGAGCTATCGTGAAGCCCATAAACTCTATCTTATTTTCAGGCATCATCTGGCTCAAAAGCTTGGCGACAGCGAAGGACATATTTCCGGGATCAGTGCGGGAGGGATGCCTGAACGGGTCAAATGTCTGCATGCGCTGGCAGCCCAGAGCCTTGTCATGGGCAGGGGGGTAAATCCTTTCGGGGATATTGTCCTGGACCTTATTGCCGGCGAATTTGATCCGTCGGTGTGCAGGTGTTCCGGGCATAGTATAGAATCGTGACGCTGTGGTGCATGGTATCAGTATGCCAATATGTAAAACAGCATACAATGCAGAATAAGAATAAGTAACTTAGCATATCTGAGCAGGGGAAAATATGGCTGTAACTGTTGCCGGCATTGATTGCGGCACTAACTCGATCCGGCTGATGGTCGCCCGTGTGGATGGGACGGGTGTTACCGTCCTTGTGCCGCGTATCATGCGGGTAGTAAGGCTCGGCCAGGGTGTGGATAAAACCCGCCGGTTCAGCCAGGATGCCCTGCAGCGTACTTTTGCAGCTATTGATGAATTTGCCCGTATCCTTAACGGCTACGATCTTGACGGTATCCGGTTTGTGGCTACAAGCGCGACGCGGGATGCCAGGAACCGCAATGAATTTGAAGATTACGTATACAGCAGGCTTGGCGTACGCCCCGATGTCATTCCGGGCGAAGAGGAGGCACGGCTGAGCTTTCTCGGTGCTACTTCCGTAGTCGATACATCTGCCCATCAGGCACCGTACCTGGTGATGGATCTTGGCGGCGGATCCACTGAACTTGTGCTTGGCGGGGATGGGCGCAGTGTCCCGGTCACTGATGTTTCCCAGGCGTATTCCATGGATACAGGGTCGGTACGTATAAGCGAGAGGCATCTCCTCTCAGACCCTCCTGATGACGGGCAGATCGCCCGGGCTGCAGACGATGTGAACGCTGCTATTGATACGGCGTGTGCGGCAGTGGATATTTCCCGGACCGGGACATTCATCGGGGTCTCAGGCACAGTGACCACTATGGCTTCAGTCGCTCTGGGGCTCAGCACATATGACCGCGATGCCGTAGACGGTGCGCTGCTAGATATCAGCAGGATATATGAAGCGGACAGCGCAGTCCTCCATATGGACCGCGCTCAGCGGGGCAGCCTCGGCGTTATCCATCCGGGAAGGCTTGATGTTATTGGGGCCGGTGCTTTGATCTTCACCGAGGTCCTTAAACGTGTATCCCTTTCTGTCCAAAGCCGGGGCAGGGAACTCAGCACTGTTATGGTCAGCGAGCACGGGCTTCTTGACGGCATTGTCAGGGATCTGGGCATAAAACTGCTCGCAGGAAAAGGCTAGGCCTGGCCTTGTGGCATAATAGGTGGGTGCCTCGCGGCTTTGGCCATGCGGCATGCCCCGGTGGCGGAATCGGTAGACGCAGCGGACTTAAAATCCGCCGACCTTAAAGTCTTGCGGGTTCAAGTCCCGCCCGGGGCACCAGGAGCAGAGGTGGCTGTGCCGGACCGGAAGGCCCGCAGTACGGCCACCTCTGTTGTGTAAAAGCTGAAAAGCTGCAGAAGCAGTCCCGGCACCGCAGGATTGCAGGAAAGTAATAAGTTAAGCTGAGATATAAAGGCAGGAGTATTATGGATGCATCAGATATGCCTCAGGTGAACGCTGAATTCGGCAGCATGCCTGTGATCACATTCCCGTCCCCGGAAGCGCCTGCAGGGCTTCGCGGGCTGGAAATAACCGAGGGGGACGGCCCTGTAGTCCGTAAAGGGGACAGGGTCACTGTGAATTATCACGGTGTTGTCTGGGGCAAAGACACTCCTTTTGATTCGAGTTTCTCCCGCCATCAGCCGGCTTCTTTCGGCATTGGGATAGGACAGGTTATCCGCGGGTGGGACCAGCTCGTTCCGGGGCATAACGTCGGCTCCCGGCTGATCGTTTCCATCCCGCCCGAGTACGGCTACGGCAGGAACGGCATGCCGGCTGCCGGCATAGGGGGCGGCGATACGCTCGTGTTCGTTATTGATATCATTTCCACGTCCCGGTAAAGTTCCGCCCGGGATAACCGCAATACCGCGGTCGCGGGGTTGGTCTCAGGATTTGACAGCAAAGGCCTGCGGGCCTGATGCAGTTTTTGCCCGCAGTATAGCTACGTAGCATAAGTTTGAATTTAGGAGGTTATTATGCCGCAGGATAAGGTCTATATGCTGACTCAGGAAGCATACGACAAGATGAAGGAAGAGCTTGCCTACCGTGAAGGCGAACTTCGCGAAGAGATCAAAGAAAAAATTGCGGCGGCACGCGCGGAAGGCGATCTCAGTGAGAACGGCGGATACCAGGCTGCCAGGGAGGCACAGAGCAAGAACGAGGGGCGTATACAGGAGCTCACAGTTAAACTCCGTGATTCAGAAATACTGAAAGCCCCCAAAGCAGGTAAAGTGGGCCCGGGATCGGTTGTCACCCTTGATATTGCCGGGCGTGAGATGGTTTATGTCCTGGGATCGCATGATCTGGCTGTTGCTACAGATTATGACATCATCAGCCCGGAATCGCCTATCGGTGCTGCAGTCAACGGACGGAAAAAAGGCGATACGGTAACGTATTCTGCCCCCAACGGGCGTGAGATCACTGTTACTGTAAAAGATTCCAGGCCGCTGAGATCTGAATAGCAATAGCATAAGGCTGGAGCGGGGCAGTCCCGTACGGCTCCGTCAGCTTCGCGCTTACATCATTGAAACTGCTACGAAGTATATAGCGACGGTGTGGCATGCGAACCCTGCAACGGTACCGATATGGAATATCTCATGGAAACCGAAAACCATGGGCCAGGGGTCAGGCTTGCGCAGCAGATATGCTATAGCCCCCAGTATGTAGCATGCCCCTCCTGCTACAACAAGCCAGACTACAGCCGGACCAGCATGCGGGGAAAGCCAGAAAAGGCGCAGGTATGCTACTCCGGATACACCGAAAATAATGTAGATAACCGTATACAGCCAGCGCGGGGCATTGATCCATACAACATGTATCAGCAGCGCAATACCGGTGAATATCCACATAGTCAGTATGATGGTATTCCTCCATCCCGGTGACAGTGCGAATGACACAGGGGTGTATGTCCCTGCTATAAGAAGGAAGATATTGACATGGTCGATGCGGCGCAGGATATCGGTAGTTTTTTCCGGCCAGTCCCCAATATGGTAAAGCGCTGAATTGCCGAAAAGGATAAGCGAGCTTGCCATAAACACGGCGCATGCCCATTTGAGCCCTGCACCCGGAGCCAGGCAGATAAGGACGATCCCAGCTGCCAGTGCCAGAGGGGCTGCCACAAGATGTATCCATCCGCGCATAAGGGGTTTAGGACGGCCGTGGACATCCAGGCGTACTTTTTTCTTATACGTCCCCTGTGCTTTCTGCTCTATAACGCTCGCTTTATATTCGCCTTTTGCAAGTATCCGGGCAGTTTTTGCCTTGGCCCGTGCACGGATGGCATCTGCTTTGGCCTGTTCTTTGGCTATACGGGCCAGCAGGACTTGCTGGACGGCAGCAGAGCTTACTTCAGGTATATCCTGGCTGTCCCCGTCCTTAGAGGTACCAGGGCGGCTGCCGCATTGCCCTGATTTTTTACCGGTCCCGGTCCGGACATCATCGGTGCTCTTCATAACTGTTGCTCCTTAATCATCTTCTTTAAGTGTAATCAGGGATATGACGTACACAGCCGTAATGAAGTTATATCGGGTCGCCCGATAGCGCCGCGTTTGTACAATATGGGTATGACAGATTTTACCAGTGTATTTGCGCGGAGCGCTTCGCTGACTAACGAGGATAAAGGCTGGCTCCGCCGTATCCTTGAAGACTGGCAGGTCATCGCTGACCTGAGTTTTGCTGATCTTATGCTTGTTATACCGATCGAAGAGAATAATGTGGCCCAGCTGGTGATTGCGGCCCAGTGCAGGTCATCGACCGTTGTTTCACGGCAGGTAGACGATATGGTAGGCAGGCATCTTCCTGCAGCCCTGGTACCTTCTGTTATGGATGCGCTCAACGGCGTCGGCAACGGGGATGTTGACCATTACCGCATGGTTGATACTGCAACCGTGTGTGATGACTTCCTTGCTGTAAAGCGGCAGGACAGGATCCTCGGCGTGATCATACGCGAGACGAATATGATAATGCGCCTGGCAAATGGGCATTATGAATCAGAAAGCATCCATGTGGGACGGGAACTTTTTGATATGATAGGCGAGGGGACTTTCCCCTATACCGATGACCTTATGTCGAAGCAGCGGCATGACCCGCGGGTATCTGACGGTTTTCTTGTTTTATCCGCAGAAGGGGTTGTCGAGTATGCAGCTCCTAACGCTGTCAGCTGCTTCAGGAGGCTGGGCGTTGTAACGAATGTTATCGGCAGATATCTGAGCGAATTCATTACTGAACAGTTCCGCGAGAATGATAAAGTCCCTGAATCCCTTCCGGGCGTGCTTGCGGGCAAATTCTTTGCTGATTCTGAAATAACGACCCCTACTGCTTCTATTGCGCTGCGGTGCTTCCCGCTTTTTAAGAAAGGGGAGCGCACAGGGGCGGTGATCCTGTGCCGTGATGTTACAGAAGTGCGGCGCCGGGAGATGGAGCTGGAAACGAAGGAAGCCACCATAGCAGAAGTGCATCACAGGGTCAAAAACAACCTGCAGGCGGTGTCATCCCTCCTCAGGCTGCAGTCGCGCAGGACGAAAAATGAAGAAGTACGCAAAGAGCTTCAGGAAGCCCAGCGCAGGCTTGAAACCATTGCTGTTGTCCATGAGGGGCTGAGCCAGACCGCCGATGAGGTAGTTGATTTTGACGCTGTGATTTCACAGATACTGCGGCTGGCTGTTGAAGTGGCAAGTACCGATGAGCAGGAAATCAAGTTATCGTACCTTGGGCAGTTTGGCATGATGCCTGCACAGGATGCGACCCCGCTGTCCCTTGTACTCACGGAGCTGGTGACTAATTGCGTCGAGCATGGTTTTAAAAACCGGAAAGAAGGGAATATCCGTATTTCTGTCGGCAGAAGCGGGAAAAGCCTTAATGTTGTTGTGGAAGATGACGGCAACGGCCTTGAAACTGAAGTTGATGATAAAGGTAAAAACCCGCGGGAATCAGGTTCAGGACTGGGCACTCAAATCGTCAATACCTTTGTAACGAATGACTTTGGCGGCACTATCCGCTGGAGTGCAAACCATCCCCATGGTACACGGGTTGATATCAGCATGAAGCTGCGTGCGGCAGAGTAGCCGGGAATCCGGGATGTGCCGGATGTGCAGCTTTATGCGGATCTACTGCATATGCATACTCCGGCGTGCCCGCATATACTTACGCTTGAGTGCACGGCGCTCATCCTCGCTGTATCCGCCCCATACCCCGTAATCCTGGTTGGTATCCAGTGCAGTTTTCAGGCATTCGTCTACGACTTCGCATGTCCTGCACACTGCTTTTGCCTCTTCGATCTGCTGGAGCGCAGGGCCTGTATTGCCGACTGGGAAGAAGAGCTCAGGGTCTTTATCCCGGCATGCAGCTTTCGCGCGCCAATCTTGTGAACTACTCACAGATACCTCCTAAAAATCACCTATATAAGAGATAACCACGAATCGTATCGTTTTTCAAGTGTTCAGCTAAAAAAATATTAAAATTTGTATTATATATCGGTTATATCGGTATACGTCTGGATGATATATGATTCGTCAGCGCAGTAAATGCCGCGTCCGGGGATACGTTTGCCGGCAAAGCTGGCATCATTGGCCAGGCTTCCCGGCAAGTCCCATAAGATATCAGTTGAACGTTCGCCTGTAGGGATGATGATACGGGCATCGCAGTTCTGAGGGTAATGCACAGCGCGCGGATCGCTGACTGTGTAGAACAGTGTTATATCTTTGCTGCCCATACACGCATAAAACCCTTCAGCAGAGCGTATCTCGGTGACAAAAGGGGAGCGGGCAGTTTCCCCGATACCCCTGTCCGCAGTATCTGCATCCCCTGCACTGTGATCCTTGATATTTACAGTGCGGGCATGTATGGCTGGTGGATCGCCATCATTGGCGCTTAAAGCATGGAAGGAAGGAGAGGCCAGCGGATCAAGATAGGGGTCAGCATTATCACATACAGCGATGCGTGGTATCAGGATACCGACATCATGGTATTCAGCAGGCTGTACGGCATTGAGCCTGTGCATATATGACCGTCTGATGATGCGCAGGAAAGCTGTCTTCCCGAAACCATGAGGGGCAATAACTGCAATATTCTGGCCCTGGAGAGGTATGCGCCATGGAGAGGTGGTTATACCGTTATCTTTCAGTCCCATATCCAGCATCCATGGCGAAGAGGATAGATAGGGGGCTACCGGCCCAGCCGGCTGCGGGTTGGACTGGAGAAAAGCGGGGAGTGGTGCACTGAACAGCAGAGGCAGATGGTTTCCGGCTCCTCTGGTGCCTGTATTGCCATTACTGCTGCTGCCGGTACTCAGGTCGCCGGTATCAGAACTGGTTCTGCCTCGGGCTGGGATACTGCGTGCAGACACCATAAACCTGTATGAATCTTCTGCTGCTTTTACGATGTCGGCAGTATCAGCACTGTACGCGCTGCGGAAAGGCACACACTGGACACCGTCATGGATATATCCCGTTCCGGGAGACCGGGGGTCAAGGGCTGCTGCATGGGGGATGTCCAGGAGTTCCAGCGACTGCATGATGTCGCGCACCCTCAGGCATATGTGGAGGGACAGATTGGCTTTCATATCATTGCTGATCTGGCTCATAGGGTTCTGTGTGCATGCGATAACATGTATCCCTAAAGACCTGCCCAGTGCTGCAAGTGATATAAGTCTGGGGATGTAATCAGGGAGGGCGTCGCGCAGAGCGTGGAATTCGTCAATAACGATAATAAGGTGGGCAGGGGCATCCTTAAGGTGCAGGATGCTGTTCCCGCCGCTGCCCTGCACGATCTGTTCGCGCCTTTTAAGCTCGTATTCCAGTGCGCGCAGGGCACGCATCGCATGCGGGATATTAAGGTCGCTTACGTTGCCCACAGTATGCGGCAGATGCTTCAGCTTCTGGAAAGTGGCGCCTCCTTTGAAATCAAGGAAAACAAAGTTGAGCCGGTCAGGAGGATACGAACAGGCGAGTGACAGGCACCAGGTTTCCAGAAAGACTGACTTTCCCGACCCGGTAGTCCCGGCAATAAGCGCATGCGGCCCCTGGCGTATAAGGTCCAGTCGGCAGGGGACTTCCTGCGGTGAGATATCCCGCCTGCCGGTATTGCCTGCCATGCTGCCTGCAGGTTTTTCAGCTGCGGGGAAAAGGGCAGTGCCGACAGGAGCTTCCGTGCTGCTGCCGCGGGCAGGGCAGGAGGCAGCGCTGCCTGTTTCCGAATGGCTGAGCCATAACCGCAGTATATTCCTCCAGTCTGTTACAGCAGTACCGTACAGCTGGGAAAGGCTTTTTGCAGGCAAAAACTTTCCCACGCTTTTTGGCGGGATACTGAGCATAGGGTCTGAGGAAACGGCCCCGCTGCTGTATGGGCCGCCGGCACTGTCATAACCTGTTTCCGGCGCGGCAGTAGGAAGGGATTTCCGCATGCGCCACCGCAGAAGCATAATAATGGATATCGCTAAAGCCGAGATGATCCCCGGTATGAGGAAAACAAGATAGAGATACTGTTTATTGAAGACCATAACAACAAGCATGACGATCTGGCCGAAGAACGCTGAGATCCCTGGGACAACTGCCGACAGTATTTCCAGACGGTCATTCTTCTGTGACATCTGCTGCGGGCTTAACGTGCGCGCCATATATCCAGTATGGCCGGCAGGCCGGGCGAACGCCAGATATTTCCGGATTGTGGTCAGACTGAAGAAACGCCTTGAATACCAGCCAGTATAAGTTGTGGATAACTTTCAGGATGCAGCATACCCGCCAACAGTCCCAGCAGGCTGGGTACCGTTTGCCAGTTTGGAAAACAGCGTATGGTTGGACTGTTCCGCAAGCCGGACACAGGACCCGAGACGGTAAGACGGCCTGTAATTCTGGCTGGAATAATAGACGGTACCGGTCACGCCGCCCTCCCGCGTTGCATTCCTGAATGCCAGAGCCATCCGGACCATTGTCAGGGTCGATGTTTTCTGGTCTACTGTAAGCGAGGAAAGTCCGGATTTCAGGACTTTCTGCAGTGTGAACGGGTTCGCAGCCACTGCGGGGGAGGCAGCTTTCTTTATGATTGCAGAAATGACCATGCGCTGGCGTTTTGTGCGTCCGAAATCACCTTCAGGATCCGAATACCTCATGCGGGACATTGCCAGAGCCGTGGTCCCCGAAGCCGTGTGGCATCCTGCTGTCCAGTTCAGGCCTGATTTTTCATCGTTGACAGTGCGGTCATAACAGAGCTCTACCCCTCCAAGCGCGTCAACTATCGTCTGGAGGCCTCCAAAACCGACTGATACGACATGGTCTATTTTCTGTCCGGTTATACCTTCAACTGCAGTTACAAGCTTGGGATATCCATACAGTTCTGCCACAGAATTGATTTTTGCCCCTTTGCCGTCAACTTCCACGTATGAATCCCTGGGTATGGAGATCAGTGAAGCGGGGCCGGAATCCGGTTTCGTGAGGACCATAACAGTATCTGTCCTGAAGCCCGGGACCTGGTTGGCCGTCCCGCCGGTAGTACCGTCACGCGCATCAGACCCCAGGATAAGCCAGGTACTGCCTTTTGTATCCGCAGCAGAAGACAGGTAGTCCTTATGGTTAAGCTGGGAATTGACGTAGAACCATGCCCATCCGGCATATATAAGGAGGATAACGAGAAGCGCAACAATAACGCGGAAGATTATTTTTCCGATCCTGCGGGGTTTCCGTGGCGCGGATCCTGATGCAGGCGTTCCGTTGAAACCCGATCCGGAACCGGAGCCGGCGCCTGCCCCCTGGGCCCCGGGCGTACCCGGATAACTGCTGTCCGGCGGCTGCCTATAAGGGGAAGGAGATGCCGGCGGGATCGCTGGAGGTACAACATTGCTGCCGGATGAAGCGCTGCGCTGGCTCCGGGGCTGCCTGTCCGGTGCAAAAGAGTGCGGTTGTATGCCATCAGCCTGTATGCCGTCAGCAGAGGGGCGGGATATACGTCTGGAAGGGCTGCTGCTGGGTGCGAACGATGGAGGGGCAGGCTCGGAAACCGCCGGCTGCCCGCTTCCATCCGCCCCATCAGCTGAGTTTCCTGCGGGAAGACCGCTGTCAGCTTGTGCAGAGCTCCCCTCACCGATTTTTTTCGGGGAAGGATGGAAGCTTGGCGGATCAACGGTATTACGGTCTTCAGAATCTGTCATAGCCGGTCCTCCTTAAGCCGTACGGATCAGTTGCTGATCTTACAGATAGAGTGGTTTACATACTTCTCAGCCATGCCTATATACCAGCCCGTACGCGGGTCACGGATAGCGCCTGACTTTTTGTCAACGATCCCGCCTGTTTTCGGGTCAATAAGCGTCCCGTCCTGCTGTGTGACCAGCCCTGTATCGGGATCAACGGAAGATCCGGATGATGGGGATGAAGAAGGCTGGTTTGCGGAAGGGCTGGAAGACGACTGCTGGGAAGATGGGCTTCCTGAAGAGCCCTCTGGGCTTGCCTGCGAAGAGCCGGACGATGAAGAGCCTGCCTGGCCGGAAGGGGATGGATCGGTCAGAGGGCGGTCCTGGGCAAGCTTCTTCCATACAGCAGGAGCCTCTGCTGTCCACTGCACGCGGTTCGGGTTAACCGGCGAGGTCTCTACAGGTATAGTCTGTGTGTATATGCCGGAAGTTTTCAGGCCGGACATGCTGCCTGCCAGTCCCATAAGAACGTTGATATCTGCGAGCCCGCTGCTCATGTTCAGGGATTCAAGGGCAGATTTCGCCATCTGATACAGCTGGTCTGTCTGTGTGAACAGGTTCTTCCGTGTTGCTTCCCGTAAAAGCATTTTTACAAGGTACTGCTGGCGTATAGTGCGCATAACATCCGATCCGTCTCCCAGGCCGTGGCGTATGCGCGCATATTGGGTTGCCTGGACACCGTTAAGATGGTGCAGGCCTTTCGTAAGGGAAAGGTTAGTATAGGAGTCCCTGAAATCCTGGGTCACACAGATATCTACACCATGCAGGGCATTGATCATGGTGCTCAGGCCTGAAAAGTCAACGACAATGAACTGTTTGATCTTGAGCCCGGTGAGATGGTTCACAGCATTCATCGTGCAGCTGGCAGCCGAGGAGATGTCACCGCCCTTGGCATAAGCATTTGCAAAAATTGAATTGAACATAACGTTGTTCCGAGCGGGGAGGGTACCTTTTGACGTAGCACAGGACGGTATGCTGACCAGCGAATCACGGGGGATGGAGACAAGGTCAACGAATTTCCTGTCAGCGGATATATGCATGACCATTGTCGTGTCAGCCTGGTGGTTCTGGGCATCAGCCGGATTGTTATCACCAATGAGGGAACCATTATTGCCTTCCCGTGCATCCTGCCCTATGACCAAGATATCAAGGGGCTTCCCCTTGTTGGGATCAACGGCTGTTTTGACTACATGGCCATGGGAATCGATCACCGTTGTTGAGGCTTTGATCACAGCATTGCTCAGGTCAAGATACAGTGCGCCGGCAGCTACAATAATAAAAGCGAGTACGCCTATAAGGAACATGCTGATAAAGCGGGCCAGGCGCTTTCCTGTAAGGAAATTTACTGCATGGAGGGGAGGGTCATATGAGTTGATCTGCAGCAATGTATGACGGCGCTGGTGATCATAAGATGAGGCCATGCGTGGATCCTTTTTGATAAACGATACAGAAATACAGTTTCATATTCTAAACTGTTGACTGCCTATATAATACTGCTTTGTTGAAATCTCACTTAAACATTACATTTAAAGCGGCGCCAGTGATTAAAAGTCCTAAAGGTAAAGAAAACGTCCTGATTTGGGGATTTCAGTAGTATCTCCGGGAATTTTTAATAAAGTTGAGTACAGATAATACTCAGATAGTGCAAGGTGTGCGGTATGGATGGTTCAATGGCTGGCGGAAACGGCGGGCCTCAGGAGGCAGTGCGCGGGATGCGGGATTCCGGCAGCGAAGTAGGTAAAGCCTCACTTGCTGATACCGTGGCTGAGGCTGTTGCCCAATCAGAAAACAGCACCAGGGCTGCTACCGTCAGCACTTCGCTTGCGGCGGTGGTTACACTTGAAGATGACCTCCGGTATTTCCCGGAGACGCTGGTATCCCTCCTGAGACAGACAGTACTGCCTTCTGAGATATTCCTTGCATACTGCGGCCAGGTGCATATTTCCCATATTGCTTCCGGCAGCTGCCGTAATATCATGGTTCCGGCGCACGGCGGTACGGTGAAGATCAGAGTGATTCCCGTTAAGGCAGGCTCTTTTATTGCTGCCGTTGACGGTGCGCTCAATTATGCGCGTGATAATGGGATAATTTCCAACCGTGTCAGGCAGCTTCTGCTGTTGCATGATGATTCACGGCCTGTGGGGGAGCAGTATATTGAGTCCCTTACAGAGGCGCAGCGTAATAACCCCAGTGCTTCTGTTATTGGTACGAAGCAGATGGGCTGGGACGGTGAAACCCTGCATAATGCAGGATATTACGCCGCACCAGGCCACAGAGTCAACAGCCTTGTTGTTGATGGGGAACAGGACCAGGAACAGTACGATTCGCGCAGTGATGTTTTTGCCGTTTCGCTTTCCGGTGCACTTGTGGATATGGATGTGTGGCTTCATGCTTCTGACGGGAACTATCCGTTCGGCACGTTCGGGCAGTCCCGTGATTTCTGCCGGCGTGTGTGCCTCGGCGGCGGCCGCGTTATTATTGCCCCACAGGTGAAAACGGCACACCTCCGGGCCCGCTTCGAAGGCATGCGTACCCAGAAAGGGCAGCCGGCCGGCCATGGGAGCGGGGCTCCGGTACCGAGCTACGGCGCGCAGGCGAAGGCGCGTGATACATACTATTATTCTGATATTTCCGTTATCCGCTGGCCTCTTTCATGGTTTTGGAAATGGCTGGGCTCTTTTATCCTGTTCGCAAAACTCCTCGGACGCAAGCAGGTATATCAGGCATGCGTTGAGATGTGCGCCCCCTGGCGGGATCTTGGGAATATTTTTACAATGATATCTGCACGCATGAGGGTAGCATCGCACAGCAGGGTCTCAGCGCGGGATCTTTCCCTGCTCAGCGTTTCCCGCGACCGTGTCAAATCATGGAATGACCGTGTACGTGCTTTTTCAGATGAAGGCAGCAATACTGTCCTTGATCCGCTGGCCAAAGCCCATCTGCGCACCCGCAAACGCATACGGTATACATGGGCAACAATAATGGCAGCCGTGATGCTGGCCGTCGGGCTGGCTGTAAATTTTGGGATTTTGCGGGCCGCCTTTACCGGCAGCGTTTTATCATCAGTATCCCTTACTCCTTCAGGTGCCACATTTGGGCAGCTTGCCCGGTCAGCGACCTCATACTGGTCATATGCGTCAGGTTTAGGGGCACATGCTGCCCCAGCCCCTTTTTCCCTGGTCCTTCTGATTATGTCACTGGTAACATTAGGACATGTTGAGTATGCGCCGACTGTGATCATCCTTCTGACTGCGCCCTGTGCCGCCCTTAGTTTCTGGGCGCTGGCGGGGACAGTGACCCGATCCAATGCCGTCCGTATAACGGCGGGCTGTGCGTGGGCCGCAGGCGGGATGTTTATGGGCTTTTATTCATTGGGGAACCTTCCCCTGCTGGTATCTTCCGTTTTCCTTCCTGCATCAGTTGCGTTTACCCTTAAAGCATTGGGGATGTACCGCACTGAAAAGCCTGAAAGGCCTGCCCCCTCTGCGCAGAACGGGGCATGCGCGGCACTGTGCTTTATGGCTGCAGCTTTATGCGAACCTCAGCTGATGATCGTTTGGGCTGTTTCCTGTGCTGCATTCGCGCTTTTTGCAAGGTCGCATAAATCTTATCTCCTGCTTATCCCGGTACCTGCCCTTGCCGCCCTGCTTCCTACGGTTATTGATGTTATCCGCTATTGGGATAAAGGCGCCTGGCGTCAGATATTTATGGATGTGAATACGGCCAGCCCCGCAGCTGCAGGCAGCAGCAGCGCTACATCCCTTCTCAGCCAGATGAGCGCTCTTTTCGGCCCCGGGCATTTTACAGGGGGCGGCGCAGTATCGGCAGCAGTACTGTGGGCAGCCGTTATAGGCTTTGCAGTAGTCGCAGTACTGAGCGTGGTATCGCTTTTCCTCCCTATCGTCCTGCGCGCCTCCCGTATGATGTGGTCCCTGATGCTTGGAGGGGCTTTGGCGGCAGTACTGTCTTCCCGGGTCACCATAGCCGTGGATGCCGGGGGGTATTCAAAGGGGTCGGTAATGCCGGGGCTGATGGTTATCCTTCTTGGGATGCTGGCTTGCGCATGTATGGCAGCCGGCACGGGTGTAAAAACATTCACCGCCTTTTCGCGCAGGATCACCAGTGAAGGTACGGTAGAATCTGCTGCCGTACTGAATCCCGCAGTTTTAGCGGGAAGAGGGGTTATAGCGGTTATCCTTGCGCTATGCTCCGCAGCCTGGGTATGGTCAGGGTTTACCGCTCCTGCGGCTCCCGGCAGGATCGCTGCATCCCAGAACCAGCTTCCCGCCGTTGTCCAGGACTATCTGGCGTCAAATCCTGCGCGGCGCGTACTCGCAGTTGATGCTTCTGTTGCTCAGGACCTTACTTATCATTCCATGGCCACTTCCCGCGGTGATATCCTTGATATCAATCCCAGCATACAGGCGCAGTCAGTCTCCTACAGATTGGGACAGAAAGTTTCCCCTTCAGTGCAGGCAGCAGAGGATACCGGCAGGAAAATATCATTCGCACTGTCCCTGCTTATTGCAGGCGCCAGCTCTTCTGCTGTCGATCAGTTGAGTTCCCTGGGATTTGGGGGGATATATATTGTGCATACTGCAGAGGACGATTCGGCACAGCTTATTTCGCACCTTATTGCCAGCAACGGTACTGAAAGTGTTGTGAGTACCGCGCAGGGGACCTATATCCGTTTTTCTGTGGATGATACGAATACGCATGGGATCAGCCTCAGCCAGGAAACCAGGTATTCCAGATCACCATGGCGGTACGCATGGATTGCGGTTATGGCTGTCACTCTTATCATATATTGTATTGTCGCTTTCCCGCGCAGAAACCGCTATAGTCAGGAGCAGGCATAATGGCAGACAGCAGAAATACAGCTCGCCCCACATCAGGTGTGCAGGGCGTACGGCTTGCACAGCGCGCAGGTAAAGCTGCCGGCGCACTGGTTTCGCTGTGTATTCTCGTCGGGCTTTTCGCCTACCTTATCCTTTTTGCCCCCCTTGCCGGTCTCAATGATCCGCAGGCAGCTGCGGTGAAGGGGGAATACCGGGTGGCCCAGCTTGAGGCAGGCCGTATCTGCCCTGCACGGATGTCTCTGGCAGATTCTGGAGCATACGGCGATGAAAGCTTCCGCACAAGTGCGGGAAATATCGAGTCTTCGCTCCGGGCAGCAGCAGTCGGTTCGGTAGCCGGATCCTCAGTGTCTGCGCTTAACGGGCAGGATACGGCTGCGCTTACGCATCCCGGGTCATCTTCCGGATCGCAGGCGGATCCTTCCTCCTCGAGCCCCTCCGATACATCAGATACTCCATCTGCCAATCCGCTTTCCAATCCCCAGGGAACTCCCTCCCATACCCCAGGCTCACTGTATACTCTCAACAGGGATACCAATAAGGGGCCTGCCGTTATGGATACCACTTTCCTTAAGGCTGACGCAGGCACGGGTTCTGCAGGGTCGGTAGTGTCATGGGCAACACAGGGTGACCTGCGGGGGATATCTTCGGCTTCATGTGTACAGCCTCAGCTTGCCCAGAGTTTCCTGTCACTGCCTACCCGTACCGGATGGGCTCAGAAACTTGTGCTTATGAACGCATCATCAAAAGCGACAGTTGCCACTGTTTCCGTCCATGGGACTTCAGGGGCATCCGCGCTTGCATTATCATCAAACAGTACGGTTACTGTGGGGGCAAGGTCACAGGCTGTTGTTGACCTGTCAGCTGCAGCTTCAGGGCAGGACGGGCTGTATGTTACGGTCAGGAGTTCTGCAGCCCCGTTAGCAGGGGTTATCACTGCAACACATATGGATGGGCTTAATCCGCAGGGATCGGATTATATTACCCCGCTTCCTGCGGCTGCGAACAGGCAGGTTATAGGTACGCTGGGCGGCGGCAGGTCTGCTTCTGTGATCGTTTACAGTGCGGAATCAGGTAATGTGCGGATATCGTGGATCACTTCTGACGGTGTTGAAAATGCCAGGACAGCCAGCGTTGAAGGGGGGAAGGTCACTGTTATATCCCTGGGGGATATCCCTGACAACGCCAAAGCCCTTCAGGCGGAATCGGATACAGGGATTTCGGCGGCTGCAGTGAGCAGTACAGGCACCCCGGAACAGGGCGATTTCGCGTTCATTCCTTCCCAGGCCCCTGCCTCCCATTCTGCTGTGGCGATACCTGATAAGGCCGGCGGGACCCTCACCGTGACCAATACTGGACAGGACGATGCGGAAGTTACGGTTTCAGGGTATGGCCCGGCGGGATTATATGCGGGATCAAAAAATATTACTGTCAAGGCCGGCACATCGCAGGCTTTTGCTCCGTCAGATATTGCTGAAAATGCAGCAGTTCTTACGATGGATGTCGGGAAAGGTACGGCAGACAGTTCTGCCGGCACTGCCAGCGGGGCGTCGCAGCGGAGGGCAGCAGTAACTATGTCTTTGGCAGTTACAGTCAAAGATGTATCAGAGGCTTCTGTAAACGGTATTTCTGCATTGAACGCTGCGAGCCTTGACCCCTCATCCCAGAATGTTGCCGTACGCAATGGGATCGTGGTCAGGTAGGGCAGGGGACGGCCTGTATCCCAGGGGGAGCAGGGTCCTCATCCCCGCGCAGGCTTCAGAACAGGGGATCAGGGTCAATATCTTCGGGGCTTTTGCCCGACAGCCCTGCCAGCTGGCGCACGATCTCGTCATGGACTATGTATTCAAGTTCTATACGGTTCCGTGTGGCGGACTGGATCGGCAGGCGGTATAGGATTATCCTGGCCGGTTCATCATGCCCGGCAGCATAAGATACTGAAAACTGCACAGCCGGCTCTTCCCATGGCACCAGGTTTGCTGCGGGCACATCTTCAACAAGGAATTCAGTTGATGCAATAAGGTCCGGCCACCCGGCTGCCAGACGTTTTAACTGGGCTGCAACCACAGAATCGAACAGGCCCGCGCGTGTCCGGTAATGCGGCAGATGCCTTCCGAACTGCGGCTGCCGTGGCCCCCGGCCATGGGGATCCCTGTATCTGCGTGCCTCCCACGGACGGGGTTCTGATGCATCTGGTGACGGGTCTTCTGTATGGCCTGGATGGGGCAGTGGGGTGCCGTTCATTCTTCTATGGTACCCTATCCACGGTAGTATCATAACTGAAAACGGCCTATGGATGTAGTTAACGATGTGGCATAATGGGTAAGGCCGGCAACAGCAACTGGGAGGTACTATGGGTGATATTTTCCCAACATGGGACAGTATAGATTATGGGTACCTTGTACAGAAGGCCAGGCTGGTCGCCTTCGACCTGGACGGTACCCTTGCCCGCTCCAAAATGCCTATGAAGCCGCCTGTTGCCAGGCTTCTCAGCGATCTGACGCATCTCTGCCCTGTTGCTGTTATTTCGGGAGGGAAGTGGGGCCTTATCGACAGCCAGGTCCTTTCCATGGTGTCCGGTACCGCACGGCTGTCAAACCTCCATCTTATGCCGACAACCGGGACCCGTTACTATACGTGGAATGGGGAGGGCTGGGAATGCCGGTATGAGATCACTATTGACGGGGATCTTAAGCAGAAAGTGATGGAATCGCTGAAATCACGCGCACAGCAGCTGGGGCTGTGGTATGACGATTCGCGTGTGTGGTCGGACCGTATTGAAGACAGGGGATCGCAGATCACTTTTTCGGCGTTGGGGCAGCATGCCCCTGTTGATGAAAAAGAGAAATGGGACCCTGACGGCTCCAGGCGTGAAGCCCTGGCGAAGGCCGTTGCTTCTGATCTTCCCGAGCTGACTGTACGTGCGGGAGGCTCTACCAGTATAGATGTTTCTGTGAAAGGTATTGATAAGGCCTACGCAGTTCGTAAACTTGCTGAGGCCATGGAATGTGATATCCCTGATATCGTTTTTGTAGGGGACCGTATGTCTCCTGAGGGCAACGATTATCCGGCTGCTGCTGCGGGGACCTATGCCGTTAAAGTCACGGGCCCGGAAGATACTGAAAAGTTTATCAGCCGGTTTATTGATGCGCGGAGAAAGTCGGGCGCTGTTTCCACGATGGATGCCTGATAGGGGGCGCAGAGGTTATTTGCCGGGTTTCCCGGTTCCCTCTTGTTTTCTGCCGGATAATCAGATAAGGGGCAGGGGCAGGCGTTTTGTATCCGGCTGTATGGCGGGGCACTCAGCTCAAAAGTATTTTGGAGCATTGTGGAGAACTCAAAACAGCATGCCCATCCGTACACAGCGGATGGTTTCCTTTGCAGGAAGAAGAAGTATCCATGTATAGTCCTGCTATGGGTACGGTCAATGAAGCGCCTGGGCGGCTGAGCAGTATAAAACGTGCTGCGGGGCTGTGGTGCAGGAATATGCGGTACGTACTGTTCCCCAGATGCTGCGCCGGGTGCGGTATGTCTGACAGTATTTTGTGCGGATCCTGTTCGGCCCTGCTGCACAGGAGGCTCTCCAGGCCTCTCCATGACTATTTTACGGACCCCGATATGGCCTGTACCGTTTATTCCTGTTCTGCCTATAACAGGAATGTAAGGCAGGCAATACTGTCGTGGAAAGACCATGGCGACGAGGAGCTTGATAAACCCTTTTCGTATGCGATGGAGGAGCTGGTGAACGGCCTGTACCCAAAAGTACTGTCCCTGCTGCCATCCGGGCAGGCTGCTGTCGGGGCGGACGGCAGTATGAGAGACGAGTGCATATATGTTATGCCTGCCCCCTCAGGCAGAGGGTCGTTTTACAGGCGTGGACGGTTGCAGGTGCTGCCGCTGTGTTATGCTGCTGCACGGGCGCTGAATGCCCATGGCGCTGATGCCTGTGTGGTTCCGTTTCTCCATATGCACGGCAGGCTGCAAAAATCTGTGTCCCATAATGACAGAAGGTCCAGGATGGGCCGTCTGTCCGGAAGGGTATCTGTCGCGCATCCCCATCGTGTGGCTGGGCATCCGGTTATCCTTATTGACGATATTATGACGACCGGCTCTACACTTCGCTCGTGTGAGCGGGTGCTCCGCGAGGCCGGCGCTCGGGTATATGCGGCACTGACACTGTCTATGGTCCCGGGGGATGCAGATGGCCTGCAGCTTCCGCGCCCAGCTTTGGCTGCCTGTAACCCGCAGTGGACCGCTTAATCGGCTTTGACTACTGCCATTTCGCTCCATCGCGTTGTACATCTTTTGGAGAGCATGGTGCGTTTCATTGCCCATGGACTGCCGGTATCGGAACTGTACCGTCCTGTCCCGCGGATACCTCCGTACCCTATACCTGCAGACATTGGGCCGAACCGGCCAGTTATCAGGTCTAAGGTATTTCCCAGCTTTTCCGTGCCCTTCAGCGGGGTATCGGCATCGAGAAGGTTATAGCTGCTTTTGCTGACCAGTTTATGAAGGGTGATCCCTGCCCGGGCATAACAGGCATCCGGATCAACCACAGTCCGGGCCGTCTCGCATGCTGCCTGTGAAATAGTAATGGGGTTATCGGTAGGGCTGTCTAATATACATGTATTCCAGGCATGAGAGCTTGTACTTCTGCTATGCCTGCGGTGTCCGGTTGCGCAGAAGATACTGACTGCCCCGCACAGGCTCCCCTGGCGTTTCAGGCGGTGTGCTGCTTTCTGTGCATACACGCTTAAAGCCTGGCATAGTGTGCTGTATCCGCGTACGGGCTGTCCGAACATCCGGGAATACATTATCTGGGCTTTTCTTGCCCCCTCAACGGTATCGTCAGTATTCTCTTCCGGGATGCAGGGGATCCCGCGCAGCTCAAGGACGGTACGTTCAACAGAAATAGAGTATTGGTGCCTTATGGTTTCAGGGTCGGAATTTCCCAAATCGGCAGCGGTGAGGATATCGTGGCTCATCAGTTTTGAACTCAGATGCCTGCCTACGCCCCACACGTCAGAAACAGGGGTACGCTGCAGAATATCGGCGCTGACCTGGGACCATGACAATACCCCGTGTGTGGCAGGATGGCTTTTTGCCCAATGGTTCACTATTTTAGCCAATGTTTTTGTAGGGGCTATCCCTATCGATACCGGTATGCCTATGCCCTGCAGTATGGCTTTCCGCATACGGATACACGTACTGATAGATGCCGCATCATCGGTGCAGGGGTTTGTAAGGAAACACTCGTCAATGGAATATACCTCCTGTCCGGGGAAGAAGGATCTCATAACAGACATCATCCGGTGCGACAGGCTTGCATAAAGCTCATAGTTGGAACTTCTTGCTATAACGCCTTTCCTGGCAGCATCCTCTTTGATGGCAAACCATGGGGTGCACATTCCGATCCCAAGGGCCCTTGCTTCGCTGCTGCGCGCTACAACACATCCGTCGTTATTGGAAAGCACGACAATGGGCTTCCCGTTAAGCGACGGATCGAAGACGCGCTCGCAGGAGGCAAAGAAGCTGTTGGCGTCAGCAAGTATCACACTGTTATAGCGGTTGCATGCCATTTCTACCTTCCCAGTCAGGCTTTCCGGCAGCGTCTGCCTCCAGAGGGCGCGAATGCCGTGCGTATGAATTCTGCCAGTGGAAATTCCCAATCACCACACCCCAAATAACTACTTCCTGCTCCAGATATAACGGTATATCAGGGTATTGCGGATTCTCAGGATGGAGCAGAGGCCTGTTGTCGGCACCCATAATCAGACGTTTCACCGTCAGCTCTCCGTTAATGGCTGCGATAACGATACTGTTTTCCTCAGCAGCGAGTGAACGGTCGACGACAAGGATATCCCCGTCGAAAATACCCGCACCTTCCATGGAGTCGCCCGCTACCGCCATAACGAATGTCGTATCAGGGTGTGTGATCACATTATCATCGAAGGAAAAATCCCCGTCAAAATAATCCTGTGCAACTGAAGGGAAGCCCGCGTGCACAGCCTCGAGGGCCATAGGGACTGCCATTGCCATCACCTCTTTCGAACATATGTTCGAATATTATTTCAGGTGAATAAGACAGAAACAGTATTTACGACACGCGCTGGAAACAGCTGTATTCCCGCTGGCCTACAGCTGCTCATCAACAAGCGGGATATTGTGATGCTTGGGGAGGGTGATCTCAAAATTAGCCCCGCGCGAATCATCAACGACCCGTACAGTACCGGAATGGAGCTGGGCTGCCCACCGTGCAATGGAAAGGCCCAGTCCGGTACCTCCCGATCCGGTACCGGGCCGGGATCCCTGGCCCTTAACGTATCGGCGGAAAATGTCAGACCGCGCCTCCTGCGATATCTGGGAACCAAAATTGATTATATTGGAAACGATCGTGTCATGGACCCTGTCTTCACGGACTTCCACCAGTACAGCTGTCCCGTCAGCAGAATGCTTGATAGCATTTGAAACGATATTCGTATAGAGCTGGCGCAGACGGTCCTGGTCGCCTTCCATCGTGATATTGGGAGGGACGTCAAGGCTGATCATGTGCCCATGCCCGCCATCAGCTATTTCCAGAGGCTTTACCACATCATCGATAAAATCCTTGACGTTGAATTCGGTAATTTCCAGGCTTGCTGCCCCAGCCTCTACGCGGGACATATCAAGAAGGAAAGCAATAAGGTCTGTGAGGCGCATAGTCTGGCTGAGCAGCCCATCCAGGTTTGCAGGCGTTGGCTCTATAACGCCGTCAGCCATATTCTCTACCTGGGCCTGCAGCGCTGAAACAGGGGTACGCAGTTCGTGGCTGACGTTTGCGATAAGGTCGCGCCGCATCTGGTCAGCATGTTCCAGTTCTTCTGCCATGGCATTGAAAGACCGTGCAAGCTGGCCCACTTCGTCACGGCTGGATACTGCAGAAGTAACGCGGATCTCATAATTCCCCTCCTGCATCTGTTCTGCCGCATCGCGTATCTCACCGAGAGGGGAGGTCAGGCCATGGGAGAATATGTATGTGACCCCGAGTGCGGCGGCAAGGGTCAGGGGCATTGCTATCCATCCGCTGATACCGTACTGCAGCAGGAACCACGACATAAGGAAAGTGATAGCTGTTGAAATGATAATGAGGATACTCAGCTCAGCTTTAAGGGAAGTGAAAACCCCTATAGGGCGGACGGCGGAAGGCTTTTTGCGCGGCCTGGCTCCAGAGGGGCGCTTCTTCCTCGGCGCTGTATTTCCCCCTGCTTTTCTTGCCTGTTCCTGCTGCATACGGTATGTATCGTATGCAGATTTGCTGTACAGCCCGCGGGGGGAAGTATGATGGGGCGCGGAAGACGATGTCCGGGGAGTTGCGTCACCCTTTCGGTCAGGCATTTTCAGTTGTTATCCAGCGGAGGCTCAAAGGCATATCCAACTCCGTGGACGGTCCTGATCATTTCCGGGCCGAGCTTGTGCCTGAGCGCCTTGACGTGGGAATCTACCGTACGGGTACCGGATGCATCTACCCAGTCCCATACTTCTTCAAGGAGTTTTTCGCGTGTCAGCACCTGCTTGGGTTTACGCCCCAAAGTGGCCAGAAGGTCGAACTCTGTAGGGGTCAGGTGGATCTGTTCTCCGCGGAATACGACAAGCCTCTGCGCGGGGTCAATTACCAGGCCCGGGAATTCAAGGACCTTTTCATTTTCTGAATTCTTGGCGATAACTTTTGCACGCTCTACCCGGCGAAGCAGCGCCTTGCACCGTGCAACGAGTTCACGCATGGAGAAGGGTTTGGTCATATAATCGTCAGCGCCGGAGCCCAGGCCGATAACTTTATCGGTCTCATCATCACGTGCAGTAAGCATAAGGACGGGGACAGGGCGTGTTGTCGTAATGCGTTTGGTAGCTTCGAGGCCGTCCATAACGGGAAGCATGATATCCATAATAATGAGGTCAGGCTTATAGGCAGCAGCCAGATCAACGGCAGTTGCGCCATCGCCGGCAATACGGGTATTCCATCCTTCAGAGGCCAGGCGCTGCCCGATAGCAGTTGCGAGGGTAGGCTCATCTTCAACAACGAGGATGGAGTACTGCCCGGTGCGTTTTGATTTATCAGTTGTAGTGCTAATCATAATAACTTTCGATCCTATGAATAACGGCAATACTGTATATATTACAGCCAGCCCTTCACAATTCGGGCCTACAGCTGCAGCATAACAGTATTGCCGTTATCAGATATCCTTAAAGTGTTTAATTTTCAGGTTTCAGGATAATCACCCCCATAGCAGGGACCGTCAGATAGGCTGACCAGCCGCGGCTATGGAACTCTCCTTCAACAGCATGGATATCCGTATTATGGATATCCGAGCCCCCATATCTGGCGTCGTCTGTGGTGAGTATCTCAGCCCACTTCCCGCCGCTCGGCAGGGGCACCTGATAGTTGTCCCATGCTGTGCCTGAGAAATTGACAACGACAACAAGAGGGTTCCCGTCCTTATCCAGGCGCATATAGCTGAGGGTATTGTGGTCGCCGTCGTCACTGGTCAGCCACTGGAACCCCTGCTGTTCAAAATCCAGCTCCCACAGTTCGCGGTTATCTTTATACAGCCTGTTAAGGTCACGCACAAGCCTCTGGATCCCGCGATGGTCTTCCCAGTTCAGGCTGTCCCAGTCAATACTCCAGTTTTCATTCCACTCGCCGAACTGTGCCAGCTCGTTGCCCATGAAAGTCAGGTTCTTGCCGGGATGCGTCCACTGGTATGCAAAAATGGCGCGTACGCCTGCAAACCGCTGCCAGTCATCACCGGGCATACGCCCTATAAGCGACCCCTTCCCATGGACGACTTCATCATGTGAGATCGGGAGGATATAATGCTCGGAATAGGCATACACCATGGAGAAAGTGATCTCGCTGTGATGCCATTTGCGGTCAAGCGGATGGTGGCTGAGATAATCGAGCGTGTCATGCATCCATCCCATATTCCACTTAAGGCCGAAGCCCAGCCCGCCGCTGCTTGTGGGGGCAGTGACCCCCTGCCATGCTGTGGATTCCTCAGCGATCATCATAATGCCGGGGCCGTTGCGGTAGGCTGTAGCTGTAGCCTCTTTGAGGAAATCGATAGCTTCCAGGTTTTCATTGCCGCCATACTTATTGGGGCGCCATTGCCCTCCCTCACGGCTGTAGTCCAGATAGAGCATGGAGGACACGGCGTCGACCCGCAGCCCGTCTACGTGGAATTCATTTATCCAGTAGCATGCATTGGCTACAAGGAAATTGCGCACTTCGTTGCGCCCAAAGTTGAATATGTACGTTCCCCAGTCGGGATGTTCGCCGCGAAGCGGATCGGGGTCTTCATACAGCGGTGTGCCGTCGAAACGTCCCAGCGCGAAATCATCCTTGGGGAAGTGGGCGGGTACCCAATCCATAATGACGCCAATACCCTCCTGATGGAAGCGGTCAATAAGGTATTTAAGGTCATCCGGGCTTCCATGCCGGGAATCCGGGGCATAGTACCCGGTGACCTGATACCCCCATGAACCTTCAAAGGGGTGCTCTGCCAGCGGCATAAACTCTACATGGGTGAATCCCATATCTTTGACGTAGCCTACCAGGTCATCAGCAAGCTCACGGTAACCTTCGCCTTTCTTCCAGCTGCCGGCATGCACTTCATAAATGCTTACGGGGCCCAGATGCGGGTTCTTCGCGGCGCGCTCCCGCATCCAGTTTTCATCGTTCCACTCATAACGGGAATCAACAACAATGGAAGCTGTTTCCGGAGGCACCTGGTGGAAGCGCTCCATAGGGTCAGCTTTCTGCTTCCACTCATTATTGGCATTCAGTATTTCGTATTTATATCGTTCCCCTGCTTTGACCCCGGGGATGAACAGTTCCCATACGCCGCTGGACCCGAGTTCGCGCATGGCATGCTGGCGGCCCCCCCATCCGTTGAAATCCCCGACAACGCGCACAGTCCGCGCATTAGGAGCCCAGACTGCGAAAGATGTCCCCGTCACGGAACCGTCTGATGAGCCGTCGGGCTCGCCCATGGGGTCAAGATACGTCCGTACATGGGCGCCAAGCACGTCCCACAAGCGCTCATGCCGGCCTTCGTTAATAAGGTAGGTATCCAGTTCCCCCACTGTAGGCAGATACCGGTAAGGGTCATCCTGGATGTTATCTTCCCCATGATCATAAACAGTATGGATCCGGTAATCCGGGACTGTCCACCGCTCCCCGTCTTTTACAGCGGGTATTTCAGCAGTGAATATGCCGTTCCATTCATGCTCGGCTTTATATGTGCCGTCCTGAGTGAGTATCTCTACTGTTTTGGCGAGCGGGCGGAGTACCCGTACAGTCGCTGAGGGCCTAGTACCCCTTGCCGGACTGTCTGGCCCCATACCGGCATTATCCAGATGGGCTCCCAGGACTTCGTGCGGGTCGTAATAAACACCATTGCTGACTTCATCTAGCACTGTGTGCGGTACAGGTACTGGCATCTTTGCTCCTAACCTTAAGTTTCATAATGATATGAGGTACCTACAATTCTAAGCGATATTTATGAAAACGGCTACCCGTGTGTTTCTATAGGGTCCCCGATGCAGGAAGATAGCTCTGTTTCCCCTGTTTTGCAGCGCTTCCGCACGTCCATGCCTGGGAGCATAATAAGTCAGTTGACTTTTATCGTGAGAGGCATTTTTGATGGAGTATAAAATTGGCGATACGGTTGTTTACCCCCGTCATGGGGCGGCGCGGATCGAAGGGATCACGGAGCGCACGCTTCGCGGGGTCACGCGCCAGTACCTCCGTCTAGCCGTACTCTCATCGGACGGACTGGAGATCAGTGTCCCCGCCGATGCTGTAGAAAAAGTCGGTGTCCGGGAAGTCGTCAACGGCGTTGCAGTAGCCCGGGTCTTTGAGATACTCCGTACCCCGGTGGTCGAAGAAAAAACAAACTGGTCGCGCCGGTATAAGCTTAATGTTGAAAAAATTGCAACAGGCGACGTCAATAAAATTGCTGAGGTAGTAAGGGACCTTTCCCAGCGCGACGATGAAGACCACGGATTGTCTGCAGGCGAAAAACGGATGCTTGCACGGGCCAGAGGGGTCCTGACCTCTGAAATTGCTCTCAGCGAAGGTATAGATGATAGTGAAGCCCAGCGTCTGCTGGACGTCAATTTAGGATACCAGGATCCGGAACCGGGGGATGAAAAGCATCATGCTGAAGCCCCTGAAGAGCCGGCATTCCAGACTTTGTACAGGCTGGAAGAAGAGGAGCGCGCTGCAAAAATTGCTGCGAAACAGGCTGCAAGGGCTGCGCGTGAGGCTGCTGCTGAAACTAAGAAGAGTGGGGAAGACAGCAGCAGCGATACGGATAGCAGCCCTAACAGCAGCAACGGCTCCCTGCCTGAAATCTGATATTCCCTGACTTTCTGTTCAGCTGTCTGACCGTATCCCTGCTACAGCCTGTGCTGTCAGCCAGGTGAGTGTGCTAAACGTTACGATGATGAAGCTTGGCGGGGTATCAAGAATCGTCGATACCAGCAGCCCCAGCCATATGCAGGCAAGGCAGATAAAGGTGGCAGCAGCGATAGCCTTAAAAGCGGATTTTGTCAGTATGCTGGCTGCTGCTGCCGGAGTAATAACAAGGGCAAATACCAGAAGCGTGCCTACTGCGGGTACGGCAACTGTGATGACTCCCGCCATAAGGGCCATGAATACTATATTTAGGAAGGCGATAGGGACCCCTTTAGCCCGTGCGACCTGCTCGTCAACGGAACTGAACAGCAGAGGCCTGAATATGATGCTGACAACAATAAGGAGCACCGCATCGAACAGTGCAAACCCAACGAGTTCGCTGCTTGTAATGGTCAGGATAGATCCGAACAGTATGCTCTGCATCTGCTGTGTTGCCTTGGACGAGTAATGTGTGAAAAACAGTCCGAGCCCGGTGGCAAAAGCCAGTACAGTCCCTGTAGCTATTTCCCTCTGGTTTGCTTTTTTGCCCAGTGACCCGATAGCAAGCCCGCCGCCAACTGCAAAAAGCCCCATCCCCAGGGGGACAGGCCAGCCTATCAGTGCTGCCAGGGTTGCACCGGGCAGTCCGATATGTGCCAGAGCATGGGCGGCAAAAGTGGACTGGCGGGAAATGGTGAAATACCCCATAGCCCCTGATGCCAGTGCAATAAGGATACCAGCCAGGAAGGCATTCACCATCATCGGGGACTGCAGGGTCTCTATCCAGTTTGCGGCATATGCGGAAAGTATGGTATCAGTCATGCGTCCCATCCTTTTCAGTCTTTTCGACGCTGCACGGCTTCCCGGTATGGAAGCGGGCGGCATCACTGCTGGTATGCAGGTCATGGCGGGTACGGCTGGGCGGTTCAAGGGAACTGTTGTGGGTAACGAACATATCGCCCTGCGGTGTTGCGATAACTTCCACTTTAGTGCCGTAAAGGTGTGTAAGCAGATCGGAGTTCAGTATCCCGTCAAGAGGGGAATAATGGGGATGCCCGTCAAGCAGATAGACCGCCCCTGTAAGGATAGGCAGCAGCATATTAAGATCATGGGATACTACCTGGATGGTAATATGCTGTTCCCGGTTAAGCTTCGCCAGCAATTCTATCAGGGAACTTTGGCTTGAGATATCAAGGTTTGCAAGAGGCTCATCCAGCAGAAGCAGCTGCGGATCGCCTACAAGCGCCTGTGCTATGGCGACGCGCTGGCGCTGCCCACCGGACAGCTGTGAAAGGCGCTGGCCTGTATAAGTGCTGAGCCCTACATAATCAATTGCCTCAAATGCTTTGTCCTTCTCAGCTTTTGTGGTACGGTGCCATCCAAAGACTGTTCCCGTGAGCCCCAGCAGCACGGAATCACGGACAGTGATATTCATATCGCCTGCAGAATCATAATTCTGCGGGACATATCCGATATACCTGTTAGCAGCTCCGGCAGGCAGCCCCAGTACTTTTACCGATCCTCGGGTCAGGGGGAGCAGCCCCAGTTCCACAGAGATCATAGTGGTTTTCCCGGTGCCGTTTGTTCCGACGATAGCGGTCACGGAACCGCGCGGTATGGAGAAACTGCCCTGGGACCAGATGAGTTTTTTCCCGCGTACTATCCCCGCATCTTGGAAGATAATGCAGTCTTCCGGCGCCGGGGATGCGGCAGGCGTCATGGGCGGATGTTCTGTTACTGGCATAAGGCCTCTAATCCTGATAGTCCTGATCTGGTTTCCTGACAGTTCCCGGGTTTTTGGAAACTGCGCTGCGGATCATGCATTATTCCCGGAAGCGGCTGTATCCGGCACTTCATTATTTTTGGAGCTCTCCATTGCTTTCGTAAAATCGCCGGTCAAAGCCGTGATCCATTCATCAAGGGTCTTATATTTATCGGGGACCTGTTCCGTGACTTCAACAACAGGTACATCAGCACGCCCTGCCGTCCCCAGGACCATATTGACGGCATCGGACCCCTCCTGAGGATTGCTTATAACAAGCCTTACCCGATGCTGTTCAATAAGGGTCTGGAACGACTGCAGGTCAGCCGCAGACGGTTCGCTTTCGTTCTGCATAGCTGTGGAATACCCTTTAGGCGTCGCATCTTTGAGGCCAAGGTCTGCCATAAGGTAATATGCCACAGATTCGGTGGCAGCATAAGGTTTGCCGCTGTACTTTTTTGCGAACCGGGCAATCACTTTTTTCAGGGACTCTTCTTTGGTTTTCCACTGGTCGTATAGCTTCGTGAAATAATCCTTCTGCGAGGGGAGGGCAGAAATATAAGCATCCCTTATCGACTGCGCCACTTTTGCGCGGACATCGGAGGAAAACCACAGGTGCGGGTTGTCCCCGGCTTCAGCTCCGATAGTAGAAGCAGCGTTGACTGTTGACAGGGCTTTGGTTGACGGTTTCGTAGCCCAGGAATCGTATCCGGCACCGTTGACTACTAGTATCTGCGCATTAGTGACCGTTGAAATGTCCGAGCTCGTTGGGGAAAAGTCGTGGGCATCGACATTAGTATTCCTCAGGATAGAGGTCACCTGCACCTGTGTCCCTCCAAGCTGTTGTGCCAGCAGGCCCCACTGGTTGACTGACGCAACAACGCGGATAGGGCCTTTTTTGAGTGCTGCTGTGCCTGATGTTTTCGAAGCGGACGGCAGCGGGCCTTTGTTTCCCGATGCCCCGCAGGCGCCTGACATCAGTAGTGACGCCATAGTGAACAGGGCGATAATATACTTCAGGGCTGATACTATCCCTGCCGACGACTGTGCTTCTCTGCGTACCATGCTTAGCCTCACATTTATATTTAGTATGAGTATACTGTTCTTATATTATACTGCCTGATTTCCGGTTACTACTTTACCCTATTGTCGCGTACAGTAACGATAAACGACGCAGCAGCGGGTGTTCCGCAAAGTAGGCTATGCTGTCTAAGTAGAGTTTAGGAAATGGGAAACAAAAGGATATGACATGCCTCTAGTACTCGATGGGAAAGCTGCTGCCGCCCGGATCAAAGACAAGCTGTCAGCCCGTGTGCAGGCTTTGAAAGACAGAGGGTATACCCCCGGCCTGGGGACGCTCCTCGTGGGGGAGGATCCGGGGTCGATAAAGTATGTTGCAGGCAAGCATCGTGACTGCACAGAGATCGGGATAGAATCCCTGCGTATCGATCTGCCGGAAACGGCATCGCCCGGCGAAGTGATCGACGCAATCAGCCGTTTGAACGCCAGCAGCAGCTGTACGGGTTTCATAGTGCAGCTTCCCCTGCCTGATTCAATGGATGCAGATACTGTTATTGAGCATGTTGATCCTCTTAAGGATGCTGACGGCATGCACCCTTACAACCTTGGACGGCTCGTGCTCCATACGAACGGCATCAGAGATATACCGATGCCGTGCACTCCCCGGGGCATCCTGGAGCTGCTGGACACGTACCATATTGATGTGCGCGGCAAGGATGTCTGCGTCCTTGGACGGGGGATCACAATCGGCCGTACTATGGGGATGCTGCTGACCACGCGGGGTGTGGATGCTACTGTGCAGCTATGCCATTCCATGACGGAGGGGATCGGGGCGAAGCTGCGCCAGGCGGATATCATTATTTCCGCTACAGGACAGGCCCATTTCGTCAAACCGCAGATGGTCAAACCTGGTGCGGTCCTTATAGATGTCGGCGTATCGCGTGTGTGGGATGAGGCTGCCGGCAAATGGCGTATCCAGGGGGATATCGACCCTGAATGCTACCCGATATCCAGCGCTTATACCCCTAATCCCGGGGGAGTAGGCCCCATGACGCGGGCTATGCTGCTGAGCAATGTTGTTGACATGGCTGAACGTATTATGCAGGAAGCCTGATTCTACTCTGGCTGTCACTGGCTGCGCCAGGGCGGCAGAAGGTATCCATGAACCGGTGAATGACCAGAGCTTCCTGTAGTATTGCTCTCTGGCGTGTGTATAAGTGTATGCATGCAGTCATGGAAGGTTTTGCAGACAGCGCAGCCGGCTTTATGCAGGCGGATGCCTTTCCCGATGCTTCCCATGGCATAACCGAATATCGATTTTATCCACTGACTACAAGAAATTTATTCAATGACAGATAATAAAACAGAAGTCGAACAGGTAGCGATTAATGATATTGGTACTGTTGACGACTTCATCAAAGCAGTCGATTCCACTATCAAGAACTTTGATGATGGTGATCTCGTTGAGGGGACCGTTGTAAAGATTGATCACGACGAAGTCCTCCTTGATATCGGCTACAAGACTGAAGGTGTTATCCCTTCAAAAGAACTCTCCATCAAAAAAGATATCGCCCCTGAAGACGTTGTCGAAGTCGGCGATACTATCGAAGCCCTGGTCGTTACCAAGGAAGATAAGGACGGACGCCTTATCCTTTCCAAGAAGCGTGCACAGTATGAGCGTGCATGGGGCGATGTAGAGAAAATCAAGGAAGCTGACGGTGTTGTTGAAGGTACCGTTATTGAAGCTGTTAAGGGTGGCCTCATCGTTGATATTGGCCTTCGCGGCTTCCTTCCCGCATCCCTCGTTGAGATGCGCCGTGTACGTGACCTGGCGCCTTATATCGGGCAGAAGATCCAGGCTAAAATACTTGAGCTTGACAAGAACCGCAATAATGTCGTCCTGTCCCGCCGTGAGTATCTTGAAGAGACCCAGTCTGAAGTGCGTGAGACATTCCTGTCGCAGCTTAAGAAGGGGCAGGTCCGTGAGGGGACTATCAGCTCCCTTGTCAACTTCGGCGCATTCGTTGACCTTGGCGGTGTAGATGGCCTCATCCATGTTTCTGAACTGTCATGGAAGCATATCGACCATCCGTCTGAAGTTGTTAAAGTCGGCGATAAGGTAACGGTTGAAGTCCTTGATGTGGATCTTGACCGTGAGCGTATTTCACTGTCCCTGAAGTCTACCCAGGAAGATCCGTGGCAGCATTTTGCCCGTACACATGTCCCCGGGCAGATCGTTAAAGGCAAGATCACCAAGATCGTGCAGTTCGGCGTATTCGTTTCCGTGGATGACGGTATTGAAGGCCTTATCCATATTTCCGAACTCGCCAACCGCCATGTTGAGAATCCGGAAACTGTTGTTAAGCCGGGTGAGACCGTGTTCGTCAAGGTTATTGATGTTGACCTTGACCGCCGCCGTATTTCCCTGTCCCTCAAGCAGGCCAACGACTCTGTTGATCCGGCTTCGGAGGACTTCGATCCTGCGCTGTACGGCATGCCGGCAGAGTATGATGAAAACGGCAACTACAAGTATCCTGAAGGTTTCGACCCTGAGACTAATGAGTGGCTCGAAGGGTATGAGAAGCAGCGTGAAGAATGGGAGTCCCAGTACGCTGCAGCCCATGACCTGTGGGAAGAGCATAAGGTCTTCGCCGCCAGGGAACTTGAAACGGCAGCCGCATCTGCAGCTGAAGACGGGCAGGCAGAACCTGAGCCTAAGGGGCAGGAAGAAGCCACCACATATTCTTCCGCAGATGAGTCCGAAGGGACGCTTGCTGCTGATGACCAGCTTGCTGCACTGCGTGAGCAGCTGCTCAGCGAAGACAAATAAAAACCCGTTTTAGCGGTTCCCTGGTATGGCCTGCATGCCGGGGAGCATAACGGATAACGGCATACATGAGTAAGGGGGGCCTGTCTGGTATGGCAGGCCCTCTTATAATGCTTTCTTTACAATCGTTATAATATGATGATATGATCCGCATTGGCCTCACAGGCGGCATAGCCGCAGGGAAATCTACGATCAGTACGTATCTGGGCCGGCAGGGCATCCCGGTGATCGACTATGACCGGCTGTCATATGATGCAGCTTCCCCGGGCAGTAAGGGCCTGGGCCGTATTTGCGAAGAATTCGGCGATGAGGCATGTTCGCCTGACGGGTCGCTCAACCGCAGATGGCTTGCCGGGCAGGTATTCGGTGCTTCCGAAAATGCCGCCGGGAACCGCAGGAAGCTCAATGGTATTATCCATCCGCTGGTATTCAGGGAAGCCCGGAGGCTTGATGATGAAGCCAGGGGGCAGGGCGCCGCGGCCGTTGTCCATGATGTACCCCTGCTTATAGAATCTTTGCCGGATATGGTGCAGTACCATATAGTACCGGACGTGATCATAACCGTAGAGGCATCCGATGGGACAAGGATCCGGAGGATGGCCCGTACCCGCGGCATGACGCAGGCCCAGGCGCAGGACCGTATCCGTGCCCAGGCATCGCGTCAGGAACGTGAACGGTACGCCGATTATATTATTTCTGCTGACCAGCCCATAGGCCGGATGTGCGCCCAGGCACAGTCCATAATCACGGCGCTTACAGAGAAACCCGCTCGGTGATACTGCGTGCGGAGCTACACTAGCTATTAATGCTACGGAAAAATGGAAAAAGCTGCAGCGGATTTCACGGAGGATGCGTAAAAGAATATGGCGGAAGATACACGGATACGGACTTTGGATTCACTCATCCAGCGCGAGGACAGGCCTTTTGTGGTCAAATCCCCCTATAAGCCTTCCGGCGACCAGCCTGAAGCTATTGATGAGCTTGCGCAGCGGCTTAATGATGGGGAAAGCGATGTCGTCCTTCTGGGCGCTACAGGCACCGGTAAAACCGCCACAACAGCATGGCTTATTGAAAAGCTGCAGAGGCCGACGCTGATCCTGGAACCCAATAAGACGCTGGCAGCGCAGCTGTGCGCAGAATTCCGCGAACTGATGCCGGATAATGCTGTCAGCTATTTTGTATCGTACTATGACTATTACCAGCCTGAAGCATACGTCCCGCAGACCGATACCTTCATTGAAAAAGATTCCTCAATCAACGATAATGTAGAACGGCTCCGCCATGCAGCTACAGCGAACCTGCTTACAAGGC
This sequence comes from Scardovia wiggsiae F0424, assembly GCF_000269605.1. Lineage (GTDB taxonomy): Bacteria > Actinomycetota > Actinomycetes > Actinomycetales > Bifidobacteriaceae > Scardovia > Scardovia wiggsiae. Next base: position 734,258 of record NZ_AKCI01000001.1, on the reverse strand, counting down.
GCGACTGTGTAGTCGTATCAACAGTTTCCTGCATCTACGGCCTGGGTACCCCTGAAGAATACGCATCCCAGATGCTCCTCCTGCATGAAGGCGATACTGTCAACCGTGATGAGCTCCTCAGGACCTTTGTCAGCATGCAGTACAAGCGTAATGATATTGCGTTCACCCGTGGCACATTCCGTGTCCGGGGGGATACCGTTGAAATCATCCCTGTGTATGAAGAGCTTGCTATCCGCATTGAATTCTTCGGCGATGAGATAGACCGGATATCTACCCTGCATCCCCTTACCGGAGACCTTATCGGACACGTTACGAGCGTGCATATTTTCCCTGCAACCCATTATGTTGCCGGAACGGACAGGCTCAACCGCGCGATCAGGACTATCAGGGAAGAGCTTGACGGGCGTGTTGCCGAGTTCAGGAAGCAGGGGAAGCTATTGGAAGCACAGCGTCTGGAGATGCGTACTACATATGATCTGGAAATGCTTTCCCAGGTAGGGACCTGTGCCGGGGTTGAGAATTATTCAAGGCATTTTGATGGCAGGGATCCCGGCACGCCTCCCCATACACTGCTTGATTTTTTCCCGGAAGATTTCCTGCTTGTTATTGATGAATCACATCAGACGGTCCCGCAGATCGGGGCGATGTATGAAGGCGATGCAAGCCGTAAACGCACCCTTGTCGAATATGGGTTCCGGCTGCCCAGCGCTATGGATAACCGCCCTCTGAAATGGGATGAATTCCTGACCCATATAGGCCAGACAGTATACCTTTCCGCAACGCCGGGGGATTATGAGCTCAACCTTTCCGATGGGGTAGTGGAACAGATCATCCGCCCTACAGGGCTGCTTGACCCCAAAGTAGAGGTACGTCCCGTAGAAGGCCAGATCGATGATCTCCTTTATGAAATAAAAGAACGGATCAGCCGGCATGAGCGCGTGCTCGTCACAACGCTGACCAAAAAAATGGCTGAAGACCTTACAGACTACTTCCTGGACCGTGACATCAAAGTCGAATACCTGCATTCAGACGTTGATACTTTACGCCGGGTGGAACTGCTGCGCCAGCTGCGCGAAGGGAAGATCGATGTTATCGTGGGGATCAACCTCCTGCGTGAAGGCCTGGATCTTCCCGAAGTTTCCCTGGTCGCCATACTTGACGCCGATAAAGAGGGGTTCCTGAGATCCTACTGTTCGCTGATCCAGACTATCGGGCGTGCTGCCCGTAACGTATCCGGCACCGTGATCATGTACGCGGACAATCAGACCGAGGCAATGTCCAAGGCTATCGAGGAGACGGACCGCCGCCGTGAAGTGCAGATGGCTTATAATGCCAGGCATGGTATCGATCCGGCACCGCTTATCAAGAAGATCAGCGATGTCAATGACATGCTTGCTAAAGAGGATATAGATACCCAGACACTGCTTGACAGCGGATACCGCAACTCAGGGAAGGCGGGCAACTCCCATCTTGGGGTGCCCTCACTGGACAGTGATGAGGCATCTTCCGCACGCCGTCAGCTTATCGATGCCGGGCTTCCTGCGCAGGACCTGGCTGATCTTATAGGGCAGCTGAGCGACCAGATGCATACGGCAGCTGAGCAGCTCCAGTTTGAGCTGGCTGCCCGCCTCCGCGATGAAATACAGGACCTTAAGAAAGAGCTCCGCCAGATGATGCAGGGCTGATGCCCCTGCAGCCGTCACCGCATGCACGTATGCTGAAAGTATGCGCGAAACGCCAGTCCCCTTTATGATCATCACCCTTGCAGCCCTGGCGGTTTTCTTTGCTGCAGATCTGATAGTAACAGGCCGGAAGCCGCATGTCCCGAGTACGAAGGAATGCCTTCTGCATATAGGGTTCTTCATTGCAGCTGCCCTTATCTTCGGCGGCCTGATATGGATATGCGCCGGACCCAAACCCGCAGTGGAGTTTTATTCAGGCTGGCTTACCGAGTATTCCCTGAGTGTCGATAACCTGTTTATTTTCGTGATCATCATGTCGAATTTTGCAGTCCCCAGACAGATGCAGAAATATGTCCTGGGAGTTGGTATCACGCTGGCACTGGTGCTGCGCGGTATTTTTATCCTTCTTGGCGCGGCAATAGTTACACGGTTCACCTGGGTATTCCTCTTTTTCGGGGTATTCCTGATCTATACAGCTGTCTCGCTTCTTCACGGTGACAGCGGCGACGATGAGTATAAGGAGAACAGGCTTATCAGGTTTCTGCGCAAAGTTATGAAGCTCACTGATGAGTATGATGGACGCAGGCTCCGTACGGTAAAGGGCGGAGTACGGTATTTTACCCCTATGCTTATTGTGTTTATCGCTATCGGGACAACAGATGTCATGTTTGCGTTTGATTCTATCCCTGCGATTTTCGGTCTGACGAAGGACCCTTTTATCGTTTTCACAACCAATGTTTTTGCTCTCCTGGGACTGCAGCAGCTGTATTTCCTCCTGGGGTCGCTTCTGGACAGGCTGGTCTACCTGCCCATAGGGCTGTCTGTAGTTTTAGGGTTTATCGGCATCAAACTGATCATGGAAGCCCTTCGCGGCAACACATTGCCGTTTATCAACGGGGGGAAGGGGATATCGTCCATACCGGATATCCCTACATGGGCTTCTCTGGCTGTTATCATCGTTTCCCTGGGAACTGCTGCAGCGGCCAGCCTTATGAAGGCACGTGTGCCCGGGACTGGGAAAAAAGGGTAGGCAGCTCGTGTGCGCCGCCTGCGTGGGAAGCGGATACGGAAGGCTGCCCGCATGGCGTTTCCGGGACCCCCAAAGCGTCGCAACTTACCTATAAAATAAGAGATGTTGTGAATACGGGAACTTCCCGTCCATATTTAATTACAATTACAAGAAATAGGCAGGCATTCATGCGAAAAGCAAAGATTGTTGATACTATCGGACCAGCTACTTCGTCACTGGAGACATTGACCGAACTCGTTAAAGCGGGGATGGATGTAGCGCGCATCAACCGTTCCCACGGGACTTTTGATGAGCATGTGGCTATTTATAACAATATCCGTGAAGCTGGCCGCGCAGCAGGTAAGGATGTAGCTGTACTCGTGGACCTTCAAGGGCCGAAGATCCGCTGCGGCTGGATTGAAAAGGATGCTGAAGGCGAAGATAAGGTCCAGCTTGACGAAGGCCAGGAATTCGTTATTACTACAGATGATATAACGGGGAACAAAGACCGTGTTTCCACTACTTTCAAAGGCCTTCCCGCTGACTGCAACCCCGGGGACCCTATCCTTATCGATGACGGGAAAGTACGCCTTGAAGTGACCCGGGTAGAAGGCAATGATGTCCATACTAAGGTTATCGTTGCCGGTCCTGTGTCCTCGCACAAGGGGATCAACCTTCCCGGCGTTGCGGTTTCTATCCCGGCGCTTACAGAAAAAGACGAGGAAGACCTGCGTTGGGGTATCCGGACCGGTGCAGACCTTATCGCCATGTCATTTGTACGTTTTGCATCTGATATCGACCGCGCCCATGCCATCATGGATGAAGAAGGCCGCCGCGTCCCGGTGATTGCGAAGATCGAGAAGCCCCAGGCCGTTGAGAACCTGGAAGAGATCGTCAAGGCATTCGACGGTATCATGGTTGCCCGCGGCGATATGGCTGTGGAGATGCCTTTTGAACAGGTACCGCTGATCACGAAGCGCTGCATTGAGCTTTCCCGCAACTACGGCAAGCCGGTTATCGTCGCTACTGAAGTCCTCGGTTCCATGGTCCACAGCCCGGTACCGACACGTGCTGAGGCATCCGACTGCGCTAATGCGGTGCTCGACGGTGCAGATGCAACTATGACATCGAATGAAACGGCTGTAGGCGACTATCCTGTTGTTACTGTTGACACGATGAGCCGTATTTCTTCCTATGCCACTGAGCACGGGTATGACCGTATCCCCGGCATCAGGGATGAGCATTATACGGTTTCGTCCGCCGTAGCGCATTCCGCCGTAGAGCTTGCTTCCAAGCTTGATGTGGATGCTATTGTGGCATTCACCCGTACCGGCGCCACTGTACACCGTATTTCTGCAGAGCGCCCTCAGGCCCCGATTTTCGGCCTGACTACTGATGTCCACACGAAGTCCTTCCTGAACCTGAGCTGGGGTACCCAGGGCATCCAGCTTGGCAGGGATTACCATGGGCTTACCCGTGCTGAACTGATGCAGCTTGCAGATGAGGCTGTTAAGGATACCGGCAAAGTCAAAGATGGCGATACCATCGTTGTTGTTTCTTGCTCACCGGCTGCTACTGAGGCAGGATCCACTGATTCCGTGTATGTCCATGTAATTGGCCATGAGGATTGATCCTGATCTGGATTGATTTCAGCAAAGGCGGGGCAGCTGATGGGCTGCCCCGCCTTTTGTATAACTTTTATATAGGCAGAGTGTTATCTGACCGGGCCTGAAGGGGTCGAGCCGATGACCTTGACCATTGCTCCGCGGGGGAGGAAATCATAAAGCCATTTGGCTTCTGCGGGGTTCATATTGACGCAGCCGTGGGATTTAGGTACACCCCGGGCAATCCCGTTTATATTCCATGGGGCCGAATGGAAGCCTTCTCCGCCGTGGAAATAGCTTATCCACTGGACGTCCGGTGTAACATAGTCGTCGCCGCGCATCGTCTGCAGAGGCAGCTTTGAAGCTACGAAATATGTCCCTGCATGTGTAGGGGTATCTGGTTTGCCTGTAGAAACATTGAAAGTTTGGACGAGTGTAGTGCCTTTATATGCATACATCTGCTGACGGCTGAGGTCTACCAGTGCCCAGGGATCCCCATCTGCGGCATCGTACCGCAATACCCGGTTCTTGACGGCGAATTTCGTTACCTCTGCAGATGCTGTGAGGGTCGCGCTGCGCCCCTCACGCAGGCTGGTGATGACCTCGGCAGATGTTTTATCAGTATCGGTAACAGCAACACCATCAGTACCGCGGGCAACGACTGAAATGACCCTTCCTGTGCTGCTGACATTCTGGGTCTGGTCAACTTTTGCCTGGTTGAGGGCTTTGGGGAGGGCTGTTTTCAGGAACCGGCGGGCGGCCCCTTCATCATAGGTGAGATCTATGGTTTTATGCGGCCGGTTGAGGCTGAAGGATATCCAGGATGCCAGTGTTGCTGAGGAGATAGTGTATGTTTTTTTCGATCCGTTGGAAATACTGATTCTTGAGAAGATACGTGTATTCGCCTGCTGCGCTGCAGTGCGGGCAGCTTCATCGGGGACCAGCGGCTTGGCGGGGTCAAGCTGTATATGGGCATACGTATTTTCGCCGGGATGGGCCAGCATCTTTGACACGGCATTCTGTACTTCATCCAGGGGGACGGTTTTCCCGCTTTTTCCGCCGAACGATACGAATTTCCCTGCCGAGCTGTCATATTCCACCCTCGGCTCCTGGGCTCCGTCGTTATTGGCAAGAGCGTCAGCAAGATGGTTTTGGACAGCAGCATCATCGCTGCGGGCAACAAGCGATATATTCTTTTGGGTGAAAGGGTTGAGCCGGGAGAAAGATGATCCGTCCTTTGCGCTGAAAACGGCATCTACTGTTTTAGCGATATCGACTTTAACACCTATATCCTCCAGGGACAGCTTCTTCGCAACAGCCCCGTCTGCAGTTACCGTCAGCGTTGTTCTGCCGGCCATGTCCTGTATGGTTTCGGCGACCTGCTCCCTTGTCTGGCCTGAGATATCCCGTGTCCCAAGGGTTACTCCCGGGGCAACACGGTTCCGATAGTATGCAAAAGCCGCATAGCCGCCGCCGAAGAGTGCGAGAAGAAGAGCTGCAATTACCGCTATGGATATAGCCCTGAGCTTTCTTCCTTTCTTCGGACCAGGCTTTTTAGTGTTATTCTGAGAGCTGGCCATACCTAGCAGGATACACCTTAAACCTTACAAAATAAGGCGGTAGGGACAATCCGGGGTGCAGGTTTTGTGTCGGTTTCCCCAGTGCAGGGAAGGGACGCTTATCATGGCTACAAGCGAGCAAGATTCCCTGTATGTGATTTATTTCACAAGCAGCCAGAACATCCTGGTGCTGGGTCTCAGGCGGCGGTATTGTGGCGCCGTGTGTATTCGTTCAGTATCCCGATTATTGACTTCGCATCAACGATAGTACCGTTAAGAGCCAGCTCATATGCCTTATCCAGAGGGATCGCCCGTGCTGCGGAGGAGGGGGATTCCGGCCCGAGAGTACCGCGCCGGACTTCGGCCAGGCCGGTAGCCCTGTAGATGATCGTATGCTGTGTTGAGAAGCTCGGGGTATTCACAAACCGGACAACCTGGGCATAATCCTGTGCCCGGTATCCTGCCTCTTCCTCAAGCTTCAGGGCAGCAATATCTTCGGGATGCTGCCCCTGCTCAGTGGCATGCCCGGCTGGGAGCTCAAGCGTCCATGAATGGTTAGGCACGCGGTACTGCTCAATCAGGATGACTTCTTCGTTATCGGTAATAGGCAGGACGCATATGGTATCCCCATCATTCTCGCGCAGTATATACCGTTCAAAATGGCCTATCTCAGTGCTGCTCAGGCTTACACGGTCAATATCGAAATAGTGTGTGGAAAGGACTTCCTCGCGTTTTTCTTCACGTATGGGGGAAACCCGCCATGGGTCGAATTCACGGTATGTTTTTTCTGCCATATAATTCACTTCCTTGTAAGGATGCTTAGTATCATTCCTATTCTAGCTGCGGTAAAACGATGAGTAAAGACGGGTGCACCTGGTGTCGCGCGGGGCCGGCAGATATGCATGTATGTGGTGTGTTGGTCTGTGATCTGTAGTACATTTAACCCTGTTATATATAAAGTTTATGTACGACGCCTCGGTATCCCAATTGGTAGAGGAAACAGCCTCAAAATCTGTGCAGTGTGGGTTCGAGTCCCACCCGAGGCACAACGGTATATAATGAATATATATACTTATACACAGTATAATTCAATTGAAGTTCGCTCAATGTGGAGAGGCCTGTCAGACGTCCTTCCACGAGGAGGGCAATTATGGTTGCTGAAGAAAAGACTGATACGGAAGGCCTGCCTACCGTCGTCGTAGCCGAAGATGAGGCGCTGAACCGCCTCGATATTATTGAGTCCCTCAACGAGAACGGCTATAACGTTATCGGGGAGGCTGCCAATGGGCAGGAAGCTGTAGACAGGGTCCGCGAGCTTAAGCCTGACATCGTTGTAATGGATGTTAAGATGCCTGAAAAAGACGGCATCACGGCTGCGCGCGAGCTTAACGAAGATTTCCTTGCCCCGGTTGTAATGCTTACGGCATTCTCTCAGAAAGACCTCGTTGCAGAGGCTGTTGATGCCGGTGTTATGGCATATGTGGTCAAGCCGTTTGTCCCCGAGCGCCTGTTCCCGGCACTGGCAGTGGCGCAGGAGCGGTTTAAACAGATGAAGGCGCTGCGCGACAGGATCAGCGGCATCCCTGATTCCGGCGCATCTTCTGCTGATGCGTCAGAAAGCCTTGCCGCTGCTGATAAGGAGATCCAGGATCTCCGTGAACAGGTCGATGAGCTTAAAAACCGGCTGGAAAGCAGGAAGCATGTGGATAAGGCAAAAGGCCTTCTTATGCAGCATATGGGCCTGACCGAGCAGGAAGCTTTCCGCTGGATACAGAAAACATCCATGGACCGCCGGCTGACGATGATGGAAGTCGCCGATGCGGTCGTCCAGCAGATCGAGGAGAGCAGAGGCTGAGGCCGCGTCTATTGCATCGGCTCCTGAGTGTGTGAACCGGAGGACAGCCGGCAGCATGCACAGGCCTGGCCGAACATGGGTATCCGGCTTCTGCGAAATCAGTATCCTGCCTTTCTAGAGGCAGGCCCTTAAAATAGGAATATGGCTGAAACATATCCTGCAAAAAGTACAAACGGTCCCCGCGGCAAACGCCTGCTTGTAATTGACGGGCATTCACTGGCTTTCCGCGCATACTTTGCTTTGCCGGCGGAGAGTTTCTCGACTTCGGACGGCCAGGCCACGAATGCTGTTTACGGCTTTACAACCATGCTTGCCCAGGTGCTTAAGAACAGGCGGCCCAGCCATGTGGCAGTGGCGTTTGATGTTAAAGGCGGGACTTTCCGCAACCGGCTGCTGCCTGAATATAAAGGTACGCGCGATGCTGCCCCTGAAGACCTCCTGTCCCAGCTGCCGCTTATCCAGGACCTTCTTAGGGCGTTGGATATCAGCTATGTGGAGAAACAGGGCCTTGAGGGCGATGATATTATTGCTACGCTGGCTACCATGGGAGAGGAGGAAGGATACGAAACCTTCGTCCTGTCAGGGGACAGGGACGCCTTCCAGCTTGTCGATGATTCTATAACCGTGCTTTATCCGGGACACCATTTCAAAGACCTGAAGCCTATGACCCCTGAAGCGGTACGCGAGAAATATAAGGTAGCCCCTGCACAGTACCCGGACCTGGCTGCGATGAGAGGGGAACAGGCCGATAATATCCCTGGTGTCCCGGGAGTCGGCGACGGGTACGCTGCAAAATGGATCAATGAGTTTGGCGGGCTGCAGGGGATAATCGAGCACGCATCTGAAATTGGGGGCAAAAAAGGTGAAGCCCTGCGCAGCAGCATCGACCAGGTCCTTCTTAACCGTAAAGTGAATGCGCTGGTGCGTGATGCAGACCTCGGTGTGGATATTGATGATTTCAAACTCCATGAACCGCATATCACTGATGTGGATGCCGTTTTTGCTTCCCTCCAGTTCGGACGTAATATCCAGAACCGTATCCTTGAGGCTATGGCCATAGCCGAAGGGCGCGATGAACAAAGTGCAGCAGCATCTGTGCAGAGCAGCCGGCAGGCGCACCAGGAAGGTTCCCCGACAGGCAGGCTTCAGCCCGGTTCCGGGCCTTTATCAGCGCAGGCCGGCAGCAGGAGAGGGGCCGGGAATGGGTTTGAAGACAGCGCCGATGATATCAACCCTTCCCGTATTACTGTTATTGAGCCCGATCCGCTGTATATCCCGGTATCTGCAGCATCTTCAGAAGCGGCAGAATCTCCGTCCGCGTCCCTGCCTGATGGGTCCGGCGGACTTCAGCCTGCTGTCCGCTGGCTTGAGGAAAATATCCAGGATACCTTTTCCGGTACATCAGTTTCCAGTACTTCAGATACTTCGCTTCCCGGCGCGCAGCCTTCCGGGAAGCCCGGCCGTGTATGGGTGATGAATATCCGGGGCACAGTCGAGAAGGGTGCCAGCAGCGCGCAGTCAGTCTCTTTCATGACCAACGAAGGCTCAGCCTGTGTTATTGCTGCCGAAAATATCCACAGGGACAGGCAGCTGAGGGATATGCTCAGGACGGTGTGCCGTGGCTGCTCGGGGAGCCTTGTTATCCATGATTTCAAGAAGCATATACACCTGTTAAGCTCATTAGGGATCACAGCTGAAAGCAGCGAAGACATCCCTGTCCCGCTAAGCGATACGAAACTTGAAGGGTATCTGGTTCAGCCCGACGCTACTGCAAGGATTCAGAGCGCCAGTCAGTATGCCGGATACTTTTTGCATATCGATACGGACGAGGCCGCTGAGCCTGCTGCGGAGCAGGGGGCTTTTGATTTTGACGGCGGGGCAGATGATGCCCCGGCAGATACTGCTGACTCTGCAGAAGCAGGGAAGCGGCAGGCCGTGCGCGATGCCCGCGAGTGCGCATATGTCCTGGCAATGCATGAGCTGTTTTCCCCTGTTATCGCAGCGCGTTCCCAGATAAGCCTGTTAAAGGATATCGAACTGCCGGTATCGCGTGTCCTGGCACATATGGAAATAGCCGGTTCGGGCGTTGACCAGCAGCGTCTGCTGGATATGAGGGATTCTTTTACGTCCCAGGCCCAGCAGGCCCAGCAGGTGGCCTGGGACCAGGCCGGGAAGGAGATCAACCTGCAAAGCCCCAAACAGCTGCAGTCTGTACTGTTTGATGATATGGGCCTGGCCGCCACCAAGAAGACAAAAAGCGGAAACTATACAACAAATGCCGCGGCGCTGCAGGAATTATATATCAGGTCCGTCCATAATGAACGGGCGAATACTTTCCTGGGGGCCCTCCTGCGGCATCGTGAAGTCAATAAGCTTAAGCAGATAGTCCAGACCCTTATGGATTCAGTAAATACCCATGACGGCCGTATCCATACGACATTTGAGCAGACCGTTGCGGCTACAGGCCGGTTAAGCTCTACAGACCCGAACCTGCAGAACATCCCTAACAGGAATGTTGAGGGGCGGGAGATCCGTGCGGCGTTTGTGCCTTCGCAGGGCTATGTATCCCTGCTGAGCTGCGATTATTCACAGGTGGAGCTGAGGCTTATGGCGCATTTATCACAGGATGAGGCGCTGATCGAAGCGTTCAGGTCAGGTGCTGACTTCCATAAATATGTTGCTTCACTGGTGTATGACATCCCTATTGACCGGATCACAGCTGACCAGAGATCCCATATCAAAGCGATGAGCTACGGCCTTGCTTATGGGCTGAGCACATATGGGCTTGCCCAGCAGCTGGGGATATCCCCTGCGCAGAGTGATGTGCTGAAAGACAAGTATTTCGCCACTTTCGGCAGGGTCCATGATTATCTTGAATCCCTTGTTTCCCAGGCAAAGTCGAGAGGCTATACGGAAACGATGTTCGGGCGCAGGCGTTATTTCCCGCAGCTGCGGTCCCCGCGCCGCCAGCTCAGGGATGCCGCTGAGCGTGCAGCGCTTAATGCGCCGATCCAGGGGTCTGCTGCCGATATCATGAAGATTGCTATGGAGAAAGCATACACGCAATTATGCGAGGCACGGGTAAAAAGCCGCATCATCCTTCAGATCCACGATGAACTGGTAGTAGAACTTGCAGCAGGGGAGGAAGAGGAAGTCACCGGGATCGTCAGGGAGGCGATGGAACATGCAGTTGATCTTGCCGTCCCTCTGGATGTCTCTACCGGGACCGGCACAGACTGGCAGCTTGCAGCCCATTAAAGCCGTTTTTGAGGATCCGTACAGATTACAGATATTGGTAATCGATAGTTAGAAAGGAAAGGCTGTATGACGGATACATCTGCATCTGAATCAGGCGGCGCAGTGCTGTCCCTTAAGGACACAGTTTCGGTTCTGGAAGACCTGTATCCTCTGAGGTATGCGGAAGACTGGGATGAACCGGGGCTTATCGTCGGCAGCCTGGACTGGCCGGTCCGCACTGTCTATTGTGCTGTAGACCCTACATATGAAGTGGTACAGGATGCAATCAGGCATCATGCCGATCTGCTGATCACCCATCACCCGCTGTTCTTTCGTGCTACGCATACTGTCGGGGGGCAGGGCTTCCGGGGAGAGATAGTCTCTGAGCTCATTGGGCACCGTTGCGGGCTGTGGGTCGGGCATACGAATGCTGACAGTGCGTACCGCGGCCAGGCACAGGCTTTCATCGAGCAGCTTCATCTCAAAGACCTCGGCCCCCTGCTGCCGGTAGAAGATGCATCTGCCCGCGGCCCCGTAGGGCTCGGGCGTATCGGGGAGCTGGAGGTGCCGCAGGATCTGGAAAGCTTTGCCCGCGCGGTAGTCCGCATCCTTCCTGAAACCAGGCTTGGCATCACTGTTGCGGGAGATCCTGATATGCCGGTAAGCAGGGCAGCAGTCCTCCCGGGATCGGGGGATTCCATGATTGCCGACGCTGCCGCCAGCGGGGCTGATGTCTATATCACCAGCGACCTGCGGCATCATCCTGTCACAGATGCCCTTGAGCAGGCCAGGCATGAGGCGCGCCTGCGCGAAAGCTTTGCAGCCCGCGGGGATCTGCATCCCAGGCCCGCTTTTATCAATACCCCGCACTCCGCTATCGAAAAATTATGGATGTCAACATATGGGATCTATGACATCCCTGAGGCGATAGCTGATAAATTCGGGGAGCAGTACCGCCCTGAGATGATACTGTCAGATATCAATACTGATCCGTGGAGTTTAAGGATCTGACAGACGTACAGGATATATATGCAGGAATACGGGACCGGGGTATAAAAATAAAGGCTTTGCCTGCGTAAAGGGCAAAGCCGGGTTAATGCTTAAAAAGTGTGTATGAAATTGGCTGTTAGCTGTTGGGATTATTGGTGTGTGGTGGGGTGATTATGGTGTGAGACCATAATGTATGGCATCTGGTGGAAGGATTCCTCATTGTGTGGTATGCGATACGCGAATGGTTAAAAACGGGAAAACCCGTGCAGGAACAACCCGGTGGCGATGCGCGAACTGTGGTGCTAGCCGAGTCCAACACCGTGACGAGATGAAGAAGAGCCAAGACGCAGAATTGTTTGTATCGTGGCTCTTCCTAACGTGCCAGCGCGCTCATTGCCTATTGCGCGGGCAACATTAACGCGCCATATTGCCTGGTGTTGGAATGTTCCTGTTCCACGACCACCTGTGACTGGTGTCGTTGAATCCCAGATCCTCATGGACGGAATCTATCTGCCCTATGGGTGGTGTCTTCTGATTGCTATGAATACCAAGCATGTTCTTGCGTGGCAATGGTGCACACGAGAAAGCACAGCCTCGTATACAGCTTTGTTACATCAGCTTGTTAAGCCTGATTGCGTGTGTTTAGACGGTGGAATCGGTGCTCATACAACCTTAAAGAATGTGTGGCCTGAGGTGAAGGTTCAACGCTGTTTAGTGCATGTTGCTCGTAATGTTCGTACGTATCTAACGAGTCATCCTCACTCTGACGCTGGTAGAAGCTTGTTAGGCTTAAGTAAAAAGCTACTCAAGGTAGAAACCATAAACCAAGCAATACAATGGGAAGAACTCTTGAACCAGTGGTATCAAACCTATGGGCATCTCATCCATGAGAGAACAAGGAATCCATGCTACCCGTATGAGTCTCCAGCATGGTGGTATACCCATAACAGACTCAGGAAAGCCTATCGGCTTTTAGAACGGTTAACCAAGAAACAGAATCTGTTTACCTATCTTGACCCAGAACTGGCCAAACATGGTGAACTCTTACGGTCTACGAATCGGCTAGAAGGCGGACCAAACAAAACGATTCGTAGACTTTTGCTCGTGCATACTGGGTTAAGCGAACCTCACATGCGATGCGCCGTGGAATGGATTCTTCAAAGCATGAGTGAAAAAACCTATTACTATCACTGATTATCTTCGTAAACACTGTCACGAACAGGTACATGAAGTAAACAAGCAGCCAATAGACACGCAAAAAGAAGACACTATGGAAAACCATAGTGTCTTCATCAACTTTGATCCCGGAGAACTAGGTCTCCACCATGGATGGGCAGGCAGAAGCTATTAAAACAACACACCCACCCATACACACTTTTTGAGCATTAACCCCTATTTCGTTCATAATTTTCTCCTGCATCTTTGTATTTATTTTATAACATTTTTCTACCATATCAAAATTAATGATGAAACCAGAAAACATCAAACCTTTGAAATCTGCTGTCTCAGATTTGTTCTATTTTTCTCCCGTTTGCAAAGTCTCAATTTCTCCCTCTAACCACTTTAATTCTGCTTGAAGCATGGTCATTCCCAAATTGAATAATTGCTGGGCAGAGCGTGGTGCATATTGCTCCCCTGTTTCTTGAAGTTTCAAGACCTGTAAGTCCTCTTCTAGAATTTTCTTACGCGCATCAAAAGCCTGCAATAAATCCTTCGTTGACATATTCTGACTATTAGCTAAGGCCGTCATGAAATGTGAATTAGCTGGTTGGCGATCTATTAAACGCTGTTTAGTTTTTTCTGTCAAAACCGTTGAGCCCAAGCCCGTAATAGCATACTCTTTTTTATCTTTTCCTTTTGCTGGTGCACTTTTAGCAAATCCTTTCTTCTCCAGCTTATCAAGAACATAGTAAATTGAAGAGAATCCAACCTCGGTCCACTTCCGCATTCCTCTATCCTCAATTAACTTTTCAATCTGATAGCCATGTCTAGGCTGCTCTGCTAATAAACCAAGTATGAGCTCTTCCGTTAAAGATGTCTTAGTGCTCATTTTTGCTCCTATCTCTTTTTTATGGGATGACGAATGATTGTTTTCAGCTTATCTGGCACTACTTTACGGACATCAGCGATATAGATTTCATGGTGCATACGTTCATCGGTAATATCCAGCTGGTAACCCTCTTCTTCCATGTAATCGTGCATGCGTTCAACTGTTGCAGGCTCATCATTGTAGGAACCAATATGCAGACATTGAACACACAACCCCTCATCATAGGTAAAATATTCAACCTTAGAAAAATCCATTTTCTTCTTGACGGTCGTTTGCGCAACTGCCCAGTCAAAATCTTCCTTACTGACAAAATCAGGTAAGCGAAGAATGGCGATAAAATGAAAATCACTCTTACGATTGTAGTCAGCACCTGTGATTCCCTCCTGCCACCAGAAACCTTCCAAGGGTGGGACAACGAAATCGAAATACCCCTCCATCTTGTAATTTGTCTTCTTGCTCATTTTAATAGCATAGGCCAGCGGATAAAGTAAAGCAATAGCTTGCTTATATTCGCCACCTTCTTCATTAGGATCACCCTGCCCTCGAACTGCCAAAAAGTTCATTTTAGGAACCTTGACAATCGTTGGATTGGTTTTTGTCGGATAGAACTCCTTCAGCTCTTTTTTGAAATCAAATGCCATGATGTTTCCCTCCTTTTGATAGGGGTTTAACTTTTTATTCTAGCGCTAGAATACTACCTATCCATATTCTACCACTAGAATATATTCTGTCAAACAAAAAACAGTAAACCGTGAAGTCTACTGCTCTTACACTATTTTAATTTTTGCTAACCTAAGATTTATTAATCTACCCGACTTCTTTGATGAAAAATCATCCTCCAATTACCATAGATAAAAAACCAGATTAAGCACCTATTTGTTCTCACACCGCTTGTTCGATTCAAGAGGGCATATTACTTAGACATGCCAAATCCGACAACACTACACAGGTGTAGCCTTCAATTTCGTAAACACTTGTGTTTAAATCTGCTTGTGGGAGCTCTGCTTTTTTCCACCTTTTATCGGAAGCACCAGATTCTTCATACTTAGGATGAAGGACCTCTAAAGATTTACCACTCTGTCGATTTTCTGAATCAAGGTGAAATTATTTATATTCAATTATGATACCCCTCCCACCTTAGTGTCTTCATCAACTTTGATCCCGGAGAACTAGGTCTCCACCATGGATGGGCAGGCAGAAGCTATTAAAACAACACACCCGCCCATACACACTTTTGAGCATTAACCCGGTTTCAGAGCAAAAAGAAGAAGCCCTACATCCCGAGCGGAAGTAGGACTTTGCGGTCGGGCTGACAGGATTTGAACCTGCGACATTCTGCTCCCAAAGCAGACGCGCTACCAAGCTGCGCTACAGCCCGAATGTTTACATATGCAAACAACCCTTACACTATAGCGCACGCCTGCGAACAACATGCTGGATCCCGGGATTCCTACATACCCCCGCATCAGTACAATGGAATCAACAATCGAAGAATACCTTAAGATAAGAATTGCAGAGATAATATAAATGGGACAGAATCAGCGGTCTGAAACAGCGGGCCTTATTGCGGGGCTTTTCTCCATGCTGCTGTCGGCGCTTCTCATGTCGATATTTTTAGACAATGCTCCCGCGGTCTGGCTTGTTGCAGGGCGCCGCCGGCTTGTCGGTTCTGCTATAGTCGCGGTTTTCAGCAGTATTGCGTTTGTGGTTGGGTATGCGCGGCATTCTCGGTCGTGGGACCTCAGGAGCGGATGGTGGGTGCCTGTCCGCCGTCTGCTGGAGATCGTTTCATTGACGGTAGTCTATGCTACGACGATCTTCTTCATTGTCCTTGCTGCTCTGACAACTATCAGCAATATTTTCGGCGCTGAGTTCGGGCAGTATCTGGTTTGGCTTGTAGGCGGGCTGGCTGCCGTCAGCGGGTATATTGTTTTTGTCCAGGGAAGCCAGCTGAGTGCGAAAACAGTCGCATCGCTTCTCCCGTTCTTCGTTGTGTCCGGGGTGACGACCGCAGGGATGACGTCAGACGACCCGGTCTGGTGGCGCAATAACTTCTCTCAGCTGGGCGACAGGACTACTTTTGCGGCCACGCTTTTCAACTATACGATCGTTATGGCCGGGATATGCATTATCATCATCAGCTACTTCTCCCTGTCAGAGCTGATTACCAATTACAGGCTTTCGCTGGCGCATCCCCAGCTGATGGCCGGCAAACCGACTGAGGATGTACAGGGTAAAGAAGGCGCAGGTGATGATAGTACCGGCAGTAGCGGCGGCACTTCCCGGGGGGCAAAGCTGAAGATGTCACTGGGCAGGCTTGCAGAACCGCGCCGTGTAGAGCTTCCTATCAGGCATTTTATGGCCCGCATCATCATTATGGGAGTGCTTCTTATCCTTACCGCGCTGTGCTTCATGAGCGTCGGGCTTTTCCGGTATACGCCCCATCCGATCCTGCATAATGTAGGTGCCCGGGGGCTTGCATTCCCCCTGACTGCGCTGATGGTTTTCCTGCCGTGGCTTGCCCCGCAGCTTTCCAAAACGATCTACGTTGTTTCCGATCTGATCATTGTTGTTATATCGGCTTCTGCGATCGACTGGGTACGCGGAGGTACCACATTCACTAATGTTGAAGCTCTGGCAGTATTCCTTTTCATGGCGTGGTTCGTCATTTTCTCGCGGCAGATCGCTGCGATGGAAGCTGACAGGCTGCAGTCAGAAATGCTTATGTATTCAAGCATGTATGCTAACGGTTCGCAGGAGATAGCTTCCCGTCTCAGTCCGGCAACGTAGCAGAAGGCCCTGTACTACTTCTCACTACCCTCAGCCTGTTCTGTGGGGCTGGATGTTTCCGCGCCGGTATCTGGTGCCGAACTGTTATCTTGGTCATCCTGAGGCTTCTCAATGACCTTGATTTCCTGGACCTGATGCGTTGTACCGGAGATATCGCCCTCATCGCTTACCAGGAGCATGAAGCTGCGGGCCTGGGCCATGATGCCGAAGTTCGCTTCGAAAGCAAGCTCCGGGGAGAACTGGTCATGGGTATCTACCAGCAGGCGCCATTTTCTGCCGTATTTTTCTCCAGGGAGCCTGAACATCATAGGTTCATAATAGGCATTGAAAATAAGGATGAAATCGTTGTCTTTGATCTGGTTCCCGTTGACGTCGGCTTCAGGTATGGCATGGCCGTTGAGGAAGACCATCAGCGTCAGGGCATTGGTATTGTCCCAGTCTTCCTGGTCCATAACAGAACCCGTATGGTCGAACCATTCTACCTGCGGAGCATTATTGCCTTCTGCTTCCGCATCAAAGAACTTGCGGCGGTGGAGTACGGGATGCCTCAGCCGCAGATGGATCATTTTCTGCGTAAAATCGTGAAGCTGCTGGCGCCTCTCATCAAGGTCCCAATGTGTCCATGATATGGGGTTGTCCTGGCAATAAGCGTTGTTGTTGCCCTGCTGCGTGCGCATGATCTCATCGCCGCCGTCGAGCATGGGGATGCCTTGGCTGACCATCATAGTTGAAATGAAATTCCTCATCTGCTGGGCCCTGAGCTCATTGACGTCAGTCACGTCTGTAGGGCCTTCCACACCGCAGTTCCATGAACGGTTATTATTATCGCCGTCGCGGTTGTCTTCACCGTTAGCCTCATTATGCTTATCGTTATAGCTGACGAGGTCGTTCATAGTAAAGCCGTCGTGGGCTGTAATAAAGTTGATGGATGCAACGGGGCGGCGCCCGTCTGCGCGGTACAGGTCGGAGCTGCCCATAATGCGGCTTGCAAACTCAGGGAGTTTGGAGGGCTGTGATCTCCAGAAATCGCGCACGGTATCGCGGTACATGCCGTTCCACTCGCTCCACAGCGGGGGGAACCCGCCTACCTGGTATCCTCCGGAACCGATATCCCAGGGCTCGGCAATAAGCTTGACGTGGGAAATGACCGGATCCTGCTGGATAATATCGAAGAAGGCAGAGAGCTTGTCAACTTCAGAGAACTGGCGGGCAAGCGTGGCGGCCAGGTCGAACCGGAAACCGTCAACATGCATTTCGGAGACCCAGTACCGCAGTGAATCCATGATCAGCTGAAGGGTATGGGGGGAGCGCATAAGCAGGGAATTCCCCGTCCCCGTAGTGTCGAAATAGTGGCGTTCATTGCCGTCAACGAGGCGGTAGTACGACCGGTTGTCGATCCCCTTGAAGCTCAGCGTGGGGCCCATATTATTGCCTTCCGCTGTGTGGTTATAAACCACGTCAAGGATGATCTCAATACCTGCGTCATGGTATGCCCGCACCATGGACTTGAACTCATTGACCTGCTCGCCGCGCTGTCCGGAGCTTGAATATGCATTATGAGGCGCAAAAAAGCCGATCGTGTTATATCCCCAGTAATTGCTCAGGCCTTTTGCCTGCAGGAAAGAATCGTTGATGAACTGGTGGACGGGCATCAGCTCCAGCGCGGTGATCCCCAGGTCTTTCAGATACTTCACCACACTGGGGTGGGCAAGGCCTGCATATGTGCCGCGGATCTCGGGAGGGACCTCTTCATTGAGGTTAGTCATACCGCGTACATGGGCTTCGTAGATGACGCTGTCATGGTAAGCGATCTGCGGATGCCTGTCATTGCCCCAGTCAAAGAACGGATTGATAACCACTGATTTCATTGTATGTGCGGCGGAGTCTTCAGTATTCCGGGCATCAGGGTCGTCAGGTTTCGTAATGTCATAGGAAAACAGGCTGGCGTCTGAGTCTATCATCCCTTCTATCGCCTTGGCATAAGGGTCAAGGAGGAGCTTTGAGGGGTCACACCGCAGCCCGCTGTCGGGATCGTAAGCCCCATACACCCTGTAGCCGTAGCGCTGCCCGGGCTGTATCCCTACTATGTAAACGTGCCATACAAAAGTATTGCACTCGGTAATTTCTATACGTGTTTCACGGTTGTTGTCGTCAAACAAGCATAATTCCACGCGCGTAGCCGCGGAAGAATAAAGAGCAAAATTAACGCCTGCGCCATCAAAAGTTGAGCCCAGCGGATACATAGAACCAGGTCTGATTTGCATATTACTATTCTCTCATATAATACATAGATTTTGTATATCAGCGTGTGGGAAGCCGGATAGCTGCGGATACCATATTTATCAGTGATTTTGGCAGAATATCCCGCGCATGGGGCGTACCCGTCAACAAAGCATTAATATAGTCCAATGATGTTAATAATAAAATGTTCCCTACGGTGAAGGCTTCTGCTGCAAGGGCTGTGACAGGCAAGGAAGCAAAAAATAGCAGGTTTCCCGCTATACTCCTCAACCAGCGTGGATTTTATGCAGAGGCAGATGCAGGAGGGATATACGCACAGTTGCAATATTCTTCAAGGTCATCTTAGTTCGTCTCCGGGCTGCTTATGGTGGGAGCAGATATCCCGGCGGGATAATCCTTCGTCACGAAGACACCAGGATCTCCGGTTTACTGCATATCCATAGGACGCCAGGATACTATATGCTGGCCGGCAGCATGACCAGTGAAAGGGGTGGGGGACTGCGGCCTGTCTGATTCCGGCGGGTTTGTGCCTGCACTTGCAGCTATGGCCAGACTGTATATTCCGGATGTGCGGATATGCAATGCGGACATAGCGCGCAAAATGTTCTCCCGGCTTTATGCGTTTATGGGGGAGGAGGGGGCGGCTCGCCAGGTATGTCAGGGGATATATGCGATTTGGGCAGCTATGCAATCGCAGTTATGTAGCTGCTGGTGGTAAAACACGCAGATATAAAATCTGTTTCGGCGGTTTTCCACATTTTTCGTTTTTATATCTGCGTGTTTTACCACCAGAGTCAGCAGAGTGGGTATTAAAGAATGGAGCCGGGCAATAAAAAAGAGGCATGCCAGAATGGCATACCTCTAAAATCCTTATTCCAGGCCTGAAATGGGCTTATTAGCGCTTATTGCCTCTTCAGGCCTAATATGGTTACCTTAACGCCCAAAAACATTCCCGTACGCATCGCCCTCTTCAGCGAGCTTTGCAACCTTGCGGGCAATAGCGAGCTCCTCATTTGTCGGGATCACTGCAATGGTCACAGAGCTGTCCGGCGCGGAAATGACGCGCGGATCGCCGGAGCGGACGGCATTCTTTTCCTTATCGAGTTTAACACCGAAAGGTGCAAGCTTATCGCACACAGCTTCACGTACGGACGCATCATTCTCGCCGACGCCGGCAGTGAATGTGATCACGTCGCATCCGCCCATCTGTGCAGTGTATGCCCCAATGTAGCTGACAATGCGATGGATATAAATATCGAATGCCAGCTGGGCATCTTTATCACCATGGGAACGCAGGTCGTCAACATCGCGCATATCACCATGGCCGGTAAGCCCCATCATGCCTGACTCCTTGTTGAACAGCGTATCAAGCTGGTCAACATCCATATGGGCATTGCGGATGAGGTGGAAAACGACAGCAGGGTCAATGTCCCCGGTCCGCCCGCCCATAACAAGGCCTTCCAGCGGGGTCAGCCCCATGGAAGTCTCTACGGGGCGGCCTGATACCTGCGCCGAAGCGGATGCCCCGTTGCCGATGTGCAGCACGATCTGTCTAAGCCCCTCAGCCGGTTTGCCAACGGTCTCAGGGACAACGGAGCCGATATACTCGTGGCTTGTCCCATGCGCGCCGTAGCGGCGGATATGGTACTTTTCAGCAACTTCCTTGTTGAGGGCATATGTGCTCGAAGCTTCAGGGAGTTCAAAGAAAAAGGAGCTGTCAAAAACGAATCCCTGCGGGACATCAGGAAGCAGACGCGTCATAACTTCGGCGCCGATCGCCTCAGGGCCGTTATGGAGAGGTGCGAGCACCGCCAGATCCTTGACCTGCTGGATAGTTGCAGGGGTCACCAGCGCAGGCGTAGGGAAGATGTACCCGCCCTGGACCACGCGGTGGCCAACCGCCACAAGCTCATAATCCTTAAGGTTGGGGCCAAACTCATCGAAGAACCCCAGGACCTTCTTAAGGCCCTGTTCATGGTTTTCGATCTTTTCAGTGAACGTATGCTTTTCGCCGTTGAATTTATGGGTATAAATGCCATCGGTCGGTTCGCCGATCTTTTCTACGAGTCCGGAGGCCAGGCCCTCCCCGTTTTCCAGATCAACAAGCTGATACTTGATTGAGCTTGAACCTGAATTAATAACCAGAACGGTTTTCGCCATTACGGCTCCTTTGTATCACTAGTGGTGTAATTAACACTGTTTAATATACTCGTAAGCCGATACGTCTGCACAGGGATGTGAGGCGTATCGGCCTGCCGATCCGGCTGCTTCAGCCTAAATATCCAGGCTCGTGGTTCTGCACGGTTTATATTTTCTTACTCCAGATTGCTTTGGCTTTTTGAAGTCAATCGGCCGTTGGTAAAGGTAAGTACTGCTGAACCGTTTTTAGCCCCTGTAAACCAGTATGCAGTAACAGTCCTCTGTCCGCTTACGAGCATCTCATTTAATCCATCCGGTTCACCGTATTTAGCCACAACGTCGTTGTAGCTTGAGCCGTCTGAGATAGTATTATAAGCATTGATATCCAGCTTGGGCTGACGGGAGAATTTGAAACCAGTGATATTTTTAGAAACTGTCTTGCTGTCAGTAAATTGGACTGTAATGCTTACACTACCTTTTGACCACATATTGATTTGAGTTTTTACTCCCTGGAAATCTGATGTTGAAGAAGAGAAAGGTTTCCCAAGTAGTTTCTCTACATCTGATTCTATAGATCCGCCTTCTCCGCTCTTCATAAGGTCGCCGACTTTTATTGAATCAAAATTCTTTCTGAATTCTTCATCCTGAGAGATTGTTTTATCTGAGCCAGTCGTATTATTGTTCTTTGCAGCAGAGTTTTCCACGGGGCTGTGTGTGCTGTCTGCCGGAGTTGTGTTACGGCTGTTAGCCAAGGGGATACAGATGGCTATAACTGCAACTACAAGCACCCAGAACCACACACGTTTATAGAATCGCTTCTTTCCCGGTTTTGTGGATTTAACAGGTAAAGTTTCATTCTGTTCGGACATATTTTTCTCCTTTGATGCTATGGAATCGTTGAGTCTGAACAGAAGAAATTATATATATATATATACAATTCTTTGATTAAGACGGGAAAAGGGAGTGCCTTGCAGGAACGATTATACAAATATATGCTGATTGCACAGCAGCTATAGCGATCCATTACATAAAAACGGCGGGTATCAGTATGCCTTTTACGGAAAAGCAGCATATTGATACCCGCTTAGCAAGCTGTCTCTCAGCGTCAGCTGCTGCAGGACACGCCTATTCCTGTGCGTATACAGCGGTCAGGGCAATAGTGTTGATGATATCAGCCACCAGCGCGCCTCGCGAGAGGTCGTTGACCGGCCTGTTCAGCCCCTGGAGCACAGGCCCGATGGCGAGCGCACCGGAAGACCTCTGGACAGCTTTGTACCCGATATTCCCTACAGACAGGCTGGGGAACACGAACACATTGACGTGTCCGGCTACCGGGTTGCCTTTGGCTTTTGTTGCAGCAACTTCAGGGGACCATGCGGCATCCATCTGGATGGGCCCGACGACGGGCAGTTCTGGGGCTTTCTCCGAGACCAGTCTTGTCGCTTCTTCAACAAGGTCAACATCAGGGCCGGAACCGGAGCCGAGGGTGGAATAGCTGAGCATGCCTACCTTCGGGTCTATTCCGAAAGCGCGGGCTGTCTGGGAAGACTGGACAGCGATATCCGCCAGCTGCTGTGCGGTGGGATTAAGGTTTATAGCGCAGTCTGCGAATACGGCAATATGGTCGTGGAAGCACATAATAAATGCCCCTGACACCAGCGACGCATCCGGCCTGGTCTTGATGAGCTGGAGTGCAGGGCGTACTGTGGCAGCTGTCGTGTTGACAGATCCTGACACCAGTCCGTCAGCTTTTCCAAGGACAACCAGCATTGTGCCGAAGTATGACGGGTCTTTAAGTGTTTCGCGTGCCTGTTCGGGTGTCATACCTTTCTTTGCTCGCAGTTCGCAGAGCTTGTCAGCCATTGGCCCGAGGACCGATTCATCATCCATTGCCTGGAAGTGTGCCTTTCTGAGGTTCTGCAGGCCAAGCTCCCTGCCATGGCTGAGGATTTTATCCTGCCGGCCTACGATGATAAGGTCAACGATATCCCGTTCCAGAAGGTAATCAGCAGCCTTGAGGATACGCCCTTCTTCACCTTCCGGAAGGACGATAGTCTTTTTGTCTGCTTTTGCGCGGGTAAGAAGCTCAGCCTGGAAAGCGTAGGGGGTCTCCGGGCGCCGGAAATCAGACCGGTCGATGGCCGCGAGTACTTCAGCTGCAGGCGCAGCCTGCTGGAACAGTTTCAGCGAAGCAGCCGCCTCCTCATCTGTTGTGCAGCTGTGTGCGGGGATGATCCATACAGGGGCTGCCGAAGCGGAAAGCTCTTCCCTGATATCTTTAGCTTTATCGATATCATGGGGATCCCATCCGGTAATGAATATGCCGGCTACGGAGCTTCCTGCCTTAGCGGTTTCGCTGGCACATGCTGCGACTGTACGCTGGACTTCTTTCGGACTGCGGCTGATGCAGCATACAGCGAGGAAAACAGGGGCTTTCAGATCTGCGGAAACCTGTGTGTCAAGGGTAAAGCCTTCAGGGTCAAAAGTCGGGCGTTTATCCCTGCCGACGATCACTACAGCATCTGCTCCCATTTCCGGGACAAAGCTTTCCCAGCGGCGGACTATCTCATCACGGGCTGTATCATGGTCAAGGATAGCCCTGTTCGGGCATATCACGCGGGCCTGCTCCAGTGTCTCATCCGCTCCCGCTGTATGGATCAGTACATCAGTGAATGCATCATGGCGGCAGGTTATTGGGTGGAAAATTGCTGTTTTCCTGTTATCCTGGGCCAGGGCCGCGGTTACTCCATTGGCCACCACATTGCGGCCGTTAGCACCTTCAGGGCTTGCAATGAATATTGTTGTCAGGGACACGGTCTGCACTCCTTTGTTCCTTTGTTTTGATTTGCTATTTGTTCCCATTACCTTGTTTCAGGCCTTTCCAGGCCCTGGTATGCCGGATTTCGCGGCTGCTGTGCCGGTTTACCGGGCATATATCATGCGTGTATACGTGTGTATAGGCATGTATACCAGTGTAGTAGGGAACGTGCATAAATCGTATATATATAGTATTTAGGTATATATAATGTCCCCTCTGCCTTCCGGACAGAGGGGACATGCTGCTTAAGGCAGCCGGTTACGGGTTTATTTACTCATTATCTCCGGCGGTAGCGGCAGTCGCAGAAACAGCACCGGGCTTTTCTGTCTTAACGCCCGACCATACCCAGTCAGTGTAGTCCGGGTGGTCATAGCCCTTGTCTACCGCAAACTGGAATGCTTCCTGTCGGAAGTCTTCCAGCTTCTTGATATCTTCAGCATACTTATCTGCATCAAGCATGCGGAGTGCCTCGGCAGTAAGCTCATAACGGTCAATATCATTGACCCTGACCATGTCATACGGCGTGGTCGTGGAGCCCTGCTCCTGGTAACCATGGATATTGAAGTTATCGTGGTTCGGACGCTCAAAGATCAGGCCCTTGACCTCGCGTGCATAAGAGTGGTATGCCATGAGGACAGGCTTGTCGGCAGTAAAGAGCTCAGTGAACTCTTCATTGCTCAGGGCATCGCTGTTTTCGCTCGGGTTCTGCAGCGACAGGAGGTCAACTACATTCACGATCTTGAACTTGATGCCGTAAGCCTTGAGCTTGTCAGCCGCAGCCATGATCTCCTGCGTCGGCACATCACCAACAGAAGCAAGGACGATCTCAGTTTCATCATTATTCTGAGCTGTGCTTGCCCACTTCCATTCAGCAGCACCCTTGTCAAGTTCTGCACGTGCCTCATCAAGGGTCAGCCATGTTGCCGCAGGCTGCTTACCGGCGATGATCGCATTGATCCTGTTAGTGGACTTGTAGGCCTTCTCGCCGATAGCCAGCAGCATATTCGCATCTGTTGCGAAATAGATGCCGATAACGCGGTCGTTGTTGAAGGTCTTGTTGAGGAGCACCGATACAACGCCTGGATCCTGATGGCTGAAGCCATTATGGTCCTGGCGCCATACATGGGAGCTGACCAGAAGGTTCACAGAAGAGATGGGCTTGCGCCATGGGATCTCGCGGACTGTAGCCTCAAGCCACTTGGCATGCTGGTTGAGCATGGAATCGATCACATGGACGAAGGATTCGTAAGAGCTCCAGATACCATGGCGGCCTGTAAGCACATAGCCTTCGATGAAGCCTTCCATCTGATGCTCAGATAGCTGCTCGGTCACCTGGCCGGTCACAGCCATATGCTCGTCTACGAGAGAAGAGAGATAGCCGTTATCCCACTGCTTATTGGTGACTTCGTATGCAGCCTGGAGGCGGTTGGAAGCGGTCTCGTCAGGCCCGAAAATGCGGAAGCTGTCAGGGTTGAGCTTAAGGACATCGCGGGTATATACGCCCAGACGGCGGGTAGCTTCAAGCTGGCCCCAGCCGTGGCCATACTCCTGAACTTCCTTGACCTCGTAGTCTTCAAGCTTTGGAAGCTTGAGCTCTTCGCGGATCACGCCGCCGTTAGCATTCGGGTTTGCACCGATGCGCAGTTCGCCTTTCGGCATGAACTCGGTGACTTCTTCGCGCAGTGCGCCGTTTGCGTCAAAGAGCTCTTCAGGCTTGTAGGAAGCGAGCCAGTTCTTGAGGATCTGGAAATGCTCTTCGGTATCGCGGGCGGAAGCCAGCGGGACCTGATGGGCACGCCATGAGCCTTCAGTCTTCTTGCCGTCAATGAACTTCGGGCAAGTCCAGCCCTTAGGGGTACGGAAGATGATCATCGGATAGAACGGACGGTCAACATCATTGGTCTCTGCCGTTGCCTTGATATCGCAGATCTCATCGAATACGGTCTCAAGCAGGTCAGCAAAGCGGCGATGGATCGACATATGGTCTTCATCATCGAAACCAGCAACAAACTCGTATGGGTTGTAGCCCATGCCGCTGAAGAAGTCATGAAGCTCTTCATCAGTGATGCGGGCGAGGATGGTCGGATTGGCGATCTTATACCCATTAAGGTGGAGGATCGGCAGGACGATACCGTCAGTGCGCGGGTTAACAAGCTTGTTTGACTGCCACCCTGTAGCCAGAGGGCCTGTTTCCGCCTCGCCGTCACCAACGACAGCAGGGACAAAAAGGCTTGGGTTATTCATTACAGCACCATATGCATGGGACAGTGCATAACCAAGCTCGCCGCCTTCATGGATGGAGCCCGGGGTCTCAGGCGCATAATGGGAGGGGATACCGCCCGGATAGGAGAACTGGCGGAAGAACTTCTGCAGGCCAGCTTCATCCTTTGTGATCTTAGGGAAGTATTCGGTGTATGTGCCGTCGATGTAGGACTGTGAAGTGCCGGCAGGTCCGCCGTGACCTGGCCCCATGATGAACACAGTGTTCTGCTGGTGGTCTGCGATGAGGCGGTTGATATGGCCGAACAGGAAGTTCAGGCCCGGAGTCGTTCCCCAGTGGCCTACCAGACGATGCTTGACATCTTCGCGCGTGAAAGGCTCTTTCATAAGCGGGTTGCTGCGAAGGTAAATCTGACCAATGGACATGTAGTTGGCCGCGCGCCAGTATTTGTCGATGCCTTCAAGGGCATCATCCGTCACCGGGCGGTCCAGCTTCTTCCACGGAGTTCCAATAACAGGACTTGTCATAAATACTCCTGTACTTTTGCACTTTTCAGTGCGGTTGATTATTACTGTTCAGAGACAGAGAACTGTCCCGTTTCGCTAATAATGTTACGTGAGCCATTCGACTTTCACAGTGCGTGTTCAGGCGCAGAATGTTGCTTATTTCCCGGCATTTTGGAACCTGCGGTCATAAAAATGTGCCCGGCCGGCCAGCTAAATGATACTGCTCAAAGGTGTGTGTTCCGTCACATAATCAGCAATGATCTGGTATCCCTGCTTTCCGGGGTGGAAATGGTCATAGGCATAGAACTCTGGGACATCGGCGTTCACTTCAACATGTGTCAGGTTAAGGTAGGTCACGCCCTGTGCCTTGCAGATACGCTCGCTTTCAGCAGTCTGACGGTCACTGGCAATAAGCATGGCCTTGCGCAGCGCACGGCCCAGGGAAGGGCTGTTGTAGAGCTGTCCGGGACTGAGGATGATGACTGCCTTTGATTTCTCTTTTGCCTGCCTGATGACAGCGAGAAGGTCTTCACGCCATTCGGCAGTGGAACGCTGTGCCATAAGATCATTGGACCCTGCACAAATATACATGATGTCATAATCCGTGCCGGCAACTTCCGGGAACTCGCGGAAGCGTACGCGCCTCATCGTTGCTCCAAGCCGGCCGTAAGTCTCCCATGAAACAGGCCTGTTTATACGCTGCGCAATGCCATGCGCTATCCTCGGCATCAGGCCTTCGCTCTGGTTTTCCACTCCGCATGCGGCGGCCATCGAATCCCCCAAGATCGCGGTTTTCAGATACGGCGAGGGCTGGGTGGCTCCCATATCCATGCCGTCTACGCCGATGATCCCATGGCGCCCGCCTTCAGGTTCCGGTGCCAGATGCACTGTTTTGCTTGCATACAGGCCTTCTATGCGGGCGAGGAGTTTTTCGCCGTAGCTGAGCCTGCCGGCAAGCCCGTTGGGTACGCTGGGGCTGCCAGAGACGCCGGGCTCAGAGCCGGTTTCCTTGCTGATATCCCTGCCGGCATTACCGCCGCTGTCTTTATCGTGCTGTGTCTGCTCAGAAAAAGGTGTAGGTGACGTCATATACTCCATCCTAAGCTTTTCAGTGAGACAACAGCGTTTTGCTGCGGGCATTGCATGCGCGGTATCCAGTGTGTAGCCTTATGCGGCACTACTGTGCACGATTACTTGTGCGGTACGTATGTGTGCCCTGTAACGTCCTGTGTGCGCGGGCGGCGGCATACCAAGTATCCCGCGCGATGCTGTGTATTGTGCATGTGCGGCGCTGCCTCTACCTGGTTTCAGGTATTGAGATGCGCAGTGCAGCATGACCCCGGTTGTCGTATTAAGCCGGGATAATGTAACGCAGATCGTTTCCATTACTGTTCTGCGTCTGGCCGCAGTATGATTTTGCTTTGGAGGGTAACGGGCATGGCTCAAGGACCGGTTCTCGTTGTTGATTTCGGCGCACAGTATGCGCAGCTTATTGCCCGGCGTGTGCGCGAGGCTAACGTGTATTCCGAGCTGGTCCCGCATTCTATGCCGGCTGATGAGATGCTGGCGAAAAATCCCCAAGCTATCATCCTGTCGGGCGGCCCTTCGTCTGTATACGAGCCCGGCGCTCCCAGCGTTGACAGGAAGATATTTGATTCAGGCGTTCCTGTGCTCGGCATCTGCTACGGTTTCCAGGTCATGGCGCATGAGCTTGGGGGGGATGTTGATAAGGCTGCGCTGGGGGAGTACGGCAAAACTGAGGCAGTTGTTGACAAGGCGGAAGGCATCCTGTCAGGTTCCCCTGCGGGGCAGTCCACATGGATGAGTCATGGCGTGGCAGTGCGTAAGGCTCCGGAGGGGTTTACAGTGCTGGCGCATACCGACGGCGCCCCTATAGCCGCTATGGAAGATAAGTCGCGGAAACTGTATGGTGTGCAGTGGCATCCCGAGGTGAAGCATACCCCCTTGGGGCAGGACCTTCTTGAGAATTTCCTGCATCAGGAAGCGGGGCTCCCACGCAGCTGGGACCCTTCCGGCATTATCGATGAGCAGGTTAAGCAGATACGGGAAAAGGCCGGCAATAGCCAGGTGATCTGCGGGCTTTCCGGCGGGGTGGATTCTGCTGTTGCCGCTGCGCTTGTGCATAAAGCTATCGGCGACCGGCTGACATGCGTGTTCGTAGACCATGGTTTCCTCCGTAAAGGTGAGGCCGAACAGGTCCGGCATGATTTTGTCGAGGCGACAGGGATAAAACTGGTTGCTGTGGATGCTTCCGAGGATTTTCTTGGCGCGCTTAAAGGTGTGAGCGAGCCGGAACGTAAACGTAAGGTCATCGGCGAGAAATTTATCCGTACTTTTGAGAAGGCCGCACGGGATATCGTTTCGCAGGCCGGCAGCGAAGGCGGGGAAGTAAAGTTCCTTGTTCAGGGGACGCTGTACCCCGATGTTGTGGAGTCCGGGGGCGGCGACGGTACGGCTAATATCAAGAGCCACCATAATGTGGGCGGACTGCCGGAAGACCTTGGTTTCGAGCTTATTGAACCGTTGCGCACCCTGTTCAAGGATGAGGTGCGTGCCATTGGCACTCAGCTGGGGCTGCCGGAGGAAATGGTATGGAGGCAACCGTTCCCCGGGCCGGGGCTTGCTATCAGGATCATCGGCGAGATCACGCGGGAACGCCTTGGCTTGCTGCGGGATGCTGATGCTATTGCGCGCGAGGAGCTGAGCAGGGCTGGCCTTGACAGGGATGTCTGGCAGTGCCCGGTCGTTCTGCTTGCAGATGTCCATTCGGTGGGTGTCCAGGGCGATGAACGTACCTACGGCAACCCTGTTGTGCTGCGCCCGGTCAGTTCCGAAGACGCCATGACTGCGGACTGGTCGCGTGTGCCTTACGATGTCCTCGCGGTGATCTCAACACGCATCACCAATGAATGCCGCGGCATCAACCGCGTGGTCCTTGACGTGACGTCCAAGCCCCCCGCGACTATCGAGTGGGAGTAGGCCGGATCCTTGCTGGTCTGCGCTGGCATGTTGTGTTGTACAGGGGAACCACGCTCATAGCGCACTGCAAGCCTTATTCTATTTCTGAACCGCCGCGTGACCCATCCACATATATCCGGTGCTGCGTCCGCCGCCGACTTTCCTGATTCTCCCGGTTTTGAGCAGGGTTGACAAGACCCTCTCAATAGTGGTTATGCTGATATCAGGACAGGCATCTGCGATTTCTGATTTCGTGATCTTGCCTATGCTGTTCTGCAGAACCTTCTCGACCCGCTCCGCCTTAGTCAGTTTTGCCGCGGAAACTGTTACAGCCCTGTCCTCAAAATCACGGTATGTGGCAAGGATGACCCCCAGCATATAGCGCACGAACGGGCCTGGATCGTTTGTACCATTTTCCCAGCCTCTGGAGCTGATAGCCAGTGCATCATAGTAATCTCCTTTTGTGCGTTCAATCTCTTTCTCAAGGGATACGTATTTGCCAATCTTATATCCTGATTTATAAAGCAGCAGCAGCGTGAGTAGCCAGCTTATACGTCCGTTGCCGTCGTTGAACGGGTGGATGCATGTGAAATCAAAAACGAACTCCAGTGATATCAGGAGCGGGTCGAGTGCTCCGGTGCCGAATCCTTCGCGAAACGCGGCGCATAGCCGTTCCATGGCATCGGGGGTCGATACTGCGGGGACAGTTTTGAAACGGACATATTCGGTTCCGTCGTTTCGGATGCCATGTATCTCATTATCGCCTATTTTGAAATTCCCTCCCATTGATGATGCGGTGTGGCGATACAGATTACGATGCAGCTGAAGGATAATGTTGGGTGTAACATCAATGTATTCATAGCTTTCATGTATAGCTTTGAGCACATCACGATAGCCGGCAATTTCCTCTTCATCGCGCGACCTGAGGTTTGTATTCTCCTGCATGATTTCACGGAGCCGCTTATCGCTTGTATGGATCCCTTCAAGGCGGTTTGAGGTTTCAGTAGACTGCACTTTTGCGACCTCAACCATAGTGTCCAGGATGCCGGGCTGTTATGACAGATAAAGGTCCTGCCGGTCTTTATATTCGTGGATGGCAGAGATGAAATGCATAGTTTCCGCCGTTAAAATGATTTCAGATGTTGCCGAATAATCGAATGTCTTCATTGACATAGGCATTCCTTTTCTACATCATTCAAATATAAATATAAACTGCCTCATACTATATACAAATGATGCAGATAAGATTAAGATGAGGCAGTTAGGAATTAGGTTAGGAATCAGAAGGGCATAATATGGTTGCACAGGCTATTGCTGGATTTATCTCATGAGAAGGACTATAGAGAAAGGTATAAGTATTTGATGATATATGAAAGAACAGTGGAAGGAGCACTATCGTGGCAAGATTTGAGACTACCCTTCGTGAGGATTTCATGGGCTGGTCAGCCGTATTGAAAACAGGTATTGAGGGGCAGCAGATCCGCAACTTCTGAAGACAGCGGTGACTTTACTGACGCTAAAAGTCAGTGCGGCGTCTGCGTATTGGAGCGGTACAGTTTCGGGAGGAAACCGTGTCAGCCTGAATGCGACGTTATACTGATGAGAAGAATGGGCTGATACATCTTTTCACAATCATTTCAGGCGGTAGCTAGGCGATATTCTTCAAAGTCGATGTCTTCGGTGAAGAAGCTTTTCTGGATAAGCTGAAGGAAATACTGTAGGCGTAAAGAGAAAAGACAATTCTATAATTTGAGAAGCGCCGAAACTATGTTGATTAACTGTTTAAGCGTAAAATCGTTGGTTAGTTCTTAAACATTTAGGAAAAGATGGGTTATGACTGATAGAATAAGTAAAAGGCAGCGCAGTAAGAACATGTCTGCGATTCATTCAAAGAATACGATTCCTGAGATATATATTCGTAAGCTGTTATTCGCGCGAGGTTTTAGATATAGAATTTCAAACCGTTTAATTATCGGAACACCTGATCTTTTTATTAAGAAATATAATCTTGCCGTATTCGTTAACGGTTGTTTTTGGCACAGACATATAAACTGTAAATACGCCACTATACCTAAGACAAATATCAAATATTGGCGGGAAAAATTTGCTTCGAATATAAACAGAGACAGGCGAGTTCGAAGTGAACTAGAGAAGCAAGGAATTCGGCAGCTAATAATTTGGGAATGCACACTGAAGAAAATGAAGAAAAACCCCGAGTATAGACAAAAAATACTTACACAAATTATAGATTTTATATTGTCTGATGAAAAACATGGAGAGTTTTAGATGTATGATTATTTTTAGTTTATTTTAGGAGGTAACTGATGCTGAACTACTTGGATCTCTTTGCTGGAGCGGGAGGTTTGTCTGAAGGTTTTGCCAGAGTGGGGTATAGGCCTCTGGCGCATATCGAGATGGATGAAGCAGCATGCTTTACTTTGAAAACACGACTAGCTTTTAATTACTTAAAAAATAATCAGAAGGATAGCATATATAATTGCTATCTTAAAGGAGAAATTGATCGCCAGTTTTTATATAGTAAGGTTCCTGAACAATTACTGAATTCTGTTTTAAACTATGAAATTTCCGTGAGAAATCTGTCGAGGATATTTGGTGAAGTCGATAATCGATTAGAAGGACAACATCTTGACTTAATTATAGGCGGTCCACCATGCCAAGCGTATTCATTAGTCGGCAGGGCTCGTGATGAGAATAGCATGACAGGAGATAAACGAAATTATCTTTATGTTTTGTACGCTGAATTTCTGAAGAGATACAGACCGAAATATTTTGTATTTGAAAATGTGATTGGACTGCTTTCTGCAAAAGATATTGATGGAAAGCTGCATTTTATAAAAATGCAGGATTTATTTTCTTCAATAGGATATTCAATAGAATACGATGTATTAAATGCCAAGGATTACGGAGTTCTTCAAAATAGGAAGAGGATTATCCTGATAGGCAAGCTGGGAAACCATTCTAAGTTTTATCCTAATATTCCAAAAGGTCATTTTGATTGTTTAGTACGAGAAATATTCACAGACTTGCCAAAAGTTAAATCTGGAGAAGGAGAGTGGTTTGCTGTTAAAACTAGTCACTATTACGGAGAATATCTATATGCTGCGGGAATTAAATCTTACGATAGAGAGAGTGTAACGCAACAATGTTCTAGGCCTAATACCGAGCAGGATTTAGAAATATATAATAGAGTCGTAATGTCGTGGAATAAAGAGAGGAAAAGACTGCGCTATAATGATTTGCCTGACAGGCTGCGGTCGCAGAAAAATATAACGTCTTTCTGTGACAGATTCAAGGTGGTTGCGGATAATTTGCCATATTCACAGACCGTAGTAGCTCATATGTCTAAGGATGGACATTATTTTATTCATCCTGATATCAATCAGAATAGATCGTTGACTCCTCGAGAAGCTGCAAGATTACAAACGTTCCCAGATAATTATTATTTTGAGTCTGTTTCTGGCAAGCCTTCACGTACAGCAGCGTATCGTCAGATAGGCAATGCTGTTCCGGTACTGCTGGCAGAGAAAATAGCAAAAACATTATTAGAGGTATGGTAATGAAAGACGAAATAAACAGGAATAAAGAGCATATTTCGCAAGTCAATTCCTCAATTGAGAATAATGCTTCGTCACTTTATAAGATGAGACCTGCAGGGAGGCACATTCTTACGATTGGAGCTGAACTTATTCAGGACCCATATGCCGCGATTGTTGAATTAGTCAAAAATTGCTATGATGCAGATTCTCCTGATGCTATTATTGTTTTTAAACGTGTAGTTGAAGAAGATATTTTAGAGATTCAAGTTATTGATCATGGTCATGGAATGACAACGAAAGATGTTACAGAAAAGTGGCTCGTACCTTCAACAGATTATAAAGCGTCGAAACGTTTTAGTCCTAAAGGAAGGATTATGCAGGGGAGAAAAGGAATAGGAAGATATGCTGCAAGTATTCTGGGAAATAATCTAATAATGCAGACTGTTGATTCGCAGCATGTTCTTACTGAAGTTGCTATTGACTGGAGTCAGTTTAAAGAATATGAGTACTTGGATCAGGTCCAATTTCCGATAAGAACCTACCGGACTGAGAAAGGTCCAGGAACAAAATTGATAATGCGTTCCAAATTTACTGATAATAAATACTGGAATGAGAATACATTTAGTAAATTACGTTTTGAGCTCAAGAAGTTAATTCCTCCAACGGTTGGGAAGGAAGATAGCTCTTCTGTATTTGATATTAGTTTAAAATTTGATAATTATTTTGAGAATACGGAGGATAATACTGTGGAGCCAATCAAGCCATACCCTATTCTGGATTATTTTGATTATCGTATAAGCGGCAAAATCGAAGCATCCGGGGGAGGGGAACTCATTTATGAAAATCATAAGATTGAGCCAATTGAGACTGAAACTGTGCTTATAAATTATGGAGAAACTGGCTGCGGTTCATTAGATATCGATATTCGAGTTTATGATCGCGATAAAGAATCTATAGAGCAGTTAATTTCAAGGGGACTTAAGGATGAACGTGGCTCGTATGTTAAAAAAAACCAGGCTAGGGCGCTGCTGAATGACGTTAACGGTATTGGAGTGTATCGGAATGGATTTAGAATTAGACCTTTAGGAGATGCAGATTTTGATTGGCTGAAATTGAATGAGCAAAGGGTGCAGCGTCCTTCCATCAAAATTGGCAGTAACCAAGTTGTTGGTTATGTGCATATTCAATCAGAAGAGAGTTCCGGCTTGGAAGAGAAAAGTGCTCGCGATGGTCTTAAAGAGAATGATGCCTATAATGCCTTGAGGCGTGTTACGAAAGAGGTTATCAGCGAACTTGAAAAAAGGAGGTTTATTTTCAGAAGGAAATCTGCTCTGATTGATCCAACGAAAAAGGTTGCAGACAACATTGATATATTATTTGATTATTCTGAGCTAAGCCATTCAATTTCCAGAACTTTGAAAAAAGCTGAATTGTCTGAAACTGTAATTAACCAAGTTGATGATATTATTTCCAAAGAAGCGCAGAAAAAGAATAAAACAGCCGAAGAGATCAAAAAAGCTGTAGCAATTTATCAGGGACAGGCTACTTTAGGGAAAGTGATTAATGTTATTCTGCATGAAGGTAGAAGACCCTTAAATTATATAAAGAACCAGAGTAAAAACCTCTCTTATTATGGTGTTGAGTTTAAGAAGAGCCGGAATGATAACGCATATCAGAAAGTCATAGAATTGACTGCAGGCATAGCCCAAAATGCTGATAGTTTTGCTGATTTATTTGGCAGACTGGATACTCTTTCAGCCCGGACAAGGATTTCGAAAAGAAAAATTCTTGTTGCTGAAGCAATTAATGAAGCTGTAGCTATCTTCAATGCTGACTGCGAAAAAGACAAGATTAATGTTGTGATTAATTGTGATAAGGATTTATCAATTCAAGGATGGAAACAGGATTTTATTGCAATTTTTGTCAATCTATTGGATAACAGTATATTCTGGTTTAATGAGAAAGAATGCGTTTCGCGTGTTATTTCTTTTAATGCGCGAAGGATAGATGGTATATTCCAATTAGATTATACTGATTCTGGTCCAGGAATAAGCGATGAATTACTTGAAAATAGTGTTATCTTTGAACCTGAGTTTACGACGAAAGAGAATGGAACAGGATTAGGCCTTGCTATTGCAGGTGAAGCTGCTTCAAGAAATGATCTAGAATTGACTGCAGTTCATGATGATAATGGTGCACATTTTATATTGAGGAGTAACCGTGATTAAATATTTACTTATTGAAGATAATGATCAGGATATTCAATCGTTCAGGGATACTGTTGAACGAATGAATTATGAGATTAATAAAGAAGATGATAAACATGAGCTGGCTACTAAGAAAGAATTTAGTCGCGAAGATTTTGATAAAGAAATCAATGGCTATGAAGGTATTATTGTAGATATTAAGTTATCGAACGGGAATGATGGCAGCGATATAATTGGTTGGATAAAAAGTAATTATCGCGTACCTGTTGTTATCTTCACGGGTACTCCGGAAATAGAGGACCTGAAATCACTACAGGTTCCTATTTATATTAAAGGCAAGGCTGAGCAGGAAGATATTATTAAGTACTTGGATTCTATAATAGGAACCGGCATGTTTAAGGTTTTGGGTGGAAGGGGAGAAATTGAAAGAATTCTCAGGAAAATTTTCTGGGACAATATATACCAGCAACTTGATATTTGGATAGAAAAGAGTAATAACAATAAGGAAACTGAGAGAATTTTGCTGCGCTACGTTATATCACATATACAGGAAACTGTGAGCAATAGCGTACTGTATGAGACCGAGGAGATGTATATTAGTCCGCCTTTGACGGACAATTTAGAAACAGGAAGTTTGGTACAGCGAAAAGATGATGATATGTTCTGTATTGTTCTATCTCCCCCATGCGATCTTGCTGTTCGCGATAGTACGTTTAAGACTGATCGTATTTTAACCTGTGAAATCGAAAATCATGATGATATACTTTGCCAAGAGTTGCAAGATATAAAAGCAAAAAATAAAAAGGAGAACCGTATTAAAGAGATTATAAAGAATAACAGAAAAAACTATTATCATTGGCTGCCTTCAAATAAACTATTTGAGGGAGGTTTTATTAATTTTAGGAGAATTGAGACTTATTCTCAGGAAGAATTCTCAAAGCTGTTTTCGAAGCCTATAGTTAAAGTGCAGAATGATTTTGTGAAGAATATTCTTAACCGGTTTTCGGTATTTTATTCCCGCCAAGGACAGCCGGATTTTGATTTCGATGAACTATCTAGGATCCTACATGATGCTAGAAAGGAAGATACTGAAGAAAATAAATAGCTCTATCAACTAATAAACATCAGCGAGATATTCAGTCAAATATCTATACACTTGGGAGATAGACTCGGCATATTTTCTGCGAGAGTTGTGAGAGTGTGATATAGGTTCTCCCGACACGCCTCTGAAAAATGGTGAGGGAAGGGGGTATTTTAAGAGTTGTAAGTAAGCTGTAAACGGCTTATTGGATAGAAGTTCATAGGGTATAAAGCTTAAAGAGCGAAACAAAGGCATAACATTATGGAAAAAGTCTAGCTGGAGCCAAACGAATCGGTCATTATGCAGAGCACTGGCGTTCTGCATAAGACCGGCAGTTTTATGGAAAATTATTCTGATGAACTGCTGCTTACTAATCTGAATATCATCCTTATCAGCAAAAGTATGTTTGGGAAAACTAAGAGCATACAAAAATATTCTCTTAGTCATCTTAAAATCATAAATGGGGAGGTGCAGGCCCGCTTGGGAAAAAACTCAGGTGGATATTCCGAGCTTCAGCTTTACTTTATTGGAGGTCAGGAGTATTTCCAGTTTGGGAGCACGGGGAAAAAAGAGATCATAGAGTGGATAAACGAAATTAGTAAGGTTTTGACTGGTCATATTTCCTCGGTAAATACGGAAGAGGGACGGAAGCAGACTGCAATTCCGGGAACGGAGTATTTGGCGAGAACCATAAAGGATACAGTTGGCGTATTTAAAGATACTTTCGGTATCAAACCAAAGAATGGCAGTATATCGGGAACCGTCACGAAAAGGTGTATCGGGTGCATGGCACCTATCGTTGGTACAGCGGGGCAGCGTATCCGCTGCAGCTACTGTGACACCGAACAGACATTATAAAATAGGAGATATATCGATATGGGAATATTAAGAGCTTTTACAGATTCAGTCGGAGGGGTATTGGCAGATCAGTGGAAGGATCTGATTACAGCCGGGTACTTCGATGAGTATACAGCAGTATCACCGGGAATTTTGAAGAATTCGAACAACGGTCGAGGTGTTAACAGGAATGGCTCAACGGATGTAATATCTAATGGTTCAAAAATCTTCATTCCTGAAAATACGGCTGCATTTATTTTCAGTCAGGGCGGCATAGAAAATATCATCACAGTCCCGGGCGGCTACGAGTATCAGAATGGTGAGAATAGTGTCTTCAATGGCGATGGGATAAAGAAGTCTATTTTCGGTCAGGCTAAGAACAGATTTGGATATGGCGGTATATCAGATTCTGAAAAGAAAATAGCCTTTGTCAACCTGCGTGAAATACGCGGTATCAAGTTCGGGACCCGTGGTCCCCAAGTATACAACGATCTTTATTATAACTGTGATCTGGAAATATACGCTTATGGCAGTTTTTCAATCAGGATCGTTGATGCCAAAAAGTTTATACTGAATTTTGTGCCTGCTAATGTCAGCCACTATTCTTTTGCCGATCCAAAAGTCAGAGCGCAGATATTAGCAGAATTCACCCAATCATTCATTGCGGCGTTGAATTCGCTTTCTACTGCGTACAGGATATCGCAGCTTCCTTCCCAAGCTACCGAGAT
Organism: Scardovia wiggsiae F0424; assembly: GCF_000269605.1. Lineage (GTDB taxonomy): Bacteria > Actinomycetota > Actinomycetes > Actinomycetales > Bifidobacteriaceae > Scardovia > Scardovia wiggsiae. The sequence goes on along the minus strand of NZ_AKCI01000001.1, from coordinate 696,168 downwards.
CGCCCGAAGGATCGGCGAAGATGCTTATAATGCGGGTTCATGGAAAGACCGTTTTGGTTTTGAAATCACAAGAGTTGCTGTTGAGAATATCGAGTTTTCTGAGGAATCAAGGGAACTGGTAAATCGCTTCTCATCCGATAGGATGGGCATGAAAGCTTACGAAGATGTTTCCCAGCAGGCATCTAACGTCGTAGCTCAGCAGAAGATCGCACAGGGTATCCAGGATAACGGTTTTGGCAATGCGGGAGGTATGCTGCTCGGGATGAATATGGCACAGGGGATAGGGCCTCAGGGCCAGCCCGCAGCCGGAAGCGGAGCTCCGCAGAAATCTTTGGACGACCAGATCGAGACTCTGAAAAAGCTGAAGGAACTGGTCGATATGGGTGTTCTGACACAGGACGAATTCGATGCGAAGAAAAAAGAGGTCATGGGATTCTGATTTTCAGATATGCCAAGCTATGGCACAAAAGTCCCCAGCCCCCGACCTCTTCGCTGGGATACTTCTCCGAATGTTATTGAGCAACTTTGCATATGCATATAATGCGCCCTATAGAAAACTAGAGTCAGCCATGCAGAGTTTCTCTCTTGGGTAATAGTGGTGCAGATAGCATGCCGGCTAGGGAGCCCTATAGAATCAGCTGCGAGCAGACACAGGCGAGTTGTTAGCGATGCAGGCTTAGAATTTAAGGTATTAGGTAGTATCCAGCAGTACTGAGTGTGAAAGCGATATACCTGGTTCAATGTAAAGTCACAGCCAATGAAAGGGGAAACAATGAAAGTATTCGTGGCAGGGGCCTCAGGGCGGGTCGGAAATGCAGTCGTATCGGATCTTGTAAAAGCAGGGTATGAGGTAGTCGCCGGTTCGCGGTACCCGGAAGGCATCACGGAGACAGACGGGAAGGTCCGTAAGGTGGTGCTTGATTTCCACAATCCGCTCGGGCAGATCAAACCGCTTCTTGAAGGCAGCGACGCCGTTATATTTACTGCAGGGTCGCGCGGGAAAGACCTCCTGCAGACTGACCTCAATGGTGCTGTCAAAATAATGGAAGCTGCGCGGCAGCTGGGCATAAAACGGTATATCCAGCTGAGTTCAGCATATGCAACAGACCAGGATATGTGGGTGAAAGTGCCGTCTCTCGCTTCTATAACGGACTATAATATTGCCAAGTATTTTTCTGATATGTGGCTGATCAATGATTCCGGGCTTGATTACACCATTGTGCAGCCCGGGCCGATAACGGATGACCCCGGCACAGGGAAAGTCACTATTGGCGAGACCGGCAGCAACACGTATGAGGATGTGGCGGCTGTACTGGTCAGCTCGCTCTGGCACGATAATACGGTCGGCAAAACCTTCCTCATGTCGAACGGGCAGACGCCGGTAGATGAGGCCGTGTCTGAAGCCTGACAGCAGTAATAGCGATAGTCCTATAAGGGTATATACTATCTGGGTCTGATTAGATCCAGCCGACAAGGAGGGCCTAATAATGGCAAAAATAGTACAGACAGCAGGGCGTGACAATTTGGGTGATTTCGCCCCGCAGTTCGCCCATTTCAACGATGATGTGCTTTTCGGCGAAGAATGGAACAATGAGGATATCACGGCAAAAACACGCAGTATCATTACGATCTCTGTGTTCATGGGCCGCGGGCTTGTTGATCCGTCTCTGAAAGCGCATCTGCAGATAGGCAAGAAGAACGGCATCACCAAAAAAGAGATCACGGCGCTTATTACCCACGCGGCATTTTATGCGGGCTGGCCTGTAGCGTGGGCGGTCTTTAATATGGCTAAGGATATTTGGGCTGATGACAGCGGTGATGCCGGCAACGGGAGCCCTGAATTAAACGAATATGCAAAAACTATTTTCTTCCCTGTCGGGGAGCCGAATGATGCATATGCCCAGTATTTCGACGGGCACAGCTACCTGGCTCCTGTAGAGGCTGAGGGGGTGGCTATCTCTAATGTCACTTTTGAACCGGGATGCCGCAACCACTGGCATATCCACCGCGCTTCCCAGGGCGGCGGACAGATGCTCATAGCTGTTGGCGGACGCGGATACTATCAGCTGGAGGGTCATGAGCCTGTAGAGATGCTTCCGGGAGATACAGTTTTCATCCCGCCGAATACCAGGCACTGGCACGGCGCTTCGCCGAACAGCTGGTTCTCGCATCTGGCATTCATGGTGCCGGGGCGGGATACTGGCAATGAATGGCTCGAACCGGTGGACGAGGAAGAATACAATTCCCTGGCCTGACGACATCGGCCAGCCGTCTGCCAAAAATAGGCCAGACCGGATTACGGTCCGGCACTAACTCAGTCTGACAGCAGAAAGATACCAAGATACGCAGATACACAGATATAACGGGTATTGTTACGATGGTACTGTTTGTTTACTTTTGAAAGCTGCTGAGCGCGGAGGCTACTGCCGGATATACCGCCGGAAGAAATCCAGCTCGTCACGGTTACATTTCTGGGCTTCCTTATTGCGGATATTGCATTCAAAAACGTGTTCCTGGGGATGTTTATCTGTCCCGTACGAGTGGAATTCGTGAAAGATACCTTTGCCTGTAAGGAACCCGTCAAGCCTGACGCTGCAGTCACGGATAAAATCATGGTTCGCCGTCTGTATAAACAGCGGAGGCAAGCCATCAGTCATATGGTCCTCAGTCCTGAGCATATCTGCTTTATCCCTGAAAACTTCTGGAGTGAAATAGCATTCGGCAGCCCCCGCTACCGCTTCAGGGGTATCAATAAAAGAGGCACCGCAGTTGATGGCCGCAGCCCTGATAGTCAGGCGCGGCACTTCATAGCCGAACTTGGCTCGGAATCCCGGATCGGCAAGGGCGGTCAGATACTGGCAGGCCATCTGGCCTCCTGCGCTGTCGCCGATCACAAAAATATTATCTGCATCAAGCCCATACTGTTCTGCATGGCCTGCTACCCAATGGAAAACGCTGTTTACATCGTCAAGCTCTTCAGGGAATACAGCTTCAGGGGCCAGACGGTAATTGAAATTGACGAATGCAAAACCCTGCCGGGCAAGGCTCAGGCCGTAAAACTGGTAAGTCTCCTTTGTGCCGTAGATCCATCCGCCTCCATGGATATTGATGATCGCAGGTACAGGCCGCCTGTGTGATGGTCCGGACGGAGAAGCAGCATTTGAGGCGCTATCCGCAGCAGAGGCAGTGGTGCCGTTGGAGCCATGAGCAGAGGCAGAGGGCAGGGGATACTTGTCATCCGATGAAGCAGCAGGCACATAAATATCAAGAAGGTTCCATTTCTCCGCAGGGCCGTAGCTGATATCATTGAATCGGGTAACGCCTTTGACCTCGGTGGGGAGGCCTTTATCCCGCCTGTCGTCATTTTTCCTGATGAGAAGGCGCATAGCCTTTGCCGATGCTATAGATTTGACTGATGCCGGCATGATCCTCCTTTAATGCTCTAATATTTTAGTACTTAAAATACCTGACGTTATCGCCAGTCAGGCTGCCTGCTTCCTGTGAGGCTGCCTGAATTTCTGTGCCGTTGCTGTTACGGCTCACGCCGATAGGCTATCCGTCGCTGTAGTTGCTGCCCTTACCGTCTCTGCCGCCTGCGCTGTCCCTGCCGTTTCTGTTTTCCGCGACGCCGCCGCGGCACCGGTTTTGTCAGCTTTGCTGTCCCCGGGAAGCACCCAGGCAAGGGCGAGGGCTACGATGAAGGCAATAGCAATCGCATTATTGGCGAAAATCTGCCGGACAAGCGCGGGCGCATATTTGAATATCTCAGGGACCTGGGTAAAGCCTATCCCCATCGTCAGCGACAGGGCAACAATGGTGATGTTGCGTTCAGTAAAGCCTGCTTTTGCTATCATCTGGAAGCCGGATACGGCAATGTTCCCAAACATGACTATCGTGCAGCCGCCCAGTACAGCTGGAGGCAGCGAATTGAAAACAGCAGCAACAGGCGGGAAGAAGCTCGCCAGGACGAGGATAAGGCCGCCGGACAGGATGACGCGGCGGTTGACGACTTTAGTCATGGCGACAAGGCCAATATTCTGGGCAAAAGAGGTCAGCGGCATAACACCGAAGAAGCCTGCGACAGAAGAGATAAATCCGTCGCCCGCAATGGCGCCGGCTGTTTCCCTTGCTGCCGGTTCACGGTCAAAACCCACGTCGGTCAGGGCTGCCGTGTCTCCAAGCACTTCTACTGCGGAGACCAGATACAGCAGCCCGAACGAAATGATCGCGCCCCAGTTGAATTCAGGCCTGAACGGCAGGAAATGGGGTACGGAAACAGGGGAGAGGCCCTGGAAAGATGAAGCACTGACTTTGCCCATGCACAGCGCAAGAAGGTATCCAATAACCAGCCCGAAAAGCACTGAAAGCTGTTTGGCTGTACCTTTGGCAAGGAACTGGAAAGCGAGGCAGCACAGGAGCGTGACCGTTGCAATGGTGATATTCTGCCAGCTCCCGAAATCCGCGGCCCCATCCCCGCCGCCGAAGGATTTTGCCCCCACTGCGAGCAGCGAGAAACCTATAGAAGTCACAACAACGGCAGACACTATAGGGGGTATTATCCGCCGCCACCATGTAGCGGTAAGGCCGAGGGCCACTTCAAACAGCCCGCCGATAATGATCGCGCCTATCACTGCGCCGTAGCCTTTGTCAGCGACTATCGCCGCTGCCGCTGCATAATACGTGAAGGAAATGCCGGTGACCATAGGCAGGCGGCTGCCGATGCGCCACAGAGGGAAAAGCTGGAGGATCGTGCCCAGGCCTGCAACCAGAAGGCCGCCCTGGATGAGCCATTCCTTGTGGGAAGTGTCCATTTTGGCCACGCCGGCTATAAGGATCAGCGGGGTCAGGTTCGCCACGAACATGGCCATAACATGCTGCAGCCCGAAAGGTATCCCTTTCCAGAACGGGATTTTCGCATCAAATCTTTTCAGATCATCAGATATGGTATGCGTACCGGCAGAATGCGTACTGCGCGTATCTTTATCTTTCATAGCCTTTGCCTCGGATATTGCAGCCGGGAGCAGCAGGGCAGCCGGCGCGGATTGGTGTATTCAGTTTTAGTGATATTCAGTTTTAAGCAGTGCAGATATGAAAACGGGACCTGGCATCAGATCCCGATGAACATATTACTGTGCTGCTGCAGTGTGGTCTTCGCGGCTGTCCGCTGCAGGGGGCAGCGCAGGAGCACCGAATTCTATATCGCCTGTCTGCGGATCCATAGAACGCACATTGGCGAGGGATTCTACCCGGTATCCGCGTTCCCGGAGGGCATCCCCTCCGCCCTGGAACCCTTTTTCGACGGCTATCCCGAAACCTTCAACGATTACACCCGCCTCTTCGCAGATGGACAGCAGGCCGTTGAGCGCGTTGCCGTTTGCAAGGAAATCATCAATAATGAGCACATGTTCCCCGGGGATGAGGAATTTTTTGGCGACGATAACGGGGAATTCCTTCTGTTTAGTAAAAGAGTATATGGAAGTGCAGTACTGGTCGCCGTCAAGGTTGATAGACTGGGCCTTCTTGGCGAACACAACCGGGACATTGTTGAAATGCCGCGCAGCGCAGCAGGCAATGCCAATCCCGGAAGCTTCAATAGTGAGGATCTTGTCAACCCTGATATCATGGAAAATTCGGGCCCATTCTTCGCCCATAGCATCGAACAGGGCTACATCACACTGATGGTTGAGGAAAGAATCAACTTTTAATACATTGCCTTCCTTAACATTGCCCTGCTCCCTGATGCGGTCTTCTAACAGTTTCATAGTGCCTCGGTAATAGTCAGATCACAATAATATGTTGATTCTACAAGAGGTAAATGACCAGGGGCAGAGGTATGCGGCAAAACGCCCACATTCTGGACAAACGCTGGGAAGCTGGCGGCTCGCGGGCTTAATGCCATATGCAGTGTATGTGGTAAAAAGGTATGTCGCGTTATGATAAATAGTTAGATATATAACCGGGTGATAAATGTAATGCGGTTTTAACGGAACTGCTGCACTGACATAATGTGTTGGATGGAGGAATATGCCTGTAAACGGACCTTTTGACGGTTTCCCTGCGCAGACAGCGGGGGCGGCTGTGCCGGATACTTCGGATTATGAGGTGGTCCGGCGCGAAGCGGCATATCTCCTTAACGGGCTTAATGAGCAGCAGTCGCAGGCGGTGCAGTATGAGGGGCCGGCGCTCCTCATTGCGGCGGGTGCAGGATCCGGCAAAACACGTGTCCTTACAAGGCGTATTGCATGGGCTCTGAGCCAGTGGGAGGCATATCCCAGCCAGATTCTGGCCATCACGTTCACCAATAAGGCTGCCAGGGAGATGAAAGAGCGGCTTGCCGCCTTAATCGGTCCGGCTGCTGAACGCATGTGGGTCTTGACATTCCATTCAGCGTGCGTCCGCATCCTGCGCCGGCATGGCAGCGAGATTGGCCTTAAAAGCGGGTTTTCGATTTACGATACAGCTGACAGCCAGCGGCTTATCAAGATCATCTGTAAGGATTTCAATATCGATTCCAAACGGTACACGCCCAGGGTGATTCTCAGCGCTATCTCCGATTGGAAAAATTCCCTGGCAGGCTGGCGGGAAAAGCTTGATGAACACGCACCGGATTTCCACCCCGGCCTGCCTGTCCGTTCCATAGGCGACCTGGGCAATGCGGACCGCGTTTTTGCTGCCGTATATGCGGAATACCAGTATCGGATGGCCGCTGCTAATGCCGTTGACTTCGATGACCTTATTATGCGTACTGTTGAGCTGTTTGCCGCAAGCCCTGAAGCGCTGGCCTTTTACAGGCGCCGGTTCGCATATATCTTTGTAGATGAATACCAGGATACTAACCATGCGCAGTACCAGTTCATCCGCGCATTATCAGGCATAGATGAGGCGGGCCGTAAACCGGCAGCATCCCGGATGGGGGCAGCTGCCGTACAGGGGCAGCAGGCGGAACATCAGCAGGGCGGCAGGCTTGCCTGGGTAACCGTTGTGGGCGATTCGGACCAGTCGATCTATGCGTTCCGCGGTGCTGATATTTCTAATATCCTTGATTTCGAAAAAGACTTCCCACAGGCGAAAACTATCCTCCTTGAGCAGAACTACCGGTCAACACAGAATATCCTTGACGCCGCCAATGCTGTTATCTCACAGAATGAAGGCCGTAAACCTAAAAAGCTGTGGACTGCATCGGGACGGGGAGCTGCGATCGTCGGTTTTGCTGCTGATAATGCCCAGCAGGAAGGGCAGTGGATAGCCCAGGAGATCGCGCGGCTTGTCAGTGAGGAAGGCTGCAGGTATTCAGATATCGCTGTGATGTACCGGGCGAATGCCCAGTCACGTGCGCTTGAAGAGGCTTTTATCAATTCAGGCATACCATACCAGCTTGTCGGCGGTACAAAATTCTACGAACGGCGAGAGATCAAAGATGCTATAGCGTATCTGCAGTGTATCGCCAATCCTGCTGACGACGTCAATACCAGGCGGATCATAAATGTGCCCAAGCGCGGGATAGGTGAACGGGCACAATCGCTCCTCAGCGGGTATGCTGCCAGGAATGAAAAGGTGGAAACATTCTGGCAGGCTGTGGAACAGGCGGAAAAGATACCGGGCATGGCACCGAGGACCCTTAATCCAATCAAGGGGTTCAGAGACCTTATGGAGGGGCTGAGGTCTTTCGCGCAGGAGAATGACGGGCACCCGTCCATGATCATTGAACAGGTCCTGGAACAGTCCCGGATGCTGGATGAGCTGCGTACATCGCTTGACCCGCAGGATATGTCGCGTGTGGATAACCTGTCCCAGCTGCAGTCTGTTGCGGCAGAATACGAGCAGACTACGGCCGATGCCACGCTGGCAGGGTTTCTTGAGACGACATCCCTGGTAGCGGACGCTGACCAGCTGCCGGATGAAGGAGAAGACCGCGGTACGGTCACACTGATGACGCTGCATACAGCTAAAGGGCTTGAATACCCTGTTGTCTTCCTGACCGGGATGGAAGAGGGGACTTTTCCCCATTCCCGCAGCCTTGAAGATGTTTCTGAGCTGTCCGAAGAAAGGCGCCTGGCCTATGTGGGCATTACCCGTGCCCGCCGCAGGCTTTATGTAACGCGGGCAGCGGTCCGCGCGCAGTGGGGCGAAGCCCAGGACCTGCTCCCAAGCCAGTTCCTGGACGAGATACCTTCGCAGCTTATTGAATGGGAACGCAAGGAGGCTACATCCGAGCGGATACGGAACCGCTGGGATACTGACGGCCGGGATGCTGCTTATGACGGGGATTATGACGGTTTCGGCGATTTCTCTGATCCCGAATTTTTCAGCGGCCCAAGTTTCGGCGGCGGCGCGCGGCATTCCAGCTCTCAGCCTTACAGATCCCATAAATCTTATGGATCGCAGAAAACCTATGGATACGGGAGCACATCAGGATCGGGCAGAAGCTATGGGACGCAGGGCTACGGGACAAAAAAGAAAGGCCTGGGCGGCAAAGTTACCGTAAAGCATACTTCTGTCAGGCCGTTAGGGGTTTCTGCATCGCGGTCCGGGAACACGGCATCCGGCGCGCATGCAGGGAATCCGCCCAAGGGTCATACCCTCAGTATAGAAGAGCTGCAGATCGGCGACAGGGTAGTCCATGACCAGCATGGGATGGGCACTGTGACAGAGCTCCAGGATAAGGGGAATAATTCTGTAGCAACAGTTGATTTCGGATCTAACGGCGTAAAAAGGCTCCTTCTCCGCCTGGCTCCCCTGGAAAAGCTCTGAAAAGGCAGGATCATCCCCGATGGCTAACAATAATCCGGCTGGCATTCCCATAATCGGCGTCACTACCATCATGAAAAGGTTTGCAGCGGTCATACTCAGCGTGGCTGCTGTCCTTTTTGCCGTCTGTTTTGTGGATAATGCCCAGGCTGCTTACGCTGATAATACAGGGGCAGGGCAGGAGGCTGTGCAGGGCACGGCTGTCCGGAAACCTGTACGGATAGGTGCCAGCCATGCATATGCGGTCGAATACAGCACAGGCCGGATACTGTATGATCAGGATGGGACGAAACCGGCCGGCATTGCAAGCATGACGAAAATCATCACCCTTTACCTGGTATACAAAGCTATTGCGCAGGGCGGCCTGACGTGGGATACCCGGATCCATATCTCCGACTATTCCTATCGGCTTTCCAGGAACTGGGAAACGACTACGGTACCTATGGATAAAAGGGATTACACTGTAAAGCAGCTTGTGACGGCAGCATTCACGAGGTCTGCAAACAGTGCTGCGGTCTCACTGGCGGAAAAGATAGCGGGAAGCGAACCCAAATTTGTTGATCAGATGAAAACCCTGCTGAAAGGGTGGGGTATCACAGATGCCAGGCTGTATAACTCCTCCGGCCTGAACAACAGCTATCTGGGAGATAATATATATCCAGGGTCGTCACATGATGCTGAAAATATGATGAGCGCCAGAAGCATCGCCATAGCTACGTGGCATTTTATGCATGATTACCCTGATGTACTTGAAATGACGAAAAACGGGACAGCAGAGTTTGACGGGATGTCTTTGAAATCCACCAACCACATGCTTCCCGGGCAGGAAGATGAATACAGCGGCGTAGACGGATTCAAAACGGGGACCACCCAGATAGCCGGTGAGTGCTTTACGGCAACTGCAGTGCGCAACGGGATGCGTGTCATAGCAGTCGTACAGCATGCTGATCAGCCGCAGCAGACAGCCAGTGAAGGGCGTTTTGCTGCTATGAAAGACCTGCTTGATTACTGTTTTGCTGATTTTTCCCTGATTGTGGCAGTTAAAAAAGACGAATCCTATAACGGCAGTTATGTTGCGGTAGATGGCGGCATGGAACATCGGGCAAAGGCCGTTGCTGTGCGTGACTTTACCGTATGCCTTTCAGCACAGGAACGGAAGCTGCTTTCGTCAGCGGGAAAGGCTTCTTCCGCGCAGCAGACGGGGAAGAAAGCGGGGATCCTGCTGTTTGAACCTCTTAAGGGTACTGTGGCTGCCCCTGTCGCTAAAGGTATGAAACTGGGGACAGTAAGCGCTTCTAACGCACAGGGGTATCTGGGCACTGCCGGTATCCCGTCAGTGGATATGGTGGCTGAAAAGGGGATATCCCAGCAGCAGCACGACTGGTGGGGCACGGCGACCCGGGCTGTGAGCAGATGGTGGGGCAGCGTGGTCCAGACTGTCAGCGGCTGGTGGGATTCTTTTACGCGATGGGTGTCTTCCGTCTGGCGGCGGTAGTTTTTCGGTGTAAATGAGCGGTGTGGGGGGCTTGGCGGGATTGCAGTATTACTGTGCCGCCCGCCAGCCCTGTTTATTTATCTCTGCTACTCTCTCGCATTTTTGCTTATTCTGCTGTGTAGTGTATAGTAGTTCCCGGTGTCCCGGCAGCAGGCCGGTACATGTTCTGAAGCCATAGCCCGTCAGCGGGACCGGTACATTGGGGAAAACTTCCCGTGCACTGCACATGTGTAATGTTCGTAAGCGCTGGAGAGGCCCGGCTTAGGCAGGGCACAGTGCTTTGCCTGCGTACAGACAACGACAGATAGGAAATGAAATGACTAAAGTTCAGCGTGCGCGCCGTCAGGTACGTTTATCACGTGCCCTCGGCATTGCATTGACCCCTAAAGCCCAGCGCCTTTTTGAAAAACGCCCGTACGGCCCGGGCGAGCACGGGCGTGACCGCCGCCGTGCAGAATCTGATTATGCAGTACGTCTGCGCGAAAAGCAGCGCTTGCGCGCACAGTATGGTGTATCAGAAAAGCAGCTCCGTGCAGTTTATGAGCGTGCTACACGTGCATCCGGCCAGACCGGCAGCTCTATGCAGCTGCAGCTGGAAACACGCCTCGACGCCCTTGTCCTGCGTGCAGGTTTTGCCCGCACTACAGCCCAGGCGCGCCAGTTCGTAGTCCACCGCCACATCCTTGTTGACGGGAATGTTGTGGACCGTCCAAGCTATCGCGTAAAACCGGGCCAGACTATCCAGGTCAAGCCAAAGAGCCAGACGATGGAGCCGTTCCAGGCTGCTGCCGAAGGCGTCCACCGTGATGTCCTTCCTGCAGTACCGGGGTATCTGGATGTGAATCTCGCTTCTTTGAAGGCAACACTTACCCGTATGCCTGAAGTTGAGGAGATCCCGGTCCAGATCAATATCCAGTACGTGGTTGAATACTACGCACGTTAACCCTTTTAACAGTAAGCGTTGAAAATTGGCCGGCAGGGTGCTGCCGGCCTTTTGCGTATCTCCGTTAGGATTTATTGGAGACAAACTAATTTCGTATTTTAATATCTGCGCATTCTACCGCCGGCCAGAGCATACTGTCAGGCTACTCTGTGATCCCAGCTTTATCAGAGGCTCCGCAAGGCTGCAATTAGGCGCTGTACGCCGTCTTCGACCAGGCTGCGTGACGTCCCCAGGTTCATGCGCAGGAAAGTGCGCCCTGCCTCACCATAAACATGCCCCGAAGATACATAAAGGCCGGTTTCCTGGCGTACGTATCCCTGCAATTTTTCGGCATCGTCGGTATAGGCGCTGCAATCGATCCACATAAGGTATGTGGCCTCGGATCGGGGGATGTGCAGGCCCGGCAGTGCATCGGACAGCGCTGCAGCTGCATGATCTTTATTCCCCTGTATATATCCGTTGAGCGCATCCAGCCATTGTGCACCGTCCTGCGAATATGCGGCAATCGTTGACTGGCAGGCTACAGCGTTAGGCTCGGCAACCTCATCAGTATTGAGCCCCCGTTCCACACGATGCCGTATCTACGGTTCATCAATCATAACGTAAGCACTATGGAGCCCCGCGAGGTTGAATGCTTTTGAAGGGGAACAGCAGGTCACGGCTACACGGCGGCATGCAGGGTCTGCTGAAGCAAAAGGGATATGGGTCACAGCCGGATCCATGATATCACAATGGATCTCATCGGAAACGACTGTGATGTGATACTTATCTGCAAGTTCTCCAACCCGGGCGAGGTCATTCCTGCTCCATGCCTTCCCAACCGGATTGTGAGGGTTGCAGAGGATCATCATAGTAGCCAGGGGGTCGCTGAAAGCTCTTTCAAGTGCTTCAAAATCCATTGAATACTCGCCACTGGTGTATGCGAGCGGGGCATCTATGACCCGCCGTCCATTATTAATAATCGAATTATAAAAAATGTTATATACAGGCGACTGGATCACGATTTTTTCCGCAGGGTTGGTCAGGTATCTCACTGCCGAAGAAATGGCGGGAATAACACCTGTAGCAAAAATAATATTGTGAGGGTCAATATCATGATCATGGCGCCTTTTCCACCATGATGAAACAGCCTGATTATACTCTTCCGGGATAAAGGAGTATCCGTACGTGGGATTTGCCATACGCTGTTTAACAGCGTCAATAACGGTGGGGGCAGTCGCAAAATCCATATCGGCGACCCACATAGGCAGTTCCCCCGGTGCGACATCCCATTTCACAGAATTGATATGTGTGCGGTCCACCGCGTCAAAATCAAAATCAGGCATATTTTCCGTCCTGCACTGTGTGTGATGGATATTTACTTTTATTTACAGTTCATACCCGTAAACGTTCAACTGTATAGTGTAGTAGCTGCTATGCCATTGTAGGTAATATTGATCAAGCCGGTCTTTATAGCCATAACTATGGCTATAAAAAAAGACAGGTATGTATGTTTATGTTCACGTCTTTTGGGGTTATTAGTATAAATGACTAGGGAACATACAAAACTGTATACAATAAATAACAACAATATGAAGGGTGGTTATTGTGAGGATTCGAGTTGGGGTGTTGAAATCTTCGTTGTCTGAAGAGATCAGTGCCTTGGAGGTGAAGGCTTCTGATTGCCGGGTGTGGTTGGAGAAGATGGGTTCGTTTGATTTGAGTGTGTTTGCTTGGGATGTTCGGTAGGTGGGGGTGTGACAGTGTGGTTGAGGGCGTGTGGGCATCGTGTTGTTGGTGTGCTGGTGTGTGTGCTTGTTGTTGGTGGTGTGGTGGCTGGTGGTGTGTGGTCCTGGTGTGCGGCTGAGAGGCGTCGTGTTGCCAGGGAGAATGCGTATGTGGCGTCGGAGATGATCCGTGAGTTTGTGGGTAGGGGTGTTCCGTTTCGTGATGCTCCGAAGGGGTTTTCGTTTGAGTCGGATCCTTCCCGGTGGCCTGGGGATCCTATTCCTGCTGATCAGGTGGAGGAAGTGGAGGCTGCTGTGTCTTATTATGATTCCCGGTATCCGCAGAGGGCTGTGACGGTGGATAGTTTGCGTAGGGCGTATGGTAGGGATTTTGCTCGTAATATCCGTACCCGCCGTCGTGGTATGTGGGTGTATGACGTGAAGGAGTATGAGTTCATCACATGGTGCAGAAAGCCTGCTGATTTGGTGTATAAACGGGATGTTACTGATGATGATGGGGTTGTCCATCACAAAGGGGAAAAAGTGGATTTGGGGGCTGGTTCTAATCCTAGTAATTATACTTATATTAGGAATGTGGATAAAGCTTATAAAGATTATGTGTTTGCTTCGGCGGTGAAGTAGGTGAGTAACGTCCTATTGAGACATCCCTTTTGATCAGCTCCGGAAAAGTTGCGGTGCGGTGAAATAATGGAAGTATGCTTTTACATATGTACATCGTCCGCCATGGACAGACCTATTTCAACAGGTATAACAGGCTTCAGGGATGGTCCAATTCGCCTTTGACTGAGGCAGGGGTCGAGGATGCCCTGAAGGCGGGGGACAGGCTCAAAAATATTGGTTTCAGTGCTGCTTTCTGTTCGGATACCACGCGCGCGCAGCAGACAGCGCAGGCCATATTGGATGCTAATACCTGCTGGGCCAGCAGTACGGGTCCGCGTCCGTTCATCTCTGATGCTGCTTTCCGTGAGCAGTTCTACGGGTATTTTGAAGGGCACGATATGGGTGAAGCATGGTGGGCTGCAGGTGCCCCGCACGGCGCGCCGGGCTATGCATCGATCGTTGAAAAATACGGGCTTGCAGCTACCCGGGATTTCCTTAAAGAGGCCGATCCTTTCCACGATGCTGAATCTGATGCTGAATATTGGGCGCGTATTGATTCCGGGTTTGCACTCATCGCCCGGACGGCTGAGGAATGGGGGCTTCCGGACGGCAGCCCTGTCCTCCAGATATCGCATGGCAACACTTTGCTGAGCATGATGTCGCGCTTTGCGCCGGAGGGGTACGACCTTACCCGGCGCCCCGCCAACGGCAGCATCACGCGTTTTGATTTCGACACCGGTAAAACGCTGGACAGTGCAATCTCCGTTGCGGGATATAACGAGTAGCCGGGTGCCGCCGCTGCCGGCTGCAGATCACAGTACGACCGTATATCATGGTACCCTAGAGAGGAATACATAATAGTATCTGTTAGAAGACTGGGAACGCATCAGCAGCTGATGCAGGTTCCGGTCTTCCTTATGGAAAGAGGTCAGGATGGATGCTGGACAAATTGCTGGTCTTATCGCAGCAATTGCATTCGCAATACTCGCTGGATTCATGATTTATCCCCTTATCAGGCTGGGCAGGCTTTTTGATCAGATCGCAACAACGGTCAAAGATGCCGGCGACCATACTATCCCGGCGCTCGATGAAAGCGTTGATACGGTCAGGAAAGTCAACCAGAGCCTTGATGATGCCAATAAGATGACCGGGGCTGTGAGCACAACGACCAATAATATTACTGCCCTGACTGATCTGTATGGCTCGATACTGGGCAAGCCGATCATCAAAATTGCTTCAGCTTTCTATGCTGTTAAGCAGACAGCGCTTGATTTTATCAGCAGCAGGCGTCATAAAAAAGATGACGATGCCGGATCGGACCAAGCTGTTACAGGTGCGCATGTAGCATCGGATGATGCGGCCGCCGGTCCGTCGTCTGCCAACGATTAAGCAGAAAAGGTGTATATCGTGTTTAAAAGGATTTTTTGGTTCAGCATGGGATTCGTTGCCGGTGTTATGACCGTTGCTAAGGCTAATGCGTATGTAAAAGACCATACTCCCAAACATGCCCGTGAATTTGTCCTGGGGCCTGACCAGGAGAACGTTGCTATGCGGACGCTGCGCGGCCTGTTTGAAGATTTCAACAGCTACAGGAAAGACCGCGAGAGCCAGCTGAATGCCGATTATGTAGAAAAATATGTGTCCCGGTCTGGATCTGACAGGAAGCAGTAAAATTAAAATACTGCAGATACACAGTGACGGGCAGTTCAGGCGGGTGGTGCAGGCCACCCGCTTTTGTATATGTCCGGCTGATGCGTGCAAATGGGGCCGCATACCCCGTTAGAGGGCCAGAAATCCTTGTAACGCAGCCAATCGGCTGGCTGTGCTTCTGCTGACAGCGTCCTGCGGCATTTCATCATTGGCATGGGTTACAATTTGAATCTGTAAAAGTGCGACCAGGACCGGAGTATAGGAAAACTAAAGGAGATTCGTATGCGTACATCAGAAATTGCGAAGCGGTTTTTGGCTTATTTTGAGAAACACGGCCATCTGGTGACGCCTTCCGCTTCTCTGATCTCCCCTAATCCGACTACGCTTTTTACGATCGCCGGCATGGTCCCTTTTATCCCTTATCTTCTCGGGGAGCAGACGCCTCCGTCGCGCCGCATGGCAAGCAATCAGAAATGTGTGCGTACGCTTGATATTGATGAGGTAGGGAAGACTACACGGCACGGTACCTTCTTCCAGATGCTGGGCAATTTCTCTTTCGGCGACTATTTCAAAGAGGAGGCGATCCACTATGCATGGGATCTGCTGACCTCGCCGCAGGATCAGGGCGGGTACGGTTTCGATAAAGATACATTATGGGTCACCACCTATACCGATGATGATGAGGCGCGTGCATTGTGGCGTAACGAGGGAATGGACCCCGAACATATGCAGGTGCTCGGTATGGAAGATAACTTCTGGACTACAGGAGGTCCGGGGCCCGGCGGGCCGTGCACGGAGATCTATGTGGACAGAGGGCCGGAGTATGGTCCGGACGGCGGCCCCATCGCTTCCGAAACACGTTATATTGAGATATGGGACCTTGTCTTTGAGAATTTTGAAGTCGATAATGTGAAGTCAAAAACTGACCTCCATATTGTTGGCGAGCTTGACAGCAAGAACATTGATACGGGTATGGGCCTTGAACGTGTGGCATACCTTCTCCAGGGCAAGCAGAATATTTATGAGACCGATGAGATATTCCCTGTGATCGCTGAAGCAGAACGCCTGTCCGGCCTGTCCTACGGGGATGATGCCGGCCATGATATCCGTTTCCGCGTTGTTGCAGACCATATACGGTCAGCACTGATGATTATGGGCGACGGTGTGCGGCCAAGCAATGAAGGGCGCGGATATGTCCTGCGGCGCCTTCTCAGGCGCAGTATCCGTGCAATGAAAATGCTCGGCGTAGAGCAGGAAGTCCTGCCGCATCTCCTTCCCGTATCCCAGGAACAGATGAGGCTGAGCTATCCCGAGCTGGATACCAATTTCGATTCTGTCTGTGAAACTGCGTACGGCGAGGAAGCTGCCTTCAGGCGTACCCTGGACCAGGGGTCGGTTATCCTTGATACCGCCATCCGCAAGGCGAAGCAGGATACGCAGCAGGAAATCGATGGGAGGCCGGTCGTTTCCGGCAGCGATGCGTTTGCCCTGCATGATACGTATGGTTTCCCCATTGAGCTGACAACTGAGATCGCCGCAGAGCAGGGGATCGCTGTGGATACCCATAAGTTCAGGGAGCTTATGGCGGAGCAGAAATCCCGTGCACGGGCCGATGCGCTGAAAAAACGCCATAACGTTGATTTAAGTGTGTACGACGATATAAAGAAGGCGCTTGAAGCCCCCATCGAATTTACAGGATATAAAGAGTATTCGAGCCGCGGGCGGGTGCTTGCCATTATCGATGATGAGCGGGGGGCAGTGCAGGAAGCAGCCGGCCCTGCAACGGTAGAGATCATCCTTGACCGCACTCCATTTTATGCCGAACAGGGCGGACAGATGGCTGATTATGGTGAGATATCCAGCGATAACGGCGCTACGGCTGAAGTCGATGATGTCCAGAAGCCTGTTAAGGATCTGTACGTGCACCATTGCCGGCTGGCTGAAGGGACACTGCATGTTGGGGATGAAGTATCATCTTCTGTTGATATCCCGCGGCGTATTGGCATGACCCATTCGCACACTGCAACGCATATACTGCATAAAGTGGTGCGTGAAGTGCTTGGCGATAAAGCGACCCAGAGCGGTTCCGTTGTTGATCCCGACCGTCTGCGTTTTGATTTCCATTGGTCAAAGGCCCTGACGCGCCCGCAGCTCGATGAGATCGAAGCCCGTGTTAATGCGCGCATCCGTGATGACCTTGAAGTGACATGGAAGAACATGCCGATCAATGACGCCATGGAGCTTGGGGCTATGCATCTTTTTGGCGATAAATACGGTGACATCGTGCGCGTCGTGACTATTGGCTCAGACGGCTGGAGCAGGGAACTGTGCGGCGGGACCCATGCCCGGCGTACGGGGACGATCGGGTCGTTCACGCTGGTGTCCGAGTCCTCGGTAGGCACAGGCCTGCGCAGGATAGAAGCACTTGTGGGGGAAAAATCTTACGAGTTCACCCACAGCCAGCATATGATGGTCAGCCGCCTTGCAGATGGGCTCAATGCGCGTCCGGATGAAATAGAAGGGCGTGTTTCCCAGCTTGAGGCGAAACTCAGGGAATCGGACAGCAAGCTTGCACTGATCTATGAGCAGCAGATAGAAAGCATGGTCCCGCAGCTTGTTAAAAAGGGTGCGCAGGATGACGGCCCTGTGGTTGCTGTGACCCAGGATGTGGGCACTTTCGGTTCCGCCGATGCCCTGCGCAAGGCTGTAACTGATATCCGTGCGCAGCTGGGCAGCGGCAGGCCGGCAGCCGTGGCGCTTGCCGGGATAAGCAGTGATACAGGCAAGCCGGTCATTTTCGTTGCTGTCAACGGGCCTGCCCAGGATTCCGGTATAAAAGCCGGAGACCTTGTACGCAGCGCTTCTGTGATACTTGGCGGCGGCGGCGGCGGGAAGCCTGATTTTGCCCAGGGCGGGGGGCAGGACGCCCGGGAGATCGGCGAGGCACTGCAGGCGGTTGAGCAGCAGGTCCGCAGCCAGCAGGTCAGCGAGGCCTAGGGTTTGTCTGCCGGCGGAATATGGATGGGACTGGATCCGGGCAATTCCCGTATAGGCGTTGCCCTGTCCGACCCTGAACTTTCTTTTGCGCATCCTGACAGGAATATAGCCGTTTCTGGCGATTACTTCTATGCTCTGGATGATGTTATTGCGCTGATCGAAGATAACAATGTGCAGCACGTAGTGGTCGGGTACCCCTTGCAGCTTGACGGCAATGAAGGCCGGTCAGCAAAGAAAGCACGCCGGTTCAGCGAAGCGGTCTCCAGAAGGCTGGCTGCGGACGGGTACGATGCCAGTGTTGAGCTTAAAGACGAACGGATGACTACGGTAAGTGCCCATGCCCAGCTGCACGAAGCAGGGATGGGCATGCGCCGCCATCGGCAGGCTGTAGACCAGCAGGCTGCCGTTATTATCCTGCAGAGCGCGCTGGATTCATACAGGTCCTCAGTATCGCCGCAGGGGAGCTGAGCGGCTGAAAGCTTATGCCTAATATGATATGGTATTATGCAAAGGTCGTGCTCAGGATATTTTAAAAGAAACACGTGCAGTGATGATTGGAGGCTTCATGTCAGATAACGAAAGGGATCATGACGATTTCATGGATTTCTTCGAGAACCGTCTGAATGAAGGCAATACGCATGCCGCGCATACCGGCGGCAGGCATTCTGCACCATCTTCGCCTCCAGCCGGGCGTAAAGCGTTAAGGCATGCCCGGGAACGGGACAGACGGAATAAGGGGAGGCGCAGGGCTTCCCATGCAATACTGGCTGTACTGCTTGCGGCCGTCCTTCTTGCGGCGGTTTTTTATACTGTCAGAGGGATATCTGCAGCAAAGCGAAACACTGAATCAGCGCAAAAAATGGCAGACTGTTCAGATTATCCCGGGCCGGGCACTGGAAGCGTAAACTTTACCATCGCCAAGGGCGAAAGTGCAAGCTCCATATCGCAGCGGCTGGAGCAGGCAGGGATAGTCAGGACCTCCTGCGCTTTCAGCAATGCCGCATCAGGAGCAGGTGCGGCCCAGTCCCTGCAGCCGGGGACTTTTGAGCTTAAGAAAGGGATGAAGGCGTCGGATGTTGTTACTGTCCTGAGCAATCCCAATAATGCAAAAAGTATCCTTAACATCGTTGCAGGGGATACGGTAAAGAAAGTAATCAGGAATGCTGCCGCAGCAGCAGATAACCTCACGGAGGCAGATTTCCGGAAAATTATTGATAATAAAGGTGCGGGAATACTTCCCGCAGAGGCGAAAGGCAGTTTTGAAGGCTGGCTGCAGCCGGGGACGTATGATATCAAAGATGCGGCCAGTGCCGGCGATGTCCTGAAACAGATAGTGCAGGCGCGTATCAGACATCTTGATGATCTTAAAGTCCCTTCCGGAAAAGACCGGGAAACGATACTTACCAAGGCGTCGATCATTGGTGCGGAGGTCAACAGGTCAGAATATTACGGCAAAGTTGCCCGGGTGATCGAAAACAGGCTTGCCAAAGATATGCCTTTAGGCATGGATGCTATCAATGTATACGGGCTGGGGCTTGATGATGCCAGCCAGCTGACAAGCGCCCAGCTGGCAGATCCCAATGACCCTTATAATTCGCGTATACAGAAGGGGCTTCCCCCCACGCCGATCGGCAGTGCCAACGATGCTTCCATTGCAGCAGCGATCAATCCGGTCCAGGGAAACTGGCTGTATTTTGTGACTGTCAATACTGATACAGGCGAAACTAAATTCACTGATAACAGTGAGACGTTCAACCAGTATTCGCGGGAATACCACGAGTGGCTGAAAAATAAAGGCAGCAGCAAGTAGTTTCTTTCTTTTATGCCCTGCCCTCAGCCCGGGGCTGCAGTTAAAGGGGGATCCCCGCCGCGTATGCTGCTATAACGATAATGGCAGACAGGGTTATAAAAGGTACAAAGGGGAGGCTGCCTGTTTTTACTTTTGTATCTATGCTGTGGGGCTGTGCTTTCCTTGCCCGTGTGATAAGCTTCATTGCCCCTAACCCTGCGAGGCCAAGTATCCCAAGGACTGTCCACCACCATACTGCTGCGGTCCATCCCAGCCACCCTACAGCCAGCGTGATAAGCCATGTGGCTGTAGTATCCCCAAACCCGAGTGCCCCCGGCCGTACCATAGACAGTGCGAACTGGATGCCTGCGCATATGAATGAGGAAATCACTGCTGAAACAAGCCTTTCCCACGGGTTATGCCCGTCATGAAAACAGGCGGCATCACAAAGATGTGCCGTAATTGCCGCAGCATAAGCAGCAAAAACCGACAGCTGGATGATATACCCTGTGATGACCGCAGCCCGCGGCACGGTACGCGATCTGATATCGGATACCGATAGGCAGATACCGGCGATAATGCCGGGAACAGTCAGACATGCAGATAGATAAGCCACTACGTAATATATACCTTAGAATCGAAAATAAATAAAGGCGGCGGTAAGAGCATGTTGCGATGTCGGGCAGCCGGCGAATCCCATGGCGAAGCTTTAGCAGTGCTGATAGAAGGGATGCCCGCCGGAGTGGCGGAAAACTGCTCCACGTCACATGTGAATGATATGATTAAATCCCATGGTTGATGAACATGGTGATAATAATCCACAACACGTGACAAAGCATATTTTCGTTACTGGCGGTGTTGTTTCTTCCCTTGGCAAAGGCCTTACGGCATCTTCTCTGGGACGCCTTCTGCGCAGCCGCGGCCTGCATGTTTTGCAGCAGAAGCTGGACCCTTATATCAATGTTGACCCCGGCACAATGAACCCGTTCCAGCATGGTGAAGTATATGTAACTGAGGACGGGGCCGAAACTGATCTGGATATTGGCCACTATGAGCGGTTCCTTGACGTTTTCCTCAGCCAGCGGGCTAATGTCACTACGGGCCAGATATACCAGAATGTGCTGCGTAAGGAGCGGGCAGGCGAATACCTCGGACAGTGCGTGCAGGTGATCCCGCATATCACCAACGAAATAAAAAGCCGTATGCGCGCCCAGGCTGATAACGGTGTCGATGTGATCATTACTGAGATCGGCGGTACTGTGGGCGATATCGAATCACAGCCGTTCCTTGAAGCAGCGCGCGAGGTACGCCGTGAACTCGGGTCTGACAACTGCATGTTCGTGCATGTATCGCTGGTGCCGTATATCGCGTCCGCCCATGAGCTGAAGACTAAACCTACACAACATTCTGTGATGATGCTCCGCCAGGTGGGCATCCGTCCCGATGCACTCGTCCTGCGTTCCGACCGTCCGCTGTCGGAAGGCATCAAAGACAAGATATCCCTGATGTGCGATGTGGACAGCGACGCTGTGGTCAACTGCGTAGATGTGCCGAGCATTTATGATATCCCCCGTATGCTGTATAAAGAGGGGCTTGACTCTTATGTAGTGCGTTGCCTCAGGCTCAGCAAGGCGCATGATGTGGAATGGGGCGACTGGGCAGACCTTGTCGAGCGTGTCAGCAATCCGCGTGAAGAAGTGACTATTGCTATCGTCGGCAAATATATTGACCTGCCTGATGCATACCTGTCAGTCACTGAAGCTATAAAAGCCGGCGGCTTCGGCAACTGGGCAAAGGCGAACGTGCGCTGGATAGCTGCCGATGAATGCGAGACGATGGAAGGCGCGCAGCGCAGCCTGAATGATGTGGACGGAATCGTTATCCCCGGGGGCTTCGGCATACGCGGTATTGAAGGCAAGATCGGCGCCCTCCGCTGGGCGCGTGAGAATAAAGTGCCGGTACTCGGGCTGTGCCTTGGCCTGCAGTCCATTGTTATTGAATATGCACGCAATGTTGCCGGTATTGAGCATGCCAATTCTTCAGAGTTTGATCCCCAGTGTGAAAACCCTGTTATTGCCACGATGGAAGAGCAGCGTAAATTCGTTGAGGGCTTCGGGGATATGGGGCATACTATGCGGCTGGGGGCTTATCCGGCAGTGCTGAAGCCCGGTTCCCTTGCTGCCCAGCTGTATGGAAGCGAAAACGTGTCGGAACGCCACCGCCATCGCTATGAGGTCAATGTAGCGTATAAACAGCAGCTTGAAGATGCGGGCCTGCGGATAAGCGGCACAAGCCCTGACGGTGAGCTTACCGAATTCGTTGAGCTGCCTCAGGATATCCATCCGTTCTATATCGGGACGCAGGCCCACCCGGAGTTCAAGTCGCGCCCGACGAAACCGCATCCCCTGTTCAACGGCCTTGTCAGGGCGGCGATCGAATTTAAGCGGACCCATCATCAGGGGCAGGGCTCCTTATAGGGGAGCAAATTCCTGCCCGTATGCGGGCCAGCCGGGCTGTGCGCATGCAGTGTACGGCAGACACATTGCATACCGTATGTGTATGCGCACTGCATGCATGTAACAGAGATAACTATACGCCCTCTTCCTTTTGGCCTTTTGAAGGTCTACAATAAAAAAAGTTATGCGCTACGGGAGGTGTCTGTGGCTTCAGCAGATAAGGTACAGCAGGATTCATCGGATGTGGAGATGAACCAGTATGTTGCTGACCGCGCAAATGTTAATGAGGATAAGCTCAGGCAGGATGATGAGATCATCGCCCAGTTCGGTGAATATAATTACGGCTGGCATGATTCTGATGCCGCGGGGGAAGCGGCTAAAAAAGGGATCGATGAGCAGGTAGTCCGTGATATCTCTGCCGATAAAGGCGAACCTGGGTGGATGCTCGACTACCGCCTGCGGGGATACCAGGCCTTCATCGATAAACCTATGCCTGAATGGGGCATTGACCTGAGCGGTTTCCGTGCGGAGGATTTCAAATATTACGTTAAGCCAATCGACAAGCCCGTGAACTCGTGGGATGAGCTGCCCGATGATATCCGTAATACTTATGACCGCCTGGGCATACCCGAGGCTGAGAAAAAGCGCCTGGTCTCCGGTGTGGCAGCGCAGTATGAATCGGAAGTAATTTATAATTCTATCCGCGAAGACCTTAAAAAGCAGGGTGTTATTTTTGTTGATACCGATGCTGCTGTAAGGGATTATCCGCAGCTGGTCAAAAAATATTTTGCCACAGTTATCCCTCCGGATGATAATAAATTTGCTGCGTTGAATACTGCCGCATGGTCCGGCGGCTCTTTTGTCTACGTCCCTAAAGGGGTGCACGTCGATATCCCGCTGCAGGCATATTTCCGTATCAATACACCGGCTATGGGGCAGTTTGAACGTACTCTGATCATCGCTGACGAAGGCTCCTATGTCCATTACGTTGAAGGGTGCACTGCCCCCATCTAC
Source organism: Scardovia wiggsiae F0424 (assembly GCF_000269605.1). Classification (GTDB taxonomy): domain Bacteria; phylum Actinomycetota; class Actinomycetes; order Actinomycetales; family Bifidobacteriaceae; genus Scardovia; species Scardovia wiggsiae. The sequence continues at coordinate 672,749 of NZ_AKCI01000001.1, read as the reverse complement.
TCGCAGGATTCCCTGCATGCCGCCAATGTGGAGATCATTGTTGAGAAAAACGCCCGTGTGCGGTATACGACAGTGCAGAACTGGTCCAATAACGTGTACAATCTGGTGACCCAGCGGGCATATGTGCGTGAAGGCGGCACTATGGAATGGGTCGATGGCAATATTGGTTCCAAGGCAACGATGAAATACCCTGCATGCATCCTTGCAGAGCCGTATGCCAAGGCTGAGACCTTGTCGCTCGGCTTTGCCGGGCGCGGCCAGTACCAGGATACCGGGGCGAAAATGATCCATTGCGCCCCTCATACAAGCTCAACGATCGTTGCGAAATCGATCTCCCGGGGAGGGGGGCGTTCAGCATACCGCGGGCTGGTGAAAATCGCTGACGGGGCATATGGCTCAAGTTCCAACGTTGTGTGCGACGCCCTGCTTGTTGATGATTTCTCGCGTTCTGACACATATCCGCATGTGGATGTGCGCGAAGATGATGTTTCTATGGCACATGAGGCTACGGTTTCCAAAGTTTCCGAAGACCAGCTCTTTTATCTGATGAGCCGGGGGCTTGAGGAGAAAGAAGCGATGGGGATGATCGTGCGGGGTTTTGTGGAACCGATCTCGCGCGAGCTGCCTATGGAGTATGCCCTTGAACTGAACCGCCTGGTCGAACTGCAAATGGAAGGATCTGTTGGTTAATATGGCATCGCATGAGCATGATAATAATGAAATAAAGGTCCCTGTGGCAGACCCCAATGATCCGTATGCCGTTCCGGCTGCTATGCCGTCCAGCGCGGATAAGGCCGTGCGGTCGTTTGACCCGGATGCTTTTGCCATGCCTTCACGCCGCCAGGACGACTGGCGTTTCACGCCTGTGGAACGGATAAAAGAGTTTTTCACAGCCTTTGAGCCGTCCTGTGCAACGGAAGTTTTCCTAGGTGCTGCCGGCGGCGGCCCGGCCCCTGCGCAGAATGCCGTACTGCGTAAAACTACCACGGAGGATGAGGACGCCGGTATCGTTTCACAGCCGAGCGATAGGGCTTCTGCGGTTCAGTGGGTGAGCGCGCATAATAATACGTATGTGCTTGAGCTTTCAGGTCAGTGGGATATTCCGGCCGTTCTGCGGATCACAGGGAAATCCCTGGCTCCTGACGCGCTTCATATTGTTATCAAAACCGCCGACTATTCACACGGCGATATAATCATTGAGCATCAGGGGGATGCGAAACTGGCTGAAGGGCTTGAGATTATAACAGGGAAGGGGTCCCATATCTGCGTGGTATCTGTCCAGGAATGGTCTGACGCAAGCAAGCACGTTGGCAGCCACCGCATCAGGGTAGGCGAAGGCGCGGTGCTGCGGCATTGTGTTGTTACCCTTGGCGGGGATGTTGTGCGGCTGCGCATGGATCAGGATTTTGCCGGGCCCGGCAGTGAACTCAATATGCTGGGGATCTATTTCGTCGATCCGGGTCAGCATATTGAACACCGTACTATGGTGGTGCATAATGAGCCGGAATGCAAATCACGGGTCATCTATAAAGGGGCCTTGGAAGGAAAAGATGCGCATTCCACATGGGTAGGCAATGCCCTGATACAGCCGTCTGCCCCGGGTACAGACTCATATGAGCTGAACCGCAATCTGGTCCTTGTCCCCGGTGCTGTTGCAGATTCCGAACCAAACCTGGAGATTGAGAACGGCAATATCATAGGGGCAGGCCATGCCAGCTCTGTCGGCCGGTTCGATGATGAAGAGCTGTTCTATCTGCAGTCCCGGGGAGTCCCTGAAACCGAAGCCCGTAAGCTTGTGGTACGGGGTTTTTTCGGTGAGCTGATCGATGAGATCGGTATTCCGGCTATTTCCAGCCATCTTATGGACGCTGTCAACAGGCGTCTGGAAAGCACTGAAAATAATTCATATCCACAGGACACCAGCCAAGACCTCAACAAGGAGTAAATTATGCCGGTACTTGATATCAAAGACCTTTATGCTTCGGTAGAGACAAAGGAAGGACGCAAACAAATCCTTAAAGGGGTCAGCCTTACCCTTAATTCTAATGAGACGCATGCGATCATGGGGCCTAACGGTTCCGGGAAATCAACTTTGGCCTATACCCTCGCTGGGCATCCAAAATATATTGTGGACAGCGGGCAGGCGTTGCTTGACGGCAGGGACCTGCTGAAAATGACGCCGGATGAGCGGGCAGTGGCCGGGCTGTTCCTGGCCATGCAGTATCCGGTGGAGGTACCGGGGGTCTCTATGACCAATTTCCTGAGGACTGCCAAAACCGCTGTTGACGGCAAGGCACCGGCTATCAGGCAGTGGACAAAGGATCTGGCTGCTTCCATGAAAAATCTGAGGATGGATCCTAAATTCGCCCAGCGTTCTGTCAATGAAGGTTTTTCTGGCGGCGAAAAAAAGCGGGCAGAAGTCCTCCAGCTTGAACTCCTGAAGCCGAAATTTGCTATTATGGATGAAACGGATTCGGGGCTTGATGTTGATGCCCTCCGTATCGTTTCTGAAGGTGTGAACCGGGCAAAGGAAAATACAGGGCTCGGCATTATGCTTATTACGCATTATACAAGGATACTCAAGTATATTAAGCCTGATATCGTGCATGTATTTGCGCAGGGCAGGGTAGTGGAAACAGCAGGGCCTGAGCTTGCTGATGAGCTTGAAGAATCAGGCTACGACAGGTTCCTTCCTGAAGGCGCCGATTCTGAATCAGCACTGGCGTAGGCGGATATGGCAGATACAGGATATATCCGTTCGCAGTTCCCTATACTTAAACAGAAGGTGCACGGGCATCCTCTGGTTTACCTGGATTCGGCTGCTACGGCGCAGAAGCCTCAGTGCGTTATTGATGCTGAGCGGGATTTTTATGAGACCGTCAATGCGGGGGTGCATCGAGGGGCGCATGAGCTTGCAGCACGCAGCACCCAGGCTTATGAGGATGCACGGACCCGTGTGGCGCATTTCGTTGGGGCGCAGTCTCAGTCGGGGGCTGAAGAAATAGTGGTGACACCCGGTGCAACAGCGGGGCTGAACCTGCTGGCTACCGCATTCGGGAATGCAAGCCTCGGGCGGGGAGGGGAACCCGCCCGGCGTTTTGCCCTCAGGCCTGGCGACGAAATAGCAGTCACGCGCGCTGAGCACCATTCGGCCCTTCTGCCTTTCCAGGAGCTTGCAGAACGTACAGGGGCAATACTTAGATGGCTTGATCTTACTGAAGACGGGCGCATCCGTACAGACAGCGAGATGCTTGGCTCGGCGATCACAGAGCGCACGAAAGCTGTTGTATTTACTCATGTTTCCAACGTAACAGGCGCAATCACCGACGCTGCGCCTGTTGTGAGGCGTGCGCACGAAGCCGGGGCGGTCACTGTGCTGGATGCATGCCAGTCAGTTCCGCATATCGGTGTCGATTTCCATGCCATGGATGTCGATTTTGCAGTATTCAGTGCGCATAAGATGTATGGTCCTACGGGGGTGGGGTTCCTGTATGGACGGCGTAAGCTTCTGGAGGCTTTGCCGCCTGCAAGTTTTGGCGGTTCTATGGTGGAGCTGGCGTGGATGAACAGGCCGGCGCAGTACATGGATCCTCCGGCACGGTTCGAAGCCGGTACCCAGCCGGTCGCACAGGCTGTTGCCGCGGGGGAGGCTGCGCAATGGATGATGGATATCGGTATGGATACTGTCAGGCAGCATGAGGCGGCACTCACCAGGCATCTGCTGGAACTAGGCTCTGTGTCCGGTGTCCGTATCCTCGGGCCGGCAGAGGATCGGGACCGTATTGCAACTGTTGCTTTTGAGGTCGAGGGCGTGCACCCTCATGACGTCGGGCAGTTCCTTGATGCGCAGGGCATAGCCATCAGGGTCGGGCATCATTGCGCACAGCCGGTCCATCGCCATTTTGGGGTATATGCTTCCAACCGCGCTTCAGCGGGGATATATACTACCGATGACGATATTGACGCCCTTATCGGCGCCGTCAGCCGGGTCCGCCGCTTTTTCGCTGCATAGCATCAGGGATAGGGCTGCAGCTGTTTCTATCCTGTGGCGAAATATGCGCTGCTCCGCTTGTGTACGGCAGCGGTATGCGTAAACTGTCTACTGTGGACGATTTTGGATTATCCGGCAGCGATCTGGAGCAGATGTATCAGGAAGTCATTCTGGAGGCGTCAAAGGATCCGCACGGCAAGGCGCATTTTGCCCAGGATATTACATCTGCACAGTCAGAAAATGAGGGTGACGGCGGCGTTCCCGGGAGGGCAGCGGCTTCAGCTGTGCTGACGGCAAGCCATGAGTACTGTGTGCCTGCACAATCCCATCAGTTCAACCCTACCTGCGGCGATGAGGTCACTGTGCGTATTGAGCTTTCAGACGGATCTGACGGCAAGCCTGTCCGTATAGAAAGCCTTTCATGGGATGGACAGGGATGCTCTATATCGCAGGCAAGCCTGTCGATCATGTATGACCTGGTCCAGGGCAAAACACTTGAAGAGGCTATGGAGCTGGATGCCGTATTCCATGAGCTGATGGATTCACGGGGCAAGGGCCTTGATGATGAAAGGAAAAACGACCTTCTCGAGGATGCCGTGGTATTCCAGGGCGCTTCCCAATACCCGATGCGCATAAAATGCGCACTCCTGGGATGGGAAGGCCTGAAGGATTCTGCTGCTTCCGCTCTGGCCCGGATCAGCACAGTACCCGGTGGAAAGGGGTCTGCCGTCAGCCCGAAGCAGGCTGCACGGTCCATGTCGGAATCCGGTGATATGGGACAGGAATAGGTAAGGATAAAGGTAAGGAGCCGGACATGGCAGGGGAAACTGAGCATAATACCCATAAAACCGATGGGGAAGGGGCTGTGCAGGATGTGCCTGAGCAGGCCGGACAGAGGGATATCACCATCACTTCGCTGGATGATATAGGCCGTGCCACTGCTGAAGATATCAGGGAAGCCCTCCACCAGGTCATGGACCCTGAACTGGGGATCGATGTTATTGATCTGGGGCTGGTTTACGGTATTGAGATAGACCATCTTGGGCGGTGCATTATTACTATGACGCTGACAACGCCTGCCTGCCCTCTGACAGACCTTATTGAAGATGAGTGCGCCAGTGCGCTGGCCGGGATCGTTGACGAATTCCGCGTAGACTGGACATGGACGCCGCCATGGAGTATAGATATGATAACGCCTGAGGGTGCAGAACAGCTCGCCGCACTGGGCTTCAACCTTAACAGCCTGCCGCGGGCCTATGCCTGACTTATGATGGCCAGCCATAGGCCGACAGCATAGTTACGCTTCAATCACAGTGCCCTTCGGGACAACAGTGATACCTTCGGGAGTAATGGTCAGCCCCCGTGTGCTGTCCCTGTCATGTTCGAGGCCGACAGCAGCATTTTCCTCCACGATAACATCCTTATCGAGGATAGCCTTATAGACGCGGGCATTCCGGTGGATCGCGCAGTTGTCCATAATGACTGAATCAACGACCTGGGACCATGAATGGACGCGGACGTTCGTCGCAATAACAGAATGGTTCACTTCGCCGCCCGAGATGATTGCCCCGGGGCATACCATGGATTCGGTGGCATGGCCCAGGCGGTCGGAATCTGCGTGGACGAACTTTGCGGGCGGGAGGGAACCTACATTGCTGTAAATCGGCCATTCGGCATTGTACAGGTCGAATTCAGGGACATGGGCAATCAGGTCCATATGGGCATCATAGAACTGTTTAAGGGTGCCGACGTCACGCCAGTAGTCTCTGTCCTGCTCGTTGGCGCCGGGGACATCGTTATCATGGAAATCATAGACCCCGGCCTGCTTGCGGGCAGCAAAGTACGGGGCTATATTGGTCCCCATATCGTGTTTGGAATCCGGGTCTTCAGCATCGATACGCAATGCTTCAAAAAGCGAATCGGTGTTGGCAACATAATTCCCCATAGAAGCAAGCATCAGATCCGGTGCATCGGGGAGCCCCTGTGCTGTTGCCGGCTTTTCCTCGAAATTGGTAATAAGCTTGCGGTTCTGCGAGTCGGTATTGATGACTCCGAACTGGTCCGACTGGGAAACAGGCTGCCGGATCGCAGCCACGGTAAACTCGGCGCCTGTATCGATATGCGACTGGACCATCTGCCGGTAATCCATACGGTATACATGGTCTGCCCCGAGGATAAGGACGATATCAGGCCGTACATCTTCGATGATATTTATAGTCTGGGCGATCGCGTCGGCACTTCCGAGGTACCACCGTTTGCCTAGGCGCTGCTGTGCCGGGACAGTTGACACGTAGTTGTCCAGCAGGGAAGAGAAATGCCATACACGCGAAATATGGCGGTCCAGCGAATGGGATTTATACTGTGTGAGCACAATGATCTGACGGTAATCAGAGTTGACCAGGTTGCTTAGCGGGAAATCGATCAGACGGTACATCCCGCCAAAAGGCACAGCCGGTTTCGCACGGTCGCGCGTCAGCGGCATCAGCCTCGTGCCTTCTCCCCCTGCCAGAATGATCGAAAGTACTTTCGGATTCTTTTTTGACATAATCCCTCCTGACTTAGCTTCTTTGCAACTGGAATGGTATTGTGGTACTTCCTATTGTTGCACAAAAATAGTTTCGGCGTGTCGGATTCAGCAAATATCAGGTATGGAATTTTGGGAAGGGGTTCCTGTACAGTTAAAGGGATTTTCGCCCAGTGCAAAAATTAGGTATCCATAACCAGGCCAGCATGGCTATGCTGCCGTGTGTGGCATGCAAAAGGAGAGGTATGGCTTTGAATCTCACATGGAAGCTTCACGGCGACGGCAAACATATTGCCCCAGGTGAAGTGATTGAACCGGATGAGCGGCTGACATGGGGGCGTACCGCAGGTATCGGTGCCCAGCATGTTATTGCAATGTTTGGGGCGACGTTCCTGGTCCCTATACTGACAAAATTCGACCCGTCGGCAACGCTGTTCTTCACAGCCCTGTCGACAGCGCTGTTCCTGCTGATCAATAATAATGTGCTGCCCAGCTATCTGGGCAGCTCTTTTGCTTTTATAGCCCCAATCAGTGCTGTTACCGCTGCGCACCAGGGGATGGAAGGGTTCCAGCTGGCGAGCTTCGGTATCCTGTGCACGGGTGCCACGCTTGCGGCTGTAGGTATTATTGTCCATTTTGCGGGCGCAAAGTGGATCGATACTGTTATGCCTCCTGTAGTCAACGGGGCGATAGTGGCGATCATCGGCTTCAACCTTGCCCCAAGTGCATGGAATAATTTCAAAAAGGCGCCGGTAACAGCTATTGTCACCCTTGTATCAGTAATGCTTATATCTGTCCTTTTCAAAGGGCTTATCGGGCGTCTGAACATCCTCCTCGGTGTGGTGATCGGGTATATCGTTGCCTGTTTCCGGGGCGAGGTCAATTTTTCCCCTATCGGCAAGGCTGCGTGGTTCGGATTGCCTGCTTTCCATACCCCGAAGGCTGATTTCAGCATACTGGCGATGTTCCTTCCTGTGGTGTTCGTCCTTATTGCCGAGAATATCGGCCATGTCAAATCTGTCTCGCTGATGACCGGCCGGGATTATGACGGACGTATCGGCCGTTCGCTTTTTGCTGACGGCCTGGGGACAGTGTTTGCAGGTATAGGCGGAGGGTCAGGCACCACGACGTATGCTGAAAATATCGGTGTCATGGCTGCAACGAAAGTCTATTCGACTGCCGCCTACTGGTTTGCAGCACTGTTTGCGCTTATCCTCAGCCTGTGCCCCAAGTTCGGCGCCGTTATCAACACCATACCCGAGGGTGTCCTGGGCGGGGTGACTACGCTGCTGTACGGCATGATCGGCATGCTTGGCGTGCGGATATGGGTAGAGAATAAAGTTGATTTTGCCAAGCCTGTGAATATGACAGTAGGCGCCGTAACAATGATCATCGGTATCGCAGATTTCACTTTTGCCGTCCAGGGCGTCAGCTTCAACGGTATTGCGATCGGTTCTGTTGCTGCCCTCGCTGTCTACCACCTTCTGAAGCTGCTGGGCACAGCTACCGGCGTCATCAAGGACAGCTCCGATTATATTACGGAGAAGGCCGATACGGCGCCTCTGTCGGGGACGGGGCGGGATGAGAATATTTCGCCCGGGGAAAGGTGATTTCCGGCAGCGGCGCATAAGGCGCATAAGCTGAGTGCCGGCGTGCTTAGACACACGCAACACGTAAGGCTGTACTTCGGCCAGTGGGCGTGGTAGGCTATTCTACTGTTGCGTGAAGCATCTGTCCGGGTGGCGGAATGGTAGACGCGCTAGCTTGAGGTGCTAGTGCCCATCTTGTACGGGCGTACGGGTTCAACTCCCGTTCCGGACACAATAAAGCCCCGTGAGCGGGGCTTTTCTGTATCTGCTAGATCTGTAATCCTGATTGCAGCAGACGCGGCTGTATAAATGATCGCAAGCCTTGCTAAAGTATCAGTATGACGTTCCCCCTGTTCATAGTCCCTCAGCTGCGGGAAAGCATCAGTCTGCCTGAAACGCCGTCCACCGATGGCGATGGCAGCTCAAGTCTTGCAGGCACTGAAGCGGTCCTGCCTGCCGGTGTATACCAGCACGCCGTCAAGGCCATGAGGCTGGGCAATAATGATACGTTATGGCTCAGCGATGGTATGGGGCTCAAGGTCAGGGCAGTTATCACAGACAGCTCGGAAGGGATGGTCCGCATAGAGGGCCAGTCATATGAATCTGCCCCCCAGATCAGGCTGGGCCTCGTCCAGGCGCTGGCGAAATCCGGACGGGATGAACAGGCTGTTGAAATGGCTGTGGAGATTGGGGCGGATGCTGTCATCCCGTGGCAGGCTGACCGCAGCATAGTCCAGTGGAAAGGCCCCAGGGCTGCTAAAGGGCGGGAGAAGTGGCATGACCGCCTTGTTATGGCAGCGGAACAGTCACGGCGCTCCCGGGTGCCTGAGCTGGGGCAGCTTATGGTTACGAAACAGCTGGTCCCGTGGGCTGCCGGGCAGGTTCAGTCCGGCAATGCGGTTATCGTGCTCCATCAGGATGCAGCTGATACATGGGGGGATATATCGCGGACGCTTTTAGGACAGTATGCCCAGCCCATGGACGGTGGTGCTGCCCGTGATGCAGGGGGCAGCGCATCAGCCCCCAGATATATTTATATTGCTGCAGGCCCTGAGGGCGGGATCAGCAGCAGTGAGATTGAACAGCTGAGATCTGCCGGGGCATATATAACACTGCTGGGCAGGAATATCCTGCGCGCTTCAAGTGCCGGCCCTGTTGCCCTGGCCCTGCTTTCCGAGGCTTTTGGGAGGTTCAGTGCAGGGCGGCAGGGGCCAATATAGAGGATATCCGGTAAAATATAAGCCAAAAAGGAGCTTAAAATGCATACTGAAGAAGACTGCCTGTTCTGCAGGATTGTTGCCGGCACAGTGCCGAGCACTAAAGTGTTTGAGAACAGTACAACGTATGCTTTTAAAGATGTCCATCCCCAGGCGAAAGTCCACGTACTCGTAGTACCGAAAAAGCATTACGCTGATGTGCATGAGCTGGCTGAGTCAGACCCCGCAGAACTGGCTGATATCATTAGTGTTGCCCAGCATATAGCGGATGAGGAATACCATGGCCATTTCCGTCTGGAGTTCAACACCGGCGAAGACGCAGGGCAAAGCGTATTCCATGTCCATGCACACGTGCTTACCGGGGAAAAATTAGAGGAGTAGTCCTGCAGCTATATGGCGTCAACAACAAGAACTGTTATCATACCGGATGAGCTTGAACCGGTGTCAGTATTCGGCCCGGAAGACAGTGTTATCCGTACAGTCGAAAAAGCATATCCCGAACTGTCTATAGCCGTCCGCGGGAACAGGGTCGCGATCGTGTCCCAGTATTCGCGGACTGAACCGCAGGCAGAGGAGGCGGAAAGTTTTATCCATGGGCTTATTGATGCCGCCTATACAGCGCCGATTGATGCGGATGAGGCGGGCAGGCTGCTGGATCACAGGATATCCAGAAAAGCGGACCGCAAAGAGAGGAAGATCATTTCGCGTAATCCGCGGGGCGGCACCAGCTCAGACAGCCCGGATCTGCACCGCAAAGGTGCCGCCGGCACAGGAAGCGGCGATAACGGTGTTTTGGGCACTGTGCCTGCATTAGGCGGGCGAATACCCAGTGTTATCACTATGGCGCACGGTACCCCTGTACGTGCGAAAACACCGGGACAGGCAGCATATGTCAGTGCGATAGGGACGCATACTGTGACATTTGCCATAGGCCCGGCGGGGACGGGGAAAACATATCTTGCTGTGGCCAAGGCAGTGCGGGCTTTTGATGATGGGACAGTGCGGCGGATCGTCCTTACCCGGCCCGCTGTAGAGGCTGGGGAATCCCTGGGGTTCCTTCCGGGGACGCTTGATGAGAAAGTGGATCCCTATCTGCGCCCTCTGTATGATGCCCTTGCCGACATGCTGGGCAATGAACGCTTGCAGCGCTATCTGTCCAACGGCACCATTGAAGTGGCTCCGCTTGCATATATGCGCGGACGGACTTTGAATGATGCTTATGTGATCCTTGACGAGGCGCAGAATACAACCCAGCATCAGATGAAGATGTTCCTGACCCGTTTAGGATTCAATACCCGTATGATTATTACCGGGGATTCCACGCAGGTCGATTTCGCAGTACGCAACTCAGGGCTCAAGGATATTGAGGATATCCTTGGAGGTGTTGATGATATTGCTTTCATACACCTTGACAGCCGTGATGTGGTCAGGCACAGCCTGGTCGCCAGGATAGTAGATGCCTATCAGGAATACGGCGGCAGGCAGGAAGCAGAGCACAGGGGGAGGAACGGCAGTGAGCGTTGATATTACTAATGAGACCCAATGGGATATCAATCCTATGGTATTTTCCGATCTTGCAGTATGGACGATGGACCAGATGCATGTCAGCACACACAGTGACCTGTCGGTCTCCTTTATTGAGCCTGAGCCTATGGCCCAGCTGCATATGCGCTGGATGAACCTTGAAGGGCCTACTGATGTCATGAGTTTCCCGATGGATGAGCTGCGTCCGGGGAGCGGGCGAAATTATCCGGAAGGGCTGCTCGGCGATATCATCCTCTGCCCCCGGGTGGCAGCGGATCAGGCTGCTGCTGCGGGGCATTCCACGATCGAAGAAATGATGCTCCTGACGGTCCACGGGATCCTCCATCTCCTGGGGTACGACCATTCGACCCCTGCAGACGAACAGCGCATGTTCGGCATACAGCGCCAGCTCCTGCTTACTTTCCTTTCTGTGCGTTCAGGGACACTCAATGATGTGGCCCCTCCCGGTAACGGCAGCGGTACGGACAGCGAAGGCTTTATCACATATACCGATATCGATACAGATACGGCTGCAGATGCAGCTGCCGGGGAAAGTGCAGCGGAATAATGGATATCCCAACACTGATTGCTATCGCAGCCCTTACTGCTGCAGCAATCCTTACTGTGTGGTTTGCTATCATCATGGCGGTCTGTGAAACCGCTATCGGCCGGGTATCACGGTCAACGCTCAACAATATGGTTGTTGAGGTACAGACGAATGATGAATCCGATTTTGTCAGCAGGAGGAAGCTTAAGCGTATCCATGCGGTGCAGAAGTTCGTCACGCATCGTTATGCTACAGCTGCATCATGCTCTTTTATGCGGATCGTTGCCAATATATGCGAAGGCGTTTTTATAGCGGTTATTGCCCAGCTTGCCGGCGCTGCAGTATGGCTCCAGCTGCTTTCAGGGGCCATCGCAGCGCTGGCCGTGGCAGTCATATCGAATTTTGTCCGTCCGCGGACGTCAAGTATTGATTCTGTCCACGTTATGATGCGATATTCCCGTCTGGTGGCGTTTGTCCTGGCTCTGACGCCGTTCACCCTCCACTCAGAGAAGAACAGGTCTTCCAGGCTCGAAGAGCAGAACCTGTCTGATGATGAAGAGGTTGAAAAAGCCCATCTTGAGCAGGGGCGTGCAGCAATCGAACGGCTTGTCGAAAATAATATTTTCGACAAAGAGATTTCTGAGATGCTGCGTAATGTATTAACGCTGTCGGATACCCTCACACGTGAGATCATGGTCCCCAGGACCGATATGTTCTGTGTCGGAACGGACACAACACTGGGCAGCCTGCTGAAAATGTGCTCGAGGTCTGGCTTCTCCCGGGTACCCGTTATCGGAGAGTCTGTTGACGACCTCGCCGGGATGGCATACCTGAAAGATGCTGTCCGTGCGGTTGCCTTCAACCCCTCAGCCGGCAGCCGTACCGTCGATACTATAACCCGCAGCCCAATGCTCGTACCGGAATCCAAGCCGGTTGACGACCTGTTCCACGATATGCAGGCTGAACGGCAGCATGTAGCGGTAGTTGTTGATGAATACGGCGGCATCGCAGGTATGGTGACTATTGAAGATGCACTGGAACAGATCGTCGGCGAAATGGAAGATGAACATGACCGTGTACAGCGCCAGGATCCCGAACAGCTGGAAAACGGCGGCTGGAAGGTCCCTGCGCGCACATCCCTTGCCGATATTGAAGAGCTTTTCGAAATGGATATAGATGAGGATGATGTGGATACGGTATACGGGCTGCTTACCAAAGCCTTGGGGAGTGTGCCGATTGTAGGTTCAACAGCCGCGATCCACGGACTGCAGCTGACAGCTGTGGATCAGGCTGGCCGCCGCAAGAAAGTCTCCACGATAGTCGTTGAACGGGAAAGCATAGGCCGTCAGCACAGCGGCAGCAGCGAGGATGACGGCAATGAGTAAAGGTAGGGAAAACATGCCTGAAAATCAGGATAACGACGGCGCTGAAGGTTTCCGGTCAGGGTTCATTGCTGTTGTCGGACGCCCGAATGTCGGCAAATCGACCCTTATCAATGCCCTTGCAGGCAGGCAGATCGCTATCACATCATCAAAGCCTGAAACCACACGTAAAGCTATCCGTGCTATCGTCACCACAGGATCCTGCCAGCTCGTCCTGGTCGATACCCCCGGTATACACAGGCCGAGGACTGTCCTGGGGCAGCGGCTTAATGATATCGTTGACGAATCCCTGGCGGACAGCGATGCTGTCGCTTTCCTTCTGCCTGCCGACCAGGAGATCGGCCCCGGGGACAGGAGGATCCTCAGCCGCCTGCGCCAGCAGTTTTCCCATAAGGACAGTGAGGGGCAATGGCAATGGTCCAAGCCTGTTTTAGGGGTGATCACTAAAATCGATCGCTGCACAAGGGATATCCTGATCGATAAGATCATGGAAATTGACCAGTTCGGGCATTTCTCGCAGATCGTCCCCGTATCCGCATTACAGTCAGATAATGTTGATGAAGTGCTTGGCGTTTTCCGTGAGGCTGTGCCGGAGGGCCCCCAGATGTATCCTGAAAGCCAGGTATCTGAAGAGCCTCCTGAGGAAACGATAGCAGAGCTTATCCGCGGGACCTTCCTTGAAGAGCTTGACGATGAGCTCCCCCATTCCCTGGCTGTAGTGGTGGATTCGGTGGAGTATCCTGAAACTGGGGAAGCTGAAGGGGATACTGCGCAGGAAGACGGCAAGGCCATAGTCCATGTTTCGATCTATGTGGAACGCGATTCCCAGAAGCCTATCATTATTGGGCGGAAGGCACAGAACCTGGTAAAAGTAAAAAAGAAGCTGAGGACCCCGGTCAACCGTCTGGTAGGGCAGAAAGCGGCGCTGGACCTGCATGTTAAGGTTGCCAAAAGCTGGCAGTCCGACCCTAAGAAGATCCAGCGGCTGGGGTTTATATAAATCAGCATCACAGGGATATACAGGAATAAGGAGTTCATATGAGTATCCATAACGGCAGTGAAGATGCCACTGTTAATGTGGCGATACTCGGCCTTGGCCGTATCGCTGAACGGATGGCTGCAACCCTGGCAGAAATGAGAAACGATGTCCGGTACAGCAAGGCTGTAAGCCTTTATGCCGCGGCGACACGGGATGACCGGCAGCGGGCGCAGAGGTTTGCAGAAAAATACGGATTCGCGCATGCGTACGGGTCATACGATGAGCTGCTCAACGATGAGGCTGTGGATCTCGTCTATATTGCTACACCTCATGCATTCCATGCAGAACAGGCCATTGCATGTATGGAGCACGGCAAGAACGTGCTTGTTGAGAAATCATTTACCGCAACAGAAGAGCAGGCCAGGAAAGTGATAGAAGTATCACACAGGACCGGGCTGCTGTGTGCCGAGGCGATATGGACGCGGTATATGCCAAGCCGTCGGATGATCCTTGACGCCATGGCCGGCAGAGGGGAAGAGGGGATCGGACCGGTGCATGCGGTCCATGCAGACCTGTCATACCCCATAACATACAAGGAGCGCATAGTGGAGCCTGCACTGGCCGGAGGGGCCCTGCTCGATGTGGGCGTTTATACGCTTAATTTTGTCCGCATGCTTTTCCCTGACGCTGATCCGCATGATATCATGACTGCTGCGAAGCTTACTGATAAGAAAGTCGATGGATCCAACGTGTCAGCTATCTGGCTTGATAACGGGGTCAAGGCGACAGTTACGTCGGCAATAGACTGCACCTCTGACCGCAACGGCGTTATCCAGGGGGAGAACGGGCATATTACTGTTGACAATATCAATAACCCCGGAACCATCACTGTATACAACAAGGCAGACGAAGCTGTCAGGACCCTTTCGGCACCTGAACAGATCACCGGGTTTGAATACGAAGTAATGGCGAGTATTGATGCTATACGCCGCAACGCTGTGGAATGCCCGGAGATGCCCCATGAAGAGACACTGTTCATCATGCGCCTGATGGATGCCCTGCGCCACAACTGGGGTGTATGGTATCCCTTTGAAAAACGGGAGCAGCAGAAGGAGCTTTAACCTTTAAGCGCTTTTCTTCCGCGGCGTGTACATCTGGGTATCAAGCAGCTTCTGATAGCGCTTTATGACATGCGGACGGATCACTTTCATGGAAGCGGTGAGCATGCCGTTATCCTGTGAAAAGTCCTCAGGCAGCACAATGAATTTCCTTACGGATTCAGCACGTGATACGCCTTCATTCGCCAGATCCACGTATTTCTGTATCTCACCGCGGACAGCGGCGTTATCAGCAGCGTCATCAAGGCTCATATCCCGGTCAAGGGAATTCGCGCCAAGCCAGTCCCTCAGGCTTTCTTCATCAAGGGTGATAAGGGCGCTGATGAACGGCCGTTTATCGCCGAGGACTACTGCCTGGGAAACGAGGGGGCATCTGCGGATAGCCTCCTCTATGGGCGTAGGCGAAACATTCTTTCCGCCTGCTGTGATGATAAGGTCCTTTTTACGCCCTGTGATATAGAGGAAACCGTCATGGGTAAAAGCCCCGAGATCCCCTGAGGCGATCCATCCGTCGTCGGTAAATGCCTGTTTTGTGGCCTCATCATTCTTATGGTAACGCCTGAATGCGCCTTCGCCCCTGATCTGGATCTCATCTTCCTCGCTGATCCGGATGGAGAAGCCCGGGAACGTTATACCTACAGAACCGGCGTGGAACGGGGTGCCCAGAGGGTTGAAAGTGCACGGGGCGGAAGTCTCAGTCATGCCGTACCCCTCATACACCGGTATGCCGGCACCGCGGAAGAAGCTCAGCAGCTGCGGGTCTATAGGCGCACCGCCGCAGACAAGCCATTTCGCGCGTCCGCCAAGTGCCTCCTTAAGGGATGAATACACCAGGGGGCCGTACGCCGCATGAAGTACGGTCTGGGGGAAACCTGCCTTCCCGTTGTCGGACACATTCGTCATATAATTGCGTGCAGTCTTAGTCGCAGAGGCAAAGATCCGCCCTTTGATACCATGGCCTGCCTTCTGCGAAGCAGCGTTATAGACTTTTTCAAATACGCGGGGCACGCCGATCATAATAGTAGGCTTTGCTGCCTGGAGATCGGAGATAAGCGTGCTGATCCCCGTAGCGATATATACCTGGATAGAGCTGTAGACTACGCCGTAATTGATCGCGCGGGCGAAAACATGTGCCTGCGGCAGGAACATAAGAATGGAGCCGTCATCGGTATTCAGCAGGTCCGGGATGAATGCGTTGATATTAAGTGCAAAAGCGACCAGATTCCGCTGGGTGAGCTCAACGCCTTTAGGTGCTGAAGTGGAACCGGAGGTGTAAACGATCGTGCACAGGTCATCGAGCTTTATTGAAGCTATACGCCTGTCAAGCTCTTCATCGGAAACAGACCGCCCGTATGCCTGGAGCTCCTGAAGCGCCCCATTCTCCAGGCAGGAAATATGCTTAAGCGACCTGCAGTCCTCAATAGCGCCGTCAGCGCGCTCCAGCATATCGCGTGTCTGGACTATAAGCACTTTTGCATCGGAATTATTGACGATAGTCCGGATCTGTGCTGCTGAGTCTGTGTCGTAGATCGTAGAAAGCACCCCGCCGATTGACAGTACAGCTGCGTCAACGATATCCCATTCATAGCTTGTACGGCACATGAAAGCGACACGGTCGCCAATCTTCAGGCCCCGGTGCATCAGGCCTTTTGCCGCAGCGCGTATATCTTCCAGGGCTTCATTGGCGCTTTTGGTGACCCACCGGCCGTTATCTTTGAAGTGGAAAAGCGGCCCGTCGCCGGTCCTGCGCGCGCGGTCTGCATACAGCGAATAGATCGTCATATCGTCAGGGATATCAGTAACGCCTTCTGTGGTGCTGGTCAGAAGATGGGTCTTTTCATCAATATATGTGGTGGTCGGGTAGTTCTCGGACCAATAGTCTGTGTGCGGCAGGGGGATACCCTCCGCCGCAGTAAAGGGGCTTCCGGTATCTTCGGAATACGAGTTTTCCTGATCAGGATATGCTTCTTCACCGTGCGAAGGTACGATGCTCTGTATCCTGCTTTTAACACTGTTGAGGAATCCCATACCCGCTCCTTATATGATATGCACTTGTAGTCGTAATTCTTCACTTATGTATTTCCAGTTTAATGTGTAATCTGGAAAAGACGTATTCAAAGGCGGGGTTTATGGATAAATACATGATGATCAGAGGTATCTTTGAAGATAATTCAGACAGTGTGCAGGCGGATGCGATGTCGAAATATATGAGGGGAAAATTCAAGTATTACGGCATACCAACGCCCCTGAGGAGGAAACTGTATAAAAGTTTCCTGAAAGAGGAAAGGAAGAAAGGGGTTGTTGACTGGGATTTCATAGATAAATGCTATGAAGATGACCACAGGGAGTTCCAGTACTGTGCATACGATTACCTTCTTGCGCTCAACAGCAGCCTTACATACGATGATCTTCTCAAAATACTTGAACTTATCAGATCGAAACAGTGGTGGGATACTATTGATTTCCTTGATAAGGCAGCAGGCAATATCGGCCTGAGGGATAGCAGGGCCAATACCGTTATGCTGGAATGGTCCCAGGACAGTAATATCTGGGTAAGGAGGGCCGCAATAGGCCATCAGCTGGGCAGAAAAGAGAAAACCGATACGCAGCTTCTGGAAAAAATACTCGTCAATAATTTCGGCAGTGATGAGTTCTTTATCAATAAGGCTATCGGATGGGCCCTGAGGGATTATTCAAAAACAGATCCCGGCTGGGTCAGGGATTTTATCGCTGAATACGGTGCAGAAATGGATAAGCTGAGTGTCAACGAGGCAAGTAAATATATCTGATCGATAATACGGTATATATGTATATACAATGCAAAATCCGCACAGGCTGGTATAGTTTCACTGTGCTTTGGCGAGGGGATAATACCCGTGATCGACTCAGCTTCTGATGCATAACGTTAAGCCGTGTGCTCTGTTGGCGTGCGATAGGTCCAAGGCCAATGAAAGGAGTACATTATGGCAGATATAACACTTAACGGCGAAGTCCGTGATGAATTCGGGAAAGGTGCCGCGCGCCGCATGCGTGTGGCAGGCCTTATCCCGGCTTCAATTTATGAAGGCGGCCGGCAGCCTGTGTTTGTTAAGCTTCCTCAGAAGGAAGCAACATTGGCAATGCGCCGTGCAAATGCCCTGATTGAAATCAAATTCGGTAAAGAAACCAGGCTTGCAGTAGCCCGCGAGATCCAGCGGAACCCTGTAAGCCGCAATATCGAGCATATTGATTTTTATGAAGTCCATGCGGGCGAAAAGGTTGAGGTCGAAGTGCCCGTATTCGTTGAGGGGACTCCAAAGGGCGCAGCGGTAGCCTTTGTTGATATCCAGAACCTCACTATGCGTGCTGATGTCAGCAACCTTCCTGAAAATATCACCTTGTCTGTAGAAGGCATGGTTGAAGGCGATCACATCTTTGCCAAGGATATCAAGCTTCCCAAGGGCGCCGAACTGGTGCTCGACAACCTTGAGGAATCCGTTGTATCCGTCACGGTACCTGCTGAGGAAGCCGCGGCTCCTGCCGGGGATGCGGAAACTGCCGGGGAAACCCCTGCTGCAGAGTCCGACAGCAGCGAGAGTGCAGAATAAAAGCTGCATAGCAAGGCAGGCTCCCGGAGTGCGCAGGCGCCGGGAGCTTTATTTATACGGGTGCCTTAATTTATATTGTTACCTTTGCATAGTGTATGGATTTCGCCATCCGGCTAGGCTAAAAAGCGCACGAGTCCTGCTTTATCACCCCTGATCCGATATGGCGCTGTCATTATGGGGCAGTCTGCTGCGGCGATTTTTTGCAGAACGCCCGTTTCCAGGTTTCCTTTTCCATGCTTTGGTGCGGTCTTTCATATGATGGGTAGCATTGGTCATGAAAGTTTTTGTTGCCTGGAACTGGTTAGTTTTGCGCGGCATCGCCCCGGGGACCAGAAGGTTGAAGTGGACAGACAGCAGGCGTATTGCGATTACAGCCGCAACGATAATTATGTCAAGGGCGGCTTCCACGCCTACCGTGATATGGTTCTGCATGGCAGACCGCATGGCGAATACGGTAAGGATGCATCCCACTACAGTGGGCACGGCATAAAAATGCTTGTCCCTGATGACAAGGGGGATATCTTTCAGCAGGATATCCCGTAAAGTACCTCCGCCGAATGCAGTAAACATCCCCAGGAATATTGCTGTCCCCCCGTTGAAACCGAAGATCAGGCCTTTTGCTGTGCCATCAACAGCGAAAAGGGCAGTTGCCAGGGCATCGGTCACTATGAGCGGCCAGTACATGCTGTCCAGCTCAAGATGGGCAAAAACAACAATAACGCCTGCAGCACAAGTGATAAGGATAAAACTGTAATTGGAGATGCCTACCGGCGGTATGTCGCCCATGGCGATATCGCGGATAAAACCTCCGCCAAGCGCGGTAATCCATGCGCAGACCATAATGGAAAACACGTCGAGCTTTTTATGGACGGCAACGAGCCCGCCGTTGATCCCTGCAAAAAGGACGCCGAGGTACTCGATAACTACGAGTGCCGTATTGCTCTCCATGGCTATAGTGTGATTCACGTTCCCAGCGTACAGGAAACAGTCCTCATAAGAGGAAGTATGGAAACCCGGGCCTGAAGGTTGTTATAAAGGGCGGAGCTGTGCCCCGTCTAGGGATAAAATATGGATATAAAAAAGGGACCCGAAGGTCCCGGATAGCAAGCGGTTATATGCATATCACATGCATACGCGCACAGTTTTACATTGCGTTGATTGCAAGGGCAAGGGCTGACTTATGGTTTGCGGCATTGTTCCTGTGGATCACGCTGCGCCCTGCTGCCTTGTCAAGCTTCTGGGAAGCGAGTGCATAGGCCTTCTGAGCCTCATCTTTATCCCCAGCTGCAATAGCTTCGCGAGTTTTGCGGATAGCATGCTTCAGCTGGCTCTTGAAAGCCACGTTACGCTGATGGGCCTTCTCATTAGTGAGAATGCGCTTCTTCTGCGACTTAATATTTGCCAATGTAATCTCCAAACGATAATTTTCCGTACGGCATACAGAGACATATAATATCACGGGTTATGTAAAACGGACACTCCGGCTGCTGTCCGGTGCAGAACACGCCTGCATATCCGCGTATCGTAGATTGGTACTTGGTACAATAGGCAACTGTAAGTGTGCAGAAGCACGCCGGTATGTTTATGAGGAGCAGCAATGGCAGAAAAAAACCAGCCCGGTTTTACCCGGCAGCCGTTTATTCGGAATTTCTGCATTATTGCGCATATCGATCACGGGAAGTCTACCGTAGCTGACCGGATACTCCAGCTGTCCGGTATCGTTGGGCAGCGTGAGATGCATGACCGGTTCCTCGACCGTATGGATATCGAACAGGAGAGGGGCATCACTATCAAATCCCAGGCTGTCCGCGTACCATGGGTTTTCGACGGGCAGGAATACACGCTGGGGATGATCGACACCCCCGGGCATGTGGATTTTTCCTACGAAGTTTCACGGTCCCTCGCGGCCTGTGAAGGTGCCGTGCTTCTTGTTGATGCTACACAGGGTATTGAAGCGCAGACGCTGTCTAACCTTTATATGGCAATAGACCATGACCTCGCCATTATCCCTGTGCTGAATAAGATAGACCTCCCCAGCGCGGAGCCCGACAAGCATGCTGCTGAGATAGCAGGCCTCCTGGGTGTAGATGAATCGGAAATACTGAGGGTCTCAGGGAAAACCGGCGAAGGGGTCTCTGAACTCCTCGACCGTATCGTTACAGATATCCCTGCCCCTGAGGGGGATCCTGAAGGCCCCGCGCGCGCACTGATTTTTGACTCTGTGTACGATTCGTACCGGGGGATCGTTACCTATATCCGTATGATAGACGGCACGCTCCGCAGCCGCCGGAAAATACGCATGATGGGCCTGGGGACTGTGCACGACCCTATTGAACTTGGCGTTATCAGCCCTGATATGGAGCCGGCCGGGCAGCTGTGCGCAGGCGAGGTCGGCTATATCATCACTGGTGTAAAAGATGTGAGCCAGTCAAAAGTGGGGGATACGATCACCGAGGAATCCTCCCCGGCCTCAGAACCGCTTCCGGGATACCATGATCCCCGGCCTATGGTGTACGCCGGGCTTTTCCCTATCGATAATGCGCAGTTCCCTGACCTTCGTGATGCGCTTGACAAATTGAAGCTTAATGATGCAGCACTGGTATACGAACCGGAGACCTCTGTTGCTTTAGGCTTCGGATTCCGGTGCGGGTTCCTCGGCCTGCTCCATATGGAGATCGTATCGGAACGGCTGAGCCGCGAATTCGGGCTTGACCTTATTTCTACGGCTCCCAGCGTTACCTACGATGTAGAGATGGAGGACCGTTCCGACCATCATGTTACGAACCCGAGTGAATTCCCCGAGGGTAAGGTGAGGCGGGTAACCGAACCGATGGTAGCTGCTGATATCATCCTTCCGAAAGAGTTCATAGGGCCGGTCATGGAGCTGTGCCAGGAACGGCGCGGGCAGATGGGGACGATGGAATATCTGAGCCCTGAACGGGTGGAAATGCACTACCGGCTGCCTCTGGCGGAGATCGTTTTCGACTTTTTCGACCAGCTGAAAAGCAGGACGAAGGGGTACGCCAGCCTTGACTACCATGAAGACGGCGAGCAGGATGCTGATCTTGTGAAGGTGGATATCCTCATCCAGGGGGAACCGGTCGATGCTTTCAGCGCCATAGTCCATCGTGATAAGGCTTATGCGTATGGCGTTATGATGACGAAAAAGCTCCGTGAGCTTATCCCGCGGCAGCAGTTTGAAATACCGGTCCAGGCTGCAATCGGTGCAAGGATCATTGCCCGGGAGAATATCCGTGCGCTGCGCAAAGATGTGCTCGCCAAATGCTATGGAGGCGACATCACCCGTAAGCGCAAGCTTCTGGAAAAGCAGAAAGCCGGCAAAAAACGGATGAAAATGCTCGGGCATGTGGAAGTCCCCCAGGAAGCATTCGTTGCAGCACTGGCTACGGGCAATACGAACGACAGGGATACCAGGGATAAGATCCGTGCCGCCGAAAAGGCGAAGTAAGCGGCGGCAGAGCGTGTTATGTACAGTGTCTATATACATGTCCCATTCTGCATGAAGCGCTGCGGATATTGCGATTTCAACACGTATACCGCGCACGACCTGGGCGGCGGGGCAAGCCGTGAAAATTATGCAAACCTTGCTGTCAGGGAAATGGCCCTGGTCAGGCAGTGGCAGGAATCCCAAGGGATATGCGAGCCGCCGGCAGCAACGGTATTCTTCGGGGGAGGGACACCCACCATCCTTCCTGCGCATGACCTGGTGCGCATGCTCCATGCTGTCCGCGATATCTGGGGCCTTGAACCGGATGCAGAGGTCACTGCCGAAGCCAACCCTGATACCGTTGATGACAGATATATAGCTGAGCTTAAAGATGGCGGGTTTACCCGGATATCGTTCGGTATGCAGTCTGCTGTGCCTTCAGTGCTGGCCACGCTGGACCGCACCCATACTCCGGCCAATGTGGAAGCCGGTGTTGCAGCAGCCCGGCATTATGGCCTGAGGTCCAGTGTAGACCTGATATATGGGACGCCGCATGAAAGCGAGGATGACTGGCGCATGAGCATCCGGACGGCGCTCAGCCTTGGGGTCACGCATGTATCAGCGTATGCGCTGACTGTTGAGCCGCATACATGGATGGGGCGCAGGATTGCAGGCGGAAAGCTTGCAGGGCCCAGCGATGATGACCAGGCTGCGAAGTACCGCATTGCAGATGACATGTTTTCCAGGGCGGGGCTCCGGTGGTATGAGATTTCCAACTGGGCGGCTGCCGGTGATGAATCACGGCATAATCTGGGGTACTGGCATAATGCCGACTGGGCCGGGATAGGCCCGGGGGCGCATTCGCATTACAACGCAGCCCGTTTAAGAGCCTGGGATATAGCTCATCCGAAACGCTGGGCAGAGGCAATGGATGCGGAGGCTGTACCGTGGCAGGGCAGTGAGAAGGCCAGCGATTCTGAAGACCTTGAGGAACGTATAATGCTCGGCCTGCGTATACGGGATGGGCTGAAGATCAGTGAGATCAGCCGGCTGGCAGGCCGGCAGCCTGTGGAAGGCTGTATTGACAGCCTTATTGGGGATGGCCTTATTACTTATGATCCTTCCCGGTCGGCTGTGGTCCCTACAGTGCGCGGCAGGCTCCTCAACGACCTGGTTATTGGGAAACTGTTCGAGGCATACGGATTGTAACAGCATAGTGCATCAGGCCATGGCATCAGCCATCCGGGGCCTAAGTTCCCTGTATTGGTTATACTTGCAAGCAGTGTGTTTGATAGTCCAACCAGGAGGATGCATATGGCAAACCGCAGGGAGCGCCGCGCTGCTGAAAGGCGCAGGCGCCGGGGGCAGGAAGAGCCTCAGTATAAAGAACAGGATCGCTCAGTTTCAGGCGCGCTTGATGCGCAGAGCCTCAATACGCGGTCTGTCCATCTGCAGGACCGCAAAGGCGGCGAATGGAAGCCATCCAGCAGTACCCAGCAGGCTGAAGCGGAGGCTGTCCCCTCAGCAGATCCAGGTGTAGCCCCTGACAAGTCAGCGCGGAATAAAAAACACCAGCAGAAAAGCAGGGAGCGTTCGGCACGCCGGCAGGAAAGGCTGCAGGCTGCTAGGGCACAGGAGCTGCGCCGCCGCCGTGCGGCTAGCCGTCACGCGCACCCCATCCACTGGTGGTTTACAGTACTGAACTGGGCACTGCTTATCTGCACAGCCATTGCTTTTATCGTGATGATCTGGGTACCGCCAAAGCTGCCGGTGATTATCGTTGTTACGGTGCTGTTCTGCCTGGGCGTCCTTAATATCTTTTTCCTGGCCCGCCCGATGAGGGACAATCCTAACCTTGATGAGAACGGGACAGCCATCTAACTGGCCATATTCCTGTTTCCCCATGTAACTGCCGGCTTCCCCAGATGGAAAGCCGGCAGTTCTGTATTTTTTATATACCTGTGTTTTCTCTGCGGATTTGGCGTAGAATAGAAGGGACGGGTTCGGATGCATGCACTTATGGGCAGTGGATCTTGAGCCACGGATCGGGACCGGCAAAGGAGTTTTATTATGCATATTGATTTGTTGACCCGCGAATTTCCTCCACATGTTTACGGCGGGGCCGGGGTCCATGTTGAAGAACTGTCCCACGCACTGGCGCGTAAGATAGATGTGACTGTGCGGGCTTTTGACGGGGTCCGGACACCGGGTGATATCCCTGCCCTTGCACCGGGGTCGCAGGGGTCGCTGGAAGTTGCAGGGTATGATGTTGACAGTTCCATGGAAGGCGCCAATGCTGCACTGAAAACCTTCGATATTGACCTCCAGATGGCAAAAGATGTCCATTCCGACCTTGTCCACGCCCATACCTGGTATTCCTGCCTTGCGGGCAGGCTGGCATCGCAGCTGAACAGTATCCCGCTCGTTGTTACTGCCCATAGCCTTGAACCTTTCCGCCCGTGGAAGGCTGACCAGCTGGGCGGCGGATATAATCTGAGTTCATGGGCTGAAAAGGATGCCTATCTTAATGCAGACGCAGTCATTGCCGTATCAAACGGCATGAAAGAAGATATCCTTCAGGCCTATCCGCAGATAGACCCCGAAAAGGTCCACGTCGTCTACAACGGGATCACTATGGATGAGTTCGTCACCCCTGCAGACGATGATCCCGCGTGGCAGGTATTCGACCGCTACCATATTGACCGTTCAAAGCCTACACTGCTTTTCGTCGGGCGGATAACCAGCCAGAAAGGCCTTCCGTACCTGCTCAAAGCCCTGCCGCTGATCAGCAAGGACATCCAGGTCGTCCTGTGTGCAGGTGCGCCGGATACCCCTGAGATCATGGCGGAAGTCCGCGAAGCATTTGCAGACCTCGACCGTGAACGCGGGAATATCGTCTGGATAGAAGAGATGCTTCCCAGGCCGGAACTCAATGCTCTGGAACACGGCTGCGATGCTTTTATCTGCCCGAGCATTTATGAGCCGCTGGGCATCGTGAACCTTGAGGCAATGGCATGCTCCCTTCCTGTAGTGGGCAGTGCTACCGGCGGTATCCCTGAAGTCGTTGCTGACGGCGAAACAGGGCTCCTTATCCATTTCGACCAGCTGCGCGACGGGACAGGGACGCCTACCGACCCGGATAAATTTGTCCACGACATGGCTGCTGCTATTGATGATATGTTCAGCGATATGGACCGTGCCCGGGAAATGGGCAGGGCAGGATACAGGCGTGCGCGGGAAGTATTCTCATGGGAGACTATCGCAGATAATACTATCGATGTATATGAGAAAGTCCTTCATGGATAGGACTGTCTTATCGGCATAACAGTTAAACTGCAGGGATACAGGTAATGGCAATACGACGGGGCGCATTCTGTGCGGGCGAGAAAGCCCAGCTGACTGACCGTAAAATGGATAAAATAACAATACAGCTTGTCCCCGGCGGATATACACAGACTGGCCATGGCTTTATTATGCATGATGACATTATCGGGGTTTCAGAAGGCACGGTGATCACTACTGCAGATGCGCAGCGCACTTTTGCAGAAAACCCCGATAGCCGTCAGGATACTTCCGGAGCTGCAGGTACCCCTTATGTCCGTACTGATGAATTCCAGGATTCCATAAAACCGTGGCGTCCGGGAAAAAAGCTCGGCGGCTGGAAATACTGCGCTATGCGTCCCCGTACTGCTGATTATGTGCTTTCCATGCCCCGCGGCGCGCAGATCATGTATCCCAAAGATATTGCCCAGGTCCTTCAGCTTGGGGATATCCGCGGCGGCATGCGTGTGCTGGAATCCGGCGGCGGCAGCGGGGCAATGAGCATCAGCCTCCTTGAGGCTGTTGGCTCCGGCGGGGAAGTGGCAACTATCGAGATCCGTGAGGAATTCGCGAGGATATGCAAGGCTAACGCTACTGTTTTCTATGGGTATGAGCCTTCATGGTGGAAGGTGGCTGTAGGCAGTTTTGATATATGCTGTGCCGGCCTTCCTGAAAATTATTACGACCGTATCGTCCTTGATATGCTGGATCCGTGGAACCGCCTGGAACAGGCATACCGTGTCATCTCTCCGGGCGGTGTGCTGGCCTGCTATGTGACAACTGTTACACAGGTCAGCCGGCTGGCGGAAAGGCTCCGCAGTTCCGGTACGTGGACTGAACCTGAGATCACAGAGACGATTGAGCGAACATGGAAAGCAGACGGGCTGGCAGTACGGCCGAACCATCAGATGATAGGGCATACCGGCTTCATTGTTGTTTCCCGGGCGATGGCATGCGGCCATGCCGCTCTCCGCAAGAAGGGCAGGGCTTTTAAGGATACCCATACAGATATTGATAGCGCCGCCAGTGCAGACGGGCTCGACAGCCTTGAACTGCGCGATATGTCTGACCGCAAGGTGCGCAAGGTCCTCCGTGACCTTGACGGTCAGGTTTCGCAGCTGCATAACCCCCGGCTGCATGCTGCATGACAAAATATGACGTAATCCTGTGACCCTGAGGGCGCGGCAGGTTTCGCGGGGCGGCGACATGTCCCTGTCCGGTTAGACTGCAGTTTGTATTATCGTATGCATATGACTCAAATCGACAGCACTATGGCCGCAGGCACAGTCGCCCCTGAGGGTGGGGATAAAGGATCACAGGGGTCAGTTTCCGAGAAGGCTGTTGCTGCCTCCCTGGTGCCGCTCCTTATTATCTTTATGCTGGGCACACTGTGCCTGCAGGGTTTCAACCTGGTTGCCGTGCGGGTAGGGGCCGATGTGCAGGCCAGCGGTTCCCAGGCTACGCTTATCACGGCGCTTCCTGCTGCGGCTCTGGGGATCGTCTGCTTTATTTACGGGTCGCTCAGCGATTTCGTTTCCCTTCGGAAGCTTATGTGGTGGGGCATCGGGATCCTGCTGGTGGGTTCGGCTGGAGGTTTCCTTTTCCATGGCAGCCTTGCCCTTGTCATCGTATTCAGGATACTGCAGACCGTCGGGTATCAGGCAGCAGGATCAGTCTACATGGTCCTGGCATCGCGGTTCCTCGCACCTAAAAAGAAAGTGTTCTATCTGGGGCTGTATACTGCGGGCTATCAGGTCGCTGCTGCTTTGGGGATCCTCAGCGCCGGTTTCCTGAGCGAGGTCCAGTGGTCATACCTTTTCCTTATACCGCTGGCCAGCGCGGCATTTATTCCGGTCCTTGCCAGGAATATCCCGAAAGGGGATGCCGGGCATACGTCGGTTGATGTTGCAGGCTTCGGCATCATCGGCGCCGCCCTGACTCTCCTTATCCTGTTTTTCTCCCAGCTTGCCTGGTGGATGCTCGGCGCCTCTGCCGTATTCTTTGCCGTATTTGCCGTTTATATCCACTATGCCAGCGCCCCGTTCATTACTCCCGGTTTTTTCCATAATGCCCGCTGGCTGAAAGCTATCAGCCTCATCGTTGTATTCTACAGTGTCAATTTTGCTGCAGCACCTTTATACAATGCTGTTGGGGAGAAGCTGTACGGGATAACTTCAGCAGCGGTATCCCTCCTTATCCTTCCCGCTTTCATCTGCGCAGCTGTTATTGCAACGTTTTCAGGCAGCCTCATAAACAGATGGGGCAGCCGGGCGTGCCTTATCGCTGCGGCAGTACTGATGATCCTGGGGACTGGGGGCTATGCGCTTACCCTGAGGTATGGTGCGGCCGCGCTCTCTGTAACTGCCGTACTGTTTTATACAGGAATGGGCCTTATTTTTTCACCGATATATAATAATTCGCTGAGTACGCTGCCGGGCAGCGAAACCGGAAGGGGAGTAGGGATGAATGACCTTGCTATGCAGGGCAGCGCTGCTGTGGGGGTCACTATCCTTGGAGGCCTGATAAGCTCGGTTGGTGCAGGCGCAGGCATCAGCTATGGTAAAGCCCTGGCGCCGGCCCAGGCCGCACTGTTAGCTTCAGGATATTCGCAGATCCTGTGGATCATTACCGGGATCGAGGCTTTAGGGCTGGTCCTGGTGCTGGTTTTCAGCAGGGCATCTGGAAGTAGGGACTGACGGGGTTTCTATTGCCGTCAGGCCGCAGTCAGATTTTGGGATGGAAATAATGGTGCCTGCATACGGGTATATAAGTCTCATTTCCGCCGATCTGGATCTGTTCGCCTTCATATGTAGGTTTTCCGTCTTTCATCCGTAAAACCATGATTGCTTTTTTGGCGCAGTACTGGCAGATCGTTTTGATTTCCTCAATTTTATCTGCCATAAGGAGCAGGTAATGCGACCCTTCAAAAAGTTCGTTCTGGAAGTCATTTTTAAGCCCGAAGCACATGACCGGGATATTGAGGTCGTCAACGACCCTGGCTAATGCGCAGACGTTCTTTTTGCTGAGGAACTGGCATTCATCAACGAGGATGCATGAGGGCCTGTCTGCCAGGTTTTCTACATAAGCGAAAAGATCCATATCGCTGCTTATAGGGATTGCTTCACGCCTGAGGCCGATCCTGCTGGAAACCACCCCATACGCATCGCGTGTGTCAAGAGAGCTGGTCATAAGGGCAACGGATTTGCCCTGTTCTTCGTAATTATGCGCTACTTTAAGGATCTCAATGCTTTTGCCGGAATTCATCGTCCCGTATTTGTAGTAAAGCTGAGCCATGGCTGTCCTTTTCTGTATAGGTTGCAGGTATGTTATATATGCGGGATCATTGTACCGTACAGGAAGCAGATATTATCGCCGGCGGTGCCCGGCCTCTGCCATTCGCAGTATATCAGGCGTATTGCAGCAGATATCAAGCATAGTCTGAGTATACAGGCTGATGTCCGGGCGGAGTGTGGCGGACACCACTTGAAATGTGACAAAGTGATGGTATTGTAAAAAAGGTATCTTCTCAACTGGGGGATAGCTGTGGTGACGCCGGTGATATTGCGTAGCGCTATTGCCAGTCTTGTGCTTGCTAGGAAGCAAGGATGCCCATCGGTGCCGTCGCATCCGTAATGGAGCAAATTTCTTTTCCGGGTTGCCGGGAAAGGGGAATAAAGGAGAATTAGATAATGTACCTTGCCATAAATATCGTGGGTATCCTCATATTCCTGCTGATTGGATGGATCTTCTCGCACGACCGCAAACATATCCAGTGGGTATCAGTCGGGATAATGACGGCTCTGAACATAGGGATCGCCGGTCTGCTGACCGTTCTGCCGTGGGGCCGTGCCGCTGTCCATGCTGCAGCCAGTGCGTTCAGCGAGCTTGTCAAAGTTGCTTTCAAAGGCATCAATTTTGCCCTTGCCAACTGGGTCGGTGCTGATGGCACCCATCCCGATGCGGTGAATTTTGTTACCTCAGCGCTGCTTCCGATCCTGCTCGTTGTCCCGCTGTTTGATATCCTCACTTACATCGGCTTCCTCCCGTGGCTCATCAAATGGATCGGGCGAGGGCTGAGCTTCATCACACGCCAGCCTAAATTTGAAACTTTCTTCTCTATTGAAATGATGCTCCTGGGCAGTACTGAAGCCCTTGCCGTATCGAAACTCCAGGTCCAGAAGATGAAGCCCGCCAGGAACCTTATGCTGGCCATGATGTCGATGAGCTGCGTAACGGCTTCTATCCTTGCAGCATATACCACAATGGTCCCCGGCGACTATGTACTGACAGCAGTACCGCTGAACTGCATCAATGCTTTGATCGTTGCCAACCTCCTGTACCCGGTCAAAGTTGATAAAGAGGAAGATGTTATCGCTACTATTGCAGACAGCAGCGAGACAATCGAGGCTCCGGCTGATGGGGCATCCTCTGCTCCTGCAGCTGCAGCAGATAATACGGTCAGCACGCTGGACACAGCCACTGATGGCTTGGCGGCACAGCCAGCCGGCGCTGCCCCTGCCCCGGCAGGCAACCGTTTTGCTGCGTGGGTGAAGAAAACGTTCAAGCGTGATCCGAATAAACCTAAAAAAGAGCCGTTCTTCTCCTTCCTCGGCGATTCTATCCTCGGGGCCGGCAGGCTGGTCCTTATCATTGCTGCTAATGTTATTGCATTCGTTGCCCTTGCAGCGCTGATCAATAAGCTTCTCGGGCTTATCAACCCTCAGCTCACTCTGGAACATATATTCGGCGTGATCCTCTATATCCCTTCGCTCCTTCTCGGCCTGGACCCGGGTACTGCATGGCAGATGGCCGGATATATGGGCAAGAAGCTGGTGACTAATGAATTTGTAGTCATGCATGAGGTTACAAAGACTATCTGGGCTTTCGCCCCGCATTATAAGGCTGTACTGACTGTATTCATTACATCATTCGCCAACTTCAGCACGGTCGGCATGATCATCGGCTGCTTCAAGGGGCTTGCCGGGAAGGAAACAAACGACCTGATATCCAAGAATGTAGGCCGCATGCTCCTGGCAGGTATCCTTGTATCCCTCCTGTCTGCCGGAATGGCCGGGCTTTTCGTCTGGTAACCGGCAATCCATGCTTATATATAGATGGATATAATAATTAGATAGATGACGCAGCAGCAGGCACAGCTTTGAGGGATATCCCGCAGGCCGTGCCTGCTGCCTCACAATTAAGGACCCACTATAACAAAGAGGTATACGATGGTTCAACCAACCGGTAAAAAATTGATCCTTGACCTGGATACAGGTATTGATGATGCGCTTGCCATTGCCTATGCACTGGGAAGCCCGGAAGCCGACCTGATCGGCATAACTGGTACTTACGGGAATGTACTTGTTGAACAGGGCGTTTCCAATGCACTGGCGATCCTCGACCTGTTCGGGCGCCCTGATATCCCCGTGTATTCAGGCCTCCCGCATTCAAGTACTGCAGAGTCATTCTCAGTGCTGCCTATTTCAGCTTTTATCCATGGGAAAAATGGAATTGGCGAGGCGCAGATACCTCAGTCCCCGCGGCATGCCGAGCCCACAGATGCAGTTGATTTCATCATTGAATCCGCCCACCGCTATGGTGAAAACCTTATTTATGTCCCTACAGGGCCCCTGACTAACCTTGCGGCAGCGCTGCAGCGCGATCCCGGTATCGCCGGGGAGATCGGCAAAATTGTGCTGATGGGAGGGGCGCTGACCGTAAGCGGGAACGTGAGCCCCTGTGCTGAAGCTAATATTTCCCAGGACCCGGAGGCAGCTGACTATGTGTTCCGCCAGGCACAGCGGATCACTATGGTAGGGCTTGATGTAACACTTCAGACATTGCTGACCCGCAAACATACACAGCAGTGGCGCGATCTGCATACTGACAGGGGTGATTTCCTTGCTGAGATGACGGATTACTATATCAAAGCGTATGAGACCACAGCGCCTAACCTTGGCGGCTGCGGACTGCATGACCCGCTCGCCGTCGGGGTCGCAGTTGATCCCAGCCTGGTAGGGACATTGCCCGTCAACCTGAAAGTCGATACCGAAGACCCGACCCGAGGGCGCACTATTGGGGACGTCAACCGTCTCAATGACCCTGACAAGACTGCCCAGGCGGCAGTCACGGTTGATGTGCAGAGGTTCCTTGATGAGTTCATGTCACGGATCTCGGGACTGGCAGCGTAGGGGGAGGCAAAGATGACAGAACGGATCATACTTGACTGCGACCCTGGGCACGATGATGCTGTTGCTATCCTGCTGGCTGTAGGGAACCCTGATATTGACCTTATCGGGGTAACCACCGTTGGCGGCAACCAGAGCCTCGACAAAGTCACGTACAATGCCCGGAGTGTACTCCATAAAGCAGGCGCGGATGATATCCCTGTATATTCCGGATGCGACCGCCCCCTTGTCAGGCCCCTTAAAACAGCCGCATATGTGCATGGCGAAACAGGACTTGACGGTGTCGAACTCCCCGAACCTGTGAGACCGCTTGAAAATGAGCATGCTGTCAATTACCTGGTCAGGACGGTTATGGACAGCGAGCCCGGGACTGTAACATTGGTACCGACTGGGCCGCTCACCAATATTGCCATGGCTCTGCGCATGGAGCCCAAAATCGCTGAGAGGGTCAAACAGGTGGTCCTGATGGGCGGCGGCGTATATGAGGCCAATTCCAGCGCATGCTCGGAATTCAACATCTATACGGATCCGGAGGCAGCACAGATAGTGTTCAGCGCTCCGTGGGAAGTGACTATGGTCGGTCTGGACGTTACCCATCATGCATTGTGCACACGGGATATACAGCGTAAAATTGAGGCCGAAGGCGGGCAGACCGGCTATTTCATGGGACGGCTCATGGACTTCTTCCGTAAGGCATATCAGGAGAACCAGGATTTTGACGACCCTCCTGTACACGATCCATGTACAGTCGCTTACCTTATTGACCCGGAGGTGCTGTACACGGAGCGCAGGAAGATCAGCGTAGAGCTGGACGGCAAGCTGACCACAGGGATGACTGTTGTCAATATGCAGGGACCGGAAGACCCGGAGGCCAATACAAAAGTCGCCCTCAGGCTCGATACAGGCAGGTTCTGGCAGATCGTTGAAGACGCGATCCTGAGGGTGGACAGCGCAGCCGGTACCGCTGCTTAAGCTGCACAGGACGGATACGGCCGATCACACTGCCAATAATACTGTTCGGGGCTTGCAGGGAAGTGCCTGCAAGCCCGGGCCGTATGGCGGCGATCCGTTATCGCATGTAAAATAAGGTCATGCCGCATACAGTACCCAGTGATCAGGAAGGGCCGGGGTTCCCCGGACGCAGGCTGCTTATCCGTGCCGGAATAGCAGATACGCAGGCTGCACTTGATACATTCCGCCAGTGCTCCAGCCGGGGGATGTCCCGGGGAATTGCAGAGGCTGTAACAGGGGCACTTGTGCATGCATGCGATCCTGATGCAGCACTGTATGCAGTCGGGCAGCTGTATGCCCGCGATGAAACGAGGGAAGCTCTTCCCAGTACTGTACAGCCAAATTCAGATGACGTATGGGGCAGGCTGGTAAAAACCCTTGGGGCATCAAAACGTATCGGCAGCATGGTTGAGCAGGATGCAGACCTCCTTAGTTCTGTTACCGGCGAATATTTTTCCAGCAGCACATGGGATAAGGGGATGCGTGCGGATGCTTTCAGTGCTGCTGCCTCCTGCGGCGGCAATGAAACTGCGGCAGTAAATGCGCTCAGGCATGAATACTGGAAGCAGATAATCGCTGTAGCAGCTTTCGATATGGCCCATAATGATCCGGCAGGCATACAGCCTGAAGTATCATCATACATCAGTGACCTTGTTGACTGTGCACTTGATGCTGCCGTCCAGATCGCCCTTCGCAGCGTAGGCGCTTCGGAGGATATACTGTTTTCCGTGATTGGGATGGGCAAGCTCGGAGCCAGGGAAATCAATTATGTATCTGATGTTGACCTGATCTACGTTGCAGAGCCCCGGCATGAGGGTGTTACACATGCTGAGCTGGTTAAAAAAGGGACTGCAGCGGGCATAAAGCTTCAGAAAATATGCCAGTCAGTTATCCCCGGTGTCAATGAGCCTCCGCTCTGGAAGGTAGATTGTGCCCTTCGCCCGGAAGGCAAAGCGGGCCCTCTGGTAAGGACGCTCGAATCGCACTATGAGTATTATCAGAAATGGGCTGAGAACTGGGAGTTCCAGGCTTTGCTGAAAGCGCGCCACGTTGCCGGGGACCCGGAGCTGGGGATGAAATATGTAGACAGTACGCGGCAGCTGGTGTGGAATGCATCTGCCCGGAAAAATTTTGTTTTTGACTGCAGAAAAATGCGTGAACGTGTTGAAAGCCTTATCCCTGAGCAGCAGAAAGACCTGGAAATCAAACTGGGGCGCGGCGGGCTCAGGGATGTGGAATTCACAGTTCAGATGCTTCAGCTTGTCCACGGGCGCACTGACAGGTCCCTGCGCGTGAGTTCAACCCTTGACGCCTTGCAGCGGCTTTCTGCCGGAGGATACATGTCGCGGAAACAGTCTGAAGCATTATCAGCTGACTACCGTTTCGAGAGGGTCCTTGAACACCGCCAGCAGCTGTGGAATATGCACAGGACACATTTGTTCCCTGACCTTGGGCAGGCTAACCGTGGCGGCATAGAAAAACCCAGGAATATTGACCGGATGCAGCTTCATGATAACAAGGCACTCGTCAGGCTTGCCCGTACATGTTCCTTATCACCCGAAAAGCTCCTTGACAGCTTCGATGCGGCACGGCGTGAGATACGCCGTCTCCATATGGATATTTATTACCGGCCGATGCTTGGCGATATATCCCATATGGCAGATGAAGAGATCAGGCTGTCGCCGGCAGCCATGGCTGAAAGGTACGAATCAATAGGCTTCGCCGACCCGCAGGCTGCCGCTGAGCATGTCCGCTATCTGACCCGGGGGATAAGCCGTGCTGCAAAGATCAACAGGATACTCCTTCCTGCCGTACTGCTGTGGCTTGGCGATGGGCAGAACCCTGATATGGGGCTTCTCCAGTGGCGCAGGCTGGCGGAAAACTATGGAGGCGGAGGGCCTTATCTCGGTTTTCTGCGCGATTCGCCCCTGGCCGCTAAGCGGCTGTGTACCATACTTGCCAATTCGCGTTTTCTGGGCGATGCCCTGAACCGTTCAGCAGAGTCACTGACATGGCTTGGGGATGATGCCGAACTCCAGCCGCATACCCGAGGGCAGCTCGATACGCTGTGCGAGGGCGCGTATAAGCGTTTTCCTGAGAATATGAGGAGCTTTGCAGCACTTATACGGTCTATGCGGCGCAGGGAAATAGAACGTATCGGTTTAGGATGGATGAGCGGTATCACGCTGAGCAGCAGCAGCCTCCAGGCGATGACGGATGTGTATGATGCAGCTATAGATATAAGCCTCAGATGGGCGGTACGCCATCAGTGCCGCAAACGGGGGATAGGGGAAAACCGCCCTCCTGCACAAATCTCCGTTATCGCCATGGGGCGTTACGGAGGGCGGGAAGTCAATTTCTGCTCTGATGCAGATATCATGATGATCTACGAGCCGGTACAGGATGCCGGCAGAGAAGCTGATGAGGCAGCAGATCCGAGGGATTTTTCGCTGGCAGTCGTCAATGATCTCCGTTCCATCCTGTCAGGGCCTCTTACATCTGAAGCAAAAATAGACCTGGACCTTGACCTGCGGCCTGAGGGGAAAAACGGGCCGCTTATCAGATCATATAAATCATACGAAGATTATTATGCGCATTGGGCACAGATGTGGGAGCATCAGGCGCTGCTTCGGGCCAGGTACGCTGCCGGAGACAGGGAGCTGGCAGAGCGTTTCCTTGAAAGGGTTGCTGACCCTCTGCGGTATCCGGCGCAGGCTCCGGGTGAGGATGACCTTGCGCAAATCCGCACCCTTAAAGCGCGTATGGAATCGGAAAGGCTGCCTCGCGGTATACGCCGTGACAGGCATCTTAAACTCGGTAAGGGCGGGCTTTCCGATGTGGAATGGACTGTCCAGCTCCTTCAGCTACAGCATGCGCATCAGTGCGAGGATACCCAGGCTCTGCCGGATCAGGAACCTCAGCCGGGCGGTACCGACACTTCAGCAGGCCTGAAGCATCACGAGGACAGCAGCACAGCTTCGCTGCGCACCACATCAACCCTTCAGGCACTCAGCACCCTTGAAAATAGTGGTGTGCTGTCGCATGAAGACGCTGCTGTCCTGCGCAGTACATGGCAGGTCTGTACCGATGCGAGGAATGCCCATTATCTGTGGAGCGGCCGGGCAAACCAGGCGGATATCATACCGGATGATTCTTTCTCGCTCGGAGGGGTAGCGGCCTGTATGGGACGTTCGGCACACCAGGGGCAGGAATTCGCTAACGAGCTCCTGCAGAAAATGCGCAGGTGCCGGGAAGTTGCAGAACGGCTGTTTTATGCGGATGCTCATGATACCCGGTAACTGCCGGCAAAAAGGTTACAGGGACAGGGACACAGCCCGCTTATAACTACGGATAGCTACGGCAGGCTGTGCGGCTCTGTTCAATCTTCGAATGCATCATCAGATTGCATGACGTATACGTTGGATCTCATCCGCCGGGCCTGGCCCAGTGTGATCTCATCGTTTTCCTGCATCTCATGGATAGTGTCAAGTTCTATCTGGTAGGCCTGCATCCTCAGGTGCGATATATCGCGCCTCCACTGTTCACGCTTATCCGCAGTGTACTGCCTTCCCTCAGAATTGGCCTTGAGAAGCTGGTATCTGCTGAGGATGACCGCAACCACTGATGGCGGATAGCTGGTTGTTCCGGAACTGCCGCTGCCTGCGGTATCGGTGCCGTTCATAAGCGTTGACAGATATTCAATGGTCGCATTAGTAAGGTCTGACTGTATTTCTGAAACACTCCGTCCTGCAGGTGGAGTATGCGGCATACCGAGCCTGTCCCGGATCAGCAGGTATGCCTTTTTCACGGACAGGCGGATCCTGAGCTTTGTCAGTTCAGCCCTCATCCGAAGGCGTTTGAGGACAGTACCATCGCTCAATGCCAGCCCGGATTCAATAGGTGCAAGAAGATGGTTTACAGATGTTTCGCAGTCCGGGTGCAGGATAAGATATTTTTCGAGCCACTGCTGCCGCCATTCAAGTATTGCGAGATTAAGCTCAAAGATCTTATAGCGCTGCTGTTCCGAAGACTGCGGGTCTTTCAGCCGTGCAGCACGCATGGAATATGACTGGAGTACCGCTGCCAGCGCTGAATGGTTCTCAGGGGTTTCCAGTTCCGATATTTTCGTTATAGTGCGGTCAAGCATGGCAGCATTTGCCTGCGCCATGCCTTTTTCCTCTTCCATCGTGTCTTTCGGTGCGAGGATGGGAAGGATGATATTCACCAGGATGAGTGAAAGGATTATATATCCGCCCGCAATGAAAAGCAGGATATCGCGGACATGGAACGTATTTACAGTCCCCAGGGTCACCGGCAGCGAAAATGCCAGGATCAGGGAGATGGTTCCTTTTGCGCCTCCAAAAGTCATGATAAGGGCTGATCTGGCAGATTTTGGCGTAAGGGCTGATATCCCCATCCGTGTACCAGTCTGTGTATTGCGGCTTAACATCTGCAGCCCGATAAACCACAGGAAACGGGCGAGGAGCAGTATAACGGTGATCGCCACGATAGCGAGCAGCAGCATAGGTGTGCTGACCAGAGGGCTGCTCAGACTGGTCCTCATTGCAAGGGGAAGTTCAATACCAAGGAGGACGAACACGCTTCCGTTCAATGCGAAAGTAACGAACTTCCATACGGAATCCGATACAAGGTTCGTCCGGGCGATATCGCTGCCTACCCCTATCCTGTTGTAGCGGAGCAGAAGCCCTGCGGCAACAACGGTTATCACGCCGGAAACGTGTATATTTTCCGCAAGGACATACGCGAAAAGGGGGAAGAGGAGTTCAATGGTAATACGTGTTGTTGTTGTTTCAAGGCTGAGCCTGCGGAGGGTGAGCATCAGCGAATTCATAAGGAAGCCGAGGACAGCACCGAGCGCGGCCCCTCCGAGGAAACTGTATGCGATATTCCAGGTGAACTGCAGAGCTGAGAACTGGCCTGTTGTCGCAGCGGCGATGGCGAACTGGAAGCTGACGATGCTGG
Organism: Scardovia wiggsiae F0424; assembly: GCF_000269605.1. Taxonomy (GTDB): domain Bacteria; phylum Actinomycetota; class Actinomycetes; order Actinomycetales; family Bifidobacteriaceae; genus Scardovia; species Scardovia wiggsiae. The sequence continues at coordinate 635,340 of NZ_AKCI01000001.1, read as the reverse complement.
CGGCGTCATTGAACAGGCTTTCGCTGCGGAGCACAGAGACCTGGCTGTCGGACAGGTTCGCTTCTTTGCGCAGCTCAGATACTGCTACAGCATCTGTAGGGCCGAGGGCGGCGCCAAGGGCCATAGCTGCCGGAAGTGAAATGGCACCCCATAATGCGTGAAGCGAAAAACCGGTCGCAACAACAGAAAAAAGTACCAGGCCTATCGCTAATGACAGGGATGTTGATATAGTCCTGCGCAGGGAACTGAGGGAGAACCCTTTCGCCTCAAAAAAGAGGAGAGGGGCGATAAAAAGGATCATATACAGTTCATCGTCAAGATTCAGGTTTGGTGTAAAGGGGAGGAAGTACCAGATGACCCCCAGGGCGATCTGAACCAGCGGGAGAGATACTTTCGGGATATAAGGGCTGATAAGGGCTGAAAGGAGGACCGCGGACATAATAAGGACAATAAGCGCGAGCAGCTGCATATCTGTATCCTTCCTTCAGAGGCCAGCCGTATGCCCTGACCCGGAACAGGGGATGGCACTGCATGTGGCGAGTGTGTTTTATTGTATCAAAATGAGTATGAAATATGCCGGAAGCATACCACTGCCGGACAGGTCTCATTATACGGACAGAAATCCGCAGACTGTATACATGCGGGGTGTCTGTGTCGCTTTTATGGATTAACCTTGATTAGGTCACGGCAAATCGTGTCCGCCTTAAATTGTGTGAAAGGCGAGCTTATGTCTGATATTTCAGTACAGTCCGGTAAGCCAGCCTCAGTATCCCCATATAAAAGCCTTCAGGGCAGAAGCGTTGTTACGCTTGACGATATTAGTATGGGTGAGCTGGGCTACCTTCTGAGGAAAGCCGATTACTGCCTGTCCCATCCGCGCGAGGCAGCCCAGGCGTGTGCCGGCCGCATACTGGCAACACTGTTTTTTGAACCAAGTACCCGTACACGGTTAAGCTTTGAAACCGCTATGCTGCGGCTTGGAGGCAAAACTATAGGTTTCGCGGGCGCGCAGCTGTCATCTGCTACTAAAGGGGAATCGCTGGCAGACACGGTGAAAACGGTGTCGCAGTATGCTGATGTTATTGCTATGCGGCATCCGAAAGAAGGAGCGGCCCTGGTCGCTGCGGAAGCCGCTTCAGTCCCTGTGATCAACGGAGGGGATGGCGGGCATATGCACCCTACACAGACCCTTGCCGACCTGGCCACTATCCATGCCCGCTTCGGCCGGCTGGATCATCTGGCCGTAGGGCTGTGCGGAGACCTGACATTTGGGCGCACTGTCCACTCCCTTATTGAGACCCTGTGCCGTTTCGGCAATATTGATTTTATCCTTATAAGCCCTTCGGAGCTGAAGACCCCCAGATATGTCCTGGACCGTATCGACAGGACGTCCAGCTGTTCGTATACGGAAGTCACAGACCTCCAGAAAGCTATAGGAGACCTTGATGTGCTGTACATGACCCGTGTACAGAAAGAGCGTTTCTTCAACGAGGATGATTACATGCGTTTAAGGGATACGTATATCCTTGACGAGGAAAAAATGCGGCATGCGAAAAGTACTATGGCCGTACTCCACCCTCTCCCCAGGGTCAATGAAATATCTGTGGATATTGATGATGATCCGCGTGCTGCATATTTCCAGCAGGTCAAACTTGGTATGCGCATGAGGATGGCTCTGGAAAGTTCTGTTTTAGGCGATGCGATCCCGGGGTTCATTGATGATGAAGTATCCGGGGAACAGGAGGTGCAGGCATAATGGAAGTAACGAGTATCAGTGAAGGCCTTATCCTGGACCATATCCCTGCGGGTACTGCTTTTAAAGTCCTGCGGTATCTGCATATTGATGAAAAGACTGCCCGGCTGGCGCTTATTATGAATGCCAGCAGTGTACGTTACGGCACAAAAGATATTATCAAAATCGAAGGCCGCAGCGAGATCGACCTTAATGTGCTGGCGCTTGTGGCGAAGGATGCTACAGTGAACATAGTCCATAACGGGGCGATCGCTGAAAAGCTCCAGCCTTCCCTGCCTGACCGTGTGCGCAATGTGATCGTGTGCCGGAATCCGCGGTGTATCACTACAGATGAGCGGGGCTTGGACCAGATGTTCCACCGATGCCATACTTCTGATCCGTTGGTAACAGAATACCGCTGCGATTACTGTGATGAGAAGGCTGAATTATGAGTGCGGGCGGACGGGCGGCGCAGGGCCGTATATTCCCTTCCTACCCTGACCTGCGCCTCGCCAACCTTACGGTATGGGATACCGGTAAAACTGTAGATATGCTCCTCAGCGGCAGCAAAGGTGCGGGCGGGGACCGTGTGCCTGCCGGGGAACAGAACGGTCCTGTGGCCATTGACTGCACAGGTCTGACGGTTGCTCCCGGCTTCCGCGACCCCCATGTCCATTTCCGCGATCCCGGGCAGACTGATAAAGAGACGATGTCCAGCGGAAGCGCTGCAGCTGCACATGGCGGATACACGGGCGTGCTTATTATGCCTAACACTGTGCCCGCCCTTGACGGAGCACATATTGATGGAGGGTTCCGCGGATACAGTTCCGTTCTTGATTACCTCAATGATTATGAAATAGCCAATTCATGCATCCTTCCTGTTAAATATGCGTTATGTGCCGCGGCTTCCCGCGGACGTGAAGGTACAGAGGCATCGGATCCTGAGGACTGGCAGCACGGCCTTCGTTTTCCGGCCCATCCCGTTATTGCAGTCAGCGATGACGGCGCGTCGGTGCCGGAGCGTATCCTTCCGCAGGTCCTTGCTGCTGCAGCCCGCAGCAATATTATTTTTATTGACCATTGCGAGCATCATGACAGCGGGGTCATCAACGACGGTAGCGTATCTGCCCGGCTGGGCCTTCCGGGAGTACCCGCTTCAACAGAATCAGATATTGTGGCAAGGGATGTCGCTTTTGCCCGCAGGACAGGCGTGCATGTCCATCTTCAGCATGTCAGCACTGCTGCTTCATTCGATATTATCCGCCGGGCCAAGGCTGAGGGGATACGCATCACCTGTGAAACAGCTCCGCATTATTGTGCCCTGAATGATACCGCAGTGGAACTGTACGGCACCTATGCCAAGATGAACCCGCCGCTGCGCTCCGAAGCAGACAGGCAGGCTGTACTGGCTGCCATTGCAGACGGCACTGTGGATATGCTTGCTACAGACCATGCCCCTCATACGGAAGCGGAAAAAGGCCGCGGCCTGATGGAAGCGCCGAACGGCATTATTGGGCTGGAAACTGCTTATGCAGTTGCCCATACGGTCCTTGTTGATGGGGATATCATTTCCGAAGCCAGGCTGATAGAGCTGATGGCTGTGAACCCCGCACATCTGATGGGCGATGCAGTTTTTGATATTTCTGCACATGCTGCTGCCGGCTGCAGTGTACGAAGCCTTGAATCAGAGAGGGAATCTGACGCAGGCAACCCATCCTGCCCGGGGAACGGGAACCCTGTTGTGGACCTGCGGGGGATGAGGCATCACAGGGATTATGTGTGGGGAAGAGGAGGCAGCACTTCGGACGGAACCCCGGATGCCGCAGCAGCCGATCTGGTGATCCTTGACACTAAGCGTCCCTGGACTATAGATTCCTCGGCTTTCCTGTCCCGGGCGAGGAATACGCCGTTCAACGGATGGAATGTGACCGGCAGGCCGGCAGCGACAGTCTTGGACGGGCAGCTGTCGTTGGCAGGACTGATAGGTGATATAGGGCAGGATTCTGAAAGACTCTGAAAGGGTATTATGGACAGACTGGCTACAGCTATAGAAAAGATGCACAGCCCCTGCGTTGTAGGGCTGGATCCGCGGCCTGAAGTTATCCCGCGGCAGGTGCTTGAAGATGTATCTTCTGCAGAAAGCCTTGCAGAGGCATATGCGGATTTCAGCAGGGTTATTATTGATGCCGTCAGCGATATCGTTCCTGCGGTCAAACCCCAGATAGCCATGTACGAAGCCCTCGGGCCGGCGGGAATCAGTGCGTACTGCCGCACAACACGGTATGCGCAGGAGCGGGGCCTTTATGTGATAGGTGACATCAAGCGGGGGGATATTGGGAGCACCGCCCAGGCTTATGCGGCGCACCTGTCAGGTATCCCGGGAATATCAGGCCAGGGGGCTGACGTATGGCACGAAGATGCTGTAACCGTTAACCCGTACCTTGGCATTGACGGTATCAGGCCGTTTATTGAGGCAGCCGAAAGGAATGATAAAGATATATTCGTCCTGTGCAGAACATCCAACCCTTCCAGCGCCCAGCTGCAGGATTTGGATATAAAGGATGCAAAGGAGGCTGCCGGCACTGCGGATGCCCGCATCGTGCAGGGGCCGGCTACAGTCGGCATGTATGTAGCAGGGCTGATAGCACAGTGGGGTGAAGAGCACTGCGGGGCTTCCGGATATTCCCGCGTCGGGGCGGTAGTGGGGGCGACACATATACAGGATGCCGCCGGATTCCGCAGCCGGATGCCGCATACGATGTTCCTCGTCCCCGGATACGGTGTGCAGGGCGGTACTGCAGCTGACGCGGCGGCCCTGTTCAATGCTGACGGGACTGGTGCCGTTATCAACTCATCCCGAGGTATTATTGCCGCATGGAAAAAAGATCCGCAGTATTCGCCGTCCCTTACCAGGGGCCAGGCGCTGGACTGTGCCGCAGCCAGTGCGCACCGTGCCGCAGCAGCAATGCGGGCTGATATCATCGGATCGCTGAAGCCCGGCAGCATGGAGGCGCATACCGCGGTATCCCATAACCATCAGAAGAAAGGGTCATAATGGCGGCAACAGGTTTTACCAGTACCAGGACGGCTGCTGCTGAGCCTGAGGCCAGCGCCTGGCTTGAGCATATGCATGGGTTCCTCCCGTCGCGCAGAAGTGTGCCGGTAGTGCGTAAAGAGGAGCTGGCTGAGGGGGTTTTCAGCCTCAGTATCAGGGACGGATACGCCGCCCGCAACAGTGCTGCCGGGCAGTTTGTCAATGTATATACGCATGACGGGCAGAAACTGTTCCCCCGCCCGCTCGGGGTGTGCGGGACCGATGGCGATACGGTGAGTTTCATATTTGCTGTTGTTGGGGGCGGTACAGCGGAGATCAGCAGCCTTGAGGCGGGGGATTATGTTGATATCCTCGGCCCCCTCGGCAAGCCCTATTCCATTGAAGATAACAGGGAATATCTCCTTGTCGGGGGAGGGCTCGGCATACCGCCGCTTATCTATGCGGCGCAGAAAATCGCTGATATGCAGGGGGTCCGGACTACAGCCCTTTTCGGGTATAGGGATACCCGCTTTGCTGACAGCATTATCGGCATATACGCTGATACTGCATATTCCATCACCAATGCTGAAGGCAACGTCATAACGCTGCTTGACCGATGGGACCAGGGGAAAAGGCACTTTACCGGCAGCAGTGAAGGTGGTTCAGCTGAAATCTTATGCTGCGGGCCCGAAGCCATGATGCGGGCTGTGCACCGCTGGGCAGCTGCACATGGCATGCCGGCGCAGTTCAGCCTGGAAGAACGTATGGGATGCGGGTACGGCGCATGCTTTGCGTGCGTTGCCCCGACCGTTACAGGATACAGGAAAGTATGCCTTGACGGCCCGGTTTTCTCCGCAGAAGAGCTGGTATGGGGCCGGGGAAAGGAAGGGGACAGATAATGGTAATGGCGGATATAACCGGGCGCGGCATCCGTAAAAGTGCCTGCAGCGGCATCCAGGGGAGCAGCGATGCGTATTCAACGGCACAGTCCTGTATCCATCAGTGGAAACATGGCACGGTCGTTGCGGGGGTCCCATGGAAAAACCCGGTAGGTACAGCCTCCGGCACATTCAACCTTGATGCATGCGGACGGTTCTATGATGTTTCGCAGCTTGGCTCAGTAACGACTAAAGGTGTTTCGCCCGTACCGTGGCAGGGCAATCCGGTCCCCAGGACAGCGGAGGCTGCTGCAGGCAGCGTTAATGCTGTCGGTCTGCAGAACCCCGGAGTAGATGTATACCTCAGGGATGAGCTGCCTCGACTCAAGCACCTGGGAGCAACTGTTATCACTAATGTTGCCGGCCATAGTGACGATGACTACTGCCGGGTCGTTGAAAAGCTTGCTGACAGCCAGGCTGATATGCTTGAGATTAATGTCAGCTGCCCTAATGTATCTGCCGGGGGAATGGCTGTAGGGAGCGATCCTGCGGCACTTGAACGGCTGATGAAAAAGCTCCGTCCCTTGACAGGCAAACCGATGATCATCAAGCTCACCCCCAATATTACGGATATCACTGTTGTGGCCAGGGCAGCTGCCGATAACGGCGCTGATGCCCTGAGCATGATCAATACATTCGTAGGCATGAGGATCAACGTGGACACAGGGAAACCGATAATCGCCAATATCACAGGAGGCGTGTCCGGACCTGCTATCCATCCCATGGCCCTGGCATTTGTATATAAAGTCAGGCAGGCGCTCCCTACGATGCCGATCATAGGGATCGGCGGCATCTCGAATGCTGATGACGCCCTGGAATTCCTGTATGCAGGTGCGAATGCCGTTGAGGTCGGTTCAGCCGCGCTCCTTGACCCTGTAGCTCCTCTGCGTATAGCAGCTGACCTTGATAAAAAACTGGATGAGCGCCATGGGCTTTCAGACGCTCTGGCGAAAGGGGAAACATGGACAGTATAAGTCACTCACATAATTCCGGCAGTACAGCATCCTATGCCTGCGGCGGGCAGAGCAGACCCGACAGCGGCAGCCTGGGCAGGGAATTCACGCGCTTCCTTTTGGATTGCCGTGCCCTCAGTTTTGGCGAATTTACCTTGAAATCCGGCCGTGTCTCCCCGTATTTCATCAATGCAGGATCGTTCAACGATGGCGGGAAAATAGCAGAACTGGGAGGTTTTTATGCTGCCGCAGTCAGGAATGCTGTAAGCAGCGGCACCATCAGCTGCAGCTTTGATACTGTTTTTGGCCCTGCGTATAAAGGCATACCGCTGGCCGTATCTACGGCAATGGCATTATCGGGCGACGGTAATGCTGTTGGGTATACCTTTGACAGGAAAGAGGCTAAAGACCATGGTGACGGCGGCCTGTTTGTCGGCACGCAGCTCAAAGACGGCATGAAGGTCCTGCTGGTTGATGATGTGATGACCGCAGGGACGGCGATCCGGGAAGTTATCCCCAAACTTAAAGGTACTGCGGATGTACAGATAGCCGGCCTTGTCCTCAGCGTTGACCGCATGGAAAAGACAAGCGGCTCGGACATGTCTGCCGTGCAGTCAGTCAGCAGGGAGTTCGGTTTCCCGGTTATTGCAATCGCAACGATACGGCAGATACTTGATTCTGCCAGATCCCTTACCGGTCCGGATGGCACACCTGTACTGGACAGCAACCTTTATGGGCAGGCCCTGCAGTATCTGGATAAATACGGTGCCTGACGTATAGGCAGGCAGCCGGCGGTGCCTGCAGCTCAAAGCTAGATACTAGATAAGCGTATGCCCGTGGGAGGATACAACATCTTTCAGCTTGGACAGATAGTATTCGGCTGCCCGGGACAGGTTCGCCCTTTCATTCCCGATCCATCCCAAAAGCATGGTTTCAGGCGAATCCAGCGGTACAGCTATGATCTTTTCGCTGTCGAGGTCCTCATTATTAATACCGGTGCAGATGGTATATCCGTTCAGGCCGACGATAAAATTGAAAATCGTGGCCCGGTCGCTGACATTGATCTTTTTACGCGAATATTTGGGCCATATAGCCTCTTCGTAAAAGTAGAAGCTCCCCTCTTCGCCCTGGTCGTACTGGAGGAAGGGGTACGGTTCGAGGTCCTGCAAAGTTACCACCTCCTTTGAAGCCAGGGGGTTCTTCCGTGAAAGGTATACATGGAGGGAGGCGGTGAACAGGGGGTGGAATTCCAGGTGCTTTTCCCTTAAGAGCTTGCTGATGACATCACGGTTGAAATCTGACGTATACAGAATGCCGATCTCTGACTGCATATTGGCTACGGAATTGATGATATCCCGAGTGCGCATCTCACGGATGGCAAATTCGTATTCATCGGCCTGTGTTTCGCGGATCATTTCCACAAATGCTTCAATAGCAAACATATAATGCTGGGTTGCCACATGGCACAGCTGCCTGCGGGGTATCGTATGCTTGTACCGGCTTTCGAGGAGCGCTGTCTGGTCAAGGACCTGATGCGCGTACCTGATGAATTCCTGCCCGTCAACCGTCAGAGATATCCCCTGGGGCGAACGGGTAAAAATCTCGATATTCATCTCTTTCTCGAGCTCTTTTATTGCCGAACTCAATGCGGGCTGGGAGATATAGAGCTCTTTTGAAGCCTCATTCATTGACCCGCATTCGACGATTTTGACAACATATTTTAACTGCAGTAATGTCATAACAAATATTTATACCAATATCCGAATACAGAAGATCGATTTATATCGCATGCCGTCTCGCCATATGGGACGGCAGGGGGACGGCAGCACTTGCAGAATGCTGTTACTCCTCAGCTACAAGGTCAAGATACCCGTCATCCCATAAATCCTCATCGCCATCGGGCAGGAGGAGCACCCGTTCGGGGTCCAGGGCTTTGACCGCCCCCTCGTCATGGGTCACAAGGACGATAGCACCCTCATATTTGGCAATAGCTTTAAGTATCTCATCACGGCTTGCCGGGTCAAGGTTATTCGTCGGCTCATCCAGGAGCAGCACATTGGCTCCGCTCGTTACCAGCGTTGCGAGCGCCAGACGGGTCTTTTCCCCGCCCGACAGCACGGCGGCCGGTTTGAAGACGTCATCGCCAGAAAAGAGGAAACTGCCCAGGATAGACCGGACATGCGTGTCATCAAGGTCCGGAGCGACATGCTGGAGATTTTCCAGTACTGTGGCGCCTGTATCCAGGGTATCGTGTTCCTGCGCAAAATAGCCTATCTTTGCGCCATGCCCGTATTCGACTTCACCTGTATCGGGGGTATCCTCAGAGGCGAGTATACGCAGTGTCGTAGTTTTTCCTGCACCGTTATATCCAAGGATCACGACGCGGGAGCCTTTGTCGATAGCAAGGCTGATTCCTGCGAATACGATATTCGATCCGTACGCCTTGGAGATATCTTTAGCCATGATAGGCGTCCTCCCGCAGGGCTGAGGGGTAGGGAAGCGGATATCGGCAACTTTTTCCCGCTGTGATTCTCCCTGTGTTCCCTCCAGCAGCTTTTCCGCCCTGCGCATCATATTCTGTGCGGCAACGGCTTTTGTGGCTTTCGCGTGGAGGCGGATCCCCTGCTTCATCAGCCGGTCGGCTTTCTTCTGAGCGACCTCGCGTTCGCGTCTCCGCCTTTCCTCGTCAACAGCCCGCTGGTGGAGGTATGCCTGCCATCCCATCGAATACATATCGATATGTGCTGTTAAAGCATCAAGATGCCATATTTTATTGACGGTCTCGCCTAAAAGCTCGGTCGAATGGGAAATCACCAGAAGTCCCTTATCGTATGAAGCCAGGTACTTCTGAAGCCATTCAATGGAATCGGCATCAAGATGGTTCGTCGGTTCGTCCAGGATAAGCGTATCCGCATCGGAGAAAAGGATGCGGGCCAGTTCGATACGCCTGCGCTGCCCGCCGGACAGGTTGCCGAGCGGATTCTTGAGGATATCCTGCGGTATGCCCAGGCTTTCTGCCATAACTATTGCATCGGACTGTGCCGCGTATCCGCCTGCATTCTCAAAATCCTGCATTGCTGTGTCATATCTGCGCATAGCCTTTTCCATCAGCGCAGGATCGGTCATATCGTTTTCTGCTTTGCGCAGCCGTGAAATGATAGAAGAGATATTACGCGCGCTCATTATGCGGTCCAGTGCTGACTGTCCCTGGTCTGCCGCGTGGGTGTCCTGGGGGAGGTAGCCCAGTTTCCCCGTGGTGCGGACCGTCCCGGATGACGGCAGGGCTTCCCCCGTGATAACACGCGTCAGGGTGGTTTTGCCGGCGCCGTTACGTCCCACAAGGCCGATACGGTCACCTTTGGATACGGTAAAATCTGTAGGGGCCAGCAAAAGCCTTGCGCCTATGCGGATCTCCAGGCCATGCGCCTCAATCGTCATAACAGTCCTATCCCGTAACTTGTGTGACCGTACAGCTTTTCATTGTAAATGTCCGGTCAAACATACAGGGACGCCTGCAGCATAAAAATGCTTAAGGGGAGGATGCATGTCCAAGAACAGGCAGTATTATCTGAATTATCTGACGGGGGACGCGGTTTCCGGGTTGTCGGATATCGAACGGATGTTCGATTACCGTGCTATCATCTTCTTGTTGTATATGTGTAAAGCTGATATAGACGCGAGGTTTTATGGCTGCTGCTGAGCATACTTCCCGTAGCCTGCGGGTTGCGGACAATGCAATCGTCCAGACTCTTGATGATCTTCCCAGTGATCAGAAAATCGTGATCCAGGGTGCCCGCGAGCATAACCTGAAGAATGTTGACCTGGCAATACCGCGCAACCGCATGGTCGTATTTACAGGGCTGTCAGGCTCCGGCAAGTCTTCCCTCGCTTTCGATACCCTTTTCGCTGAAGGGCAGCGGCGTTATGTAGAATCGCTGTCCGCCTATGCGCGCCAGTTCCTGGGGCAGATGGACAAGCCTGATGTCGATTTTATTGAAGGCCTGAGCCCGGCAGTATCGATCGACCAGAAGACGACCAACAGGAATCCGCGTTCAACCGTCGGGACGATCACGGAAATATATGATTACCTGAGGCTCCTGTACGCGCGTGTGGGCATACCCCACTGCCCTGTATGCGGGGAGGAAGTGACAGCCCAGACCCCCCAGCAGATCGTCGATACGCTGATGAAGCTTCCTGAACGGACCCGTTTCCAGATACTTTCCCCAGTGGCACGCGGAAGGAAAGGCGAATTCGTTGAAGTCATGGAGACCCTGCGTTCAGACGGCTATGCCCGTGCGATCATCGACGGGCAGCTCCATGAGCTGTCTGAGGATATCAGCCTTGCACGGCAGAAAAAGCATACTATTGAAGTCGTAGTGGACCGTCTGGTGGTCAAAGAGGGGATACGCCAGCGGCTGACCGACTCCGTGGAGACCGCCCTGCGCCTGGGCAGCGGGATCATTGTTATTGATTATGTCGATAAAGATGAAAAGGACCCTTCCCGCAGGCAGCCTTTTTCTGAAAAGCGCAGCTGCCCTAACGGCCATGAACTTGAGCTTGACGAGATCGAGCCCAGGACTTTTTCCTTCAATGCGCCATACGGCGCGTGCCCTGAGTGTACAGGCATCGGCTACAAGCTTGAAATAGACCCTGAACTTGTTATCCCTGATACGGAGAAATCGCTAGGGGAGGGTGCTGTTGAGCCATGGAGCATGTCAAAGACGCAGTCGCAGTATTACGGGCATCTGCTGGACGGCCTGGCTGATGAGCTTGGTTTTTCTATGGATACACCGTGGAAGGACCTTCCTGATACGGTGCGTGAAGCTGTGCTTTACGGGCATAATTTCAAGGTAAAAGTCTCCTACCGCAACAGATGGGGCCGCACCCGCGAATACTCGACTGGCTTTGAAGGCGTAGTCCGGGCGCTGATGCGCCGGCATGATGAGACTGACTCCGCAATGATGAAGCAGTATTATGAATCGTATATGCGTGAAGTCCCCTGTGCAGTATGCCATGGCAGGAGGCTCAAACCCGAAGTGCTGGCTGTGACTGTCAGGGGGCAGTCGATCATTGACCTGTGCGACATGCCTGTATCGCAGTGCGCCATGTGGATGGAGCACCTCCGCCTTGAAGGTGCTGCCGCGCGTATTGCTGCAGAAGTATTGAAAGAGATCCGTGCACGGCTTGCTTTTCTCAATGATGTGGGGCTTAATTACCTGACTATGTCGCGTGCGGCCGCCACCCTCTCAGGGGGCGAAGCCCAGCGCATACGCCTGGCTACGCAGATAGGCTCAGGCCTGGTGGGGGTCATGTATGTCCTGGATGAGCCGTCTATCGGGCTCCATCAGCGCGATAATGAGCGGCTGATCCATACCTTGCATAATCTGCGTGATCTGGGCAATACCCTGATAGTCGTCGAGCATGACCAGGAAACCATAGAAACAGCTGACTGGCTTGTCGATATTGGCCCCGGAGCCGGCGAACACGGCGGGGAAGTAGTATATTCAGGCGAAGCTGCAGGGCTGCACAGGGCCGAGCGCTCCATTACCGGCGACTACATCAGCGGACGGAGGTCTATTGCGGTTCCGGGGAAACGGCGCCATACATACAAAACAAAAAAGCTGCGGGTAGTAGGGGCGCGCCAGAATAACCTGCAGGATATCACCGTAGACTTCCCCCTTGGCGTTATGACAGCAGTCACAGGCGTATCAGGATCCGGGAAATCCACACTGGTCAATCAGATACTGTACCCGGTGCTGGCTGATAAGCTTAACGGTGCGCGCATCGTCCCCGGCAGGCATACCAGAGTGGAAGGGCTTGAACAGGTGAGGAAAGTCATCCACGTGGACCAGAACCCTATTGGCCGCACACCGCGTTCGAATCCGGCCACATATACCGGTGTATGGGATAAGATACGCCAGCTTTTTGCCAAGACACCTGAGGCCCAGGTGCGCGGATATGGCCCCGGCAGATTCTCTTTCAATGTCAAAGGCGGGCGATGCGAAGCATGCCATGGCGACGGCACCCTGAAAATCGAAATGAATTTCCTTCCCGATGTCTATGTGGATTGTGAAGTATGCCATGGCAAACGGTACAACAGGGAAACGCTGGAAGTCACCTATAACGGGAAGACTGTGGCGGATATCCTTGATATGCCCATTGAACAGGCCGCTGATTTCTTCAAAGCGTATCCGGGGATCGCAAGGTATCTTGATACCCTGGTCGATGTAGGACTTGGCTATATCCGTCTCGGACAGCCTGCCCCGACACTGTCCGGAGGGGAAAGCCAGCGTGTGAAGCTTGCTACAGAACTGCAGAAGCGGTCTGACGGACGTACTGTATATATCCTGGATGAGCCGACTACAGGACTCCATTTCGATGATGTCAATAAGCTGCTGTCTGTTCTGCAGGGGCTTGTCGATAAAGGCAATACCGTTATCGTTATTGAGCATAACCTGGATGTCATCAAAAGCGCAGACTGGATCATTGATCTGGGACCGGAAGGAGGGGACGGCGGCGGTACTGTTGTTGCGCAGGGTACCCCCGAGCACGTTGCTGAGGATGAAAACAGCTGGACAGGGAAGTACCTTAAAGATATGCTGAGTACAAAGCATTAAGGACAGGCACCAGGGCACATGAGCGACTTTAGAAAGACTGGCGGTACTTCCCCGGGGACTAACTCCAACGGCGCCCCTCTCCTGGGGGACAGCCGTGACCTTTTCCGCCCCAAGGCTTCTGATATCCCTGCGCAGCCGGGAGTTTACAAGTGGAGGGATGCTGATGGCAGGGTCATCTATGTGGGGAAAGCAAAAAACCTGCGCAGCCGGCTGAGCAATTATTTCCAGCCTCTGGAGAACCTCCATCCGCGGACGCAGTCAATGGTCCTCACAGCGCGGAGCCTTGAATGGACGGTTGTAGGGACTGAACTGGAATCCCTGACACTCGAATATACGTGGATCAAGGAGTTCGACCCGCGGTTCAATGTTGTTTTCAGAGATGATAAAACGTATCCGTATCTGGCTATCTCTGTTAACGAAGAGATACCGCGCATCTGGGTAACCCGTAACAGGAACCGCAGGGGCACCAGGTATTTCGGCCCTTACGCAAAAGTATGGAATATGAGGAAGACCCTGGATTCCCTGCTGCATGCTTACCCTGTCCGTACCTGCACGCCGTCCGTGTTCCATAAAGCCCAGGTAACAGGCAGGCCGTGTCTGCTGGCCTATATAGGCAAATGCTCCGCGCCGTGCGTAGGGTGGATATCGCCGCAGGACCACAGGCAGCTGTGTGAACAGGTGATAGGGATACTTACCGGGAAATTGGGCAAAGCTTATGCCAGGCAGCTTACCGGGAAAATGCAGTCAGCGAGCGCTGAACTTGATTTTGAAGCTGCTGCCAAGCTGAGGGACCAGATCACCGCTCTGTCTTCCGTACTGGAGCAGAATTCAGTAGTCCTGGACGACAGTGTGGACGCAGATATTTTCGGGCTGGCTTCTGATGAGCTGGAAGCCAGCGTCCACTGCTTTTTCGTCAGGGCGGGGACGATACGGGGCGAGCGGAGCTGGAGCGTTGAACGGGTCGAAGATGTTGACGACAGCCAGTTAGTCTCTGACCTTATACCGCAGGTATATTCTGATCTGGCAGAGGAGAGCCGCAGGCAGGAAGGCGTTTCTATTGCGGTTTCCCGCAGCAGGGATGCCCTCGCCCCAAGCCAGCAGGTTACAGCGAAGGATGCTGTTTCCCGTGCACAGGTGACCAGGAAGAGGCGCAGCAGGCAGGAAGAGACTGGGCGTGATGACCTCCTTTCCCCGATATCGCCGGTACCGCGTGAAGTGGTCGTCCCCGTGCTCCCCTCACGCAAAGACGAGCTTGAAGCATGGCTGTCGGGTATACGGGGATCAGCGGTAAGCGTACGTGTTGCATCGCGGGGTGAGAAACGCGCCCTTATGGAACGCGCGAATACGAACGCGCAGCAGACCCTTATGAGGGTCAAATCAAGCCGTATGACTGATATGGGGATGCGGACCCAGGCCCTTAATGAGATTGCTGAAGCACTTGGGCTTAAAGAGGCGCCCCTGCGGATCGAATGCTACGATATATCCAATGCTTCCGGAGGGGGGTGCCAGGTCGCTTCCATGGTCGTTTTTGAAGACGGGATCGCCCGCAAGAAAGAATACAGGCATTTCGCTATCCGCGGCAAGGACGGGCAGGGCGCCGCTGATGATACCAGTGCGATTTATGAGACCCTTACCCGCCGTTTCAGACACGGCAATATTGCAGGTGACAGCGGGCAGAGCATAGAAGAGATGAAGCGCATCGAAAGTGCCCGCAGAACGCAGGAGCCGCAGGGGAATGGGAATATTCCCGATATCCCTGCCGATACCGGTCAGCAGGCCGGGCGCGCGGACGCCGGGCAGAAGAGCCTTCCTGCAAAGGGTACTGAGGCTCAGGCTGCAGGGGATATCCAGGATCCGGCTGATGCAGTCCAGCAGGATACTGACAGGCGCCATTTCGCGTATACACCCAACCTTATTGTCGTTGATGGGGGAAAGCCGCAGGCCAATGCGGCGGCCCGCGCCCTGGAAGATCTTAATGTTTCTGATGTTGCTGTCTGCGGCCTCGCTAAAAAGCTTGAAGAGATATGGCTTCCCGATGACAGGTATCCGGTCATTATGAAACGTCAGAGTGAAGGGATGTACCTTATGCAGAGGGTGAGGGATGAATCCCACCGCTTTGCTATCGCATACCATCGCAAAAAGCGCAGCAAGGGCCTGCTCACTTCGATCCTTGACAATGCGGATGGTATTGGGGAAACTTTCCAGAAGAAGCTGCTGGCGCATTTCGGCTCCGTTAAGGCGATACGCGCTGCAAGTATTGAACAGATCCGGGAAGTCAGGGGGCTCGGCGCAAAGAAGGCCGAGGCGGTCTATTCTGCTGTGCATGCTTCGCAGGAAAAGGCATAGGTGAGGAAAGGGGTTTGTAGAGGGGGAGACGTTATGCTGAGTACTACCGGTTTTCACGCGGGAGATGGATGATATGACAGAAAAACAGAGGCCTGGCCCGAAAGATATTTTTGAGGTCCTCCTTATTACAGGGATGTCCGGTGCCGGGCGTACTCACGCTGCTGACAGCGTTGAAGATATTGGCTGGTATGTAGTAGATAATATGCCGCCAAAATTCCTCATACCGATGGTTGATATGATGACGAGCTCAGAGTCGGGTTTCCATAAGCTTGCTGCTGTTATTGATGTGCGGTCGCGTGATTATTTTGATGACCTGGCTGAAGTCATCAGCCATTTGGATGATTTGGGCGTTAAAACGCGGATACTGTTCCTGGATGCTTCTGATGATGAGCTTATCAAACGGTATGAAAGCGTGCGCAGGCCCCACCCGCTGCAGAACGGCGGACGGCTCATAGACGGCATCCGGGAGGAACGCGACCTTCTCTCAGCGCTTAAAGAACGTTCTGATATCGTTATAGATACTACAGGGCTGAGCATCCACCAGCTGTCTACGCATATTTATGAGAATCTTGTAGGCAAAGGTGCGTCTACTGTCAATGTCCACATTTTCAGTTTCGGGTTTAAGCACGGGGTCCCTACTGATGCCGATTTTATTGCTGACGTGCGGTTCCTCCCCAATCCTTTCTGGGTTCCGGAACTGCGGAACCTCAACGGCAATGATACCCCGGTAAGCGAATACGTCCTGCACAGTGAAGGCGCGCAGGAATTCCTGGATAATTATGTTTCTGCCCTGCTTATTGCCATTGAAGGGTACTCCCGTGAGGATAAGCACTTTGTAACTATTGGGGTGGGCTGCACCGGAGGGCAGCACAGGTCTGTAGCCATGAGTGAAGAAATAGCACGGCGTTTGAGGAAACACAGCCTGAATGTAACAGTATCAGCCCGTGAACTTGACCGGAAGGATCAGGACGCAGGGACCACTGCAGGCGGCCAGAAAAGGTCCTCATAAATTTGTTCAGGTGGTAACGCTACAATAGCAGAGTTTGTTTTAACCGATAGTACCGTGAAGATGGCGTGTCCTAGGGCGTGTTGAGCGTGTCGCGCTGCACAGGGAAACAGGAAATGACCAAGGAGGGCTCGTGGCATTAGTCGACGAGGTCAAAGATGAGTTAGCTGCCATTACTGATGGGGCAGCAAGCATTAAAAAGGCTCAGGCTTCCGCCATGATCCGTTTTGGGGGAGGGCTTCGTACCTTTCAGAAGCATATAGTCGTTATTACCCAGTTCTCGAATCTTCAGGCCGCTCGCTGGCTGCAGAATACGGTTAAGACTGTTTATGGGCATGAAACAGAGCTCGTCCAGACGACCCGTGACCTTCCCCGCGGAACGGTGAACTGGTATTCAGTACGGGTCTTCCACGATGGAGGGGCTCTGGCCCTCCAGTCAGGTATGCTTGACCGCCGCCGGCGCCCTGTAAGAGGGCTTCCTGAAGAGGTCGTCCAGGGCAACATAGCACAGGTCAAAGCTGCGTGGAGGGGCGCTTTCCTTTCCCGGGGCGTACTTTCCGAGCCGGGCAGGCCGCCGTACCTTGAAATAGTCTGCCCGGGCATTGAAGCTGCGGAGGCGCTCATATATATGGCACGCCGACTGGGTATTTCTGTTTCAAAACGCAAAGTTATGAGTTCTTTGCGCGTTACCCTGCGTGATTCCGATGTTATTGAACGCATGCTTATCCTTATGGGAGCAGCAGGCACTGCCCGCGAATGGAGCGGCAAGCGCAGCGAAAGCGAGATACGCGGCAAGGCCAACAGGCTTGCCAATTTTGATGATGCCAATATGCGCCGCAGTGCTAAAGCGGCTGTCGAAGCAAGCGAAAAGGTTATCCACGCTTTTGAAGTACTCGGCAATGATATCCCTGAAAACCTGCGTGCTGCGGGGCAGCTCCGCCTTGACCACCGTGAAGCAAGCCTTGAAGAGCTGGGACGCCTCGCTGACCCGCCTATCACCAAAGATGCTATTGCCGGGCGTATCCGCAGACTGCTGCAGCTGTCGGCGAAAGTCGAGAAACAGCGGGCATCAGCTGATCAGGACTGATGCTGTGAATAGGCACTCCCTGAGTTAGAATAAGTAGGTCACTAAAGCGAAAAGAGGTATCAGTAAAGCGTATCTCTTTTTTCATATGTCATCATAAGAAAGGATATTATGAAGACACTTAAGGATCTTGGAGATCTTAAAGGCAAGCGGGTCCTTGTCCGCGCTGATTTCAACGTTCCGCTTGACGGTACTACGATCACTGATGATGGCCGTATCCGTGCAGCGCTCCCGACTATCAATGAACTGCGCAGCGATGGCGCAAAGGTCATTATTATGGCGCATCTTGGGCGTCCCAAGGGGCAGGCAGTCCCCGGGCTCTCTCTGGCGCCTGTGGCTGCACGGCTCAGCGAGCTTCTTGGCGTACCGGTAACACTCGCCCATGATACATATGGCGAGGATGCCCGCGCAAAAGTTGATTCCATGGAAGACGGTGATGTAGTCCTCCTTGAAAACGTGCGTTTCAACCCTGAAGAAACAAGCAAAGATGCAGATGAGCGCGCAGCTTATGCACGGAAGATCGCGCAGCTTGGGGATGTTTTTGTTTCCGATGGTTTTGGTGTCGTCCACAGGGCACAGGGCTCTGATTATGACGTAGCAGCCGATCTTCCATCAGCAGCGGGCCTTCTTGTAGAAAAGGAAGTAGCTGCCCTGTCCAAAGCTACAGATAATCCTGAAAGGCCGTTTACTGTAGTCCTTGGCGGTTCTAAAGTCTCCGACAAGCTCGGTGTCATCTCCAATCTCCTCGATAAGGCTGACCGTCTTATCATCGGCGGAGGAATGGTTTTCACCTTCCTCAAGGCCCTTGGCTATGAGACAGGTACATCTTTGCTTGAGGAAGATATGGTCCCCCAGGCAAAAGAATATCTTGATACAGCACAGAAGAACGGTGTCGAGATCGTGCTTCCTGTGGATATCCTTGCTGCAGATACCTTCGCAGCGGACTCACCGTATGAGGCTGTCAGCGCTGATGCCATCCCTGCCGATAAGATGGGGCTGGATATCGGCCCGCAGTCGCAGAAGCTTTTCCATGATAAGATCGTGGACTCTAAGACGGTAGTCTGGAACGGGCCTATGGGCGTGTTTGAATTCCCCGAATTCGCCAAAGGGACAGCAGCTGTTGCCCAGGGCCTTATAGATGCTACGCGCAACGGGGCTTTCACCATTGTTGGCGGCGGTGATTCAGCTGCTGCAGTACGCCGACTGGGATTTGATGAAAATGGTTTCTCCCATATCTCGACAGGCGGCGGCGCCTCCCTGGAGTTCCTTGAAGGGAAAACGCTCCCTGGTTTAAGCGTCCTGGATTAATACGGTACCGGGCAGGACGGATCCGTCCTGCCCGGATGAAAAGAAAGGCCTGTCTGCCGGGCACTGATAGTACAGACGGCAGACAGGCCTGTACCGGGACAGCAGCTGTTGCAGTTTTGATTTGTAGATGGGATGTATATGCGTACACCAGTAGTCGCAGGCAACTGGAAGATGAATTTTGACCATATAGAGGCAACATACTTCGTTCAGAAGTTGGCGTGGCTTCTGCGGGATGCGCATTTCGATTATTCCTCCTGCACAGTTGTCATCACGCCCCCTTTTACTTCCATACGCAGTGTCCAGGTACTTGTTGAAGCAGACCATCTGAAGATCCGGTACGGCGCGCAGACTGTCTCTGTAACATCCCAGGGGGCTTTTACAGGTGACGTGTCAGCAGATATGCTCGCGCAGCTCGGCTGCAAATATGTTATTGTAGGGCATTCTGAACGGCGCAAATACCATCCCGATGATGATGCCAACCTTGTTGACCAGATACGTGCCGTGCTGGCGGCAGGGATGCAGCCTATCCTGTGCGTCGGGGAGGGGCTTACTGAGCGCCGGCGGGGCATTGAGCTGAATTATGCCGTCGGACAGGTCGATGATGTCACCCGTGACCTGGGCAAGGAAGAAGCTGAACAGATGCTTATTGCATATGAGCCTGTATGGGCGATAGGGACTGGCCTGGTAGCTACTCCGCAGACCGCTCAGGATGCTGCTCATGCTATCAGGGACCATTTCGGGCAT
Source organism: Scardovia wiggsiae F0424 (assembly GCF_000269605.1). Classification (GTDB taxonomy): domain Bacteria; phylum Actinomycetota; class Actinomycetes; order Actinomycetales; family Bifidobacteriaceae; genus Scardovia; species Scardovia wiggsiae. The sequence goes on along the minus strand of NZ_AKCI01000001.1, from coordinate 615,578 downwards.
GTGTATGGTAAAGCAACCGCTGATACTATCCCAATCCTGTATGGAGGGTCGGTAACATCCCAGAATGCGATGGACCTTATGGACCAGGCGCATGATGTTGACGGGTTCCTTGTTGGCGGCGCCTCCCTGGATCCCGAAGAATTTTCTATGATTGTACGTCTGACCCAGAAGGCTGTGCATAAGCGCTGACGGCAATACCCGCGGCTGCTGTGGAGGGCGCATCACAGGCGCTATAAGGCACTGTATGTATTCCTGTGTGTGGTGTATATTACTTAAGGAACATATCGAAAGGATTATGAATGCATACTCTTAAAATCGCTCTTGAAGTCATTGTCGTACTTCTTAGCCTGCTGCTCACTATGCTTATCCTTATGCATAAGGGCAAGGGCGGCGGCCTGTCTGATATGTTTGGCGGCGGTATCACTCAGAATGCCGGTACTTCAGGTGTCGCCGAGAAAAACCTGAACCGTATTACGGTAACTGTTGCACTTGTTTGGGTAGCTTTAATCATTGCCCTCGATTTTATGGCCAAATACCATGTCGGCTGATTTAGCCGTAAAATTTTGATTTCTGCAGCCGGAGCAGTCCGGCTGTTTTTATATGCAGTAAAACAAAATTCCCCCGCCCTGGGAGGGGCGGGGGAATTTACTATACAGTGATTACTGCATGGTTATTTGGTAACAACCCGGTACAAGGCTAACCGTTGACGCGGTCGATCCCTGCCTGGACATCAGCGAGTACAGAATCCCATGAATTGATAAACTGCGCAACACCATCAGCCTCAAGCTTATCGGTAACATCCTTGATATTGATGCCGAGAGCTGCAAGCCGGTCCATAATGCTGTGGCTTTCTTCATAAGTGCCTGCGATAGTCGGTGCCCCGTCTCCCTGCTCAGCAAGGGCATTAAGGGTTTTCTCAGGCATAGTGTTTACTACATCCGGAGCAACGAGCTCATCCACATACTTGCATGGTGAATATGCAGGGTTCTTTGTCCCCGTTGATGCCCACAGCGGACGCTGGCGCCTTGCGCCCTTGGCCTCAAGCGCTGCCCAGCGCGGGTCTTCAGAGAACTTCTTTTCGAAGAGTTCATAAGCGAGGCGTGCATTAGCAACAGCAGCCTTACCTTCAAGGGCTTTAGCCTCAGCAGAGCCGTTCTCCTCAAGGAGCTTGTCTACTGCCGTATCAACGCGGGAAACAAAGAAGGAAGCAACAGAGCCTATGTGCCTGAGATCATGCCCATTGGCATCTGCCTGGGAAATACCATCAATGAATGCGTCAATGACCTGTTCGTAACGTTCCAGAGAAAAGATCAGGGTCACGTTCACTGAGATGCCTTTTGCAAGCGTAGCGGTAATCGCAGGCAGGCCTTCAAGGGTAGCAGGGATCTTGATCATGGCATTGGGGCGGTCAACCTTTTTCCACAGCTGCTCAGCCTGTTCCTCAGTCTTCCGGGTTTCATGGGCGAGACGCGGGTCAACTTCAATAGAAACACGACCATCCACATAATCTGTGGATTCGGCGATCTCGCGGAAAATATCTGTAGCATTGCGTACATCAGTTGTAGTAAGTTCACGTACCGCATCTTCTACATCCACCTTGCCAAGCTCCTTAAGCTGCCCGTCATAAGGGCCCACTTCATGAAGCGCTTTAGCAAAAATAGAGGGGTTCGTTGTTACGCCGACTACATTCTTGGTAGCAATAAGATCCTGGAGGCTTCCGGATTCAATACGTGAACGGCTCAAATCGTCGAGCCAGATTGAGACCCCGGAATCGCTGGTCTTCTGGGTATGTGCATTTTCTGCCATTAATAACTCCTTTATGGTGATTGGGCAGTTGGGCGGCTTCCCCAGAGGGAAACCGCCCCGCAATTGTGCAAGGCAGTATACACTGTACAGCCGCCTTGCCGTTTGCTGTTATATTAAATTTTAGTAGCAGGAGAAGAGTTTTTTAGAAGTTACCGGCGTGCTTCGTCGATAGAAGCTTTTGCCGCATCAACGACGTGCTCAGGTGTGATCCCCAGAGCCTTCATATTCTCCTGTCCGTCGCCCTGCAGGCCGAACTGTTCGATGGAGACGGCTTTGCCGCAGGAACCAAGATACCTGTACCACGGCATCGCGAGCCCTGCTTCGACTGATACGCGGGCAGCAACATCGGATGGGAGGACGGACTCCTTATAATCCTCGTCCTGCTGCTCGAACCACTCCATTGACGGGAAGGATACGACACGGGCATTGATCCCTTCGCCTTTCAGGGTGTCAGCTGCTGCAACTGCATGCTGTACTTCAGAGCCTGTGGCCATGATAATGACATCAGGGGTACCTTCAGTATCCACCAGCGCATAAGCACCGTGACGCACACCTTCCTTAGCCTTATCCCTGGTCTGCGTCAGGGTAGGCACACCCTGGCGTGTGAGGACCAGGGCAGTTGGATGGGTGTTGCCCTTTTCAAAGGTGTAACGGTAGGCCTCAGCGGTCTCGTACTGGTCTGCAGGCCGGACGACTTCCAGCTGCGGGATGGCCCGCATGGCGGTAAGATGCTCGATAGGCTGATGGGTCGGCCCGTCCTCGCCCAGTGCAACGGAATCATGTGTCCAGATATAAATATTAGGGACATCCATAAGCGCAGCCAGACGGACGGCCGGACGCTCATAATCTGCGAACTGGAAGAAAGTCCCGTTGAATGGGCGGGTATCGGAATCCAGGAGGATACCGTTGGTGATTGCGCCCATGGCGAATTCGCGCACGCCGAAGTGGAGGATCCTGCCGCCTTCTGACACGTTAGGCCAGGTCGCAGTAGCGAACTCCGATGGGGCGAAGGAATCTGCGCCTTTGATAACTGTATTGTTGGATCCGCCAAGGTCAGCAGAACCGCCCCACAGTTCAGGCATAACAGATGCAAGGGCATTGATCACTGCGCCGGATGCCTTGCGGGTCGCCACGGAAGAACCCGCTTCAAAAGTGGCCTCAAGGTCATCGATAACCCTGTTGAATTCCTCGGGGAGCCTGCCTGCATGGATACGGTCATGGAGAGCAGCTTTATCGGGGTTAGCCTTGGCCCACTCTTCAAACTTTTCATCCCATTCCTTATGTGCCTCAAGCCCGCGGTCAGCAACTTTGCGCGCATGCGCAAGGGCTTCTTCATCGACTTCGAAGGATTTCCCGGGATCGAAACCAAGCACCTCTTTCAGGCCGGCAACGGCTTCAGGACCCAGCTTGGAACCGTGGGCAGACTCGTTATTAGTCTTGCCCGGGGTTGGCCATGCCATCAGGGTGTCAACTTTGATGAACTTAGGACGGTCAGTGACTTTCTCAGCCCTTTCAAGGACCTCTGCGAATCCTGCCGTATCTTCCTTATAGGAACCGTCAGGCTGGACGAAGCTGAACTCGTCGGTGTACCAGCCGTAAGCCCTGTAGCGTTCAAGGATATCTTCAGCGAAGGAGATCTTGCTGTCGCCCTCGATCTGGATGTGGTTGGCATCAAAGATAACTGTCAGGTTGCCCAGCTTCTGGTTCCCTGCCAGGGAGCTGGCTTCTGAAGAAACGCCCTCTTCAACATCGCCTTCGCCGCAGATGACCCATACTTTATGGTCGAACGGGGAAGTGCCTTCAGGTGCCTCAGGGTCAAGAAGGCTGCGCTGGAAACGCTGCCCGTATGCAAAACCGACAGCAGTCGCAACACCCTGCCCGAGCGGGCCTGTCGTTACTTCGATCCCTGGTGTCAGGCCGTATTCGGGATGGCCTGGGGTAATGCTGTCCATTGTGCGGAAATGCTTAAGGTCATCAAGCGTCAGGCCATATCCGGAGAAATACAGCTGGACATACTGCGTCAATGATGCATGCCCGCCGGAGAGGATGAAACGGTCGCGGCCTTCCCACTGTGGATCATTCGGATCATGCTTAATAAACTTCTGATATAACGTATAGGCTATAGGTGCAAGGGAAATAGGGGACCCTGGGTGGCCATGCCCGGCATTCTCAACTGCATCTGCAGAAAGGACTTTAGCAAGCTTTACTGCCCGTTCGTCCAATTCAGTCCATTCAAAATCGACCATAGCTGATCAACTTTCCTTCCAATTAGCGGTGGCATGCCCCATATATGATTGCACGCCTGTGACACTTCCATACTATAAATAATGACAGACGTTTAAGCCCTCTGTGTTGTGCGCGGCATATCGGTACTGCAAGATGGGTTTTATGGGCGCAATAACCGTCTGCAGGCAGATCCCGGGGGTTTCCTCCCTCTACGCGGCCGATATTTCGTTAAGAGCTTGAACGCATGCTGCTGATTAGCACTCCTGTGCAAAGAGTGCTAAAAATGATGGTAACAAATAAGGAGCCCCAATGACACAGACCAGACGTATGAAAATATTGCAGGCAGTGGTGGAGGATTATATCCGCACCCAGGAACCTGTGAGCTCGTCGGGCGTGGCATCACGGCACCGTATTGATGTAAGCCCGGCAACAGTCCGCAACGATATGGCTGTACTTGAAGAGGAAGGGTACCTTACCCAGCCGCATACTTCTGCAGGCCGCATCCCCTCAGAAAAGGGGTACCGTTATTTTGTAGACCAGCTGTCGTCTGTCGTCCCTCTGTCGCAGCCGCAGCGCAGGGCTATCGAAGAATTCCTGAAAGGGTCCGTGAATGTTGATGATGTGCTGCACCGCTCTGCACAGCTTTTAGCCAGGATAACCGGCCAGGTTGCTGTAGTCGCAGCCCCTGCCATCACCAGGTCGGCCCTGAGGCACTGTGAGCTCCTTCCTGTCAGTCATAATGCAGTCCTGGTCGTTATTATCACCGATACAGGAAGGATTGAGCAGCGTACCCTTTCCAGCCCTCTTGCAGATAAGCCGGACTTCCTTAGAAGGCTTATGGCACAGATCAATGATGTATGCGGGAACAGTTCTATACAGAAAGCAGGCCGCAGGATCCGGTCTATGGATATGGAACTTTTTATGGGAAGCCTGTTCCCTGCAGAAAGCCCGGATGCTTCACAGCACGCTGCTAGAGGATGCATAGAAGGCATTGCAGATATTTTCGATGATGTGTCATCATCAGATGCGGCACATTCCCTGTACACTACGGGGGCTTCAAAACTTGCGCATGAGAGGAATTCACAGGTCGAGAATATTGCTGCCCTCCTTGATGCGCTTGAAGAACAGATCGTTGTTATGCATCTTATGGATAACCTTGCATCCGCGGCACGGGCAAACAGGATGGATGGGGTCGGCATAGCTATCGGTTCCGAGACCCATATGCCGGGGCTCCTCCATACGGCAGTCGTCACATCAGGCTATGGGGTACGGCATGATACTGACAGTGCAGGCCCGTCTGACAACGATTCTATTGCGTTTGTCGGGTCTATCGGCCCTACCCATATGGATTACCGTATAACGATATCTGCTGTCAGGGCTGTGGCGCAGTATCTTACCCGGTTCATGGGGAACGATCAAAAATAGAGGCGTTGTGGCACAATGTAGCAGTTATATTTTTCAGGAGTAAATTGTGGCTGATTATTATGAGGTCTTAGGCATTGACCGCACGGCATCACAGGATGAGATCAAAAAAGCTTACCGGAAACTGAGTCGTAAGTACCATCCTGATATTGCAGGTGCAGAATTTGAAGAGAAATTCAAAGAGGTCAATACGGCGTACGAGGTACTGTCTGACGACGATAAAAGACGCATGTATGACCAGGGCGTTGACCCGCTCAACCCTGATTCCGCATATGGCGCATCCTCTGCGGGTTTTGATGATGTTTCCGATATCCTTAATACGGTTTTCGGAGGGGCTTTTGGAGGTGCGCGTTCCCGGGGGCCCGTGCCAAGGAGCCAGCCGGGGCGGGATTCCCTTGCGAGCGTATCAATTGATCTGAAGACAGCGGTGTTCGGCGGTGTACAGAATATCACTGTTCCGACATATGCTGTATGCCCTGACTGTTCAGGATCCGGCTCAGCCGGCGGCTCAGAACCGGTGACCTGCCCCGAATGCCACGGAAGCGGTACTGTCCAGTCCGTCAGGCATACCCTTCTCGGACAGATGGTAACTTCCCAGCCCTGTGCCCGCTGTGAAGGGCATGGTACTGTTATCGAGGATCCCTGCGGGCGCTGCCATGGTCATGGGCGTGTCCGTACAAACCGTACGGTCGGTGTCAATATCCCTGCTGGTATTGAAAATGATACCCGCCTGCGGCTCAACGGCCAGGGCGAAGTCGGCGAGGGCGGAGGCCCGGCGGGAAGCCTTTATGTTGACGTATCGATCGCAAAGGATAAGCAGTTTACACGCCAGGGCAATGATCTGCACTGCTGGATCACAGTCCCTATGACGTGGGCGCTGCTCGGCCATACTGCGGTGGTATCGACCTTTGACGGTGACCAGGAAGTGGAGATACCCGCCGGGTCGCAGCCAGGGTCTTCTGTTTCCCTTGACGGCCTCGGTGTAATGGATATCCGGGATAATTCCAGGCGCGGGAAAGTGGTTGTCCATATCCTCATCTCTATCCCTGAAAAGGTGAATGACCAGGAGCGAGGCCTTATTGAGGAGTTCGCGCAGAAGCGTAAGGATGATGATTTTGTGCCTGAACAGAGTTCACGCCCTCTTGAACAGAACCAGAGCGGCTTTTTTGACCGTCTGAAGCATGCGTTCTCGTAAACCCCGCGAACCCGGCGCCTGGTGTTTCCTAGGAAAGCAGGCTCCGGCACATTGACCGGTACTGGCTGACGTATCCGCCGCCAAAAAAGGCGCAATGCCCGGCAATAGGGTAGAGCTGCCACAGGGTGACCCTGCCTGCATACCCTGCTTTCAGCGGATGGGCGCTGCGGTATCCGTCGAGGATCTCCTGCATGTAGCTCATGCCGAAAAGCTGGAGCATGGACAGATCCTCTTCACGGTGCCCTCCATGGGCAGCGGGATCAATAAGGACTGCTTCCGCCTGCCGGAGTGCTGAACCGTCGGCCGCTGTTGATGTCCACATAACATTCCCGCTCCACAGGTCGCCATGTACACGGGCCGGACTGTCATCCGCAGCGGCACCAAGGATATCCGGAAGGGCATCAATAACGCGTTCGGTAAGGGCCATATCGCCGGAATCCAGGGCTCCGCGCTCCATGCCTATCCTGACCATAGGCCGGAGCCTTCCCTCTGCAAGATATTCAGCAACTGTGTTCCAGCTGCCGGTATCCATAGGGACAGGATCCTGGAGAGGCCCGAAATACGATATCCCGGAATACCCTGCAGGAGGTGCCCCCCATGCTGCAGCACCGCAGTCGTGCATATGCGCCAGGGCTTTCCCGAAACTGAATGCAGCCTGGCTGGAAGGGGCAGAAGCCAGTATGCGCTCAATATCAAGGTAATCGCGCCCCCATGAATCCACTGCGACCACCCGTGGGCCGCCTTTGCCCGACGCCTCTGCCAGCCATTGGAGGCCTTTTGCTTCACATTCAAAAAATCCGTCAGGCGCGAATCCCCGCGACTTACGGTGTATCATCATTGATGCCATTGTATCCTCCTGCAGCAGCTCGGTGCTTATAAATGGATATTATCATGGACCTTCAGGCAGCAGGGCGGACAAACCGCTCCTGAAGTATAAAGTATCCTTCTATCTGCAAGTGTAATGCAGACCATGCTCCTTATCTCAGTTTTCGGGTTTTCCCGGAACGCCTGAAGTCCCGCGGTTATCTGTATCGATGGAATTGAGGAATTCTTCCGCTTCGTTGACAAGCTGTTCTTTAAGACCCTGGGGGATATCATCCCCATGTATGCCCATGGAGTTCTCGGCAGCTTCCCTGTCAGAGATTTTTTCCAGGCTGCGGACATATTCTTTAAGGTCATCATTATATGCCAGAAGTGCATCTGCTGACAGGGCCCATTCGTGAGTGCGGTGCAGCAGGTCCCCTTTGGGAAGTTCAACATTAAGATATGAGCCCAGCCTGCTGATAAGCGCAAGGATCCCCGCAGGACAGTTGTCGGTACCCGTATACTGGGGGATGCTGACCCAGAGGCTCAGGGTTTTATACCCCTGCTCAGCAGCAGTAATATTAAGGACTGACGGTATGCCTATCGGGCCGCTGTATGAGTCTTCTGCGTAGGCTGCATCGTCGGAATCCGCCTCGAACAGAGGCAGCTGGCGGGTATGGGGGACATCGTTGAACATGGACCCCAGGGTGATGACTTCATTGATATCGTACTCATCGGCGATGCGCAGGGTCTGCTGGGAAAATTCTATCCAGCTGAAACTGGGCTCCGGGCCGATCTCAATAAGCAGGGTGAGGGAAGGGCTGACGTCAACAGTATAAAAAGTAACTTCAGGCCAGAGTATCTGCCGCCTCCCCTCAACACAGCAGATGACCGGACGTGTCGAACGGTAATCAAAAAAAGACGAGGAACGGATGCGGCCCACTTCGTATGACGCGATTTCCAGAGCCTTGAGAAGATGCCGGAGAGCCCCTGTAGCGGCCTGGGCAGCATCATTCCATCCTTCAAAAGCAGAGACCAGGACTGTACGATGGTGAGTATCCGCAGGGCCTTCCGCTGCGTAGCCGCGAGGCTGTACCTGATCCGGCATATAGACCTTCCTTGACTCATAAATTGCCGCTGTAAATCGCTGTTGCTGTTTACAGGATAGCGCATGACAGAGGGGAGCAGATATGACTTAGCCTATAGCGTGAAAGAAACACGCCGTGATGCGCGCATTGTAGATACTAACCGATATATTTATCTTTTGTGTTCGTCAGAACACACGTATTGCGGGCATAGCTTAGTTGGTAAAGCGCGACCTTGCCAAGGTCGAGACCGCGGGTCCGAGTCCCGTTGCCCGCTCCGGTCTTAGTGATTCGTATGACCGATGCGGTGGGTTAGCCAAGCGGTTAGGCAGCGGCCTGCAAAGCCGTTTAGGCGAGTTCGACTCTCGTGCCCACCTCGCAAAGAATCTTTGGGCGATTGGCGCAGCGGCTAGCGCACTTCCCTGACACGGAAGGGGTCACAGGTTCAATTCCTGTATCGCCCACGCGCGACAGGCGACAGCAATTTGGGCGATTGGCGCAGCGGCTAGCGCACTTCCTTCACACGGAAGGGGTCATAGGTTCGATTCCTATATCGCCCACAGTCGTGGATACTCGTCTGCATTCCCTTTAAAATCAGATACATACCTATATCTGTTATCTGTCCTATATCTCTATCTTCAGCAGAAGCGGGCCATGTATCTTTCCCAGAACCAGAACGGCCGGGAACCGTGCTGTTCGTACAGTGTATATGCCGGTTGTCCGTATAAAGCACCATAATCTGTTAAGTTACACATATAAGTCCACGGTCCGCACCAGTAACGCGGTACCCAGAAAGAAAAGGACAGGCGATGTCGGAAGCATCCTCACTTATCCCTGTGGTTGTAGACGGAGAGCACAGGGAAGTGGAACCCGAGGTAACGGGTGTCCAGCTGTTTGAATCAGATAAAAATATTATTGCAGTGCGCATCAACGGGCAGCCCCGTGACCTTTACACCCCTCTCCATGCAGGCGATACTGTTGAATCCATTGCGCTTGACAGCGAAGACGGCCTTGCGATCATGCGCCATTCGGCTACGCATGTCATGGCCCAGGCTGTACAGGAGATATACCCTGATGCGAAGCTCGGTATCGGCCCTGTTATAGAGGATGGTTTCTATTACGATTTTGGCGTGGAGCACCCTTTCACACCGGATGATATCAAAGAGATCGAAAAGCATATGCAGCGCATCATCAAATCCAGCCAGAGCTTCAGGCGCCGTACGGTGACGGAAGCGCAGGCCCGTGAGGAGGAGGCAGGGCAGCCTTATAAACTTGAGCTTATTGAGACTGCTGAAGATGCAATCAATGCCGGTGAAGATACGGCGGTATCCCAGGGCGAACTGAGCATGTATGACAATGTTGACCGCGACGGTACCGTTGTATGGACAGACCTGTGCCATGGCCCGCATTTGCCTAATACGCGGTATATTAAGGCTTTTAAACTTCAGCGTGCTGCTGCCGCATACTGGCGCGGGGATGAGAAGAACCCCATGCTCCAGCGTATTTACGGCACAGCATGGGCTTCAAAAGAAGATATGAAAGCATATCTGCAGCGGCTTGAAGAAGCTGCAAAACGTGACCACCGCAAGCTGGGGGCCGAAATGGACCTGTTCTCCTTCCCCGATGAGATCGGCCCGGGGCTGGCAGTATTCCATCCCAAGGGTGCGGCGATCATCAATGCGATGAAGGAATATTCCCGTATCCAGCACAGGAAGAACCATTACTCTTTCGTACAGACCCCGCATATCACCAAAGGCGGGCTGTATGAGACTTCCGGGCATCTGCAGTGGTACAGGGACGGGATGTACCCTCCCATGCATCTGGATGAGGAACGCGATACTGAGGGCAATATTGTGCGCGAAGGGTTTGATTATTATCTCAAACCTATGAACTGCCCGATGCATAACCTTATCTTCAAATCACGCCAGCGTTCATACCGTGAACTCCCGCTGCGGCTGTTTGAGTTCGGCACAGTTTACCGTTATGAAAAATCCGGCGTTGTACATGGGCTTACCCGCGTGCGCGGCCTGACCCAGGATGATTCGCACATCTACTGCACCCGCGAGCAGATGCGTGATGAGCTGAAAAGCCTGCTCTCTTTCGTCCTGGACCTCCTTAAGGATTTCGGGCTGAATGATTTCTACCTGGAGCTGTCTACCAAAGATGAACATAAATTCGTCGGATCGGATGAGATATGGGAGGAAGCAACAGATACGCTTGCCCAGGTCGCTGAAGAATCCGGGCTTGAGCTTGTCAGTGATCCCGGCGGCGCTGCATTCTATGGGCCCAAGATATCGGTACAGGCGCGTGACGCACTCGGGCGCACATGGCAGATGTCTACAATCCAGCTTGATTTCAACCTTCCTGAGCGGTTCGGGCTGGAATATATCGCGGCTGACGGGACACGCCAGCGCCCTGTGATGATCCACCGCGCGCTTTTCGGTGCAATAGAACGCTTCTTTGCTATCCTGCTCGAGCATTACGCCGGCGCTTTGCCTGCATGGATTGCCCCGGTGCAGGTGCTGGGCGTCCCCGTGGCAGATACCAGTACGGAATATCTGCGCGGCATCCTGGACCGTCTTGATGAAAGCCTTGTGCGTTGCGAGCTTGATGCTTCCGATGACCGTTTTGGCAAGAAAATCCGCAATGCGTCGAAATCGAAGGTCCCGTTCATCCTGATCGTCGGTGATGAAGACCGCGACAATAACGCTGTCAGCTTCCGTTTCCGGGATGGGAGCCAGCTCAACGGAGTCCCGGCTGACGATGCTGTTGCGTGGATCAACACAGCTATTGAGTCCCATGCCCAGATCAGTTCCGCTGCTGATTTCTGCGCCGTAACACCGGCCGTGCAGCCCGCAGGAATTCCAGCCGGTAGTGCGCAGTAAGGCTTGGAAGCAATCAGGACAGCAGGCGGCAGATTATGTTTGAGAAACTTCGTGGACCGTGGAGGAAAATCATCAGCCCTATAGCCCGCACTCTGGTAAAGCTCGGCGTTACGGCAAATATGGTGACTATTGCCGGTGCTGTCGGCACCGCTTTCTTCGCAGTACTGACAGGGTTCACCGGATGGCTGCTGCCGGGGGCTGCCATGATCACTGTCATGGTGATCTTCGACTCACTGGATGGCACTGTCGCTGCCCAGAGCGGCGGAGGTACTGCCTTCGGCGCTTTCCTTGACTCGACCGTGGACCGTATCGCCGACTGGGCTGTCCTCCTTGGCGTTGCCATTTACCTTATCCGGCTAAAGGATTTCTGGACGCTGTGGCCGCAGATCGGTTTCTGGGCGGCACTCGTCTCCATGATGACGGCATTTGTCACTTCGTATATCCGTGCCCGGGCGCAGTCTATAGGGTTGGATGCCAAAAACGGCATCGCCACGCGGTCTGACAGGCTCGTCATTATCCTTGTCGGCATGGGGCTTACAGGTATGGGGCTTCCCGTAGCTGTCCTTTCCTGCTTTATGGTGCTGCTGGCAGTGCTTGGTGCTGTCACGGTGGGGCAGCGCCTTTATACCGTTTATTCTTCAGCCAAAGAAAAAGGGCTGACTGAACATATGTAAGCCCGGCTGCATGCCGGCTAAGGAACAGGGGTGTCTGTATGCAGGACAGGTTTCTTATTTTTATTGCCAGGCATGCCCATAAGATGCCTGAAAGTGCTGTAAGGGCAGTTTTTGCTGTTTTGGCATGGATAGTATGGGCCCTGAGGCTTCCTCCGGTGCGGCAGCTTGAAAAGAATATCAGGCATACGCAGGCATTGAGGGATCCCCGGATCTCATACCGCCGTCTGAGGCACCTTTCGCGCCTGGGCGTCCAGTCGTATTTTGCTTATTTTGCTGAGGCGATGACAATAAAAGCACGCAGTGCTGAACAGATCAACGCCCGGGTCCGCATTGACGGCCCCTATGCTGAAGCTATCGCCCGGCAGCCCGCTGTTTCGGCATTCCCTACCGCACTTGGGCACCAGGGCAACTGGGATTATGCAGCGTTATGGGCGTACGGCCATATCGCCCCTGTTGCAACCGTTACAGAGAACCTGAAAAATAAAGAGCTGCTTGATATATTCATCTCAATAAGGGAGAGCCTGGGGATAACCCTTTTTACCACAGGTGACAGGGATATTACAGAACGGCTCAAGAAGATTATGGGCAGCAGGCGTGTTATCGTCCCGCTTCTTGCTGACAGGGATCTGGGGCGGCATGGTATTTTTGTCAGGTTTTTCGACTCCTGTATCCGTGCGTCGGCGGGGCCGGCAGCCCTTGCTTTTGATATGGATGTGCCGCTGTACGTCGTCAATATCTACAGGGAACAGCTTGATGCAGTACGGCGTCATGCAGCGCGATGCCGTTTCGGATATGTTTTATATATTTCAGGTGTTATACAGCCTGATTCGTGGAAAGGCATGGGCAGGGCTGAAGCCTTGCAGCAGATCACCCAGGAGTGGGCCGCGATATATTCGCAGGGCCTTGAGAAGCATCCGCAGGACTGGCATATGATGCAGCCTATTTTCCTTGAGGACCTTGATAAGGGCCGGCTGAGGTAAACTTAATACCGGTACGGTTATGCAGTATAACTGCGCCGGATATGTCACTGAACGAAGGTGGTACTGAGATGGTTGACGGCAGCCTTTTGCGCGAGGAGCATTCCCTGAGGGAAGAGCTTCCCACGGCGCAGCCCCTGCGCATAGGTATTATCTGCCCGTATTCTTTTGAGGCTCCGGGCGGGGTGCAGGCGCATGTGAAAGATTTCGCCGAGGAGATGATATCGCGCGGGCATTCCGTATCAGTCCTTGCCCCCGGCCGCCGCACTAAAGATATGCCATTATGGGTACAGACTACTAATACGTCATTTGCCTTCCCGTACAACGGGTCTGTGGCCCATATCTCATATTTCGGCTTTGTAGGGAATACTGTCCGCAACTGGGTGCGGCAAGGCCATTTTGACATCATCCATGTGCATGAACCCGAGATCCCGAGCATCTCGCATAAGGTATTCTTCAGGGGCTTCTCCCATCCACCCATTGTTGCAACGTTCCACACGTCATTCCAAGAATACCCCCTTGCCCTTAAACTCTTTGAAAAATATCTGCATGACTATCTGAAAGATATCGATGAAGCAGTTTTTGTTTCCCCGTCGGCCCAGAAGATCGCTGTGCACTATCTGGACCGGAAGATACCTGTGCATGTCATCCCTAACGGTATCCATAAGAACGTATTTGTTTCTGCGCAGCCGCATGCAGTATGGCAGGGATCGCGGGATGCCCCGACGATAGGGTTCCTGGGGAGGATGAAAGAGGGGCGCAAGGGGTTCCCGGTTTTTGCACAGGCTATGCCTGCCATACTTGAGGAATTCCCCCATGCGCGGTTTTTATGCGCCGGCGATGGGAAGGATGAAGCCGGGCAGGTCTTATCCGCTTTGGGCAGCGGGGGAGATGGCCTCCGGGAACATGTTGAATTCCTGGGGAGGATCAGCGACTCTGATAAAGCCGGTTTCTACAAAAGCCTTTCTGTCTATGTGGCGCCTCAGACCGGAGGGGAGAGCTTCGGCATAGTCCTCGCCGAAGCCATGGCTGCCGGATGCCCCCTTGTGGCGTCGGATCTGCAGGCTTTCAAAGACGTTTCATGCAACGGTGCCTGTGCCGAGCTTTTCCCCAGCAGCGATCCCGGAAAACTTGCAGAAGCTGTGTGTACGGTGCTTAAAGATGATGCACGCCGCAGCTCTATGGTCAGGGCGGGCATGGCGCGGTCTGATGATTTTGACTGGGCAACTGTAACCGATGATATACTCAGCCTTTATTATGGCCTTGCCGGTACCGGGCAGGCGGCCGGCACATCCGTACTGCGCTAGCGTATGTCGGTGCGAAAGCATAGAATCGTTACGTTTAAAGACGCAGCATATTACCGTCAGGAGGAATATGTCAGGACATTCCAAGTGGGCCACTACCAAGAATAAGAAAGCCGCTATCGACGCCAAGCGCGGGAAGCTTTTTGCCAAGCTGATCAAGAATATTGAGATCGCTGCCAGGACTGGCGGCGGGGACCCTAACGGAAATCCCACACTGTATGATGCGATCGTTAAGGCGAAGAAAAGCTCTGTACCAGCTGACAACATTACCCGTGCAGTAAAGCGCGGTTCTGGTGAGGAAGCCGGCGGCGCCAATTATGAAGAGATCGTCTACGAAGGCTATGCCCCCGGCGGGATAGGCCTGATAGTGCAGTGCCTGACTGATAACCGTAACCGTGCTGCGGCAGATGTGCGCTCAACACTTTCAAAGAATGGCGGATCGCTGGCCGAGAACGGTTCTGTCAGTTTTAATTTTGAGCGTAAGGGGCAGATCGTCGTCCCTTCTGAAGGTGTTGATTTCGATTCACTGTTTGATATGGCAGCCGAAGCGGGTGCTGAAGATGTTGAGAATAACGGCGACACCTATATCGTCACAACCGCGCCGTCGGATGTGGTAACAGTCCGCAAGGTGCTGCAGGAGTCAGGTATTGATTATGATTCTGCTGAAACAACACTTGTGCCGTTGAACGAAGTTGATCTGGATCTTGATGCTGCTGTTAAAGTGAACAGGCTTATCGATGCTTTGGATGACCTGGATGATGTCCAGAATATTTATGCCAACTGGAGTGCTTCAGACGAGGTGCTGCAGCAGCTTGAGGATGCAGAATAGGCAATGATCATCTGCGGAGTCGATCCCGGTCTTACGCGATGCGGAGTCGGCATAATAGAAGCCGGCAGTGCGCGCCGGCTTTCTTTTATCCATGTGGACGTGATACGCAGCTCCCCGCAGGATCCCCAGGATATCAGACTGCTGGCGGTATTCAACGGCCTGTCGCAGAAATTCGGCACGTTTGTTCCGGATGTCGTGTCGATTGAGCGTGTTTTTGCTCAGGAGAACCGCAATACCGTGCTTGGCACTGCACAGGCTGCGGGGCTTGCGATGGTCGCTGCTGCGCAGCGCGGCATACCCGTAGCGCTGCATACCCCGACTGAAGCAAAAATGGCTGTTACAGGCAACGGGCAGGCCAATAAAGACCAGGTGCAGGCTATGGTCGCCAAAATACTGTCCCTGAATGAGCCGCCTTCGCCCCCTGATGCCGCAGATTCGCTGGCCTTGGCAATATGCCACGCCCTGCGGCCGTCAGGCGCTATCCAGGGCGGTGAGAGGGAACAGCATCTTACTGCTGCACAGAAACAGTGGACAGATGCGGTGCGCAGCCTGAAAAGCAAAGGTGTCCGCCGCGACATGTAGACTATCGAACATACGTTCGAAAACAGGTGGAGTGCAGAATGATAGCTAGCCTTGAAGGAGACATCCTTGCTGTTGATGCCGACAGCATTGTTATTGATGTGAATGGGCTCGGTTTCAGTGTCCGGATGTCATCGCGCGATACTGCACGCCTCCATGCCGGCCAGCATGAGCGCATCATCACGCAGATGACAGTATCGCAGGATGCTATAGGGCTTTATGGATTCACGGATGCCCCTTCAAAAAAACTGTTCATGCAGCTTCAGAAAGTCAGCGGCATAGGGCCTAAAGTCGCTATGGCTATACTGTCAACGTTATCTGTGCAGGACCTGTCGACAGCAATACGTGATAATGATGTCACTGCCCTTACCAGGGCGCCCGGGCTGGGGAAAAAAGGCGCGCAGAAAATAATCCTTGAGCTGCGCGGTTCGGTTGACCTGGAGCTTTCAGACGGGTCTGCGCAGGAAGGTTCCTCGCCGCAGTCCGATGCGACAGACCATAATATCCAGCAGGTGGTGCTTGGCCTTGTCTCCCTGGGGTGGCAGCAGAAAGATGCTTATTCAGCAGCTAAAACAGCTGTCGGGCAGCTGGGCCTTGAAGAGCCTCTGGGCGATGACGATGTCCCCCGCGTTCTGAGGGCAGCCCTGAGCGATCTGGACAGGGGGCGTTAATGGCATCCTACAATAATAACCAAAACAGAGGGCCTTCTTCTGACAGCTGGGCTGCACCTGAGGAGGGCTGGCAGAACCCTGATGCTGCCGAAGAATCGCTGCGTGTTATTTCTGCCGTTCCGCAGGATAATGAGGGGATCAGCGATGAAGAGCTCCGCCCGCTGTCGCTGGATAACTTTATCGGCCAGCCCCGGCTGAAGGCCCAGCTGGCGCTGTTCCTCAATGCCGCACAGAAACGCGGCGTCCCTCCTGACCATATACTGCTTGCAGGCCCCCCGGGGCTGGGCAAGACGACGCTTTCTATGATCGTTGCAAGGGAACTGGGGGTACCGATCCGTGTAACGTCAGGGCCTGCTATACAGCATGCGGGCGATCTCGCCTCTATCCTCAGTTCCCTTGATGAAGGCGAGGTTTTATTTATTGATGAGATCCATCGCCTCCCCAGGGCAGCAGAGGAACTCCTGTACATTGCCATGGAGGATTTCCGCGTAGATGTTATGGTAGGGAAGGGGCCCGGCGCTTCATCCATACCTCTGACGCTTCCGCGTTTTACGGTTATTGGCGCTACGACCCGCGAAGGCATGCTCCCCTCGCCGCTGCGCGCGCGTTTTGGGTTCACTGCCCATCTTGACTATTATCCCAAATCCGAGCTGGAGCTTCTGGTGAAGCATTCTTCAGCAGTACTCGACCTGTCCATTGACGATGAAGCTGCCAGAGAGCTCGCGGTACGGTCAAGGGGGACGCCTCGTGTCGCCAACCGCCTTCTGCGCAGAGTGCGTGACTGGGGGATAGTCCACGATCTGGGCATGATCGATGCCCAGTCTGTGATCTCCGCCCTGGAGCTGTACCAGATCGACAAAGAGGGGCTTGACCGCCTTGATATTGCAGTCCTGAATGCGTTATGCAGGCAGTTCGGCGGCGGGCCTGTGGGCCTGAATAACCTGGCTGCTATGGTAGGTGAGGAAGCGGAAACCGTGGAAACCGTGTGCGAGCCGTACCTGGTCCGCGAGGGGTTCCTCATCCGGACGCCACGCGGGCGTGCCGCAACTAAGAGGGCATGGCAGCATCTCGGGCTTACGCCCCCTGATGATGATGTCTCAATTTTGTTTTAGAATTTACTGAGGTAAATTAGCCGTTCGCAGTTACTGCGAATTCCCTGAATGGGTTTCCAGCCAGGGCGCTGGCAGATCGAAATAGGAGTTTTCATGAATAGCTTCCAGCCTTCAACATTGATCCTTCTTGTGCTGATCATCCTTATGATCGCCCTTATGTGGTGGACGTCACGCAAACAGAGGTCTCAGCAGAATAAGATACAGGATTTCCGAAAGGCGCTGAAACCGGGTGATGAAGTTGCTACCGTAAGCGGGCTTCTGGGTACTGTGCATTCCGTTGACCTTGACCATGATGAAATAGTTATTGATTCCGAGGGATCACTGTCCAAGTGGAGGATACAGGCGATCACCGAGCCTCCGGTACGTCCTGCATATATTTCTGATGATGAAGTCGATGAAGAGGGCAATCCGCTTCCCAAAGAGGAAGACGGGACCGGCCAGGATAAGGCGGACAGCACTGATACCACGCCTTCAGAGGACGCGGATCAGAAAAGCTTTGAAAGCCAGCCTTCCCAGACGGATGGCAATAACTAAATAAACCTTCGCGGAGGATAGCACATGCCAGCAAACGATATTAGCTTTTCGCCGGTTGCAGGAGTATCCGGTGAAGATGCTCAGTATCTTGGGTCTCTGATCAGGACTGTCCCGGGATTCCCCTCTGAAGGTATACTGTTCAGGGATTTCATGCCTGTTTTTGCTGACCCGCGGGGTATGCGCATCCTTGTTGATGCATTAGTCAGCTCGCTTCCTGTGCCTGCGGATGATTTCGATTATATCGCGGGCCTTGAGGCAAGGGGGTTCCTGCTGGGCACGGTACTCGCCCAGCGCCTGGGCAAAGGATTCATAGCAGTTCGGAAGGCAGGGAAACTGCCTCCTCCTGTAATCAGCCAGTCCTATACGCTTGAATACGGCAAGGCAACTATGGAAGTCGAGAAAGGGCTCGTCAGGCCGGGCTCAAAGGTGCTTATTACGGATGACCTTGTTGCAACAGGAGGTACGGCATGGGCTGCAATGAAGCTGTTTGAGTCGAGCAAATGCACTGTTGCCGGTTTCAGTTTTGTTATGAAGCTTGACGGCCTTGACGGTTATGACCGCATTGCAGGGTATCCTGTATCGGCGTTATTCTCTATGCCTGCTTAAGCCGGATACCTATGATGAGTGAACGGAAACAGCCACGTCCTAGGACAGCAAAGTCTTCAGCAGGTGTTTCAGGCAGCCCTGCTGTGGAAAATGGGACAGCCGACAGCCCTTTCCGTTCCGTTCTGAGAGGTATACTGGCTGCAGCTGTATCTTATGGTTTGTTTGCGGTTTCCGTTGTTCTCCTCACCTCGCTGTTCCTCCTCATTATAGGTATGGAAACGCACACACAGCCGGCTAATTATGCAATGCAGGTGAGTGCAGCATTCCTTTTGCTGTCCCAGGGGATCGGGATCACCTATGCAGGGCTTCCTGTAACTTTTGTGCCATTAGGGTTCATTTTTATCTGGATCATCCTCATCAGGGCATGCGGACGGCGTTTCCATATAGACCCAAGAGGATTCCTGGCGGGAAGCTGCGTATGGATCATTTTTACCGCTGTCCTGCTCTGGAGGGCGCAGGATTTCGTCGCAATAAGCATCTGGCGCGCTGTACTGTACAGCTGGCTGGTTTTTGCCTGCGGCTGCCTTCTCACTATTGACAGGAAATCTCCCCTTTTCCGGCGGGCGAGAAAAAGCCTTATGCAGAAGACTTCTGCGACTTTGCGCAGGACGGTCCTGCTCGGTATAAGACTTGCAGTGCGTTTTCTTATTGCCCTTTCTGTGCTTTCATTTGTTACCGTACTGATATGGATAATACTGAATTTCCGCTCAATGGGCAAAGTCATGTCCTATGTTTCCATGGGGCCGGCGTCAGCAGTTATCACGACCGTAGTGAGCCTTGGCTGGCTTCCTAACCTTATGGTCTGGGCATTATCATGGCTGCTAGGCTCAGGTATTGTTATCGGTAATGTAGGGGTATTTACTTTGTGGGAAAGCGGATCAACGGCTCTGCCGGTCATCCCCGTTTTCGGAATACTGCCGAAATCGCTGTCATCCCAGAACGTCATTATAGCCATTCTTATTATCCCAATCATCATTGCTTTTCTCCTGGGGCTTCAGACCATATCGTCGCGCAGAGGATTCAACCTTTTTTCCGGGAGGGATATCAGGCAGGAGGATACGGAGCTTAAGCTGCCGGGTATCATAGGACAGGCATCCCACGACGGCCATAATGATGGGGAAGAGGCAGGTTTGGAGACAGCTGCAGATCCGGATCCGGGTGCGGACCAGGAGGATCATGGCACCGCCAGACAGGACTATCCCCGTTCCGCGGCTGTCGGGACTGCTGTCATAGCGAAGCTTGTTGATTTCGCCTATGCTGCAGGTGCTTTTGTTGTTGCTATTATCACAGTTATCTGTGTAAGTACCCTGTTCTATATGCTGTCATCGGGTTCACTGGGTGTAAAAAACCTGGCATATGTTGGAGTCAACCTGTCTGATTCCCTCAGCGTTACAGGAAGGCCGCTGGTGTGGGGGCTTCTGGCGTCATGGCTGCTGTCCCTTGGCATTGTATGCGGGCAATATCTGTTTGACTTTCTGGGGATGAAGAATAGGGGTAATAAGGATAAGGATACTGCAAACTCAGCAGATCCCCAGAAACCTCACAGTACCGGAGAAACCGCTCAAGGAGGGCATAATGGCTGATCCGCACCGTCCCATACACAGGGTTATCGTCTCTGTTTTCGATAAAAAAGGCCTTGAGACGCTTGCAGAAGCATTCATAGCTGCCGGCACAGAAGTTGTTTCTACCGGTTCGACTGCGCTGCGGCTTGAGGAACTTGGGGTAGAAGTAACTCCCGTAGAAAAAGTGACGGGGTTCCCTGAAAGCCTTGACGGCCGCGTAAAAACACTGGATCCGCATATCCACGCCGGGATACTTGCCGATATGGAGAACCCTGGCCATACCGGACAGCTGGAAGCCCTAGGCATAAAAGCTTTTGATGCGGTGATAGTCAATTTGTACCCTTTTGCCCAGACAGTACGGTCCGGGGCCGGCGAGGCAGCTGTTATTGAAAAGATCGATATAGGCGGCCCGTCCATGATCCGCGGTGCCGCAAAAAACAGTTCCAGTGTTGCAGTTATCACTGATCCTCAGGATTACTCCCTCGCTGCTGAACGTATATCGGACGGGCGCGGGTTTACCCTGCAGGAACGGCGTGCTCTGGCTGCGAAAGCATTTGCCTGCACTGCACAGTATGATGCTGCTATTGCGCAGTGGTCACGCGGACAGTGGGGCGGCCGGCCTGAAAAAGGTGAAGGCAGAGGAGCTGAGGTGCCCGCAGTTTATCCAGCTGCCTACACCCGTACATGGGATCTGGCGCATACTCTGCGATATGGCGAGAATCCGCATCAGAGTGCGGCACTGTATTGCGATCCTCTGGCACTCAATAATTTTGCCCATGCCCGGCAGCTTAACGGCAAACCTATGAGCTATAACAATTATGTTGATGCTGATTCAGCGTGGCGCAGTGTGTGGGACTTTCCGCACCGCATAGCCGTTGCCGTTGTCAAGCATTCGAACCCCTGCGGCCTGGCGATTGGTGCGGACGTGGCTGAGGCACATCGCAAGGCCCACGCCTGCGATCCTATGAGCGCCTACGGGGGTGTTATTGCAGCTAACAGTACAGTGACGCTGGCAATGGCCCGGCAGGTCAAACCGGTATTTACTGAGGTAATAGCGGCACCCGGATATGATCCGGAGGCACTTGAACTTCTTAAAACAAAGAAGAACCTGAGAATACTTGAAGTGTCCGCACCGCCGGAAAATACACAGCAGCTGCGGGTGATAGACGGGGGGCTCCTTATCCAGTCGGAAGACCATATTGATGCATACGGGGATGACCCCAGCAACTGGATACTTGCCGCAGGGCAGGCCGCTGACGGCCAGACGCTTGAAGACCTGGAATTTGCATGGAGGGCTGTACGCAGTGTAAAATCCAATGCTGTCCTTATTGCCCATGATGGTGCGACAGTCGGCATCGGCATGGGGCAGGTTAACAGGGTAGATTCCAGCCAGCTTGCTGTTACACGGGCAAATACGCTTGCTGACGGGGCAAACCGCACCAACGGCGCAGTTGCGGCTTCCGATGCATTCTTCCCCTTCCCTGACGGGATGCAGATCCTTGCGGAGGCTGGGGTAAAAGCTATCGTGCAGCCGGGCGGTTCGATCCGGGATGAAGAAGTATTCCAGGCAGCTCAGGAAGCCGGTGTTACGATGTACGTGACAGGGACGCGCCATTTCTTCCACTGAGCCGGGTTCCTGCCTAAGTATCCGTATAGATTATAACAGTTTAAGAGGTTATATGGGCCGCAGAAAACAGCATCCTTTTGTTTCTGAATCGCAGGAAGGCAAGCCGTGGTTTGAATGGCTTCTTGCTGCTATGGTGCTTCTGGCATGTGCAGCCGTATTTTTCCGGTATACCGCAGCAGGGACTTTTATTATTGCGGGGACGTCTATTGTCTCGGCGATAATACGGCTTGTTATGCGCGATAAAAGCCCGTGGAAAGTGCGTTCAGCAGGGTTTGACAGCTTTATCAGCCTGTCTTTAGGGGTCGGGCTGATCATTACGTATATCAGCATTATGATGATTTCATAGTTTTATAGCTGTGGGGAGCCTGTTATAGGCTCCCCACATAAAGAGTTATGGAATATTGCTGCGAAGATCAGCTCTCGGAATCAGGTTTTCCCTCAGCATCCCCGTCAGCGGCATCATCCGTATTGCCGTTTTCGGAGCTGTCCCCGGTATCGGCCTGTTCTACGATGATCGTTGTCCCGCCGGTACTGTCTGAGCTATCCTGCTCCGCAGTGTTATCAGAGCTTTTATCAGTCTCAGAAGCCGGGGCATTCTGCTCTTCGAACTGGATCTCCCGGTAGATTGCGTCGTCATTGGCGTGGACGGAATCGTGAATGATTACAACAAGGGCCGCTACCGCTGAAGCCAGAAGGGCAGTAACCCAGAACACCCATAACTGTTTAAGCGGGGATGGATCAGTAAGCCCCTTTATCTGGGCAAAAATAGCGATGCCTGTAGAACGGGCAGGGTTAAGGCCAGCATGGTCGAACGGGTATGTAACCAGGGCCCCAAGGCCATAAGCCATTGCCATAGCCATACCGTATTTACGTGTAGCAAGGCCATTATGGTTTGATGTTGCCAGATAAGTTGCCACGATCGCAAGGACAGCGATGACTTCAAGCACGATAGTCCAGCGCATATCGAAAGTTGTCAGATTCGAGTAAACGGTAGGCAAAGAAAGGAACTGCTGCGTCCCCTGGTCATACAGGTTAGCCATATGCGCAATGAATCCTACACTTGGGAAGCCGGTGTTTGTTATCGGTGTAGGAGCCATGAATACTGCTATAGCTGCAGCTGCAGCCCCTCCAAGCAGCTGGGCGATGATATACAGCAAGGCATCAAGCCAGCTGATACGTGCTGTCAGAGCAGCAGCAAAAGTGACTGCAGGGTTTATCTGTCCGCCTGAAACTTTCCCGAAAACAATAGCGGCTATGCCGTATGCTGCAGCGAGGGTGAGGGCTGCTACTATAGCCATGAGTCCAGGGATCTGATTGTTTGCAGGGCCTAACAGCCCGGTGACAATAAGCGTTATGAATATAACGAAGAAAGATCCTGCGAATTCTGCGCCAACCCTCACAGGCAGCGATGCCGGGGCATGCTTGGGTCTGTCAGAAGAATATACCAGGGTTTCAGTTGTATCAGTCATATATTTCCTCAGTTTTCTCGAAAAGCGATCCGGCAGCCTCTGCTGATATTCAGCACGGGGCAGGCCGGAAATTACAAGCCGTTATGACTGGCAACATCATAGCAGCTGAGCAGCCCAAAAAACTGAAATGCGGAATGACGGTATCCCGTGTAGAATTATAGTGTTTGATAAATCAAGGTAACGGTCACGTTGGGAGAACGATGCCACATCACTATAGCCGCGCACAAAAGGCGCATCAGGAATCTCAGGAAGGTATCCGCCTTCAGAAAGTATTAGCCCAGGCCGGTTTCGGCTCACGCAGGAAATGTGAGGTAATGATAACTGACGGCCGTGTTGAGGTTGACGGCGATCTTGTTACTGAGCTCGGGGTGCGTGTTGATCCGCAGCATCAGGAGATCAGGGTCGACGGGTCGCGTATACATATTTCCGATAAGCATATAACGCTGGCGCTGAATAAGCCGCGTAAGGTGCTGTCAACGATGGATGACCCTAAAGGGCGGTGGACTCTGCGCGATATCGTCGGCGATAAATATGAACGGATTTTCCATATGGGAAGGCTGGATTATGATTCCGAAGGCCTTATCCTTATGACGGATGACGGTGAGCTGGCCCAGCATACCATGCATCCCAGGTATGAAGTTGAAAAAACATATATTGCTACCCTTGAAGGGCATATTGGGGGGAATGTGTGCCGCCGCCTGGTGCGTACAGGCATACAGCTTGATGACGGATGGATAAAACTTGACCATTGTTCGATTGTCACCCAGAACAGGGAGCGCTCAGTCGTCAAGGCAGTTATTCATTCAGGGAAGAACCGTATTGTCAGGCGTATTTTTGGGGCTGCCGGATTCCCGGTTATACAGCTGCTCCGTACACAGATCGGCCCAATCCGGCTTGGCGACCTGAAATCAGGGTCCTACAGGGTGCTTTCCGCTGCAGAAGTCAACGCATTGCATAAGGCGGTAGGGTTATGATAACGGTTGCGATCGATGGGCCTTCCGGGGTCGGGAAGTCCAGTACTTCCCAGGCACTTGCCCGGCATTTCGGGTACGCATATTTGGATACGGGGGCGATGTACCGTGCAGCGGCATGGTGGTGCCTTGAGCAGGGTGCTGACCTGAATAACCTTACTGAGCGTGATGAGCAGCATATCACTGAACTGGTTTCACAGTTCTTTACCGAAGGCCATTTTTCAATCTCGCTTGACCCTTCGCATTGCGATATTTTCAGCGACGGTAAAAGTATAGATACTGATATCCGTTCTGCCAGGGTATCTTCGCAGGTCTCGGCAGTCTCCTCTATAATCCCGGTGCGGCATCTTCTGATTGCAGCGCAGCGTGCTTATATTGATGCGGAAAAAGCGGAGGGGTCTTTTTCCCACGGTGCCGGGATCGTTGCTGAAGGGCGCGATATTACCACTGTTGTTGCCCCTGATGCTGATGTGCGTATTCTTCTGACTGCACGTGAAGAGGTGCGCCAGGCACGGCGTGACCTTCAGCGCAGCGCCGGCACCGCCGGCCCCGGCACGGGCAGCGATTTCGATACTTCTGCCAGTAGCGCCGGCAAAGATGATATTGCTGCGCGGGATGCTAAAGACTCAAAAGTCACAGCGTTTATGCATGCCGCTGAGGGGGTCACTACTGTTGATAATTCCGATCTGACTTTCGAGCAGACCCTTGAAAAGCTTATAGGGCTGGTTAATGAGGCAATAGACAGCAAACTGTACGCAGATTATATCTCCCAGCTTGACGGGTACGAACTCGAAGAAGATGATAAGGCCCTTATTACTGATGGGCTGTCCAACGATGGGGAAGCTTCCGGGCAGGATGATGCCGCGGTCGGTGTGATCGCGGTTGTGGGACGCCCGAACGTGGGGAAATCTACGCTTGTCAACAGGATACTTGGGCACCGTGCAGCAATTGTTGAAGATACCCCGGGTGTTACCCGCGACAGGGTCTCTTATGATGCTGAATGGGCCGGCACTGACTTTAAGGTCGTTGATACGGGGGGCTGGGAAAGCGATGTTGAGGGCATAGAGTCGGCTATTGCTTCCCAGGCACAGGTCGCTATCGGCCTGGCTGATGCAGTGATCCTTGTTGTTGATGGCACTGTGGGGCTTACAAATACTGATTCCAGGATAGCCGCCATGCTCAGGGCTTCAGGCAAGCCTGTCACAGTTGCTGTGAATAAGGTTGATACCCTTGAGGCTGAATATGAGGCTGCGGAGTTCTGGAAGCTTGGTTTAGGGGAACCCCAGCCGATTTCCGCCATGCATGGGAGGGCAGTAGGGGATCTGCTTGACACTGCTTTAGCTATGCTGGAAAGGACTGAAAACAGGTCTGGGTATCTGGTCCCGGAAACTTTGCGGAGGGTCGCCCTTATCGGTAAGCCTAACGTCGGTAAATCTTCACTGCTTAATGAGCTGGCCCACGAGGCACGGTCTGTAGTCCATGATGAGGCGGGGACTACACGCGACCCTGTTGATGAGATCGTCACTATCGGCAATGATGACTGGCTTTTCATTGATACTGCAGGTATCAAAAGGCGCCTGCACAAACAGACGGGCGCTGATTATTATTCAAGCCTGAGGACGCAGGCGGCTATAGAACGTTCTGAGCTGGCCCTGGTGCTGTTTGATGCATCCGAGCCCATATCGGACCAGGACCTGAAGATCATGAGCCAGGCTGTGGATGCCGGGCGGGCCATCGTCCTCGTATTCAATAAGTGGGATAAGCTTGATGATTTTGGCCGCCAGCGTCTTGAGCGTTTGTGGAAAACCGAATTCACGAGGGTTTTATGGGCTCAGCGCGTGAATTTATCGGCAAAGACCGGATGGCATACCAACCGCCTCCTTAATGCGATGAATACAGCACTGGCCTCCTGGGACCAGCGTATCCCTACAGGCAAGCTCAACTCTTTCCTGGGACAGCTGCAGTCGGCGCATCCTCACCCGCTGCGGGGAGGGAAGCAGCCCCGGATCCTTTTTGCTACACAGGCGGCTACGCGACCGCCCCGTTTCGTTATTTTTGCTACAGGCTTCCTTGAGCATGGGTACCGCCGCTATATTGAGCGGTCTTTGCGGGAAGAATTCGGTTTTGAGGGAAGCCCTATACAGATATCTGTCAGGATCAAAGAAAAGAAACGGCGCTCATAATGACATATGGCATTCATGCGACACGAAAGTTAACGGTTGTGATAGTCTGTTAACCGTGCTTGCAAGTATTCCGTTTATTCTGCGGGATGATTGAAAGTACTTAGTTCGGGCCATAGCGCAGCTTGGTAGCGCACTTGACTGGGGGTCAAGGGGTCGCGGGTTCAAATCCCGCTGGCCCGACTGGTATAGTGAAGTGAAGATAAGCGGGAAACCAAAGGGGACAGTATGGTTCGAATTGCGATAGGAAAGCTTACAGACAGTCTGAACAGTGAAATATCTGCTGTTGAAAAGGAGATAACGCTTGCCCAGCAGCAGATCAACAGCCTTTCTATGTCTTTGTCCCAGCATGGCCTGAAAGGAAAAGCTTTTACGGCTATCCAGGAGCGTTTGGACAGTGAATGTCTCGTAGCGAAAGCCCACTATGTTTTTTTCATAGAACTGCTCTCAGCAGACAGGAAGAACCTGCAGGCCGCTGATAAGCTTATTCCGTCAGATATACAGCTGAATGTCGTAGACAGGGAAGACCTTGACAGAAGGATACAGAACCTGAATTCCCTGCAATCCGATTCGTTGCGATCTAATAGGAACGGAGCAAACCCTACCTTCGGAGGACGTGTAATCAATCCGCCAAATCCATTTGCTGCTCTATCAATAGGCAAAATGCTGCGTGCTGTTCTCATGTCAGCAGCAGAGGTAAAAGCTATCTTGGAAGAATACCTGTATTCGACAAATAATATCTATGGTCCTGTCGTCAGTATGTGTGCTGATAGTGGGCTGATTTCACGCATTACGAAAGTTGCAGATGCTGCAGCCAGGACAGGCAGCTGGAATAGTCCCGGCCTTTCAGCTTTACGGTACGAAGTCAGCAAAGCATATAATGATACCCGTATAAAGCAGTCTGATGAAGCTATTGATAACAACGTGAAAGATCCGGGCGAGCGGCAGCGCCTTAAATATACGGCACATCGTGTATTAGCGGATGGCAACATCGCTGCTGAAGAGATCTATCGTAACGGTAAACTTGACAGGGATGCCGCACTATGGTTTTCCTATATGCCGAAAGGCTTCTTCAATGATGAAGATATGGGGCATATAAGCCATGCACTTTATGCGATGTATGATGATGCCGCTGCCGATTATGCGAAGCATAAGGAGGCAGACAAGAAGTACGTGCCTCAGGGGATAAAAGATCTTCAGTATTTCCTTGATATCCAGATGCATCATGATTATGATAAGTTTGCCCGGGCATTCGATATCTCAACATCCACAGTAAATGGGCAGAGGAATACAGTGGCTACGCCAGCAGCTGGAAGCAGATGGAAAAGTTCTGCTTTTCTTGGTGATTTTGCTGCGTATCTGTCGCGCAGCGGGCAGCAGGATAATGTCTATAAGCCAGATTCCGGCCTGTGGTCCATATACCGTCGCATCCAGGAACGTGTGGCATCCATTGTGACTCAAATCAATGCGATGGCATCCAGAGGGGTCTGGACACGTCGGGGGGACCCCTTAACTTTTGATTTTACCGTGCAAAGCGGGGGTATCGAAAATATTGATGCAGATTATGTCACTGTCAGTGTTAATGGCCTTGTTGGAGATGACTCCTATCCACGTATAAGCGGGGGCAATACCGACAGTGTTTGGGAGAATGTTTCCATGTCTATTGTCGGACGTCCTTCCGGAGTTTACCAGTTATTGGGTTTCTTAGTCGGGAATTATAATAAAAAAAGTACTGCAGAATTGGATGCTTTAGGGAGTACTCAAAAATGGTTAGTTGAAGAAGGTATGAACAAGTTTATTGAAAAAGCCTTCGTTCACGGCAAGGACATCACTCCGTATATCGGGGCAGTGCTTAGTTTGTTGGACATTGCTACTGATTATGTTGAGGAGAAGAATGATGAATCTTACCGGCAGGCTCAATGGGATAAACTTGTTAAAAATATATCTATATCTAATGCTCTAAGTAAAAACCCCTTCTTTGAGGACTGTTCCATGAGCATAGGCAGCGACTTGAGCTACAGCAGCGATGGCAAAGATGCTCTCAGCCATGAAAGACCTGTATTGAAGGTTGACAGGCTATGGCTGGATGAGGCTATCCGCCAATATAATATTGAGAATCCAGATAATAAAGTATCGGAACAGGAAGTTTCAAAAGGACTAAGGGATAACTTCACGGCTGTTGTTAAAGACAGCGCACAGGGAGATATGAATTTTGCTGAGACTACAAAGCCCAAACACCCTCAAACTTCCCTAGGACGTTTTCTTCAATGGCTGAAGCAGCCTGCTAAGCTCAAGTATGCAGTAAATATTAATGAGCATGCTGCCGGGGAGAATGTTTTAGAAAAGAATAGTAAAAGTAATTGGGAATACATTAAGAACCCTCTAGATAACACGAGGTTTGTGAAGTGAGTGGGGTATTGTGGGTTGTGAGGCGTAGGAGGACTGTTTTGACGGGCCTTCTGGTTGTTGTGCTGTTTGTTTTTGGTATAGGTACTGTTGGTTTTGCTGCTGTTTTACAGTATAGGCGGCATGAGGCTCAGGAATACCATCAGCGGGTGCAGAGGTCTTTGGAGGTCCAGTCGGGTAGTACCTGGATTTATCTTAATAAATATAAAGGTGGGGCTTTTGAACCGGATGACCCGCCGGGGAGTAATCCTGATGCTGAGTTTAAGGAATTTGTGTACAAGTGCGGAGGTTCTTATACGTGTACAGGTTTCTCATTTACTGCGAAGGTTAGGCCTTTCCTCAAGGCGGCATTAGAGCAGTATGCTAAAGAGGTTCAGGGTAAAGATATACCTACTATCAGGAAGATTGAGGATAGTGTGGGCCATCCTGCTTATGTTTTTGCCCCTTATGATTATTCTTCGGGAACCCCTAAAACCAGACCTCCGGCCAGTGTAAAAAGCTTCCTGTCATGGCTGGCCCAACCTCCCAAACTCATATACACGTATGACAGTCCGAATGGAAGCCATAAGAAAGGAGATGAAGTCCCCGAAGGACAGTTTAAAAATAATTGGAGCTGTATTAAGAATCTTTTCCCCGGTACGAGGTTTGCAAAATGAATAGTGGTTTACTAAGAAATATGCGGTATAAGCATGCAATCTTATTGGGATTGTTAATTTTTATAGTTACAGTCGGCGTAATTAGTATTGTAATAGCTACTGTTTTGCAAGATAAGCAGAAGCAGGAGCAGGAATACCGTAGACAAATACAGTCTTCGTTGCAAAGCCAAGCTTTATTTATGGAGGACAATGTTCTTTTAGGGCAGGGGGGGGAAGGGCTTTCGTAACTAGATATAGGTATGGGGAGGGTGTGGGCACTGAATATAAGAGATATACGTATAAATGCGGGAAGTACTATACATGTACAGGTTTTATTTTTACTGATCGCGCAAAAACTGTTTTGAATAGTGCATTAGGACAGTATTATAATGAAACAGGTATAAAACATACTCTTACAGTAAGGCAAATAGAAGAAAGTTTAAAAACCCCTTCATATATTTATAAACGTTTTACTGAAATTGAGGTGTCAGATATTGAACCGCCTCTTATTATCAGACGTTTTCTGTCATGGCTGGCCCAACCTGCTAAACTCATATACACTACTGCTAGCGCCAGCGGCAAGCACAAAGCAGGGGATGAGGTCCCGGAAGGCAGATTTGGCTGCAATTGGGATTATCTTAGAGCGCCATACGATAACACGAGGTTTGTGAAGTGAGTGGGGTATTGTGGGTTGTGAGGCGTAGGAGGACTGTTTTGACGGGCCTTCTGGTTGTTGTGCTGTTTGTTTTTGGTATAGGTACTGTTGGTTTTGCTGCTGTTTTACAGTATAGGCGGCATGAGGCTCAGGAATACCATCAGCGGGTGCAGAGGTCTTTGGAGGTCCAGTCGGGTAGTACCTGGATTTATCTTAATAAATATAAAGGTGGGGCTTTTGAACCGGATGACCCGCCGGGGAGTAATCCTGATGCTGAGTTTAAGGAATTTGTGTACAAGTGCGGAGGTTCTTATACGTGTACAGGTTTCTCATTTACTGCGAAGGTTAGGCCTTTCCTCAAGGCGGCATTAGAGCAGTATGCTAAAGAGGTTCAGGGTAAAGATATACCTACTATCAGGAAGATTGAGGATAGTGTGGGCCATCCTGCTTATGTTTTTGCCCCTTATGATTATTCTTCGGGAACCCCTAAAACCAGACCTCCGGCCAGTGTAAAAAGCTTCCTGTCATGGCTGGCCCAACCTGCTAAACTCATATACACTGTGGACATAGGGGATTTTTATAAAGCAGGGGATGAGGTCCCGGAATCTTATAGCAAGAACAATTGGCAGTATATTAATTATCCTTCGCCTGGAACGAGGTTCGCGAAATGAGCAGCGAAGACAGGCGTTACGAATATATGCAAAAACTGTCCCATGAACTTGACATGCAGCAGGACGAGATCGATCAGGAGCGCAAACGCCTTATCCGCGAACAGCAGGAGGCTGAAGACTACTTCCATGAAGTCCGTATTGCTCTGAACGAGGAACTGGATAAACTGCCTCGCCGGTTTTCCTCTCAGATCCAATCCTGTATTGACAGTTTTGAAGCAGAGGTGCGTGAGACCGAAACACAGTTTGACAGCAGTCTCCAGTATCTGAAAAAACTTCGTAGTGATATTTACGATGATTATATAAGAAAGAGGGATTCATACCATGCCGAGTGAAACAATAACAGTATCGGCTGATAACGGCGCAGGCGCACTCCAGGCCCTTGGCGATGCTGAAGAGTATGGCTCATTCCGCCTGAAAGGACTGACGGAGGCCTCCGTCTCTGTTAAGGCAGCGTCAGACCACGATAATATGGCAGATACGGTTTCACACGCCATGTCTTCGTTCGCTGACGCCCGGATGCAGGACAGGAAAGCTATCTCCAGTGCGGTCACGGCCCTTGGCTACGCAGACAGGGTGGCTGCATACCATATATTAAGCGGGGAGTAACAGGAAAACTGGTAAAACAGCTGCGCCGCGACAATTCTGGCTGCTTTTTTGCTTATCTGAGGATTATCCGTTAAAATTGGTGAGGTTAATCCTGATGAGAGGTATCTATGACTGGTAAGTCCTTTGAAGCATGTGCGCAGAAGATGCGCGACAGTGAAATGAGCGAAGTTGCCGTTGAACAGTTCAAAAGGCTGTATGATGTGTGGCAAAACGACGAACAGGAATGGATCCGTGAGTCGGAGATAGAACCGATGGATAACATCCGCCATATTGGGGATATCCACGATACTATAAGCCACAAGGTAACAGGCAAAGCCCTCGCGAAGACGGCTATGCTCAAGCTCAACGGGGGGCTTGGCACATCAATGGGGCTCCAGGGGCCGAAATCCCTTCTCCCTGTGCGGCGCCATAAAGCACGCCAGATGAATTTCCTGGATATCATCCTGGGGCAGGTGACTACTGTGCGCCAGCAGCAGGGGGTCAAGCTGCCGCTTACATTTATGAATTCGTACCATACGTCGAAGGAATCTATTGCGCGGATACGCCGTAACCGTAATTTCCATCAGGACGAGATCCCTATTGAATTCCTTCAGAACCGTGAGCCCAAGATCGTAGGTGCAACGGGCGCACCCGTATCGTTCCCCAGCGACCCTGACCTTGAATGGTGCCCTCCCGGGCATGGGGATGTTTTTACGTCGCTGTGGGAATCAGGGCTGCTGGATGTCCTGCAGAACGAAGGGATGGAATATCTGTTCATTTCCAATTCCGATAACCTTGGCGCCCGTCCTTCAAGCACAGTTTCAGGGGCGTTTGCCCAGTCAGGCGCATCGTTTATGGTCGAGGTCGCGCGGAAAACTGATGCCGACCGGAAAGGCGGCCAGATCGTCCGCAGCAGGCAGACCGGATGCCTTATGCTGCGTGAAATGACGCAGGTGCATCCGGATGATAAGGAAGCTGCAACGGATGTTAATATCCATCCATTCTTTAATACCAACAATATCTGGGTTCGCATCAGCGCGCTGAAGAGGCTGCTGAAAGAGCATAAAGGCATACTGCCGCTGCCCGTGATCCGCAACCTCAAAACTGTTGACCCTACTGATCCCTCCACTCAAAATGTGATCCAGCTGGAAACAGCTATGGGGGCGGCAGTATCGCTTTTCGAGGATGCAGTATGCGTAGAGGTGAGCCGTTCCCGTTTCCTTCCCGTCAAAACGACAAATGACCTTGTTATCCTGCGGTCTGACCGTTTCCATCTGACTGATGCTTTTGAAATGGAAGACGGGAACTATATCTTCCCTGATATTAATTTAGATACACGGTACTATAAGAATATCGAAGACTTCGATGAGCGTTTCCCCTATTCTGTGCCGTCCCTTGCTGCAGCAAATTCTTTCACCGTTGAAGGTGACTGGACTTTCGGCAAAGATGTCCACTGCTTCGCAGACGCGCATCTGTCCGATCTGGGTCGGCCGTCGTATGTACCCAATGGGAGCTTCGTAGGGCCCCAGGGGATCGAATCGGATTCATGGCAGTAGGGCAGGGATGCTATAGGCATAAAAGAATTTAAAATCCAATGTGTGTTTTGTGAAAAAACATACTAAAATAGAGTAGGAGTGTGCATCATGCAATGGAAAAATATGTATGCGTATACTCTGGCCGGAGAATTATAAATTGACAGTGAAAGAAAGTACAACTCGAGGACATATGGCTGAAGGACCAACGAACGGCAGGCGCCGGTTTTCCGATAAATGGGGGAAACATGAGCTTGATGTACTCGCCGTGCTATCATCGGCTTTTCCCCAGTGGCTGACATCGCGTCAGATCGCGCAGCGCGTTAAAGCTTATGCTGATTCTTATGGGGAGCTGGCAGACCAGGCTGCGAAAGCGGCATTTGCAAAGCAGTTCCAGCGTGACCGTGCCAAGCTGACAGCGATGGGTATAGCTATTGAATCGCGCCAGCCCGAATATTCGTCAAAATCTGAAGGGCAGGATTTTGCTTCTTACCGGCTCCAGCTGGGTGATGAGCCGCGCATCATGACCCAGTTCAAGCCTGAAGACCTGCCTCTTCTGGCTGCTGCAAATTATCTGGCAAGGTCGGTCTCTGCGAATGAACAGGAGAATGCCCAAAGGGCAAAGGAAAGCCAGCACAAGAGCCGCAGTACACCGCGCCTGGCACAGACCCCTACGCCCGGGCTGGGCCTTGATTCAATCGCACCCGGCCTGGGGACTCAGAAAATACCGGAAGTCCTCACTAATATAGTTGATTCACGCCGGTTCGCTGCAACAGTTGAATTTGAGGGTGAAAATATCAATGTGGCATATACTGATTCCGATGATCTCGCTTCGTATATGCTCGACCACCCCGGATCCCTTATCATTGAACCTATAGAGGCTCGTGAAGCTTATAAGCGCCGCCTGTCGGCAGCGAAGGAATTTGAGCTGGCAGGCTTGTCGGAATCCAAAGATGCGGTACCTGCGTCGCAGATTGAAGTCATGCCTGTTGATGAACTGCAGATAGACGATGATGAGCTTCCCAAGAAGCAGCCGACTGTACAGACAGGCACAGAAGTTGACCGGCGTCTGCATCTTATGCTTTTCCTGTCTGCGCATCTGGGGGAGGAATATTCCGTTTCTGAACTTGCTGAGCGTTTCATTGGCGCACCGCGGACCCCTGAAGAGCAGAGGCGTTTTGTCAATACGATACGTAAGGATATCGGTACTCTGACAACGGTTTCGGATGACGGGGAAGTGGCCGGCAGCCAGTTCTTT
This sequence comes from Scardovia wiggsiae F0424, assembly GCF_000269605.1. GTDB lineage: Bacteria > Actinomycetota > Actinomycetes > Actinomycetales > Bifidobacteriaceae > Scardovia > Scardovia wiggsiae. The sequence continues at coordinate 581,318 of NZ_AKCI01000001.1, read as the reverse complement.
GAGATCGACTGGCCCCTCCTTGAGGAGGAAGGCATTGTCAGTGCTACTAATTCCCTTGGGCTCGAACGCCTTGCAGGGGTCTCGCCGCAGTATATGAGTATGCTGACCGCATCGGTAAGCTATCTGGCACATTCGCCTCTTATGCCTGATATCGACCGCAGGCAGGCAATGGATCTGTACAACCGGCTGCATGAATATTCACGGCCCGGACAGACACCATGGCTCAGCCTGACGGGTTTTGAGCTTGCTCCGGCGAGTTTCCCCGTTATCAAGCACGCTATAGAACATGACCAGCTGCTTGATATGGAGTACACTGACGGTTCAGGGCGTACCCGCAGACGTCTCGTGGCCCCTGCCAAAGTATTCGTGGACGAGGGCGTGTATTATCTGGCGGCGTGGACCGGTGTTACAGATAAAGACCGTAAGGACCCCCCTCAGAACCCGCCTACGAAGGAGACCCAGGTTTCCGCCCGCAAGCGCCGTAATTCGCAGTCCCAGAACTGGCAGACCCTGCGCCTTTCGCGCATAGGTACTGTTGAGGCGGTAGAGCCAAGACATCATGTTGAGATCCCCGAAGTCCCGCTGTCGGAGCTGCGGGAATGGAATTTTGAGAACGGTACCCAGGCGGTATTCATTACCAATCAGAAAGGGATGCCGTTTATCAAGAACTTGCCGGGCGCAACGGTTGAAGATACTGAAGACGGGCAGAAGATCCATCTTATCATTTCTTCCGACTCGTGGTTCGTCGCATTCTGTATCGCGCATGCACGCCATATCAAGGCAGTTGGGCCGAAGACCCTCCGTTCTATGATCACTGCGCGCGCTGACAGGGAGTTGACCCATATTGAGCAGCAGGAAGAAGCTGATGCTAAACGGCATGAACATCACAGAAGGAGAAACTGATGCCAGGCTGGGGATGGGCAATACTTGTTATTGCAGCGCTGACAGTTTTCATACTTGGCGTTGTATACGCCCTGCTGCACCTGAGGGATGCGCTGGGCAAAGTTTCCGGGACTGCCGGGCAGGTGCAGTCGCGGATTTCCAGGATGACGGAGAATAAAGGACTGGAACAGCGGGATATGGTCCCGTCATTCACAAAGACCATCCGTGAGAACGCTGATGCCTACTCTCAGGCATATGCAGGTATTATTGAGCGCAGGCGGAAGCGTTCCCGGCGCCACCAGGACCAGTGGACAGCCTGGGCGGATTCTACCCGTGAAGATACTGACAGGCTGGCACAGCAGCTCAATATATCTGAAAACGACTAAAAAAATAAAGGGGCACCAGAAAGCCTGCAAGGGGAGGACGTATATGCCGGATACGAGGGCTGCTGCATGCAAATGGAACCATTCTCCCCGGATAGGCATAGTTACGAATCCTGCAGCTGATAATGGCAGAGGGAAGAAAATTGGCCCCGCTATCATCAGAAAAGTCTCACACAGGGCTTACGAGCTGGGATGCACAGTTATTGACCTGACAGGCCATTCCCGGGAGGAGTCCGCTCTCAAAATCAGCGATTCCCTGCAGGATCTGGATATCCTCATTGTTGCAGGGGGAGACGGGATGGTCAATCTCGGGATGAACGCTGTTGCCCATACACGTGTTGCCCTGGGTATTATCGCCTGCGGTTCCGGAAATGATTTTGCACGGAGTACGGGGCTTCCTGTCCACCGTATAGATACCAGTATTGAAGCTGTGTTTGCAAGTATCATGATGTACTCGTTCGCCCGCGTGGACCTCATCCATGTTACTTCTGCAGATGATGATATTTCCGATGGCTATAAGGGTGATATACGCAAAAGGGTCAACACATACATTGCCGGTTCTCTTAACTGTTCTATTGATGCTGCAATCAACCTGCGGGCCAATGCATCAGGCATCCCTGTCGGTAAATTGCGGTATGGATATGCCGGGATCGCTGCGATAAGCCATCCGCAGGCATACGGCTTTTCTGTCAGTTTCACCGACCTGTCCGAAAACCGCCAGCACCTGGACCTGGAAACCCCTCTCTTCGTTATCTCTAATGCACCATACATGGGCAGCGGCATCAGGATATCCCCGTATTCGTCAGTGACGGACAGCACACTTGATATGGTCTGGGCAAAATGGATGCCCACACCCGCTGAGGGGATGCACGTTCTGTTCCGGGCATACAGCGGCGCACATCTGAGCGAGCGGATCATTGGATGGCAGCAGATCAGAAGTGCTAAGCTGCGGTATTCAGGCAGTTCTGCGTACCCGCCTGTACTTATGGGTGATGGGGAAGTTGTCGGCGAACTCCCTGTAAAGGCCGAATGTGCTCCCAGCGCTGCCAGGATGCTTCTTCCGCCAAGGATTGCGAGGTCGTTCTAGCAGTGACGCATCATAAACACTATAAAAACGCACGCCATACAGCAACGGATACATTTTCCTGCAATGCCGGGCCCAGTCCCGCGCAAAAATACCAGGCTTTCCGGGAGCGCCGCAGACAGGAAGGCACAAGCGCGGCACAATTTGCACAGTCGCTTCCGTTCGGGCTTGATAAATTCCAGCGGCGCGCCCTGGATGATCTTGAATCCGGGAATAACCTTCTTGTTGCAGCGCCGACGGGTGCGGGGAAAACTGTTATTGCTGATTTTGCTATCCATCTGGCCCAGCAGGATAATGTAAAAGCTTTCTATACGACCCCTATAAAGGCGCTCAGCAACCAGAAATACCATGAGCTGGCAAACAGGTACGGTCCTGACAAAGTCGGCCTCCTTACAGGCGATATATCAATAAATTCCCAGGCTGATATCATCGTGATGACAACGGAAGTCCTGCGCAATATGCTGTATGAAGATTCAGCCACATTAACAGCGCTGCGTTACGTTATCCTTGACGAGATACACTATCTGGCAGACCGGATGAGAGGGCAGGTCTGGGAAGAAGTCATTATCCATCTTCCCAGAACGGTGAAAATAGTAGGATTATCGGCTACGGTGTCCAATGTTGAGGATTTTGCCAGATGGATAGAATCTGTCAGGGGAGAGACCTCCCTGGTCGTTTCGGAAAAACGTCCGGTACCCCTTATCCAGGAAGTCCTGCTTCAGCACGATCAGAAAAAAGAGCCCAGGCTTGTCAGCCTTTATCTCAACGGTGATACGTCCGCAGTCAATCCCGAGCTGACAGCCCTTATAAAGCAATGGGACCATGAAGCGGTACGCAGCAGTGCCGGCGCAGGCGGGAAGCCCTATCGCCGTGGCAGGGGAGGCGGGGCCGGCACATCATCTCGGCAGGGCAGCCTGAAAGATAGCCGTAACAGGCCTGCAGCCCGATACGCACCCAAACGGTGGGCAGTCGTTGATGAGCTTGATTTTCTGGATATGCTGCCCGGCATCTATTTTATATTTTCACGCAACGGCTGCGATAAGGCTGTTGAACAGTGTATGCGTGCAGGGCTGCAGCTGACAGGCGATTCCGAGGCCCGCAGGATCCGGCGTATCGTCGATTCCATGGCAGAGGGGCGTATCAGCAGGGATGATGCCAGGGCTTTAGGCTTTGCAAATTTCAGGAATGCGCTTGAACAGGGGATAGCCCCGCACCATGCAGGGATGGTAGCTTTATACAGGGAAATAGTCGAGAAACTGTTTGAGCAGGGGCTGCTAAAAATCGTTTTCGCAACGGAAACACTTGCCCTGGGGATCAATATGCCGGCCCGCTGTGTAGTCGTTGAAAAGCTCGAGAAATTCAATGGCGTATCGCATGAAACGCTGTCGCCCGGCGAATTCACGCAGCTTACCGGGCGTGCGGGGAGGCGAGGGATTGATTCTGTCGGTTATGCCATAGTTGTTGACCATCGCGATTTTGAACCGTCAACAGCAGCGGCGCTGTCGTCAAAACGGGTGTACCCGCTGCATTCGAGCTTCCGGCCGACGTTCAACATGGCCGTAAACCTTCTTAACTTATATGATGCTGATACAGTGCGTTCAACATTGGATCATTCTTTTGCACAATGGGAAGCAGCAAAGGCAGCTGAAAAGCTCATTTCCCAGATCCGGGCCGGCCGTGAGTCCATACAGGGGTATGAAAAGGCTTTCGCCTGTGAATACGGCGATTTTGCTTCCTTTATGCGTTTGCGTATGGAGCTCACTAATGCGGAACGTTCTGAACGGCGCAGGCTTAAGCACACATCTTTTAAGAACAAAAAAGCAAAGGACCGCGCATGGCGCGACCTGGATTCGAAAATCATCAGGCTCCGGGAAGAGGAGCATTCGCATCCGTGCCGGCAATGCCCTGATATCAAAAACCATCTTCGCATAGGATATAAGTGGGCCAAGCTTTCCCAGGAGCTGGACAGGCTTGAAGACCGCTATAATTCGCGGACAGGTACTGTGTCCAGGCAGTTCGACAGGATATGTTCCGTCCTTGCCGGCCTGGGATATATTGAAAAATCGCATGGAGGGGAGTATGCGGTATGCTCCCGGGGCCAGCTCCTGCGGCGGATCTACAGTGAGAATGACATCACTATTGCGCAGGTCCTGATTTCAGGAGTTTTCGACGGGCTTTCACCGGAAGAAATGGCTGCTGTTGCATCCGGATTCGTATATGAATCGCGCACACGGGGAGGATCAGGTTTTCCGCGGCATTTCCCCGGGGGCTCTGGCGGCCGTATTGCGAAGGCAGCTGCCGGTATCGCTGAGATTGATGAAGAGATACGGTGGCAATGTGAAGATGCCGGCCTTGACGATGCCGGAGAGCTTGATTTTGGCCTCTGCGAAGCGATATTTGACTGGACATCCGGTAAATCACTTGCTGAGATACTGGCAGGCACAGAACTTACCGGAGGCGATTTTGTCCGCAGCTGCAAACGTACGGTAGATATCCTTATCCAGCTGTCCAAAGTCGGAGAATATTTGGATAACCCTTATACCGCAACGGTTGCGCAGAAGGCTGCTGACCTCGTCAATAAAGGGATCGTTGCTTACAGCGGAGTTGACGGAGATTAGGGAATATTGTGTGAGTCGCGCTGTTTTAGTAAAGTTGTTGTGTTACGTAACAAGGAGGCCTTATGGCAGAGCGTTCATTACGAGGTATGAGTATAGGTGCAAAATCACTGGAGTCGGACGATAACGTGGATTTCGCTGCACGCCATGAAGTCGTTTATGTATGCCCTCAGGGACATCGTACGATCCTTCCTTTAGCTGTTGGCGTTGAAGAGCCGGAAACATGGGAATGCCGCTGCGGCCAGATCGCGCATCGTGAGAATACTGAAGAAACTGAATCTGATGAATCTGCGAAACCTCAGCGTACCCACTGGGATATGCTTCTGGAGCGCCGCAGTATTGAAGAGCTTTCAGATCTGCTGGATAAGCGTCTTGCCATGCATAATGAAGGCTGGATACCGGATTACGAGTAAACAGATAAAGGCCATAATTTATATATTTAGTAATTTTCGACGAGTAAGCCGATAATGTATGTTATGTCAGATTAGATAAGTTCGCATGGCTCCCTGGAAAATAGATCGACACGTAAAAGTCTCCTGTACTTCCCTGATTTCCTGCAACGTTTAACGCACAGTGCTCTAAGCAGACCAGCACATAGAACACAAAAAATGGGCTTGCCTTTGGCAGCCAGCCCATTTTTAGTACTTTAAAATTTTACAGTTATAAACCCTGTGCATGCTGATATTCACGCTGTGCGCGCTGTGCTTCAATACGTTTGCGCTGCCTGAGCTCCGCAAGCTCATCAATAACGCTTTGGGAATGTACCCGGACACCGGTGTTCCTCATATCCACATAATCCTGCGCGCTAAGGTCATTTTCTACCTTATGCCAGATTGCCGCAACAGATACGCCAAAAACTGCCTGTCCTGAGCTCATCACATCCAGCATCTGGTGGTTATCCGTGCACTGCATAACACTCTCACCATCGCATACTATCATCATATGCTCCAGATCCGTAAGGCTGTACGTCATCAAAAAGGTAATAGCCTTATTAACATTCTGCAGGTTGACTCCTGCGTCAAGGAGACGTTTTGAAACCGAAAGGATCACAACATCGCGGAACGAATACAGGCGCCGTGACCCTGAACCGTGCGACGGCGTGATGGACGGTTCTACTATTTTCTTGCGGGCCCAGTAATCCAGCTGCCTGTATGTGATGCCCGCAACTTCTGCAGCTACAGGCCCTTTATACCCTTTAAGGTCTTCCTGCCGGTCAGCTGATTCAAACAGTTCCCCCTGGACAGCATCTTTCCCTGAAAGGTCTTTGCGGTCCTCAAGCCTGATGTGCAGGGACAGCTGCGGCTTATTATGCTCAGCCATACAAACCTCTATTCTGACGCCTTATGCAGGCATCCTGTATACGTAACTAAATTACCTACTTGTAGTTTATCCTCTTAATTGTGAAGGACTATTGGGCAATAACAGCAGACTTTGTGAAGAATACGAAACGGTACTTCCCTATCATAATTTCATCGCCATTGCGTAATACGGTATCGTCAACACGTTCCCGGTTCACGTATGTACCGTTCAGACTTCCGCTGTCAGTGATGTGGTATCGCCCATCAACGCGGGTAAATACAGCATGCGAGCGGGAAACTGTACCGTCATCAAGCATAATATCCTCATGCGGATCACGCCCCACACGCACTGTCTCCTCATCCAGCAGGTACCGGGATCCGGCGAGCGGTCCCCGTGTAGAGATAAGAAGCGCGGAAGCCGCATCAAGTTTTGCAATGGTTTCAATATCTTCTTTCGTAAGGGGGCGCTGTCCGGCAGTTGTAACCGGCGACATGTTGATTGCCGGCATCCCTATGCTTGTTGTTTCGCCTGCAGATGGTATTGGATCAGTCATACTTCTATTCTACCGTTTTCGCGTACTTATTCTGTTGCGGCCGTGCTGTTGCATTGATCACGACCTGATCCGACTGTTCTACTTTAACTGTTGCACCGTACTGGATCTTGAGCCTGGAGCCAACCCCGCCCGCAATATCGATCGCATTCTGAAGTGTCGTGGAACTCCCGATAGCTTTGATGACAAATGGGCTGCCAATAATAACGCCGTCGCATTCAAGCCCGTTCTCGGTATCTACCACGTAAGATGACGTGACTATCCGCACACCGTCGAATTCGATCACCTCGGCCCCTGCATTGCGGAGCTCTTCAATAACGCTGAACAGGATAGCGGAAGAAAGTTTCGTCTGCCCCTGCGTGATCGTGATGGTTATCCCCTGCCCCTGGGCGGGAAGCCTGCCCGAGAGTATCCCGTTAGTCTGCTCATTTTCCTTGGCAATACGGTTGATCTCTTCCTGTTTGTTGGCAGCCTTCTGAATAGCAGCCAGCTGTGCTGCGAGGGCGGATTTCTGTGCTTCCAGCCTGCTGATCTGGGTATTCGTTTCATCAAGCAGCCTGACCAGTTCGTCTTCACTCAAATTGGTATATGTAGTATCCGTATTGCGCCTCTGCCACATGTAGCCGAAGCCAAGGGCAGCCCCAAGGGCAAAGATTATGAATGATGCCACAACCTTATTCCGGGTTGTTTTTGATATCCTGGGGATCCGGATAAGGCGCCTTCTGGGTACCACTGAAAAAGCGCCTGTGGTTGCTTCCGCTTCGTCAGTGCTGCCTTCCGGGCTATTCGTTGCTTTGCTGCTGCCCGTTATCCCCTTGATACCTTTGGGGTCTTCTTCCGGAGCGCCCTGCCGCCCTGTACCCTGTGATGCCATAAAGCCTCTCTCCCCTATGCCCTGAAAATGTACCGGCGGATAGCAGATACATTGGAGAATATACGGATACCGAGTACGACGATTACTGCTGTAGTGAGCTGGGAACCGACACCAAGCTGGGAACCTAAAAATACCAGAAGCACTGCGGTTATGACATTAGCAATAAAAGAAATGATAAAAACCCGATCGCTGAAATTGCGCTCAAAATATGACCGGGCCGCCCCCAGGAGGGCATCAAGTGCTGCAACGACCATTATTGGCAGGTATGGCTGCAGCCAGATAGGGATATTGGGCTGGAAGAAAATCCCGGCCACAACGCCAGCTATAAGACCCAGAATTGCTGCCATATCATTTCTCCTTTGCGTAATTGATTTTGACCATTCCTGCAGCCGGCAGCGTTAAACTCCGCTGATTGGAAATAGTAACCGATATGCCATACTTTCTCAGCATTTCATTGAACCTCGGATTATGCTCAGCGTCAATAGCCGCAGACAGTTCGCGCGCGTTCCCTATTGCCTCAATAGTATAGGGGCTTGTAATGGGTGTTGTCCCGATGAGGATATTGTTGCCCGCCAGCCGTATGGAGCTCTGCAGCCCAAGCCTGATACCGTTGATCGCAATACCATCAGCCTTATATGCCCACAGCCTGGAGATGATGATCTGCATCTGCTCATCGCTGAGGGACTGTTTGGCCTGCCCTGCTGAAGTGCGGTTGCCGCCCTGGTCATCCGCTGAAGTATCAGAGGAAGGGTTGGTGATAACTATCCGTAATCCCGGCCCCTCAATCTTGGTCAGTGCGGCTGAGAAGTTATCTTCTTTCTGCCTCTGTGACAGCTCAAAATTATCTACAGATTCGGTAAGCTTGTTTAACCGCTGCTGCGCAGAAGTCACCTCAGCTAAAAGTTTTTTCTGGTGTTCGTTCGCATTGCTGACCTGCGCGCTGAGGGCACCCCGGACTTTCGCGCGGGTGTTCCTCTGCAGCAGTTTTACTGCCTGCGTGCCGACAACGCCAATAACAACACATAAAATAAAGCTGAGTGCCCGCATCACCCATGTCCCGGCTTTCCCCGTACGTTTTGCGGTAAGCATCGAATCATCATACATCTGGTCCATGGGGTGGTTGATGAGGTCATCAAGAAGCTGCGAAGATGAATGGCATCCGCCCGTATGCCCTGCTCCCATCGTATTCTCGGTGATTTCGTAACGGAGAAGGCCTGCGGCTGATGCAGAAAAGGCTGACCTTCTCCGGACTGCCTGTGAAACAGGAAGGAATGTTTGGAGACTGTCTACGTCCTCCGCAGCAGTATCAAGGTATATTGAATCGTCCCGTGGCTCGGCCGGCTGTATGAATAACGCAGTATCGGGCTCCCAGGGATCGTCAAAAAGCCCTTCGCTGGTTTTCCTCCTTTTAAGCCTGTTAGCCGGAAACCTGTCAGGATGCAGGGGCTTTTGCGGTTTCTGCGCAGCCATAGTCAGGACTGCTCCCGGACGCGCTGAATATGAAGGATGTCATACCCCTGCTTTAAATAGATAAGCCCGGCGACCCAGTAGAGTACGACGCCCCAGATACTGCAGGCTACCGCTGCGAGATGGAGGGACGCGAAAATGTAGCCCTGCCCCAGATCCGCTACTATCAGTGCGGGGATGGCAATCATCAGCAGCGCCGTACCGGTCTTTCCCGCAAAATGCACCGGCAGCGGGCCGTATCCAAACTGTGCGATAACGAGTACCTCAATAAGCATGACCAGATCCCTGAGCCCTATCGCAATAAGCAGCCACCACGGCAAAAGCCCGGCCATGCCGAAAACGAGCACTGAGCAGAATATAAGGAGCCGGTCAGCCAGAGGGTCAAGCAGCTGCCCTATTTTGCTGATCTGATGCATCCTGCGTGCGAGGAAACCGTCGAGCCAGTCAGATAACGCCGATAATGCAAGGATGATAAGGGCTGCCCACTTACGGTCAGTATAGATCATATAAGCAATCAGAGGTATCGATATAAGGCGCAGCAGGCTGATGAAATTTGGTATAGTGAAAATAATGTCCCGCGGCCTGAGCTGCTGTTCATCGGCAGCATTGAGCCCGCTCTTATCCGTATTATGTGGCCATTTCATCTGCAGTCGCTGCTCCCCGGTAATTCTCAACTGATTTCAGATCTTTCTTTCTGTCCTAACCTCGGAATGCTTCCTGTGCTTTGCGCCGGATGGAGGCGATAGCATCTGCAGGGCTGTCAGCGCCATACACCGCTGACCCTGCAACAAGCACATTTGCGCCTGCTTCTGCAACTATATGGGCTGTTGAAGGGCTCACTCCCCCGTCTACCTGGATATCGGTGTCAAGATGGCGTGATGATATCTCATCGCGCAGACGGCGTACTTTGCCCATCTGGTTAACAAGGAATTTCTGGCCGCCGAACCCCGGCTCCACAGTCATAATAAGGACCATATCGAATTCTTCAAGTATGTCAAAAATAGGTTCCACCGGTTCCGCAGGACGGGCGGCAAAACATGCTTTTACTCCCATATCGTGAAGCTGCCGGGCCAGCCGGACCGGCGCATGGGTTGCCCCCATATGGAACGTTACTGACTTCGCACCGCACCGGGCAAACTCGGGTGCCCAGCGGTCAGGATCCTCTATCATAAGATGGACGTCAACCGGTATGGGTGATACTTCGCAGATCCTTTTGACTATCGGTTCGCCCAGGGTAAGGTTGGGGACGAAATGGTGATCCATCACATCAACATGGACCAGGTCTGCGCTCCTGATGGCGTTCAGTTCGTTTTCCAGGTTCACAAAATCTGCTGAAAGTATACTCGGCGCAATTTGAATAGTCATACAGCTAATTCTAATTACTATGACCGACACGGCTATATGTTATTTTTCGGTTTCCGCATCTTCATGGTCAGCTGTTTCTGTATCCCTGGCAGCATCTTTATCCCCAGCCTCTTTTTCAGCTTTTTTACGTGCCAGTACCCGCTCTTTGGCATGCTCGTATTCAGCTCTCCTGGCAGCGTACTCTTTGCGTTTCTGCTCCCGTTTAGCCCTGTTCTCGCTGTGGGCAGCTGCATTTTCCTCTTTGTACCGGTCCCTGAGGTCTGAAGGTGTCATAGAGCCGCTCTGCACTTCCCCTTCAAGCTCTGTAACACTTTTGAGTTTTTCGGCAAGGACGGAAGTTGTCGCTGAGTACCGCTGGATAAGGACGAATGCTACTGCCGCAGCGACGAAAACGCAGATGGATACCCAGATATTGACCCGCAGGCCAAGCACCTTTACTGCATAATCGATGCGCAGGGCCTCGATCCATGTGCGCCCGAGCGTATACCACATAACATAGAGGGCGAAAGTGCTCCCTGCCCTGAAGCGTTTCTGTATGTGCCGGGTCATACCGATGAGGATCGCTGCCCCAATCAGGTTCCAGATCATTTCATAAAGGAAAGTCGGATGGAACGGGCCGTGGATGCCGCAGGAACCGGGATTATCATAGGATGAACTGGTAACAGTCAGGCCCCATGGAAGGTCCGTGCATGATCCGTAAAGTTCCTGGTTGAAGTAATTCCCTAAACGTCCGATCGCCTGGGCAATGAGCAGCGCCGGGGCGATAGAGTCTGCAAGGATAGCCATGGGATAATGCCTGTGCCTGCACCACGCCCAGGCCCCAAGACCTCCCAATACCACGGCCCCCCATATGCCAAGTCCGCCGTTCCATATTTTGAAGATATCTGCGAAATGCCCCTCAGAACCAAAATACAGCTGCGGAGTTGTTATCACATGATAGAGGCGCGCCCCAATGATGCCGCACGGCACCGCTACGATAGCGGTATCAAAGATCTGGTCAAAGGTGCCGCCCAGCTTTTTCCATCTGACAGTCGTGACCCATACTGCTGCCACAATAGCGATAAGCATAAAAATGGCATAGAACCGTATAGTCAGGGGGCCTAGAGAAAAGCTGGAAATGGGTGGTGATGGGATCGTCGATAACGTCATAGGTTTCCTCTTTAATCAAATACTCTTTTGTCACTACTGTACCGTACAGAGTACACCAGAATCTTTTACCCTGGCCGCCAGCTGCCCGCACGCGCCGTCAATATCTGACCCGCGTGTATCACGCAGTGTAGCGGCAATACCGGCATTATGCAGGATATCCAGAAAGCGGGCTTCATCTTCAGGCTTTGAAGCAGTCCATCTGGATCCTTCAATAGGGTTGAGCGGGATAGGGTTAACATGCACCCAGTCATCCCCATAATGGTTGAGCCGTTTGGCAAGGAGCCGCGCATGCCCGGCCTGGTCATTGATGCCCTTCATGAGGGCATATTCAATGCTTACGCGGCGTTTCGTAGCCATATAATAATCGTGGGCAGCATCAAGGACCTGCGTCGTATTGAAACGTTTATTCATGGGCACAAGTTCGTCACGGAGCTTATCACTCGGCGCATGGAGGGAAACAGCCAGACGTACGGGTATATGCTCATTCATAAGCTTTTTAATGCCGGGGACGATCCCCACTGTCGATACCGTGATATTGCGTGCTGATATCCCGAAACCATGCGGAGGCAGGGCACTTATCTGCCTGATAGTTTTCAGCATGGCATTATAATTCCCCAGGGCCTCACCCATGCCCATAAAAACGATATTGCTCAGGCGTGCGGGTTCCCCAAGCGCCCCATCCCTTGCCTGTGCCGCTGCATACCGTACCTGCTCAAGTATCTCTCCGGCAGACATATTGCGTGTCAGCCCAAGCTGTCCTGTAGCGCAGAATGGACAGCCCATACCGCAGCCGACCTGGCTGGAGATGCATAATGTTGTCCGCGTCGGGTATTTCATCAGGACTGATTCAATACGGGAACCGTCGAAAAGCTGCCATAGAGTTTTGATAGTGGCCCCGTTATCTGCAGTCTGCTCAAGCAAAGGGGTTATGAGATCGGGAAAGAAGCGCTGCTTCACGGTGCCGGCCTGGTCCTGAGGGAAATCACTGTAGCCTGCAACATCAGTAGTGCAATGGGAAAAATAATGTCTCGCCAGCTGGCTTGCCCTGAATTTCGGATACCCCAGCTCTTTGAGCGCTTCTTCACGTTCGCCATCAGACATATCTGTGAAATGTACCGGCGGTTTCCGCCTGTGCGCATGATGTTTAGACAGGACATCCCTGAAAGCACCTGTGGTGCCGCCGGGCGTTATACCTGTTTCGACAGCCTCACTGGATAGTAAAGAAGGCATATGCATTTCTCCCTATAACCCGAAGAAGAATACAGTGAAGAAGGTCACGGGTGCACACATAAGGATGGAATCGACCCTGTCAAGCACTCCCCCGTGCCCTTTAAGAAGATGTCCCATATCTTTGATCCCCAGGTCACGTTTAAGCATGGATGCGCATAGGTCGCCGAACATCCCTGCTATGCCAAGCAGTATCCCCAGGATAAGAAGGATCCACCATTTGGATCTCAGCTCATCGATAGTATATGTGCACAGCCCTACAGCCAATGTCCCCACAACAGTAAACAGGACAGACCCGATCATCCCTTCGACTGTTTTATTGGGAGAGATGCGTTCAGACAATTTATGCCTGCCCAGCACAGCACCAAAAAGGAGCCCCCCGGTATCCCCCAGCGCCGGGATAAAAATAAGCAGGACAGCATGCGCAACATAGTGTTTCATTGTTATGGGAAGCACTATGAAACTTGCAAGGAAAGGTATATAGAATACAGTGAGTATTGAAGCGGCAATGTGGAGGTACCGCTGAGGCCTGGCAGCGTGCAGGTCGTCAACAGTAGCATCGTTCGCCATCCCTGTATTGATTTTGGCAAGTATTGCGCGCGCCGCCCGCTCTGAATGCTGCCGGTTGAAACTTGCAAATAGCAGGACAATAAAAAGCGTGATGATGATGCCGGTCACAGCCGCGGCGAAATGGTACCCCGCCGGCGCATAATAGCACCCTAAAAGTACCGCCGCAGAACATACCCATAAAGCGGCTACCGGTATCCGCAGACCTGCCACAGCGAAATCGATCCGCAGCTCCCACAGCCCGATCACCATGAATATAACGATCAGCCATATGAACGGCTGAGGGTTGAAAAGGAAACTGAGTGTTATGACCGTAATAAGAATAGCCCCCGTAGCTATCGCCTGAGGCATATTCCTGCCTGTCTTCCTGTTTATTGCGTTTACGGCCTCATCCAGGTCCGTAACGGCAGAGTGGTCATCCTTTGTCATGATTATCAGTACTCATTCAGGTTCGTTTTACAGGGCTGCAGCGCGCATGCTGCGGGGGTCATACGGACAGGATCTCTTTTTCCTTTGTTTCGAGGAGGCTGTCGATCTCATCGGAAGCTTTCTTTGTTACTTTCTCAAGCTCATTCTGCAGGCGCTTGCCTTCATCCTCGCCGTATTCGCCGCTTTTGGTGGAAGTATCGATACCTTCCTTGGTCCTGCGGCGGATGTTGCGGATAGCGATCTTGCCTTTTTCTGCAAATTCCCTGGCGAGTTTGACATAGTCCCTGCGGCGTTCTTCAGTAAGCTCAGGAAGTGTGACATGTATAACGTTGCCGTCACGGCGGGGGTTCACTCCGAGGTCAGAGTCGCGGATAGCTTTTTCAATAGCCGCGCACTGCGATACATCGAATGGTGTGACTGCCAGGGTACGGTTATCTGATACGCCGACAGAGGCCAGGGCTTTCAGCGGGGTCGGCGCACCGTAATAATCGACTGTCAGGCCGTTGAACAGAGCCGGGTTTGCACGCCCGGTACGGATCCCGACGAAATTCTCTTTTGTAGATTCGATAGTTTTTTCCATTTGCGACTGTGCATCTTCAACAACTGTTGCCATAGTATCTCCTTAAAATAGGTTATAGTTTATAAAACTTCTGTTATATGTCCTGTGCGGGCTGTCAGCAGGCTACGGCTGGCTGTCGTGCGTAACCAGGGTGCCTAATGCCTCCCCATTGATGACGCGGGTAATATTGCCCGCAGTTTCCAGTCCAAACACACGTATAGGCATATTGTTGTCCCTCGCCATGGACAGTGCAGCAGCATCCATAACAGCAAGGTTATCTACAAGGGCCTTTTTGTAGCTTAGCGTGTGGAATAATGTAGCTGACGGATCTTTTTTGGGGTCTGCCGAATATACACCATCCACACCGTTTTTGCCCATAAGGACTTCATTGCATCCAATCTCCAGGGCACGCTGGATCGATACCGTATCTGTTGAAAAATATGGTAACCCTGCACCGGCACCAAAAATAACGACCCTCCCCTTTTCAAGGTGGCGTATAGCACGCAGCGGTATATAGGCTTCAGCGACCTGTCCCATTGTTATTGCAGTCTGGACGCGCGTTGCCTGGCCTTCCTGCTCAAGGAAATCCTGCAATGCAAGGCAGTTCATGACTGTGCCGAGCATCCCCATGTAATCGGCCCGGGCGCGCTCAAGCCCTGCCTGGCTGAGCTCTGCCCCACGGAAGAAATTGCCTCCCCCAACAACAACTGCTACCTGATTGCCGTCTGCGCATGCCTGCCTGATCTCTCCTGCTATACGACGGATAACAGCGGTATCTATGCCCACAGATCCCCCGCCAAAAGCTTCTCCTGAGAGCTTGAGAAGGACCCGTCGTGCAGGGTGAGCATCCTTGCCTTGTGCCATGCGTACCTCCAAAATATTTCCCTACCATGCTACCTGAAATTCGCGACAGCAGCACATGCCTGGTATATATAAAAAATGGGGCTGAAGCCTTCCAGCCCCAGCCCCATCCGATCATAAACTGACAGGGATCACTCAGCAGCCTCTTCAGCCTGTGAGCCTTTGCCCACTTCTACGCGGGCGAAAGCGAGCGCAGTCCCGTTTACGCTCCTGAACAGGTCCGCAATCGTCCTGGAAGGGTCCTTGACGTAAGCCTGGTCAAGGAGGCAGACTTCTTTATAGAACGCCTGCAGACGCCCTTCAACGATCTTGGGGACGATCTTTTCAGGCTTGCCCTCTGCCAGCGATTTCTCCGTAGCAACACGGCGCTCCGACTCTACGACATCGGCAGGGACATCCTCGCGCGACAGCCACTGGGGAGCCATGGCAGAGATCTGCAGAGCAGCTTCATGCGCTACCTCTGCCCCGGCCTCGTCAGTTGCGATCATCGCTACGATTGATGGAGGCAGCTCGGCGGATTTGCGATGTGCATAAATCTCTACATGCGGCCCCTCAACTTTGGCTACCTGCCCCAGTTTTACGTGCTCATGGAACAGTGCGCCTGCTTCTTCAACAGTATCCTTGATCGTACCGGACTGCGAAGGTGCTGCAAGGGCTTCAGCTTCATTGGAAGCACCAGCTTTGACGACATCTTCAATGACCTCATCGCCAAACTCAACAAATTGAGGTGTTTTAGCAACGAAATCGGTTTCAGAATTAAGCTCAGCTGCGTAGCCGGCCTGGCCGGAAGCGGTGTCAACTATGCGGGAAGCTACAAGCCCTTCCTGGGCTTTGCGGCCTTCACGGGCGCCGGCAGCTTTGATGCCGCGAGCGCGGATGATCTCCTTCGCACGCTCAATATCGCCTTCGGCTTCAGTAAGCGCTTTCTTGACATCCATCATGCCGGCGCCTGTAGCGTCGCGCAGTTCCTTAATAAGAGCGGCAGTAATCTGTGCCATTTTTACTCCTTGCGTTCACTTACAACAATGGTTTTATTCAGCTTCTTCAGCTGTATCCTCAGATCCGCTGTCCGGGCTGTCTTCCTCGGCCTTGGCTTCAGCCTCGGGAGCTTCCTGTGCTGCGGTCTCCTGGGTAAGGAGTTCTGTCTCCCACTCAGCCATTGGCTGTGAAGATGACGCCTCCCCAGCGGCAGAACCGCCCTTGCCGCCTTTACCGGAGCGGGCCAGCAGACCTTCTGCAACAGCATCGGCCATAAGGGAAGTCAGCAGTTCCACGCCGCGGATGGCGTCATCATTGGCAGGGATAACATACTCTACAGCATCCGGATCACAGTTCGTATCAACAAGCGCAACTACCGGGATGCCCAGCTTATGGGCTTCTTCCACGGCAAGGGCTTCTTTATTGATATCAACAACGAACATTGCTGAAGGTGTACGGTTCATATTGCGGATACCGCCAAGCTGGCGGACAAGTTTATCTTTTTCGCGTTCAAGGAGAAGGAGTTCCTTCTTTGTCAGCCCGCTGGCATGGACATCGGAGAAATCCATTTCCTCGAGCTCTTTCATGCGGCTTACGCGCTTGGAGACTGTCTGGAAATTAGTAAGCATGCCGCCCAGCCAACGTTCAGAGACATAAGGCATCCCTACGCGGGCAGCCTGCGCAGCAATCGCCTCGGACGCCTGCTTCTTGGTGCCTACAAAAAGTACTGTACCGTTATGGGCAACAGTTTCCTTGATAAAGGAATATGCAGCATCAATCATGCCCAGTGATTTGAACAGATCAATAATATGGATACCGTTGCGTTCCATAAGGATGTATTGTTTCATCTTAGGGTTCCAACGGCGGGTCTGATGACCAAAGTGAACGCCAGCATCAAGCATCTGGCTCATGGTAATTTGTGCCATGATATACCTTTCATTGTCGGTTATTGCCTGGCTATGCGTATCTGAGTGCAATTCCTGCGAATCGACCGACACAGACCGTCGCCTGCATAGCGCGAATTTGCGTGCCGTAGACAATACAGATGGCCTTTGCATGTGCGACTATGCTTCAGCCGGAAGTGGTGGCACGCCACAAAACAGTATACAGGCATATAGGTATAAGGGCAAAACTATGAGCCGCGGTGGTTGCGCATATAGCGGAGGGCCTGCCTGCGCTCATCGCTCTCGAGCCTGTCCAGATAAACATGCCCATCGAGATGGTCGCATTCATGCTGGATCATCCGTGCCATGATACCGTGCCCCTCAAGCACTACTTTATTGCCCTTAAGGTCGGTGCCCTCGGCTTTTGCATACTCAGCCCTGCGCGTTTTATACCAGAGCCCCGGAACCGACAGGCACCCTTCATCACCGTACTGCTCGCCTGATGTTTCCTTGATCACGGGGTTAAGGATATAGCCGATTTTCCCATCGATATTATAAGAGAAGGCGCGAAGGCTTACCCCTATCTGGTTTGCCGACAGCCCCGCGCGGCCCGGGTCGTCAACAGTATCAAGGAGATCCTGGATCAGGCGTTCCACTGAGGGGGTTATCTGTGTGATCGGATCACATGCTGTGCGCAGGACAGGATCAGGGACGACTCTGATTTCTCTGATAGCCACGGTACCTCATTTGCCTGTTTTCGATATGTCCTGCGGAGCGCTGCCGGAAGCCTCTGCCGAATCTCCATCAGCAGCGGATGTGCCACTGGCAGAAGCATCTTTTGCACTATCTCTGGTAAGCTTCACATACTTCGGCACAGTTTCCGTCAAAGTATCCCTTGCCTTATTCCAGATCGGGTCTATTTTTTCCTGGACCTGCTTGAAGGAGCGCTGGGTAGACTCGGAAACGGTATCTGCAGCTTCCATGATCTTGGCCGTCGGAGCCTTGGGCATAGAGCTCGGTTTTGGCGCATAAATATCGTTATCTATAATGTCCTGGTATTTTTTCATAACTTCGCCGCGGACCACCTTCATGCTTGGTGTCAGCGTCTTATCATCCTGAGAGAAATCATTAGGAATGACGATGAACTTGCGTACCGATTCGGCACGGGAAACAGTAGAGTTGGCCCGGTCGATATACTCCTGGATATATGACCGGACAGCATCATCTGAGCCTGCAGTTTCCACAGTCACCTGGCCGTTGCGCCCCTGACCGGTAAGCCATGTCTCCAGCATGTCCGGGTCAAGCGTGACTAGGGCCGATATGAATGGGCGGCCGTCTCCAATGACCACAGCCTGGGAAACTATCGGGCATGTTTTGATGATATCTTCCATAGGCGCAGGGGAAACGTTCTTGCCGCCTGCAGTGATAATAACATCTTTCTTGCGGCCAACTATATAAATAAACCCGTCATCATCGATCTCAGCAAGATCTCCTGTCCTCAGCCACTCGTGGCCGGCACCGTCGAAAACCTCATCAGTACGTTCAGGGTCATTGAGATAACCGACAAAAACACTGGGGCCTTTGATCTCAAGCTCGTCATCATCGGCAAGCCTGCAGGAGAACCCGGGGGCTACCATACCCGCAGAGCCGACACGGTTATGTATCTCTGAGTTGATAACGCACGGGGCTGCAGTCTCTGTCATGCCGTAGCCCTGGATAAATGTGATACCGTCTATCCCATGGAAGAAATGCGCGAGGTCAATATTGACGGGCGCTCCCCCGCAGGCGAGGAAATGCAGTTTGCCGCCCATAGCGGAACGGACGGAATCCCCTACTGCACGTTCATAGAAAACATGCCTGCTCCGCTCGTGCAGGGTGTGCTTCTTCCCGGCTTCCTCGTCCCTGGACCACTGGGTGAAATGTTTGACCGCGTTGGCGAATATCCTTCCCTTTACCCCGGCACCCGCTTTCTGGGATGCGGCATTATATACTTTTTCAAACACCCGGGGGACGCCAAGCAGATAGGACGGTTTGAATGTACGCATATCGCTCAGCAGGTGCTTGACATCAGACAGATACGCGACAACGCCCCTGTCACTGAAAATAGTTGAATACTGTATGTATCGTGCGAAACAGTGGGCCAGGGGCAGGAAAAGCAGAAGGCGTGTCGGATCACCATTAAGCATATGCGGCAGGATATTCGGCCCGTTAACAACGATATGGGCAAAGTTCGTATTGCTCAGCATCGCACCTTTAGGCTTCCCGGTAGATCCTGAAGTGTACACAATGGTAGCTATATCTGATCCGGTGACTGCATTGACCGCTTCATCAAGCCTATCCTGCGATACGCCTGTCCCCCAGTCTTCAATCGCATCCAGGCCATCTGTTTCCAGGTTGAATACGTACTGGACCGAATTGGCGGAGTTCGCGCGAAGACGCTCAAGTATCTGGGCGCGTTCTTCACCTGCGGTAAAAGCTATGGCCGGATGTGTTTCAGAAACAATATTCTCTACCTGCCCGGAAGAATCTGTATCATAGACCGGTACAGAAACAGCGCCCACGGCAGCGCAGGCGAAATCAACAACGCCCCACTGGTATGATGTCGGCGCATATATGAGGACAGTATCCGCCTTCTTAACGCCCAAAGCAATAAGGCCTCTGGCCGTTTTCTGCACTGCGTCAAGCATCTGTGCTGCAGTGACATACTCCCAGTCCCTGTTTTTCCCCTTCAGGTATGCAGCCAGGGGCTCATCCGGATTTTTCTGCGCGCGGGCAGAGAGGAAAGAATAAATGGTATCTCTGTCAGTAACGACCGTGATATCGGGATACGTAAACTCTCGTAGCATATTTTCAGTTTACGCTATGGAGGGTATGAATTATGGTCAGCCTACGTCACACATAGTGCATATCCATTTCCCGCGCTGTTTGGAAATTACCAGGTTGCACCAGCACAGGTTAGGCCCTATCCCAAGCAGGATGGTTGCCTCACATGTTACGGGGCTGGTTGCCATAACGTATACGAAACGTGCGATAACAGGCATATGCCTGGTTTCAGCGGAATCAATGGCATCAAAATGCCCGGGATCGGAATATTTTTGCGCAAAGGCTTCGGTGATAAGCATTTTCTCTATAATTTCAGGGGACATCAGCCGGGTCAGCAGTTTCGGGCTGAGCCGCCCGCGCAGGACATCAATGCTCAGGCATGCGATATTACAGGCATTTATCGCAATTTTCCCGCATTCGGCCCGTGATATATCTTCCGGGACGCATCGTGCAATGTGGAATTTTATATTCGTCTTCGTAGCACCCGCTGTTTTTATGAACTCGAATGAACGGGGCTCCTTTTCGACGTTTTCCGCAGCCCCATATGCTGTAATGCTCCCAGGCTGCCGCTTTAAACCATGTGCATCACCACTACTGTCAGCCATTACCTTACCTTTCTTTATCCCAAACAAGCACAGTGGTTTACCGGACTCCTCCCTATCCCCTGTATGCCAATATCCAGCTTTATATTCGTACTCTTTCAGATTCGCCCTGTAAAGTCAAATTAATAAAAGAAAAGTGTGAATAACTCCCGGAGCTATCCACACTTATCCACAATAAACGGCATATATGCGTTGCATTTACAGCATTTCAGGACTTCTCAGTTCGTCTCATACGGTGCAGCAATAATCGAACACTTCTGGAAGTCACGGAGGCCAACATACCCTGACGATGCCATAGCACGTTTCAGCGCGCCGATATAATTCATAGTCCCGTCAGCAGTACTGCTTGGGCCGTACAATATCTCCTCCAGCGTGCAGGATGGCCGGAACTGCGTGCGGCGCCCGCGAGGCAGCTGGGAATGGGTGGCTTCATGCCCCCAGTGCGACCCATGCGCAGGCGCAGCAGCAGCCCTGGCCAGGGGGTCCCCCATCATGACGGCATCCGCACCAAGGGCAAACGTTTTGACGAAATTCCCTGAGTTGCCGAGCCCCCCATCAGCTATAACATGGACATACCTGCCGTCAGATTCCTCCATATAATCCTTCCGTGCGGCGGCAGCATCAGCAATAACTGTTGCCATTGGCACATGCATGCCTGTCACAGAGCGTGATGACGACACGGCCGTCCCGCCGAGCCCGACAAGCACGCCTGCAGCACCAGTCCGCATAAGATGGATAGCCGCATGGTAGGAACCGGCGCCGCCCACGATGACGGGGACATCAAGTTCGTAAATGAACTGTTTCAGATTCAGGGGCTTATGGCTTGCCGACACATGCTCGGCAGAAACCGCAGAACCGCGTATAACAAACAGGTCAACACCGGCATCAAGGACAGTTGAGTAAAATTCCAGTATCCGCTGGGGGGTGAGGGAACCTGCAACGGTAACGCCTGCATCGCGGATATCATGCAGCCGCCGGGTTATCAGTTCAGCTTTGACCGGTTCTGAATATATTTTCTGCAGATACGGTGTTATCTCATCCTGAGGGATGTCAGGGATCCTGTCCAGCAGCGGGGCCGGGTCATCATACCGTGTCCAGAGCCCCTCCAGGTCAAGGACTCCCAGGCCGCCCAGCTTCCCTATCTCGATAACGGTGCCGGGGCTCATTATAGAGTCCATTGGAGCTCCGATAACCGGTATGTCAAAACTATAAGCGTCTATCTGCCATGATGTATCCACATCTTCGGGGTCGCGGGTCCTCCTGGAGGGGACTACTGATATATCATCCAGTGAATAGCACAGACGCGCAGTTTTGCCTATGCCTACCTCAATTTCCTGCGTCATACTTCTAAGATTAAGGATTCCTTAAGACGATTTATCCGGATTCGATATGGCAGGGGAAGCGGAGCATGGCCTGTTCTTTCGGGCAGTTTAGGCATGACCCCGTATATCCTAGGACTAAAGGGTCTATGCGGAGGTTTGTTATATGGCCATGCTGGGCAAAAAGGCTCGACAGCTATGCGCTGTTCTTATCGTCACCATACTTGGCATATGGTGTGCCTCATGCTCTCATGGGACGGAGCCTGCACGCCAGGCTTTCGGCGATACAGCTGTTGGTATTTTTACGCCCCGTGACCCTATAAATATTGGGAACAGGCACTCACCGAATTCATGGGATGCGCTGTACAGCGATATCCGGCAGGAGCTCATGCAGCAGGGGTTCAGCGAATCGGCAATCAGCCATACCTCTTCTTCCGGTATAGAAGATCAGTCCCGTGAACTGTCCTCATATGTGAAAGCACAGAACGGTTCGCATAAGAAAAAGATCATATTTATAGCACCTGCGCAGGCAGAAAGCCCCCTGACGAAAGATTATTCGCCATATGCTGCGCAGCAGGACGGCACTACAGGTACGGCCGTTTTGCGCCGCGCGCTTGATAAAGCGAGGTCAGCAGGCATCAGGACTATCCTGTTCGGGAATACGGTCAAGGGCTTCACCGCAGATATACGGGTCCCCATGCTTACAGGACACGACGTAGGCAGGGTCCAGGCAAAGCAGCTTGTCAGCAAACTTAAGCTTTCTGAGGCCTCTGCGAAGCATCCCGCCAGTATAGAAATACTGCTGCCTCCAGTGAAAGATAATGACTTCACTAAAGAAACCTTCCGGGGGATATGGGATATCCTCGGCCCCTATTATGCATCCGGAAGTGTTTACAGCCCTTCAGGCCTGCTTACTAAAAACAGTTCTGCGAAAGACTGGAAGAATGTAACTGCTGATAGTTCAGACCAAAGCTCCATAGCGGATGCAGTTACGGCACGGCTGGCAACGCATAATGGGCACCGCCACAGAAGGATAAACGGGATACTTGCCGTCAATGACAATACTGCAGCAGGCGTCATAAAAGCCCTCGGCCGCATGGGATACACAGGTTCAAGCGCTGATATCAACCCTCAGATATCAGTGGGAGGCGTTGTCAGGAACCTTACAGGCGGCACAACGGTAAAACGCCGGCCCGTCCCTGAACCGCTTGTCAGGGATGATAGAGCTGACAGCCCGGCAGACGGCAGCCGCAATGCACAGGAGACAGCAGATTATCCCCAGTGGCCTATTGTCACAGGATTTGGGGCGTATCTTTCCAGCCTTCCGGATATCGTCAACGGAAAACAGTGGTCAACAACTTTTATTGACCGCAAGGCTTACGCGCGTGATCTCGCCCAGATATGCGCATTCATTGCGCAGGATAAATCCATAGGGTACATTGCTTCAGCAATGAAAAATGTGTCTGAAGACAGTGCAGAGTCATCCGGCACCACGAAATCTGCTACCCTAGATGAACCGCTTCTTACCATAAGCGCTTCAAATATGAAAACAATACTTATCGATAAAGGGTATATAAAAGCTACGGATGCCGATCTGTAACCGTTTGCTGCGCTGCTTACGGGGACTTGGCACGCCTGCGGTCTAGCCCTCCCCTGCCAGGGTGGCCTTATGGCCTGCGCCTGTCTTTCCGCAGAGGGCGCGGCGCATAGATCACCGTGTCAATAAGCTTGCGGTAATGGTCTGTTATAACAGCCCGCTTTATTTTCAGGCTCGCGGTAAGCATCCCGTTATCCTGTGAGATCGTATCCGGTATAATCTCAAATTTGCGGATGGACTCTGCACGCGATACCTGCGTATTAGCTTTATCAACTGCGCGTTTGACTTCAGCGCGGATAATAGGGTTCTTTACGGCTTCGTCGAGATCAGGTACTTCTGCCGCGCCCTGACCCCTGAGCCAGTCATTGGCATCAGACAGATCAAGCGTAATAATCGCAGCGATGAAAGGCTTTCTGTCCCCTACCGCAACGCATTGGGCGACAACTGGTGAAGACATGACAGAAGCTTCAAGCATTTCGGGGGAAACATTCTTACCGCCTGCAGTGATGATCATATCTTTCTTGCGGCCGGTAATCGTAAGGAACCCGGCATCGTCAATAGTGCCGAGGTCACCGGTGTGGAGCCAGCCGTCTGATATCTGCCACTTCGTAAGCTCAGGGTTATTATGGTAGCCCCTGCAGATATCACGGCCCTTTATGCATATTTCACCATCATCAGTGATGCCTATGGAAATATCCTCCAGAGGAAGCCCGACTGTGCCTATCTTATAGCCTTCCGCCGGGTTTACAGTGGCCGGCGCACAGGTTTCGGTCATACCGTAACCCTCAAGGATGGGCAGGCCTATGCCGTTGAAGAAATGCGTTATATCAGTATCCAGAGGGGCCCCGCCCGATATAGCATACCGGACACGCCCGCCGAATACATCCATGATCTGGGAGTATACGGCTTTATTGTAAAATGCATGCATCAGCCGTTTAGGCAGAGGGAGATGCTCCCCCTGCTGCTGTGCACGGGACCATTCCCGGGCGAGCTTTGCAGAGTTGCTGAACAGTTTGCCCCTGAACCCGGTCCCTGCTTTCTGCGATGCTGCGTTATACACTTTTTCAAAAATACGGGGCACGGAAAGGATAAACGTAGGCTTAAAATCCCGGAAATCTGTGATAACCGTTTTGAAATCATTGGAAAGGCCCAGCGTAATAGTGTTGCAGAAGCTGAAATACTGCATAAACCGTGCAAATACATGCGCAAGCGGCAGGAACAGCAGCAGGCGTGACCCTCCCTCCGCATGGCCGATCTCCTTGACCGACTGGTCGCCTGACCGTGCGACAAAAACGAAATTGGAATGGGTCAGCTCAATACCTTTAGGCGTCCCCGTAGACCCTGACGTATATACGATCGTTGCAAGATCGGATCCGGACACATTATTTTCAGCAGCCCAGAAATCCTCATCAGTTTTGCCTTTCCCAAACTCTTCAAGGATATCGATGATCGAATCTCCATCGGTATCTATAACGAATATCGCCTCCAGGGACGGGCATTCATCGGCTACAGTACTGGCTTTATGAAGCTGCTCGTCATTCTCGGCTATAACATACCTGACATGCGAATCATTCACGATATATTTGATCTGGGCCGGCGAATCCGTCTCGTAGATGGGGACGACTACACCGCCAATACTGGTGATCGCCGTATCAAGGCAGGTCCATTCCCACCGGGTGCGGGCAAGTATGGCTATAGCCTCCCCCTTCCTGAACCCCCTGGCCAGCAGCCCTTTGGCGACCGAAATCACTTTTGTCCGGAATTCCTCTGCTGTGAAATACTGCCATTCACCGTTATCGCCCTTATATCCTATAAGGTCATCTTCAGGATGGCTGGACGCCCTGCTGTCAAGCAGCGAAAAGATATTTTTATTGTCGTCAACAGCAGCAGTCAATGGACGTGTATATTCCTTAAGCATATATTTCTCCCGATTTGAGTTATTGCACCAGGCAACTGTGCAAGTACCCCTTTATTCTACACGCTGGTACGCAACAAATGCAGCGAGCACATAGAAAAAGGGTATCTGGAAGGAAAGTGTGTCTTTATTTCGGGGTTTGGGTTGGGATGACGGGCGAAATTGGGTGTAGTTAAGTTTTTGAGGCTTGTTCTTGGGTGTGCTTGGCTTTCTTGGTAGACTGTGTTAGTTGCGGTTTGTTTAGTGTATGGGTCGTAAGAAAAGCACACGCAAGTGTCCTATCTGTCAGCAAACTGGGATGAAAAGGAACGGGGGTAATATCCTCGGGAAAGATCCGGTGGCGGTGCACGCAGTGCGCAGCATCGAGTAGTCGTCACAGGCCAGATATCAGTCAGGAAGCCGTGTTCACAAGTTTTCTTGACTGGCTCATGGGGGGGGGGGAAAAAAACTTTCAACCTCAGGGTAGTTCTTCTTTTACAGAACGGACGTTGAGAACACGAATAAGCTGGTGCTGGCAGGTGAAGCCTCGTATTCCTATGACCGGGGAAATTTATAATCAAGTCCAGATTGATGGAATCTATTTACCGTATGGCTGGTGTCTTCTGGTTGCTCTAGCCCAGGGCAAGGGTATCGCGTGGCAGTGGTGTGATAAAGAAAACAAGAACGCGTACCACGCTCTTTTTTCCAGGCTTGCTGACCCTCTTATGGTGGTTACGGATGGGCATGCCGCAGCACTAACAGAAATCAGTAACTGTTGGCCGGATACTCGTGTTCAACGCTGTCTGGTGCACATCAAACGTAACATTCGAACCTGCGCTAGCATGCACCCAAAACTGCCTGCACCACAAGCCTTGTGGGGTTTAGCTAAACAGCTTGTTACTGTTCGTACGATTGAAGAATCGACCTACTGGTTAACTCTTCTGCACAAGTTTTATGAACAGTTTGCTCCATGGGTGAACGAGAAAACATGGCACAGGAATACTCTTCCCGGTGATATTCCTCACTGGGTGAAATCCACCCAAGAATGGTGGTGGACTCACTACAACACTCGACGAGCGTATAAAACCCTGGAAAAACATGGCGCAGGAAGGAACCCTCTTTACCTTTCTCGATCCTGAACTCATCGCACAAACTCACGAGAATCTCACTTCACCAACAAATGCTCTTAAGGGTGGAATCAACGCGCAAATCAAGAATCTCGTACGATACCACCGTGGGCTGTCTGAAGATCATATGAAACGAGCGGTGGAATGGTGGTGCTATCTGCACTCACCAAATCCCCAAGACCCAATCAGCCTCCTCTGCCAAACAGATCTAAAACTACACAAGAAACAAGAAACCATAGAACCAGAAACCGGACCAGCACATATTAACACCGGAATAAACCTCACCCACACGGACTACCTACCCGGAATCTCTACCAGAAAAAGACACATAGGCTAAACACACCCAAAATAAAAACACACCTTTCCTCCGGATACCCTAGAAAAAGCCGGGATGATATCCCGGCTTTAAGCGCTCCCGCAGCTGGGCTTGAACCAGCGACATTCTGATTAACAGTCAGACGCTCTGCCAACTGAGCTATGCGGGAATATCGTACGTATTGCACCGCACGAGATATTAATTATATGAGCGGGTATGGAGAAAAAGCGCGTGGATAACTTTTGGCGTGTCATTCATTTGTGCACATCCCCAACCTATCTTGCGTATCTATCTGTGTACTTTACACAATAGGATCATGACGTATATAAAAAGATCGAAGCTTGCCGCTGCTGCTGTACCTGTACTGGCTGCATTTATCAGCATTATTGGCCTGCCAGGCTGTATGGTTCCCTCCGCTGCGTGTGCTGCGCCGTCCTGCACTGCAGAGTACGGATGGCCTGTAAAGGGGTACAGCGGATCCAGCCCAGAGATCATCCAGAGATTCAAGGCGCCGACGAAGCCGTGGCTCAGCGGGCATCGCGGAGTTGATATCCGGGCTGAACCGGGGACACTGCTATATGCGCCCTCGGATGGGATTATTTCCTTTGCGGGGGTCGTAGCCGGGAAAAATGTGGTAAGCATCACCCACAGCAAAGGCCGTATCAGTACTTTTGAACCTGCACAGACCGGCCTTGCAGTTAAGACGCATGTTAAAAAAGGGCAGGAAATAGGCTG
This sequence comes from Scardovia wiggsiae F0424, assembly GCF_000269605.1. Taxonomy (GTDB): domain Bacteria; phylum Actinomycetota; class Actinomycetes; order Actinomycetales; family Bifidobacteriaceae; genus Scardovia; species Scardovia wiggsiae. The sequence goes on along the minus strand of NZ_AKCI01000001.1, from coordinate 553,732 downwards.
GGTCGAAGGCGGAAGCGACCACTGCCGGGATATATGCGTACAGTGGGGCATCAAAACAGGGGAAAAGTCCTATCTTGACCCTGAAATCCTGGTAAGCAGGAAAACAGTCGTCCTGAAACCTGTGGATGGAGGATGACCGCTGTTATGGACGAACCTGGTGGGGACAGCACCTGTGCCGGAGCCCCACCGGAATGGCGTATCCCCTATCTGAGTACCAGCTGCGGCTGGGAATCGCCTGATACGGAATCTTTATCCACGATGACCCGTGAAACATCGTCACGGTCAGGCAGAAGGAACATAGTTTCCTGAAGTGTCTTTTCCATAATGGAGCGCAGCCCCCTCGCTCCCGTGCCCCGCTCAAGGGATTCCTGTGCTATGGCCCGCAGCCCGTCGTCAGTAAATGTCAGCTCAACACCCTCAACAGCAAACATTTTCCGGAACTGTTTAGTCAGCGCGTTGGCCGGTTCTGTCAGGATAGCGACCAGATCATCTACACTCAAGGGGTCCAGCGTGCTCACCACCGGCATGCGGCCAATGAATTCAGGTAAAAGCCCATATTCAGCAAGGTCATCCGGCGTAACGAAAGTAAATATTTCATCATCGCTTTTATCCTGCATGCTCCAGTCAGTGCCAAAACCGGTTTCACGTTTCCCGAGCCGCTGCCGGATGATATCTTCCAATCCGACGAAAGCGCCGCCGCAGATAAACAGGATATCGCGCGTATCGATGTGGACCATCTCCTGGTCTTCATGCTTACGCGTGCCTTTAACAGGGACCGCAGAAACAGTCCCCTCAATGATCTTCAGCAAAGCCTGCTGCACGCCTTCACCGGACACATCACGTGTAATTGATGTATTCTCCCCCGATTTGCGGGCGATCTTGTCGATCTCATCAATATAGATGATCCCCCGCTGGGCACGCTGTATATCGCCATCTGCAGCCTGGATCAGACGCTGGAGCACAGTCTCCACATCATCGCCGACATAGCCGGCCTCTGTGAGGGTCGTTGCATCAGCAATGGAGAAAGGAACATCCATAATACGGGCCAAAGTCTGCGCCAGATACGTTTTTCCAGTCCCCGTAGGCCCGAGGAGGAGGACGTTAGATTTAGAAACTTCAACATTTTCCAGGTCAGAATGCTTTTTGGACAATGTCCGCTGCAGTTTTTCCGCCGAATCTTCCAGCTCCATATTGATCCGTTTATAATGGTTATAAACAGCAACAGACAGGGCATGTTTCGCATCCTTCTGTCCGATCACATATTTATCAAGATGCCCGGCTATCCTGCCTGGGGAGATAAGGTTCAAGGCGTGCTGCTGCGCATCGGCATGGCGCTCATCGGAAACTATCTCGACACAAAGCTCAATGCATTCATCACAGATGGCTACGCCGTCCCCTGTGACCAGCTTGTTGACCTGGAGCTCAGTTTTCCCGCAAAAACTGCAGCGGGGCATATCGTCGTTGTAATCAATTACCTGCCCCATACAGCACCGGGTCTTTCTTCTGCGGAAGCATTATCCATTCTCCCGATTTTACCGTACCCCTTAACACCGTAAGCCCCTTCCGCGCCTGCTGCAGTGATATGGTGCATCAGTAAGGCAATAAAAAGCCCCTTTCCATAAAGGGAGGGGCTTTAAGGCCAGCCAGGCCGAGTCAGCTTATTTGCGGTGTTCAAGGACAGCATCAACCATGCCGTATTCCTTAGCCTGCTCAGCAGTCAGGATCGTATCCGTTTCAATATCCCGACGGATACGCTCGACATCCTGCCCGGTGTGCCTGGCGAGGGTCTCCTCAAGCCATTCACGCATCCGCAGAAGTTCCTTCGCCTGTATCTCAATCTCAGTCGCCTTGCCGTAATCCTGGCCCATCGCCGGCTGGTGGATAAGCACGCGCGCATTGGGGAGCATCAGGCGCTTTCCCTTAGTGCCTGCAGCAAGGAGTATAGCCGCAGCAGAGGCCGCCTGCCCGAGGCATACGGTCTGCACATCCGGCTTAATATACTGCATGGTGTCGTAAATGGCAGTCATGGCAGTCATGGAACCGCCCGGCGAATTGATGTACAGGATAACATCGCGGTCAGGGTCCTGGCTTTCAAGCACGAGGAGCTGGGCCATAATATCATCTGCCGATGTGTCATCGACCTGCACCCCCATAAAAATGATCCGGTCCTCAAACAGCTTCGTATAGGGGTCGGAACGTTTGTATCCGAACGATGTTTTCTCCTCAAACTGCGGCATCACGTACCGCGCCTGAGGCATGCCTGCTGCTGTGCCGGATGGTCCCGCAAGCCGCTGCGCGCGTGCAATAAACTGTGCTTCTTCAGATGCCATATCTACTCACCCTGCCTTTCTGCAGTGATGGATCCAGGAGTCGTAACGATCTTGTCTACGAATCCATACTCCAGAGCCTGCTGGGCTGTGAACCAGTGGTCATACTCGTTGTCGCGGTAGATCTCTTCCACAGTATGGCCGGTCTGCTCTGCAGTAAGCTCAGACATTGTTTTTTTCATATCCATGATCAGTTCCGCATTGATGCGTACATCTGTTGCGGTGCCGCCAACGCCGCCCGACGGCTGATGCATAAGCACACGTGCATGGGAAGTGATGAAACGCTTCCCCTTTGTCCCGCTGGAAAGCAGGAACTGCCCCATAGATGCGGCCATACCGACAGCTATAGTTGCTACGTCAGGTTCGATCAGCTGCATCGTATCATAGATCGCCATCCCGGCAGTGATGGAGCCGCCCGGCGAATTGATATACAGCCAGATATCTTTTTTAGGGTCTTCGGCGGCAAGCATAAGCATCTGCGCGCAGATCACATTCGCATTCTCATCTTTGACTTCAGACCCAAGCCAGATGATACGGTCTTTAAGAAGCCTGTTAAAAATGGGATCCCCCGCAACAGGGATATCCCCCTCTTCCATACGGGGGGAAACCGGCAGATTAGTCGTCACTTGATCTCCTTTATACCAATAAATTCTGCAGTTTTAAGAATACCTTTGCTGACAGACTGTATAACCGTTTTGTGCAATAAGCATAAAATTGAGCCTGTCCATATCAACTTTGAGACATCATGTGGGATATGGCACGGGAAACCTTGCCTGTTCAGGCCTGCTGATCCCGTATCGCAGCATGCGCCTTTGCTGTTGAGCCGGAGCCGGATAAGAGGCCTTCTTTTCCTGCTGCTTCTGATCTGCGCAACCTAAGTAAGCGGAACGATGGCAGCCATGATGACACCAGCATGGACAGGGACACAGCAATACCTACCGGAATAATAAAGGATATGCTGGCATGCGTTATTTCAAGCATGAAAACAGATGCCATCAGAGGGGCCTTCTGCGAAGCTGCAAGGAATGCTGCACTCACAATAAATGCACACGCTCCTGCTGTTACATTAGGGAACAGATAAGCCCATCCCATGCCGGCGATAGCGCCGATAGCACCACCAACGGCAATCGCAGGGGTGAGCACGCCGCCGGATGCGCCTGACCGTATCGTAAGTACAGTGAGGGCTGCCTTCACAGCTATAAGGATCAGGAGCAGAGGTATGGCAGCAACGGAAACTGAATTATATGCCGTCTGCGCCATAGCCCGCCCGTTCCCCATGACCTGAGGGAGCCAGACAGCGGCAACCCCTGTCAGCAGGCCTGCGAGCGGGAGCATCCATAATACCCGTGAGGTACGTTCACTGTTGGTATTTGCCCATTGCGTCAGAAGCCGGAAAATATATCCGCATATACCTGCCACAGGGCCCATCACAACGGCGAACAGAATGATCTGCCATGATACAGTAAGCCCAGTTACGCTGTAGAATACTGAAGTTCCTTTAAGAAGCCCTCCGATGAATGCCGCGACGGCACTTGTCCCGAGTGCGGTCGCAGCAACTATAATATCCGTACCTGCCAGAAGCACTTCAACTGCAAAGAACATTCCGGTCAAAGGGGCATTATAAACGCCGGCAAAACCGGCTCCAGCGCCTACCGCAATAATAACAGCCATGTCATTCCTGCTGAGGCGGAACCTTTGCGATAGTTTCTGCCCGAGCATGGCACCAAGCTCCCGCGGTGCAGTTTCCCGCCCCACAGACATTCCCGCCCCTACGATGATGATCTGTGTAAGAACATGGATAAGGGTCCGGCCCGCCGGCATGGGAGCTCCATGGACAGCGCCTGAAACTGAAGGTATGCGTGAACGCCGGCGGATAAGCCACCAAATCACCGCGGCAAAGACAGATATACATGCTGCGCTGGCAAGGCGCCTCCACCAGGGGGAGCCAAAAGGCGTCGGATCATGAAGGCTTTCAGCAGCCCCAAGGATATATTGCTGGACAAATTCCAGAAGGAAGGACAGGCCCGCAGAGCACAGGCCGATAATACTTCCCAAGCCGAAAATGACAAAAACCAGGAACCACCACTTTTTCGGCGCAAAAACAGATACAGGGACAGAGTCCCCAGCGGGATCCGAAGTATCAGAGTTGCTCATAATAAAGGCATCCATATTAAATGAAAAGCCCGGCGGATCGGGCTTTTCATTTATACTTCCTGAGCCGGCAACGAAAATATCCTGTGCTGCTGTTCCGGCATGCAGGACGCGGGCACCGCTGCCTGTGGCTCAGGAGAAAATTATTTATCTGAGTTGGCGATCTCATCTGCTACGGCTGCAGCCTCAGATGCTGCTGCGACGCTTTCCTCTTCTTCAGCATCATCCGAGCCGAGGAAACGGCCAAGATCTACTGCATTGCCGTCAGTATCCTTAAACATGACCTGACGCATTGCTTCAACCATGCCTTTGGACCGCGCAACTTCCTGGACAGCAGAATTCAGCTGCCCGTTCTGGACAATAGACGTAATGAAGTTAGACGGGTCCATTCCGTACTGCTGGGCAATCGAGGCGAGGAAATTAGTAACATCAGCCTGTGTTACCTGCACATTCTGTGCCTCAGCAAGCGTATCCAGCACTATCTGGTCGCGCAGTTCTTTCTCAGCAGATTCCTCGGCTTCTTTTTTCTGCTCTTTTGTTGCCTTGGAAGCATCCTGCACGCCCATTGAACGCAGATGTTCATTCACCGTATTCTCAAGGACACCTTTAGGCACCGGGATATCTTCGCCTTCTTTGAGCTTAGCCATGAAAGCATCGCGCGCTTCAGTTGCCTGGCGTGCCTGGGCATCAGTTTCGCACTGTTTGCGGATATCTGCCTTCAGCTCATCAAGGGTATCGAATTCGGAAGCATCTTTAGCAAACTCATCATCCAGATCCGGAAGCTGCTCTTCCTTAACAGAATTCAGGGTCAGGTGGATCTGGGCTTTTTCGCCTTCATGGTCACCGCCCTCAAGCGTGCTTTCAAACGTCGTCTGCTCGCCGGCAGACAAGCCGTCTAAAGCCTCATCAAGCCCGTTGAGCATAGTCTCCGAACCGATCTCATAGCTGATGCCTTCCTGCGAATCCACAGTGTCGCCGTCAATCTCGGCGTTCAGGTCAATATTAGCGAAATCGCCTTTTTTCGCCGGCCGGTCAGCAGAAATCAGTGTGCTGAAACGCTGACGCAGGGAATCAAGGCGCCTGTCCACATCCTCATCGGTCACAGCAGGGGCAGGGACCTCAATTTCCATGCCTTCAAGCTTGGGAAGCTCAATTTCAGGCCGTACTTCCACTTCAGCAGTGAACTTTAGTTTTTTGCTGTCCTCCCTGGATTCCGGAACATCTTTGACATCGATCTTGGGCTGGTCCATAGGGCGGAGCTTTTTCTGCTCAATAGCTGTGTTGTAAAACTCAGGGACACCATTATTGACGGCCTCCCCTACGACTGCACTGTATCCGAAACGCTGCTCAATAAGTTTCCCCGGGATATGCCCCTTCCTGAATCCCGGGATATTGACCTGGCCGGCAATATCCTTCCTGGCTTTATCCATATGCGGTTCAAGTTCCTCAGGATCAATAGTTACTGTAAGGACCTTCTTAGTAGGTTCTACATTCCTAACGCTGATTTTCACGCTGGGCTCCAATTCGTCGTCTATTCGTATTTCGCTCCACGCTGTACAGCAGCATCCTTCAGCTGTCTGCGTGAAGACAACCTTTATATAATAACGCTACTTAACGACTCAGAAAGCAGCTCAGCCTGCCATCTCCGCGCGGACTGGCTTATAAGGAAATCATAGACTTCCTGTGCTGAAAGCCTGACATTCTCCTGCCAGCACAGGTTCCTCAGGATTTTAGGCTTCAGCAGTATATCTGATGGGGTATGCGTATCTTCGCTGACCTGTGTTATAAGCTTCTTAGCATTCTGCAGCCTCGCAAACCGTTCAGGATGATGCACCTTCCAGAACTTCATGGATTTCGGGGCATTCGATGTGTTGTCAGGATTGCCTTTTTTACGCTGGGGAAGCTGGTCTTCAGGAAGGTCCAGCGCCCTGGCTATTGCCTGCTTCCATATTGCCGACCGCACTTTCCTCTGGATCGGCGCATACCGTTCAAACATTTTGTCCCGCTCATCCCCTTTAACCATGCGTACCCGTTCGTTAAGGGACCGTATCCGCATAAATTCCTTTGAATTATGGGGTTTGCGCTGGGCAGCATCAATGATTGCAGCATCAGACAGGAGCAGGTTCGGAGCTATATCGAATTCGCGCGCGTACCGGTCGCGTACAGTCCACAGCTCACGTGCAACCGCCAGGCCGCGAAGGTCGTGGTCAATAGCAGTGATCCGCGATATCCTCCTCCATGGTTCAGGGTGTGGTTCCCTCGGCTGCATCCCTTTGTCCAGCAGGTAGCCGAATTCCTCCCTGGCCCATTCAGATTTCCCGGCCTTTCTAAGGTCAGCGGCCATCAGCTTTTTAAGCTCAATAAGGACTTCAACGTCTAAAGCAGCATAGTTCCTCATATCCCTGCCCAGAGGACGGTAGGACCAGTCGGCTGCAGAATGTTCTTTGGCAAGGGTGACTCCAAGATACCGTTCAGTCACCGCTGCAAGCCCGAAATGTGCCTGTCCGAGCAGACGTGCAGCCCTTTCGGTATCGAACAGCCGATAGGGTTTTATCCCCAATTCATTGAATCCCGGCAGATCCTGAAGGCTGTCATGGATGATCCATTCTGCTTCGCCGACAGCTTCATTGAAAGCCGACCAGGAAACACCCTGCCCGCTTAATGCGACAGGGTCGACTAACGCTATCCCAGCCCCTTCCCTTTTGAGCTGGATCAGCCAGTCCCGCTGCGAATACCGGTACCCTGAAGCCCTTTCAGCATCTGCCGCAACAGCACCTGACGCATTCGCAAAAGCGTCTACGAAATCATCGAAGCCTTCCCTGGTATCAATAACATCAGGTACGCCCCCTGAAGGCTGGGCGAGCAGATGTATATCACGCTGTTCTTTGACCATAGGTTTTTATCGTGCCGGTTTTAATATACTTTTCAGCATTCTAGTACACTACAAAGCCATGTGCCTTGAACTGCCCCGCTACACGCCCTTTAAGGCCTGCTGACGGGCCTTTCGCATCTTCAAGAGGATACGGGATGCGCAGCTCATGCCACTTGGGGCGCCCCAGCTGATGGAAACCGAGGACATCTATATGTTCGACAGAATCACCGAACTGCTCGCATATCCGAGCAACATTTTCAACATTTTCTTCAGAATCAGTGAGCCCGGGGACGAGCACGAAACGGATCCAGATCTTTACACCCTGCGCAGAAAGGCGTTTCCCAAAATCTATTGTTGGCTGAAGGGTCCCGCCTGTAACACGGCGATACGTTTCCTCATCGCCGGATTTAACATCAAGAAGGCAAAGGTCAATATCCCTGATATCTTCATCCGTATAGTTCTTGCCAAGGAAGCCTGATGTGTCAAGGCAGGTATGGACACCCATCTCCTTTGCGGCGCGGAAAACCCGGGTCACAAATCTGGGCTGCTGCATGGATTCTCCGCCGGAGAATGTGATCCCGCCGCCTGTAAGCTGGAAAAGGTCTTTATACCGTTCGACCTTTTTTATCATCGCATCCAGGTAGACAGGCTGCCCGTCCCTCATCTTCCAGGTATCAGGATTCTGGCAGTACTGGCAGCGCAGCGGACATCCGCTCATAAAAACAGTCATACGGGTTCCCGGGCCGTCCACGGAAGTATTGATATCCCATGAATGCACGAAACCGATATCACCGGTTTTCAAAGCGTCAAGCCTGTCCTTCCTGTCCAGCCCTATCGGGGATTCAAACCCGGAGAGGCCGCCCATAAGGGTCTGGCTTGCATAAGCCTTCGACTCCCTGAGCATATGAGGCTTGGTCACACGAAATTCCGACATCCTTGTTCCCCTAGCGATAGAGGGGAGGAGGCCGGAACGGCCTCCTCCCCGTAAAAGCCGCATCCTGCTTGCCTGTCTTGTGTACGGCCTAAATGGCCGCAGCATCGCAGTACCTGCGGCAGCTGAGATTAATCAGTTACAGCTCCCTGATGGAATGTACGTGAGATAACATCCAGCTGCTGTTCCTTCGTCAGCTTGACAAAGTTCACGGCATATCCGGATACACGCACTGTCAGGTGCGGATACTTCTCGGGGTTCTCGACAGCATCCTCAAGCTGTTCCTTGCGCAGGACGTTGATATTTGCATGGTACAGCCCATGCCCGTTGCCGGAATCCAGGATACCTACAAGGTTGGTGATGCGGTCATCCTCATCGCGGCCAAGGCCGTCAGGGGTGATCGTATTCGTCAGCGAAATGCCGTCAAGGGCATCATCATAATCAAGCTTGCCGACTGAGTACATGGAAGGAAGCATGCCGTGCGAATCCATGCCGTTCTCCGGGTTTGCGCCCGGGGCAAACGGAGTGCCCTTCTTATGCCCTGACGGGAAGGATCCCGTATTCTTGCCATACTCAACATTGGAAGTGATAGTAAGGATAGACTGGGTCGGCACTGCGTCACGGTATACAGGAAGGCGGCGGACCTGGCCCATAACAGTGGATACTACCCACTTGGCAAGGTCGTCGGCGCGGTCATCGTCATTGCCGTAGACCGGGAATTCGCCGTCAGTCCTGAAGTTGACGATCAGGTCGTCGTCCGCACCCTCAACATACTCAGGGGTACCCTCCGCATCTTTGTTGTAGATGGGATAGACCTTGGCGTACTTGACAGCGGACAGGGAGTCGGCAGCGATCGACAGGCCAGACATACCGCAGCCAAGGGTACGGTATACCTCTTTGTCGTGGAGCGCCATTTCAATAGCCTCGTAAGCATACTTATCATGCATGTAATGGATGATGTTCAGAGCCTCAACATAAGTCTCCGACAGCCATTCAAGAGCCTTCTCATAGTTGGCTACAACAGACTCGAAGCTGAGGGATCCGTCTTCATTGAACTGCAGCGGGGACAGGACGCCTTCATCAATAACACGCAGGCCTGTCATCTCATCACGCCCGTCATTAAGGGCATAAAGGAATGCTTTAGCCGTGTTCACACGCGCAGCAAAGAACTGCATCTGCTTACCCACGCGCATCGGGGAAACACAGCAGGCAATAGCTGCGTCATCGCCCCAGTGGCTGCGGATATCCTTATCGGACTCATACTGGATAGCAGAAGTATCAATAGAGATCTTGGCGCAGAACCGCTTATACCCTTCGGGAAGCTTAGGATCCCAGAAAATGGTGATATTCGGCTCAGGCCCGGGCCCAAGATGGTCAAGTGTCAGGGTATTGAGCAGGCGGAAAGAAGTCTTGGTAACCAGGGTACGCCCGTCATCGGCGAAGCCCGCATCTGACCATGTTGCCCAGTACGGATCCCCGGAGAAGATGTTGTCGTAATCCTTGGTGCGAAGGAAGCGGACGATACGGAGCTTCATAACGATATTGTCGATGATCTCCTGTGCATCCTGCTCATTGATGATGCCATTCTTCAGGTCGCGCTCGAAATAGCAGTCGAAGAAAGCGCTCAGGCGGCCAATAGACATTGCCGCACCGTCCTGGCTCTTTACAGAGGCCAGATAACCCATATATGTCCATTGCACAGCTTCCCTGGCCGTGCGTGCAGGGCGGCTCAGGTCAAGCCCGTACTCATTTCCCAGGACGACAAGCTTTTTCAGGGCTTTGATCTGCTCGTCATGCTCTTCGCGGAAACGGATCCAGTGTTCGATCTCCGGTTCTGTGAAATCATTGCGGTACGGTATGGAATCCTTGTCGCGCTTTTTGAAAGCGATCAGGGTATTGACACCGTACAGCGCCACACGGCGGTAATCACCAATAATGCGGCCACGCCCATAAGCATCCGGAAGGCCGGTAAGGATCTTGTTGTGGCGTGCACGCTTGATACGTGCAGTATATACGCCGAAAACACCGTCATTGTGGGTTTTGCGGTACCGCGTGAAAATCTTCTTGATCTCAGGATCAGGCTCCTTGCCTGCCTCAATAATAGCCTGCTCTACCATACGCCAGCCGCCGTTAGGCATCATAGCGCGTTTGCACGGGACATCTGTCTGAAGTCCGACAATAACGTCATCCTGGTCATCAATGTATCCGGCAGGGAAAGCATCAATATCCGCCGGCGTATGCGTATCTACATCATACACACGCTGCCTGCGCTCTACTGCCAGATATTCGTCATCAAGCTTCTTCCACAGATGGCGGGTCTTTTCCGTGGCAGGTTCCAGGAATGACTCATCACCCTCATATGGCGTGTAATTCTTCTGAATAAAATCACGCACATCAATATCATTCTGCCAGTTTCCTCCAACGAAGCCGTCCCACGCTTCAGCGCGGAGATCCTCTTCAGAAGCAACTGCTTTTTCTGTTGCTGTCATACGCACTCCTTAATGTGTGTCGTTTTACGATGCAGCTATGCACCGGATACTTTTATTTTATCCGGTAGGCAGTTCCAAAAACCGCCAGTATTAAGCCCAGAAATGAAAGAATGCGTGACGTTGCTCACATCAGCCTGGCTGCTGTCCGCGGTATAGCGTCACATACAGTACAGTAAGATTATTGTATATACTGTAAAACTATCCTGGATAGGTCCTTATGAAGATATGTTTCCTGACAGCTGGCACCAGAGGTGATGTCCAGCCATTCCTGGCACTGGCAAAAGAATTGGACCGCCGCGGGCACCATAGCGTTATTGCCGCCGGCAGCAGCTTCAGGGAAGCCATCGAAAAAGAAGGCGTCAGCTTTTATCCGGCTTCCCTCGATCTGATGCAAATTATCCGGACCCCTGAAGGAAAGGCGGTTTCGCAGGAACCCATCCGCCATATGAAGACTACACTGAAACTTGTCAGGGAAGTTATCAACCCCGGTTACCGTGCAACGATGGACGATTACTATACTGCTGCCCAGGGAGCCGATCTCATTGTCTACCACCCTAAAGCCCTGGGTGCTGTTGATGTGGCTGTTAAACTCGGCATACCCTGTGTCAGCATGCCTCCTGCCCCGGTTCTTTACCCGATAAGCAGCTTCCCCTGCCCTGCGGTCTCGTCTTATCATAATTTTGGACCGTTCCTTAACCGCAAAACCTATTTGGTGAACCGCAGAAGCGAATCAGCGCAGATATCCCTGATCAACCAGTTCCGGCATGATACCCTGGGCCTTCCTGCGCGTAAAACCGGAGCGTATACATATTATCGGGAAGGCCAGGAAATACCGATTATCTACCCGATAAGCCCAAGCCTCTTCTCAGATGTTACCGATTGGGAAGGCCATGTCCGGCTGCCGGGGTTCTTCTTCCTCAACACACAGGATGCACTGGACAAAAAACTTGAACAGTTCATATACTCCGGGCCCGAACCTGTAGCCGTTACTTTCAGCAGTATCGTATTAAAAAATCCGCACCGTTTCATGGATATGCTGGAAAGCGCTGCGCAGGCAACAGGGCAGCGTATCGTCCTCCTGACAGGCAACAGCTCTATTGACTTCAGCGGCAATGACCTGATTTTTGCGGCAGAGCAGGCGCCGCATGACCTTCTGTTCAACAGATGCTGTGCAGTTTTCCACCATGGCGGGGCAGGGACATCAGCAGCGGCATTAAGGGCAGGTATACCGCAGCTGATAATGCCGTGTTCAGGCGATCAGCCTTTCTGGGCACAGTACCTGTACCGTAAAGGGTATGCATTAAAACCGATCTCCGAGCAGGCGCTTACAGCGGAGAAATTAAAACAGCACTTTCATATGCTTAAAGAAGCTGGTATCCGCGGGCAATCGGAAAAGATAGGGGCTGTACTCAAACAGGAACATGGAACGGAAAACGCTGCAGACTGGATCATTACCAATTACGGCTGATGCTGTGCTGCGTGGAACTGTCCGTACGGTCAGATCCATGAAGGATTATCGCTGTCTGAGTTCCGGGCAGGGTCATGGTCTGTGCTGCTACCTCCAGTTCGTGAGGCCTCTTTAGGGCTGTCAGTATCCTGGGAGTCATCCCCTGCCCATTCCTTATCTTCAGCTTCCCATATATCGTTGCGCGCACGGGCTATCTTCAAAGCACGTTCTGCATCCTCGCGCGTATCATACGGACCCATGCGATGGGTAAATGAGGACAGTTTGCCGTGTTCTATGTCACCGGTACGAGTATTGTAATACCACTTCTTCCCGTCGGACAGATCAGGCAATTCATCATTGCTGACCGGCGGCAGCTCTTTCCTCAGCGCCTCAATATCAATGCGGCCCTTTTCCCCGGGATTTTCGCTGTTGCTGCTACCTTTCACAGTGCCAGCTGTATCTTTGTCCACAACCATGGTTCCTTTCCGACAAGGCTGTATATTGGCCATAACAGGTTTACAGAGGTTTTCAGGTATATTAATATAAATATGTGTATAGCTTATATCAAAAGGGATGCTTATGGCAATTTTCAGCGCTTCCATTTCCATTCTCTGCATAATTTTCTACCTGGGGATAATGGCCTATCTTCACATAGCCAATAAGCACATTTACAGTCCGATACATCATGCGGTCAGTGATTACGGCGTAGGGCAGGGCAGGAAATATTTCCTTCTTGCCGGATATTCGGGCATTATACGGAATATCTTTATAGCGATCGCCCTCGTCGCATGGAAGTATGTATTTACTTTCAAAAGTATCGCAATTATTATGCTCATTTTTACGCTGGTCGGTTTCATAGGGGTAGCTGTGTTCCCTACTGATATTGAAGGGGCGCCAAAAACTGCACAAGGGAGGCTGCATCTTCTGTTTGCAGTACTCCAGTTCACTGCATTAGCTATCCTCATACTCAATATGACGGATTATCTTAAGCCGGTAAGTATGGGATTTTTTGTTGTCCTTAAGGCGATCGAATATATCGTCAGGATAGGGCTGAGTACCCTTATTTTGGGAATGGTCCTGCCGGTTATGAAAAAATATTTCGGCCTTTTTGAACGCATTTTCCTATACTCCGGGAACATATATTTCCTGGTTTTCTGCATTCTGATCATCTCAACACAGCTGAGATAGGTGCTTTTACGTCTTCTGGCCTGCCGCAGCCCGGCATCACCCCCGCGGCCGGTCCTCCCGGAATGCGCTGGTCACAGGAAGGCGGCGGTCGCGGCCAAAAGCCAGGGCTGTGACTTTGGGACCCAGCGGATACTGGCGCCGCTTCCACTCTGCCTGGTCCACAAGGCGCATGACGGTATTGACTGTTTGCGCATCAAAACCGTCATCAAGGAGGTCTGCACGCCCATGGACTTTTTCAATGTATGCCTCTAAGACTTTATCAAGCAATGCATATTCCGGCAGCGAATCAGAATCCTTCTGCCCCGGCCTCAATTCAGCACTCGGGGCCTTCGTGATGGAATTCTCCGGGATGGGAGGCACCTCTCCCCTGCAGCGTGCCGCATTATTACGCCACCGTGCAAGCTGCCATACTTTGGTTTTCAATATATCTTTGATAGGCGCATAACCGCCGACAGCATCACCATAGATCGTAGAATATCCGCAGGCAAGCTCGGATTTATTCCCTGTAGCAAGGGCCAGAAGGCCTTTTGAATTAGAATAGGCCATCACCAGTACACCGCGTATACGCGCCTGAAGGTTTTCGGCAGCTACGCCGTCAACACCTGTCTGTCTCTCAAAAACTTTGAATAAAGGCTCAATAGGCTGTATCTCATAATGTGCATGGATGCGTGAGGCCAGATCAGCGGCGTCATCTTTAGACCCGTCAGATGAATACATGCTGGGCATGGAGAGCCCCCATACATTTTCCCCGCCGCAGGCATCAGCTGCCATGGCCGCAACAAGAGCTGAATCTATACCGCCGGACAGCCCCAGGACCACACCGGTGAAGCGGTTCTTTTCCATATAATCGTGCAAGCCGGTAACGCATGCCGTATAAACTTCTTCATCAGGATCCATCACGGGTGCTGTCTGCATTCCGGTATCAGCACCGGATCCGGGGCCGGAGACGCTTTCAGGCGCAGTATACGTCCAGAGACCCAGATCTTCGGCAAACTGTCTGGACCGTCCAATGACTGATCCGTCCCTGCTGACAATAAAGCTGGCCCCGTCAAAGACAAGGTCGTCCTGCCCCCCTACCTGATTAAGGTAGATAACGGGGGCATTGACCTGCCGGGCACGCCGCCTGCACAGGTCAACACGGGTATGGGACTTGCCTTCCTCATATGGCGAACCGTTGATAGTTGCCAGGATATCAATACCTTTATGCGCCAGTTTTTCAACAGTCCCCCCATCCTGCCATATATCCTCGCAGATAGCGAAACCTATCCGCCTGCCTTTTACTGTGAGGATAAGGTCGTCCTGCCCAGGTGCAAAAATCCTGAATTCATCGAATACGCCGTAATTAGGCAAAAAATGCTTATCATACTGGGCTTCGACTGTACCGTTATGGATAACCAGCAGCCTGTTGCGCGGCTTCCCGCTGCTGTCTGTACCTACTGTGCCCAGGACGACGTATAGCTGCCCCAATCCTTCTTCTTTAAGGGACCGGGCTATATTCCCGACCGCTGTATCTGCCGCTTTGCGGAAGGTATTGCGAAAGGCAAGGTCCTCAATAGGATACCCCGTTACGGCCATCTCCGGGAAAAGGACGATATCCGCGTTTTTCTCCGCAGCGGTACGCGAGTAGCCCAGGATCTTAGCGGCATTCCCGTCGAGGTCGCCAACACACGTATTGATCTGAGCCAAAGCAAAAGTAAGCTCTCCACTTGTTTCCATACCGTTATACTAATACCCGTACAAGATTCTTCTATCCGTTATGCAGCTGAGTTCTCCGAACAGTATTATCCTTATCAGCTTACATTCAGTTTTAATCCCGAATTTTAGAAGTTAATTATTAAATCTATATCAGTTTTGATGGAGATTGCTTTGAGGAAGAAGCATTGTAATAGGTATTGCCAGGACATCTGGTACCCATAATTAAAAATACGGCGCTCATGCTGAAAGGAAAACAATGAGTACACCAGACTATAATGATGAAGCTTCTGCTAAGAAGGCTTCTGCAGATACGTATGCAGCAGGAACTGCCGCCCTTCCTAAGACTGATTATGCTGATAACCCCACCAATATGCAGTACGCTGCCCAACCGGAAAGCTTCGCATCGGGTGCAGCACCGGCAGCAGCTGCAGTGCAGGGCACACAAAAGCGAAGCAATAAGGTAGTGCTTCTGGCAGCAGGAGTGGCCCTGGCATGCGGCCTCGCAGGAGGCGCAGCCGGAGGGGCGATCTATACAGCAGCTGCGGGGGCAGCTTCAGCTTCAAGCAATGGGATACCGGGCGGCGGGTCGGGAGGTTCCCGGGGCGGCATGGGGCAGGGGCCGGGAAGCACAGGATCTAACAGCGGCCCGGGTAGCAACGGTTCACAGGGGAATACCCAGAACGGCACAGGTACACCGGGCAGTTCAAACTCAGGCTCACAGGGGAATTCAGCTCCCAATGGGGCACCGGGTTTGAACTCAGGAAACAGTCAAAGCGGGTCAGCCCCGGCTGGCCCCGGCAGCAATGGAGGTGGTAATTCGTCGGCGAATCAGAATACGGCACCGGGGATGCCCTCAGGGACTAATGGAGCTGATTCAGGATCGTCCGGCGATTCTCATTGATTAGCAGATAAATACTATTTATTGCCATCTGGATTATGATAGCGGGCTTGGGGCCACAGCTCCAAGCCCATTTTATTATTTTTACTGCCGTCAGGGATCCGGCTGTGGTTACAGCATCACTTATTGCTGTTGCTGCTGTTATCCTGCTCACCAGCATGGCCGGGATCCTGCGGCCGGCCGCCGCCATGAAGTATCTCACGGATAGTATCAAGCCGCGGCTTCAATTCACGCTCATAACCGTTAGGCTTCGGGTGGTAGTATTCACGTCCGCGCAGTTCCTCCGGCATATATTCCTGCCGGGCAATATCATGCGGTGCATCATGGGCATAAATGTAGCCGTCATGGTTCCCCCACTCCTTCATCAAAGCAGTGGGGGCATTGCGCAGATGCAGCGGGACCTGCCCTATATCCCCCGCATCCACATCAGCCAGCGCTGCATCGATCGCCATATAGCTTGCGTTTGACTTAGGTGCAGTTGCTACTGCGATTACAGCCTGCGAGAGTATGATCCGCGCTTCCGGCATACCTATCATCGATACAGCCTGTGCAGCGGCAACCGTAATACCCAGTACCTGCGGGGCTGCCATCCCTACCTCTTCTGACGCAGCTATCATAATGCGGCGTGCTATGAACCGGGGATCCTCCCCCGCACGGATCATACGGGCCAGATAATGCAGGGAGGCATCCACATCGGATCCCCGCATGGATTTGATAAATGCACTGGCAACATCGTAATGGCCGTCACCATCACGGTCGTACCGGACCTGTGCGGTATCCATAACGCGGGAAATAGTATCAGAAGTGATAACGGCACGGCGTTTGCCTTTAGCCCTCTCCCTATCGCCGGTAACAGCACCGGCAGCAGCCTCAAGGATAGTCAGGGACTTGCGAGCGTCCCCTCCGGCCATGCGCACTATATCATCAACGGCAGTATCGCTGATGCGGACCTCATTGTGGAGCCCTTTCCTGCTGCGGACAGCACGCTCAACGATTTCGCGTATATTGTCGTTGGACAGCCCCTCAAGCTTCACCACTACTGATCGTGAAAGGAGAGGCGGGATAACGGAAAAACTCGGGTTCTCCGTAGTAGCGCCTATAAAGGTCACATCCCTGTTCTCTACGCTTGGGAGCAGGGCATCCTGCTGGGATTTGGAGAAGCGGTGGACTTCATCAATGAACAGGACAGTTTCCCGTCCCTGCGATACCAGACGTTCATGGGCACGGGCAAGTACCTCGCGCACATCTTTAACACCGGAAGTAACTGCTGAAAGCTCTTCAAAAGCACGCCCCGACTGCTGCGCTGTGATATATGCCAGAGTAGTCTTCCCTACTCCCGGAGGGCCGAAAAGGATAATCGACGTAGGCGCTGTCCGCGAATGCGAAGGCTCAGCCGCAACACGGCGCAGCGGCGACCCCTGTGTGAGCGCATGCTCCTGCCCTATGACTTCATCTAGCGATGCAGGGCGCATCCGTACAGCAAGCGGCCGTGTTGCCACACCATCCGGTACTTCAGCAGCATCAAAAAGGTTATCTCCAGCCATTTTTACTCAGCCGCCGATCTGCTGCATTGCCCGCCCATGCTTTCCAGCCTGAATGTACGCGATTCCATAACGCTCAGCAGCGCCCGTGCTGTATCAAAGCTCGTCATGCACGGGATGGCATTCTCGGCGCTCACACGGCGGATCAGGAACCCGTCGTTCTGCAGATCCCTGTTTGAACTGGAGATAGTATTGATCACAAAATTCACATGGCCTTTCTGGATCAGGTCCGTTACTGAATCATGCCCCTCAGCGGCCTCGCTTACTTTTGCAGCATTACGGACAAACAGTGAGCTGTCATGCCTTTTCAGATATGCGGCTGTACCGCCCGTTGCATAAATGCCATATCCGATCGCTGAAAAACGCCTGGCCAGGTCCAAAGCCTCTGCCTTGTCATTATCTGCAACGGTGATCAGTACATTCCCATGCTCCGGTATCTGCACTCCGCTTGCGACCAGGGCCTTATACAGCGCCTTGTCAAGGGTGCTGTCGCCTCCCAGTGCCTCGCCTGTTGATTTCATCTCAGGGCCAAGCACCGTATCCACACTGCGCAGTTTGGCAAAAGAGAACACAGGGGCCTTCACGAATACAGCATTTTGGGGCTCCTGCCTGTACCCGGGGGTAAGGCCCTGGTCCCTGACAGACTGCCCGAGGATCGCCCGTGCAGCTATATTGCCCATAGCAACGCCAGTGATCTTGCTCAGGAAGGGTACAGTCCGCGAGCTGCGGGGATTGACCTCAAGGACGTACACCCGGTTCTCCTTATCAACGATAAACTGGATATTATACAGCCCTATAAAATGGAAGCCTCTGCCGATACGTGCAGTATAATCAATGATAGTATCCTTAACATCCTGCGGGACCATCTGCGCAGGATACACGGAGATCGAATCCCCGGAATGGATGCCTGCACGTTCAATATGCTCCATAACACCCGGGATATAAACATTTTCGCCGTCAGCAACAGCATCCGTTTCCAGCTCCCTGCCCATGATGTAGCGGTCTACAAGGATCGGCGCATCGTGGCTGATCTCCTTCACCGCAGTAGCCATATAGACCCTGAGCTCACCATCATTATGGACGATCTCCATGGCACGCCCGCCCAGGACATAGCTGGGCCGTACAAGCACGGGATAACCGATACGGTTTGCAATGACAAGTGCTTCATCAACAGTTACTGCAGTGTCGCCTTCGGGCTGAGGTATCCCCAGCCCCTTCAAAGCAGCCTCAAATTTATGGCGGTCTTCAGCCCTGTCAATATCCTCCAGTGATGTCCCCAGAATGCGCGCTCCCCGCTCTTCAAGGGATGCCGCAATATTGATGGCTGTCTGCCCGCCAAACTGGACAACGACGCCAAGCGGCTGCTCAAGGTCAATGACATGCATGACATCTTCAACGGTAAGGGGATCAAAATACAGTTT
Organism: Scardovia wiggsiae F0424; assembly: GCF_000269605.1. Classification (GTDB taxonomy): domain Bacteria; phylum Actinomycetota; class Actinomycetes; order Actinomycetales; family Bifidobacteriaceae; genus Scardovia; species Scardovia wiggsiae. The sequence goes on along the minus strand of NZ_AKCI01000001.1, from coordinate 534,772 downwards.
GTCGCTGATGGAAAAGTCTGTTGATACGGTTTCCGGGTTATTGTTGATAACGATAGCTTCATAGCCCTCATCGCGCAATGTTTCCACACAATGCACCGTTGCATAGTCGAATTCCACACCCTGCCCGATACGGATAGGCCCCGAACCCAGAACTACCACTTTTTTGCGGTCCGAGCGCAGGGATTCGTTCTGCGAACCGTTTTCGTACGTGGAATAAAAATACGGCGTTGTGCTGGCAAATTCACCGGCGCAGGTATCCACCATCTTATAGACAGGGATAATCCCATACTTCCGGCGCATACTGTGAATGCTGGCCTCATCCATACCCCACACACGTGCGATATACGGATCGGAAAAACCGCTCCGCTTTGCATCCCGCAAAACATCCCTGTCGCCTTTGTTTTCGCGAAGCATATTTTCCAAGCGTATGATTTTCTGCAGGTGGGACAGGAAGAAAGCATCTATTTTCGTAATATCATGGACCTCCTGCGCGCTGTATCCGTTGCGAAGCCACTGCATTACGGCAAAAATACGGCTGTCATCGCGGCGGCGGATACGTTCCATCAGCTCCTGCCTGTCAAGCTCCGAATAATCGGGCCATTGCGCATGGTCAAGCTTCGTTTCAAGCGAGCGCACTGCCTTGAGGAAGCTCTCTTCAAAGGTACGGCCGATAGCCATGACTTCGCCCGTAGCTTTCATCTGCGTGCCAAGCTGGCGGTCCGCATCGGGGAACTTGTCAAAGGGGAAACGCGGGAATTTCGTCACGATATAGTCCAGAGCCGGTTCGAAACAGGCGTACGATGTCCCTGTCACAGGGTTGATGATCTCATCCAGATGCAGCCCTACAGCAAGCTTCGCACTGACCTTGGCAATCGGGTACCCTGTTGCCTTGCTTGCCAGCGCCGACGACCGCGATACACGCGGATTGACTTCGATCACATAATATGAGAAGCTGTCCGGATCCAGCGCCAGCTGGACATTGCACCCGCCACATATCTTCAAAACCCTGATGATCCTTAATGAAGCATCACGCAGCATCTGGTTCTCCCGGTCGGTAAGCGTCTGCACAGGTGCCGTTACAATACTGTCGCCTGTATGGATCCCGACCGGATCAATGTTTTCCATGGTGCATACCACGATGGCATTATCATGGGCATCACGCATAACTTCATATTCGATCTCTTTGAAACCCGCGATACTGCGCTCAATGAGGCACTGGTGCACCGGGCTCATTTTCAGCCCGGCATCAGCTATACGGCGAAGCTCCTGCCTGTTATGCGCAAAACCGCCGCCAGTGCCGCCCAGCGTATATGCCGGCCGCACAACCACGGGATACCCGAGTTCACTGGCATATTTCTCTGCATCTTCTACAGTATGGACTATATCGCTTTCCGGGACAGGCTCCCCCAGTTCGTTCATCAGTGAGCGGAAGAGCTCCCGGTCTTCAGCCTTATTGATAGCCTCAAGGTCTGTTCCCAGTATTTCTACGCCAAATTCATCGAGCACCCCGTCATTATGGAGGGCAACGACCAGGTTCAGGCCGGTCTGCCCGCCCAGCGTTCCCAGGATGGCATCAGGCCTCTCCTTATATATTACGCGCTTGAGGAATTCCGTAGTCAGCGGTTCAATATATACCCTGTCTGCGATAGATGTATCTGTCATAATCGTTGCGGGGTTTGAATTGACAAGGACTACCTCATACCCCTCTTCCCGCAGTGACTGGCATGCCTGGGACCCTGAATAGTCAAATTCAGCTGCCTGCCCGATAACTATAGGTCCGGAACCGACAACAAGTATTTTATGGATATCTGTACGTTTAGGCATTCCGAACCTCCATGTTGTCACGCCGGCCGGGACGGACAGATCCCGCATTGCCGGCATATTCCCTGTCCATCAGGGCAATAAACTCATCGAATAAGTAATTGCTGTCATGCGGTCCGCTGCTTGCCTCAGGATGGTACTGCACTGAGAATACAGGGAATTCCTGATGCCGTACCCCTTCACACGTTTTATCATTAAGCGACTCATGAGTGACCTCAAGCCCCGTTCCGGCAAGGCTTCCGATGTCTACAGAATATCCGTGGTTCTGCGCTGTTATTTCTACACGCCCTGTAGACAGGTTCTTCACAGGATGGTTGGATCCGCGATGGCCGAACTTCAGTTTGAAAGTCCGTGCCCCGCATGCCAGGGAAATAAGCTGATGCCCCAGGCATATGCCAAATATGCTTACCTGCCCTAAAAGACGGCGTACTGTGTCGATTGCTTCGGGGATATCAGCAGGATCCCCCGGGCCGTTGGACAGCATTACGCCATCAGGGCGGTACTCCATGATCTGTTCCGCATCCGTATTCCACGGTACAACGATCAGATCGCAGTTCCGTTTTGACAGTTCGCGGATTATACCGAGTTTCTCGCCGAAATCCATCAGCACAACTTTATGCCCGCGGTTAGGGACAGGGAACGGGCGGGCTGTTGATACACGCTTCACCTGGTCATGCAGATAATCTGCCGACCTCAGCTGTGAAACAAGCGTATCAGTATCAGCATCGGCAGCAGCCATTGCTGCCTTCATCGTCCCGGCCTCACGTATCTTCAAGGTCAGGGCACGAGTATCAATGCCATATATCCCCGGTATGCCCTTCTGCTTCAGATACTGGTCCAGCGTCTCCCGGCTCCGCCAGTTATTCGGCTCAGGGCAGTAATCGCGTACAGCCAGGCCGAACAGGGCAGGTTCCAGGCTTTCGTTATCGTCCCCGTTTATACCGTAATTACCAATAAGCGGGTAGGTCATTGTAATGATCTGCCCGCAATAGGAATTATCTGTGATGATTTCCTGGTACCCTGTCATTGATGTATTAAAAACCAGTTCACCAATACGGAAAATATCGGATCCGAAGGCGAAGCCCCTGTATATCGTCCCGTCTTCGAGGACCAGCAACCGTTCCATAACAGCCTCCCCGCATACTGCGGAGCAAGGCCACAGCATGCAAGATCTTATGCGTTGAGCTTGTGGATATCCCTATTATTTAAGCGTTACGGTTCGACATCGCGCAGCTGCTCAGCAGAGCCCACCCTGTACTGCCTGAATACCGCATCGCCCTCGTCCTGTGTCTTTACTATATCGACAATACCGTCAATGGCCCAGTCATTGTCGCCGTCGCTGTCGCATACCACCTGGCGGACATGCCATGTATGGCTTGCCGCTTCCTGTGAATCGTCAAGGATGAAGAACTCTGCAGAACGGGCATCGGTATCTGTAAGGATATCATCATGGGCATCAAAGAAACCGTCGAGGACAGCATCCCATTCATGGACCCCATATCCGTAGCTGCCATCCATTTCCCCCAAGGCCTGGCTGTCCTCAAGCGCCATAAGCTGCACCCGGCGGAACATCGCATTACGGACAAGGACGCGGAGCGCGCGGCGGTCGGCAGCTACCGCTTCCATACCTGAAGGGGGCGGCGCGGAAAAAGCTTCCTGGGACCCAGTACCGCCGCTATGCTCCCTGGATGCTTCGCCGTAAGAATTTTCCCATTCGTCAACAAGCGAGGAATCCACAGTCCGCACAACGTACCCCAGCCACTGGATGATATCACGCAGGCGCTCATCCGCCTTATCCGGAGGAACAGTACGCGAAAGTACGCGGTATGCATCGCTGAGATATCGCAGAAGCGTGCCTTCGCTGCGGGACACCCTATAACTTGAAATATACTGGGAGAAATCAGCTGACTGTTCAATCATGTCGCGCAGGACTGATTTTGGTTTTACATCATAATCCGCCGCCCACGGCATATCGCGGAGATACTGGTTAAAAGCGGGTATAAGCAGATCCTTGAGCGGCTGCGGATACGTAACCTCCTGCAGCCTGTCCATACGCTCATCATAATCTATCCCTTCATCCTTCATACGGACCATGGCTTCATCGCGTTCCCGCCGCTCCTGCACACGCAGTATTGGACGGGGATCCTCCAGTGTAGCTTCAGCAGCAGAAATGATGTTCAGCGCATATGCAGGGTCATCAGGGTCAAGAAGCTCAAGTGCAGCTATAAAGAATGGCGCTAACGGCTGGTCCATCGCAAGGTCATCAGGCATATCCACTGCAAGCATATAGTCTGTGGTGCCGTCTTCCAGTTCCCATTTCTCAGCGATCCCGGAACTGATAAGTGTCTGCATAACAGATGCTGCAGTTTCCAGGAGTTCCTTTTTATTCCCCTCAGGCTGGGCACTGCTGCTGATAAGCTCTCTGATACGCTTCCATGCATTGCCTCCCTGGGCGATCTCATCAAGGACAAGTGAATGGGAAACTTTCATATGCGGCACAAGCGTTTCCGGCTGCATACCAATAAGTTTCGTTAATGTTGCCTCGCTCCAGTTCACAAAACCTTCAGGGGCTTTTTTACGTTTGATTTTTTTAAGCTTTTTGGGATCATCCCCTGCTTTGGCCAGAGCTTTCGCATTTTCTATCTCATATTCAGGCGCAAGGGCTATCACCAGCCCTTCCGTATCAAACCCTGAACGTCCTGCCCGGCCTGCTATCTGATGGAACTCGCGCGCCTTAAGCCGCCGCTGCCGCCTCCCGTCGAATTTAGCCAATGCTGTCAGCACAACCGTATGTATCGGGACATTGATTCCCACTCCCAATGTATCCGTCCCGCAGATCACGGGCAGAAGCCCGTCCTGAGCGAGCTGTTCCACCATCCTCCTGTACCGCGGAAGCATGCCTGCATGATGGACACCGACGCCATTAAGCAGCAGGCGTTTTAAGGTCTTCCCAAAAGCCGTGGTAAATTTTGTATGTGCTAATGCCTTACGGATCTGATCCCGCTGCTCTTTGCTCGAGACCCCCAGGCCTGACAGGTCTTCAGCGGTATTGACAGCGGCATCCTGTGAAAAATGAACTATATAAACTGGGACCTGCCCCCTGCTGATAAGCCTGTTCACTACAGACTGCAGAGGCTCGGCAGCATACGTATATTCCAGAGGCACGGGGCGCGGCGCATCAGCGACAGTATCTACTGCCCGGCCTGTATGGCCTTCTACCAGCGCAGCGATATCACTGGTATCCCCCAATGTTGCACTCATGAGCAGGAACTGGGCATTATGCAGCACAAGCAGCGGTATCTGCCAGGCCCAGCCGCGGTCAGGGTCACCGTAGAAATGGAATTCGTCCATGGCAACATAACTGATATCAGCTTTTTCGCCTTCCCTGAGTGCCTGGTTTGCAAGTATCTCAGCAGTGCAGCAGATCACGGGCGCCTGCGGGTTGATACGTGTATCGCCTGTGATCATACCGACATATCCGGCGCCGAAAATAGAAACTAATTCAAAAAATTTTTCGCTAACAAGCGCCTTAATGGGAGCTGTATAGTATGACCGCCTGCCGCGGCACAGCGCCATAAAGTGCATTGCTACAGCTATCAGGGATTTCCCTGATCCCGTGGGCGTGCTGACAATGGCATGATTGCCGGATAACAGCGAAAGCACCGCTTCCTCCTGATGAGGCCACAGCGTGAGATGCCTGACTGAGCTGACCCATCTTTCGAAGCGGGCAAGGATCTCATCATCATCCAGTTCTGCAGCACCCGGACTGAAGGAGCCTTCCGGGATCAAAGACCCCTGTACAGCAGGCGCATGCTCCGGTCCGGATGGGCCGGCCGGGGCAGCCATACGTCCCGAGATATCAGTATGTGCCATTACCATCCGCTCCTATAAGTCAGGGATCAGTTTCGTAAACAGTCTGTAACGGGCTATTCCATCATATAGTGCGGCATAACAAACCGCTCACCGTGCTTTACCTGCCGTTCACCCAAATCACGTACCACAGGCCGGACTGGTGCTTTATAGTGGTATTACCGCCGGGGATATTCAGCGGGAGGCCAACATCATTGGAAAGGAGGCCGGCCTTATGAAAGTCAATTTCCATATTGACCCACAGATGGCGGATGAACAGCACACAGATTTCTATATCACTGAAATCACTGACAGCATACAGGCTGCCGCTGACCTGCTCACTGCCGAAAGGCCATTACATGACCACCGCCATCCGGAGATTCCTACCGGGGATACCGGCAGTCCTGACATAGTGTGGTGCACTATGGGGCCTTCCCTCGTACCGGTAAATACTGATGATATTTATGCTGTGTATACTTTCCATGACCGCACCTGTGTGGCAACAAAAGATGCGCAGTATGAGTACAAAGGCAGGCTTTACCAGATACGGGAGCTGCTTCCCGGAAAGTTTATTGAAACATCGCGGAATGCCTCACTGAACATGGACTATATCCAGTTCCTGGACCTGAGTTTCAGCGGGACGATCACCGTTTTTATGAAAAACAAACAGAAAATCCAGGTATCACGCCGCTTCATAAGCGAATTCAAGCGAAGGCTTGGGTTATAACTGCTGATATCACATATTAAGGAGAATATTATTATGGCACATAAACTGGCATCTGCACCTGTATCCGAAAGTCCGCAAAAGCCTATTAAGAAAATCGGCGAAACAGATCGTCCTCTGACTATCGGGGCTTTCCTGCGCGATACCGTCATGGGCGCCGGAATGGGCATGCTTATAGGAGGCGTGTTTTCACTCGCCTTCAGCATGGGATTCGGAACCTCAGCCTACTACCCGTCTTCCCCCCAATTCATGCGGCGGTTCCCTAACCAGCTTTCAGCAGTCGCAGTGAGCTTCCTGTTATGGGTACTTATGGGCATAATGTTCACATGGGTAACTTATATCCGATTCAAGAGTGACTGGTCAGTACTCAAGAGAACTGCTATACATTGCCTTATGTGCTATGCCCTGTTCACACCGCTTGCCATCGCAGCGGGCTGGTTCCCGCTCAACGCTGCATGGCTGGCTATATATACAGCAATATGGTTTGCAGTCTATATAGTTCTGTGGGGCATTGCATATCTTATCGGAAAAAAGGAAATCCTGGCATTGAATAGCAGGCTCAATTCATACAGTCCCAACACGGGGGAATAACCGGTTATCCTGGATCCTGAGATAAGCCTAATAATATGCAGGGACGGCTGGAAATGCCGCCCCCGCATATTAGATCCGATTTATCTGTGTAACAGCCGGCCTATTCATCTTCTTCAGGATCATAGTCCACGCCGGTTTCAGCGCGCTGCTCGTCTGAAATTGGAGCAGGGGCACCTGTAAGAGGGTCTGTACCGCCTCCGGATTTGGGGAATGCGATCACATCGCGGATAGAATCCTCGCCGGCAAGTATTGCAGCGCAGCGGTCCCATCCAAAAGCAATGCCGGCATGCGGAGGTGCACCGAATTTGAACGCTTCAAGCAGGAAACCGAACTTGTCCTGCGCCTCTTCCTCACCGATTCCCAGGACTTCAAGTACACGGTCCTGGATATCATCCCGGTGGATTCGTACCGATCCGCCGCCGATCTCATTGCCGTTGCACACGATATCATAGGAATCGCTCATAGCATGCCCGGGATCCTTATCGAATGTATCGATCCAGTCTGCACTTGGCATAGTGAAAGGATGGTGCATAGAGGTCCATACAGAATGGCCTACAGCCACATCATCGTCATCAGGGTCATCTGTACGCTTGAACAGCGGGAAATCAACAACCCATGCGAAGGCAAATTCATCTTTTTTAAGCAGGCCCTGGCGTTTTGCGATCTCAACGCGGGCTGCGCCGAGCAGCAGCTGGGAAGGCTCTCTGGCCCCCGCAGCAAAAAAGACAGCATCCCCGGCTTCCGCATGGACAGCTTCCATAAGGCCGCTGCGCTCTTCATCGGAAAGGTTCTTGGCAACAGGCCCCTTGAGTTCCCCATCTTCAGAGAACTGCACGTATGCAAGGCCCTTGGCACCGCGCTGGCGCGCCCATTCCTGCCATGCATCAAACTGCCTGCGCGGCAGGTCCGCCGCACCTTTATAGACTACAGCACCCACATAGTCAGCCTGGAACACGCGGAACGGCGTATTCTCAAAATAGCGTGTGAGGTCTGTGATCTGATTGCCGAAACGCAGGTCGGGCTTGTCGGAACCGTATTTATCCATGGCATCTGCCCATGAGATACGCCGGAAAGGCAGAGTAACCTCATATCCTGCGCTTCTCCATACAGCTGCGATCACCTGCTCTGCCAGCGCGATAACGTCTTCCTGGCTGACAAAACTCATCTCCATATCAAGCTGGGTGAACTCGGGCTGGCGGTCGGCACGGAAATCCTCATCACGGTAGCACCGTGCCAGCTGATAATACCGTTCCACACCGGAAACCATCAGAAGCTGTTTCAGCAGCTGCGGCGACTGCGGCAGCGCATACCACGAACCGGGTGAAAGGCGTGCCGGGACGACAAAGTCACGCGCCCCTTCAGGGGTTGATTTAATAAGTGTAGGGGTTTCAATCTCAGTGAATCCGAGTTTGTCAAGCTCATTTCTGGCAGCTTTTGCCATATTAGACCGGAGCCTGATATTGCGCTGCATCTGGGGGCGGCGCAGATCAAGATACCTGTACCGCAGGCGGGTATCATCTCCGGGAAGCTGTTCTTCAGCTTCATTTGCCAGCGCTGTTGATACCTGGAACGGCAGGGCTGCGGATTTCGAGAGTATAATGACTTCCCGGGCTACAATTTCGACCTTTCCTGTAGCTATATGGTCATTCTCATTGCCCTCAGGGCGTTCGCGCACATCCCCGGTTACCTTTACAACGAATTCCGACCGCAGTGGGCGTGCAACCTCTTCATCATAGATGACTGCCTGCACCAGCCCGGACGCATCACGCACATCAAGGAACGCCACTCCGCCGTGATCACGGCGGCGGTCTACCCAGCCGCTGACAATAACTGTCTGTCCGATAAGCGATTCCGTGATGTCGGCACAATGATGTGTACGATAAGCTGTCTGGCTCATTTCCTTTTACCTCAAATTTTCACAGCAAACTTCAGTTTTCAACACACTAAGAGTACATCATACCCTCTATAGGGATCCCCCGCAGAAGCCTTCCCGCTTTCCTTTAAGAAGCTGCCGGGACGGGAGAGCATAGAAGGAATAACAGATACCCATCCTGAGTACAGGCACAGGGGACGCTGCTCCGCTATCCTGCCCTGCCAGGCCCTGCTAGTTTCCGGCGGTTATATCCTGACGGGCATAATCCGGTGCAGGGGCCCATGAAGAGACATCGGCATCTTCCTGCTCCCCTGTAATGATGTTCTTTATCTGGTCATGGCCGGGTACGGGATCTGCGTCCCCAGGCTCAGCAGGGAACCACACGTAAGGTATCCCCAGGCGGTCGGCGTATTTGATCTGCTTGCCGATTTTTGCAGAGTTCGGCGACACATCGCAGGAGATACCCCGGCTGCGGAGCGCTGCGGCGATCCTGTCAGATACCATACGGCTGTCCTCATCCCATACGGCCACCAGGACACAGGCCGGGGAAATCCGTGACGGCGATGCGCTGACTGTATGGAGAAGATAGGAAACAAGCCGTGACACTCCGATAGACAGGCCGACTCCCGGATATGTGCGGTTCCCCTGGCTGGCCAGGTTATCATAGCGTCCGCCGGAGCATATTGATCCAAGGTGCTCAGCACCGTCAAGGAATGTTTCATACACGGAACCAGTGTAGTAATCAAGCCCGCGTGCAATCCGCAGGTCAGCGACCACGGCGCCGGGACGGATCTTTGACGCCCTGTCAATAATCATTGCGAGCGTATCAACACCCTGCTGCATCAGGGCATAGGGATCTGATCCGTGCTCGATCCCATATTCCTCACATAACGACGCACACGATCCGCGCAGCCCGTCAGCAGTTGAAGCAGTCACCTGTGCCAGACGAAGGCATGCTTCAGCCTGGCCGGCAGTACACCCTGCATCCTGCTGAAGAAGGCGTGAGACCTGATCAGCTGTTATTTTATCCAGTTTATCGATCTCACGGAGCACAGGGTCAACATCTGTTATGCCAATACCCCGGTAAAAACCCTCAGAAAGCTTGCGACTGTTTGCATGGATGACTGCAGCAGGCAGACCTAGAGTGCGGAGTTCCTCAAGCGCCTCAACCATGACCAGCGGTGCATCGACTTCATAATGCTCAGGCAGCGTGCCGTCACCCACTATATCAATATCTGCCTGGGTAAATTCCCTGTACCTGCCCTCCTGCGGACGCTCCCCCCGCCATACTTTCTGTATCTGCCAGCGCTTGAAGGGGAAAACAAGGCCGCCCGAATTTTCAACCACATATCTGGACAGCGGCACAGTAAGGTCAAAATGGAGGCCAAGATGGCTTTCTACCGGGGCATCATCCTGCCCAAATTCCTGGAGGCGGGACAGCAGATATATCTCCTTGCTCGTCTCCCCCTTTTTCAGCAGGCTGGCGCCCGTCTCCACTGCGCGTGTTTCGATCCCCAGAAATCCATGAAGCTCGAAAACCCTGCGAAGAGTATCGATAACACGCTGTTCTACAACACGTTCCTGCGGGAGCCACTCAGGGAATCCCGAAATTGATGCGCCTTTTTTAGCCATAACCCTTTATAATAGGTGATGTTGAGGAAATCGCTGTGCACACGGTTTCCACTTTCCTATTACCACCAAGGAGTTGGCCATGACTGATGAGTCTGTTACTACTACCTCATCCGATGTTGCGTCTGAAAAAGCTGAAGCTTCGCAGGCACCCAAACCGCTTATCCCTTCCCCGAAAGCTTTCGCCGGCAGGACGCAGAAATCAAGTACTGTCAATACATACAATGCTGCGGATCTGGAAAAAGCGTCTTCTTTCGGCCGTGTTGCAGAAGACGGGACTGTGTATGTCAAAGACGGCGATGACGAGCGTGAAGTCGGCCAGCTGCCAAAAGAATCAGCTCAGGGTGCACTGCATTTTTTCGCCCGGAGATATCTTGACCTCAAGGCCAAAATCGACCGTTTCGGCCAGCGCCTTGATGCCGGCAGCATCCGTTCCTGCGAGATCGATAATACCCTGTCCCAGCTGGAGAAAGATACTGAATCCCCTGACGTTGTGGGGGATATCCCGGCACTGAGGGACCAGCTCGAGTCGCTGAAGGCCAGATCAGCCGCAATCAAGGAAAAACTTGCCCAGGAGCGTAAGGCAGCAGTGGCACAAGCTGCTGAAGAACGCGAACACATCGTGGCTGAAGCCGAAGAGCTCGTTAAAGGCCTGAATGATTCAGTCAACTGGAAACAGACGGGCGACAAGCTCCAGGAGCTGTTCAGCCGGTGGCAGGAGCATCAGAAGAATTCGATCCATATTGAGCGCTCGCAGGCGGATGCGCTATGGAAGCGTTTTTCGGCAGCCCGCAGTTCGTTCAACTCTGCACGGAGGTCATGGATGCAGCAGCGAGATACTGTAAGGGCTGCTGCAAAAGAACAGAAGGAAAAGATCATTGCCAGGGCCGAAGAGCTGAAAAATTCTACTGACTGGGCAGGCACTTCACGCCAGTTCAATAACCTTATGGACCAGTGGAAAGCTGCCGGCAGGGTTGGCCGCAGGTCTGAAGATGATGCTTTATGGAAGCGTTTCCGCGAAGCCGCCGATACCTTCTTCGACGCACGCCAGGCTGACCGCAATAAGACGAATGAAGACGAAGCGGAAAACCTTAAGAAAAAGGAAGAACTGCTCGTCAAAGCCCAGGCACTTGTACCGGTGAACACGGCAGAACAGGCAAAGCAGGCACGTCAGGCGCTTGCCCGCATCCAGGATGACTGGGACAGTATTGGGCATGTGCCGCGTACAGATGTCCACCGCATCGAAAGTGCCCTTGATGATGTTGAAAAACAGATCAAAGCAGCTGAAGATGCCCAGTGGGCCCAGTCAGATCCTGAAACCGATGCACGAAAATCCGATTTTGAAGTGCAGCTGAACGCCCAGCTGGCAGAACTTGACAGGAAGATAGCTGCTGAGGCTGATCCGGCTAAGAAAAAAGACCTTGAGTCGGAGAAGGCAGCCAAGGAGGCATGGCTCAAGGCTATCAGCTAGCTAAAGCTGGCGGAACCGCGGGTTCGCGGAAAGCTTGTTATCTGTTATACGGTATACGTCAAAGACCCCGTCAACTTTGCGGAGCTCAGACAGTATCCTTGACAGGTAGCTTGGTGCCGCAATTTCAAAAGTGAACTGGCACAGGGCAACACGGTCATCACCGGCGGAAACTTTTCCGGAAATGATATTAGCCCCCATATCTGCCAGCACCTTTGTAACATCAGTAAGCAGATGCCCGCGGTCAAGGGCCTCCACCTGGATCTTGACGAGGAACGTCCCTGAATTCCCTGTCCACGACACAGCCACCATACGTTCGGGATGGGTCTTCCTGAGATGCTGGGCGTTGACGCAATCCTCCCGATGCACCGAAACACCTGATCCGCGCGTAATAAAGCCGGTTATGGCATCACCCGGCACAGGGGTGCAGCATTTGGCAAGCTTGACCCATACATCGCTTACCCCTTTAACAGCGATATCCGCAGTGCTGCTGTGTTTTGACCTCGTCTGCCTGGACGGCAGGAGGGACTGCCCGATATCCTCTTCGACTTCACCTTCCCCAGCATCTTTAACAAGATGGGATACGACATTCTGGGCTGAAACCTGCCCGTCGCCGAGCGCAGCAAAAAGCGTATCGACATTGGACAGATTCAGGTCCTGCGCCACGCCAAGCAATGCTTCCATGCCCATAAGGGTTTGTGTAGGAAGGTTCCTCTTACGCATATAACGCATAAGTTCATTGCGCCCTTCGTCGATCATCTCAGAACGGCGTTCTTTCGAGAACCACTGGCGGATCTTATTGCGCGCACGCGGGCTTTTAACAAAATTCAGCCAGTCGCGGGAAGGCCCCTGTGTATCAGATTTGGAGGTAAGGATCTCTACAGTGTCCCCAGTTTCCAGAAGGGTATCCAGCGGGACAAGCCGCCCATTGACGCGCGCGCCCATCGTCCGATGCCCGACTTCGGTATGGACTGAATACGCAAAATCGACCGGTGTGCCTCCCTGAGGGACTGAAACTATCCTCCCTTTAGGGGTAAACACATAAACTTCGGAAGCTCCCAGATCCTTTTTAAGCGATCCGAGGAACTCATCTGAATCCGGGGTCTCACTTGTCCAGTCAGCCAGCTGCTGGATCCACCTGAGGTTATCAGCCTCCGTAAGCTCCTGAGGCTCTTCGGCCTGCGGCCGAAGGCCGATATCCTTTTCACGTTCCTTATCTGACTGGTCAGGCTTGGACAATGCCCGCCCGGACTGCCCGTTAGCCTTATACTTCCAATGTGCTGCGATCCCGAATTCTGCCCTGCGATGCATATCCCACGTACGGATCTGTATTTCTACAGGTTTTCCACCCGGCCCGACAACTGTTGTATGCAAAGACTGGTACATATTCAGTTTAGGCATGGCAACATAATCTTTGAACCTGCCCGGAAGGGGTTTCCACCGTGCGTGCACAGCCCCGAGCGCAGCGTAGCAGTCCCGTATGGAATCAACAATGACCCTGACGCCTACAAGATCATAAATATTCTCAAAATCATGGCCTCTGACGATCATCTTCTGATAAATGCTGAAATAGTCTTTTGGCCTGCCCGTTACATAGGCTTTAATATTCTGCGCATCAAGGTCATGGTTGATGTCGTCAAGGATCCGGGCCAGGAACTCGTCCCTGTGCCCGGCACGCTTCTGGACCAGCAGGACGATCTCGTGATATATCTTTGGATGGAGCGATTTGAATGACAGCTCTTCGAGCTCAGTTTTGATGGCATTCATCCCCAGCCGGTTTGCCAGAGGCGCATACACGTCAAGCGTCTCCTGCGCCTTTTTCTGCGCACTGGATTCTTTGACATAGCGCCAGGTACGGGCATTATGCACCCTGTCTGCAAGTTTGACGACCAGTACACGGACATCCCGGCTCATAGCCACGACCATTTTACGGATAGTCTCAGCCTGCGCACTGTCACCGACATCCATTTTCGTCAGTTTCGTTACCCCATCAACAAGGCCCGCAACAGTATCGCCAAATTCAGCACGGCATTCATCGAGGGTGTACTCGGTATCTTCAACAGTGTCATGGAGAAGCCCCGCTGCTACGACTTTAGGGCTCATGCCCAAGTCTGCAAGTATCTGCGCAACTGCTATGGGATGGATGATATAGGGTTCGCCGGAGCGCCTCTGCTGATGCGAATGCTGGATAACAGCGCGCTTATATGCTTTCCGGAGTATAGACAGGTCACTGTCAGGATAATGGTAACGGACTGACTGCCAGATCGGCAGAAGAGGGTTGGCGGGATCTGTGCTGATCTCGGTACCAAGCTGGCGCGCAAGCGCATCTTCATCGCTCAGCTGCTGATGCGGATCACTCATAGCGCCTCCTCGGATATACAGCTATCCTATACAACAGCCCCGAAATTCCTAATCTGAGACACCCGTAGAGCCGAACCCATTCTGAGCACGGTCAGACCCGGGCAGTACCTCTGCTTTTATGAAACGCGCTTCTGCATATCTCTGGATAACGAGCTGGGCGATCCTGTCACCGGCATCAAAATGCACAGTCTCATCCGGATCAAGATTGATAAGCGGGACTTTGATTTCACCGCGGTATCCTGCGTCAATAGTCCCCGGCGCATTAAGGACAGTTATTCCGCGTTTTACGGCCAGGCCTGAACGGGGATGGACCAGCCCGACATAGCCTTCAGGCAGCGCAACAGATATCCCTGTAGGCACCAGGGCGCGTTCAAACGGTTTCAGTTCGAACCCCTGCACACAGCGCAGGTCACATCCTGCATCACCTTGATGCGCATACCCCAGGCCTGCCGCTTCAATATCCGGGTCACTGTACGTGATCAGCACTTCAACGTTTTCAGGCCCGTTATACGTTCTGTCATCTGCCATTATGCAGCACAGTCCTTGCATACGGGTTTGCCGTTTTCATAATGGTCAAGGAGCCGGCGGTTATATACAAGGAAACACTCAGAGCACACAAATTCATCGCCCTGCTGAGGGATAACGGTAACAGAAGAGTCCTCATTGCTGAGATCCGCACCTGGAAGCTCATAATCTTCCGCAATGGCATTCTCGTCGTCATCCAAATCAGAGGCCTGATCCTGACGGGTACTGTTGGACAGCGCTTCCAGCGATTCTTCATCCTCGTCTTTGGACCGAGGTGTATCGTAGTCTTGTGCCATACATAGCCTTTCGTCAAAAAATGGATACGCGCCATAGAATACACGAAATTCTGGATTTGGCAACACCGACACGACGTGTTTCTGTACAAAATGTAAAAATCTTCCGATAAGATGGGATACAACACCTAATAAGTGAGGTACTTTTATGGCTGACCCGCAGGTAAACCAGGCGGTTTTTATTGCCGTTGACGATAACGGCGCCTTGATCTTTGAGGAGACCCGCACACATAACAGGTTCACTGTAAGCATAAGCGATGATCTTGAGAAAGGTATTTTGGCGGCGCGGCAAATAGTATCAGACAATTCAGGGCCAGCGCAGCCGCACCAGCTCAAGACGCTCCCTATCCGGCAGATACAGGTCCTTACGCGGGAAGGCAAGTCCCCGGAAGAGATACATCAGGAATATGATGTTGAGATCGCCCTGATACGGCGTTTTGCACAGCAGGTCGAGCAGGAGAAAAGCTTCACCATAGCGCAGTTCCTTAACTCTGCAGTCAAGAATGACGATAAGCTTGCCCCCCATACTACTGTTGAGCAGCTGCTTATGCAATCCATGCATAATTACGGTGCAGATTACAACACTATCTCCTGGCGGGCCACCAGGGTTGGCCGCGATCCGTGGCGCATCAGGGCACAGTTCGCTGCCGCAGGGCGCACAGCAACAGCTGAGTGGTCGTATAATACCCGCACAAGCACTATTGTATGCCTGAACAAAACTGCGCAGAAGCTTTTTGGGGTGTTTGGAGCCAATACAAGCCCTGTGGATCATGAGCTGTTCGGCAACACCGGCGACGACGGGCTCGGCAGCCCTGATATCAATACGCGGGGCCCGCTCGCCCCGCAATGGATGAGCGGCGATGGGGAAAAACCCCGGGCAGATGCCGGCCAGGGGTCTGCAGCAACCCCATCCGACGCGGATACCGGTACTGCCAGCCCCCGTCCAGAGGAGAGCCGGTCCGCAGTTTCCCGGACGGACGCCGTCCCTTCCTCCTCCAATACGGGCGGACAGATTCCGGACAGCACAGATAACAATACCGGCAGCGGCACGAAAGCTGAGGCACAGAGGCAGCACCGTATGGGTACCCTGTTCTCATTCGGGCGCACATCCCGGGCTGCAGAAAAGGACAGGAAAAACACCGGCAGCACTGCAGACAACGCAGACACTGCCGATAATGCTGATAGGGATATGCCCGGACTGCAGAAGAAGCATACGGGGAAACACTCCGGGCCTGAGGCCGGATCCTCCGGCAGCCCGCAGGATCCGGCTGACAGCAGCCAGGGACAGAAAACAAAGAAAAAAGCACGGCGCCGCTCATCTGTCCCTCAATGGGATGAAATACTTTTTGGAGAATAATTTATCGGAGGACAGGCTGCAGGTGTTCCGGAATGCGGGATATCAGCATCATATGCTGTCTCAGATAACGTCAATCAGCAGAGGTATGTCAGTTTCCAAGCCTGTCGCACCTCCGTGCACTGACGGCAGGCGCGTAGCGCTGTCCTCCTGGAACCGGGAATCAACCAGGGTTGCATTGCCCCGGGGCACAACAATAACATCACCAATCACAGCATATGCTTCGGTACTCACATAACCGTAGAATCCCTGTGAAATGGCTTCTTCTTTAAGATAGACGTCTGCGCGGCCTTCCATGAACCCGGAATACGCATGGTATATTTTACGGGCATTGTCCAGGCGTTCCTGATCATTACGCCCTTCAGCATACAGCATGACATTGCGCGGCTCTCCCCCGATATGGCTTACATGCGGCCACAGCGCTGGATTCTCTGCAATATCTGTGCGGCTCCCGGGATCAGCATTGATCATCCCGTGGTCGGCTGTAATAATAATACATGTGCCCGCGGGGAGATTCTGCCGCAGTACGGCAAGCTGCCGGTCAGCCTTTTCAAGCGCCTCTGTCCACCGGCTGCTGTCGAGGCCATAGCGATGCCCGGCTGCATCCACATCGGGGATATATATATACGTAACGCCGGGTGTACGCCCGGCAAAGGCTGCTTCCCGGATACGTTCGCCGGGTGTGCGGCCCGCACGGTAATCGCTGCCTCTCAGGGCCGCTGCTGTAAGGGACGACTTTATGAACTTCGGCAGCCCTACTGCCGTCACCCGTACAGATTGGCGGGACAGCTGCTCAAAAACCGTGGGCTGGACCTGGAGCTCCCTGGGATCCGGTGCGTTGAGGAATGACAGCATCTGTGCAATCCTGCCGGTTGACGGATTAAGCTGTGTATATCCGGTAATACCTGTAAGACCGGGACACGTCCCTGTACCGAAAGTCCCCATCGCTACTGCAGTAGTACTGGGGAAACACGTGGAGACAGGCCGGCCATTGCCTTCCGACAGTATAAGCGACCGCAGGTAAGGGGCGTGCCCCCGCCTGTCATACAGATTATGGAACCCGAGACCGTCAATAAGCACAACAACAACCGATGCTGCATGCGGTATGCCGAGTATTTCCCTGTCCTGTTCAGGGTCGGTATGTACCGCAGAAGATACCGGCATCCCAATGGCTGCGCTCACAGCGGGAAGGACAGCGCTTAAATGCCGCGGCTGGACGTACCTGCCTCCGCGGTCTGATATCCCGGATGGTATCCGTGAAAAACCCTGCCTGTCCACGGCTTTATTGTAACGCCTGCACGATATATATTTTCGAGGCTGTTGTGGATAATACTAAATGAGCGCAAAGGAGATATATGCCGAAGCACCGGACGCATGCTGCGAGTTATGACCCTCGGACTGTCAAGCAGAATATTATAGATACCCCGCTGAATGAGGAAATGAGCACCTCGTTCCTTGCCTACGCATACTCTGTGATCTATGCCCGCGCACTCCCCGATGCCCGCGACGGACTGAAACCTGTGCAGCGCCGTATCATCTATCAGATGGGGCAGATGAATCTGACCCCCGACAGGCCTTATATGAAATCCGCAAGGGTCGTTGGTGAAGTCATGGGCAAGCTGCACCCTCACGGCGATTCGGCGATCTACGAAGCTATGGTGCGCCTTGCACAGCCATTTGCCATGCGGCTCCCCCTCGTTGACGGGCATGGCAATTTTGGCTCCCTGGATGACGGCCCCGCTGCATCACGGTATACTGAGGCGAGGCTGGCCCCTTCGGCATCGGGGATGAATGAATCTATCAGCGAAGATACAGTCGATTTCACCCCGAACTATGACAACAAGCTTGAAGAGCCTGCAGTACTCCCTTCCGCAATCCCCAATCTGCTTGTTAACGGCGCATCCGGCATTGCCGTCGGTATGGCGACAAATATGGCGACACACAATCTCGGTGAAGTCGTTGCCGGGGCAAAATACCTGATGCAGCATCCGGATGCAACCACCGAAGACCTTATGCATTACATCCCCGGGCCGGATCTGCCGAGTGGCGGCATCATCATGGGGCGTGACGGCATCCGCGAAGCATACCATACAGGCCGCGGGTCTTTCAGCACACGTGCGGCGACCCATATTGAAAATGTCACAGCCCGGAAAAAAGCTATTGTAGTAACAGAACTGCCGTTTATGGTAGGTCCGGAGAAGGTCCTTGAACGTATCTCTGAAGGTGTTAAAAATAAGAAGCTTGACGGTATCAGCGGCGCTATCGATCTGACAGACAGGCATAATGGTACACGGCTCGTTATCGAGATCAAAACAGGTTTTGACCCACATGCCGTCCTGGGCCAGCTGTTCAAATACACCCCTCTGGAAGATTCATTCACTATCAATAATGTTGCCCTGGTGGACGGCCGTCCGCACACTATGGGGCTTAAAGAAATGCTGTCAGTGTGGATCGGGCATCGGCGCAGCGTTATAACCCGCAGGAGCGAATACCGAAAAAGGAAAGCAGAGGAACGCCTGCATCTTGTTGACGGGCTGCTCCTTGCGCTGATCGATATTGATGAAGTAATCGAAGTGATCCGGACCTCCGATAATGCCGACGCTGCAAAAACCCGGCTTATGGCAGTTTTCGACCTTGACGGCATCCAGGCACAGTATATCCTCGACCTGCGGCTGCGCAGGCTGACAAAAATGAGCCGGATCGAGCTTGAGGCTGAGCGTGACGACCTCCAGCGCGAAATAGCACGCCTGAAAGAGATCCTGTCATCAGGCGAAGCCCGCGATATGGTTGTCATCCGGTCAATGGATGATGCTGCTGCCCAGTGGGATACACCCAGACGGACCGTCCTGCTTGATATGGATGGATCCGGCGATTTTGTTGGGGTCCCTGAAGCAGCCTCACGTATGGAACTCAGCCCTGTCGGAACGGACAGCATCACTGCTGCTGTTTCAGCTTCATCTGCGCTTTCCGCTGCTCCTGCCTCAGTACGCTCTGCAGGGACGCTTGAACTGGAAGACAAACCCTGCGCTATTATATTCAGTGCTGACGGCCTTATAGCCCGTACATCGCCAAGTGCGCTGGACATATGGGGGTCCCGGACTGTCCAACCTCCTCGGGCAGCCAGCGATACCATCCTTGCGGCTATACCTTCAACTACCCGTTCAATATACGGCATCATTACCTCACAAGGCCGTCTGGTCACTGCCCACAGCGCAGACCTTCCCAACCTTCCTGCAGCTGTCCCCCTCAGCACCCGGGGCGGGGTACGGGCTGATGAGCTGCTGGGGATGACGGACAGCACCGACCCTGTTGCAGGGGAAAAAGCTGTTACTGTTATCCCGCTCGGTACCGGCAGCACCAGCGATCCGGATAATATGGGCGCGTCTGCCCCGGCACCGCTTGCCATAGGTACCCGGAATGGGACAGTAAAGCGCTGGAATGGCGACGCGCCTTCAACTATGGATTCATGGTCCGTAATTGACCTTAAAGAAGGCGACGAAGTAGTATTCGCAGCAAAAGCTGAAGACGCTGACCGCCTGGTCTTCATCTCAAGTGATTCAAGCCTCCTGACGTATACGGCGGGGAATGTGCGGCCTCAGGGGCGTAATGCTGCAGGGATGGGAGGTATCCGCCTCTCCCCCGGATGCACCGTCACATCCTTCAATGTCATACCGGCGGGAAAGGTCGCATGGGTACCGGGCAGCGAAGACCCCTACACCGCTCCCTCAGGGGCAGTTGTAGTTACCGTAGCCGGTGATGCTGACGCTTTGCCGGGAACGGATAACGGGAGCGCAAAGATAACTCCCCTCGAAAAATACCCTACTAAGGGAAGGAACACAGGAGGCGTACGTTCGCACCGCTTCCTGAAAGGCGAAAATGCCCTTATTGCATCATGGGCCGGGCTATACCCCGTACTGGCTTCTGCACAGAACGGCAGCCCGATACCGCTTCCCGAGCCTACAGACAGGCGGGATGCATCCGGCCAGGGCCTTCCGGCCCCTGTGGCTTATCTGTCATAATATACATTCAGACACTGGATATACACAAAAATCCGCAGCACCCGTGCACAGGATACCGGCCGGCCTCAGCGCTTCAGGCATCTATTGACGCGCGGTCAAAATCATCGGCGTTGTCAATGATGAACTGGCGGCGCGGAGGTACTTCATCACCCATAAGCAGATCGAATATTTCAGAAGCTTCACGCGCATCCTCAAGCCGTATGCGGCGCAGAAGACGGGATCTGGGATCCATCGTAGTATCAGCCAGCTGGTCGGCATCCATTTCCCCCAGGCCCTTATAACGCTGTATATCCTCGTTATAAGCCGTACCTTCAGAATCAAGCCGGCCCAGTACCCTGCTCAGCTCATCCTCGGAATACGTGTACAAGTACTCCCCTTTACGCTTACCGGCCAAAGCAATGCGGTGCAGAGGGGGGACAGCTGCATAAACGTGGCCTGACTCAACAAGCGGCCTCATATACCGGTAGAACAGCGTAAGCAGAAGTGTGCGGATATGGGCTCCGTCAACATCCGCATCAGTCATCATAATAACTTTGTCATACCGGGCCTGCGAAATATCAAAAGTAGCGCCCGACCCTGCCCCCACGACCTGGATGATGGCAGAGCATTCCTTATTAGCGAGTATCTGCGAAACAGAAGCCTTCTGGACATTAAGTATCTTTCCCCGGATAGGAAGCAGCGCCTGGAACATTGAATTACGGGCAGCTTTGGCAGTCCCCAGTGCAGAGTCCCCTTCAACTATAAACAGTTCTGCAATATCATCATTGCCGGGCTGGCAGTCAGAGAGCTTTGCCGGCATGGATGCCGATTCAAGGGCATTTTTCCGCCGTGTCACTTCTTTAGTTTTCCGGGCCTGCACCCGGGCATGCATTTCGCCAACGATCTTCTCAAGTACACGGCTGGACTGGTCCTTGAAGCCCGGCTTTGATCCGGTTATCATATCGCCGAACTGCTTATCGCACATCCTGGTAACAATAGGTTTGACCTGGGCTGTCCCGAGGACATCCTTGGTCTGCCCCTGGAACTGAGGCTCAGCGATGCGTACAGTGACAACCGCAACCATCCCTGCCAGGACATCGTCACGCTCGACTTTCATTGACGGGTCTTTAAGGTTTACCTTAAGTTTACGGGCATTGGCCTCGACGGTTTTACGGATATTTCGGGTCACTGAATTCAGGAAACCGTCAGCATGCATGCCGCCGCCCGGTGTTTCAACAACATTGACAAAACTGCGCATCACGGTCTCATAATCATTGACCCATCTCAAGGCGATATCAACATGGCAGGTACGCCTGATCATTTCAGCATGGAGATCACCCTCAGCATCTACCCGCTGGGTTTCCTCCTCATATGTGCTGTCACCCTCAATATGCCAGATGTCGCTTACCGGTTCGCCATGCGACAGGTAATCCACGAAATCGGCAACCCCGCCTTCATGGAGGAATTCCTGGACCCTGGGATGGCCGGGGACAGAAGCCTCAGCTATATCCATGCCTTCTATTACAGCTGAAGGGGAACTGTCTGAGCCGGGATACCTGTTATCACCTTCTGCACTATCCTCAATGTTTTCATCGACCACTTCGATCCGCAGCCCCGGCACAAGGAATGAGGTCTGCCTCACACGGTCGATAAGCTGGTCATAATTGAACCGCGCAGTATCATTAAATATCTCAGGATCAGCCCAGTACCTGATTCGTGTACCCGTATGCTTACCTGAGTATTTGCCGATGACGCGGAGCTCAGTGGGCCGGTTCTTCCGGGTACGGCTGAATGCGGAATCAGGGGAAGGGTTCGCGGGATCTTCATCCGCATACACGCCGGGATGTCCCTGGTGGAATTCCATACGATACGTTTTGCCGCCGCGGTCAACTTCTACATCAAGCCTGGAACTGAGCGCATTGACAACAGACGATCCTACGCCATGCAGGCCGCCGACTGCGTTATAGGCTGCATTCCCAAATTTGCCGCCTGCATGGAGTTTCGTCAGCACTACTTCCACACCGGACAGCCCGGTCTTTTTTTCAATATCTACCGGGATGCCGCGGCCGTTATCGGCAACTGTGATGGAGCCGTCTGTATGCAGAGTGACTGCGATATGGCTGCAAGCTCCGGCAAGGGCTTCATCTACCGAATTATCAATTATTTCCCAGAGGCAGTGCATAAGCCCTTGGCTGTCGGTGGTGCCGATATACATGCCGGGACGCTTGCGTACGGCATCAAGTCCCTCCAGGACTGAGAGGCTGTCAGCATTATATTTTTCCGTTGTCTTCTGAGCCATAAGTCAAATACCGTTAATCTCCGCCTATTCTGAATCGCACAGATATCCTTGGCCGGGGCAGGCTGTGCCTACTCCTGATCGAGGAAATCGCGCAGCGTCTGGGACCGTGCCGGATGGCGCAGTTTTGCCATAGTTTTGGATTCTATCTGCCGTATCCTTTCACGGGTAACGCCATAAACGTGCCCGATATCGTCCAGGGTTTTAGGCTGCCCGTCTTCCAATCCGTAACGCATCCTGATAACACCTGCTTCACGCGGGCTCAAAGTCTCCAGTACCTGCTTGAACTGCTCCTGAAGCAGCGAGAAGGCGACGGCCTCGGAGGGGGCTATGGCATCTGTATCTTCGATAAGGTCGCCGAATTCGGAATCGCCGTCTTCACCCAGCGGCGTATGCAGTGAGATCGGTTCACGCCCGTACTTCTGAACCTCCTGCACCTTTTCAACAGGCATGTCAAGTTCACGGGCCAGCTCATCCGGTGTGGGCTCGCGCCCGAGATCCTGAAGCATCTGGCGCTGTACACGGGAAAGTTTATTGATCACTTCCACCATATGGACCGGCACACGGATGGTACGCGCCTGGTCAGCCATTGCGCGTGTGATTGCCTGGCGTATCCACCATGTTGCATAAGTCGAGAACTTGAAGCCTTTCTTCCAGTCGAATTTTTCAACTGCGCGAATAAGGCCGAGATTGCCTTCCTGGATCAGGTCAAGGAAAAGCATCCCCCGCCCTGTGTACCTTTTAGCAAGGGATACCACAAGGCGCAGGTTAGCTTCAAGCAGATGGTCCTTGGCTTTCTTCCCGTCGTTAGCAGCCCATCTGAGCTCGCGCCTGCGTTGGAAAGTCAGGTCTTCAGCAGGAGACGTATCGAGGAGGTGCTGGGCATACAGGCCGGCCTCTATCCTCTCGGAAAGGTCAACTTCCTGCTCAGCGTTCAAAAGGTTGACGCGCCCTATCTGTTTAAGATAGTCCTTGACAGGATCCGATGTTGCACCTGTAGTGAGCACACGCCGTTTGGGGTTGCCTGCTGGAGTAAGACTGTCATCCTCGTCATCGTCTTTTTCGCTGACAACAAAGGCGCCTTCTTCCGTAGGCTGTTTTTCCTCCTGCGGTTCGGCATCTTCATCATCATCTTCAAGCTCTTTGTCTTCCAGGCCCTCTTCCATGCTGTCATCATCCATACTGATGGGATCGCCGTTCTCATCCAGCTCAACTGCGTCATCAATATGGTCCAGGGCATTCGAATTATCTGCCCCCGGGCCTATACCCTCGTTAAGGTCATCTTCGTCCAGCGAACCGGGAAGACCGGCATCTTCATGATCAATGTCAGTGATATCCTCATGCTGCGTATCATCAGGATGCTGTTCAGGCTCATGGGCGGTGCTTTCGGCAGCCTTCTTCCTGCTGACGGGTTTTGCGGCATGCTCTTTTTCTGATTTTTCTGTCCGTGCCTTCGCTTCTGGCTGTTTTGCTGATGTTTTCGCCTTCCGCGCAGATGCCTGCTGCTTTTTTCCTGTTTTCCGGGTTTCCCGGGATTCCGCAGATGGAGCTTTCGAAGGCGCTGCTGTACCATGCTGGGATGCCTTGGCTTTTTTAGCAGCAGCTTCAGTATTTTTAGCTTTAGCTTTAGCTGGCTTTGCAGAAGGCTTTGCTTTTGCCGTACCTGCTGTTTTAGCAGCAGATACCTCTTTTGCAGCAGTTTTCTTTGCTGTTTTTCCTGTTGCTGCATTCCCTTTAGTTTTTGCATTTTCTTTGGCTGTACCCTTTACTTTCGGTTTGTTTTCGGATACAGTTTTAGTTGGAGAAGCAGTCTTTCGGGTAACTGTTGTGCCGGCTGTTTTTCTGGTGACCACGTTTCCTCCTGGATAGGCCCATCGTAAAATAGGCATAGTTCGGGCAAGTGCAACTACTACTTAGTAATGAACCATACCATTCGGACAATTATTCCCGTTTCACTGCCTTTGTGTTTTTCCTGAAGGCTTGTTATTCCTGCTTTCCCTGTACCATGCCGGCATTGCTCCCCACCTGACAGCCTGGTCCATAATAACTGCAAGGTTATAGGAACTGTCATAACCCAGGCATTCCTGCGAATATCCCAATGACATCTCGGGTTCTCCCAGCCACCATGAAACATATGCGAGAACGGCCAGAACCCCTGTCCTGTATTTTTCAGGCAGCAGGGCGGGCCACTGCCCCATCAGCTGTATAAGCCTCATGCCCTGCCGAGTCCTGCGCGGTATCTCGGCGTCATTGAATGCCGGGTCAAGGGCATCGCAGACGAACTGGGCACTGGCAGCCTTATACGGCTCGCAGGCTATCATCACATACTTATCCGGTTCCATACACATGACTGCCGAACAGATCACAGCATCGCGCAAAGCTGCTGTTTCAGCTATGCCAACAATAAAATGCGCGCAATCTTCAGCGGTCAGGGGATCTACGGCATCACGGCTGCTTTCCATGAACTGCGACATCCTTCTGATGGGACCGGCAAACCATTTCTTATCAGCCCATACAAGCCCGCCCATTTTACGGTCGCTTATCAATCCTGTCCGCAACCTGTCAAGCACCTCATGGGAGCATTCCGTATGCAGCATATCCGTAAAGCTGTTCAGCACCGTCTCTGATATTGTTATGGCCACTGTTACCTCCATTGGCATATATGTATGGATCCGTATGATCCAGTGTGGCGGTATGCTGCATTACCTGCAAAGGGATTCCAAGCATGTGGTCGGATGTGGAGAACTCACACCAGTTTTCCCTTTCCCGCTGAAAGGCTTTGTGTTATGTATTTGTGTCATGCATCGCGTACACTGGCAGAGTGAATCCTGCTGCACCTGATACTGCCGTCCTGTTCGATACATCCAGTGATGGCGCTATTGATATACTGAAAAAATCCATAGATACCAGGCTTACAGATTTAGTCTCATCACAGCAGCACAAATACGGCCCTTACAGCTCCCCCCCTTCGTCTGCGCCCGTTGCTGCCCACGATATCTTCCTCAGTGCTGCCGGGAGCCAGGCGGCAGCATCTTCACATGGCGGAAAACGTCTGCGGGCCCTGCTGATGCTGTCCCTGTGCGGATGCCTGGGGCTGCCGGATACCCGCAGGCAGCAGGCATTAGATCTTGCCTGTGCAATTGAGGTTTTCCAGACTGCAGCACTCATCCATGATGATATTATTGATGATTCGGATACAAGGCGAGGATCCCCTTCAGCACATAAGGCCCTGAGCTATGCCCTGGAATCCCGCCGTCCGGGCATTAACAGCGCATCAGCCGGGACAGGCATGGCGATCATGCTGGGGGACATCCTGGCTACAGACAGCGTTGCCATAGCACACCGGTCAGGCCTTGCTTTCAGTAACAGTCAGGAAATAACTGCTGCGTTCCTTGATATGCACCACCGCGTGGAAACAGGGCAGATCATGGACCTGTCAATGGGATCGCTGGATCTTACGGATCCGGACAGTATTGAAACTGGAGCATTAGAAACATACCTGTGGAAAACAGCAAGCTATACGGCTTACGCCCCAATCCAGCTGGCATTCCTGGCCTGCGCGTTTGATGCTGAAATTTCAGCCCGTATGGCGCATACTGTGGGGAAGCCTCTCGGGCTTGCCTTCCAGCTCAACGATGACCTTATTGATGTTACGTCCCGCACCTCGGGCAAGCCCCTCGGCGGGGATATCCTTGAAGGCAAAAGGACTGTTCTCCTGTCGGATGCTTTACGCCTTTCAGATACATCTGACCGCCGCACGCTGATCAATATCTATTCACAAAACCGGCGCAGCCGGGACGATATACCTGCGGTATGTCGGATATTCGAATCAAGCGGGGCTATTGAACGGTCCAGGGAAAGGATATCCCGGCTCTTTACAGAAGCTTCCTCAGCCTTGGAAGACGGGCTTTCAGCGCTGTATATCCCGGACAGCCGCATCAGCGCAGTAGTACATGTTATGGGGCTGTTCGTATAGCCCCTGCATAACTGCTGCCCCGATGATTCTCACGACATTACCGTAATATTGCACATATGACAGGAACTACAGATAGCGCTTCAGGGCGGACAGTCGCCGGCCGCTATACTGTTGTCCGTAAAATCGCCGATGGCGGCATGGCTTCGGTATATGAGGCTGAAGATAACCGTTTAGGGCGGACAGTCGCCCTTAAGATCATGCATGCAGGGCTGGCGCAGTCAGAGCACTCGGAAGAATATACAGAACGGTTCCACCGGGAGGCACGGTCAGCCGCATCTATCTCGAATCCGCATATTGTCCCCGTATATGACACAGGGATGTATGAAGGCAGAAGCTTTCTGGTCATGGAACTTATCCATGGGGTAACCCTGCGCCAGGAAATGAATGTCCGCAAAAATTTCAGCATCCATGATACTATCCGCATCCTTACGCAGGTACTGGACGGCCTTGCGGCAGCTCACCAGTCCCATGTGATCCACCGCGATATCAAACCTGAGAATATTATGATCGCGACCCAGGGTGTTATTAAGATTACAGATTTCGGCCTGGCAAAAGCCACTTCCCAGGCGACCCTTTCCAGTACAGGCATGCTTCTGGGGACAGCGTCATATCTCGCACCGGAGACTATTGAAAGTAATTATTCCAGCACACAGACTGACCTGTACTCCGTAGGGATCATGGGATGGGAAATGGTCACCGGCCACGTCCCTTTCATATCGGGCAACCCTGTAACTGTAGTATTCAGGCATGTCCATGATGATGTCCCGGCCCTTGAGAGTATTGATCCGTCCGTCCCCCATACTTTCAGTGGATTTATAGCTTCCCTTGCAGCGAGGAAGCCGGAGGACAGGCCCGAAGATGCTGCTGAAGCACTGCGCCAGATACGGATACTCTCCCGTTCCCTGTCCCCCGCACAGCTGGCAGTTAAAATCCCGTATTCAGCGGGACCAGGGAACAAGGACGTCCCCTCCAGGACCGGCAAGCTTGGACACCAGATCAGGCAAGCTGCCCTTCCTTCGCATACGGATACCCCTTCAGCAGCATCCAGCAGTACAGCCCGTACAGTCCGGGGATCCCGTAATTCGGGGGATCCGCACTATGCAGCGGATACACGGAAAGAAACGACCTGGCCGGCGCCCGTATCTCCATACACAGCGCATGACAGACGCAGCAGCACGACTGGACGCCTGCCCGCAGCAGACGGGGCAGGCCCATCGTCCGGACCCTCCGGTACTTCGGCAGCACAGGAAACCGTACTGTCCAGGTCCAGGAAAATACCTTCCCGCCTCCGCCGGATACTTATCGGAGCAGGGCTTCTCGCAGCTGCGGCCATTGCTGCAGTTTTGTGGTGGATTTTTGCGGGCCCCGGCAGTTATTACGTACTCCCTGTTGCTGCTGACGGGCAATGCACATCGAACGCCACCACATCAACCCAGTCCTGCACTATCAGAAACAGCGATTTCGCTGCTTACAGATCAGCCCTTGAGTCTTCCGGGATCCCCTATACAGCAAGCTATGCATACAGCGATACAGTCCCCAAGGGGAAAATCATCTCCAGCTCCCCTGATACCGCGGGGACGCATATCAGCAAAAGGGGCGGGCATCTCACCATAGTTGTATCCCGCGGCATCAAAATGATCACAATCCCTTCAGATATCACTGACCCAAAGACTTCAAACGGGAAAAACCCTCTCGCAGCCTTAAAGAAGCTGGGATTCACCAATATCAGCCATGACAGTTCAAAAGACAGCTACTCGCTCACAATCCCCAAGGGGGCTGTCATCAGTATCTCTCCTTCTCCTGGTAAAACCCTCAGGCATAATGCCAGGATAGAGATAGCCCTTTCCCTGGGCAAAAAAGCGGTGGCCATGCCGGATATAGAAGGCCTGAAATGGAATAAAGCCAAAGCAATGCTTGATGAAGCGAAACTGAAAGTAACGATGAAAGAGGAATATTCTTCTACTGTTGGCAAAGGCCATGTTATCTCAGCCTCGCTGAAGGCAGGCGCCCAGATCCACTGGAACGACACTGTTACCGTTGTAGTTTCCAAAGGTCCCGAAACAGTAACTGTCCCTGATGTTACCGGGATGGATTTCACCCGCGCCCGGTCTGTCCTGGAAGATATGGGGTTTACAGTTGTCCAGAAAAATACCCTTGGGATTGGGAAAACAGTAAGCAGCCAGTCGATAGAAGCCGGCAGCAAAGTCACAATAATGGACGGCAGCGGGAAACCCCGGGAAATAGTGCTGACAGTATCACTTTTCTCGTGGTAACAGGCTTATGAAATATCCTTATGGGACAGCCGGGCCCGCAATCAGTTCTGCACGTATCCTACAGTTCCGGTTCGGCTGATGCTTCAGCCTTAGCAGCACTGGCATCCTTCTTTGCCTGGTCTGCAGCCTTCTGGGCGGCTTCAGCAGCCATCTGCTTCTTCACCACCTGCGCATATTCATCGACATATTCCTGGCCGGTGATCTGCTGTATTGCACGCGAGATCTTATCAGCGAAATCGCGCACTTCCTGACGGGTAAGCCCTGTACCTTCCTGATGCTTCGAAGGATATACAGGTTCGCCGTAGATAACTGTGCACGTGCCTTTAGAAGGGATAGTCTGTCCGATTTTCATAATTTTATCTGTGCCGAAAAGACCTGTAGGTATGACAGGGCATCCGGTTTCCAGCGCCAGGCGAGCAGCACCTGTATGCGCCTTATATAATCTCCCGTCCGGGCTTCGGGTGCCCTCGGGATGGATACCGAACAAATGCCCCTGTTCGATAATGTCCCGAGCCGTATTCATAGCACCTTCAGCAGCAGCTCCTCCTGCCCTGTCAACAGGGAAAACACCGACAGAGGTAAACCACCATTTCTTGAACGCCCCTTTGATCCCCTTACCGGTGAAATAATCGCTTTTCCCCATATAATGGACCATTCGCGGTGATGTCAGCGGGATAACGCCGTCATCTATAACAGACAGGTGGTTCGCAGCAATGATCCCTCCGCCCTGGCGGGGGATGTTATCTACACCGAACGCCTTCGGGGAAAAACGATGACGGGCCAATGGCCCTAAAACCTTAACAAAAAACCAGTATAACATCATAGGACCTCTGTATCGCTTGCCCGTCTCGTACTATCGTTATCACCTATTACAGTATAAGTATGACCAGAAACAAACACGATGGCAGTCTGCAGGATCCCGATCCGTCTGACGCATCCTGGGAAGCCTTTGCCCGGGAACATAAAGAGGAGCTGTCCGACATCGCAGGCTCAAAAGATGCCAGGCGATTTGAACGGCATGCCAGAAGGGCAAAGGAAAAGCACAATGAGAAGGGGAAGTTCTCGTACACGGATTTCAAAAATTCAGCTTTCGTATCAGGCGGGCAGCCAGGACCGCGCAGTTTCAGGACGTCCTGGCTGGATGCCGATTCCCTGGATAACCGTTTTACAGCGCCGGAAACAGTGGACAGTTTCTCGGTACAGGCTGCAGGGGGTATTTTTACAGGTGTAGCCTGCATCCTTCTCGGTATTATTGCCGTATTATGCGCAGTATGTTTCCCTCAGCTGTCCCAGCTGCTGGCGATCTGTGCTGCAGTGCTTTTCCTTATTGCCTTGGGTATTTTTGCCGGTATTATACGATCGTCACGGAAAACCCGCCATACTGACAGCCCCGGCAGCGGCAACCCGCCTTTTGCCGATGGAGCACAGATCTGATTATGCCCTTTGCCCCCGGCCGGGCGTAAGCGTATCCTACATCCGGACGGATACAGGCGTTGGAAGGTCAGTGCAGCGCCAGATTAGCCGCACCAATAAGCCCTGCATCCTGGCCGGATGTAGCTGGGGCTATCTCTGCATGGGGCCGGTACGCACTCGCCTGGAGGAAACGGACATACGCATTCCGGGCCGGTTCCAGGAGGATATCACCGACAGCGACAACCCCTCCACCAATCACATAAATATCCGGATCAAGGACAGCTGAAATAGAAGCCATTGTGCGGCCAAGCCACTCCCCAATCTTATTGAAGGCGTACATGCCTATTGCATCGCCTTCGACAGCAGCCTGGGAAACCATTTTCCCCTCAAGCTCATCAATATCCCCATTGCACAGTTCAAGCAGGCGGGAAGCCTCCTGGGGCCGTCGCCGCACAGCAGAACGGGCAAAGTGCTCGAGTGCATTGCCGGAAGTATAGCGTTCCGCGCAGCCGCGCAAACCGCATCCGCAGAAATCACCGTCCGGGACCATAGGTATATGGCCTAATTCAGACCCCATCCCGAATGACCCGCGGTACAGCTGCCCGTTGAGCACGACAGCACCTCCAAGGCCGGTACCCACAGTCAGCGCAACCATATTCGTATGCCCCTGGCCAGCCCCATGGACATATTCGCCCCATCCGGCACAATTGGCATCATTCTCTACGATTACGGGCACCTCATGGCCAATAAGGTCCCCGATATGCGAAGACAGGTCATAATTGATCCACACCGGGATATTCGCCGAAAACGCTATAGTATGCCTGTCTTCCTTAACATTCCCTGCTGCCGATATCCCTATTGCCGCAATATCGTCATACAGTTTTTTCGTCTCACGATACATCTCGGCAATATGCTTATCTATAGCATCAGCCTCTTTCGGCGTCGGGACTGTCCATGAACGGATGATTGCATCATCTTCGTCACATATCCCTACAGCGATCTTGGTACCGCCAATATCAACAGCCATTGTATGCATATCAGTCTTCCTTGCACAACGTCTGGTTACAGATCCCGTTATCTGTAACCAAACATATATCAGTACTTAATCCTGTACCTTACTATACCAGATTAATTATAGTACTGTTTATGATCCAGCTTTTATTTATCCGCCTTCTCATTCTGCCCATGGCACATTTTATACTTGCGCCCTGAGCCGCATGGGCAGGGGGCATTCTTAGGCGTGCCGGGGAACGTCCTGCCGTCAGCCCACGGGGTTTTCAGCTCCTCGCTTTTGGGACGCCGGGACAGGGGGACTTTCTGCTCAGCATGGGATATCGGCGCCATGCCTGTCACCGACCCTTCATAGCTGTGCCTTTCCTTATCGGAAGACGCATCGCCGTCAGAAGGCCGGCCGGATTCTGTCTTGGCGGAACCAGCGCCATTCCCATCCGTATCATCCGTATTAACGTCATCCGGTTCATCTCCGGAAGCTTCAGGCCCGTCATCAGTATTCGAATCAGGGTCTGCAGGGGATGAATACTCAAGCTCCCCATCATCATGCCCGTCCAGCTGGCTGTCCTCTTCATCCGCGTGGGCAACAGCCTCAAGGTCAAGGTTGAAAAGCAGCTGGATCCCCTCTTCCTTGATCGAATCGACCATAGAATTATACATCTGATAGCCTTCACGCTGATACTCGACCAGAGGGTCCCTCTGCCCCATACCGCGCAGGCCGATACCATCTTTAAGGTAGTCCATCTCATACAGATGTTCACGCCATTTGCGGTCCATCGTCGCCAGGACGACGCGGCGTTCAATATCACGCATAGTGTCAGCACCAATAAGGGCTTCCCGCTCCTCATATTCACTATGGACTTTATCGTAGATCAGCTCTGCAAGTTTTCTGCGCGCCTTATCGCCTTTCAGCTGGGCAACTTCGGATTCAATTTCATCAGTATCGAAATCAAGCGGGATAATGCTCTTCAAAGCCTTCCACAGACCCTCGTAATCCCAGCGGTCCACCCTGTCGGTACCCCGTGTGGCGCCATGGATATACGAATTGATGACGGACTTGATAAATTCCTGCACATCTGCAGCAATATCAGCACCCTTCAGCACTTCCATACGTTCTTTATAAACAACAGTACGCTGTTTGTTCATAACATCATCGTATTTCAGCACGTTCTTACGCATTTCGTAGTTCCGGGCTTCAACCGATTTCTGGGCATTGCGGACGCCACGCGATATGCTTTTCTGCTCCAGCGGCTCGCCTTCCGGCATGTTATTGCGCATAACGGCAGCTACAAGCTGGGTATTGAACAGGCGCATCAGATTGTCTTCCAGGGACAGATAGAAGCGCGATTCGCCGGGATCGCCCTGACGCCCGGAACGGCCCCGCAGCTGATTGTCGATCCGCCGGGATTCGTGGCGTTCTGTGCCGAGCACATACAATCCGCCGAGTTCGACTACTTCTTCATGCTCATCCTTGACCTGCTGCCTGATATCTTCAAGTGTAGAGGGCCACAGGCGTTCATATTCCTCCGGAGTATCTTCGGCAGAATAGCCGTGGGATTTCAGTTTCTGGTCAGCAAGGAACTCAACATTCCCGCCCAGCATGATATCAGTACCGCGGCCCGCCATGTTCGTGGCAACAGTCACAGCACCTTTACGGCCTGCAACAGCAACTACTGCAGCCTCCGCTTCGTGATGCTTCGCATTGAGCACTTTATGCGGTATTTTTGCCACATCAAGCAGTGAGGAGACTACTTCAGATGCCTCAACGGATGCCGTTCCCAGCAGTACAGGCTGGCCTTTGGCATACCTGTCGGCCACATCCTTGACGATAGCCACAAGCTTTTCCTTGCGGGTACGGAAAATAAGGTCATCCTTATCTTTACGGATCATGTCCTTATTCGTAGGGATGGGGATAACGCCAAGCTTGTATGTGTTCATGAATTCAGCTGCCTCAGTCTCAGCAGTACCTGTCATGCCCGAAAGCTTGTCATACATACGGAAATAGTTTTGAAGCGTAATAGTTGCAAAAGTCTGGTTTTCCGCCTGGACCTCCACACCCTCTTTAGCTTCAATAGCCTGATGGAGGCCTTCGTTGTAACGGCGCCCGTGAAGCATACGGCCGGTATGCTCGTCAACGATGAGGACTTCCCCACCCTGCACAACATAATCCTTATCGCGCAGGAAAAGTTCCTTAGCCTTGATGGCATTGTTGAGATAGCCGATCAGGGCTGTGTTGCTCGGCTCATAAAGGTTATCAATGCCCAGATAATCCTCAACTTTAGTGATCCCTGAGTCGAGGATACCTACAGTCTTTTTCTTTTCGTCAACCTCATAATCGGTTTCGCGCTCCAGACGCGGAGCAAGACGCGCGAACTGGCGGTACCACCGAGTAACATCGCCCTCAGACGGGCCTGAGATGATCAGCGGCGTACGGGCTTCATCGATAAGGATAGAATCGACTTCATCAACTATTGCATAATGGTGCCCGCGCTGGACGAGTTCATTTTTTTCCCACGCCATATTATCGCGCAGGTAATCAAAACCGAACTCATTATTTGTACCGTAGGTGATGTCTGCATTGTACTGCTTGCGGCGCTCTGCCGGCTGCTGGTCTGTAATGATGCACCCGGTTTCCATCCCCAGGAAACGGTAGATGCGCCCCATAAGCTCAGACTGGTAGCTCGCAAGGTAATCATTCACCGTGACAACATGGACGCCTTTACCCTCCAGGGCGTTGAGATATGCTGGGAGAGTTGCGACCAGTGTTTTCCCTTCACCGGTCTTCATTTCGGCAATATTCCCCCAATGGAGTGCCGCACCGCCCATAAGCTGCACATCAAAGTGGCGCTGCCCAAGGGTACGCTTGGATACTTCGCGTACTGTCGCAAATGCTTCAGGCATGAGATCATCAAGTTTTGCACCGTTATCAAGCTTTTCCTTGAATTTCGCTGTCTGGCTTTTAAGTTCGTCGTCGGTCAGCTCAGAAATCTCATCTTCCAGTGCGTTCGCAGCCTCAGCAACGCCTTTTAGCTTACGGCGCTGCTGCTCCTCGCCCATCCGCAGTGCTCTATCAAGTAATGACACTCCATACTCCTTGTGCATAGTAAGCAAAGCCCGCCATATGGACCAGCAGGCCTGTTCAGACAAACTTTTACTATAGTACCCAATCGTGCTGATATTTACGCAGCAGTACGAAGCAGCCACCGGTACCCGGTGGCTGCAGTATAAATATTATTTTTGAGCTTATTATTGCGCCGCACGCTTACCGTGCTGCATTTTCCGGAGTATCTATTTCAAATACCCCATAGCTCCACCCGTGGCGGTGGTATACCACAGATGGGCGCTTCGTATCAATATTGACAAACAGGAAGAAATCATGCCCGATAAGCTCCATCTGGTTTATTGCTTCATCGATCGTCATTGGCTCGGCAATATGGAGCTTACGGCGGATCGTCACAGGTGTATCCCCTACCTGGACTTCAACAGATTCACCGGGGCCCAGATCCCCCGCCACTGCCTCATCAGTGCTGTTCGTCGGTTCCAATGCCGGCTCCTCCAGCTCCTGCGGGGTAACTGCCGGTTCTTCAGCCATGCCAAGGTCTACAGGGACTTCACTGCTGTAGCCGCGGCGATGGTCCTTGCGCCGGTCACGGGAACGGCGCAGCCGCAGTGTCAGTTTATCAAGGGCCAGGTCAAGCGCACTGTATTCATCGCTGCTGGATGCCTCTGCGCGTACAACCGTCCGTCCGGCGTACACGGTTATTTCTACACGCTTTGCTGTATCTGCCTGGCGTGGATTGCCTTCATGCGTAACTACGATCGTCACACGTTGCGCATCCGGGGCTATTGCAGTTACACGATTCATTTTACTGTCTATAACGTCACGGAACCTCTGCTTTATCTGGATTCGACGTCCGGTCACTACAATTTCCATGCGAACCTCCTAGGTTTGAGCGGTGAACCGCTGTTCATAACGACGGCTTCGTCGTTATTTTTATAATATCGCATTTCCTTAAAATCTTCTGCACCGTGTCGTGATTACCATAACACAGCCACAAAAGATATGTGCTCCCTGTAACGTGTTCACAGCTTTTGCTAATCTGGACGGACTGAGACCTCTTTGTGGTTGCGGTACTGTTTTACAGTACTGAGGAACTTCCGGGCTCCACAGAGCACAATGGCGGATAACGTCCGCCCAGGGCGACCTGAGAGATAGCGCAACAGAAAGCAGACCGCCCCCATACCCCGGTATGGGAGTAAGGGTGAAACGGCGGTGTAAGAGACCACCGGATCTGCGGTAACGCAGACCGCACGGCAAGCCTCATTGGGAGCAAGGCCAAGCAGAAGGCATATGGGCTGCTCGCTCACGTCTTCGGGTAGGCTGCTGGAGCTTAGCGGCAACGTTAAGTCGAGATGGATAACCACACGTATGCTTTGCATAACGACAGAACCCGGGGTATAAGAGGTCTCACTTTCAGCACTCCAGTGCCCGGTTCCCCAGTGACTCAGCCCTTAAACATCTGTATTTTTATTCTTCGTTTTCCAACCCTTCGGAATCTTCACAAAGGATATCAGTATACCTGCGTATAGTATCCGGGTCATGCCCTTTCCTCGCGCATGCCGACCAAAAACGCCGCAGCCTGGTTCTGGTATCCAGCCCGCTGGTTTTTTTCGATACTTTGAGGGCAAGCTCGTATGCGGAATTTTCAAATTTGCCGGCCTCTCGCGCTTCCTCAACAACAGCAGTGATAAGAGGCCCTTCAACCTCTTTTTTACGCAGCTCCTGCCTTGTCCCGTACTCCCCAAGGAACCGAGACAGGCAATACTGCACCATGCTGCGGGCATACTGCCCATCATCAATAAGGCGCGAAGATACAAGCCGCCTTACGACTTTACCGACAGTTTCCTCTTCATAGCCTTTTGCAATAAGACGTGTCCGCAGGGAACCGGAGGATCTTGGCGCAGCATCCAGCAGCCGCAGAGCCGCTTCCTGGCATTTATTTTCCTCATCTGATCTGTATAATGCAGAATCCTTATCCGGCTTAAGATCCATATTCCCCGCAGTGACGCCGGGCAAGCTGCCGGTCACTTGCTGCCTTCAGGCTGCTTGCCATTACCGTCCGCTGTTTTGACCTCAGAAGATGCAGAGGGATCGCCGTCATCGGCAGCAGGGCCAGGGATCACATTATATGCAACTTTTACCTTGCCTTCAATCTCATCTGCAAGTTCAGGATTATCTTTAAGGAACTGGCGGACTTTCTCGCGCCCCTGTCCGAGCTGGTCGCCTTCATATGTAAACCATGAACCGGATTTCTTCACGATCCCGGCGCTAAGCGCCATGTCGATAAGCGAGCCTTCCCTTGATACGCCTTCACCGTAAAGGATATCGAATTCTGCTGATTTGAAAGGGGGTGCCATTTTATTTTTAACGACTTTTATACGTGTCCGGTTCCCTACAGCTTCATCACCATTCTTCAGTGTCTGTATACGGCGGATATCAAGACGGACTGAAGAATAGAATTTAAGGGCCTTGCCGCCTGTTGTCGTTTCAGGGTTGCCAAACATAACACCAATCTTTTCGCGCAGCTGGTTAATAAAAATAGCTGTAGTGTTAGACTGGGACAGGGCACCTGTCATTTTGCGCAGTGCCTGGCTCATCAGGCGTGCCTGGAGACCAACATGGCTGTCCCCCATTTCGCCGTCAATTTCCGCTTTCGGCACCAGGGCTGCTACCGAATCAACAACGATAATGTCAAGCGCGCCCGAGCGGATAAGCATATCGGCTATTTCCAGCGCCTGCTCGCCATTATCAGGCTGGGAGATGATCAGGGAATCGGTATCAACGCCCAGCTTGCGCGCATAATCAGGGTCAAGCGCATGCTCAGCATCTATGAATGCTGCAACACCGCCATTCTTCTGGGCATTGGCGACTGCATGCAGGGCAATAGTCGTTTTACCTGACGATTCGGGGCCGAATATCTCGATGATCCTGCCACGCGGCAAACCGCCTATTCCCAAGGCAAGATCAAGGGCAATGGATCCTGTAGGGATAACTTCTACCTGGTTGACGGGCTTATCCCCCAGGCGCATTGCGGAACCTTTGCCGAAGGCCTTCTCAACTTGTGCGAGAGCAGTATCCAATGCAGCCTGGCGGCGTGCATCCTGGGCGTTCGCAGTATCTTTTGTACGTGGCATCTGTTCTCCTGTTCATGAGTTCGTGCTATCCACTATACCTGTACGGACACAAGTGTATATATCTTTACTCTTATGTGGTCAGATGTGGATAACACGCCCCATATCCATCTTTACTTTTGCTTATCCCATTCTACAATAATGGTCGAACATGTGTTCGAATGCACTGCCGCGAATCAGGGTGCCGGCATAGGAGGCGCGTTATGATCCTTCCCCCATCGGGAGGAATCGGGCACATCCATCTGGTCGCAGAGCACATTCCATACGACACGCGGCTCAATCCCCGCATCAAGCGCTTCATATACTGTCATCGACTGCAGCCGCGCCAGCCTCTGGTCTCTGGCGATACTGCGGCCGTAGACCCTTCCGAATACTTCTTCAAGCAGTTCCCAAAACTCACGTTCACGCATTGACATATGTACTGTTATTAAACAGCTGCAGCCTCATCGGCGATATCTGTGATACCGGGGGCTGCTGCCTTATTTTCGGCAACACGTATCTGGTCAGCTACCATAACAAGCATATCTGAAAGCCGTACCCCGAGTGCTTCAGTGATAGACATAAGCAATTCAGAGCTGGCTTCCTTCTGCCCACGCTCGACCTCTGAAAGATAGCCCAGAGATACCCCCGCTTTTTCACTGATCTCACGAAGCGTTTTATGGTCGCGCGTACGCAAAGACCTCAGTATGCCTCCCTGCACTTTGCGCAGGGATATCTCGCCTTCTGCAGCAGGGTCCTGGATGTTCCCCTGCTTCGTACCGCTATCCTCACGGCTTTCAGAATGTACCCAGCGGCTGTATCTGGAATTCTGTTTTTCATCTATTGCAGCCCTGGCCTGCTTCGCCTTTATGATCTGCTGGCGCGCCAGTTCAACAGCCCTGCGCTGTGCCGGAGTAAGGTTCTTATTCATGGCTTCAGTATGTTCCATTATCACAGGCCTCGCCCGACGGGTCTCAAGATTTGATGTAAGCTGCATAGCCGTTTCTGCCATAGCACATCCTTCCGCGTGTCCAAGTTATGATCTATTGAAAGTGTCAACACCGCCGCACACGATTTATTCCCGGCGCGCCATACAGCACACATCATATACACATCTTGACGTCCGCACCGCCCAGGTACTGTATGTCAGGGCTTTTCCCCCAATACCGCAAGCAGCAGGTCCAGCGCCCCTTCAACACTTTCCCGTCTGACAGTTTCCCTGCCGCCGCTGCACTGCAGCTGCCGCACGCGTACAGGGACCCCCGGGAAAACTGGTTTTGCCGGCACAGTGCAGGCAACATATACCAGCCCCTCCGGCTTCCCCTCACTCGGCCCGGGACCGGCGACCCCTGTAGTAGAAAGGCCGATAACGTTATGCAAATAGTTTTTGTCCGCTGAAGCATACAGATCCCTTACACCGGAAGCCATCTGGCATGCCGTTTCGGAAGCAACAGCCCCCTGTGCCCTCAGAAGCGTGCTGCTGACGCCCAGGATATGATGCTTTTCCTCATTCGTATACGTGACGGCTGACCCCAGGAATACATCTGATGCACCGGGGATACGCACAAAAGAATCTGCGAGCAGCCCGGCAGTCAATGATTCCGCGCAGGCAATAAAAAAGCCTCTGCCGCGGCATATTTCCAGAGCCCGGGCTGCTTTATCATCCCGGGTAACCTGTGCAGTACTTAAAACAGGGAGAATACTGTCTGGAGCGACGCTGTCCATAATTATAAAGCCTATGCTCCTATCTGCCTGTATGCGCGGGCAGCCATAAACATACTATTGCCGGCTGCGCGGACGGAAGACACCGATAACATACATAACGCCTGAGTACAGGCACAGGGCGAGGGCAATAAGCGTAATCACAAGGCCAGTAATGCGGTATGCTTTCGCGGCCGCAGACGGAATGCCCGGCACAAGCCATACCGGTAGAAGGAGCATCCCTATGCCAATGCACTCAGCGACAGTCTTATACTTGCCTGCCCTGTTTGCGGCAATGACTTTCCCACCATTGTCAATAATAAAAAACCTCATTACCGTAATACCGATCTCCCGGATTAGGAAAAGGGCCGTTACCCACCACCACAGTTCACCGAAAGCAGACAGGGTAATGAGGGCAGAACAGATAAGCAGCTTATCAGCAATCGGGTCCATAAGCTTCCCAAGCTCAGTGACCTGATGATACTTGCGGGCAAAATAGCCATCCAGCTTATCTGTACTGGCAGCAACAATAAACAGCACAGCAGCCGTCCACCGTTTGGCATAATCAGACACACCGAGCGATCCTGCCTGGGCAGCAAGGGTGATGAATACTATGACCATAACAATGCGCACATATGTTATAAGGTTCGGCACAGCATTCCAGCCTTTGAGCAATGGCATTTTCCGTGTTGAGCTGCTGTCTTCCATAATTTACCACCCGTTGTAATACCGCCGGCCTGTGCAGTCAGCCGTATTCTTTACATACAAGAGTATCCCCTATACCGCACAAAGGCAATTCCCGCAGTACAGGCAGCGGGTCAAACGGGGACAGGTGCCAGAGGCATATGCTGTTATACTGCCGCCTGTGCAGGTTTATGAATAATATCTGCCGTAGTCATTATCCGACTGGACCGTATTATTATCCACATGCGGCGGGGTGTTGAAATCATTAAGCTCCATATGCGCGATAGCCCCCGCTGAAGGATAGTATGCCTCGGAATCTTCGGAAGGGGTATATCCCGGATATCCTTCAGAGGATTGCGGCTGCTGCCGATGCGGACCGTTCCCCGCATCTTCCTGCGCCTCTGGAGAAGCAAAGGAAGGCGTTTGAGAAGGCTGCGCGCCATCATCCGCCAACGGAATATCTGCCGGCAAAGGGGGCTGCTGCCGCGCAGTATCAGGAGGTTCCTGGCTGATCTCAGGCGCATCCCCTCTGATGAAGGCGAGGACTTCAGGGAGCTGTTCAGGCTGCACAAGCACTTCCCTTGCCTTGGAACCTTCAGAAGGCCCGACCACCCCCCGGGATTCAAGCAGGTCCATAAGGCGCCCTGCCTTGGCGAAACCGATACGGAGCTTGCGCTGGAGCATGGATGTGGAACCAAACTGTGCGGTAACCACCAGCTCAGCGGCCTGAAGCAGCTCATCCATATCATCGCCGATCTCTTCATCCACAGCTTTCCTGGCATCCTGCTGCTGTGCCATCTGTTCGATATCCTGGCGGTATTTGGGCTTACGCTGTGTCTTCACATATTCGACAGCCTGATGTATCTCCGACTCGCCGACCCACGCGCCCTGCACACGGATCGGCTTTGCCTGACCCATCGGCAGGAACAGTGCGTCGCCCTGTCCGATAAGGGTCTCTGCACCCGTCGAATCAAGGATCACCCGCGAATCCGTAGCCGAGGACGTCGCAAACGCCAGGCGTGAAGGGATATTCGCCTTAATAAGGCCTGTGACAACATCAACAGACGGGCGCTGCGTGGCGAGGATAAGGTGGATCCCTGCTGCCCGGGCCAGCTGCGTAATACGCTGGATAGAGCTTTCCACATCATTCTTGGCGACCATCATCATATCAGCCATCTCATCAACGACTACAAGCAGATAGGGATACGGCGCAACTTTACGGCCAGACCCCTGGGGGGCATGCACCTTGCCTTCACGCACAGCCTTATTGAAATCTTTGACATGCTTGAACCCGAAATATTGCAGGTCATCATACCGGGAGTCCATTTCCTTGACGACCCACTCCAATGCCTGGGCAGCACGTTTGGGATCAGTAATAATAGGGGTAAGGAGGTGAGGTATCCCTGCATAAGCAGTAAGCTCTACACGTTTGGGATCGACCATGATCAGGCGCACCTGTTCAGGGGTCGCACGCATCACTATTGACATAAGCATTGAGTTGATAAAACTCGATTTACCGGAACCTGTAGCGCCGGCAACCAGCAGATGCGGCATTTTAGTAAGGTCTGCAGTGATAACATGCCCTTCTACATCCTTGCCGAGGCCGGCAACCATCGGGTTAACATCCTTAAGCGCCACTTCTGAACGCAGGACATCCCCCAGATGCACGATCTCACGGTCAACATTCGGTATCTCGATACCTATGGCAGATTTTCCCGGGATAGGCGAAAGGATGCGGACATCAGAACTAGCCACTGCATAAGCAATATTTTTCTGGAGATTGGTAACCTTCTCAACTTTTACCCCCGGGCCAAGCTCCACCTCATACTGTGTCACTGAAGGCCCCCGAAGGAAACCGATCACCCGCGCATCAACACCGAACTGTTTGAAAGTTGCCTGAAGCGACATCATCACACGTTCATTTTCCGGTGTTTTAGTTGCGTGGGGCTTGCCGCGGACAAGCATATCCAATACAGGAAGCTGGTACGGCATCTCATCACCAGGCGCAGTACGTCCGTCATCGGCAACCGTGAATTCATCAGCGTCACCGGATGGATCTGCAGCAGCTACAGCATCCTGGGCCGGACGGCCCTGCGGGACTGCCACAGTGGCACTGTCGCCCTGCGCAGCCTGATGCGCAGAAGGGGCAGGAGGCTGGGGGACATCAGATATACCAGTCGGTATGTTTACAGTTGCACCGGGGCTGCCCGGATCGACTGACAGCGCCCGGGTGGGGTTGTCAGACCCAAATTCTTCACGGTTATGGGCTTTGTCGAATGCCGTGTCCCCCTCATACTCATCCAGCGGGGTATCGGCCTTCCTGCGTCGGAACATGCCCATAAACCTGTTCAGGAACGAAGGCTTGCCGGAGCCCTCGTCACTGCCGTCATGGGCCGATACACCATCAGCGAACTGCATGGTCCCGTCACCTATGCGGACTTCATTAGGGAACTCTTCCGAGCCGGTGTCGCCGCTTCCTCTGCGCCCCAGCCCTGCAAAAATTTTCGGTATATCAGTCAGATGTGTGCGTGTGATCAGCAGAAGCGAGAAAAGGGCTATAACAACAAAAACCGCTATGGCAAAGGGGATCGATAAGCCCCAGGACAAGGGGGATCCCAGGACAAAGCCGAAAAGGCCACCGGCGGACTGTACAGAATCCCACATGAATTTATGCAGCGGAGCGGATCTCACAGCATCAATAATGGAGCAGACGGACCACATCAGCAGGAACCATCCTGACACTACGCGCGAATTATCGTAATCCGACCGCTCCCCTACATTGCGCAGCAGCCTGAAAGCGATAACTATCAGCAATACCGGCAGTGCCACACTCATAACACCAAAAAGGCTGGATGCCAGGATATGCAGCCCCTGGGCAAAAAAGCCGTGTACACGGAACCATTCGCTCGCAACAAAAAGGATGGCAAAAATAATCAGTACAAAACACAGGCCATCGCGCGTAGCCTCATTATCATCAACCCCAGCCCCCGTGACGGAACGTATCAGTTTCCCCAGGGCGCGCGGGAAGAAAAGCAGGGCCTTTTTCCACCATGGCTCCTGCCGCTGGGCCGCATCTGCACCTGCTGCCGCCCGCTGCCCATGCTGTTCCTGCTGTGAACGTGGCGAAGCCCTGCCGCTTCCGTTATTCTGTAAATCGCCGGGCCTGCGTGATGATGAATTTCCTCGTACCATAACGGTTTTAAGGATAACGTAAAACTCAGTTCAGAGAGAGGCAAGCGCATAAAATCCACAAAAATATCAAGTCTTAAATCCCTGATATCACTTTGCCCACAGATGCCTGCTGTCCAAGCCCGCCTAAATGATGCTGAGCATAAGTATCAGCAACCCTGTCATCACGGTCATAATCGCCGGAATCGGCATGGTGCACGATATCCATCGCCAGTCCAGGCAG
Source organism: Scardovia wiggsiae F0424 (assembly GCF_000269605.1). Taxonomy (GTDB): domain Bacteria; phylum Actinomycetota; class Actinomycetes; order Actinomycetales; family Bifidobacteriaceae; genus Scardovia; species Scardovia wiggsiae. The sequence continues at coordinate 491,349 of NZ_AKCI01000001.1, read as the reverse complement.
GTCAGGTGCCGTCGCATCCAACCAGTGGATACGCGGATCCCTGCCAAACCATCCCATCTGTTTACGGGCCAGGCGCCTGGTATCGTGTGCAATACGCTCATAGGCTTCATCCTCATCTATCAGCCCGTCGCAGTAATCTATGATCTGCCGATATCCCAAGGCTTTTATGGCGGTAGCGCCGAGACGGTCCCGTAACTGACGCACTTCATTGGTGAAACCGGCTTCCCTCATCCTGCGGGTCCGCAGGTTTATACGCTCATCAAGGTTTTCCCTGGTAAGGTCAAGGCCTATCTGGACAGCCGGGATAATATACCTGTAATGGGGCAGCGCAGCCGAATACGGTTTCCCCGTAAGGGCGATGACTTCCAGCGCACGGACGGTCCTGCGGATATTGTGCCAGTCCATACGGGAAGCAGCGACGGGGTCTTTCTGCTCAAGCTCAGCAAAAAGCGCCTCTGCACCGATATCCCTGCCACGCTGTTCAATATCGGACCGTATCTGAGGGTCAGTTCCGGGGAAAGAGATATCATCGATCGCTGCCCTTGCATACAGCCCCGAGCCGCCGACCAGCACAGGCGTTGCCCCCCGGGCCTGGATATCAGCGATACAGCATCTTGCAAGCTTCTGGAACCGTGCAGCAGTCATCGTTTCCTGCGGGCTGATGATATCAATAAGATGATGTTTTACTTCTGCCCGTTCCTGCACCGAAGCTTTTGCAGTACCAATATCCATGCCGCGGTACATCTGATAAGCATCAGCGTTGATGATCTCGGCAGCACGCCCTTCTTCTTCCAGGGCATGCACCAGCGAAATTGCCAGAGCAGTTTTCCCCGAAGCTGTAGGTCCTATGACCGAAATCACTTTATATGGCATATCTGCTGCGCTGCCGTTATTTTTCTGCATTCCTGAAGCAAACCTTGCAAGGCCTTATCTGCGGACACTGTACGTGTGCCCGGAACGGACATCAGGATCAGAAATAATATAATGCCTGGCAGACCCTGTTACCGTACAGGTGACAAAGTCTCCTACCTGCGGCATCTGCTCCCCCTCTGGGACGCCAATGTGCACCAGTGTCCCGGTGCGTTCGCGGCCTGTAACACGGTGCGTACTGGAATCTTTCCGCCCAGTCCCGGAAATGAGCACTTCAACATCGCGTCCTACAAACTTTCCCATTTCTTCAAGGGTTATTGATTCCTGCATATCATGAAGCCGCGTATACCTTTCGCGCATAACATCCGCGGGGATCTGCTCCATAAGCGCGGCAGGGGTCCCCGGGCGGGGGGAATATTCAAAAGTATAAGCGCCCGCAAACCGTGCACGCCCAAGGATATCCAGTGTCTGCTGGAAATCCTCCTCTGTCTCGCCGGGGAAACCTACAATAATATCCGTTGTGATCTGGGCATCAGGCATCGCTTCGCGGACGCGGTCCACTATCCCCATAAATTTTGATGTCCGGTACGACCTTCGCATCGCGCGCAATATCCTGTCCGAACCGGACTGCAGGGGCATATGGAGCTGATGCATAACATTAGGCGTTTCTGCCATGGCAGCAATAACATCATCTGTGAAGGCTGCGGGATGGGGCGAAGTGAAACGGACCCTTTCCAGCCCTTTGATATCGCCGCAGGCTCTCAGGAGCCTGGAAAACGCATAACGGTCCCCCATGGAGTATCCGTACGAATTGACATTCTGCCCGAGCAGGGTCACCTCTTTAGCACCTGAATCTACACAGCGCTGTATCTCGTCAAGGATATCCCCCGGCCTGCGGTCACGCTCACGCCCACGTACCGACGGGACTATACAGAAGGTGCACGTATTGTTGCAGCCTACGGAAATCGCGACCCATGACGATATCCGCGATACCCGGGCTGCCGGAAGCTGGCTGGGGAAGTATTCCAGGTCCGCTGCTACTTCTACCTGGGACGTATTGTACATACGGGCTTTATCCAGAAGCCCGGTAAGCGAACCTATATTTTTCGTCCCGAATACGGCATCGACCCATGGCGCCCTTTGCGTGATGCGCTGCCTGTCTTTCTGGGCCATGCACCCGCCTACAGCTATCTGAAGCTGCGGATGCTCGCGTTTCAACTCCGCCCATTGCCCCAGCGTACCGTACATGCGGTTCGAAGCGTTCTCCCTGACCGCGCAGGTATTCATAACAATCAGGTCGACATCGTTATTATCGATCTGTTCCTGGTCTGCCTTAACATACCCGTCAGCTTCCAGGACACCTGCGATACGTTCAGAATCATGCACATTCATCTGGCACCCCAGCGTATGGACATAGTAGATGCCTTTCCCCCTGCCGTGCCGGAGGGCTGTCTGCGCAGCTGCCCCGTCTACCGCAGTACTGACTGCCCCAGAACGTTCTTCAGCCGTCATCATATCTTCATTCATATAAGTGATATTACCCAATGACTCCAACTACTCCTTTACTTGGTGGCGTGTTCCCTGTATTATATATGCTGACTTCTTTATGCGGGGGAACCATGATTTTAGATGAACAGCCGACACTGAACACTGCGGAGCTGCGCAATGAACTCCAGAACCTTGCGCTTGGACAGCAGGATATCCCGATCGACCTGTCGGACCTTGACATTGACGATTTCAGTGATTACGTTTCTCAGTTCGTTGATTCCATGCAGGTCTACCGCGGCGCTATGCACGAGGTCAGCACGAAGCTTGAAATCCTTGATGATGAATACCACGTACGCTACGAGCACAACCCTATCCACCATATGGAGCGCCGCATCAAAAGCGCGAAGTCTATTTTCGGCAAACTTAAGAAGCGCCATCTCCCGCAGACCATTGAAGCGATGCAGAATAACATATACGATATTGCGGGTATCCGTGTGATATGCAACTATATCGATGATGTCTATGCCGTGGCGAATATGCTTTCCGGACAGTCAGACATTGAAATCATGGAAGTCAAGGATTATATATCCCACCCCAAGGAAAGCGGCTACCGGAGCCTCCATATGATCTACCAGGTCCCTGTTTTCCTCACTACCGGCCCGCGCATCACCCCTGTTGAAGTGCAGTTCCGCACTATCGCTATGGATTACTGGGCAAGCCTTGAACATAAGCTGCGCTACAAGGGTAATCTCAGTGACGACCAGATCGCGCGCCACTCAGGGACGCTCCAGGAGTGTGCTTCTACCCTAGCCCAAGTTGAGGGCACCATGCAGTTCATCCATCGTGACATTATTGATTCCCATGTTTCTGAGGATGACGACATTGATCTGACACCGCGCAGCTACACTGTGATCCGTGACGAAGATTAACCGAAAATCAATAATTGATGTATCCGTTTCTTCGCTGCCGCGTTAACGTGCAGGCATAGCCTGATGCCTCCATATGGTCAATCACGTGTTTTAGAATAATACTGTAGAATAGAAATAAGACACATATGCGGATAATCCGGATACCGCCTGATTGCCGCGCTAATCATATCAATCAAGGAGTGGGGTTATGACAAACGATCAGCCACAGTACGGAGCCGGCAACGGCTACCAGCAGGACCAGGCCCAGGCGCCTTACGGCCAGCAGCCATACCCGCAGTACACCCAGAATGCTGCCGGCGCCCAGAGGGCTTTCACACAGCAGCCATATATGGATGCTACAGCTGCCTATGCGCAGGATGAGCAGGCGCAGCATACATCGGTAACACGTGTCTATTTCGAGATGTTCCTGGGGATCCTTGTTACCGCAGCTGTCGCAGGGCTTGCAGCGAGCCAGGGATGGCTTGAAGCATACACAGCTGCTACAGGCCGGCTTGGTTTCTGGGGCCTGCTTATAGCGCAGCTTATTATTGTTGTTGTCCTCAGCTCCCAGGTAATGAAAATGCCCCCTGCTGTCGCACGTGTCATATTTTATCTGTACGCTGCATCCATGGGATTTACCCTGTCTACCGTTTTTTATGTCTACACCTTGGAGACTATCGGCCTGGCCCTCGGGATGTCATCCCTCTTCTTCTTTGTCCTTTCCATGATCGGCCTGACAACTAAACGGAACCTCCTCAAGTTCGGCACCATCCTTACTGCAGCTCTGATAACCCTTATAGTTGTTGAAGTCCTCCTGCTTATTTTCCGCGTATCCAGCGGCACTATGATTATCAGCGGCATCAGCCTGCTGCTTTTCGCCGGGTTCACCATGTATGATGCCCAGGCTACACGGGCTATCCTGAACCATTACCAGGGACAGCCGGAAATGATCAAGCGGGTATCAATCGTATGCGCCCTGAACCTTTATCTCGACTTTATCAACTTCTTCGTCAACCTGCTGACCCTCCTCGGAGGCGGCAGCCGGAACTGATGATAACAGGCAAATAGGTAATAGATACCCGGCAGATGGCCAGGCCATCCCGGTAATCCTAAGAGCATATTCAAACAGGGGTCTGGTACCGTAACAGGTTTCAGGCCCCTTTCTGTATGCCCGGCACGTATATAGCGCATAAGAGTGTCATGGTTATAACCGTGGTATACCCTTAGGATTATATGATGTAATAATTATCAGCCCGCTGCAGCGGCACGGCCAGCACCAGGGAGGGATACCATGCGCAACATTTCGCAGCTCCATACCATTGAAGGCTCCTTTGCATTAGTTATGGCTGCAGCATGCTGGGGTTTCGCATTCGTCTTTTCCGTTGAAGGCTCAGACACTATGTCGTTCTGGTTCTTCAATGCAACGCGCTTCACGCTGGCTTCACTGAGCCTTCTGCCTTTCGCGATATGGAGCTTTATCAGACGCCATAATCTTCTAGCAAGGCGGCATGAGCGGGCAGAAAAGATCCTCCAGTCCCTTGGCCAGGCTGCCGGTACCGCAGGAAAAGAAAAACCATCAGGAAAAGGCGTACGGAGGAACGGGGGGCTGAGCAAAACAGGAAGGGCGCACAGGCATACTGCATCCCTGAGAATACCGGTCATTGCCCTGTCGGATATCAAAAAACCGGGTTCCTTCCTCTACCGGATACTTATCTACTGCATTTGCGGCGTATTCCTCTTCAGCGCAAGCACCGTTCAGCAGCTTGGGGTCGAAATCTCAAAGCAGGCTGCGCATGCGGGGTTCATCGCAGCGCTTTATATTATTGCAGTGCCTATACTTGCCCGCATCTTCCTGAAGAAAAAAACCTCAGTGACGGCTATAACAGGGATCATTGTTGCAATCATCGGCTTCTATTTCCTCAGTATCTACGGTAAAAGCGGCCTGGCCGGAATAGACTTTTCAGACCTTATTTTTCTTGCCTCCGCCACGCTTTTCGGTGCGCATATCATTATTATCGATGCCAACATACGCCATGTTGACACTATGATGCTTTCTTTCGTCCAAAGCCTTATTGTTGCTGTCCTCAGCTGGATTGCTGCTGCATGGGACGGGTCCATCAATATGCAGGCGGCCTTACACGGATGGGTCTCCATAGCCTATACAGGTATTGTCGCCGTTGGTGTTGCTTATACGCTCCAGATAGTTGGGCAGATGTACGTACAGCCCGCGCAGGCTTCTATCCTGATGTCCCTTGAATCATTATTCTCAGCCGTAGGCGGGGTCTTCATCCTCCATGAGACTATGACGGGACCTGCTATTTTCGGAAGTATCCTGATTTTCTGCGGCACGGTCCTGTCACAGATACCCTTTGAAAATATTCGCCTCCACAGGAACAGAGATACCGTCCCTGCAATAGAAGAGTTTAAGGAGCCCCGGGGGCAGGAGGGGTCGGCCGCTACCGGGACCGGACCGGACGACGTCCGGAACGGTCCGTATACCGCGAAATAATGCCCTGTACACCGTAGCAGGCGAAGAAAAGCACCACAGCGGCACACACGGCTACTGCCGTGATAACCAGGCTCCGCCCGGCAGGAAGATATATCTCAAAGAACCTTGCGATAAACGGTATGAATGCGCCAATGACCCCTGCTGCGAAGAAAAACAGGACTAAAATACCGCGCCACGATCTCAGAGGGCGTGCAACCCTTGCAAGGACTGCAATGCCAACTATAAAAAGCACAATGCTGCACACGGTCCGCAGCTGTGCAAGATCCGAACCGCTATAGCTCCAGTGCATCAGCGGCGGCACTATCCATGCTGTCAGCAGGACGGACAGCCCTGCAGCCATGCCTCCGGGGAAAGCAAAAGCAACTACCCGTTTCAGGAAACCCGGTATATACCGGCGTGTATTAGGCGCAAGCGCCAGGATGAACGCCGGGGTACCGATAGTAAGGAAACCGATATATGTAATATGTCTTGGCAAATATGGGAAAGGCATGAAGCTCAGCACTACGCCAAGCGAAATAAGCACGGAATATACGGTTTTTACCAGGAACAGGCTTGCCACACGTTCCATGTTAGCCATCACCTGCCGGCCGCGTGCGACCACACTGGGCAGATGGGAGAATTTCGAGTCCACAAGCACTATCTGGGCAACAGCTTTTGTGGCAGGCGCCGCGTTGCCCATCGCAATGCCAAGGTCAGCCTCTTTGAGCGCCAGGGCATCATTAACGCCATCACCTGTCATAGCTACGGTATGGCCTTTACTGTGCAGGGCCTGCACTATTGCTTTTTTCTGCTCGGGGAGCACGCGGCCGAGGACATCTATATCCTCCAGGGCTTCTGCAAGTTCTTCAACGTCATCGGGAAGATTGCGGGCATCCATATACCGAGGCATGCTATCGCCTGTCAGACCGACTTTCCCGGCTATCGCTGCCACTGTCCCCGGATTGTCCCCGGAAATCACGCGGCACCTCACGCCCTGTTCACGGAACCATGCTAAAGTTTCACGGGCATCGTCGCGGATAGACTCAGAACAGATAATAAGCGATACCGGTACGATCCCGGGGTTTACCGTTTCAGCAGGATCGCTCCCCTGCGCATTTGTTTTCGGCGCATATGCCAGGAGAAGGACGCGGGACCCCTTCTCGGCAAAGGCTTCTATGCGTTTAAAAACATCAGGATACAGGCTTCCGGGATCATTGGTATCAGCATTAATCGCGGCCTGGGAACCGGAAAGGAGTACTTCCGGAGCGCCAAAGAACCACTGGGAACCGTCTGCATACGTAATGGAGCTCCATTTCCGGGCAGATGAGAAGGGGGTGCGCGACTGTATGCTTCCCGGTTTGCTGTCAGATGGCGTACCTGTCTTGCTTTTCAGCCCTTCCAGGACTGCGCGGGCTGTTGCATTCGGGGATTCTTCATTGCAGATATCGGAGAGTGCACGCCTGACCGTTTTCTCATCAGGATATCTGGGGCTGCCGGTATCAGCATCATTGCTATCCCCAAGGTTTTCAATGCTGTCAAAGACTATCCCGCCATCAGTGATAGTCCCTGTTTTATCAAGGTTCAGGGCATCCACACGTGCCAGGGTCTCTACAGCATCCAGCTCCTGGACAAGGGTATTCTGACGTGCAAGCCGCATGGCTGCTATGGCAAAATTGAGCGATGTCAGCAGCACCAGGCCTTCCGGTATCATGCCTACGACTCCGGAAACAGCAGATATATCGGCATCCTTCCACAGGTCAGAAGTAAATGCGGCCTCAAAACCTCCAACTACACGTATCTGGCTCCATGCAAGGAGGACGACCATAGGGATGCCGATAATCGTCATGACTTTAAGTATCTTATTGATGCCATCATTTAAGTCGGAATGTGTTTTTGTAAATTTTTTGACCTGTGAGGTAATCTTTGCCGCGTAACTGTTGGCGCCCACAGCAGTCACCTTTACAAGCGCCATGCCTGCTGTAGCTGTACTCCCCGACTGCACGGAATCCCCTTCGCTTTTTTTCACGGTTCGGGATTCCCCGGTAAGCATCGACTCATCAAGCTCCAGGCCATAGCTCGCCAGGACCTGCCCGTCTGCAGGGACCTGTTCACCTGCGCGTATCCACAGAAGATCGTCAAGTACGATCTTATCGCGGGTGATCTCCGTGTTAGTCCCATTCCGCCGGACTGCATATGATGCCTCTACCAGTATGGACAGCCGGTCAAGGGTACGTTTTGACCTGACTTCGCTGAAAATGCCAATCCCTGTATTGATGATGAGCACGAATCCGAACAGGGCGTCACGCCAGCGGCCTGTGATAAGTACCAGTATCATAGCGGTAAAGATTATCGCATTGAAAAGGGTGAAAACATTGGCGCGGATGATCTGCCATATTGAGCGTGATGTTTTTTCTTTAAGCGCGTTAGTCTGGCCGGAGCTTATCCTCTGCTGCACTTCGGCAGTGCCCAGTCCAGGCATCGCCACTTCAGGCAAGGCGGAAGCCGGTTTCTGCTGATCTGCCTGTGAGATTACCTGTGAAGCCTGTGCCATATATTTCTGTTCCTACTCTGTTTTATGTTTATTGATCACACTTCTCAGTACGGTAGCATGAGGGGTATCATCAATAACAGCCCTGATAACATCCAATGGCCTCATTGCTGGCGCCGGCCTTTGTTCTGTGCCCGGTTGAGAGCTGCCGGACTGGGGCGTCTGCTCAACTGAGATATCCCATAATGCTGCATAATATTCAGACCCTATACCCATGTTTTTTGCCTGCTGCTCAGAAGTATTGACCAGTATGGCTGCAGTCCTGTGTGTGCGCACCTTCTCGAGGGCCCGGGCAAAAGCAGCCTTATCGGCCCGGGAACACCGCGGATCTGTGGCTGCCTGCGGATGTACAACGATCACATGGACATGGCGCTCAAGATATGAATCGATCTCTGCCACCTGCGCCCTGACGCTTTCTGATGATGATGTGTTTTCAGTGCACGCAATAGGCGAGTACGAAGCAACGGCATATGTCTGGGACAGCTCGCGGCTCAATGCCTGCATCATATTGTCTCCGGCCCCATGGGCACCGCAGGCCCCCACAAGGCCAATACGCATATCGGTATCATCAACGCCATCAGCCAGTGTATAGCCGGGATCACCGGGAAAATAAGAATGCCCGATAGCACGTGAAGACTGCCCTCCCGAAATCTTCGAACAGGCAGACAGCATAATGCACATACACATGAAGAAAACAGCCGCGCGCAAAAATACCGTGCTGCTGATGCGCTGCCTGTATACTAGGGGCTTTCCGGTCATACAGGTATTCTACCTTTTATCTTCTATATATCCTGCTATATATCCGAATTGTTGCGCACCAGCCGCAGTATACTGCCCTAAAAAAAGCACAGGATAAGCGCAATAATAGCGAGCCCGCCCTGCTTGAGGATGATGGTTTTGCTGACAGTAAAGCTTCCATAAAGGGCAACACAGATAATGTAAGCGAGCAGCCCGATAACCGCATCCCTGCTGTGGAGTACAAATACTGCGAGGACAAGCAGGACTGCAATACCGAGGTTATAGACCCCCTGGTTCTTCATCGCAGTTCTCATGGCGGGCATTTTCAGGTCCTTGACGTCCATCCCGAAAACTTTTGCTGTTGTCCCCGAATCCGGGATCACAGTTTCCAGATAGAAAATATACGCAAATTCGGCTGCTATCAGGCAGCAGAAAATCTGCAGCGCCATATTCATTTTTTCTCCTTCATAGGGTCCGTATCCTACACGGCTTTTTAACTACAATATCAACAGTCTATCCTGCCGTGTGTAACTAAGCGTATGCCTGGCAGCTTAAATTGAGGCCGGAATCAACTATTCTATTTTTTCCCTGCCCTCACCGCATATCCATAACGGTAATGATGCCAAATCGGCGGCAGCTGCCCGGAAGATCAACGAAGAGCTGGGAGCAGCAGTCCGTGATGATCCCAGACACTTCGGCTTTATAGCCTGCCTTCCGCTCCCCTATACCGAGGGGTCTTTGGATGAGATCACGTATTCCATGGATACGCTGGGCGCATTAGGTGTCAAATTCCCCACCAATGCCAATGGTGTATACCCGGGGGATCCGAAGCTTGATCCTGTTATGGAAGAGCTCAACAGACGCAAGGCGCTGGTCATTATCCACCCCAACCGGGCGCACCAGGCTCCGAAAGATGTTATCACAGGCAAGGTTGCTGCGCTTTTCGAGTATCCCGCGGATACGACCAGGGCCCTTCTTAATATGATCGCACACAATATTATGGTACGGTTCCCCGATATCCGCTTTGTTATCCCGCACACAGGATCGTTCCTGCCCTTTATGTACCAGCGTATGAAAGGCGTCTCAAAAATTCTCGCCATGAACGGGCTTATGGACGAAACCAATGTCGACGATAATATCCGTTCCCTTTATTTCGATATTGCAGGGGACCCTGAACCCAACCAGCTGGATATGCTCCTTTCAATAACCAACGATGATCATATTGTATACGGATCAGATTTCCCGCACTCGCCGGCGAAAATTATTGAGATGAAAAAACGGGACCTTGAGCACAGCAAAAAGTGGGAAAGCATACTGCCAAAAATATATGGAGAAAACGGTGCCAGGCTTCTTACAGATATAGGGGCAGCTGTTCCTCTCTCTTAAATTTGGGTATAGAAAAAGACGGTGCTGCTATCGCCTGGATTGAGTATATTAATTATACAAACTGGGATTTGCGTTATAGCTTCAGAACGGCAATGAGTTCTTCCCCGTCCTTTTCGTCTGTTTCAGCAAAGCCGAACGAACTGTATAGCTGGCGGGCAACATCATTTTCAGGTTCATACGATAGCCAACAATACTCTGCTGCTCCGCAAGGAAAAGTATTTATAAAATCCAAGGCAAGCCTGACTGCTTTCCTACCAAGCCCTTTACCCTGATAATTCCTATCTATCATAGGCCGCCACAGGTTATAATTCCCCTTGGCTATCTTAGGTGCATTTTCCCAGTAATTATCGGCATCAAATCCTATCATCAGAAATCCAACGGGCACATCATCTTCGTATATGCCAAAAGGGAAAGCATAGCCATTTCCGGTAATCGCCGTGTAAGCTTCAATGATACTTATATCATTGGCTGCAACGAAGTTTTTCTGGTCGTTAGATACTTCAAGTTTCACAATGTCCCATACATTTTTTCCATTGACTTTTTCCAATCTAAGCATACTTTTATCCTCCTAAATTTGAATTTATCTTCCTAAAAATCCAATAATCAATGCCTCTGGAAACATATCCATTTTACAGTACGAAATGGGACTTCCTCAAATAGAGTTGATCCCATCGTTTTAACCCTATAATCCGTCATTCATCTGCCTTGAGACGATAGGCCTGTTCTACTACTTCCATGATTTGATCGACGTCCGATGCGTGCTCCATGTATAGTTCTACATCGCCATTGCCCCATCTGCCAAGACCAGTTATGTCATGGCAGATACCATTCGGGTCAATTACTTCCGAGAACTTCATGTTCAAAGAAATACGGAGCCTCTGTTTCTGGAATACGATATCCACAAAATTGGTGTCCAGCTTATAAGCGACATACAGCTTCTTGAATTCACATTTCACATCAGGAGATAGATTCTGGATTCTACGGTCCAGAGCTTCAAACAGTGTCTTTGTAAAAACATTCGTGTCATAAGACTCAATACTGTATCGCTCCGCCAACTTCTCGACTGTCTGGTAAGGAGCCAGCTCTGCTGCTGTCATATCAGGGAAGGGCCAGATCTGCTTTGCCTTATCCGCCAGCAGTGCAGCACGTTCTTTTATCCTTTGTTCGTTCCATTCCGTGAGCTTAACGACATAAGCATTCAGGCGGAGTGCGCTTCCCTTGAATCCGCCTTCCATATCCATCTTGACCTTAAATGGATGATCGCTCATCTCCGAATTGTAAGCCGTGAGAGTTAGATTGCCGATAGTATGTAAATAAGTTTTCTGAACCTCGCGCCAATTTGCTCCAAGCATCTGCTGCCATTCAGGGCTCAAACTGCTGTTCTGCGGCATAATATGTTCAATTGTATAATTCTCAATGACGATTGGCGCCTTGTTGCCATAGTTCTCCAGTTGACTGAGGATAAAGTTCCGGGTACGCATGGAGTAAATATCTCTCTGGACAAAAGCCGCCGCGAATTTTTCATCGTTCGGGAACTCTTTATAATCATCACGCATAACGAAGAAAGCCTTGATAGAATTGACGTAATCATCAGGCTTGACTTCATTCCTCAGCATAGCGAATGTCTTATCCAGAGAGTTCGTCGGTATATCACAGATGCTGCGCCGGAAAACATAGCTGATGCACAGCCTGATAATCAGCTTCAAATCATCTTCAGAAATGATGCCATCAGCATAATCATTATGCACTTTAAGCAGGAAGGGATAGGATACCGCCATACGAAGGTCATTGATGTCTTCGTATAAGGATTTGAACGCGGGGTTGCTGCTCCTTTTGAATACCATGTCGGTATAATACTTAGCGTAGGTAAGCAGGTCCTGACACAGCTCCCGAATGGTGCTGAACTCGCAATTCAGATGGTAGAGTTTGAATTCCTCATACACGCGGTCCTTCTTAGGAATGCGCGCTATCTTCATGGTCAGGTAGTCTCTGAAGAATTTATCCATGACGGAATCCTGCACCCCATAGACAAACAGCAATTCCATAGGACGCCAAAAGTGTTCATAAACATAGGTTTGTTCAGTAGGCTCCAACCCCATAAGAACATAATTCCTGATCAGGTCAGATTCAGACAGCTCTTTACCTGTGGAATTCAGGCTCTCGAAAATGGCCTGCGCATCATCAATTGAGCGGTCCAGTGTTATATTGACGATCTGCAGCTTACCAATAGACTCGTATACTTCGGCAGGCTGCAATTCTTTGTCTGCAATCTTTCCGGCAAAGAATTTATAATTATCTAACAACTTTGAACGTGTATCGACAGGGATAGGCATTTTTTCCACAAGCCGTATCAGAATATCCCGATCAGTCTCTGTCAGAAGCAGCTTATAGCGCTCGTTGCCGCTTTCATACTCGTTGTTCAATAGCATGCTGTCAATACGGCGGGCATTGATGGTGGCGTCATCCGGATCTTTTATTGCGTAATCACGCAGGGCAAGCAGAAGCAATGACAGCGTAGTCATCCGCTGCTGACCGTCTATAATCATATATTTCTGGATCCCAGTCGGCATTACCTGCTCCGCAATGTTCACTATGGAACCAACGAAGTGACCCGCTCTGCCTTTCTTCTGCATCTCGACAATGTCATTCCAAAGGCGTGTGCATTGTTCGATATCCCAGCCGTAATACCGCTGATAAACTGGTGTCAGAAACTGCCTATTGCCGTTCAATATCTCGTAGATGTTACCTTTACGTGCGTCCATATTCTACCTCCAAGAATCAATCTTTCTCTCCACCCTGTACTGACTCGAAAAAGGCTGTTTCAATTCGAAAATTTTCCTCTACTAATGACGAGTAGAGCGACAGCGCCTGACGGAACGAAGAGTTCCTTCAGAAAACCTTCACACCTACGTTCTTTATCGACAACAGCGACAAGGCAGTTATCTCCATTAGGAAAGTTCTTTAAAGGCTTCATCCCCTCCCCATTTCCTGAGTGTTCTTAATTCTACCCGCATTCAATCTCCAATCAGATTTGACTTCTAAATTATAGCTTTAGTCCTCCGACCAATATGATTGATTGTTAACAGAGCTGTTTTTGCAATCAGTTCCGGGTTCCGCTGCTGACGGAAAAATACCCGAAAAGTCCAGTAGTGCATCACTTCTCCGGCGGTCAATCCCTTAGCCGTGACAACACTGCTACCGTCTCAACGTGATGCGTCATTGGATAAATATCGTGGGCATATATGGAGCCAAGGGTGTACCCGCTGTCCAGCAGATACGCGGTGTCACGGGCAAGGCTGGCAGGATTGCATGAAATATAAATAATGCTGTGCGCCCCTGTCTTGCTGATCTGTTCGCAGGCCCTGCGGCCGGCACCAGACCGCGGAGGATCAAGGAGGATAATATCAGGATGGGTAAGCCGGGAGCGAGCTGTGTTCCCCAGTGAGCGGAGAACCTTCACCACATCGCCCTCAAGTACTGTCACATTATCTGCCCCCGCCTCTTTCAGATTTCTCCGGGCACTCCTGACAGCGGCGGGTGCGCCTTCAACACTGAGTATTTCCGCATGAGGGTACAGGGCAGCTATCGGAAGGGTGAACAGGCCGGAGCCTGAATATAAGTCCCAGATAACGCGCGCTTTGTCGGCACCGGTATCAGCCATTTCCTTCATGGCGGTACCGGCCAGCACTGCAGGGGCCATGCGGTGCATCTGCCAGAAGCCCCCTGCATCAACATGATAAGTAAAATCAGCCCTATTATTGAGGATAACCCTCTCTGTCAGTTCACGTCTGCCATACAGCACTTCCCCGTTAACAAGGACAGCATAATTGCCGCTTTCTATAAGGCCGGGATCGCCAGGCCGGGGTTCGGGGGCGCTGATGCGGATATGGTCATCAAGGTCAAACGGATGGGACCATAACCCGTGATGCTCCGCGATACTGCACAACTGCTGCGACGCCAGGGGCATCCCGTCTAAGGCAACACGCGTATGCGACTCGCGCCTGCGCATAGAAAGGCGCCCATTCCCATCTGCGACGAGATCCAGACGGGTCCTCCAGTGGAGCCCTCCCGCCTCCTCGTCTCCAGGCGTCGGATGCACAGGAACGCTGATATCGATATGCCCCAGACGTTTCATCTGCTCACTGATAACTGCCTGTTTCCATGCAAGCTGTCCCTGACGGGACACATGGACCAGGTCGGCCCCGCCGACACCGCCGCCCCATGCAAGCGGCCCGGCTAAGGGCCATACGGGTTCCACACGGTCGGGGCTGGCTGTTATGACTTCTATGACTTCGCCTGTCCAGAACCGGTCTTTCCGGTTATGTGGCTCATCAATAAGGATCCTCACCCGCTCTCCCGGCAGGGCGAAACGCACAAATACCACCCTTCCGTCTATATGGGCCACACACCTGCCCTGATCTGCATAACGCTCTATCTCAGCTTCAGCCTCAATACGGCTGCCTGCCGCCTCCGCGCCGTTGCCGGGGGCGCCTGCCGCATCTGATGCAGTCACAGTACTATCCATAAAGTTTCCATATGCTGATGAAAAAGCCTGCTACTTTTCGGCAGGCATTTCAGGAGAAAGATCAGAAGGATCCTCCTGCCTATCAGAAGCTTCCTGCTGCCTGGCAAGCTTATTGCGATGTATATGGTCAGCTGCAATAAGCCACGAGACCCAGATAACAAGGGCATACAGCGGCAGCCCCATAAGAAGGCGCGCTGTGCCGAGTAAGCCTATCTGGTTCGTGTAATACAGGGGTACCTGGACGGCAAGCCTTGATATAAGCACTGCGACCCATATCCACGTGATATAGGTGTATGCACGGTGCAGGCCGGGGTCATCATTCCATCTGTGCAGCCACTGCGAAGGCCTATCAACGGATGCGTCCCTCGCAAACTCCACTACGCAGCCGATCCCCGGTATGCGGGCTGCAAGGGATACACCGAGGATCACAACAAGTACTGCATTGATAATAAAACCCGGAAGGTAATAATTACGTGCATCCCTGCTCAGCCATGCCCAGACAAGGCATATGGCAACAGCACCTATACCTGACAGAGCGCCTGTTATGGGCTGCCGCTGCAGCAGGCGTGCGGCGAGCTCCGCAACCGCTATAGCAACAGATACCAGGACAGTCCACAGCAAGGAGTGTGTTGTTACAAAAAGGGCCAGAAAAACAAGCCCGGGAAGGACTGATTCGACCATTCCACGGATGCCCCCAATAGCAGCGATCACAGAAAAATCATCTGATGCCAGCGAGCTTATGCCTTTTCGGGGATACCGGCCCCGACGTGACGTACCATTATCCATGTTTATACGATACCGGCCATTACCGCAGTTCAGAGAACAGTGGTCCGCGTGTCAGGGAGGTCTGTACAGTTGTCTGAACATCATAGCCGTCAGGCTGTGCAGGGCGTTTAGCCTTATCCTCCAGAGGGCCGTCGCTGTCATCATCCTGCTGCGGCGCATGGGGCACAGTCATAGGGATGAGGTCGCGCGGGGCCAGCGGCTCACTGCCCCGGTCAACAACTATCTCAGAGAAAAAGTCATCGAAGACAGTTTTTTCGTCACTGCCTTCCCGGGCAGCAGGGCCTGTAAAAATACCCCTGAGCATCCAGTGCGGCCCGTCTATCCCTACAATTCGGGACACAAATTCCTTATCTTTGACTTTGACCGGGAGGAGTACTTCAGCGCCGAAAGTGCCGTCAACTTCCTCAGCCTTGGCATTCGATTCAATAAGTTCAGAACGGATATCATCCCACAGGCCCATCGTTTTAGGCGCAGCAAAAGCTTCAAGCTCAAGGCTCGAATCGCCAACGGTGAGGGTCGCGCCGATAATGATCTGGGTATCCCCTGTATTCTGCGCTTTCAGCCGTAACTGGGCGTCGTCAAGCGCAGGCAGATACATAGCGCCGATATTGATCATTGCATCGAAATCGGGCGCATCCTCATCGTTAATGTCCCATGGCCCGGCTGTCTTTTCGCCACTATCCTCAGGAACAGGGGCTGTTTCAGGATCTTTCGCGCTTTCTTCTGACTCAGTTTCAAGCTGCGAAGCATGCCCTTTTTTCGATTTTTTTCCAAAACCAAACATTATATTCCTATCACTATAAGTATCTGCTACTGCTGCGTATACACTCCATAACTATAGTTCCACCCCTATAGCTCTACAGGCATGATCATATATCATAAGCAACTGTCAGAGGCGCATGGTCGGACCACCGCGTGTCATAGCTGTCCGCCCGGTCGATCGTAAAACTGAGGGCTCTCCTGGCAAGCCCCGGAGTAGCGAACTGGTAATCAAGACGCCAGCCGGTATTGTTGTCGAAGGCCCGTCCGCGCTGGCTCCACCATGTGTACGGCCCCTGGATATCCCCGGCAAGGCTCCGCATCACATCAGTAAAACCTGTATCCCCAAGGAGCCTGTCCAGATAGGCACGTTCCTCAGGAAGGAAACCCGAATTCTTTTCATTTGCCTTGGCATTCTTGATATCCGCAGGCGTATGCGCAATATTGAAATCGCCGCACATAACCGCCTGCCTGCCGCCATTTTCAGCAGTTTCTGCCAGCTCCTGCGCCCGTTCCATCATATGGTCCAGGAACCGGAATTTCTGCTCCATTTTAGCGGGATCATCAACGTTGCCCGCGTGCATATAGACATCCACAACAGTGAGTCCATACCCCGAAGGTGTTGTGATATCAGCCTCTATCCATCGCCCTGTATCAACATCTTCGCTCAGCCCTGCAAGCCCATACCGTTTATCGGTGATCGCAAGATCGCTGATAAGGGCTACACCGGCACGCCCCGGGATCTTACATACCTCATTAAGGCAACCGACACTGCCTGCGGCGCGCAGCTTGTCACCGGCATAGTGCCGGGCGAAGCTCGCAAGGATCGCATCTGTATCTTTCTGCGGGGCACGGACTTCCTGCATGCACAGCACATCAGGCTTATGCTCGCTTACCCACGCCTCCATATTTTTCCGATACGCAGCGCGGATACCGTTAACATTCGATGTTGCAACTGTAATCGCCATATGCTGTCCTTTCCTGTTTTCCAATACCTGCCGTATGCCGTCCGGTACTTTTGCCTAGAGCAGATACCGGCTGTCCCTTCTTATCTGATAATACCTGGGCACGCCGTTTGAGTTAAGGGAAAAACCGCTGGTTGTGGCCGAACTCACACCGAAAGAATTTTTATACACCAGGGGGATCCCCGGAAGCTGCTGGAGAAGGGTTTCTTCCGCGCTCTGGTAAAGGCCGGAAGAAGAGCTTGCCGTGGCAGCAGTAAGTGCCTTCGACAGCATCGCTGTGAAATCGTCATCAGCATAACCGCTTAAATTGAAGCTGCCGTCAGCATTGGCGCTGTCCGTTGAGTACAGCGGTTTAAGATATTCCCAGGGGGTAAGGAAGCTGGGGCTCCATGTTATCCCTGCAAACCCTGATATTTCCCTCCTCTTGATTTTCCCATAAAACTCCCCTGTTGAGGGGACAGCGGCAAGCTCCACTTTTACGCCGAGCACGTCCTCAAGCTGCCGGGCGATGGAATCATACAGAGCCTTATTATCTGCCTGCGCATCATACGAGATGCGTATAGCATCATCGCTGCCCCACGGCCTGATGCTGTCCGCCTTAGCCCATAAAGCCCTGGCCTGAGCCTTACTGTATGTAAAAACCTCGCCGCCGCTTAAGCTATCGGTATACGCTGCAATCCCCGGGCTCAGGAAGTCTGTTGCAGGCAAAGCCAGGTTCGGCATAGTGTCGGAGATCAGTGATGTACGCTTCAATGCGCGCGATATAGCCTGCCTGCGCATAAGCCCTTCATCATCGAATCCGAAATGGGGATAATCCTGCGAGACCATAAGCATCTGGATACGTGAGCCTGACCCGTTAACCGCGATGGCGTTTTTATCAGACGCAAACGTCTTGTATTTGTTTCCGGGGACAGTATCAAGGACATCAAGCTTCCCGTCCTGCAGATCCTTATACGCCCTCCGGCTGTCTGAATAGAAAACGAACCTGATGCCGTCATTCCGCGCAGAATTTACAGAATGATAGTTCAGATGAGGGATAAGCGTCATACTCTGAGGGTGCCCCAACGGATCCCAATGCCACAGCCGATAGGGGCCGTTACCGACAGGGGCCTTTTCGAAGCCTGACGGATCGGCATAGAACGACTGCGGAAGCGGATAGAAAGCCCTGTTCGCAAGCATGCTGATAAAAGTCAGGCAGGGTTTGCTGAGTTCAATAGTAAAAGTCGTATCATCGATAATATTCAGGCCGGAAAGCTGCGCGTCATCAGCAATATCGCTTCTCCTCAAATCATCATACCCGCTGATCAGCGACAGATACCCTGCGTTAGGCTGATGGTGGCGGATATTCGCCTCGTAGCTCCATGCTTTTGTAAAAGATTCAGAGGTCACATTCGTGCCGTCGCTGAAAGCCATATCCGGACGGAGGGTGACTGTAAACTGCGTATAATCGTCGTTAGGCTCAATAGATACTGCGGCATCATAATGCCACTTCCCGCTGCTGTCATTGGATACAAGGCCGGCGAACAGGAGATCTGTTATCCGGGTGCTTGAGCCGCCTTGCGCCTTGCCCGGAGTTATGGCGTCTACAGGCCATGTATTATAAGCAGTGATAATTTTAGAAAGATCAGTATTCCGGGAGCCTCCTGACGATGACGGCACTGCAGCGGTACTGTTCCCGCATCCGCCCAGGCCAATGCATAAAACCGCTGCGCATAAGGATGCAATGCCCGCATGCCAACGTTTTATACGCCCGTGAACAGCCATCTGATATGCCCCCTGCAGTTTCGCCTGTACCTGTAATGACTCCATTCCTATACCCTACAAGGATATAGGCCTGCTCCAACAAAGGGGGCTGCACCGTGCCGCCCAATGGCCTTTTATCATGATTATGCCCGCGGGAATGCCTGTTCGTATTTGCGTGTCAGCTGTTCCATGGAAACATGGGTATAACGCTGTGTAGTCGCAAGAGAAGAATGGCCCAGCATTTCCTGGACTTCACGCAGGTCAGCCCCGCCGTCGAGAAGATGTGTTGCAGCTGAATGGCGCAGGGCATGCGGGCTGATATCAGGGACACCGGCCTGATGCGCAAGCTTATGGACTATATCCCTTACCTGACGCTGATTGATCCTCCCGCCCCGTTCGCCGAGGAATACAGCTTCACCGGCATCCTGGACAGAACTCTTGCCGTCGGCTTTATGCCTGTCCCCGGATCCGGCAGATCGTGCGTTCCCTGCCTGACGGCGTGCTGCAAGCAGCCTGCGCCCTTCAGCGAGCCATCTGTCCAGGGCCCTGCAGGCAGGCACTCCGAAAGGAACCACCCGCTGCTTGTTCCCCTTGCCTGTGACGCGGAGGGTACGGGAAGAGAAATCAATATCAGTCAGATCAAGGCCTGCAAGTTCTGCGACCCGGATCCCTGTGGCATACAGGAGTTCGATAATGGCATCATTGCGAAGGAAAAGCGCCTCGGCTTTCGGATCATCAGCTCTGCTCGGACTTTCCCCCTCCCTGCTGCGGCCGCTGCCGGCCGCCTGCGCCTGGCTGTTCCCTGCGCGGCCTGCAGACGGTTCCTCCCCCGATACTTTCATAAGCTCATCAGCCTGTTTCTTCGTCAATACTGCGGGAAGCGTTTTCGGAAGTTTAGGAGTCCCCAGGTCCTGTGCAGGGTTTGACTGCAGCAGCCCATGGGTATAAAGGTACTCAAAAAACCCGCGTACAGAAACTATTTTGCGCGCCAGGGATGATCTGGCAACATTCCTTGATTCATATGCCATCCACATACGCAGCCCATCGCTGCTGACAGCCTTTATATCCGTTATCCCATGGAGGAAAAGGAAATGGAGGCACTGTTCAGTATCCTTGCGGTACGATTTGATAGTATTAGCACTCAGCCCCCTGTTCCTGACCAGATAGTCTGTATATTTGCCCAGTATCGGCTCATACCACATACCAGTCCCCCTGCCTGCGGTCCGCGCATCATATCCTTTGTGCTGATTTTACCGCGGCCTGTAAATGCTCTGACTCCCATAGCATATTAATTTGCAAATGCTCCCAATTGCGGTACCTGCGTTGATCCCGGACAGATACGCTGAGCGCTTCGGATAAAACAACTGGCAGTGCGGTGCAGATATCAACGGGCGGAAGCGTGTACGGCTCTAAACTGATATAAGCGAGTCCAGCTTATCGATTATTGAATTCCGCATGGCGGCACTATACAATAAGGATATGCTTCCTTCCCATATACCTTCCGGCTCCAGGATCGTTGTACGCATTGCTGACGGTATCGATGAACGCAGCGGCCGCCGGCAATACAGGGATTTCATCGGGCATGCCGTCAGCTGGGACGGAACTGAGCTGAACCTGCATCGCGATGCTTCAGCGAATGGGAGCAGGCCTGCTGAAGATATCGTTATACCGGCGCGGATAATAGTGCGTATGAAGCCTGTACCTGAGAGGCAGCATCTGTCAGCGGCTGCCCCGGGAAGGCCCTGATCCCTGTATCCCCCGGCGAACAGCCCGGGATACCCCGACAGTAAACCAGCGTGCGGGGAAAAACGCAAGGATAACCTGTACAATAATGATCCCGTACAGCCACCATTGCCACACGTGCTGGGACGCATATGTAACAAACGCAGGGCTGGCTACGGCAACCAGTGCAGAAGATGTTTTCTCCAGGATCGCAAGCCCCCATGCTGTACCGCAGGCGAATATGAAATGGAGGATAAGCCCGGCATACCCCGAGCGCGCACGCGCTGACCATGCCGAAGCTGTAACTATAAGAAGGGACAGCACAGCACCATAAGGGATATTGTTTGCGGCACCCATGCGGTGCGATACCGTGCCGATACATGCAACGGCAGCACCGGTAACGCATGCTGCGAGAAGCCGCAGCCATGCCGGCCACTGATAGGTCATCGGAAGGTCATGGCCGGCAGCAGTAACAGTACCATCCGGCAAAACAGCATACCGTCCCTGCTCTGAGGGCTTGCCCTCAGGCTCTGGCATTACAGGTCCTGTAAGACGTTCCATCTGGTATTCCAATACTTCCCGATGCCGGCTCTTTTACTGCCGGCCTGTCAGTTATTCTATTTTATCAGTTGCTGCTGTTTTTAGACTGGCGGCGCTTCTGCGCATTCCACTTATACCACTGCTCGCGGTCAAGGATAATTTTGCGCACACGGACAGATTCAGGGGTCACTTCAACGCATTCGTCTTCATTCGCAAAATCCAGAGATTCTTCAAGGCTCATCTGGATCGGAGGGGTCAAAGTCTCCAGGACATCTGCCGTTGCAGAACGCATATTCGTCATGTGCTTTTCCAGGGTAACATTGATATCCATATCACCGGGCTTGCTGCACACTCCTACTACCTGTCCCTCATACACGGGGCTCTGCGGTTCAACGAAGAAATTGCCGCGTGCCTGCAGGCGCTGCATTGCATAAGGGCTTGCCTTGCCCTGCCTGTCTGAGACCATAGAGCCGTTCTGGCGGATACTGATCTCGCCTGCCCATGGCTGGTATCCCGCTGAGATTGAAGAAGCGATACCGGTCCCGCGCGTATTGGACAGCAGCTGCGTACGGAACCCGATAAGCCCGCGTGACGGGACTGTGAACTGCATGCGCACCCATCCGGAGCCATGGTTCGACATAGCTTCCATACGCCCTTTGCGTGACGCCATAAGCTGCGTTACAGCCCCCATATACTCTTCAGGCACATCAATAGTCGTATTCTCGAACGGCTCATTGACTTTGCCGTCAACCGTTTTCGTGACGACCTGCGGACGCCCGACAGTAAGTTCATACCCTTCACGGCGCATCTCTTCAGCAAGTACTGCAAGCGCCAGTTCACCGCGTCCGCGCACTTCCCACGCATCCGGGCGGTCTGTAGGGCATACCTGGATGGATACGTTTCCGATAAGCTCGCGGTCAAGCCGGTCTTTGATCATACGCGCTGTCAGTTTATGGTCTTTGCCCTCAGTCCCGGCAAGAGGCGAATTATTCGTCCCAAATGTCATGGAGATAGCAGGCTCATCTACGTGGATAAGGGGCATTGGCTGAGGGTTTTCCGGATCGACTATAGTTTCGCCGATCATGATATCTGTTACGCCCGCGACAGCAACGATATCCCCCGGCCCTGCTTCTTCGGCAGGCTCGCGGTCAAGCCCGTTCGTGCGCAGGATTTCGGTTAAACGGAAGTTCTCTACAGAACCGTCAACACGGGAAAGCCCATAGCTCCTGCCTTTTTCAAGAGTCCCATTGTATATGCGTACCAGCCCAAGGCGTCCCAGGTAATCTGATGAATCTATATTGGTCACATGTGCCTGTAAAGGCGCGCCTTCGGTATATTCAGGCGCAGGTATATTTTCAATAACCGACTCGAATAACGGTTCCAGGCTGTCACCGGCAGGGATGCTGCCGTCTGCAGGCTGTTCGCCGGACGCAATGCCCGCCTTAGCCGCACAGTACAGGACAGGCAGATCAAGCAGGGAATCGATATCAAGGTCTACGCCTTCTTCTACAACGTCCTGGGCGAGGCCAAGCAGGAGGTCCGTAGTCTCGCTGACAACTTCGGATATCCTCGAGTCGGGCCTGTCGGTCTTATTGATGACCAGGATCACGGGGAGCTTAGCTTCCAGCGCCTTGCGGAGGACGAAGCGGGTCTGGGGCAGGGGGCCTTCAGAAGCATCTACAAGCAGGAGGACGCCATCTACCATGGAGATGCCGCGTTCCACTTCCCCGCCGAAATCCGCATGCCCTGGAGTATCAACAACGTTGATAGTGATGCCGCCAGGCTGCCCCACTTTTGCCGCCAGGGGCCCTGTGTATCTGATGGCCGTGTTCTTGGCCAAAATGGTGATCCCCTTTTCACGCTCAATATCACCGGAATCCATAACCCGGTCGGGGACTTCCTCCCGTTCTGAAAAAACGTGCGCCTGCTGAAGCATGGCATTAACGAGAGTCGTTTTGCCATGGTCAACGTGGGCAACGATTGCAACATTACGGATATCAGAACGAGTTACCATATTTCCCTTACCTGCTACTTACCTGTTTATTCCTATATCGTGCTTACAGTTATCTGGTGTATTCTGTATGGCATGCGCCAAGCTCAAAACCAAAGAAAAGGATACAGTCGGCACCTGACAGGCAGGGGCTTCCCTCCTAAACTGAACTGCCCCTCTCCTGTTCGGCTGCACTTACTGATTCGCTGACCGTCTGCGGAAGGAAAGGTGCCAGTGAAGGCAGTTCGGAAAGGGACCGGATACCCATTTTATCAAGGAAAAGCCCCGATGTAACGAGCAGGGCTGCATGTGATTCCCCATCTTCCCCGTGTTCCCGGATAAGCCCGCGCACGGTAAGGGAACGGATCACCCCGTCGGAGCTGACCCCGCGTATTGCTGTTATCTGAGCCCTTGTTATGGGCTGTTTATAAGCAACTATAGCAAGCGTTTCCAGCGCAGCCTGCGACAGCCGTGCCGTCTGCCCGTCTGTGACGAAAGCTGAAACTGCATTCTCAAACTCCGGTCGGTTCGCCAGCTGCCATCCCCGGGACGTCATATGCAGCTCGAATCCCCTGCCTTCGTCATCGTAGCTCTGCGCGAGGCCGCGCAGTATCTCGTCAGCACGCGCCTCAGAAATGTCAAGGGCGCGCGCCATCTGCTCAGAACTGACCGGGTTATCTGCAACCATCAGTATGGCCTCCATACAGGGCCTAAGGGAACCTGGTGCAGCGCCTGCCGCAGGCATATCTGCATCGCTCATGCAAAGTCCTCCTCGCTCATGGCAACAGCATTCACATTTGTTTCCGTATCGTTATCGGCGATCCATCGCACGTGCAGGCTCTCAAATGGACCTGACTGCCTGAACTGCAGTACCCCCTGCTTGAAGAAGGCGAGAAGGGCCAGGAACCGCGCAACTATTTCTATTGTTTCCTGTGCATCGGCGATAAGCTCATCAAAAGTCACATCTGTTTTATCCCCTGCAGAACGCAGTCTGTCGCGGACTATGGCAGCCTGGGCCCTTAAGGAGACCATCGGCACATGCAGCTGGTCAACGCGCACTTCTTTGAGCGGGGCATTGGCAATCGCCTCAGCAGCAATCTGCGCCAGCGCCTGGGGCGTCACAGACCATGCAAGCTGCGGAAGCATTGCGGCGATCGTACTGTCCACATATCCAGGATGCATAAAACGCCCTGAATTTGCTGCGATAGAGACACGGAAATCTTCACCGGCCTGCTTAAAAGCCCTGTACTGGAGAAGCCTGGCAAACAGCAGATCCCTTTCACGCAGGGCTTCCATGCTCTGGTCAAACGGGCCGCTATCACTGCTTCTCGGCAGAAGGCTTGCGCTTTTGGCCTCCACAAGGATCGAAGCTATATCAATGAATGAGCTTACCTGGTCAGCATCTGAGGCCATATCAAGTTTGGAAACGTAGGAAAGGAAATCCTCCGTTATCAATGCAAGCGATATTTCTGACAGCTCCAGCTTTTTCTGTGCAAGCAGGCTCAGCAGCGCATCGAACGGCCCCTGATAGGCATCAAGGCTTACAGTAAATCCGGAAGATATCCCAGTTTCTTCTAAGGCCACGGTCCTCCAACGCTAAAATAATCATGCCTGCCCGGCAGTTTCAACAGCTCATATCCGCCCAGAGGTTATCTCAAAATATGAGACGGATCCCGGAAGATACGTATATTTCCAAACAGTTATGCAAATGCAGGTTATGCAACGATCCCCTCAGCAATTATCTCACGGGCAACTTCACGGTACTCTTTCGCTGTCCGATGCTCAGGGGCGAATATGGTAATAGGTGCAGCAGCTACAGTCGCATCAGGCAGTTTGATTGACCGCGACACAACGGAATGGAAAACTTTTTCCTGGAATGCTTCATAGATACGCTGTACGACTTCCTGCGAATGGATAGTATTGGTATACATCGTTATGAGCACACCATAGATCTCCAGGTCGGGATTGATCCTGCTGCGTACTTTCTCTATAGACTGCATCAGCAGGGCTACCCCGCGCAGTGCAAAGAACTCAGCAGCCACGGGGATAATAACACCATCTGCTGCCGTCAGGGCATTGACTGTAAGCAGCCCCAGCGACGGCTGGCAGTCAATGATGATCGCGTCGTATTCATTCTTCAGTTTCCGCAAAGTCCCCGCCAGCACCTGTTCGCGTCCGACTTCGGTCACCAGCTGCACCTCGGCAGCAGACAGGTCAATATTGGCAGGGATAATATCGAGGTTGGGGAAACGGGTACTGACTACTACGTCATGGACATCCATATCCGGATCAAACAGTGCCGTATATATTGTATTTTCAATCTGGTTCGCGTTGATCCCCAACGCGACCGTTGCTGCCCCCTGAGGGTCAAAATCTACAATAAGGACTTTGCGCCCATACTGGCTAAGCGCGCCGGCAATATTAACAGAGCTGGTCGTTTTGCCTACTCCGCCTTTCTGATTGCACATAGCCACGACCCTTGCAGGCCCGTGCTGTTTCAAGCTGTCAGGCGCGGGAAAAGTGTTGTAGTCGCGTCCAAGCATATCTATAGGCATACTGTAACTGTACCAATAACTCTTGTCTTTTGTTTTCACTGTCTGTTCACATAGTTTTCTGAGCTGTATACATGGATACTGTCAGTCCAGCAGTGGCTAAGGCTGCTGCCGTTTTCCGACACGCTTGCCTTATTCTATCAATTATTTATTAATTTTATACATTGAATTACTGATATTTAGCGGTTTATACATCATCATAGCATAAGATATTCATTATCATTGTATATTTTCACCGTTTTAAGACTCACGGTCATTGTATTATGAACATACTTTAAAAACTCAGATAGGTTAAAAGGCCCTGTGACGCTTTTTTTCAGGTATTCTGACCGGCGGACGGCCGGCGGAACACTACTGCGGGGTCTTTGAAATTGAGGAATGGAATATGTTCAAGTTTATTGTGAAAAGGCTGGGCAGATACATCGTCATGCTTTTTGTAGCTGTATCCATGACCTTTTTCCTTGCAAGCTGGTTTATGCACCCGCGGTCCAATTATGAAAGCCGTACACCGCGCCCTCCCCAGCAATCCATTGAAACCTCCCTCAACAATGCAAACCTTAACGACAAGACCAATATCTTTGTACGGTACTGGCGCTGGCTGACAGGTGTCATTACCCGCTGGGACTGGGGGCAGAGCCCAAGCGGGCAGCGGATCAACAGCATTATGGCCCCCCGTATCCTTGCTTCCGTCGAGCTGGTCACCCTCGCAACAGTGCTCAGTATTATTATCGGTATTGCAATAGGCGTCTATACTGCAATGCGGCAGTATAAATGGCAGGACACAGTATTTACCGGCCTTGCATCTGTGCTGATGTGCATCCCCGTCCCTGTCCTTGCGCTGCTCCTTATCTTTTTCTTCATCAATATCAATACGTGGGCTGGCCATACCCTTTTTTACGTGACCGGGCTGTCCTCCTACACAGGCAACAACCCGTTCGAATGGTTCATAGACTTCTGCCAGCATATCTTTATCCCGACGCTGGTGCTCACAATCGTCGGTTCTGTGGGATACCACGTCTCCCAACGTACCTATCTCCTTGATGAGATCAGGGCCGATTACGTGCGTACTGCACGTATGAAGGGCCTAACACGCAAGCAGGCTATCCGCAAGCATGCACTGAGGGCTTCATTCATCCCCACGGCAATGGGTATCGCATACTCTATTGCAGGCGTGTTTACAGGGGCTACACTTACTGAAACGATGTTCGGCATAGAAGGTATGGGCAAATATTTTATCAATGCGCTGAATAACAACGATATCTACGGCTCGGTAGCATATATGGCTTTTGCCGGTGTAACCACACTGGCCGGGGCACTCCTTGCGGATATCGTGGCTGCGCTTCTCGACCCCCGGATACAGATGAGCTAGGCGACAGGAGGAATTATGGCAGATACTATAAAAGATGGGAACGAACCCATGGCTGAGAATACCCAGCCTTCCGGCCAGGAAGCACAGGCTTCTCTGGATGAAGTAGCCGACAACCGGCAGGTAGTCAATGCCCTCGAAGAGATCAAGGCTGAGCAGGCCATTGAAGCAGAAAACGGCGGCAGTACAGTCAAACACATTGGATACTGGCGACTTATTGCCCGCCGGTTCTTCCGGCAGCCCCGGGCTATTATTGGTGTTACAGTTTTCGTGCTTCTTATCCTCCTCGCCCTTTTTGGAAACAAAATCGCCAGATATGCCTATGATGATCCTGACTTTGCAGCATTAGCTTCGCCTCCGAGCGCTGACCACTGGCTCGGTACCGATTCCACGGGTGTCGACATGTTTGCTGCGCTGTGCCATGGCCTGGGACGGTCACTGACTATCGGTGTGCTGTCTGCCCTTGCCACCACTGTTATTGCTGCTATTTTTGGCTGTGCTATCGCATATTTCCAAGGTGCCTTTGAAAAAATCGGCATGTGGATACTGGATACGCTTATGGTCATCCCAAGCTTCCTCCTGATCGCCCTTATCGTCCGCGCTGCAAATGCGTCTGCAGGCTGGCTGTGGCTTGTTGTCGGCATGTCGGCTTTTGGCTGGATCGGGCTCGCCCGTACTATACGGACCGTTGCCCTGTCCCTCCGCGAACGCGACTACGTCAAGGCGGCGAAGTATATGGGGGTCAATTCCTTCACGGTTATTATCCGGCATCTTATCCCTAACCTTGCCTCTATCATTATCCTCAATTTTATCCTGGGGATCATCAGCTCCATCGGGTCTGAAACAGGCTTAAGCTTCCTTGGCCTGGGTATCAAGCTGCCTGATACGTCGCTGGGTACCCTTCTTTCAGGCGGACAGGCGACTATCCAGACATCCCCATGGATCGTCGGTTTCCCATCGTTAACACTGATAGTATTGTGCGTTACCCTGATGATGATCTCGGATGCCCTGCGCGATGCGGTAGACCCCCGCTCTGGTGCTTCCGGACAGGTATCGGTCTGAAATTGAAATAAAGTAATTAAGGCTTAGGAGTGAATACCAATGACACATGCAACTGAGATAAATCCGGATCCCTCAGGAATCGATGCGGAGACTGACAATGAAGGGTTCCGCAAAACGGATGAGATCGAAATAGTCCGCGATGATACCCTCGAATACGAGTACCGCGAGGCTGAAGGCCCTAAAGGTGCGCCCCAGGGTGACCCTGTTATGCAGATACGCGATCTCAATGTATCCTTTGCTTCCGAAGCTGGGGCTGTAAGGGCCGTACGGGGACTTAATTTTGACTTATGGCGCGGACGCACGCTTGGCATCGTAGGTGAATCCGGTTCAGGAAAGTCTGTCACAGCCCTTTCCCTTATAGGCCTTCTGGATGAAAATGCCAGCATCAGCGGATCCATAACGCTTGACGGGGAAGAGCTGGTCGGCAGGACTGACCAGGAGATGTCGGAGATCCGCGGCGAACGTATTTCCATGATATTCCAGGATCCCCTGAGCGCACTGAGCCCTATGTTTTCTATTGGCGACCAGCTTGCAGAAGCTTTGCTCATCCATCATCCTGACATGCCGAAGGAAGCCGTGCATGACCGCTGTATAGAACTCCTCGGGCTTGTCGGCATTGATGACCAGGAGAAACGCATGCTGTCGTTCCCGCATGAATTTTCAGGGGGTATGCGCCAGCGCGTTATGATTGCTATCGCTATTGCCAATAACCCCGATGTGATCATTGCCGATGAACCTACTACAGCCCTTGATGTGACCATCCAGGCGCAGGTGCTGGACCTGCTTGCTGTTGCGCAGCGTGAAACCAATGCAGCAGTTGTCCTTATAACCCATGATCTTGGTGTTGTTGCCGGCACTGCAGATGATATCCTCGTTATGTATGCAGGCAAGGCTGTTGAACGTGCAAGCGTTGACAAGATTTTCGCCAACCCTACGATGCCATACACCATGGGCCTTCTGGGCGCGGTCCCCAAACCGCATATGCCGGCCAGCCAGCGTCTTGTACCTATTAACGGGAACCCTCCTTCACTTGTAGCCATACCTGCGGGATGCCCCTTCTCCCCCCGCTGCCCGCTGGCAACAGAAGAGTGCCATCAGACCGAGCCTGAACTCAGGCTTGCCGAGGAGGGTACCGGACACCTCGTTTCATGCCACAAGATCGAAAAGATCCATAATGAGCATCTTACATATAAAGAGGTGTTCCCCGCGCCCGAAGACCTTCCGGCGAAATGGGCAGATGTCCCGCGCAGCGAACGCCCTGTAGTCCTGTCTGTCAAAGACCTTACCAAGACGTTCCCCATTACCAGCGGAGGGTCTTTCGGACGGGTCATCGGCAAACTCGCCGCAGTTGACCACTCCACTTTTGACATTCATGAGGGTGAGACCCTTGCGCTTGTCGGCGAATCAGGATCGGGAAAATCTACCACACTTACCCAGATCGTAGAGCTGAAGAAGCCTGAAGAGGGCTCTATAACTATTATGGGCAAGGATATTTCTACCCTTAAGCGCAAAGAACGCAAAGACCTTCGTAAAGAGGTGCAGGTAATTTTCCAGGATCCGCTGAGTTCGCTTGACTCACGTATGACTGTATACGATGTCCTTGCAGAACCGCTTAACGCGCAGCACTGGAATAAGAAGGATATTAACAGCCGTATCGGCGAGCTGATGACTATGGTAGGGATCAACCCTGACTATGTGGACCGGTTCCCTACCCAGTTCTCTGGCGGGCAGCGCCAGCGCATCGCTATTGCCCGTGCCCTGGCAACAAACCCAAAGCTGCTGCTGCTTGATGAACCGATCGCCTCGCTTGATGTATCCATCCAGGCAGGTGTTATCAACCTTCTTGAGGATCTGCAGGCACAGCTGAAGATCGCTTACCTTTTCGTTGCCCATGACCTGGCAGTCATCCGCCACATCTCGGACAGGGTTGCTGTTATGTACCATGGTGTGATCGTTGAACAGGGCGAAACAGAGGATGTATTCAGCAACCCTCAGCATCCGTATACCAAAGCCCTCCTGTCGGCCATCCCTATCCCGGACCCTGTTATTGAACGCAGCCGCGAACGGTATGTTTTCGAGGACGGCAACCTCCGTAAAGTTGAATCTTTCAGCAGTACTCTGGGGCTGGCACAAAAGCATACGGAGGCGTAGTCCCCACAGCAGGGCAGGCTCGATTCATCAAATATCTGCAGAAGCTGGCGCATTCCCTGCCCGGGGATGCGCCAGCGCTGCCTTATAAATACTTGTTATACATTTATCCGTCATATCGTTATAAATTTAACTGATTGACTCGTGCGGGCGGGGAACGGAGAACCTAAGGATATCAACGATCTTATAATCGATCCTTATAATTTTCATGCCGAATAATTATATTTTTTAATATATCCTGCATTCCATGTTGTTGTATTGCTTATGTATACTTAAGAGGTCAAGTCTCATGCAGCAATTGCAGTTCCATCTGTTTTTGCACCATGTTTCAGACGTAATATCATTTTCTAGAAGGAATGAATTATATGAAGAAAAATTTAATAATCTCACGGATAGGTGCTGTTGCTACTTCTGTAGTTATGATTGCTGCTCTGGCTGCATGCGGGAACAGCAATTCAGGTACCGGTTCGTATACAACTCAGCCTGCTGACGGAACTCCAAGCACTTACACAGGCAAGCTCCCTATGCCTGATGCCAATGGTATTTACAACAACCCGCAGCCCCGTGAAAAACTGAAGGACGGCGGTTCAGCAACTTTCTCCCTTTCCTCGGCGGGACCGGACTGGAACTATTTCGGCGTCAACGGCAATACGACATATATAGATACCCTGTGGAGCTACTACATGCCTAAGCTGTGGATATCGAATGCCGATGGTTCAAAGCTGACGCCAAACCCGAACTATATCACTTCATACGATGAAAAGACCGTAGACGGCAAGCAGACCATCACCGTAACGTTCAGCCCTAAAGCAAAATGGAATGATGGCACAGATATCGACTGGACTGCAGTAGAGGCTGCATGGAAAGTACGCACTGAGAACGGCTATACTCCATCAAGCACAGAGGGATGGGATCGGGTCGAAAGCGTCAAGCAGGGCACCTCGGCAAAACAGGCTGTGATCACGATGGCTAAGCCATATTATCCGGCTAATACTTTTGTTGACATCTACCACCCGAAGGCTGCAAATGTGGATACTTTCACCAAGGGCTGGATCGATAACCCCCATAACGAGTGGGGTGCAGGGCCTTATGTTGTCGATTCGCGTTCTGATTCCCAGGTAGTTTTCAAGCCCAATCCAAAGTGGTGGGGCAACAAACCTAAACTGACAACAGTAACTTACAAGATACTGGAAAACCAGGCTGAAATCAATGCATTCAAAAACGGCGAGATCGATGCCGCCAGTGTAGGGTCTAAGGATAAGCTTGCTACAGTCCACACTATCAAAGATGCACAGATCCGCAGAGGTTTTGGAGCTTCTACAGCTACATACCAGATGAATACCACAAAAGACAGCCTTAAGGATATCGCTGTACGCAAGGCATTCAACCAGGCACTGGACCGCAGCCAGCTTGTGAAGATCGTTTATGCAGGACTTGACTGGACTGAAAACACTCCGGGGTCCCTGCTTGTAGCCCCCTACCGAAAGGGCTACGAAAACAATATGCCTAAAGATTCCGGTTTCAGCACCGCAAACGCTAAGAAAACACTTGAAGGTGCCGGATACACAATGGGATCCAACGGGTATTATCAGAAGAACGGTAAAGACCTGTCCATTACGTATACCGATTTCTCTGATTCTGCGACAACAAAAGCAGTTGCCCTAGCTGTTCAGAAGATGATGAAGAACGCGGGTATCAAGCTGAATATTGATATCAAAGGCTCTTCAGAGTTTTCCACTGTCCTCAACAGCGGCAACTGGGAAATCATAGCCATGAGATGGCAGTCGGAAAGCCCTTACGGGTACGTGGGAGGCAAGCAGATTTACGGGAGCCAGTCGGAAAGCAATGTTTCCCATGCCGGTAATGCTTCTATCGACTCAGCTTTTGAAGAGGTGCCTACTATTAGCGATCCAAGCAAACAGCTCAGTGCTTTCAATAAAGCTGAGAAAAAGGCTCTTGCACTGTACGGGCAGCTCCCCATATGGAGCGGCCCGACCATGGGTGTGTATAAGAAAGGGCTTGCTAACGTAGGCCCTGCACGTTACCTGACAGTCCTCCGTGAAGATGTGGGCTGGATGAAGTAATTTCCCATAAGTTAAAGGACAGTTTTTTGCTATAAGACTGTTCCGGCTTTAAGGTGGGCAGCAATCTATGCTGCCCGCCTTTTTATTTCTTCTTCTGTCAAGTTTCGGTCCCGGGAATTTCCCACTGGCTGACGGGATCAGAGTATCAATCTCAACCCGTTTCGGCATACTGCTTTATACATTGTCTCAAAATATGGAATTATATTTCGTGCAAATACTATAACTCTTTATAAGTACAATTTATAACATCATTAAAATTATTCATTGATCAGCTATTGTCATCCATATCATCTCTTCAGAAACCGCTTTCCCCTTATTTTCCAATCTATTAAAGCAATGTACGGTTTGCTCTGTCCCGCCCAGGTCACACAGATCATATGCGAAAGTCTCAGAAATAATATCGATTTATATACAAAATAGATTAATATTTATCTGATTTTTATACAAGGAAATAACCGAAATCTATATTTTGATATTTACAAAT
The DNA here is from genome assembly GCF_000269605.1 of Scardovia wiggsiae F0424. Classification (GTDB taxonomy): domain Bacteria; phylum Actinomycetota; class Actinomycetes; order Actinomycetales; family Bifidobacteriaceae; genus Scardovia; species Scardovia wiggsiae. The sequence continues at coordinate 458,197 of NZ_AKCI01000001.1, read as the reverse complement.
TCGTTCTTATATATAGAATACCAACTACTGCGACGTTGACTAAAGGATAACGATACGCTTATCCGTAGTAATACGTATGCATAAATGTTATACAAAATGGAAGGAACGGGCAATGAGGAAAACATCTGTACTCGTCAAATGCGGTGCTGTCGCAGCATCAGCAGCAGCCATACTTGCTCTGGCTGCGTGCGGGAATTCAGGCGGCACTAATTCCGGGCAATACAAGACCCAGCCTGCATCAGGTATACCGGTCACCTATTCCGGTAAGCTCCCAATGCCGGATAAGACAGGCATCTATAATAATCCCAAATCCCGCGACCAGCTTAAAGATAATGGGACAGTCACCTACTCCACTGTTGAGCTTGGTCCGGACTGGAACAATCTGAGCGTTAACGGGAATACCTCATATATGCAGACTATGTGGAGCTACTACATGCCTAAGCTGTGGATATACAATGCGGATGGCTCAAAAGTAACCCCGAACAAGAATTACCTTACCGATTACAACGTGGCAACAGTCAACGGAAAACAGACCATCACGCTGAACTTCAACCCTAAGGCAAAGTGGAACGACGGCACTGATATCGACTGGACTGCCGTCCAGGCATATTACACCGTCCAGAGCGGGCAGAATTCGGATTATACGCCCGCGTCTACAACAGGCTGGGAACAGGTGGAAAGCGTCAGACAGGGCACCTCGGCAAAGCAGGTCGTAATCACCATGAAGACCCCCTACTATCCCGCCTATTCATTCATTGATATCCTCCACCCGAAGGCTGCAAATGTAGCTACGTATACAAACGGCTGGGTAAACAACCCTCATGACACCGATTTCGGCGCCGGCCCCTACATTATTAAATCCAGAAGTGATTCGCAGATAACTTTCACTCCAAACCCGAAGTGGTGGGGAGACAAACCGAAGATGACGACGGTCACCTACAAAGTGCTCTCCGACCAGGCTGAGATCAATGCCTTCAAGAATGGGGAAATCAACGCGGCAGGGCTGAGTTCTGCAGATGATATCCGTACTGTGAAAAGTGTTGCAGGTGCGACAATCCGCCGCGGCTGGGCTTCCCGGGTGCGCGTTTTTGAAATCAATACGAAGAACGCTACCCTGAAGGATATAGCAGTGCGCAAAGCATTCGTCCAGAGCATCAACCGCAAGGAGCTTGCGAAGATTGCATTCTCCGGTGTGGACTGGGATGAGACTGTCCCCGGGTCAGAGCTTGTGTATCAGAACCAGGCGGGCTACGAGGACAATATGCCGAAGGAATCTGCATTCAATGTGAAGAACGCTAAGGCAACACTCGAAAAGGCCGGCTATAAGCTGGGATCCGACGGCTATTATGCTAAGGATGGAAAGGCTCTTGCATTCAGCTACACTACTTTTGGCGATGATCCTAAAACAAAGGCCCTTGGCCTTGCTGTCCAGAAAATGGCAAAGGCATCGGGGCTAAAAGTGTCCATTGACAACAAGCCTTCTTCCGACTTCTCCAAGACTATTACCAGCGGAAGCTGGGATATCGTGGGAATGGGCTGGTCAAGCACAACCCCCGATGGCTTCAACAGCGGATACCAGCTTTTCGGGTCTGATTCTGAGTCCAATTACTCCTTCGTAGGCGAGAAGTCAGTCGATGAAGAACTCAAGAAGACTACATCACTTGATAAAGTCTCCGACCAGATCAAGCAGGCCAACAAGGCCGAAAAGAAAGCGCTGGCGCTCTATGGGCAGTTCCCGTATGCTAATGGCCCTGTTATGGGTGTCTACAGCAAGGGCCTGGCTAATTACGGCCCTGCCGGATACCAGACCACCCTCGTAGAGAACATAGGTTGGGAGAAGTAAAACAGGAAGTACAGCTTCAGGAAGGGTACAGATAGCCTGGACAGGGGTAATAAGCTTAATGGCTTATTACCCCATTTTTTATGCGGATACAGCTGCAGTTAACGGAATCCAGGCTTATATGCAGCTGTGGGGATTGGCCATTATTCATACACTACCGTGCGCGGGGATGGGCGCTGATATAGCTTTCAATAAGGGCCTGGGGGGAAATATGCGTATACAGCTGGGTCGTCGTGACAGAAGCATGGCCCAGAAGCTCCTGCACAGTACGGACATCGGCCCCGCCCTGGATAAGATGTGTAGCACACGAATGCCTGAGCGTATGCGGGTGGACTTCTTTAGTAATATGGGCACGCTGTGCAGCAGACTGGACTATTTCCCACACAGACTGGCGTGACAGGCGTGCGCCCCGTTTATTGAGGAATAGTGCGCGCATCTCCTGTTTTTTCTTCGCTTTCGCCTGCAGCTGGGCTCTCGGGCCGTTAAGGTAACGCTGCAAAGCCCTGCAGGCAAATGACCCCACAGGGACTATACGTTGCTTGGAGCCTTTTCCCGTCAGCCTTGCATACCGTGATTCAAGGTCGAGGTCAGTGATATCGGCACCAACGGCCTCAGAAACACGGGCACCTGTAGCATAGAGGAATTCCAGGAGGGCCCTGTCACGCAGGACAACAGGATCCGTATCCCTGTCATTTCCCGTTTTCTCAAGCATACGTGCGACTTCATCAACAGTGAGGACGTCCGGCAGCAATGATGCTGCCTTGGGAGGCCTGATCCCCTGAGACACATCGGCCGGCACCTCACCTCTGGATACCAGGTACCGGTGATATTCATGGATGGAAGCCAGCCGGCGTGCTATTGAACGCTGGGATTCCCCCTCCTGCGAAAGCTGTGCGACAAACTGTTCAACATTCTTCTCCGATATTTTCTGCGGAGACAGTATCCCCTTCTCCCCCAGCCATACCGTGTAACGCCTGAGATCAGATTCATAAGCCTTGACGGTGGCCGCTGCAAGGCCACGCTCAATAGAGATATACCCAAGGAACAGTCCGACTGTATCCGCGAAACCTTCCGGAAAATCCATGTCTGTAGTGATGCCTGCAGTCATAATAGTTATATTGTATGCTGTACTGTGCCAAAACACGCAAAAACCGCACTGCAGGCGACAGGCTACCCCCCCCCCAGCAGCTAATCCTGCGGGGACAGAAACCGTCCTGCAATGCGGTTTTTAGCTTATACTGCCAACAGCAGCCTATAACTTATAAACTCTGCAATAAGCACTCAACAAGCCTGCCCTGGCTGTCCCACTGTGGTTAAGCAGCTGCCTTCCCCTGTGCTGACAGGAGCTTTGGCCTGCACGCCAGGAAAATGAAGTAGCATGCCGGGACTATAAGGACAAGCGCAGAACCAAGCTGCCCTCCTATAGCGTCAGAGACGCCGCCCATAATCGGAGGAAGGATCGCGCCGCCAATCAGGCCCATGATCATAAGCCCCGATATCTCGTTCTGGCGTTCCGGCATATGGAGCCCTGCGATCGAATACATTATCGCGAACATATTGGAATTGCCAAACCCGATCAGCGCAAGGGCTGCCCAGAGGATCCAGTCGCCTGCACCCGGGATAACCGTATATGCAATGAATGCCACTACAGAAAGCCCGACAATACTGGAGCAGATTATGATAGAGATCCTGTTGGACAGCTTTGTCAGAGCATACATCCCCGCGGCAAGGCCGATGGTACGGAAAACAAAATACAGGCTCGTTGTGTACGCTGCCTGGTTTGCTCCCATACCTGCATGCGCACCGATCAGGAACCGGGGGGCATAGGTGTTGACGCCGGCATCCATACCGCCATGGCACATGATACCAATGAAACATAGGAGGATGATCTTGTCTTTAAGAAGCCCCAGGACTTTCCCGAAAGACATATTCGGCGCATCAGTTTTTTTCTCCTCAACTTTATCCGCCAGCAATGAAAGATAAGCAATAACGGAGATTACCAGGAACAGGACATATGTCAGCCACCACATATGGAGGGCACTGCCGAGCCATGATGCAATCAGCGGTGCTGAGAAGGATGCGATCGCCTTGACGAACTGGCCTGATGTAAGCGTGCTGGAATATCTGTCTGGAGAAACCAGGTTTGCGATCAGCGGGTTGAGGGAAACCTGCATAATAGCGTTCCCGATCCCCAGAAGGATAAAGGAAATAACCATCAGTATCAGCTTGACCGCTGAAGAGACCTCCGGGATAGCATACGCGATAATGGGGAAAATACAGGCAGCAATAGTAACTGCAACGGAAAGAAGTACCGTAGCGCGCCGTCCATAACGGTTCATGCAATAGCTGCTGGGGATAGCAAAAATGAAGAACCAGAAGAACACCATAGTTGTGAACAGGCTCACCTGGCCTGCTGACAGCCCAAGGTCATCTTTCAGCTGGTTTGCGGCAGTCCCCACAAAATCCACGAACCCCATAGTAAAGAACGTGATAAAAATAGGGATAACTACTGCTGCAGTTGTTCTTTTCTGCGTTTCTGTCATAAGAAACCTTCCTCTAAAAAAGTATATTATTACTGTTTCTGGAACTCTTCGGCGCGATGGCTACTCAAGCCCCTGCTCAACGACGTAATCAGGTAACTCCTCCGGGTATTCTGGCCATGCGCCGGCCTTAGTGCAGACAAAAGCAGCCACATTAACAGCACGCTTATGCGCTTCATGAAGCGGGGTACCTTTGAGCATCTCAATACAGAACACTCCGGAGAAAGAATCCCCTGCACCAACGGTATCAGCGACTTCCACATGAGGGGTCGCAACTTTTGATTCCCTCCCGTCAGCCGCAAATACCTGGGAATATTCGCCTCCTGCAGTGAGGATAACGTAATCCAGGTCATATTCCTTGAGGAACCATTTCGCAACTTCCTCAACCGTCCCGGGGATGCTGAACATCGTCTGCAGCTGTGATATCTCTTCGTCGTTGATCTTGAAAACCGTTGCAGATTCAAGCTGCTCTTCAATAAGTATCTTTGAATAGAAATCCCCGCGGAGATTAATGTCAAAATACTTCATCGTGCCTGGCCTCACACGGTCAAGAAGGCGCATAATAGTATCATGGGACTCCTGCCCGCGGCATGCCAGCGTGCCATAGCACACTGCATCAGCCTGCCTGATCAGATCGACCATATCCTTAGTGAAGGGGATATGGTCCCAGGCAACATCTTTAACGATGTCATACGTCGGGATCCCCTCGTTGAGATGGACTTCCACAGTACCTGTCGGGTATGCGTTACGCTTGATAACATGCTTGATCCCGGCCTTTTTGATCTCGCCTTCGAGCTCGTCGCCAAGGGAATCCTCACCAAGCGCACTTACAGCGTACCCATCAGCACCGTTTTTCATCGCATGGTAACAAAAATTAGTAGGGGCGCCGCCTGCCCGCTTGCCGCTGGGAAGCATATCCCACAAGAGCTCGCCCAAAGCTACAACAACGTGTTTATTATCTGACTGAACCGGATCACTCATCGGTTTCCTTTCTATTTTTGAAGGCGAACCGCCATTGAGGCATGCCGCCATTCAATGAGACTTTCATGCCACTAAGCCTGCCGGCTCTAGCATACTGTACTTCCCATGGTACTCCTGAATCAGCTCGGTTATGATAAATCTGCACAAATATTTGTGTAGGTTTTTATGAAAGGAACAGCTGGCTGGTCATCCCCCACCCTATTTTTAACCAATGATGTCCGTACTGTGTACACCCTCCGGTGGTAAAACACGCAGATACAAAAATGAAAACTGTAGGAAACCGGCAAAACATTTTTTGTATCTGCGTGTTTTACCACCAGGAACAAATACAAAAATAAAAGGGAACTATTTCACGGGGAATGGATGCTGCCGCATATGAAATGGGGGAACAGCATAAGTGCTGTTCCCCCATTGATCATCTAAAATTACCGAGACGCCCTACTTTACTGGAGCATTGACATCTTTCGGAAGCGCTTTTTTGGCCTCTTTGACAATGGCCACAAAAGTATCGTGGTCATTGACAGCTATATCGGCCAGGGCTCGGCGGTCAAGCTCAATACCTGCCAGGTGAAGCCCCTGGATAAAACGGTTATATGTCATTCCTTCTGCACGGACAGCTACATTGATACGGGTGATCCACAGTTTGCGGAAATCCCCTTTGCGCGCCTTGCGGTCACGGAAGTTGTAGTTAAAGGAGTGCAGGAGCTGTTCCTTAGCCTTGCGGTAAAGGCGTGAGCGCTGGCCGCGATAGCCGGATGCGCGTTCAAGTACTGTACGACGCTTCTTATGTGCATTCACTGCGCGTTTTACACGTGCCATATTATTTCCTCGTCTTTCCTGACGTCTAGATTATTATATTTTCCCTGTTATGCCTGTTTAAATCTTGCAGCTGCCCGCTACCGGTTGAGCATGGCACTGAGCTTCTTGGTCTGCGCCTTGGCAAGTACCTTATTATCAGACATACGGCGGCGTCTGCGGGCAGACTTGTTTTCCAGATTATGGCGCATAGCACTGCCATTATGCACGAGCTTGCCTGTGCGCGTCCTGCGGACACGTTTGGAAAGCGCGGAATTACTTTTCATCTTTGGCATTATTGCCCTCCTTAGGTGATGCCTTCTTCGCTGCCTTCACTGCAGTGCGGGAAGAGGTCTTCTTCCCGGAAGCTTTTGCTGTTGCAGATGATTTCGAAGCTGTCTTCCTGGAAGCGTTTTCCCCGGCAGTTTTCGAAGAACCTGCCGTAGACCTGCCCTCTCTGGAAGCCTTAGCCCTGCCAGTCCCACGCGGCTTGCTGCCGCCTGATGCTGCCCTGCCGGATGAGGAAGTATGCACCTGTACCGGTTCAATGCCCAAAGACTCAAGGGTTTTATGGGCTTCTTCAGCCGCAGCCTTCTGGGCCTCCTTTTTAGCAGTCAGACGGGCCTGCTGGCGGGCCTGGCGTTCTTCACGCAAACCGGCACCGCGGCGGCGCTGTTCAGACTGCTTATGGACTTTCTTACCTTTAGGCGCAAGCACCATAATGATATTCCGTCCATCACGGCGGGGAGCAGATTCAACTGTGCCTGTTTCCTCTACCTCGCCCGCAAGGCGCTGCATCAGTTCAATACCGCCAACAGGGCGCGACTGCTCGCGTCCGCGCAGCATAATACTGACTTTGACCTTATCGCCCCCCTCAAGGAAGCGGGCGACCTGGTTTTTTTTCACTTCGAAATCATGATCATCAATTTTCAGACGGAAACGTGTTTCTTTTACCTCAGCTGTGCTCTGGTTGCGGCGGGCCTCACGAGCCTTGATCTTCTCGTTATATTTGAATTTGCCGTAATCAATAAGCTTTGCTACCGGCGGTTTGGCATGCGGAGAAACCTCGACAAGGTCAAGGTTTGCTTCGCGGGCAAGATTGAGCGCTATCGTTGTTTTAACAATACCGACCTGTTCACCCTGCGGTCCAATGAGACGCACTTCAGAAGCACGAATCTCATCATTTATACGCTGTTCGCTGATGATGACTCCATTTCATATTGTTCCGTATGAATCACCCAAGCATACGCAAACTGCTGCGATCTACGCAACATATATATGGCACATTACTGCCATAAGGCATAAGCCTTACCCGAAGCTGCGGAAAGCTTCCAGGTGGGAGATCCACTTTCTTGATTCCTCAAGCCTTAAACAGATTACCATGCCCCTTGACATATGCATATACAGACTGTTTGCTTTACTCGCCGCCCGTTCCTGGAGTATTGGTGCCGTCCGGGCTATGTGTGCCTGTGGTGCCTTTAGTACCGCCGGCATCCCCGGCATCTGCATCTCTGGTACTTTGCATATCATTCGGTGCGGTACCCTGCTCAGGAAGAGGCCCGATATAGCGGGATTCATCTACCCGACGCATGGAACTGCGAAGCCAGCGATGTTTCCGGGACGGCCTCTTTTTGCTTACCGGCCTCTTTTTCTTCGGAGTATGTACGCGAATCTCCTGTGTGATCATATCAGCCAGCTTTTCCACCGACGAAGGGTCGCCGTAACGCCCGCGCCCGTGGAGGTACTGTTCCTCATCATCATGGAGATAACCGCGGTAATCGCCCCGCCAACCGTGTGGAGTGACACCTGAAGCACCGTAGCTGTCCGGAAGCTCCGGCTGCGCACCGCCAAACGGGCGAGGAGTACGCGCAACTTTAACGCGCACAACGTTAGAAGGGTCATTGATAGCAATAGGCGCTGTAGGGTCAGGGATCGTTGAACCCGATGTACGGCTTGCAATATGCGCGGGCAGCCATTCGGAGATCCTAGAAACGATGAAGCACATGATGAAATACAGGACCGCAGCAATAGTCAATGCCTGGAGGATATTGAAATACATAGAACCCAGGCGCCTGGACTGCTGAAGCAGGTCCGTATACAGGATGATAGAACCCAATGCCGTATCCTTAAGGACAACAACAAGCTGGGTAATCGCCGCAGGGAGCATTGCATATAACGCCTGCGGGACTTCAATAGTCATAAGGGACCGCGTCCTGGTAAGCCCCAGCGCCAGAGCCGCTTCGCGCTGCCCTCCCGGAAGGCTGCCGACGCCCGAACGTACAAGCTCAGCAACAACGGAGCCGTTATACAGCACCAGGGAAAGCGTCACAGCCCAGTAGCTTGATGATGGGATATTAGCAGCTGCGAACCAGCGCCACATGAAAATCATCATCAGGAGGACAGGCACAGCCCGGCAGAACTCCACCACGATCCCCGATACTGCGCGTACAAGCATATTAGGGATAAGCCTGCCTACCCCAAAAATAAGGCCGAAAACCACAGACCCTACAATTGCTACCGCTGATGCGCTCAGCGTCTGCACAAGCCCGGGCAGATAGAAATCGGCCCATGCCTCTCCATCCAATGCAGGCTTCCACAGCTCCCAGCTAAGCTGGTTTTCCCCGTCAGGAGGATTGTGGAGCCTCATAAGGATAAACACAATAAGGGCTGCTATGAGTACCGCACCGATAGCATTGATAATGCGGATCCTGCGGCGCCCCTTAGGCCCCGGGGTATCAAAAAGGAGCTGCGATGATGTATCGCGGGAATTCTGGGAATTGTTCATCGGCGCACCGCCAATCTGTTGGACAGGTATGTTGTAACCAGGCCTATCGGAATGATAAGGATAAGGTATCCGACAGCGAAAACAAGGAATATCTGGAGTATCCGGCTGGGATGGAACTCAAGCATTTCACTCATCAGCGATGATGTTTCCGTTGTCACTGATGCCGCCGCCGCAACCGTTGAATTCTTGAGAAGGGCAATAAGCGTATTGCCCAGAGGTGCTACCGATCCGCGCAGGGCCTGCGGAAGGATGACCGAGGAAGCAGACTGCATAAAAGTGAGCCCCAAAGCACGGGAAGCTTCAGCCTGCCCCAGAGGGACGGTATTGATGCCGCTCCTTAACGACTCTGAAACGAATGCAGCCGTATACGCACTCAGCCCGACGACTGCAAGCCAGAAGAAATTGACAGTAAAGTCATCAGAAAACTTCAGCTTCAGCTGGCCGAAGAAACCCAGGACCATGAACACCATAATGATAGTGAGCGGCATATTTTTGAAGAATTCAGTGTATGCCGCAGACAGCCCTCTCAACGACGATATCGGGCTGATGCGCATCATAACGAGTATCACTCCGACAACCATTGAGAAAAGCGCTGACCACAGCGTGATCTGGATATTGACCCAGAACGCCGCGGGAATATTATATTCCTGGAAAAGCTGGACAAATCCCGTGAAAAAATCCCTCATCTGCTATTCCCCTTCCCTCGCGACCGGCGGGTTATACTGAGGGTCCGGCGAATATCCTGAACCTGCAGTGGAATTTTTGATTGCCCGCATCCATGTACCGGTTTTGACCATATCATTGACCGCAGCATCTATCTTTTGCGCGAAAACTTTGGAGTTCTTATTCTTCTGTATACCGATGCCGTAGTATTCCTGGGTAAATGGCTTCCCGACCAGTTTCAGCCTTCCCCGGGCATTGGAAGCCAGCCCGGCGAGGATAATGTCATCTGTTGTGACTGCATCCACGATGCCTGAAAACAGGGCTGTAGCGCATTCGGCATAGCTTGGCTGCTCCATAAGCTGGACTTTGCTCGCGTAGCGTTTCTTGATCACAGTTGCGGATGTCGAACCGGTCACAGAGCACAGGCGCTTCCCGTTAAGGTCCTGAGGACCATGGATAGATGTATTGTCCTTGCGGACAAGGAGATCCTGCCCGGCAACCAGATACGGGCCGGCGAAATCAATAGTCTTTTTACGGTCAGAGGTAATGGAATAAGACGCTATGATCATATCGACATCACCGTTCTGGAGCATAGTCTCGCGCTGTTTTGAAGGCGCTTCAACCCATACAATCTCGTAATCCTTATATCCGAGCTTGTGCGCTATATAGCGGCCTACCTCAACATCAAAACCGGAGTATGAATCCCTTTTCTTGTATCCGACCCCGGGCTGGTCGAACTTGATACCGATCTTTATCACATGGCTGCTGCTGGACGTGCTGCCGCACGCAGCCAAGGATACTATGCTCGCCATGGCAATAAACAGTGCTGCAATCTGCGCTGCGATCCGCCTGCGGCGGGTACTGCCGCCGCCGGCCCCGTTACCGCGCCCCGGGCTGCGGCGTATACCGTGCCCGGCACCGGTACCAGGGAAAACCGTATTCCCACACATCATAAAACTACCTTCTTCCTGCTTAATGCTCAAGGATCTTAGACAGAAAGTCCTGTGCACGGGCTGTCTGAGGATTGCCGAAGAACTGGTCGGGGGTCCCGGATTCGAGGATCTTCCCATCAGCCATAAAAATAATACGGTCTGCAGCTTTACGGGCAAAACCCATCTCATGGGTAACGCAGATCATGGTCATCCCTTCAGAAGCAAGGCTTACCATAACATCCAGGACTTCATTGACCATTTCAGGGTCAAGCGCTGAAGTCGGTTCATCAAACAGCATGACTTTCGGATGCATGGCAAGGGCACGGGCGATAGCCACGCGCTGCTGCTGCCCACCGGACAGCTGAGAAGGCATTTTAGCGGCCTGCGAATCAACACCTACACGCGCCAGAAGCTCCATCGCCTCATCCTGCGCCTCGCCTTTCTTCATATGGCGCACTTTGATAGGGGCGAGCGTTACATTATCAAGGATGGTCTTATTCGCAAACAGGTTGAACTGCTGGAAAACCATACCGACTTCAGCACGCAGGTCAGCGAGGGCCTTGCCCTCCTGCGGAAGCGGCTCACCGTCAATAAGGATGGAACCGGAATCAACAGTTTCAAGCCTGTTAATGGTACGGCACATAGTAGATTTACCGGAGCCTGACGGGCCGAGGACCACAAGCACCTCGCCTTTAGTGACTTTAAGATTGATATCTTTCAGGACATGCAGTGAACCGTAATGTTTTTCCACGTGCTGCAGTTCAACAAGCGTGCGGGAAGGGTCCTTTTTATCGCTCCGCCACACCTCCCGCATACTGTGCGTATCCGGCTGCAGCGCATCAGTCTGGCCCCCGCTGCCTGACCCTGCATTGCCTGCCCGATCCTGAGTGCTCTGTGCCTCGGCCATCACACACCTCCTGAAATCCTGTGCGGGAACATATCCCGGCACCCTGTTATTGCTTACTTCCGTTTTTACGTATCCCCGTCGTCTCAGACGGGTGGGCGAAACTGCCCGCATAACCGTCAATGGGACCTGAATCCTACTTACCACAAAAATAATACCATACAGGTATAGCACACAGGCAAAACCCCGCGCAACCTGGGCAAAGACAGCCTACACTATGCCGAAATGTTCAAGTGCCTTGTACACCCCGTCATCATCGACACTCTGGGTGACATAATCAGCATGTGATTTAACGGACAGATGCGCATTCCCCATCGCTACACCGATACCTGCGTAATCAAGCATGTCAATATCATTGCCGCCATCCCCAAATACGACGCAGCCTTCCCGGCTGAGGCCCCATGCATCAAGCATGGCCTGTATCCCCTTATCTTTGCCGCCGTCCGCAGGGATAAAATCAGCAAAATCAGGATGCCACCGAACAGGACGGATATGGGTAAACATCGTATCCAGCTCCCTTTCGACATCAAGCGGGACAAACATGCTGAACTGGTATATATTGTGATCCAGGGCACGCATCGGATCATCAATTACCGCCTTATCAACAGTTCCTCCAAGATCCTTGTACAGCTTCGTAACCTCGGCACCGATACGGTTAAAATATCCGTAATCCCTTTCAGAAAAATGTACGCTGATATCAGGATGGTCCTGGAGATAGCTGATGAACAGCTCTATTTCTTCGTGTTTCAGATATTCATCCCTGTAAGTGCCTTTCCCGTCGTATGCTATCTGGCCTGTCATGCAGACACAGCCGTCAAAATCCATATCAAGCGTACGCTGCACTGCCTGGAGCTCCTGAGGCGAACGCCCTGTTGCAAGCGCTGTTTTGATACCCTTCTGCCTGCATATCTCAACTGCATCACGGGCAGACCGCGGGACATCATTCGTTGCAAAGCTTGTCAGGGTCCCGTCAATATCAAAGAATACTGAAGTAATTGTGCGCATGGTATAACTGTACAGCATCGGCGGCAGATCATAATTATATGAATATACTGAAAGCCTTTTATACTGAACATATGGCACAACTGACCGGTTCTCCGTCCACTGCAGGTGGTCCGCACGGATATCGCGGGATATCTTCCCCGGTGTTCACGCGCTGTGCGATTTTCGCGGCAGGCGAATACTACGAGGAAATACCTTATCTCGACAAAACTTCGTATGTTATAGCTGCAGACGGAGGGCTTGATTATGCGCTGGCGGCAGGAGCCACCCCCCATGCCCTTATCGGCGATAATGATTCCCTGGCAGATCCGGCGGCAGCGGGGTCACTGGCAGAGGATACAGATATTATTACCCTGCCGTCGCAGAAAGATGATACAGACCTCTCAGCAGCAGTAAAATATGCATGGGATAAAGGCCTGCACCAGTTTGATATTTATGGGGCACTCGGCAGGCAGATCGACCATACAATATCCAGCATGACTATACTTGCGCTGATTGCACAGTCCGGCGGTATCGCTTTCCTCCATGGCGACCATACGATAGTAACAGCAATATGCGATGCCAGGATGGAATTCCCTCACGGCTATGTGGCCCCCCGCAGGATGGTTTCTATTTTCGCATACAGCGATGTATGCACAGACGTATCTGTAACCGGCCTGAAATACGGGCTGGACCATGCAACTGTGAAGAGCATCAACGATTTCGGATCCCGTAACGAATTTGTCGGCGATACTAAGTCTTCTATAGAGGTTTCTTCCGGGACGCTGCTTATTACATATCCCAGCGAAGCCCCCTATCCGACTGTTGTTACACAGCGTGACCCTGCAAAATCGCTGGGCGCCATGAGTACAGCTGTTTCCAGCCATCTGGCTCATTAGCATTTTTCGAGAATCACATCCATACCTCGCCCAGTGCCGGCAATTTTCGCAGCTATATTTTGCTGCATTTCCCAGTCTGGTGGTAAAACACGCAGATACAAAATTATTTTCGGCGGTTTTCCACATTTTATTTTTTGTATCTGCGTGTTTTACCACCAGCGATCGATGGCCCGACCCTCACGTACGCACAATACCCTTTTCCGCCGCTTCCTCTCATCAAAAAAAGGGCTGCTGTCAGCCGACAGCAGCCCCTGCACAAGCACATCCTGCAGAAGGAAGCGCACCTGTGCCTATTGCGGAATCTTATTCAAGGAGAGTCTTTAATTTTATCTGTTATCTGTTTATGCCTTCTTCCTCTTGCTCAGCAGATCGAAGGCAACTGCGAGGAGCAGGACAAGGCCTTTGATCGTTTTTACAATAGCCGTATCAACACCCATGATCGACAGGCCCTGGTTGATAACACCCATAACCAGCGCACCAATCACGGCACCGGGTATAGTGCCGATACCGCCGGTAACAGCCGTACCGCCGATGAAGCATGCCGCAATAGCATCCATCTCAAACTCCATACCTGCCTGCGCAGTAGCAGACGCCAGGCGGGACAGCATCGCAATAGCGGCTACGGCAGAAAGGAAGCCCATATGGATATACAGGATAAAATCAACCATCTTGGTGTTAACACCGGACAGTTCCGCAGCCCTGCGGTTCCCGCCCCGGGCATAGACATGCCGGCCGAAAACCGTCCTGCTCAGGATGAACTGGTATACCACTACAAGGACAGCAACGATAACAAGCATGATCGGCGTCCCGCCTTCAGTGCTGTTGCCCGAGGATGCCAGCAGATATGTTACGAACCCTATCACCAGGGCAGCGACGACGATTTTGATGACCGTCAGGCTCATCGCTTCAGGGATAAGCCCCACTTTGATAACTTTCTTACGGTTGCGCAGCTGGCTCCACACGAACAGGGCGAAGCACAGGATCCCCAGGACGATAGTAAGCCCATCGAACCCGCCCCAGAACCCGAGGATATTCGGCAGATAGTTCCGTGCGATCCCACGGAAAGAGTCTGATGTAATAGGCACAGACTCGCCAACGATCACCGTTGCCAGGCCGCGGAACATGAGCATGCCGGCCAGCGTCGTGATGAATCCCGGGATCCCCACGAAGGCTACCCAGAACCCCTGCCAGACACCGATTACCAGTCCCACGAGAAGGCTTATGATAATCGCGAGGATCCAGTTCATACCCATATGCTGCATCAGGATGGCACACACCCCGCCGATAAAGGCAACAAGCGACCCCACGCTCAGATCGATCTGCGTGGCAATAATAACCATCACCATGCCGATAGCAAGTATGATCACATAAGCATTCTGCTGGATAAGGGATACGAACGAGTTAGGCTTGAGGAGTACGCCTCCCGTAAGGATCTGGAAGGCAATGACAATAACAACAAGGGCGCCGACAATACCGTACTGGCGCAGATTGCCTGTAATCGATGCTACAAGCGACTCCTGCCTTCTCTGCGGATGCTTCCGGCCTCCCCTATCGGGCTGCGATGCATTGCCCTTCTTTTCCACACTGACATTTGCGGAGCTCATTGGGAAACCCCTTTCCTTTCCTTTTCTTTTGTCATAAATTTCATAAGGTATTCCTGAGAGAAATCTTTCCTCTCAATATTTGCAGTGACTACCCCCTGGCTTACTGTGTATATCCTGTCGCACACGCCAATAAGCTCAGGAAGCTCTGAAGAAATGAATATGATCGCCTTCCCTGAATCAGCAAGGCCTTCAATGATCTCATATATTTCAAACTTAGCGCCAACATCTATGCCGCGTGTCGGTTCATCCAGGATAAGGATATCCGGGTCTGAAAGGACCCATTTCGACAGAACGACTTTCTGCTGGTTCCCGCCGGAAAGCGTTGATACAGGGACTTCAATACTTGTTGATTTGATATTGAAAGCACCTCTGTAATGTTCTACTTCCTTGCGTTCCACATTGGAGTCGATCACACCGAATTTTGACAGTTCGCGCAGGGACGCCAGCGATGCATTCTCGCGTATGTTCTGAAGAAGGTTAAGCCCATAGGCTTTCCTGTCTTCCGTAGCATATGCCAGCCCCGCACTGATAGCGCTTTCCGGAGTTTTCATCGTTACCGGCCTGCCGTGGATAAACACTTCCCCGGATATCCCCGAGCCATAGGAATGGCCGAATACGCTCATGGCAAACTCAGTCCTCCCCGCACCCATAAGCCCTGCAAGCCCAACAATCTCACCTTTACGGACGCTGATATTGGCATGGTCTACAACAATGCGGCCGGTATCAAGCGCATGATGGACTGTCCAGTCTTTTACAGCCAGCACTTCCTGTCCGATATGCGGTTCATGCCTGGGATACAGGTTGTGCAGCGGACGGCCCACCATAAGCCTGATCAGCTCATCCTGGTCGAGAGGATTATCAGCGGTTACATGCATGCTGCCCACCGTGGACCCATCACGGATAACGGTGACATTATCGGCAATCGCAGCGATCTCATTAAGCTTATGTGTAATAATGATGCTCGTTACGCCATGGTCATCGCGCAGTTCCCGCATAAGCTGAAGAAGGTGCGCCGAGTCCTCATCATTAAGCGCCGCAGTCGGTTCGTCAAGGATCAGGAGCTTGACATCTTTGGACAGTGCTTTAGCGATCTCTACCAGCTGCTGCTTGCCAACGCCGATATCCATTATCAGCCGTGAAGGGTCTTCATCAAGCCCAACGCGGCTAAGCAGGGCCTGCGCACGCGAACGTGTCGCATTCCAGTCGACCACACCGCGAGAACCCTGTTCATTGCCCATAAAGATATTTTCTGCAATCGACAGGAACGGGCTTAATGCAAGCTCCTGATGTATTATTACTATCCCAAGCTCTTCAGATGCCTTGATATTCCTGAACTCGCAGGCCTGTCCGTCAAAAATGATGTCGCCTGAATAAGTACCGTGAGGATATACGCCTGACAGCACATTCATAAGGGTCGATTTCCCGGCACCGTTTTCTCCGCAGACAGCATGTATCTCGCCGCGTTTGACATCAAGATTGACATCAGTCAGCGCCTTCACCGGACCGAATGTTTTGGTGATATTTTTCATCTGAAGGAGGGTATCTGTTCCAGACATATCACACTTCCCCACAATTAGCCATAATAATCCCCCATTATCTGAAGTGCAGCGGTACATGCGCATCGCGGCATATGCCATGCTGCCTGGCTTCTTATATAGTCGTATTTTTTCTATTTATACGGTTTAGATGACCCGGGCAGAAGCCCGGGCTGCAGAAGACTCCGCAGCCCCTGCCCCTGCACCGGTAAGGTCATTTGCCTGTCAGCTGGTCAAACTTCGACTGGGTAACATATCCTGCCTTGACAAGATCACTGAGATTATCCTTAGTGATATTCTGCGGGTCAAGGAGCTTGGACTGTACATCTTTCTTGCCGTTATTGAACTTGCCGTTCAGCCCGGTAACTTCCTTGCCGTCTGCGATCTGCAGGATCATGTCATATACGGCATCAGAAAGCTTATTGACATTCTTGAACACCGTTTCGGCCTGCTTCTGTTTTGCGATATTCGAAATTGCCAGCTCCATAGCATCCTGGCCTGTAATAACCGGCCAAGTATCAGTGCCCGGCACCATATCCGGCCGCTTCGATTCTATTGCATTGATAATGCCCTGGCTGATCCCGTCATAGGGGGAAAGAACTGCGGAAAGCTTCTCCCCATGGGAATACGTTGAGTCAAGGATCGATTCCATATCTTTCTGCGCCTGTTCCGCTTTCCAGCTCTGTACGGAGATCTTCTGCCAGTCACCGACCGTGAATTTGCTGGTCACGCCGCCTCCGTGCTTTGACGGGGAAACAAGTATCCCCTTTTCAAAATACGGTTTCAGCAGATCCCACGCACCTTTGAAGAAATACTTGGCATTATTGTCATCGGGAGAACCCGTGAAAAGCTCCACATTAAAAGGACCTGTAGCTCCCTTTTCAAGCCCGAGCTTATCGATGATATATCTGGCTTCCAGGACGCCTACCTGTTCGAGCTGGAAAGTTGCATAGTAATCGACAGCGTTGGTATTCATGATCAGGCGGTCATAAGCAATAACTGTAGCACCTGCATCCTTGGCCTTTTCGACGGCCGGGCCGACTGCAGTGCCGTCTTTCGACGCAACAACAACAATCTTGGCATTGTTGTTGACCATATTCTCAATATCGGCATTCTGCTGGGCAGGCTTATCATCTGCAAAAGAAAGGATGACTTTGTAACCTGCTTTTTCAAGCTTTGCTTTAAGCCCGTTACCGTCCTTATTCCATCTTTCCTCGCTTTTAGTCGGCATTGAGATACCGATAGTAGCGCCTTTTTCGAGTTTCGTTGTGCTGCCGGCGCCGGCGCCGCTGCGGGAACCTCCGCAGGCCCCCATAGCCCCAAGCATTGCTACACCTGCAATAAGCGCAACCAGCTTCTTTGTAATTTTCATGGTTATCCTTCTCCTTTGAGGAATACCAGGTTATCTATGGATACGATCCATAGATGCAGAAATTTTCTGCTGCCACTATCCTAATTTATTGAGTTTAAGAAGTCAATTCAATAATCAAGTTTCGTGTCGTTTTTCTTTTTATCATAAATTCTTAACGTTTACTGAAGTCTTTCTGAAACCGCAGTTTTAGGAAATAATGACAGCTCAGCAGCGCATCCCT
This sequence comes from Scardovia wiggsiae F0424, assembly GCF_000269605.1. GTDB lineage: Bacteria > Actinomycetota > Actinomycetes > Actinomycetales > Bifidobacteriaceae > Scardovia > Scardovia wiggsiae. The sequence continues at coordinate 440,146 of NZ_AKCI01000001.1, read as the reverse complement.
GCACTATTTATATTCTTAACCGATCATGCTGCTTTCTATATGGACACGGTGCATACTTCTGCAATCTGCATTATACTGGTGTTATGAGGAATCCGTTTACCGGCTCGCAGTCTTCACTTCGTGAAGCCAATAAGGCGCTGCTTTTCGATACCATCCAGAAGTTCGGATCCCTTACGCAAGTTGAACTGGCTGAAAATACAGGGCTGTCAACAGCAACAGTATCAAACCTCGTCCGCCAGCTTGTTGATGACGGTGTTTTTGAAACCTCATCATCAATAAGGTCAGGCCGGAGGGCATCTTTAGTAAGCATCAGCCGGCGCGAAGGCATAACAGCCGGGTTCTGCATAGGCGTACGCTCACTGGACCTGTGTATAACCGATTCTGCCAATACCCTTCTGGCCCAGCATTCCCTGCCCCTTGGCGCCCGCCATCAGGCTGATTCTACCCTTGAGCGTTCCGCTGTCCTGCTTAAAGAAACCCTGACATCAATTGATGCTTCAGCAGATGAACTCATAGGCATCGGTGTAGGCTTATCAGCCCCGGTTGATTATAAACTCCAGAGAATAAGCGTTTCAGGGATCCTCCCCGGCTGGGAAGATGTAGATATCCATGGATATTACTCCTCAATATTCCATGTAAAAACAACAATCGACAATGACGCTAACCTTGCAGCCCTGGCGCAGCTGCGGCTGAGCAGCCCTGAAGAAAGGGAAGCAGATTTTGTCTTTATCAATGCAGGCGACGGCATCGGTTCGGGAATAGTTGTGAACGGCCAGATCATGCGCGGGGCAACAGGTATGGCCGGCGAGATCGGGCATATACAGGTTGATCCCCTTGGGGGTGTATGCAGCTGCGGCAACCGGGGATGCCTGAACACTGTCGTCAATGAACAGCGGCTCGTATCACTGCTGGCTGTCACACATGGGAATATCACAACACTTGACGATCTCATAGAGCAGGCAAACAGCGGGGATGCCGGATGCAGGAGGGTCATATCGGATGCTGCGTTACGCATCGGTACTGCAGTAGCCGATCTGTGCATAAGCGTAGATCCGGAAGTTATCATACTTGGAGGGAAGCTCGCCGCAGCACGCGATTCATTTTTTGATTCATTCCAGGAGTCTGTCCAGCGGCTGCTTTTCCCTGAAGTATTGACGCCCATAAAAATCATCCTGGCAGACCCTTCACTTACCCGGCCTGAGCGCGGTGCAGCACTTTTAGGGCTGGAATCTGCCAGCAGCATTTCCCGGATAAAACTTGATTCGATCGCCGCCCAGGACGTCGATACCGGCACAGCTAGGAAAGAAGGCCCGCATGATAGATAAGACACCGTTGGCAGATGTCCGGCATCTGAATGTTACCCTGGGGTTTTCGCAGGCGCTGAAAGATGTTTCATTTACCATTGAAAAACATGAAGTGCTTGCCATCGTCGGAGACAATGGCGCGGGCAAATCAACGCTGATCAAAGTGCTGTCCGGGCTGGTTCAGCCGGACAGCGGGACTATTATATGGAAAGGCGAAGCAGCGCGTATACCCTCCATCCACGATGCCATAGACATGGGTATAGCTTCCATGTTCCAGGACGTAGAATTCTGCGATAACCTTGATGTGGCTGCAAATATATTCCTTGGCACTGAAATATCAGCACAGATGAACATCCGCCAGGATGAGCGGATGCACCTGGAAGCAAGGAAGGTACTCAATGCCATGAACTCCTCAATATCTGTCTACTCCCCTATTTCCGCCCTGTCCGCCGGACAGCGGCAGACTGTGGCACTGGCGAGGATGCTGCTGAATGACCCGTCGCTCGTCCTCCTGGATGAACCTACCGCATCCCTGAGTGTTATACAAACGGCCGAAACTCTCAATCACATCAGGAGCCTGAGGGCCGGAGGGAAATCAGTCGTTTTTATATGCCATACGCTTCCGGATGTCTTTGCGGTTTCCGACCGTATAGCAATTATGAGGCACGGACGCATAACAGGTGTTTATAAAACTTCAGAAACCACCTATCAGGAAGTGATTGCCAGAATAGCCGGCGTCAGCGACTTCAATGGCCTTACTGCAGAGCAGAAAGACGGGCTTAAAGGGCAGGCACCTGTTAGCCGGAAACTGATAGACAGATATGCCGAAGCCTCAGTACAGGGTTAGATGCCCGGCATATCTTTTATCGCGCAAGGGCAGGCACCCGAGCCCGGAAAGATACTGCAGCATATAATATAGAAACAGAAAGTGTGACACATTATGAGTACCACAACTATTATCATCAGCGTTATCCTGGGGGTTGTCGGCCTGTCTGCCGGCCTTGTCTTCGGTTTCCTGCCGATGGATACCAGGAAGATGACACAAAGCCATCAGCGTCTGTCCACTATCCTGGGGACTGTGTCAATGGGCGGCGTGATCATCCTTATTTTCACCAATCAGAATATCGCTTCATGGGTACTGATTGGGGCGCTCCTTGCAGGGTTCATCATAGGCGCTATCCCTGCAATCCATTCCCGGGCTGTCAAGCGGTTCCCCTACTTCCAGCCTCAGGAAGAACATCAGCCTGTGCGCAGGCCGCGAAAAAACAAATAAACAGGGGTACCGGCCTGCAGGAACCGCAGACAGCAGCAGAGACTGATGATACCCTTCTGCTGTACGGGCCCATAGGGAGGTCTGTTATTATCCGGCTGCTGATGCATCAGCAGCGGAAGAGGCACCTTCTGCAAAGGTATCACCAGTATCCGAAGAAGAATCCGCAAAGCTCTCATCAGCCTTGCCGGCGCTGTCTTCCACAGGCCTTTCTTCAGCATCAGTACCGCTTCCCGTCCGGGCAGTACCCCTTACAAAGCCACGCAGGGCATTGATGCCCGTATATATGATAACGGTAAGAAGACAGACGATAAAGATAATGCTTCCATAGCTGATGAGAGTCCCATGCTTCACATACTCATGGATGCTTTGCACCAGCCATGCTATGCAGGCTATACAGGTCAATGCATATAACCGGTTTTTTGCTGTATCGCTCATACTACGCAAGCATACAGCATACGTACCCTTTGCCATGCCTGTTCACTGCATCCCTGATCCGTGAGCTTCAGTACCGGCTAATGGCGGGAGGGGATCATAACATCCAGAGAAAAAATCCCTCCGTCAGCATCAATGGAAACTGTACCTCCATACTGCTGGGCAACAAGGCCAATAGATTTGACACCAAACCCATGATACTGCTTATCCGCCTTGCTCGTCACAAGGCTGCCGGCACAAAGCCCCCGGCTTTTCTCAGGATTGCCGCCCGTCAGCTGCGAAGCATGCCCGCCGCTATCCTCATACTCCAGTTCCTGCGTATAGGGATTCTCAATATGGAAAATAACCATGCCTTTACTCTCCCGGACAGTCATGCGGATATATCGCAGGGATACATCCCTGATCTGCGTCACCGCTTCGATCGCATTATCCACAGCATTCCCAAACAGCGAGTATATGTCCTGCGGTTTCATAAAAGATAGCTGGGACCCGTCGATCATACGCTCCAGCTGGATGGAACGTTCCCTGCATATCAGGGACTTGTTCGTCAGCAGCACATCCAGCGCATCATTGCCCGTACGGATAGTTGAATCGTAAATCGTTACAAGATCCCTGAGCCCATTGATCTCATCACCGGGAATCCTGCCGTTGAGCATGCTCAGCTGCTTTTTCAGATCATGGGTCTTGATATTGATAAGATCGATTGTCTCCCTGTCAGCAGCAAGCCGTTTTTTCTGCTGGCTGAGCAGCTGCTGGAGAACAGCACTCTGCCGTACGGCAGCAAAACGGTCCACCATTTGAGCCAAAAGCTCAAGAAGGAAAATACAGGTAATCATGCGGGTCATAATAAAAGTAACGAAAACCGGCCCCGGTATGCCCTCACCGGATGTATACCCGTTATAAATGCTCGCGAATACAGTAACACTGAGAAAAACGCCGATTACAAGGAGCAGGATGCGGGCGCTCACTTCAATATCATCAAAAGGCATCCTCCGTATCCTGCGCGCAAACAGAAAATATACACAGATAAAAAACGGAATCAATGCTGCTGCATAGATAACACTGGAATATCGGGCCAGTGACGGTCTGCCCCCTGCACCGTGCACGATACAGAAAGCCAGCAGCTGGGCTCCGCAGTAAACCAGATGCTGGGCGGTGACACCGGCGACCAGATAAAGCAAGGTTTTCCTGAGATCCGAATACAGGCATATCCGGATACCTGCATAGAAGCAGAGATAGAAAACAAGGCACCTGGCCACTGCTGCCCATGAAGCATCGGGGACTGCAATATCCCACATTATGGCGACAGCCACCATAACAATTACACAAAGCAGGGCTTTTACAGCAAAATACCGCCTGCGCCTTACCTGCGATGTGAACAGCGCTATGGAAAACAGGAGCTCAAAAACAAACCCTGAAGAGTTGAAAAATGCCAGGAGCAGATCAGGAGCCATAGCCGGTACCTAAAATTTTTGCGAGCTGGGCAACAAAACTCTTTCTGTAAGCCCTGCCCACAGGAAGCCTGTGCCCGTCAGACAAAACAACCGTATTATTTTCAACAGCACTGATATGCCGTGAATTGACCAGGAATTTCCTTCCGGAGCGGATAAAACCTGATCCGGTAAGCCTCTCCTCCGCTTCCTGCATAGTGCCCACAGAATTTACTGTACGGTTTTCCAGATGATACTGGAGATCATGCCCACGGACTTCAACATACATGATATTGCGCAGAAGTACCCGCTGCGCCCGTCCGCGCTGGGAAATGACCACGCTGCGCGAATCCTGCTCACATACTTTGACCGCACGGCTTATCTTGCGCGCAAAATCCGAATACGTAAACGGCTTGATAATATAATCCAATGCATTTACTTCGTAACCACGGGAAGCGTACTGTGCAAGGTTGGTTACAAAAACCAGCACCACGCCCTGGTCCAGCCGGCGCAGCTGTTTTGCTGCCTCCAGCCCGTCCATGGACGGCATCTCAATATCCATGAATACGATGTCATACTGTGCCGAGTATGGGTTAAGGAAGCGGACCGGATCCTGGAACAGGACAGTATTGAACTGGATACCACGGGACTGGCTGTATTCATCCAGGCACGCTTCAAGCCGCTCAGCAGCAGCAGTGTCATCTTCAACGACAGCAACAGTCAGCATCAGCACCTCCTTGATCCTGCTCGGTCCAATACGGCCCTTTTCTACAATTATACCGCTGGCCTGCATGCGGTTGCCGCCCATAAGCTTACGAGCTTACGCCTGTGGGCGGCAATCACGGAAAGGGAAGGAAGTTATCTACGCTGCAGACATAAGAAAGAATCGCCGTAAATATACGGGTAATTTGCCATTTTCATAAAAACCCAATAGTATGAAAGCATTGATGACAGGGTTGTTACTCTGACGAGGCAAGACCTGGGAACGCATGCTGTTTAACATGCGTTCCCAGGTCTTTTTTATTGCACACTGCAGTGGCAGGCACCGCAGGGCGGCATCCCGGCATCTATACCAATGACCACTCGTTGACGAGAAAGGTACCATATGGGTAACAAAGAAACCGCCCAGGCTATAATCGATGAGATAGGCGGCCCAGGCAATATCACATCCCTGACCCACTGTGCAACAAGGCTGAGGTTCACTCTGAAAGATGCTTCCCGCGTTGACACAGATAAGATTGAAGCTATTGACGGCGTGCTCGCCGGAGTATCCCAGGGTGCGCATAATTACCAGGTCGTTATAGGAGGGGGCGTCGAGTCTGTTTACAACGATATCGAATCCCTGCCTTCCATGGCTTCCGTCAAGATGGGGGAAGATGATGATGCCGTCGGCACAGACAGTGATGCCGGGCTGTCCAATGCGGACGTTAAAGCACAGGAACGCGCAAAGGTGAAGGGGAAGAACCGTTATGTGGACGCCTTTTTCGATTTCCTCTCAGATTCCTTCCGCCCCATCATCGGAGTACTGCTCGGCGCTTCACTCATCATTGCAATAGTCAATGTACTGATAGCATGCAAAGTCATCCCCAATGACACCGCCAACCCGACACTCGTTTTCATCCAGGCCATGTGGAAAGGCGTCTTCTACTTCCTTCCCCTTATGATCGCTTACAACGGCGCAAAAAAGCTGAAAGTCGATCCCTGGGTCGGAACTGCAATCATGGCTGCGGTAATGACACCGCAATACCTGGCACTGTCAAATCCTGACGGGTATGCCGGAATATTCGGCAATTCCGACGGACTGAATGCTGCAAAAGCGGCACTGCACTGCACTGCGAATTCCGTGGGGACACAAACATGTTCTACCATGGTATTCGGTATACCCCTGCAGCTCAATGACTATTCTTCCAATGTCTTCGTGCCGCTGTTCATGGTAGCAGTACTTGCGCTTGTCTATAAAGGCCTGCAGAAGATCATCCCCAGCAGTGTGCAGCTCGTCTTCGTCCCCTTCCTGTCGATGCTGATCATGATCCCCGTAACAGCATTCCTGCTCGGCCCGCTGGGTATCTGGGTCGGCAACGGTCTGGGCGTTGTCCTCGGATGGCTCAACCTGCATGCACCATTCGTATTCGCCATAGCCATACCGCTTATTTATCCGTTCCTTGTGCCGCTTGGGCTCCACTGGCCTCTTAACGCGCTTATGCTCGCCAACATTAATACACTGAATTACGATTTTATCCAGGGGCCTATGGGCACATGGAACTTCGCCTGCTTCGGGGCTACATGCGGTGTTCTTATCCTGTCTATACGCGACAAGGATACACGCATGCGGGAGACTGCTGCCGGCGCGCTGGCGGCAGGCCTGCTCGGCGGTGTTTCCGAACCTTCGCTGTACGGCATCCATCTGCGTTTCAAGAAGATATATTCACGCATGCTTATTGGGTGCGGAGCCGGCGGCGTCACCATAGCAGTGCTTGGCTGGCTTTTCCCTTCAATAGTCAAAGGGCAGGCCGTACACGGTGTCACAACGAATGTTTTCGCTTTCACCTCGCTCCTTACCATCCCGGTATTCAGCCAGATGTGGGTCTACGCGATCTCCGTTGCCGTGGCATTCTTCACCGCCATGGCCATGATCCTCATCTTCGATTACCGTACCGCTGAGCAGAAAGCCGCAGTAAAAGCACAAACATCCGGCAGCCCGATAACGCTGCAAAGCAAGGCATCTGCTCCTGCACACGGTTCCGCAGCACCGGTGTCCGTGCCGCAGGAAGCCAGCGGTTCTGGTACCGCTGCCTCCGGATCCGCTGAACACATTGTATCCCCACTGCGCGGGCATACAATACCGCTGGAAGATACCGGCGATAAGGTATTTGCCTCCCATGCGCTCGGGGACGGTGTGGGGATCGTCCCGGATGAGGCAGACGGTGCAGTCTACGCACCTGCCGGCGGCATCCTGAAAACTGTCGCAAAAACCGGCCACGCTTACGGCATCAAAACCGACGGCGGCACTGAAATCCTTGTCCATATCGGCATTGATACCGTCAAACTTGACGGACGGGGCTTTACAGTGGCTGTGTCCAAAGGCAACCGCGTCAATGCAGGTGACAAGCTCGCCGACGTGGATTACAGTACGGTAAAATCAGCCGGATACAGTACCACAACGATTATGACGGTAACGAATACCAGGAAAATGGCATCAGTTACTCCCCATACCGATATTGATGCTGAACCCGGTACCGACGTTATCGACGTTGCCCATTAAGGAAGGGTTACATGGATATCCTGCGGGTTTTCAATAACAACGTGGTCCTCGTCCGGGACGGCAGTGAGGAAGTCATTATTACCGGACGCGGTATTGGCTTCCAAGCTAAGCCCGGGCAGCATGTAGATGAGTCCAGGGTAGGCAGAAAATTCATCCCTGCGGATGGAAGGGACCCCGACCATGTTGCCACGATGCTCGCAGGGATACCCCCTGAAATCGTTATCCTTGTTGCCGACGCGCTGGTGGAGTGCGGGATCGCTAAAAGTAACGGCAGTTCCGTGAAAGGGAGTGCCCTTAACCCCATACTTACGGTGGCATTGGCCGACCATGTTGTGGGGGCGCTGAACCGTCTGAAATCCGGTACGCCTGTTGAATATCCCCTCATTGCAGAAGTCAAAACCCTCTACCCTGACGAATATTCACAGGCAACTGCACTGCTCAGCTATCTTAATGCCCATCTGGATAATGCCCTCCCCGGGGCTGAAGCCGTAGCATTTGCACTGCATCTGGTGAATGCGGGGTTCTCTACAGGGGACCTGTCATATACCTACCAGATGACAGGCGTTATCCAGCAGATAGTGAAAATAATCGAGAATGAATTCGCTATCAGTGTTGACCAGAGCACGGTAAGCATAGGGCGTTTCATCACACATTTAAGGTACCTGTTTGTCCGCAGCTATCAGAACAAACAGCTGACCAATGAGCCCCTTGCCATCTCGAAAGCAATACAGGATTCTTACCCTGATGAATATAAATGTGCAAGGACTACTGCATCCCTTCTTGAGCTGCGGCTCAACGGGCCGATAACGGATGATGAAATTGCATACCTGACCCTGCATATTGCCAGGGTCCGCAAGCAGGCAGCCCAGGAAGCCGAAGGGAAAGGATCAGCAGAAAAGCCGGACGGTACCTGACCGCAGACCAGACAGACGCTACCATCGGAAAACACTGTCAGGGCCGGTACTGCCAGAACAGTACAGCCATGAGTCATAAAACTAAATTATAAAATTCTGCAGAGAGTCTGAAAGGCCCCTGCAGTGGTCAGAAAATCATACAGAAAGGACAATACCATGATTTCACGTACAGCAACAATAGGTGCATCCGTAGGCCTTCACGCCCGTCCGGCAGCTTTAGTCGCAGAAGCGGTTGACGACAAGGGCATTGACGTTACAATGCATTTCAACGGTGAAGAGGCAGATGCCGCATCAGCGCTTGAAATAATGACTTTAGGGGTCAAAGGCGGTGATGAAGTAACCATCACCTGCGATGACGATTCCAAAGGCGCTGAAATGGATGAACTGGCGCAGCTGCTCGCCCGTGACCTGGATGCAGAATAGGGCCTGGGTACGGGCAGGCAATGGAAAGCAATATAAGTACTGTCAGGAATTCAGGAATAAATACAGAAAGGATAAGCGATTTGTATGTCTGACGGACACCAGATATTGAACGGCATCGGCGTATATGCAGGGACATCCCACGGCCGCGTGGCATTCGTTATGCCGGCGCCGGAGGCAGATCCGGACGAGGGCCCATGCACTGACTGGGAAGCAGGCAGTGCCAAGATACGCGAAGCTATGCAGGCTGTAGCAGAGGACCTGAGAAACCGCCGTGACCTGGCAACCGATGAAAAATCCAAAGCCGTCCTTGCAGCAACCGCCCAGCTGGCCGCCGACAAGGGGCTAATCAAATCGGTCGATAAAAAACTCAAAAAGGGGGAAGGGCCTACCCACGCAGTTTGCAGTGCTGTCGAAGATTATGCGGTACTGCTGAAAAAACTCGGAGGATACATGGCAGAGCGGGTCACTGACCTGCACGATGTCAGGGACCGTACTATTGCACGGCTGCGCGGCCTGCCGGCACCGGGGGTGCCTGATATTACCGAACCAGTAATAATTGCAGCATATGACCTTGCGCCAGCTGAAGCCGCCACCCTTGACCCGAAACTCGTCATGGGCATACTGACCGAGGAAGGCGGGCCTACCAGCCATACAGCCATACTCGCAGCACAGCTTGGCATCCCATGCGTCGTCAAGATAAGTGGGCTTACAGAGCATGTCCATGACGGCGGCACCGTTGCGCTCGACGGCGGTGTCGGTGAAGTGGTCGTCTCCCCTACAGAAACTGAAATTGCAGAGCTTGAGGAACGTTCCCGCCGCCGGGCTGCAGCACTGGCAGGGTCATCAGGGGAAGGTGCAACCCGCGACGGTCACCATGTGGCGCTTTACGCCAATATCGGGAAGGAGGGGGATGCAGAACGCGCAGCCGCATTCGACCTTGAAGGTTCCGGCCTGTTCCGCACAGAATTTCTTTTCCTCGGGCGCGAAGAGGCCCCTGCCCTTGAAGAGCAGACAGATATTTATACCGCGGTACTTGAAGCTTTTGGAGGGCGGCATGTTGTTGTGCGCACGCTTGATGCCGGTGCCGACAAGCCTCTGGCCTTCGCGAACCAGGATAAGGAAGAGAACCCTGCATTGGGGATACGCGGCCTGCGCCTGGGGATGCGCCGGACTGATCTGCTTGATACCCAGCTGCAGGCGCTGGCGAACGCTTATCAGAAAACGCACGGTGACCTCTGGGTCATGGCGCCTATGGTGTCAACTGTTGACGAAGCAGAATGGTTCGCAGAGAAAGCCCGCGGTTTCGGCCTGCCGAAAGTAGGCGTTATGGTCGAAGTCCCTGCAGCTGCAATCCGCTCCCCGCAGATCCTGTCTGAAGTCGATTTTTGCTCCATAGGCACTAATGACCTTGCGCAGTATACTATGGCTTCAGACCGCCTCAACGGGGAGCTTGCAGGCCTTCTGTCACCATGGCAGCCCGCAGTCCTGCGCATGATCAAATTTGCCTGCGAAGGCGGGGCAGCTACAGGAAAGCCCGTAGGCGTCTGCGGCGAGGCAGGAGGTGATCCGCTTATGGCCCTGGTACTTACCGGGCTTGGCGTCAACTCGCTTTCCATGGCTGCGACCAAAGTGAATGCCGTACGTGCTGCCCTGCATATGCATGATCTGTCTACCTGCCAGCAGATGGCTGCCTATGCACTCGATGCGCGTACAGCTAAGGATGCGCGGGCCGCTGTTATCGCATTGGCGGATCCCCAGCTCCTTGACCTCCTGTAGGCTCCGCTGCCAAATACACGTATCTCGGAATTCACAACACAAAGCCCTGTACGCGAATGCCCGTACAGGGCTTTTTCTCACGGCACACCCGCACCTGCACACCTTGATTCAGTACAGTCTCGCAGATACAATAGAGCCGTTGGCAATAAAGCCTATCCCGCTGGCAGGCCCAGTGAGGTATTTTCCTAAGGAAGTAAATATATGACAGTAAAAATTGGTATTAACGGTTTCGGCCGTATCGGACGCCTTGCATTCCGCCGCATTTTTGAGCTTCAGGAAAAAGGCGGTGAAGCTAATGACATTGAAGTCGCAGCAATCAACGATCTGACTACGCCTTCCATGCTTGCTTACCTTCTGAAATATGACAGCAGCCAGGGCCCATTCCGCCACGCTGACGGTACTCCGGTCAAGGTTTCTTCAACCGATACCGCCCTCGTAGTTGAAGGGAAAGAATACCCTGTTTATGCCGAGAAAGATGCATCTAATATCCCATGGGTCGCCAATAACGGTGTCGAGTATGTCCTTGAATGCACCGGCTTCTATACCTCTGCCGAGAAGAGCCAGGCGCATCTGAATGCCGGAGCAAAGAAAGTCCTTATTTCTGCCCCTGCTAAAGATGACACCACACCGACAGTCGTATATGGCGTCAACCATGATATCCTCAAGGCATCAGATAGCATCGTGTCTGCAGGCTCCTGCACCACGAACTCCCTGGCAGCCATGGTCAAGACCCTTGACGACAACTGGGGCGTGAAGATCGGTTTCATGACCACTATCCACGCCTATACCGGCACACAGATGATCCTTGACGGCCCGCGCTATTCCAAGGAGCGCAACAACCGTGCTGCCGCTGTGAATACCATCCCGCACAGCACCGGTGCTGCAAAGGCTATCGGCAAGGTAGTACCTTCTGTTGACGGCAAGCTCCAGGGGCATGCACAGCGCGTACAGGTCCCGGACGGCTCTATCACAGAGCTGACTGTTGAACTTGAAAAGCGCACTACCGCAGACGAGATCAACGCAAAGTTCAAGGAAGCATACGAAAACTGCGAGTATTACGGCTATAATGCTGACGGGATCGTATCCTCCGATATCATCGGCGATACCCACGGCGGCGTGTTTGATCCGACCCAGACTGTTGTCAACACTACTGAGGACCATCAGCTGGTACAGACAGTAGCTTTCTACGATAATGAGTACGGTTTCACCTGCAATATGATCCGTACCCTCCTCTACTTCGCAGAACTGGCACAGTAGCAGGACTACCCGGCAGCTTTTACCGGCTGCTGCAGGAAAAAGTGAATATCCCCGGCTTACGGAAACAGGCCGGGGATTTTTTACAGGGGCTGATACCCAGGAATACTAGCAGGACCATCATCACTTATCAGGATCACAACGGAGTATAACTATGGATATTAACCGTCCGCGGCACCAGCGCCATCGCGGGAACGAGTATATCATTGAATCAGGCAATTACCGGGCCGTTGTCTTTCAGCAGGGTTCGGCGCTGAAATCTCTGACATGGGAAGGGATAGATATCGTAACCCCCTCGCCGGCTGATGATATCCCGCACAGCTGCGCAGGGCAGCTGCTTATCCCCTACCCCAACCGTATCGAAGACGGCCAGTATACTTTTGAGGGGATCCGGTATGAGCTTCCCATTGATGAGCATGAGCGGAACAACGCTATACATGGCTATGGATACCGTGCTATGTGGGATCTCGACAGCGTTACAGAAACCAGCATCACACAAAGCTGGCGGACGCCCTATCTCAGCGGCTACCCTTTCGACCTGAGAGTCCGCGCCACTTATACCGTAGACGCTGAAGGGCTACATGTTACTGTCACTGCCCATAATGCCGACACTAAAAACGCCCCGTGGGCATGCGCCATGCATCCGTGGCTGGCTAATGGGTCGGGCGCCCATGGCGATGCCATTGATGCAGCCAATGCACAGTGCCGTCTGGCTATCCCTGCCGATACGCATGTCACTGCTGACGGCAGGCTCCTTCCTACCGGGACCGAAAATGTTGACGGCACACAATACGATCTGAGGAACGGCCCGACCCTTGAAGGGCGGCCTTTTGATGATGCGTGGACGGATGTCAGGCATAATACGGATGGGCTGGCCACTGCAGTATTCACCCGTCCGGATGGCATTACAGTTGAGCTGAGCGGGGATAGAACTGTAACCTCCTTCCAGGTATGCACCGGTACAGGCTTCCCCGAAGGCACACGCCCTCAGGGGGTAGCCGTAGAACCGCAGACTGCATATGCTAATGCGTTCCGCAGCGGTATCGGCCTTATATCCATTGCTCCCGGGGAAGAGGTAAGCACCACGATCCACTACAGTGCTCACAGAGCTGAGTAAAATATGCTGCACAGGCAGCCGGCATATGCACTGAAGTCGTATGAGTGTGGAATAATACCCTAGGTATTGAAACGTATAAAGGAGTTATTATGGGCAAGCGCGGACGTATGCGTCGTGAGCGCCGTAAAAAGGCAGCGAACCACGGCAAAAGGCCAAATGCTTAAAAATCAATAATGTTTAATGCCCTGTACGTGATATACAGGGCATTTTTTATCTAATACCTTTCTTTTTTCTCCCCCCTGATAACACAAAGGAGCATCATTATGGTTTCCGCACTAGACCTTACCCTTCCCGCAGGCAGCGGGATGGTCAATATCCGCGTCGGTGCAATACTTATGAAAGGTCCTCAATTCCTTATGGCTGGTAATACCGGCTCAGATTATCTGTACTCTGTAGGCGGCAGGATTAAGTTCGGTGAGACTGCTGAGGAAGCTGTGCTCCGCGAAGTGTATGAGGAAACAGGATACAAACTGAAGGTAGACAGATTAGGGTTTATCTATGAGAACCGTTTTGTCTGTGACTGGGGATCAAACAGCGGCAAAAAATACTACGAGATCGGTTTCTTTTTCTATATGGCAGTACCGGACAGTTTCAATCCTGTCTGCACAAGCTCAGCTGATAACGGGCATCAGGAATTCCTCCGCTGGGTCAGCCCGGGTGACACTGTAAAGTACTATCCTGAGTTCTTCGCTTCAGAGCTCAAAAATCCTTCTTATCAAGTCAGGCACATGGTAACAAATAACTGGTAAACTTCAATACCTATACCTTTTAATAAGAAAAGAATATTATGCTTAGCGTCGATTAGATATCCTGTGATATCGGTTCAACACTTATTGACAGAATAAAAGCTTACGATCACCGCACTCATAACATGTCTGACGGAGCTAATATAACTTTTGACAAATTCGAATGTACAAAATTACTGTACAACAAAAAGGGTATGATGAGAATACTAATATTTTTGTCCGAATAAAACCCCGTGATACAACGAATATGAACTTCCGTACTCAGATAGCAGGAAAACTTTAGCATCATAAAACAAAAAGGATAAGACCATAACAATCCTTGATACATACAGCAAGAACATGCCCCTGTACAGGGATACACTTATAGCAGGTATAGTCCTGGGAGGCAGCGCAATGGGCAATGAACCACAATACAAAGAAGGAATAATCCGAAGCTGGTTCGATATGTGGCTTCAGAAAAATGATGCGGGAATCGGCAGCCTGTTTACGCATAATGCAACGTATATAGAAAGCTGGGGCCCCGAATACCACGGGCTGGAAAAGATCAGGCACTGGTTTTCTGAATGGAACAGCCGCGGCACGGTCCTGGCATGGGATATCCAGAGGTTCTTCCATGATTCCGACAAAAGCATTGTGCTCTGGACTTTCGAGTGCGCAATGCATGGCGGACCCAAACAGGGGTTTGACGGTGTATCGCTCGTTGTATGGGATAAAGACCTGAAAATTTCGTACCTTCAGGAATACGGCTGCAGCACAGAACGGTACGATCCCTATGCAGCAGGAGATAAACCAGTCTTCAAAGAGGGGGAATCCCCCTGGATCTAAAACAGTTATTTACACACTATCAGGCTGTCAGCAATTGCCCGAGCATAATTCCTCAAGGCATCGGGACAAACAGTCATGGACACTTTCCGGAACGGCATGCGGGCGAAGCACCCGTTTTATACAGTCGAGCATCGCAGCTTCAGCCATGTCTGACAGGTCTTCCGGGCCGAAACAGTCTGAACAGCCGCATGTAACTTCCTCTATCACCGATACCACAGGTATGTATGCAACATCAGCCGTGCTGCGGATGGTGGTACTGCGTACCGCATGGCGTACAACAGCACCCTGTTCGTAAGAAAACTGGGAGCTGTCAATATGGGCGCGCACACGCTGCACGCATCCTACGCGGGACTGGAATCCCTGCTTTACTTTCACCTTGCGCCTGTTGCGTACATAAACTGTCATCGTAACCGTTCCTTATCCCGCTGCCGGTCTGATATATCCAAATCTTATTACTACACGGTCAACCTTTGCTGCCCGCTATTCTTCCCACGCTCTCCGATACTTCTCAGTCAGTGAAAACTATCCGTTGCTGTTCCCCTCCCCCTTCTGCTTCGCTCTGGCGAGATGCACTTTGGAATATCCTCTTTCCATAGCATACGATTCCAGTTCCTTTTTCAGCTGTGTACGCGCGCGGTTCAGCCGGCTCATCACAGTACCTATTTTAATACCAAATTCGTCTGCCACTTCCTGGTAGCTTTTCCCGTCAATAGCAGCTGCAATGAACACATCCCTGCGTTCGGGGGATAATTTATTCAGAGCCTCCATTATCTCCTGGGGGGCGTAGGCGTCAATATACGTCTGTTCGGCGGATTTCAGACCTTCCCCCGTATGCTCAGAGGCAGAATATATGTCCCAGTCATTATATTCGCCTGTTTCATCATTGGCACGCTTGGGACTGCGCTTTGCCTTCTGATACTGGTTGAAAAAAAGGTTGCGCTCAATAGTTGTCATCCATGCAGCAAAATTCGTCCCCTGCCTGAAAGAATCAAAATGCTTGAAACCGCGTTCAAAAGTATCCTGTACAAGGTCCTGGGCATCTTCAGGGCTGTTCGTCAATTTCATAGCATACCGGTACAGCCCGTCGATAAGCGGGGCTGCCAGCTCCTGAAAAGACTGCCTGCTGCCAGCTGTACCGTCCTGGCCGCTGTCTGATATCGTTTCTGAAGTATGTGCCACCCCTTTATTCTTCCACACTTTTGGGTTTCCCACATCCTCCGCATGTCTGGTTTCTGCAGAGATGTTTTCGTCTGCCTCAGGTACCATACAAATATGTCTACAGCAATTTTGGAACGCCTGAAAACACTGGAAATCCAGAGCCCGGATACTCCGCTGAAAGACTCCCTGCTTCTGGGTTTCGATACAGAGACTACGGGGACTTATGCCGGAAAAGATGCTATAGTTTCTGCAAGCCTGGTTCTGCGCGACCCGCAGACGAGCTATGCCGGCGACACTGTGGCAGAATGGATCATAGCGCCGGGGATACCGATGAACCCGCTGGCCTCCAAAGTTAACGGATTCACCGACGATTTCCTTGAGGCGCATGGGGCTGAACAGAAAACAGCTATCCTTGAAATTGCAGGCACTATCGTCCAGGCCCAGCTGAAGAATATCCCCCTTCTCGCCTATAACGCCCCTTTTGATGTCGATATGCTCAACGGCGACCTCAGGCGCATCGGTCGGGCGCCTATTGTTACTGAGATCAATGACGCTGATACCGATAACTTCTTAACAGGGACACAGCGGGAGCTGATCGTTGCAGACCCTCTGGTTATTGACCGGGCGGTTTCCAAACGCAGCGGCAGGCGGACCCTCACCGACACTACATATTATTACGGCGTGCAGCCTCACGGGTCTTTCCACGATGCCACTGCCGACACGGTTGCAGCAGTAGACCTTATAGAGCCTATATGCGCAGCATACCCGCAGGCCGGGGTTATTACTGTTGCAGGGCTTATGGATTGGCAGCGCAACGCCCATGAAACCTGGAAAGAACAGTTCAACGCCTATCTGGAATCCCAGGGACGTCCACCTGTGCGGGATTCGTGGTTCCCTGTACAGCGCTGAGTACGGAAAGCACGGCCCGGCAGGCATTCCGGGCACGCCCGGCACTAAGCTGGGTAGGCAGGCATACAACCTGTGCGCTGCATTCTGTACTGGTCTTCACACCAGACCTGTTTTCAGGGATGCGGTAAACAGACCTGTTTTCAGCACCGGGGAAAAGCTCAGGCCTGTACCACCTCTCCGCGAGGGCACCTGTCCCCCTCACCGCCTGAAGCGCAGCCTCAGCCTTTCGGGTACTGTCCAGAAAAATTGGGAAACGCAGCAACGGCAAGGCTTTTCCAGCCGCAAGGATACGGCCGGGGATCCTGATACCATCCCTGTTGCCCAGCATATCCCTGTAAATATCTACGATTGCGCTGCGCGCACTTTCATTTGACGGCAGCATGCTGATCTGGGCGGCAGCCTTGCTGTTCATCCACTCAGATGGGCGCATCGGCTTATATGGCAGCCTGCCGCGCATTTCCTCACCGCTTATAGGGGGTTCATACAGCCCTGCAGCAGCCATCCATGTACGCAGGGAGGTTCCCGCAGCACCAAGACGGCCCAGGATGCGGTTCTGATTAACATATGCCCTGGCAACACAGTTAAGGCGCATGCCTATTTTCCCAAGGCTTCCCAGCCGCAATCGGATTTCCCTGTCTACATCGCTGCGCATCCTGCCAAGCCGGGGGTTTACCCAGACAGCACCTCCGAAACGGGTATCAAGCATCTTTTCAACGCCAAAAGAAAATATGGTGACGTCTGCCAGAGGCACGCCATCTTCGCTCCGCGCCATCCTGCCTGCGCAGTGCGCGCAGTCCTCTATAACAAGGGTAAAACTGCTGCCGCTGTCTTCTCCACTACCTTCTTCCCCTTTCCCGCGAAGGCCTTTTACAGCCCTCTCCATGGAATCCTGGGCGATAATACCGAAAGTATGCTGAAAAACTACAGCCCGTGTATTATTGCCGATGGGAAGCGGGGCCGCCAGGGAGAGGCTGTCGAAATCGATATCCCCGTATTTGGGTTCCAGGCCCGCGGCAATGATAGGATCAACAGCTGTTATGCAGGTATAGAGCTGTGTGAGGACATCCCCGCTGCCGACAACATCATGCAGCGCACGGAACACTACTTCCATCCCATACCGCGCCTTAAACACAGGGTACCAGTCTTCTTCATGCGTATGCGTGTGCCGGGCTAATGTTTCCTGGAGGGTCATCTTCTGTTTCATATGCTCACCGTTCGCTATACCGTCTATGGATAATTTTATAGCACGCCTTAACCATCCCGCCCGCTGATGTACCGGCAGACCCGCCACTCGTCTCAGTAATAAAATAGAGTAGATGGTGTTGAGAATAACTGTTTACTATAATTTGAGGCTACTATGACAACGGCTGCAGGATCCTCGCCCGATACCTTTTCCCCTACCCCGTCTTCCCATACGCTGAGCCTTGCCCAGGCGATCGGCATACTTGATTCCCACGGTCAGCTCAGAGAGATTATTGCAGATGGGCAATGGGCCCGCTCAGCTGATGCCCTGGGCACGAAGTATCGGGATATGGTATTTACCGATATCTCCTATGATTCACGGGATGTCGGCAGCCAGACCCTGCTCTTCTGCAAGGGCCGGTTTGAAGCCTCCTACCTCACGGATGCAAACAGCTCAGGGCTTCCCTGCTATGTTGCCCAGGAAGATTTCAGCGGATCGACCGGGGCTGCGGGGATCATTGTCAACGATGTAAAAAAATCGATGGCCCTGCTGTCAGCCGCTTTTTTCGGATATCCTTCCCGCAGGCTCACGGTTATTGGGATCACGGGTACTAAAGGCAAAACAACTACCGCATATTTCACCCATTCCATACTTAACGCTTATTCCCAAGGTAAGGCTGCGCTCCTGTCGTCGGTGGACAACTGTACCGACGGGCATACTTTTGCGGAATCTGATCTGACAACGCCTGAGTCGCTTGACCTTTTCCGCCTTATGTGTGAAGCAGCCGATAACGGCATGGAATACCTTGTTATGGAGGTTTCCTCCCAGGCCTATAAAGTAGACCGGGTCTATGGCCTCCACTTCGATGCAGGCGCTTTCCTCAATATTTCCCCGGACCACATAAGCCCTATTGAGCATCCGACTTTTGAAGACTATTTCTATTGTAAAAGGCAAATTACCGCAAACAGCTCGCATATCGTGATCAATGCGGATCTGGACCATGCCGGGCTGGTGGAAGAGGATGCCCTGCGCTGCAGCACACAGCTTTCCCGTTTCAGGCTTTGCCGGCCGCCTGTTTCTGCAAACAGCAAGGATGTATATGCTTATCCTTCATCCGACGGCCAGTCATTCCTGATCAATGCCGGTACCACGCCTTTAGGGTCTTTTATTCTCAGCATTGCAGGGGATTTCAACTATGCCAATGCCGCAGCTGCAGTAGCCATCGTCCAGGCATCAGGCATGGACCTCAGCTCCCCTCCTGTGCAAAATGCGCTGCATGCAATGGAAAAGGTTACTATTGCCGGACGTATGGAAACCTTTACGTCCCCTGACGGTACAGTAGGGATAGTTGATTATGCGCATAACGGCGTCAGCACCGCAGCGCTTCTGGATTACGTTGATAAAACGTACGGATCTCTCAGCCCCCGGATCATCCTCATTACCGGTTCGGCGGGAAACAAAGCCTATGACCGCCGCAGAGAGATTGTTGAAGCTGCCCAGGACAGGATATTCCGTTTCATCTTTACCACAGAGGATACAGATACCGAAAAAGTGCAGGATATCTGTGAGGAAATGGAGCGCTATATCACCAATACAGATGTAGAGCACAGCATTATTATTGACCGCGAGGAAGCCCTGCGGGCGGCGGTCAGCGATGCACATAAGGCCTCTGGCCAGACTACGGTCATCCTCGCTATAGGCAAGGGTAACGAACGATGGATCAAACAGTTTAATAAGCACGTCCCTTATGAAGGCGACGATGCCGTAATGAAAGGGCTCCTCCATGGCTGATTTCCTCCCGGTAATCCTTGGCGGCGATATTGGCGCATATGCGATAGCAAGGGAATTCAATGATGCTTACGGCGTTAAACCTGTCCTTGTTACCCAATACGACCCCCTGCCGATCCGCGATTCAGCGATCCTGACCCGCCACTATTGCGCAAATGCCTCGGAAGCGCAGCCGCTTATAGAGGAGCTGTGTTCCCTTGGGGAAAAACTGAAAAGAGAGGATGCCGGACGCACCCTTATCCTTCTGGCCAATACTGAGTGGCGTATCCAGACAATTGCCGAAAACCGCAGCCGCCTTGAGCAGTTCTATACACTGCCCGTACCGCAGCTTGATCTTATTGAGAAACTCAATGATAAGGAATCTTTTGAACAGCTTGCGCGCAGCAACGGCATGCCTGTCCCTGAATCATTCTATGAAGATTTTTCTGAAGCCGGCAGCAGCAGCTGGAAACCCCAGCCTGTGCCCGATACCCTGCATTTCCCCCTTATTGCCAAACCTGCGCAAAGCGCACAGTATGAGCAGATCCAGTTTGAAGGCCGCCAGAAAGTGTACCGCATCGACACCCGGGATGAACTGGACAGCCTGTGGAATACCCTGCGTACGACAGGCTACCGCGGCAAATTTACTGTCCAGCAGCTTATTGAAGGCGATGACACCTACATGTACTCAATCACCGCATATTCCAATACTGAGGGACAGGTAACATTTATGGCTTCCGCCCGGGTCCTCCTCGAAGAGCACCACCCGGCGACCCTGGGCAACCCCTGCGCTATGGTCACACAGCCTGTCGCAGAAATATTGGGTCCCGCCCGGAAGTTCTTGGAGTCAACAGGTTACACAGGTTTTGCCAATTTTGATGTAAAGCGGGACCCGCATACTGGGACCTTCTATTTCCTTGAAGTCAACCCCCGCATCGGACGCAACAGCTTCTACTGTGTGGGGGCAGGAATAAACCCTATGGAAGAGCTTATCCGTGACCTTATCCCCACTTCTGCGGATCCATCCCATACGGTCCAGCCGTTTGGCGCACTGCAGCAGAAAAAGCCTGCCCCCGGAGAAGCTGAGGGCGCTGCCGGGGCTGGCAGTGCCCCCCGTATTGCGCAAGGCAAGGTCCTGTATACTGTGATCCCTGACTGCCTTCTGAAACGGTATATTACTGATGCGCAAACTGCCGATGAAGTCGCCGGCCTCATCAGGAACCGCAGGCGTATAGACCCTGTTGTCAATCCAAACGATAACTCAATCAGGCGCCGCATTTACCATTGCGAATCTTCTATAAGCCAGTGGCGCAAGTTCCGCCGGTATTACCCCAAACCTACTTCTACAGGATTTTAAGGGCTGCCGGGTAACTCCCAGCTACCCTCAGTATCCTGACAGATACAGTACAGCACAGCACAGCCAGGTGAGAAATGACAGAGATAACTGAAATAACGGACCGCCATACGTGGGACAGCTTATGGGGAAGCCTTGAAGGGCATCCCCTGCAGTCATGGCAGTGGGGAGAGCTTAAATCAGAGACAGGACCCTGGGCTGTCCGCAGGATATCTGTATCCGAGGGCGGATCCGCGATCGGTGCCGCACAAATACTTATCCGGAAACTTCCATGGCCATTCCGCAGTATGTGCTATATCCCCCGCGGGCCTGTAACCGCCCCATCAGTACCGCTCAGCACTGTTGCAGACGCCTGCGCCTCATGGTGCGCGGAAAACACCCGTGCAGTCAGCGTAAAAATCGATCCTGCTGTAACAGAAGCTTCCCTTTCGCACCGCTGGTCCCCTTCCCCTACCGTCCTAATCTCCAAAACCGCCGTGATACCGCTTACGGGCACACAGGACGATATCCTGCGCAGCATCCATTCTAAAAAAGCACGGCAGTACATACGCAAAGCCGGGCGTGAAGGCGTATCCTGCAGGCTGGCTACGCGCAGCGACCTGCCCGATATTATGAAACTGTACCACGATACCGCGCGCCACGACGGTTTTGCCCTGCACTCAGACGAATTCTATTACCATGCCTTCGAGTGCCTTGACGGCATCAACAGTATTTTTGTGGCGCAGGCAGAAGGGAAAACTGAGGCGTTCCTGTGGAATGCTGCCAGTGCCGGTACCGCTTTTGAGCTATGGGGAGCCGTAAGCGATAAAGGCAAAAAACTGCGTGCCAACTATGCCCTTAAATGGGCGGCTATAACAGATGCGCAGCAGCGCGGAAGCAGGTTATACGACCTCAACGGCCTGCTTAATGACGGGATAAGCGACTTTAAGCTTCTGTGGGTCAATGAGCCTACATATTGGATCGGGACCTTCGACTGCGCACTCAACCCGCTCGCCGGGATATGGAACACGGCCATGCGCCTCCATTCACGCTGGAACCAGCGGAATGACACGCAGAAGAATACTGCCGGCGGACAGTGAACTGTACAGATACAGCCTGTAATAATGCCCTGGCAGTATAATTGACCAGTTGTCCTGACGAACACAGAGGAGGCTTATGTTTACAGTATCGCCCGTCACAGGTGCGCAATTCCAGAAAACCGCATCAGATAATGGGGCCACCCTGCCTATTGAACAGACTGAAGAGTGGGCACGATATCAGGATATGGTCGAGGGGCGATCACCATGGCATTTCCTTACTGTCAATGACGGGCATGCTGTTGTAGCCCTTATAAGCCTTATCAGGTATTCTACCCACGGATACCATTTCCTGAGGGCAGCGCACGGACCGGTCCTCCTTGTCGCGGCTGCACAGGATGCAGCAGAAGCGAACAGGGACAGCACTGACGCTGCTGCGCGCGAATCTGCTGTCCTCCATGCTGTAACACAGTTTGTACGCCGTCATGCACCGGATATCGTTTTTGTGCGCATGGCATCCAGCAGGCAGCTGCCCGAAAGCCATGCTGTCCTTTCGACCGTCCCCTATGATCAGACTGTTATTATTGATGTTACGGGAGGCGAAGACGAGATCCTTTCACGTATGAAACGGCGCGGACGCCGTGACGTGAGGAAATCGCTGCGCGAATGTGAAGCGGTATGCACAGATGAGACAGATTTGGCAATTGCAGATTTCACACCTTACTACGAAGTTATGAAAGATACGGGTTCACGGGATGGTTTTGCCCCCGCACCTATGAAGAACTATGCTGATATGATAACAAGCCTGGGTCCCGCGCATTGCCGGGTCTTTGCAGCGCGTGCTGACGGTGCCGTGGTAGCATGGTCCATCATCACCGTCAGCGGTACGCATGCCGTAAGATACTATGCTGCAATGCGTTCAGATGCGCGGAAAATGCATGTGACTGACAGGCTCCTTTTTGCCGAATGCTGCGAGCTGGGCAAACAGGGTATCACCGAATACGACCTTATGGGTATTGGCAGCGGCTTTGCGCCGAGCCTGATGGGATTGAATGAATTCAAAACGAAATTCACCGAAAATATCACCCCTGTTTCACCTGAACGCGATTTCCCGATCCGGAAAGTGACATATTCCCTGCTTACTATGATGCAGAAAATCCGGCATTTCGATATCCGTTCTATTTTTGCAAATAATAAAAACAAAAACAGTAAAAATACTAAAAAGGGGTAACTGCGTTCCCGTGTATCCGTATCCGCTGATACTCGTGTAGCAGGACGGAGATCCAGAGACAGATAAGAACGGATATCAGCTGTCCGCAGGACCGTCAAGCTGCATACTGCCCTGTTTCAGTTTCTGTGAAACTACCGCAGTAACACCGTCCGAACGCATAGTCACACCGTACAGGACATCCGCAATGCTCATCGTCCTCTGCTGATGGGTAATGATGATCAGCTGCGAACGCATACGCAGATCGTTAAGCGCATTGAGCAGCCGTGTCAGATTGATGTCATCAAGGGCGGCCTCGACTTCATCCAGTATGTAAAACGGGCTCGGGCGTGCAGTAAAGATGGCAAACAGGAGCGCCAGGGCGGTCAGGGAACGTTCCCCTCCGGACAGCAGCGTCAGCTGTTTGACCCGTTTGCCTGCAGGACTTGCCTCAACTATTACCCCGGTAGCCAGGAGGTCTTCCGGATCATCAAGCCTTAAACGCCCTGTACCTCCCGGGAAAAGTGTGGCAAATACTTTTTCAAATGCTCGGGCCGTATCTTCAAACGCCTCCTTGAAAACTTCGATCATTGTTGCATCGAGGCTCTTGATGAGTTTCATCACGTCATTACGGGAGGAAACAACATCGTTGCGCTGCTGGCTCAGGTACTGGTGCCGCGTCTGCAGGGCATCGTATTCTTCGGTAGCCAGCGGGTTTACCTTGCCCAGGGCTGCGAGGTCACGCTGGGCTTTGGCAAGGCGTTTCTCCTGTTCGGAACGGTTATACTCCACAGTTTTGAAATGTGAGCGTATGTAATCAGCATCAGAAGGGTCAAAAGCAGTCCCTGACGGAACTTCAGCGGTATCTCTGCCATCCGGATCGTCGTCAGCCGGATCGCTGCGGGCAGCGCTGCTGCCAGGAATATCACTGCTGTCCGGCGCCAGCGGGACAGGAATGCCTGCGTCATCAAGCACCGGGACGGGAAGCGCCGGACCATAAGACCTGAGCAGCCCATCAACAGTCAGACCGAGATCATCAAGAACTTTCTGCGTTATCTGCCCCAGCTGGGCAGCAATGCGCTCACGCTGGACATCGCTGTCACGCTCTTTCCTGGACAGCGCATCAACCTGGGGTTCAAGGCTGTTGCGGATAGTGCGCAGCCGGGTAAGGGCCTCGTCATGTGAAGATACCTGCGACTGGAGTTCTTCACGCCTGCGGGCCACACGCTCCAGCTGTGTATGGAGCATCCGGGCCGCTTCTGCTGCAAGGTGTGATATCTGCGCAGCCTTATGCGCTTTCTGGGAATACCGGCTGTTCTGTTCAGTAATATGTTTACGACGGGCAGCGGCCTGTTCAGCATTATCCCTGAGGAGTGCCGCCTGACGCTGCAATGACTGGTACTTCCGGTCTGACTCATTCCATGCTATCTGTGCAGCTACTTCACGTTCACGGGCATCGCTGAGCTGCGATTCCAGTTCGGTTTCCTGCTTCCCCATATCATCGGCACTCATATCCGTTTCATCTGCGTGCGCCGCAGCTTCGAGCTCAGAAGCAAGATTACCGATAGTACGGGCGCACGCTTCCTGCGCATCTGCAACCGATGATATCTTTTCTTCAATCTGGAGTATCCGGTGGCGGATGCTTTCCATCGACTGTGCAGCCGCATCAATATCCCTGCCAAGCTGTTCGCGATGTATACGGTCCTCAGTGAGCTTAGTCCTGGCCTCTTCAACCTGCACCCGGAGAACATCATATTTCTGCTGAGCCGTGCCGATAGCAGCCTCATACCCTTCTGCCTGCCGCTTCAGCTCTTCGCACTGCGAAAGGGCTTTATCCCGGCGCGCTGCAAGGCTGAGGTCGCTTGGGGATCTCGATGAGCCCCCAACCGCACCAACCGGTGTCATCAGTTCCCCGGAAGCAGCCACTATCTGGGAATACAGGGAAGAAACGCCATCACCGCCGCCAAGCGCACTGTCGAACACAGATACAGCGTCGTCCAGGGAATCAGCAAGTGCCACATCATCAAGAAGGACCGAGAGCGATTCCACGATATGTGCTGCTACCGCCGGATCCGGTGTATGAGGATTGATGCTGATCACTGAGCACGCAGGCCTTATGCCCTTTTTATGGGGACCGCCTTTATGGGGACTGCTGCGGCGGGCCTGCCGCGATCCTCCGTCTGACGGAGCAACAACAACTGCCCTGCCGATCTTTTCATCGTGTGCTATCCGCATTGCCGGCGCAATACCATCATGCTGCGGGATGACGACGGCACTGGCAAAAGGGCCCAAAGCTTTTGAAATGGCTTCTTCCCAGCCTTCATCAATACGTATATATGCCGACAGGCGTCCCAGCGTTTCAATATCTTTATGCCGTTCCAGGCCGCCTGACGTATTGCGGGCCTGCAAAGTATCATCAAGCGCATCTGCCTTAGCCTGCAGCGAAATGATTTTTGACTCGATATCGCGATGGATGCTCCGCGCCTGATCCAGCTCATTACGGGCCTCCTCAGCCTTTTGCCGGACCTTATCCAGCTCGTCACCGGCCAGTTCCTCCAGGCCATCATGTTTCAGCTGCAGTTCCTGTGCATGCTCCTGTTCCTGTGCCAGCTGCTTTTCCAGAGAGTCTTTCTGAGAAATAAGGTCAGCCCTGCGGTCAGCAGATGCCTGTTTCTGCGCCTCCTGGCGGGCCAGCATTTCACGGATCCGGGATACTCTGGCATCACGCTCCTGCGCACTTTTACGAAGCTGGGCGATCATCTGTCTGAGGGAAGCAAGCTGCTTTTCCGCAGCAGCCCGTTTCTCGGTTTCCTTGTCCAGCTGCAGGCGCACATCCTGCACGCGGGTTTCCTCTTCCTCCGCCTGAAACTCAAGCTCATCAGCACGCTTACGGAGGATGTCGGGATCGTCCCCCGATACGGGGGCGATACGGGACTGCCACGAACGTTCCCTCTCCTGGGCAAGGGCGCTGAGCGAAGCAAGCCTCTCCTCTATCTGCGACATATCATGCCATGTCTGGTTAACGGCATCTATCGCAGGGCTGGACTTGCTCGTCAGCTCCTCTAAACGCTCTATTTCGACTTTAGTTTCAGTAAGTTCCTGCTGCCGGGCAGACAGCTGTGAACGGATCTGCGCAAGATCACGGCGTATGCTGTCCCTCATCTGTATTATTTTCACTGCATCATCAGCGTACAGCCTGCTTTTTGCATCCCGCAGTATTACCTGTATGCTGTCAGCCCTCCGCGACACCCTGGCCTGCCTGCGTAACGGTCCCAGCTGGCGCTGGATCTCCTGGAGCAGGTCATCAAGACGGTCAAGGTTTTCCTGGGTCGTCTGGAGTTTGCGCAGAGCCCGTTCCTTGCGCCTGCGGTGTTTGAGGATGCCCGCCGCTTCTTCGATGAATGCCCTGTTGTCAGCAGGGGTTGCACGCAGAATGGAATCAAGCCTGCCCTGTCCTACAACAACATGCATATGTGAGCCCAGCCCCGTATCGCTCAGAAGCTCCTGGATATCAAGGAGCCGCACGGGTGAACCGTTGATCGCATACTCCGAGCCGCCGTTGCGGAAGATCGTGCGGCTTATAGTGACTTCAGAATATTCAATATCCAGTGTACCGTCAGAATTATCGATCGTCAGCGATACCTGCGCACGCCCAAGAGGCGGGCGTGACGAAGTCCCCGCAAAAATCACATCTTCCATTGATGTACCGCGAAGGGTTTTAACACCCTGCTCGCCCATTACCCAGGCAAGCGCATCAACTATATTCGATTTCCCGGAGCCATTAGGCCCGACAACTGCAGTAATGCCGGGTTCGAACCGGAGGGTAGTCATATTGGCGAATGACTTGAATCCTCTTATAGTCAGCTCTTTAACGTACATAAACTTTAATTATCCTTAAACATTCCTGTTTAATTATCCATTATCCTCTTTACCGGCGTCAGCCTGACCATTCCCATGTCCGGGAACAGGGCCGTCAAAATCCGGTTCATAATAATCAATGTCCGTAAGACCGTCATGCATGACTTCCTGCAGATAGCCTGCAAGGGGATCTTCATCGCCTGCCCGCGAAGCAGATGAAGCGTTATGGGTATCGTGCAGGGACATAGCATGTTCCAGCTGCTCTCCGGGCCTTTCTTCCAGCAGGGTACGGGCATCGCCTACAGTTACGAAACTGCCAAACACAAGTATTCCATGGCCATACCCCACACCCAGGTCATCATCGCTGTCTACCAGGTCAACAGCCTGCTGGATAGCATCAGGCAGGCTGTCCTGACGGATAACGCGGTCAGGGCCGAAAACACCGATAGCGATTGATTCCAACTCATCAGCCGGCATGACACGGGAACCCCACGAGTTCTGCGTGACTATAAGCTTTTCCAATATCGGCTCCATGATCCCCAGCACCGATTCCACGTCTTTATCCTTCATCATGGAAACGACGCCTATCAGCTGCCTGAAATCAAAGTTCTCCTCTATAGCATCACGGACAGCGCCCACTGCCTGGATATTATGCCCGCCATCAAGGATGATTGTTGGCGATGAGCGGATGATCTCTACTCTCCCGGGGATCCTCACTGTCTGCAGCGCCTGGGAAACAACACCAGTATCCAGCTGTCCGGAGACCGGGATAACTGTTTCGGCGGCGGCAAGCGCTGCCACAGCATTATGGGCCTGGTACCGGCCAAATGCCGATATTGGGATATCGCGATATATCCCGTTACCGGTCTGGAGGGTGGCAAGCTGCCCGCCGACGGCAGGCATGCGTTCCACAACATTAATCTCCTGGCCGTCCCGCTGGACTGAAACCGCCCCTGCCCGTGCGGCAGCTTCCTCAATAACCGGCATAACAGACGCATGCTCCTGGGGCCCTACGATCACAGCTGACCCCTGCTTGATTATCCCTGCTTTTTCAGCAGCTATCTGTTCAACAGAATCCCCAAGCCACTGCATATGGTCCATATCAACAGGCCCGATAACTGCAGCATCAGCATCCAGGACATTAGTTGCATCCCAGGTCCCGCCCATACCAACTTCAACGATTGCCACATCGACCGGCGCATCCGCAAAAGCCCACACAGCCATAGCAGTGAGGACCTCAAAAAAACTCATCCTGGGGCCGCCTGATTCAATGCTGCGCCGGTCTGCCATATCAATAAAATCTTTGACCTGGCAATAAAGGTCAACGAACTGTTCATCGCTGACATGCTGGCCATCAATAGAGATACGCTCTGTTACGCTCTGGATATGCGGCGATGTATACAGCCCTGTCCGCAGGCCATATGCGCGGCACAGCGACTCCGCCATATAGGAGGTTGACCCTTTGCCGTTCGTCCCGGTAACATGGATGACCCTGAAAGATTTTTCAGGATGCCCAAGAAAATCCAGGACCATTGCCATACGGTCAAGTGACGGGTCAAAATCATGCTCTGGGGCGCGAGACATAATCTCCTGATATACTTCATGCAAAGCCATGCGGCCGCCCTGCGGAAACTCCTGCGGAAACTCCTGCGACATAATCCCCGATTTTAAGCCAATAAGCGGACTAGATTATCGCCCTCTGTCCCTATAGTTGGGATATAACCTTATACACGCAACAGCTGGGGGAACCATGACAAACAGCCAGAAAACAGAAGGCCAGCAGCATCCTGATGAAACAACGCTTGCAGGAGAATCCGCACAGACTGGGCGCAGCCATAACCGCACATTGCGCCCTGAGTCCACAGATTTTGAAAAGTTCATGCTTACCGGGTGGGGTGAAGAAAGCAGTGATATAAAGCCTCTGGACTCCTCCCGGTATACCCCTGCACGTCTCAGGGCCCTCGGCAGGAAGTTCGCTGGCGAGCGCCTTATCATCCCCGCGGGGCAGCCGAAAGTCCGCAATGACGACTGCGATTACGCTTTCCGTCCGGATTCGGCGTTCGCCTATTATACAGGCCTTGGCCAGGATTATGAGGCTGGTGCCATACTTGTGCTTGAGCCTGTGCTTTCAGGCCAAAGCGGGAAGGATGCAGGTACAGAAGAGACCCATAGCGCAACGCTGTATGCCCATCCCCGGAGTGATCAGACGACTTCCGACTACTACCGTTCAGCTGCATACGGCGAATATTGGGTAGGCGCCCGTCCGGGGCTTAAAGGCCTGGAAACCATGACGGGGATACATACCGCGGATATAGCTGATTTTGATGATGCTGTAGGCCGCAATGTTTCTGCCAGCGACGGGGGTATCCATGTACGTATTATCCGTAACGCAGACCCTGCCCTGACCGGTCAGATCGATGCCATGCGCAAAAAAAACGGATATGCTGATATCTCAGCAGTACTCAGCGATGATGATGCGCTTTACCAGGCAGCATCGGTCCAGCGCATGCTCAAGGATCCGTATGAGATCAGCGAAATGCGCAAGGCGATCGCAGCCACCAAAGACGGTTTCAGCCGTATGCTTTCCGCACTGCCGCAGGCGCTTGGCAGCAGCCGCGGCGAACGGATACTTGAAGGCCAGTTCAATGCGAACGCACGTGAACAGGGCAATACCGAAGGGTACAGTACTATCGTTGCTTCCGGAGCACACGCCCCTACCCTTCATTGGATGCGCAATACGGGAAGCATAGAATCGGGCGATCTTCTGCTCATTGATGCCGGCGTTGAAGTTGACAGCCTGTACACCGCAGATATTACGCGGACTTTCCCTACTAACGGCCATTTTACCGATTTCCAGCGCAGCCTGTATCAGGTGGTGCTTGATGCGCAGCAGGCAGGTTTTGAGGCAGCGAAACCCGGTGCTACTTATTCCGATATCCATAAAGCATGCATGCGTGTCCTGGCCGAAGCCCTTCATTCATGGGGTATCCTGCCGGTGAGCGTGGAAGAATCTCTGAGCCCTGAAGGCCAGCAGCATCGCAGATGGCATGCATGCGGGGTCGCCCATCATCTCGGGCTGGACGTACATGACTGCTCCCAGGCGCGGTATGAAGAGTATCAGGGTGCCCCGCTGACCCCTGGAATGATTTTTACTATTGAGCCGGGATTATATTTCAAAGAGAACGATATGCTTGTGCCCCCTGAATTCCGCGGTGTTGGCATCCGTATCGAGGATGATGTCCTTATGACTGAAAGCGGCCCGGAATGGCTGAGTATCGATATCCCTAAGCAGGCAGATGATGTAGAACAGTGGATGTCTGACTGCTCAGGCCTCCTTTCCGCCAATAACAGGTAACCGCCGAAGAATAATATAGTTTGTTCCGTACGGCATCGGAATCCGGCAGAAAGAGGATATATGACCAATGATCCGGAAGGCCATGCAAAGAAACCAGTTATTATCAGTTTAGGCGAAGTACTGTGGGATATCCTCCCGGAGGGCAAAACAGCCGGCGGTGCCCCCGTGAATTTTACATACCATGCCATCCAGAACGGCGCAGACGGATACTCCGTAAGTGCCCTGGGCAACGATAAGCTTGGTGATGAGCTTGAGGCCACCGTCCGTAATGCCGGTATCCACTGCCTTTTTGAAAGAAACAGCTACCCTACCGGTACAGCCGGAGTAGCTGTTGAAGACAATGAAAATTCCTATACTATAACCGAAAACGCTGCGTGGGACCATCTGAAAATTACCGATGATATCCGGAAAGCTGTGGACATGGCTGACGGGATCGCATACGGGACACTGGCATCACGGAACGAGGAATCACGTTCAGCGATAATGGAACTCCTCGAAAGCGCTCCTCACGATGCTTTCAGGTTTTTTGACATCAACCTGAGAGGGGATTATTTTTCCCGTGACCTCATTGATCAGCTGCTTGGCACTGCTACATATTTCAAAATGAACGACAGTGAATGCGCTTTTCTCCGTTCCCTGTTCGGTATCGGAGGAAATGACGATGACGCCTGCCAATGGTTCTTCAGCCGTTATCCCGGACTGGAATATGTGGCGCTTACAGCCGGGCGCAGGTTCTCCTGCATTACTGCACGCACCGGTGAAAGGTCATATATCAAGACCCCTCACATAAAAATGCTCAATGCCATAGGCTCCGGCGATGTATTCGACGGGGTCATGGCGACTGAACTGCTTAAAGGGGCATCCATGCCTGAAGCACATCAGAAAGCAGTCAATACCGCCGCCTATGTGTGTACCCAGCGCGAAGCATGGCCGGCATATCCCGATGAGATACCCGACTACGTATCGTGGCAACATCTGCGCCAGGACACCTGACTGGCAGCACATTGCAATAACCGGAAATGTTTGGGGTTACCCCATGCCCGGATGCGATAATATCAGAAAGATAAGGGCAAAGCGTGGCCACGCCACAGGAACAGGGAAAAAGAAAAAGCCCCGGAACGTTAGTATTTCCAAGGCTTTCACATAGCTTATCAAAGTGGAGCCGCGGGGAATTGAACCCCGGTCCGGTAACCGTACCTGCAGTCTTCTACGTGCGTAGTCTGCTGGCCGTTATGGCTATTTATCTGCCCTTGCGCTGACGCAGACAACGCACAACAGGCATAGGCTCAATCAGATTTCCCTGAAATACCTTGAGCCTCAGTATCCCAGGTAAGCCTTCTTATGACGCCCTGCTTCCTCCCGAAGGCGAAAAGGAGAGGACGGAGCTGGAACTCGCTGTTTAATTCCTAGCGCGAAGCTTAGGCAGCAAGTGCAAACTCAGTGCGATTAGATTTAGCACTTAATTCCTGCAGGAGGACGTTAACGAGCGGACCCCTGCATTCTCGGCACGCTTCCCTGCAACGAACAGGTCACCGTCGAAACCGATCGACCCCATATTAACTTTTCCAGCTGCATGCGTATCAACATAATACGTTGTTACTGTATTAAGAGCAACCAGAACAGTTTATGTGATATTCCCGGCTTTGTCGAATCACTGCGCAGACGGCGAGCCGGCGGATCCTGAGTTATCCGGTTTAATTACTGCATGGTCAGGGGCAGAAACATCAATAACACGGTTGGGGCTTTTATCTTCAGCAAGCTTTTCAAGGGTTTTTCGGACAATCGCTTTTTTGAAATCCATCTGTGACGAGTTGCCCCAAATAAT
This sequence comes from Scardovia wiggsiae F0424, assembly GCF_000269605.1. Taxonomy (GTDB): domain Bacteria; phylum Actinomycetota; class Actinomycetes; order Actinomycetales; family Bifidobacteriaceae; genus Scardovia; species Scardovia wiggsiae. The sequence continues at coordinate 407,758 of NZ_AKCI01000001.1, read as the reverse complement.
GGTATACCCGCTTTTCAGTACAGTTGTTACCGAATCCTGCGTCTCTGCTGCTACAGAGGTAATTTGCGACCGCAGGTCTTCAGGCAAAGCAGACAGGACTTTGAGTGCCTGTTTAACGGCGTTCTGTTTCAGCGCTGCAGTAAAGTCTGCGACTGTGATAACCGGTATGCCGTCAACTGAGGCTTTCTCTGCGGACATAGTCCGCCCACGCGAATCAACCGCCTGCGTCTGCCCTGAATCCGTTTTCAGGACTGCGGCGGGTTTGGATGCCAATACTCTGACCTCTATGCCATGGGGAAAACGACGGCTGACTTTTGCCCCGGAAACGCCCGGTATTTTTGCCGCCTGATCATTGATAGCCTTTGTATCCAGCAGAAAGAGCGATCTTCCTGACTGCTTTTGGGCGATCTTCCTGATCTCCTGAGGCTGCACCCATTCATTTGTGCCTGTGACCGTAACGGAACCAGGCTGCAACGCCAGTACCGGGGAAAACAGGAGCGCAGCAATAATCCCGGAAACTGCAGCTACGACAGCAATAACAATGGCAATATTCCTGATGGCTTTTTTCCTGCTGTTTTTCTCCTTTTCCTTATGCTTTCTCGTAAAATCGATAAGTTTGGGGCGTACAGATGCTTTCTGACGGCCTCTGCCGGCAGTAGCAGCGAGCTCTTCAACTGTATTGCGGGTACGCATCTGGCGAGGGTCTATGAACTGCCCCTGCCCGCTTTTAACGGTATCGTCAGCAGTATTTTTACCTTCACCCCTGTGTACCGGGAATTTCCCATCCCTCCGCCGGCCCGTGATATTGCGGGGCATGCGCTGCTGTGAGGATCGGCTTATATTGCTTTGTGCAGTACGTCCGCTGCCCTTTCTGCCGGCAGATGGCCTTCCCTCTGTCTCGGGCTTATCTTTTTTAAAGGATTCAAACATGGCTGCCCTGCTTTCTGTTCTGGGCACGGCGCACGTTATGGCGCAGCTGCTCGAGTACGGTATTGGCAGCATCAGTAATGGAACCTGCCCCGACAGTGATGATGATATCGCCTGGCTTTGCCCTGTCCGCGGCAAAGCGGGCTGCAGTATCCATATTCGGGATACTGTATGCATCAGTATGCGGCCCCGGCCGGCCGATACGTGAAACAACAGTGTCGGGGGAAATCCCCGGCCAGTCCTCCTGTTTCTCACGTGCCGGGAAAATATCCGTAACCACAACATCATCGGCAATGCTCAGGGCATCTGCAAACTGCTGCGCAAAAAAATGGGTACGGGAAAACAGATGGGGCTGGAATATCACATGGATCGCTGACTGCGGGAACCTGCGCTTCGCGGCATGGAGCAGAGCTTCTATTTCCGTCGGATGATGGGCATAATCATCAATAACCGTTACGCCATCTTCAGTACCGCGGATCTCAAACCGGCGTTTCGCGCCGTAAAACTCAAATGCGGCACTGCATGCCTTCTGCGGATCCATGCCCATAAGTACGGCGCTGATAATAGCAGCAGCAGCATTGCGCGCATTATGGATACCCGGCACGCGCAGCTTAACATCAAACGTCCGTGTATCCCCTCCCCCATCTTTATTCCTGTACATCTCAGGGATCAGGCTGGAAGGGAACATCAGGGAAAACCGTTCTGCCGCAACAGAGAGGGCTTTGCTGCCGGTACGGTCATTCCCGGTACCTCCCTTTTCAGCAGTTTCATTTTCGTTGGTGATGAGGACGCGCAGGGCATGGGACCCTTTGAGGTCAATACTCTGCCGTGCCGTATACACAACACAGTGCCGGGATGCCTCTTCACCCATTGACGCCAGGACCGATAAAGCACCTTCATCATCACCGCACAGGACAACGTATTTCTGCGCATGGTGCGCGTGCTCGGCGAATGCGGCCATAAAAGCATCTGCTGACCCATAATGGTCAAGATGGTCAGGTTCGACATTCGTAATCACTGCAATATAGGGATGATATTTTTCAAAGCTTCCGTCCGACTCATCAGCCTCAGCTACAAACGCCTCGCCCGTACCGGCATGCCCGCCGTCAATGCTTCCCCGGGGTGTGCGGATCGAACCTCCCACAGCAAAACTGGGGTCTTTCAGATTCCCCTCGCCCTGCGCCGCCAGTATCTGCGCAAGCATTGCGCTGGTTGTTGTTTTCCCATGCGCGCCCGCAACAGTAACGGCATACTGGTGTTTCTGCATAAGGAGAGCAAGGATATCGCTCCGATGCAGAAGCAGCGCCCCGCATTCCCGGGCAGCAATGATTTCAGGGTTATCAGGCTTTATTGCGCTTGACCAGACTACTGTATCGGCATCATGTACATTCCCGGCTGACTGTCCGATATAAATACGGGCCCCGAGGGTTTTCAGGCGCTCTGTTTTAGTATTAGCCTCCCTGTCGGATCCGGACACATCCACACCGTTTTCCAGAAGCATCTCAGCAAGGACGCTCATGCCTGCGCCGCCGATACCAACAAAATGGGTTCTGCCGAGGTCTTCCAACGTAAACGCTGTGTAATCCACAGGCTGGCTTGCCGGATCTAAAATCATATATGCCATAGCTCCTCACATCCTGGATGTGCCTGATCTGTCTATTCCCTGCTGTCACCGCCCACACGGCTGATGCCTTTTACCAGTGTACCTGCAACATGGAAATCAGCACCGGGATACTTCCAATATGTGCTGCGCCATCACAGTTGCAGCATTGCGGACGCCGTAGCCCCATGATGCACGCGACATGCCGGCAAGACGGTCCCGGTCAGTGATAAGCCCAGGTATATGGGACTTTATCCATTCAGGATCAAGGTCTGCATCGTTGACGATATATCCGCCGCCGACATCAGCCACCGGCTGGGCATTAAGCCTCTGCTCGCCGTTACCGACAGGAAGGGGGACATATACAGCAGGGACGCCCAATGCGGACAGCTCGGCTACAGTTCCTGCCCCGGAGCGGCAGATCACCAGGTCTGCCGCGCAGAATGCAATATCCATCCTCTCCCAGTATTCAGCGGCGTGGTAATCGCCCGAAGATGCGGTACCGCCGCCGTCACTGCCTGGCCCGGTACTGCTGAAACTAAGCCCTGCCAGATGCTGTCTGCCGGCATGGATGCTTACATTGTGCGCAACCGCAGCAAGCTTTCCTTTCCCGGTAAGATGGATCACCTGGGCACAGGCCAGAAGGCTTTCGGCACTGTCCGAAACGGCAGTATTCAGGCTCACAGCGCCAAGGGACCCTCCGGTAATAAGGATAACCGGCTTATGCACATCCAGCCCAAGCTGCTGTTTTGCTTCCAGCCTCGTCCCCACCCGGTCCCTCTCAAGGCGTCCGGCAGCACGGGAAACAGATTCGCGCAGAGGAAGCCCTACACGCTGGATTATCGTGCCCCTGCCGCCTCTAAGGCCTGTATTGTCATATACGGTCCCAACGAAATCAGCCCACCGTGAACCCAGCTTATTCGCCATGCCGGCGCGGGCATTCTGTTCATGGATAATAAGCGGGAGCTTCAGGTAATGGGCAGCTGAATATGCCGGGGCGGCAGCGTACCCGCCAACTCCAACAACGATATCCGCACCATGCCGGGTAAGTATTTCCCGGACCCTGCGTTTCTCCGACAGCCATCGCACGGGAAATTTCAAAGCTGCGCTATCCGGCCTGCGAGGGAACGGGACCTTCTGTATAGTTTCCAGCTCAAAACCGGCCTCGGGCACTAGCATGGATTCCAAACCTGCAGATGTTCCTATAACGCACACCTTCACAGACGGATCAAGCTTTTTCAGTTCTGAAGCCATGCTCAGAAGAGGGTTTACGTGCCCTGCGGTACCGCCGCCGGCGAAAACTACGCTTAAAGGTTTTGTCATATTCCGAGCATACCGCGCGCCCTGTAAACCTTATTCCCTGACGCTCCACCCAAACGGGCTCTAACCTGTTTTATACCCGCTTTGTTTTCTTCCTGCGTTTTTTATCACGGCCAAGCGATGCCCTTATTTCTTCCTGCCTGCGCGACAGGCCTATAACAATACCCATTGCCATCAGGGTAATGATCAGGGCGCTTCCCCCGGCAGAAATAAACGGCAGCGGAAGGCCTATAACCGGAAGTACCGAAGTAACGACCCCGATATTAACAAATTCCTGAAAAATGATCCATCCGGTGACGCACAGGATCACAGTCTGGGAATACGTATCATTGCTCCGGAGTGCAATATTGACCATGCACCATGCAAGTATGAGGAACAGGAGTATCACGAATACTGCACCGATGTAGCCCAGTTCTTCCCCAATGATGGCAAAAATAAAATCATTCTTCGCTTCCGGAAGGTAATTCCATTTTTCGCGTGAAGCCCCGAGCCCCAGGCCGGTCAGCCCTCCTGAGGACAGCGCATACTTTCCGTGGACGATCTGATAGCAGCCATCCTGCGAGGGGCCGCCCGGACATCCGCTGTAAACGGCCAGAAGCCGTTTGCGCCTGTTTTCATTGCCCAGCACAAAGAAATAGGAAACAGCCCCTCCGGCAATAATGAGCCCTCCAAAGAACAGCCCGAGGGGGAAACCGCCAACGTACAGGGCTACCAATGCTATGACGGCAATAATAAGCCCTGTCCCCAGGTCTTTCCCGGCGAAAACAAGGATGAAGGAAATAAGGAATGTCACCAGTGCAGGCCAGTATGCCAAAGCCCTCTGCACCAGAGTAGTCTTACCTTCAGCACGCCTGGAAGCTGAGGCGACAGTCAAAGGCATCCACAGGCATAATGCCAGCTTCATGATTTCTGCCGGCTGGAACTGTGTGCCTGCGATAACAAGCCATCCGGTATTGCCGTTAACTGTTTTTCCCAGAGAGGTAAGGGTGAGGGCCTGCAGTACCCACGATCCCAGGAGTATGAACAGGCTGGTATACCGGATAAGGTTAGATACCGCATCAGAGAAATGGACAAGACCGACCCCTGCCAGAAGGCCTATCACAGCGAACAGCAGCTGGCGCGAAGCATCGCGCCATGAACTGAATCCGGCTGATACCAGGTTGACGCTTGAGCTTGAGAACACCATGATAATGCCCAGTACTGTCAGCGCGCCGGCAACTAAGATCATGCCGTTGTAGCAGAATACCGGGTTAAAAATACTGCGCCATCCGCTGTAATCCGCATTTTTCCTGCCAGGCCTGCCCGCACGCCCCTCAGCGGGACCGCCTTCGATATATGAGCCCTGTGTTACCAGTTCGACTGCTTTATCAAGCCCTCTGAGCTGAGGGTCAGACTTGAGTTTTTTACTGTACCGTGCCATCATTCCGCCTCCTGTCCCGTATCCTGTTTTGCCTTTACCCATTCTTTCGCACACACAGCAAACTTGTCCCCGCGGTCAGCATACGACGCGAACTGGTCCATTGACGCACAGGCCGGCGCAAGCAGCACGGCATCCCCCGGCTGTGCATACCGTCCGGCAGCATCAACAGCCCTTTTCATGACCGTTGTATTGTCGGACGGGTCAATAAGCGTATACGGGATATCGGGGGCGTATTTCTTCAGGGCTTCAAGGATATATGCCTGGTCTTTGCCGATAACGACAACCGATGTCATAACATGGCTCTGGCTGCGGACCAGATCATCAAAATGGGCGCCCTTTGTAAGGCCCCCTGCGATCCAGACCACAGACCTGTCCGGGAAGCTGCTTAGCGATGCTGCCGCAGCATGGGCATTAGTCGCCTTGGAATCATCAATAAAGCGGATCGCGGGCTGCCCCGGTCCAGGTATATACGAAGCAACTTTGACAATGCGATGCCCTCCGGGAGCAAAACCGGCAAGCGCATGGGCGGCGTCCTGCAGATCAGCCCCCATGCCTGCTGCCAGGCAGAAAGCACATAGTGCATCAGCAAGAAGATGGGGATAGACTGTGCCATCGGGTTCACACAGATGCGGGAAATCAGTGAGCGGCGCTATCCTTGCAGGCGCCGGCTCTGACGGATGGCGGCGATCCGTTATCCATCCTTCTTCAACACCGATCTGTCCTTCAGCAGGGGGCTTGAGCGTAAAACCGATACGTTCGCAGCCTTCGCGCAGGACCGTACTGTGCGCTATATGGGTGACACGCGCATCATCCGCGTTATAGACAAGCGCATCTGTGACATTACTGTATATCCTGGCCTTATCCGCAACATACCTGTCAAAACCGCCGTGCCAGTCAAGATGGTCCTGCGCGAGATTCGTTATCGCAGCCGCCGCCAGCCGGATACTGTACGTATAATGGAGCTGGAATGAACTCAGCTCTACAACGAGCATACGGTTATCTTTATCAGCAGCAGCCTGCGATACCGGCGTACCGATATTGCCGACAGCAGGGGCCGAAAAACCATTGGCACGCATGATTTCGGATGTCATCTCCGTAGTTGATGTTTTCCCGTTTGTCCCGGTAATCCCTATCCACTGCGCCCGGGAACCTGTCCCGCTGCTATCTGAACTGATCTGCCATGCAAACTCGACTTCAGAAATAACAGGGATATTATTCCGGGCAGCGCACATCAGAAAATCGCTGTACGGCGAGAACCCGGGCGATGTCACTATGCAGCCTACAGTATCCCACTTGAAGCTGCTGCTGAGGACATCTGCGAATGTATATGCCGCCGGCTTCCTGTCGTCTACAGTTATGTGGGGGATCCTGCGGCCGGTAAGGATGGAATCAACGCTGGAACCGCCTACACCAAGGCCGGCAACCATTATAGCAAGGCCTTTGTTTATGCATTCAGCAACAGTATGCAGTTCCTCAGTCATCATTCCTTCTTAGTTTCCGTATATTATCTGTCCCGCTGCGGCCTATAGAAGGCCCGATTTCAAAACCCAGTCGCCGTAGAAGAGGATGACCCCTATCAATACAAATATCATTTCAGCCATCCAGAACCTTACGACTACTTTAGTTTCTGTCCAGCCTTCCAGCTCAAAATGATGATGTATCGGCGCCATTTTGAATACCCGCTTATGCGTCGCTTTAAAGAAACTGACCTGTATAATGTCTGACAGGGTCTCCACAACGAAAAGCCCGCCAATAATAACCGCCAGGACCTCTGTATGGGTAGCAACGGATAAAGCCGCGAAAAGCCCGCCGAGCGCAAGGGACCCGGTATCGCCCATAAATATTTCTGCGGGGTTCGTGTTATACCATAGAAAGCCGAAACATGCGGCAATGGCGCATATCGCAATAATGGCGAGGTCCTGGGGGTCGGCAACTGTATACGCCATGCCGCCCGGGTGGAAAGCAAGGCGTCCGAAACCATTAAGATGCATCCCGCTGTGGTGGTAGCTCTGCCAGAATGCAACCATGGCATACCCGAGGAATGCGATCATTGAACTTCCCGCACACAGGCCATCCAAACCGTCCGTCAGATTAAAGGCGTTGGTCCACGCAGTCATCAGGAAATTTACCCAGATCACAAAAAGTACTATGGCGGCAACAGTACCCAGCTTATTAAAGTCAATGATCACATTCTCATTGAATGTGATCCCCGGATGTGCGGCAGGGCCGGTCTCAGGCGATGTTGCAACAAGGGAAAGGACTGCATATAACGTGGCAAAAATGGATTGGCCTATAAACTTCGCATGGACGCTCAGCCCTTCATTCTGCTTTTTTGACACTTTGGCAAAGTCATCAATAAACCCGAGGAACCCCATAGACAGCATTGCGAACAGCACAAGCAGGGCAGGCACAGAGAACCTGGTCCCGAAAGCTGCGAACCTGTATAATGCCGATGCCAGCCAGCCCAGGACTACAGACAGGATGATCACAACGCCGCCCATTGTGGGTGTACCGCGCTTGACCTGATGGCTTTTAGGGCCGTCCTGCCGTATATACTGCCCGTAATGCATCTTTTCAACGACCCGGATAAGGATCGGGGTACCGGCGAAAATAACAATAAGAGAGACGACCAGGCCTATTATAAGGGCGATCATTATTTATTCCTCCCCTGTGCAGTCCACATATCTGCAAGCCCCTGCAGGCCTGATGCGTGGGATCCCTTGAGCAGGACAACGGTGTGCGGATGGCTGGCAGCAAACGATGAGACCAGCTGCGCAGCATCAGCCGCAGACTCGGCCCAGTAGACCGGTGCGGAAACCTGGCCTTCCTTTCCATGGTATCCCTGTACCGCACCGTCAGCTAGATAATGGGCTAAAGCGTCAAGAGCCGGATTCCCCTCATTCCCCACAGCAACAACAGCATCAGCGTGTTCTGCCGCGTACTGGCCAATATCCTTATGCAGCCCTTCTTCACCTGGACCGAGTTCGAGCATCGGCCCTAAAACTGCCACGCGGTAAGGCTGGGCAGCAGCATCCGCATCCCTGTTCCATTGCGCAAGGCCGTTAAGCCCCGCTTCCATAGAATCAGGGTTGGCATTGAACGAATCATCGATCAGGGTAAACTGCATATTCCGACCGCCGGAAATATCCGGGCTGCCGGCATTTATCTCGCTGATGCTCATGCGGTGCGGGCTTCTCAGGACCTGCCCCCCAAGTATCCGGGCAATCTCCTGCACCGGGATACCGACACGGTATGCGGCGCAGGAAGCTGCTAAAGCATTATAAATATTATGTTCCCCGGGTATCCCAAGCCGGACGGTATAAGGCCTGCTGCCGGGCAGGTGGAGATCAAAAACAGGATGGCCATAATGGTTTACAGAAATATTGTCGGCATAAACAGCAACAGCTTTTTTACTGCCGGATCCGCTGCTGACGGCATCTGGGAAATTGTGATCCCTGTCTTTGATACCGAACCAGATGATAGTGCCGGATGCGGCGGAGCCGGCCATCAGCCGGATATTATCATCGTCTGCATTGAGGATGGCAGTCCCGTCTGCTGAAAGCGCCTGGACAAGTTCGCTTTTAGCTTTCCGTATATTGTCTACAGAACCAAACCCGCCAAGATGGGCCACCCCGACTTTAAGCTCAACCGCAATATCGGGAGGAACTATATGCGTCAGATAGGCTATCTCCCCCAACGCTGAAGCCCCCATCTCAGCTATAAGGAACCGTGTATCCCTATCAACTTCAAGAGCTGTGTACGGCAACCCGATCTCATTATTGAATGACCCTTGGGGAGCTACCGTCGGCCCGGCTGAGGAAAGCAGAGAGTATGCAATATCCTTTGTCGTCGTTTTCCCTACCGAACCTGTAATGCCTATAACAGTAAAAGGGGTACCGCCCTGTACGGCCAGTTCCCTGCGCCTGGCAATATTGTACCTGGCAAGGCTTCCCAATGCTTTGACAGTATTGCTGACAACGATCTGCGGGATATCTGCATTTTCTACTGCATGCTCGACTACGGCAGCCACTGCCCCGTCCGCACCGATCTGACGGACAAAATCATGGCCGTCACTGCGCTCCCCCCTGATTGCGATAAAAAGCGAACCGGGCCGGACCTTCCTTGAATCCATAACGACTTTGGAAACATTATGCGCATGGCCATTATGCCCTGCTGTATCCGGGTAGATGATCCGCCCGCAGACTTCCCGGGCACACCGCTCAATTGAAGTTACGATCATGAGTTGCCCTCCTGCCGCCTGTTGATCTCCTGAGCCAGCAGCAAAGCACTGCGTACATTATTTTTCCTGACCCCTGCGCTCATCGCCATAGCTGCAGCCAGATACAGTTCATACTCATGCCGGATATCAGCAGTTTCCACAATGCTCTGCACAACCTGGCGCGCAGCATCGGTAGGCGCTACACAATGCGTATCATCATTGATGATCGCTCCGAAATCTTTAACGGAACGCCTGAGCTGGGGTTTCAATGCCCCAATCTCAGGATTGTCCCCGCTCCTGCGGTAACTGGGTATCCACCGCGACCATGTCCGCTTTGAAGCCTGCGGGCTGTTGGGACCGGCCCCCTGCACAGCAGCTGCTCCGGTATCAGAAGACGGTCCGGCGGCAGTACCTGTATCAGTATTACCGTCCTGGATGCCCGCTGTCTCCTGCTCAGCCGTCCCGTCATCCTGCACAGCTTCGCCTGATTCCCCTACCCGGTCCGTGTCCGGCAAAGGATCCGCCATCGTACGTGACTGTGTGCGCCCGCATACATCAAGCCCTACCTGGCTTAAGGCACCCCGCTTAAATGTTCTGTCATTGATCGTAAGGACAACCGTATTGACCCCATCCTCCAGCATCTGGGACAGGATCATCTCAGTATCTATGGGGTTCAGCGGATATGTGCATGTAAGCTCGCGTTCCAGTGAGAACGACCTTCTCGAATCAATAACCCCTATAGGGTTGCCAAGCAGATGCAGAAGCTGCGCAAGGCTGTCCGATGCATATGTTGCCTGGGACCCGACAACACCAAAAGTAGCCAGCGTATCTGTAGGCCTGCCGGCAAGCATATAGGCGAGCCTCCCTGAATCGAACTGGTTAAGGTCGCCGAACAGTACCGGTACCGTTGCAGCAGACTGCAGCTCCTTCTGAGAAATAACCTTTGATACGCTGCTGGGGAACAGTATGCAGTATGCGCCCTGTGCCTGCGCGTTACGGATCTCAGCCGGTATATCGCCATCCCCGTGGCCAAGGTAGAGGCATCCTGGGCTGGCAGCTGCGGTATCGTCCGTCAGGGAAGTAATAGTTATATCGCGCCCGTAAGGGAAAGTGCTGGTCACCTTGAACTGGTGCATCAGGTCTTCAAGCGTATAATGCCCGGATATATTACCGGTCAGGAAGCTCATGCCAATCTCCTTATTTTCAGGCTGCCTGCAGTCACAGCGACAGGGCTGATATATGGTTTGCTGCCAGTACCCATTATGTACAACAGCCAATCCCTACCATGTAGTACTTATAGCATTTTCGCGCGGCCTGGACTGCGGGACTTTATACTTCTGCATAAGGAATTCACCAATCTTGTTGATGACGGGACCGGTAGCAATGCCGCCGTGTGAGGACGGGTTCATATACATGACTGTTATAACAAAGCGCGGGCTGTCAGCGGGGATCACGACGGAAGTATCGCCAACTGTTTTTGTCAGCGCACGGCCGCCGCCGGAAACTTCGGCAGTACCTGTTTTGCCGGCAAGCCGGTATCCGTCAACTTTAATGACCCTGCCGTATTCTTCAGTCATTACGGATTCCATCATATCCATCATGTCGGAAGCGACTGAAGGGCTTACTACACGGGTGCTGTCCACAGGCCTGGGGGTAGTATCCTTCCCATCCTTGTCTGTTGATTTGTCAATAATGGACTGCCCGACCCTGACCCCGCCGTTGGCAAGCGTTGCTACAATATTTGACAGCTGGAGGGCATTCACAGTATAGCCCTGCCCAAACAGGACGGTCTGGTTCGTGCGGGTCCCCCACTTATCAGGTGTCGGCAGGCTTCCGCTTGAAATACCGGGATAATTGATGCCTGTACTCTGCCCAATGCCGAATTTCTTCAGGTAATCATAACGGTTAGCAGTAGAAAGCTTATCTGAGGCCATGATCATACCAACGTTGGAAGATTCATTAAGGATGCCTGCCAGCGTAAGCTGTTCGACCCCATGGCTCTCCACATCCTTATACTGCTGACCGTCAACTGTGATCACGCCGGGAACGCTGAACCGGTCAGACCCTTTATGCAGCCCAAGCTGAAGGAGCCCGGATGCAGAAATAAGTTTCCCTACAGACCCCGGTTCAAATGTTGCGGTCATCGCCCTTGAACCATGGAGTATTGCCTGCGGGCTGCCGGCTTTATAATTCCCTGTATCTGCGACAGCAAGTATTTTCCCGGTTTTCACGTCCTGGACAACAGCAACGCCCCATTCTGCGCCAACTTCGCCGATACGTTCATTAAGCGCCTTCTCGACAAGCCACTGGACATCCCTGTCAATGGTAAGCCTTACCGTACCGCCATTTTTGGCGGGTACGATCACTGTTTCCGTACCGGGTATCCGCTGCCCGTTCCCGCCGTGCTCATAGACCTGCTGCCCATCCTGGCCGGCAAGGGAGCCCTGCTCCATGCTCTCGATCCCCGCAACACCGTTATTCTCCGAGTTGACTCCGCCAAGAAGGCCTCCTGCTACGGTGTCGCCGGAATATGTACGTTTCACTGTAAGGGTGGAACCGATAACACCGGACAGATGGAGTTTGTCGATCGCCCTTTTCGTAGCAGGCGCTACATCACGTTTCAGGACTATATATGAGTTGCCGCCTGCAAGCTTTGCACCAAGCTCCATGGTATTCATACCGATCACGGGGGCAAGTATCCTGGCGGCAGCGGAGGGGCCCGACCCCGGGACATCTCTGCCATTGACCGAATGGCAGACGCTTTTATTATTTCCGGTGCATTTTATTGGCTGGAAATTGCGGGCGCCTTTCTGATCCGCATAGATCGTATACCGCTGCTCGCTTTGGGCCAGGACGGCCCCATTAGCATCAGTGATGGTGCCGCGCATTGCCGGGACGATATTCTCGACCCTGCGGGCTGCCGCTGCCTCACGTGCAATCGACGCCCCCTGTGCCAGCTGGACAACTGTCAGCTGTACGATCAGGCCAGTAATAAGAAGTATAATAAGGATGAACAGCCCGAGGGTGCGCCGGCGGAATACCCTGCTGTATGAAGGGTCATGGGTGTCAGGGAACAGATGGGAAAGCCATCGTCCGGCATTTCCGGATGCCGGACCGTCATGGTTCCGTGAATGGCTGCTGCCGGACGGATCCCCTTTCCATGACGGATTGCTTCTTGCTGCAGGCACCTTATTTACCACCCTACTATTGTACGCATGCGCAGGATACAGGCAGACAGGCGTCTGCCGGCCATCGGCTATATTGTATTTTTACTGGCCGGTACCGCTCATATCAACAGTTACGGAGTTATTGGAAGTAGTCATGCCCAGTTTCTGGGCACGGTCCGGAAGGCTTGACTGCAGCTTGTCCAGCTGGGCCTGCTCCTGTTCCACATCCTGGCTGAGGAGTGTTACTTTCTGCTGGGTCTGTGCCACTTCAAAAGAGTTCTCAACAAGCATTACGCGCATGCCCAGCACGCCCAGAAAGCTTATTGCGGCAACCGTTGCCACGGCGATCCACTGCGCCATGCGCGCAGTGATATGCCGCTGCAGCCATGATGCTGCTGCCGGCTGTGCCGCACGGATGCGTGCATGCTCCGTGCTGCTGTGCGAGATCACCCGCAGTTGGGGACGGGAAGCCTCAGAACGTGCTGTACGTGCTTCCATACGTACCCTGCGCGCTTGTGCTGCCATGATATTCTCCTTAATTTTCCTTGATTTTCTTCTTGTGCCTTGTACTCTGTGCTGTTATACGCCGTTATGTCTGATTGCTGAGGGAACCTTTGCCCCATCGCTTTTTCCATCGGCCGGGGAGTTCCCTGATAAGTTCCACCGCCCTTAATCTCACAGAAGAAGAGCGGGGATTGCGCTGTATTTCATCTGCATCAGCCTTGGCTGCTCCATGTGTAAGGTCCTTAAAAAACGGCTGCGCGCTATCCGGGACAACGGGAAGCCTGTCCGGAACATCAGCATGGAGCCCCTGTGCCATAAAACTTTTAACAGCTTTATCCTCAAGCGAGTGGTAGGACTCCACGACGATCCTTCCGCCTCTGTTCAGATGCATGGCAAGCTGCGGGAGTGTCCGTGCAAGCTTGTCCAGTTCGCCGTTTACTTCAATACGCAGGGCCTGGAAAACCCTCTTAGCAGGGTTCCCGGCAGCACGGTGGGCGCGCGGGATAGAATCGTCTATAAGCCTGCTGAGCTGGCCGGTCGTTATGATATCGCCGTTTTTCCCGCGATACTGCACAATTCTCGCTGCAATCAGAGAACTGTAGCGCTCCTGCCCATAATCCCTGAATATCCGGGCGAGCGCATCCTGCGGATACCGTGCCAGAATATCTTTTGCAGTAAGCGTCTGCGAAATATCCATACGCATATCCAGAGGAGCATCATGGGAATAGGAGAATCCGCGTGTATCCTCGTCAATCTGCAGGCTCGACAGCCCAAGATCCAAGAATGCTGCATCAATATGGCTGACCCCCAGCTGCCCCAAGACATCGGAGACTTCATCAAAAGCCGCATGCACAGGAGTGAAGCGGCTGGCAAGGCCGAGGCTTTCCATCCGCCGGGACGCAAGGTCAAGCGCCTGCCTGTCGCGGTCTATGCCGATAAGCTGCGCGCCAGTGTTCGCCTGAAGGAAGGCTGATGCGTGTCCTGCGAGGCCGAGCGTGCAGTCAACGATCACCGGTGACCCTGTACCGGGCAGCCCGCCGCATACAAGGCCGACGCATTTATCAAGCAGCACAGGGGTGTGGATCGAAGCTATATCCTTCATGAGAAATCTACCTCCGGAAGGACATCATCGGTTATATCGCTGTATCCGTCTTCCTGCCCCTTGAGATATTCATCCCAATCCTCACGGTTCCAGATTTCCGCACGGGTGCCTACGCCAATGACAACAATATCTTTCTCGATATGCGCATATTCCCGGAGCATTGGCGGCAAGGTCACACGCCCCTGCTTATCCGGTTCCTGGTCAACTGCGCCTGAGAGGAATACCCGCAAATAGTTCCGGGCGGCTTTATTGCTCAGTGAAGTGTGCTGTATCTGTGCCGCAATGCGCCGGAACTCTGCAAATGGAAGAAGATAGATACACCGTTCCTGCCCGCGGGCCAGGACGCAGCCGCTGCCCAGCTGGCTGCGGAACTTTGCAGGAAGCGCAACACGGCCTTTTACATCAATTTTCGGATTATATGTCCCAAGAAGGAGTGCCGGGAAATCTGATCCCTGCTGCTCCGGCTGATCCTTGCCGGCAGTCCCCTGCGCATTATTTGAGGCCACTTCATCGCTGAAACCCGCACTGCTGCCGCCTGATCCGCGACTTGTACCGTGCGTTCCACGCATATCTGACCTCCAATCACTCCCCACTTTACCCCATTTTTCTCCACTTTCCCCCACATTTTAGAAATTTATCGTATTTTTTGGGTTTCCAGCACAAACCTTCACGCTTCAATCACATAAATTACGCACAGGAGCATTTCAGGATAATCAGATTAAATATGCTGAATACCATAAACAGCTGCACAGGAATGTATATCAGTTCCCGTAGGTGCTATTGGAAATTTACTGAGCTTACGGCTCCGTATTTTTCTGCTTTTATACCCGCAACGCAGAATATGGAACCTGCCGGGCAGTGCGTTATGCAAATCCGGGAGCCCTGCATCTGCGCCTTTTCTGTACCTGCACCCGACTGGCAGCAGCATTACTCCGCATACTGTTTGTAGCAGTGTAAGAGTAAACTATTTTATGATTTTTTACGGCTTTTACACAAGGGAAATCGACTGTGACCGGGTATTCTCGACAGATTCAGGAAGAGCAAAAAGTTGTTGACCATGCTTATAAAAGGCTGGATGATCTGCGTGCACAGATACGGGAGCGGTTAGATTCCGTACGCGCCCGAGGGGGGCATGGCTCCCCTACACAGCGATCTGAACGCGATTCGTTTGCAGTCATGTATGAAGACAGGCTTATGCAGCTGCGCTCCGTAGAAGACCGCCTTGTATTCGGGCGGATAGACGACAATGCCGGCAACAGGCACCATATTGGGCGTATCGGGCTTTCTGATGAAAACCATGATCCCATCCTCACTGACTGGAGGGCAGAGGCCGCGCGGCCTTTCTACGAAGCAACGCCGGAGCACCATGGGGATACGGCACTGCGCCGCCATATCACGCTCAGCATGCGCACCGTTACGGCACTCGAAGATGAGATACTTGACGCACATTCCGACCAGGTGGCACAGGCCCGCGAGCATGGCACGCTCACCGGTGAAGGGGCTCTGCTGGCTTCACTCAGTTCACGCCGCACAGGGAAAATGACAGACATCGTAGCGACGATCCAGGCAGAACAGGACCGTATTATCCGTTCACGGATAGATCAGGCTGTTGTTGTCCAGGGCGGACCGGGGACCGGGAAAACTGCGGTTGCCCTGCACCGTGCTGCTTATCTCCTCTATACGCACAGAAGGGCGCTCCGCAATTCCGGAGTACTTATTATAGGCCCGGGGCAGGCATTCCTGCACTATATCGACCAGGTGCTGCCTTCATTGGGCGAGACAGGTGTCATAAGCCGGACCATAGGGACCCTCATCCCCGGGATTAGCGCCGAAACTGAAGATACCCCTTATGCCGCAGCCCTCAAAGGCAGCCGCCGCATGGCAGATATGCTCAGGAATGCGATTGCGGCACGTATCCGCATACCGCGGGATCTGCCGGTTATCCCTGTCAATGGTATAAAAGTCCCCCTGCTCGCTACAGATATTGAACAGTCGCAGCGCAACGCCCGCAGCAGCAGGAAACCGCATAACCAGGCACGCGACGTATTCGTCAATTCCATGCTTGGCCTTATGGTTCGCCGCTATGCTGACCAGCTTGATTACACCCCCGATCAGGACGAACTGGATAACGCACGCATTACCCTGAGGATGAGCAGCAGCGTACGGAAAACCCTGAATACGGCATGGCTCCCCATGTCAGCACAGTGGCTGGTCAGCGATATTTTCTCAAAACCGCACAGGATGAGGCAGTTTGCACCATGGCTGAAAGAGGAGGATATCCAGCTCCTTCTCCGTCCCAAAGGTTCCCCTTTTACACGGTCCGATGTGCCCATACTTGACGAAGCGATGGATATGCTTGGACCGGATCCGCATGAGGCTGCACGCCGCGCAGTACAGGATGCTGACCGCAGGCGCGAAGAAGAATACGCCCGCCAATCCATGCAGCTCGCCGGTGTTGACCCTTCTCTGGTCGATGCTAAAAATCTCATCACTGCGATGACAGGCGGGGATGATGCAACGCTTGCTTCCCGGGCAGGCAATGACAGGGAGTGGGCATACGGCCATATTGTTATAGATGAGGCGCAGGAGCTGACCCCCATGGACTGGCGTATGCTTATACGCCGCTGCCCATCAAGGTCATTTACCATTGTTGGCGACGTAGCACAGACATCTGCAATCGCGGGGACCCGTTCGTGGTCCCGTACCCTTGACCCCCTTTTCGGCCCGGACGGCTGGGAGCTTGATGAGCTGACAGTCGATTACCGCAATCCGAAAGAAGTATGCGACCTGTCATCAGGATTCGCGCGCAGCGAAGGGCTCCACGTTTCAACGGTCAGCGCTGCGCGTACTGTACCGGATTCAGTAGTGCGTGTACCTCTGCCATCCGGCTCCCGTAACAGTACGGCACAGGCAGGGTTTTTCGATGCAGTCAGCCGGAATGCAGTTGATATGATATGCCGGTATGTTTCCCGTGACGGCAGCGGCAGGATAGCAGTTATCTGTGATGCCGAAATAAAGGACGCCGTGAATAAATCATTGCGTATCGCTATGCGCATGGACAGCCGGATCAGCGATGCAGAATTCACACGCCTTACATCCCAGCCGTTATGGGATGCCCAGGTAAACGTCTGCACCCCTGCCGAAGTCAAAGGCCTGGAATACGACACAGTTATCCTGGCCAGGCCCGGGCTCATTATGGAGAATGCTGCTTCACGCGCTGTTGCAGCGTCAGACCTGTATGTTGCGATGACGCGTCCGACTCAGAAGCTGATTATTATTGAATCTGAAGATGACAAGGAGGTTATTGACCTTTAACGCTGCCTTCACCGGGTTTATGCAGGCGTATATCATCTATCTCCGCCTCATAATCAGCCATGGAGTCAAAATGCTTGTAAACGCTTGCAAACCGCAGGTATGCAACGTCATCGAGATCCCTTAAAGGCTGGAGGATAGCTTTCCCTACCTCCTCCGACCGTATTTCAGCCTGCCCCTTTGCGCGGAGGTCTTCTTCGACTTTTTGTCCCAGCCGGTTGAGGTCTTCCTCGCTGATTGCACGTCCGCGGCAGGCACGGCTTACGCCTGAGATCACCTTCTTACGGTCAAAAGGTTCCGTGACCCCTGAACGTTTGACAACAGACAGCACTATTGATTCCTGGGTCGTAAAACGTTTATGGCAGGCAAGACACTCCCTGCGGCGCCTGATTGCATAGCCGTCTTCACTGACACGGGTATCCAGGACTTTAGTATTCTCACTCTGGCAAAAAGGACAATGCATACTTTCACCCTAACGCCAGGCATACCTATTTACTATTGTATACAGGCAAACACCGCCATTTCGTATATCTTATTAATATCGGATATCTGTTAATGCTTAGGGACGATAATACGCTGCCCCGGTGTGAGGTCTGCAGAGTCCAGATGATTAAGCTTCATCAGATACGTAACATAATCGTTTACAATATCACCAGGCTTCATACCTATCTGTGCATATTTCCACAGGGTATCACCGGAACCGACAACATAACTCTGGACTTCCATTGGGGCAGTCGATTCGATCTGCGCCTGCGCCTGTACCGGCCTCATAAACATAAAGCCCGCAGCTGCAGCAGCAGCGACAATCATACCGGCAACTGATGCTGAGAATACTGTCAGCCTGGATACTGCCCTCCGGGCCGCGGAAGGATGTACCATACGCACAGCTGCGGGGATTTCCGCCGTTACAGATACAGGGGATATTGCCTGCTTTGACATAACTCCAGCCATCAGAACTCCTTTTGTGATCATAATCAATTCGGCAATTTTTCGAACATCTGTTCTAAGTATCGCACATATGTTCGACTATGTCAACACCCTTTTCGAACATCTGTTTGCTTTTACAAAGATTTCACGCTATACTCGTGTGTAATGACCGATCTGTATGTTTGATTTAAGGATAATGAATGAGTACCGTGCCCTTCTCAGCAGATAACGCAATAGCAGCGAATGCCGGAGCCGATGAAGCCGACAGGCTTGGTATCACTGTACGCCAGCTGCAGATACTCCGCGCAATAGAACATTACAGCAATGCCGAAGGCTACATCCCATCATTCCGTGAGATCGCAGGACTTGTAGGGCTTAAAAGCACTTCTTCTGTAAAACACCAGCTGGATACGCTGGAGAAAAAGGGGTTCATCCGTATGGGCGCAAATAAGGGGCGCGCTATCGAGCTCATTGCCCGCAATGAACCGGATTCAGTCCCGGAAGCGGAAATCCCCGGTACGGAGAGCCCCAACCCCGATATAAATCAGCATAAAACCGAAAATGGTACATCTTCCTATGGCCGCGCTGAGATATATCCCTTCCCGTCTCAGCATGCAAGCGAGTCTATTGCCCAATCGCACGATGTCCCGCTAGTCGGACGCATCGCGGCCGGCACACCCATCACAGCTGAGCAGCATATTGATGACGTTATGCGGCTGCCCGAACGGCTTACCGGTGACGGTACCCTGTTTATGCTTGAAGTCCATGGCGATTCCATGGTGGACGCAGCCATCTGCGACGGAGATTTTGTTGTTATCCGCGAACAGCATACTGCAGAGAACGGTGATATCGTTGCCGCTCTCCTTGATGACGAAGCTACTGTCAAAACCTTCAGGAAAGACAGAACAGGGCATGTCTGGCTGATGCCCCACAACCCGAGTTACTCACCCATTGACGGTACGTACGCCACAATAATGGGGAAGGTCGTTACAGTCCTGCGGAAAATCTGACAGGGCAAAACAAAGCAACGCACAGAGACATGCGCGCCCTAGTAGTCCATATTGCCGTAGGCCTGGGCAGTAAGCTCTTTGCGCCATGCCTCAATAGCTACGACTTTGTTAAGAAGGGAGATCTTTTCTTCACCTTCAGGCAGTTTAGCCATTTTCCGTTTCATCCTGGCGATCGCCCTTAAAGCATCAGCGTCCAGCAGCCTCGTAAGGAGCTGCCCGGCAAATTTGATTTCAATTTCAGCAGCATCCCGGAGCTGCACTGATTCGCCGTCAGGATGGACGGTATCGCCGGCATTGTTGAGAACAGCGGGGCTGTTTTCATCCGCAGATAGCGATCGCCCTTTTGCCGATAAAGGCAAAGGCTGTACAGCCAGCTCGTTGATCACCTGTTCCATCATGGGGCCGCAGGCCTTGGTAAGATTATGTATCCATAGCCCCTGAGGCATATCACGCCCAGGCAGCCCCCCGGCAACCTGCAGGCCGTTATACAGAGTACGGAAAACCGGTGTCAGGAAACACCTTTCGCTCAGCCGCCCATACAGGTCCTTATTTGGCGCAGCCAGCATCGACAGCGGAGACTGGATAAGGATGGCAAAAAACTGCTGCTCAGTGCTGAAGACAACATCATCCACACGGTAATACGACTGATTCACAATATTCTGATGTTCAAGCTGCCGGCGCTGGAAAGGCTGGGCGTAATCAGGCTCCCGGACCGGCCCGGAGCTGTGATCCCTGTGTTCAGAAGAAAGAAACGCATCAGCGGAACGGATACCGAGCCGCCTGCGCTGCATGTTTACCTCGCTCCGCATCCTCTGGATATCAATGCCTATCTGCCCGGCGTACTTACGTGTATACCCGTCAACAAGCGCGTAATCGCGGATCCTTGCAATCACAGGCGCCGCAGCCTTCATAGCGCCGATCTGCTCAGTGGTATAACGGGTATCAAAAGTCCTGACAGCCGTATCAATAACGAAATCATAAAGCGGAGTGCACTGCTCAATTAGGCTCCGCACATCATCGTCGCCATATTTGATCCTCAGATCGCAGGGATCCATGTTCTCCCTTGCAACTGCAACAAAAGTCTGGGTCAGGAATGCGCCGTCAAGTCCGAAAGCATGCATAGCCGCCTTCTGCCCTGCGGCATCACCATCGAAAGTAAAAATAACTTTTGAACCGCCGCGTATCTGAAGGCCTCCAAGCTTATTATCTGAGATAAACCGCCGCACGATCTTCGCATGCTCCTCGCCGAAAGCCGTTCCGCATGTTGCCACAGCAGTATCCACCCCGGCAAGATGGCACGCCATCACATCAGTGTACCCCTCAACAATAACGACTTTACGCTGTTTTACTATATTCGGCTTCGCGATATCAATGCCGTACAGCACCTGGTTTTTATGGTAAAGGGCTGTATCGGGGGTATTGATATATTTTGCCGCAACCTTATCGTCATCATAAAGCTTCCTGGCCCCAAAACCCAGGGTGCGCCCGGTAGAATCGCGGATAGGCCAGGTAGCCCGTCCCCGGAAGTAATCGTAAACACTGTTATTCTGCCCGCGCCGGGCAACACCGGCATCCACCATCTCCTGCTGGGTATAGCCGCGATCAGCGAGATAACGGACTAAAGTATCCCACGCCTGCGGAGCATATCCGCAGCCAAACCTCTCGCAGTCGCTCTGCGTAAAATTGCGTCCTGCAAGCAGTTTTCGCGCCGCCAGCGCTTCATCAGTATTAAGCTGGGTTACAAAGAACTTCTGCGTCTGTTCGCAGACCTCAAGAAGCCTGGCCCTGGTAGACCCCTGCCTCTGGCGGGTACTGTGGCCGGTATCCTCGTATGCCAGTTCAATATGGTATTTATCCGCGAGAAGCTCGACCGCCTGGGCGAAATCGACGCTTTCCTTCTGCTCCACATAGCCAAAAACATCGCCGCCCAGGCCGCAGCCAAAGCAATGCCACGTCCCCAGGGACGGACGTATATTAAAGCTCCCGGTCTTCTCCTCGTGGAAAGGGCACAGCCCGACAAAAGAGCCGACACCACTGGCCTTAAGCGTCACATCGGCGCTGACAATGTCATACAGATCTGCTGCCGCGCGTACTTTTTCAACGCTTTCTTTGGTAATATAACCAGGCATGCCGCTCCTTCCTTACACATATTCCGCATGTCGTCTGCTGCATTCCATACACCATATACACGGCAGCTTCCTGCTACGGTTCTTATATTCTATGCTGCTGTCAGCACAAAATGGAATGGAGGGCAATCGCCGAACCGTCGGTAAGGCTTGCTACCTGGTCTACTGCGACACGCAGGCGTTCACCGTCATTCGCCGCTTCACGCCAGTCCTGAAGGAATACAGGCTCAAGCGCGTCATTGCTGTACGGGGTATCCGCCATAAAAACATCAACCAGGTCTTCAATAATCTTCTGCTGTTCCTGATGGAACGCTTCATGCTCGCGCGGTTCCATAGCAAAATATACGTCTACACCTTTAAGGGCTGTGATCTCATACTGCGTCTCTTCGGGCACAACAACACTGGCATTATACCGGGTCAGATTCCCCGCGCCGTACAGCTGGCGGGTAGCAATCTCAGCCGAGCTTGTAAAACGTCCGATCAGCCTGCTGGTAATATTTTTCAAAGCAGCCAGGGACTGCCGGGACCCGTCGAAGTGATCCGGGAAAACCTTGATATCCTTAAGGCGGCAAAGCGCGGCAGAGAGTTTGTCGGCATCCCACCCGTCCCCATACCACTTCCGGGTTACAGCGATTATCCCGTCAACGATATGGGGATCCCTCATAGCAATGGGGTCAAAGGACCGTGCAACTATGGCATCCTCCATGTCATGCACACTGTAGGCAATATCGTCTGACAGGTCCATGATCTGGCATTCCATGGGTTTCGCCCACTGCCGGACACCCTGCTTCAGCCACGCAAAAGCGCCGGCATCATCAGGATAAACGCAGAATTTGTTCCCTCTCGGGCCATCGGGATGATGCGCGCCTTCCTCTTTCGTCCACGGATATTTCGTGGCAGCATCGAGGGCAGCACGGGTCAGGTTTACGCCGGCACTGCGTCCGTCAGGATGGAAGATCTTGGGCTCAAGGCGTGTTAAAAGCCGGAAAGTCTGTGCATTGCCTTCAAAACCCCCAATGCCTTCCGATATTCGCGCCAGCGCTGCCTCGCCATTGTGCCCGAAAGGAGGATGCCCCAGGTCGTGGCACAGGCAGGCGCAGTCCACAACATCAGGATCGCACCCGAACATCATAGCAATCTGGCGGCCTATCTGAGCAACTTCCAGAGTATGGGTCAGGCGTGTACGCGCAAAATCATCGGTACCGGCAACGAGCACCTGGGTTTTTGCACCAAGGCGGCGAAGGGCGGAAGAATGGACGATACGCGCCCTGTCACGCTCGAATTCTGTACGGTTCCGGGATTTCGCCGGTTCCGGAGCCCACCGTTCCTCATCAAACTGGGAATACCCTTCGCTGCGCACAGATTTTTCGGCATCAAAAAAGACGCTGTCAGCCCCACGGTTGTGAATCCGCCTCTGTTTTCCATACGCTGCCATACTCCGCACTTTAGCATCATCTCCCTATCGGCCTTTACGGCTTATATATCGTCCTCAGCGACCCTGCTTTATAATCGGTAAGGGTAAGACTCCGTATCGCCCCGCCGGATGTACCTGCTGCAGGTATCCAGTTTTATGGCTGCGGTATAAGTCTGAATATCCTAAATCAGCCGGGAACTGTCAAGGAGCCTGATATCGTCTGCTCCCAGGACATCATAAGCGTGACGGTAAAGGCGCGGAATGCGGTTGCGCAGGCAGGTGAATATTTCATAGCTGATAGTGCCGGCTGTGCGTGCCCAGTCATCCGCTGTAGGCTCCCCATACTGTTCGCCCCGCCCAGGGCCGAAAAGTTCCACCGTATCGCCTTCAGCAACACCCAGCTGTGCGGCGCTGCCGCGCAAATCGAGGATGCACTGGTCCATGCAGACCCTGCCGCTGACATGGACGATCCTGGGGCCCTCGCTGGTCATAATGCGTACAGGCCCTCCAGTATGTTCCACGCCTAACGCCCCGGCTTCATTGAAACCGGATGCCGAACGGTGTATGCCGTCCGCATAGCCTACAGGCAGGTCAGCGGTACTCGTGGCCGACGGGGTAATATATGTCCGCCCGTAAGAAATTGAATGCCCTGCCGGAAGGTCTTTTACTGTCCCCAGCTGGGCCTGGAGCACCATTGCCGGTGTAAGATGCCAGTCCTGGGGCCGCCCCATAGCAGGATCCGGCTCGTACCCATACAGCCCGATGCCTGGACGAACAAGTTCAAAATGGATATCCGGCCGGGTAAAAGTTGCGGCCGTGTTTGCCAGATGCCGGATTTTTGGCGGCAGGCCTGCCGATTCCATACGCCGTACAAACTCATTGAAACTGGTTATCTGTGCATCTGTTGCGCTGACGCTTTCCTTATCGTCAGGCGCATCCGCAACAGCCAGATGGCTCCAGACACCTACAACATCAAGAAGGCCTTCATCGGTTTCTGTGCGCAGGGACCGCAGGGCTGCATCAAATTCCTCAGGAGTAAAACCATTGCGGCCAAAACCTGTATCTACTTTCACGTGGACCCGCGCCGGTTTCCCTGCCATACGTGCAGCATGCGCCACCGCTGCGATCCCTGACAGGGAGCCGACAGCTATATCAATATCGTTGCCGATGAGCTTATCGAACGGATCGCGTGCGCCGTTATAAAGCCACGTTAAGATATGCGCCCTGCCCGGCCCGATACCGATCTCACGCAGCTTCAGGGCCTCACGCGACTGTGCAGTCCCCAGCCATGAAGCACCCCCGGCAAGTGCAGCCAGCGCAGTTGGGACAAGCCCATGCCCATATGCGTCAGCTTTCACGACCCCCATGGCTTCAGTCCCTCCGGCACCGGATCCCGGTTTTTTCACCATCCCAACTATATGCCGCATATTATCCCGCAAAGCAGCAAAATCAATAATCGCCTGGGCAGGATATTCGCGCAAAGCGGCATCATAATTCTCTCTGGCTGCCGATGTCTCAAAATCCCACTGCCCTGTTGCTGATAAACTCATATGCTGTCCTTTGCTCACGTGCCGCGTACCATGCCTAGTACTATTATCCCAGACCTGCACCTCGCCACAACCGGATACCCCTGCACTTCTACACGCTTGCTACACCCGGGCCTCAGGCTGCCGTACATCCCACTGTGCCGCAGCAATAAGCTCCCGTGTATACGGCTGCAAAGGATGTCCCAGCACCTGGCTGGAAGGGCCTGTTTCAATAACTTTACCGTTATGCATAACAACTACAGTATCAGCAAGCTGCTGCGCCAGCCCCAGGTCATGGAGCACCATGAGCATGGATATTCCCTGGGCGCGGAGCTTATTAAACACCTTCACTATCTTCAGGCGTCCGCTGACATCGACAGCACTCATAGGTTCGTCAGCCACAAGCAGTTTTGGCCCTGAGACCAGTGCCCTTGCTATGGCTACGCGCTGCGCCTGGCCGCCGGACATATCCTGAGGAAAACGTCCCATGAAATCAGAAGGGTCGAGCCCTACAGCAGCCAGGGAATCACAGGCTTTATCATCCATTTCTTTGCGCGAGAGGCCACCGCGCAGTACCAGCGGTTCCTCAACTATCTGCCCGGCAGTCCACCGCGGGTCCATAGACGAGTAGGGGTTCTGGAAAATAAGCCCTGTAACGCTGCGCAGGCCATCCCGGCACTTTTTTTTGCGGATATTGCCGCCATTATAGAAAACCTGCCCCGAATCCGGCTGTTCCAGGCCAAGAGCCATCCGTACAGCAGTGGTCTTTCCCGATCCTGATTCGCCCACTATAGCTACAGACTCACCGTATCGGACGCTCAGGGAAACATCCCGGGCAGCTGTGATCTGCTTCCCGCTGCGTATGAATACCTTATTCAGCCCAATTGCCTCAATAAGAGGGGTATCCGCATTCCTGCTGCTTTCATATACTGCCATTACTCATTCCCCTGCCCTGAAATATCCGCTGCAGGCTTGCCCGAAGCTGTATCGGCATCAGTACCAATACCAGTACCGCCATTGCTGCTGATTCCTGCGATGCCCATATTATCGGTATGCAGGGCAAGCTCGCGGGCAGCTGCAACAAGCCTGCGGGCCACATCACTGCGTGCCGTGCCCGGATCGTTGAGGAAACTTCCGACTTTACCTGAATCGACTATCCTGCCTTTGTCAATAACGTAACATTCCTGGGCAACCGCCGACAGCACAGAAAAATCGTGCGTCACAAAAAGGAGCGAAGCACCTGACTCCCGGACTTTGCCGAGAAGGAGGCTAAGGATACGCTTCTGGACAATGGTATCGAGCGCAGTAGTCGGTTCATCGGCAATAATAAGCTGAGGATCATTGATCATAGCCTCGGCGATAGCCACACGCTGCTGCTGCCCGCCGGAAAGCTCGCGCGGATACCTTCCAAGCATGTTGCTGCCAAGCCCGACAGACTGCAGCGCTGCAGCAGCTGCCTTATCGCTTTCTTTTCCTGTTAGCCGTTTTCTCAGCGTCAGCGGCAGAAGGAGATTCTTTTTTACCGTCTCCACCGGGTTCAGCGCCAGAGATGGGTTCTGAAAGACTGACCCTATATAGGTCCCGCGCAGCCTTGAAAGCTTTTTATCCGGTAAATTCAAGATCTCTATGCCATCAAGCTTCACAGATCCTCGGGCATGCGCCTCTTCAGGAAGTATCCCCAGTATCGCTTTCAGAATCATAGATTTTCCTGAACCTGAAGACCCTATGATCCCCACCCTCTGTCCGTCATCAATAAAGAAGGACACATCGCGGACTATAGCTTTCCCTGCTATATCAACACTCAGCCCTGATACTGATATACTCATGCCTGTCCTCCTCTGCCCTTATCATCCCTGTACCCAGGCCCATGCCATCCTTTTTTCCCCTGTAAGACGGGTCCGTAGCCCCCGACCGCCGAGCGTAGGTATGGGTTCGTTACGGGATCAGCTGCCTCACGTATGCTGTCGCCCATAATATTCAGGGCAGACACGCCGGCAGCAACACACAGGCCTGACCACACTACAGTAAGCGGATATACGCTGATAAGCTGCGACGATGTGGCGAGGGTATGCCCCCATGAAGGGATATCAGACGGCATCCCTACCCCCAGATAAGTCAGCCCGACTTCTGCCAGTACTGCTGTGCCGGCGCAATGCGACAGTTCAATAATCATCATTGGTGCGACAGACGGAAGCACATGCCTGCGGAAGACCGTCCAGTCCCCGGCGCCTGCCCAGCGTGCAGCTTCCACATAATCAGATGACACGGCCAGCAGGGCCTGCGGGCGTACGATCCGCATAAGCGTAAAACTATACGCACAGGAACAGGCAATAACTACAACAGCAATAGACGCCCCGAACGGTACTGCAATGACCATAGCAATAACTATTGTCGGGACAGCGATAAGGGTATCGATAGCCACTGTGCTGAGCCGCGATACGATGCGATGGGAGCTGACTGTAAGAGCAATGCCTGCGGACCCGATAAGAAAAGTAATAAAAACTACAAGGGCAGCAACAGCCAGCTCAACACTGCTGCCTTTCAGAAGCCAGCTGGCAACATCCGCACCCGCAGCATCTGTCCCTAAAGGATGGCGCCATGAGGGCGCGGCAAGGATACTGCCTTTTTCCTGATCCAGCAGAGGATATGGGGTCCATATCAGCGATACCAGGGCAAGCAGCACCCAGACAGCTAAAACTGCTAGAGAGAACCGCCCGCTGAGCGATCCCCGCAATACACCCCATACTGAGGAAACCACAGCACCAGTTTTCTTAGCCATCGCCTACCTACCTCCCTGCTCCGTCTGTGCCAGCATCGGGACCGGCACTATCCAGCCGCGGGTCTGTGATTATGCACATAATGTCAACAACAAGCCCTGCAGCAAAAAACAGGGCCGAAAGGAGCAGGATCTCGCTCTGCGCTGCCAGAAGGTCCCTGTTCTGGATATCACGCATCAGCATGCCCGACAGCCCCGGCAATGCGAACAGCTGTTCCACAACGAGGACACCCGTGACCATACCGGCAAAAGTTATCCCGAAAACGCTGGCCAGCTGCGGTACCACCAGGCGGAGGCCGGTCTTCCACAGTGCCTCCCTCCGCGTCATGCCGGCTGCCATACTCATGGAGATATAATCCGTCCGGGCGACATCAAGCAGCCCTGAACGTGTATACCGCATAACTGATGCACCGGTAATAACCGATACGCTTGCAGCAGGCAGTATCAGGCTCCTGACTGCCTCCAGGGGGGAAGCCCAGCCGTCATCGGGGAAACCGGATACAGGAAGGACGCCGATGATGCCGGTACCCCTGCCAAAAAGCATAATGAGGAGAAGCCCGAGCCACAATGCAGGTATAGCAGCAGCACCAATAGCTGCGATCCTGTATATATTCTGCACAGCAGGACGCCTGGCCGCTACACTGCTCACCCCAAGCGGGATCCCGATAAGGGCTGACAGGACAAGGCTTATGCATATCAGGGGAAACGTCACCTGTGAGCGCTGCGCTGCCTGCCCGGCAACAGATTGCCCGGTAAGCAGCGAAGTACCCAGATCCCCGCGGAATACAGCCTGAAGCCAGCTGAAGTACTGGCTGGCATAGCTGCGGTCAAGCCCCAGCTGCCTGCGCAGCTGTGCCACCTGTTCAGGCGTAGAGTTGAGCCCGGCGATGAGGGAAGCCTGGTCTCCGGGAAGGACGCGCAGGACAAGGAAAACCAGTATCGACAGTATAACCATGGCAGCTGCAAAAAACAGCAGCCGCCTCACGGCCATTCTTGCTATCCGTTGTGCAGTCCTCATATTTATCTGCCTTCCGCTGCCTTCAGTCCTGAACTGTACGAAACATCCCATAGAGGCAGGTATACCTGGTTCAAATCCGTGGGGAAACCGCTGACCCCTTTCCTGGATGCAGTGATAACACGGTAATTAAGCAGCCAGTCTGCAGCTGCATCTTCGCTGACGATCCGGGCCGCCTGTGCGATCAAGGCATCATGGGCTGCATTATCGGAAGCTGCAAGCGCCTGCGAATACAGGCTGATCACCCGCGGATTATTGTAGCCGTAGTAATAATCGGGATCGGCCCATTGATGGAAATCATGGCTTTCATTATGGTCAACAAGCGACAGGTCATAATCCCTGTTCTTATAGACATGGTTAAGCCATGTATTGAAATCGACACGCTCTACAGACAGCTTTATATTGATCTGCGCCAGCTGCGACTTGAGCTGATCGCCGATTTCAGCCGGATAGATATTTGCATATTCCAGGGAAATATCAAGAGGATGGGATGCATCATATCCAGCCTCCTCCATAAGCTTCCGCGCTTTGGCACTATTATGCGGATATATATCCGTAAGATCCTGGTACCCCGGGTCAAGGCGCGGGACAGGCCCGCCAAGCGGCAGATCATAGTTCCCGCGTGAACGGATTATTGCCTGGTGGTCTATGCCGAACCGTATCGCCTGACGCACACGCTTGTCAGTAAAAGGGTCTCTCTTATTATTAAACGCAAGGACATACTTATCGGTACCGTTACCTGCCTTCACAGTGAATGCGGGATCCTTCCCCACTGATCCAGCAAGCCGGTCCGATAAGGGTGCCAGGACCTGGACCTCCCCGCTTTTCAAAGCGTTCAGGCCAGCGTTTGTATCCGCATAGTACCGGATATCTACAGTGCCCGTTTTAGGCTTATGCGAACCCCAATAGCGCGTATCTGCATGGAAGCTGACTGAAACTCCCGGTTTATAATCGGCTATGGTATAGGGCCCTGAGCCGACTGCCCGGACCTTCATATCGTAATGCGCGTCTTTATCAAAAACGAGGCCGGCACGCCCGGTAAGCTGCCACAGCAGTTCTGTATATGGTGCGGTCAGCCTCAGGACAACGGTATTCGGGTTTACTGCTTCCACAGATCTGTAATTCTGGACCAGTGAATAGCCCTGGTATTTTTTATCCATCATCTGCCTGACGGACCACACTACATCATCTGCATCCAGCCTATGCCCGTTGGAAAAATGCATATCAGTATTCAAATGGAAAACGTATGTCATCCCATCGCCGGAGATCTCCCACGATTTTGCCAGCGACGGTACTACTGTATTCGCTGAAGTACGTGCAACAAGGCCCTCATAAACGTTGCCGATAAGCAGCTGGTCAAGCGCAGACCCCGACTGGGTGCGGATATCAAGATTCGCCGGTGCCAGCTGAAGGCCGATTGAGACCCGTGATGCCTGCTGCGGATTACGGGCCTTGCCGCCAGTAATAACCGCATACCCTGCTGCCACAACTAGGACAACGCCTGCAACAGCAGCAGCCCATCTTGTGAAACGGCCTGCGATATTCTGCGACCGGGTCCTGCTGCTAAGCAATTCAGCTGCGTCAGGCTTTTTCCGTCCCTTTATGCCGGATATATTTTCGCCGCTGTCATCCTGTATATCCTGGAGCATACAGTGCCTCCATATGTGTGTGTAACTGGACAGGTCTCCGCATGGGTTCCCAAGTCGTCGCCTGCAGTTTTAACAGACAGCATTCTAACCGCACACCATGACGCAGGCTGAAGCAGCTGCCAGAAAGGAAACCCGCCCCCGCCCGGTATGGACCGGATGGGGACGGGCTATCAGGCTCACAGCCTGCGCTGTTCTTTATATTCTGTGCACCTCAACCGGCACTATCCGCAGTTTTGCCTGCATATCCGCCGTGTGGGGACGCCGCAGCAAAGCATAGAACTTACCTGTCGTATGTTTTGCTGCCTATCTTGAGCCCATGCTCAGCGAAAAGGTCGACACGGAACTTAACGCCATTGACGCCAGCTGTTTTGCGGCACTCGTCAATGACCTCTGTTGCGGAACTTTGCATTGAATCCCACAAAGTGCTCAGCTGGGGCTCAAGGGCCTCTTTGATCTGTTCATCTGTTGCACCCTGGTTCTTAAGCTTAAGTGTATAGATGATGGTCTTCCCTTCGTGGGACAGGCTCATGGTGATACGGTTTTGATAACGCTTATTAGCAGACGCCAGTTTGTCTTTAAACGATTTACTGTTCAGGATAGTTTCGATCTTCTGATCGTCTGACTTGAACCACAGGCTCGGGCTTGTACATGCTGAAAGACCGGCCACGGAAGCGAATGCCATTACCAGGGCGATAACGGCCTTAGGCAATGCAGCCCTTACTTTAGTTGTACCCATAATATTGTGAATCCTTTCGATTATTTTTCACTGAAATGAAAAATTTATCTCACTTATAATCATGCTTTTCATTGCCGCCAGTCTGCTGCTTATACCAGTTTCTGAACCACACAACTCCAGCAGCCCTTATTTTACTCCTACCCAGTGAAGATCGGCTATACGCCTGTCATAAACTGAATAAAGCATAATCTTAAATATGCACATAAAAATCAGGACCTCAGGAAACCTTACCCTAAAAACTGATGCTGCCTGCTGCCTGTAATAATCATCCAATAATTGCCGCTCTCAGGAAGGCATGCCATAATTGATCTATGAAAACTGCGGATGATGGAAAGCCCTGCAGAAGCCCTGAAGCATCCGGGCGGCGGGATGGATCCGGAAATACTGGATACGGTACAGGGATGCAGCGGCCTCTGACGATCGCCCTTGTGGTAGATTCACTGAGCAATTTCAGCAATGGCACGGCAAATTCCGCATACCAGCTTGCCCGTGAACTTACAGGCCGCGGGAATACCGTCAGGCTTATAGGGGTGGGAGCGCCCGATGCGCAGTACCGTGCCCGGGAACAGCATATTCCCGTTGCTACATGGTTCGCGCACAGGCAGCAGACATGTTTTGCCAGGCCCTCCGCCGTGCTGTTCAGGCGCGCATTCAAAGATGCTGACATAATCCATATTTACGAGCCTTTCAGTTTCGGCAGGCATGCACGGGATTACGCCCTATCCCACAGTATCCCCGTAACTGCGGGGTTCCATATACAGCCTGAGAATATCATGTATTCACTGGGGGCATGCCGTTTTATCCCGGGGCTTTCCTCAGCCATATATACAGGCCTGAACCATTACTTTTACAAAAAGATACGGCACATACATGTACCTACACAGATGGAAGCGGATTTCCTGCAGCGCCGCCGTTACAGGAATGCCCTGCACGTCATCTCCAACGGCTACCAGCCGGATTTCAGCCCTGGATGTGATGCTGGGGACAGTATCGGGGCAGAAGAGGGTACAGATACAGATATGGCATACAGTCCCGGATTTGCCCAATCCCCCTCAGGAAAGAAATTCGTTATTGCTGCTGCAGGAAGGCTGAACCGCGAAAAGGACCATATAACATTGATCCGCGCTATTGGCAAGTGCCGGCATAATAAGGATATCGAACTGCGCATTGCGGGGACCGGGCCGCTGTATAAACGTCTCATATCCGAATGCAGAAAACAGCTTGCTAATACCGCATCTGTCGGGTTCCGCAAACACTCTGAAATGCCCCGGTTCTTCAGGGAGGCCGACCTTATGGTGCACCCTTCCATAGCTGATATTGAAGGTGTAAGCGTCCTTGAAGGCATGGCGTGCGGCCTGGTCCCCGTTATTGCCGGCTCACGGTTAAGCGCAGCAGGGAATTTCGCCCTTACAGGCAACTCCCTTTTCCCTGCCGGCGACTCAGAAACACTCGCGCAGCGCATCGACTGGTGGATCGAACATCCCAAAGACCGGCGCATATGGGGCAGGAAATATGCCGAATATGCCTGCCGGCACTACAATATAGCGCGCTGTGCCCGCGATTTTGAGCTTATGGAACGCGCAGCGATCAGAGATGCCCGGGAAAACGGCCCGCAGCAGCACGCCTGAAAAGTACCGCAAAAAGCAGAAAGCCCCGTGTACGACATGCTTATATACTGCGTCCACTAATCCGTGTATAGTTTTCATCTGTTGCACAGAATGTGTGCACATGGTGGCTATAGCTCAGTTGGCAGAGCACCTGATTGTGGTTCAGGAGGTCGCGCGTTCGAGCCGCGTTAGCCACCCCACTGATCGATAGATGCAATAAGGATATGAGCACCATCAGCGACTGGCACGTTGGAGTCCCATATACGGAAAATACGGCAGCAGACGGCAGCTCCAGCAGGAACAGTGCAGATACAGCACAGGACGCGCTGCCGGACAGGCACCATACCGTACGCGTTATGCTGCTCGGATCCGGCGAGCTCGGCAAAGAGATAGCTATTGAACTGATGCGCTTAGGGGCATGGGTGTGTGCTGCAGATTCTTATGCCCATGCCCCTGCCATGCATATCGCACACGAAAGCCGTGTACTGGATATGTCCGATTCTGATGCGCTGCAGAATGCTGTCACCGAGATCCATCCCGATATTATTGTCCCGGAAGTAGAAGCTATCGCCACACAGGTGCTTACAAGGGCTGCCGGACTGGGGATCCAAGTTACCCCGAGTGCTGCCGCCGCACAGGTATGCATGGACCGCGAAGCTTTGCGGACGCTTGCTCATGACGGGCTGGGCCTGCCGACTGTGCCATACCTGTTTGCGGGAAGCCTCAGTGAGCTCCGGAGCAAGGCAGCCATCATTGGGTTTCCCTGTGTTGTCAAACCGGTTATGAGCTCTTCCGGCCACGGGCAGTCAATTGTGTACGGCCAGGGGCAGCTGGAGGAAGCATGGTCAGAGGCACAGTCCGGACGGCGCGCAGCACATGAGGGCGAGGTATCCCGCGTGATCATAGAAGCTCTCGCACCGCTTGATTACGAACTGACTATCCTTACTGTGGCATCAAGCTCCGGAGTGGCAGCATGCAGCCCTATCCGGCATATCCAGGAAAACGGGGATTACAGGGAATCCTGGCAGCCTGCCCATACCCCTGAAGCTGTTATGGCTGAAGCATCTTCTATTGCGCATCGTATTACTGAAGGCCTTGTTGACGCCGCACAGGAGAATGGCGAGCTGGGATGGGGCGTTTACGGCGTTGAAATATTTGTCCTTTCCGATGGCCACGTATTGTTCAATGAGGTCTCTCCCCGCCCCCACGATACAGGTATGGTGACTCTCATTTCCCAGGATCTGAGCGAATTTGCACTCCACGCCAGGGCAATACTGGGTATCCCTGTACCGCAAAACTCTGTCGGGCTTGCCCATCCTGGTTATGTCAGCGCAAGCAGGGCAATCGTCATACAGGGTGAAGGGCAGGCCAGTTTCAGCAATCTTGCCCGCGCCCTCCGCATACCGCACAGTGACCTGCGTATTTTCGGCAAACCCGGGATCCATGGCAGGCGGCGTATGGGAGTTGCCCTGGCTTACGCATCTGATGAAACTAAAGCAAGGGAAGCAGCAGCACAAACCGCACAAGGGCTGACTGTAACAGTGAGCCCCATCAAGTCCGCATAATGAGATTTCCCTCCGGGATCTGCTTTTCCTGTAATACATAACGGGTAGATTGTTGGATAGAAGGAT
Organism: Scardovia wiggsiae F0424; assembly: GCF_000269605.1. Taxonomy (GTDB): domain Bacteria; phylum Actinomycetota; class Actinomycetes; order Actinomycetales; family Bifidobacteriaceae; genus Scardovia; species Scardovia wiggsiae. The sequence continues at coordinate 373,770 of NZ_AKCI01000001.1, read as the reverse complement.
GGAATACCCGTCCCTATGCCACTACACTGAAAGGCACCTAAGAAGTTATGCAGAAGCTATCGCAGCTCTATGAAGGTAAAGCTAAAAAACTGTTCGCTACTGAAAACACTGAAGTTCTGTGGGTCGAATACCTTGATCAGGCAACAGCCGGGAATGGCGCCAGGAAAGAACAGATCAAAGGCAAGGGGCGCCTTAATAACCGTATTACAGCTGTTATCTTCAATGAGCTTGCATACCGCGGTATCGCAAGCCATTTTATTTCTCAGATCAGCGATACTGAACAGCTTGTACGGAGAATGGAAATGTTCCCGCTGGAGATCATCATGCGCAATATCGCTGCGGGGAGTTTCGCCAGGCGGTATGGCAGGGAGGAAGGTACCCTGCTGAGCCGCCCGGTCCTTGAACTGTGCCTGAAAGATGATACTCTGGGAGACCCATTCATTAATACTGACGATGCCATCGCACTGGATCTCGCAACACGCGACCAGCTTGATATCATTTCGGCAAAAGCCCGGGAAATCAACCATGCACTGACAGCTATTTTCAATGATATCAATGTTACCCTTGTTGATTTTAAAGTAGAGATGGGGCGCACATCTGACGGCACTATCCTCCTTGCCGATGAGATAACCCCGGATACCTGCCGTTTATGGGATACAGCAAAAACTGCTGAGGGGCATGTGGAACACCTCGATAAAGATCTGTTCAGGCGTGACATGGGGAATATCATCCCGGCTTATGAAGAAATACTGGGCCGGCTGGAAAAACTCCATGCTTCACATCCCCTTAATTCCATAAAATAAACTATTCAGTTTCCGCTTCCCAAACGGCATCCCTGGAAACCCTGCACAGGGATCCTGAGAGGCAGGAAGGACAGCAATAGGATTTTCAGAGTCGAATTCCGGCGAAAGGAACTACGTGGCAGAACGCATTTACGTTGAGAAGAAGACGCAGTTTGACACCCAGACCCGCCAGCTCCTGTGCGAACTTCGCACTATTGCGGGGGTCACGGCCCTCGAAAACCTGCGTATACTTAAACGCTACGATGTTGAAGGGATCACACCGGAACTTTTCCATCAATGTATCGACACGGTTTTCAGCGAGCCTCAGACCGATGTTACCTATACAGACCTCGGCAAGGCAGGCATCGGAGTGTCAGCAGCTGTCGATGACGGCACAGCCCAGGCCCCTCCCCTTATTTTTGCCGTTGAATACCTGCCCGGACAGTTTGACCAGCGGGCGGACTCCGCAAGCGAATGTATCCAGCTTATCAGCCAGACGGAGCGGCCTGCGGTCCGTACAGCGCAAGTCTATGTGCTTGTGGGCAGCAGGCTTACCGATACTGATATCAGTACTATCCGCGCGTATGTAGTCAACCCTGTAGATTCGCGTATTGCGGACCTTGCCAGGCCGCGGACGCTCAAGGCTGCTCCACCCGAGCCCGGTCCTGTCGAAACCCTGGATGGGTTCCGAAAACTGTCACAGACTGAACTGAAGCAATTCATCGAAGGCTATGGCCTTGCCATGGATCTGGCAGATATTGCTTTCTGCCAGAGCTATTTCCGGGAAGAGGAACGGGACCCTACCGTCACAGAGATCCGGGTTATCGACACATACTGGTCAGACCACTGCCGGCATACTACTTTTAATACACAGCTGGATGATATAACTATTGATGACACTGCGGTAAAAAAAGCTTTTAATGAATATCTCCGTATCCGCCATACGCTGCAGCGTGATAATAAGCCTGTCAGCCTGATGGATATGGGTACTATAGGCGCACGTTACCTTAAAAACACCGGTACCCTGAAAGGGCTTGATGAATCTGAAGAGATCAATGCCTGCACTGTTAAAGTTACAGTAGATGTTGACGGGAAAGACCAGGACTGGCTCCTCCTTTTCAAGAATGAAACGCATAACCATCCCACTGAGATAGAACCCTTCGGCGGGGCAGCTACATGTGTGGGCGGCGCGATACGCGATCCCCTGTCAGGGCGCAGCTATGTATATCAGGCAATGCGCATCACAGGGGCATCGGATCCGCGGGTACCGGTATCTGAAACGCTGGAAGGCAAACTCCCCCAGCGGAAACTCGTAACTACTGCGGCAGCAGGTTTCTCTTCTTATGGGAATCAGATCGGCCTGGCTGCCGGAGAAATCCACGAACTCTATCATCCCGGATACATAGCTAAACGTATGGAGATCGGCGCCGTGGTGGGTGCTGCGCCGCAGGCAAATGTGCGCCGCGAGGCTCCGAAGCCCGGCGATAAGGTACTCCTCCTCGGCGGGCGTACCGGCAGGGATGGTATAGGCGGGGCAACAGGAGCGTCCAAATCCCATAACGTCAGGTCTATTGAAAAGGACGGTGCTGAAGTACAGAAAGGCAACGCCCCTGTAGAACGCAAACTTCAAAGGCTTTTCCGGCGCCATGATGCGGCATCCCTTATCAAACGCTGCAACGATTTTGGGGCAGGCGGCGTGGCAGTAGCCGTGGGTGAGCTGGCCGACAGCCTTGAGATATATCTAGATACAGTCCCTAAAAAATACGATGGCCTGGACGGTACCGAACTGGCGATATCTGAAAGCCAGGAACGCATGGCAATCGTGCTTGCGCCTGAAGATGTTGATGCTTTCCTCGCTGCTGCGCATGAGGAAAATCTTGACGCCACTGTTATAGCAGAAGTCACAGGTTCCGGGCGCATGCGTATGCAGTGGAAAGGCAGGACGATCGTTGACCTGGGCCGTAAATTCCTTGCTTCAAATGGCGCAGGGCGCAGCCAGCATGTCCATATTGCCCGGCAGGGGACATACAAGACCCCTGACGCATGGCATACGGGCAGCCTCAGCCAGCGTATGGCTGCGCTGGCTGACGATATCAATGCCGCTTCACAGAAGGGGCTTTCCGAACGCTTTGATTCCACTATTGGGGCAGCTACTGTCCTGATGCCGTTCGGCGGCAGAAGGCAGCTGACACCTCCAATGGCCATGGTCGCCAAATTCCCGGTTGACGGTGAAACAACAACAGCAAGCGCTATGGCATGGGGTTTCAACCCTTATATTATGGAAGCAGACCAGTTTGCAGGAGCCTACCTGTCTGTCGTGGAATCCGTAAGCAAGCTTATCGCCTCAGGCTTCTCCCGGGAAAAATCCTATCTGTCTTTCCAGGAGTATTTTGAGAAGCTCGGGAACGATCCCAGCCGCTGGGGCAAGCCCGCGGCGGCTATGCTTGGCGCCCTTATGGCTCAGATTGACCTTGGTGTTGGCGCTATTGGCGGCAAGGATTCGATGAGCGGGAGTTTTGAAAATCTTGATGTCCCTCCTACCCTGGTCAGTTTCGCTGTTGCAACAGGAGAGGCCGACGATGCGGTTTCGCCTGAATTCAAGGAGGCCGGGCATCAGATACTCCGGATATCCCCCCGCTATAAAAAAGACGGTATCACGCCTGATCCTCACAGCATGGTAGAAGTGATGGATGCCGTTCAGAAGCTTATGGATACCGGTATCACGCCTGATAAGGCCTCCGGCTGTACTGCCCGCGGCGCTGTCCTCGCCGCTGCGACACCCGGATATGGCTGCACGGCGCAGGCGCTGTTCCTGCAGTGTGCAGGAAACCAGATCGGTGTAAAGCTCAACAGCAGCATCCATCCTGATGAGCTTTTCATACCCCGTTATGGAAGCTTTATCATTGAGCTTTCCCCTGCAGCTTCACACAACCATGAAGCTGTCAGGGACATCCTTGGCTCTGCCGGTTTCTCTGCTGATATTATTGGGGAAACAACTGATACTTATACTTTCAGCATCGGCGGAGAAGAAACAGGACTCGCTGATATCCAGGAGATATGGGAAAACGCTTTGGAACCTGTATTCCCGTACAGGGACAAATCATTGAAAACTGCCGGGACGGGGATGCCGCAAACTGTATACCCGGCAGATAAGGGGGTTGAACCGCTGAACTATGACAGCAGCCAGTCAGCTCCGCAACCCGGCACGGATAAAAGACAACGCCGGCTGTCCCGTTTTACGGCATCACGGCCAGCGCCCAAAGTTATTATCCCTGTTTTCCCCGGTAATAATTGTGAGTATGACAGTGCAAAGGCTTTCCGCCGGGCAGGGGCTGATACTGAAACTTTTATTGTCAATAACCGCTCCCCGCAGGATGTGACCAAAAGCGTCAAAACCCTCGCCGATAAGATCCGGCATTCGCAGATCATCATGATCCCCGGAGGCTTTTCAGGAGGTGATGAGCCTGACGGATCCGCAAAATTTATAACAGCATTCTTCCGCTCACCTGAGATAACAGATGCCGTACGGGATCTGCTCGATAACCGCGACGGGCTTATCCTCGGTATCTGCAACGGTTTCCAGGCACTGATCAAGCTCGGCCTCGTCCCATACGGCGATTTCGTACCGGCAACAGATAAAAGCCCGACCCTGACCTTCAACACTATCGGACGCCATCAAAGCCGCCTTGTACACACACGTATAGCATCAACGCTCAGCCCGTGGCTGTCTCAGACCCGCCAGGGCGATATCCACACTGTTGCTGTAAGCCACGGGGAAGGCCGTTTCGTTGCCGACCGGCCAGCACTTGATACGCTTGTCAGAAACGGGCAGATAGCCACCCAGTATACTGATGAGGCCGGCACACCATCTATGTCCCTTGATGTCAATCCGAACGGTTCTGTCCTTGCCGCTGAAGGCATCACAAGCCCTGATGGCCGGATCTTTGGTAAAATGGGGCATAGCGAGCGCAGCGGGAACGGGCTGTACAGAAATATCCCGGGAACCGCGTACCAGCCTATCTTTGAGGGCGGAGTCAGGTACTTCCTTGGCTGACTGCTTACGCTGCATGTACCACACTGCTTCCGCCAGACAGCCGGGGAGGATACCAGCTTATACATGCACAGTATAGGCAGAAAAATGAAAGGCAGGACATATGTCTGCAGAACTTGAAGGCCTCCACGAGGAGTGCGGGCTTTTCGGCGTGTGGGGGCACGACGACGCAGCACGGCTGACGTATTTCGGACTCCATGCGCTGCAGCATCGGGGGCAGGAAGGCGCAGGCATTGTGGTCAATAACAATGGCGAGCTTACCAGCCATCGCGGGCTTGGGCTGCTCAGCGAAGTTTTCAGGAATGATGCTGATATTGCCTCCCTCCACGGCACCAGGGCAGTCGGACATGTACGGTACGCTACATCCGGCACAGGATCCCTGAATAATGTCCAGCCTTTCCTTTTCCGGTTTCATGACGGGCCTGTAGCCTTATGCCACAATGGCAATCTTACGAATTGCGAAACCCTGCGCACCGAGATGGAAGATTCAGGGGCAATTTTCCATTCCAATTCTGATACTGAGGTGCTTATCCATCTTATCCGCCGGTCTGCTGAAAACACTTTTCTGGATAAGCTCAAAGATGCCCTGAACACGGTACACGGCGGTTTCGCCTATCTGCTGATGACCAATACGGCCCTGTACGGAGCTTTGGATCCCAACGGTTTCCGCCCTCTGAGCCTCGGCCGGATGAAAAACGGCGCCTATGTGCTGGCATCAGAAACATGCGCCCTGGATGTGGTCGGAGCCACCCTGATCCGCGATATTGAGCCTGGTGAGATCTGCGCTATAACTGATGAAGGGTATACCATCACACAATATACCAGTCATACCCAAAAAGCTATCTGTTCTATGGAATTCGTATATTTTGCCCGCCCTGATTCCAATATTTACGGCGTCAATGTCCATTCTGCGCGGAAGCGCGCCGGGGCCAGGCTGGCGCAGGAGGCACCTGCAGATGCTGATATGGTTATTGCCGTGCCGAATTCCTCCCTGTCCGCTGCAGCAGGGTACGCCGAAGCAAGCGGGATACCGGAAGAAATTGGGCTGGTCAAAAACCAGTATGTTGCACGCACCTTTATCCAGCCAACCCAGGAACTGCGCGAGCAGGGGGTGCGTATGAAGCTTTCCGCTGTGCGCGGTGTGGTGGAAGGGCGGAGCGTTATTGTGGTTGATGATTCCATAGTCAGGGGGACTACATCGAAGCGCATAGTCCGCCTCCTGCGGGAAGCAGGCGCGCGCGAGGTACATATGCGCATTGCTTCTCCCCCGCTTAAATATCCGTGTTACTACGGTATTGATATTTCCCGGACTTCAGAGCTTATCGCTGCGACGAAATCAGTCAATGAGATCTGCACATATATTGAAGCGGATTCCCTCGCCTACCTGAGCCTGGACGGTCTGGTGGAAACTATCGGGCTGCATTCCGATGCCCCTTACGGAGGGCTGTGTGTAGCATATTTCAATGGCGATTACCCTACAAGCCTCGGGGATTACGAGCAGGAATTCCTTGCATCGCTTTCCGACGAAGACCGTAAACGCATCACCACATACGCCATGAGGCATTCACGATATGATGGGAATGAGTTTGTAACAGACAGCCAGGAGGATACCTATGCCTGAAGCATATAAAGAAGCCGGAGTCAGTGTTGAAGCCGGATACGAAGTAGTCCGGCGGATCCGGCAGCATGTGGCCCGCACAGCACGTAAAGGGGCCGGCGGGATAGGAGGCTTCGGCGGGCTTTTCGACCTTTCCTCGCTTGATGTCAGGGAACCCGTACTCGTTTCAGGGACCGACGGTGTCGGCACAAAACTGCTTATCGCACAGATGATGGGCAAACATGATACTATCGGCATTGACTGCGTGGCAATGTGTGTTAATGATATACTTGCACAGGGTGCAGAACCGCTATATTTCCTTGACTATATCGCCTGCGGAAAGAATGATCCTGAGCTGCTTGAGCAGGTCGTCAAAGGGGTCTGCGAAGGATGTGTGCAGGCAGGCGCTGCCCTTGTCGGCGGCGAAACAGCTGAAATGCCGGATATGTATGATGCAGACGAATATGACCTTGCCGGTTTTACCACAGGGGTCGTTGAAAAAAGCTGCATTATTGACGGATCGGATATCCGTAAAAACGATGTCCTTATTGGGCTTCCCTCCTCAGGTCTGCATTCCAACGGTTTCTCACTGGTCCGCAAGGCGCTCTTCAAAGACGGCGGACTGTCCTGCGATTCCGTACTCCCCGAGCTTGGGGGCAGGAAGCTCGGCGATATCCTTCTGACACCTACACGCATTTATGCACAGGCATTGAAGCCTTTGCTTGGCACCGGCCTTATCAGGGGTATTGCACACATCACGGGCGGGGCATTCCTGGAAAAGGTACCGAGGATCATACCTGACGGCCTTGCCGCTTCCTTTGATATCGATTCATGGCCGGTACCCCCTGTTTTCACTGTTATTGAACGGTATGGACATGTCGGGCATCTGGAGATGTACAACATCTTCAATATGGGGATAGGCATAGTTCTTATGGTGCGTCCGGATGATGTCCGTAGGACGGTATCTATCCTTGATTCACACGATGAGCCCTGCTACATTATCGGCAGCATAACAGAACAGGCGGGCGGCCAGGCAGAACTCCATTCAAAGCTCTTTTGATAACTGGCCAATAAGATAAGGAGTCTATATGGCAAGCACAGTCCTAGTGATCGGGTCGGGGGCACGCGAGCATGCCGTTGCCTATACCCTGCTGAAAGGCACTGCAGTAGGTACTGTTTACTGTGCTCCGGGGAACCCGGGCATGGCTTCTGACGGGATACGCACTGTCCTGCTTGATGAATCTGACCATGCTGCGATTATCGATTTTATCAGGGCTAACAGTATAGACTGGGTATTCGTCGGCCCTGAGGACCCGCTTATGGAAGGCATAACTGACGACCTGCAGGAAGCGGGGATCGCGGTATTCGGCCCTTCCCGCGCGGCAGCCCAGATAGAAGGGTCAAAAACTTTCGCAAAACAGCTTATGCACCGGCATAATATCCCTACTGCCGCCTATGCTGCATTCGCCAGCTTTGAAAAGGCATCAGCCTATATTGAAAAGCATGGGGCGCCGGTGGTGATAAAAGCGGACGGGCTGGCGGCCGGCAAAGGTGTCACTGTTGCGATGGATACAGATACCGCCCTGCAGGCCCTGCACGATATTTTCGTTGGCAATAAGTTCGGCTCCTCAGGTTCCAGCGTTGTTATTGAAGACTTCCTTGAAGGCGAAGAATTCTCGCTGATGAGTTTTGTCAGCGGAAACATGTTCTGGACCATGCCGGTATCGCAGGACCATAAACGGGCTTATGACGGCGACGAAGGGCCTAATACCGGCGGTATGGGTGCTTACTGTCCGGTCCCCCAGATATCCGGTGATATTGTTGATACAGCAGTTGACAGGATCATCCGTCCTGCTGTTGAAGGTATGGCTTCTGAAGGCATACCTTTCACAGGCGTGCTCTATGCCGGCCTGATTGCAACTGACGAAGGCCCTAAGGTCATTGAGTTCAATGCGCGTTTCGGCGACCCGGAGACGGAAGTCATCCTTCCCCGGCTCACCAGCGATCTGGGAGCTGGGATTGAGGCTGTCCTTAACGGGAAAGATCCCGGTTTTACCTGGCGGAATGATGGTACAGAAACTTTAGGCGTTATCCTTGCGTCAGAAGGGTATCCCGGCAATACCCGTACAGGTGCGGTGATCCCTGACCTCAACAGCGCTATAGCCGAGGCAGGCCTTAAGGATTCTTCCCATATTTTCTTCGCCGGGGTAGCTGCCGGCAGTACCGGCGGTTCTTATAGAGGCACAGACGCAGGCACCGATACAGAAACACATGCCGATGATGCCGGACACGGACTGGTATCATCTTCAGGGCGGGTACTGCTCCTTGAGACGACTGCCAATACTGTTGCCGAAGCCCGGGACCGTATTTATTCGCTCCTTGACAGCGTACACACTAACGGCCTGTTCTACCGCCATGATATTGGGGCCAGGGCACTCAGGCAGCAGTAAAGCTGGACAGTCTGGTATCCTTCAGTTTTGGGGAAAGACAGCAAATTACCATTTTCACGCAGCAGATCCTCCTTCGGCTTATTTACTTATCTGTTTCGCCTGAAGCCTGTATCCTTTTCCTCGCGCCAGCAATCGAAAGGGCCAGTATAACAATTGCTGCAGCAAGAAATACCGCCCATGTCACCGTTGTGTTCCATACGCTCAGCGAACTGAAAACAACAGTCCCTACGGGGATCGCAAGCATAAACAGCAGTGACAGGAAATTACTTGTCTGGGCCAATACATCAGACGGCAGATTGCTCACAAGCAATGCAGCTGCCTAAAGACTGCACCGAGATCTTCCACAATTGCCGCCTGACCGGGATCCGTACCCCACGGATCCCTTGCTTTTACCAGTTTCTGTCCTTTGTTTTTATTCCCTATTATTCAGCACCCAACTTGCGCCTGCATTCAGGACACAGCCCTATTATTTCAAACATATGGTATGTGACGCTGAACCCGTGCTCTGCAGCAGCCTTATTGATCCACTGTTCGTTCGGCGGCTCGATCTCAACGGTTTTTCCGCAGTTTTCGCAGACCATGTGATGATGATGGCGATGCCGATGGTTCTGTCCCCCATGCCCTTCATCGCAGAGCCTGTACAGCTGCTCCCCGTTGAGATGGATAGTATCCACCTTGCCTTCTGAGGCCAGAACGCCGAGCTGGCGATACACTGTCGCCATGCCGACTTTCAGCCCGGCAGACTGCAGCTTGCTGTGAAGGGTGGGAGATGACATGAAAACAGGTTCAGACCGCAAAATATTAAGTATTGCATCTTTCTGGACAGTGTTCCGGTGCTTCTTCCGAAACCATGTACTGCTGCCGCTGCTATGATCGTCCTCAGCCATTATATCCTCCTTATCCCAGGATATCATCCCAGCAATGGGTGCCTGCCAATTCCTGCGCTGCCTGCCGTGTATCATCTGTCAGGACGGTGATATGGCCCATCTTGCGGTTATGCTTTGCCTCAGCCTTGCCATAGTCATGGACATGCCACTGAGGATAGCTGGGAGCGATTTTTTGGACAGGCCCTACATGCTGCCCAAGCACGTTTACCATAACTGCGGGGCTGAGGAGTTTCGGCTGCTCCAGTGACCAGCCTGCTATCCCGCGGATATGCGCATCATACTGGCTGAATGAGCATGCCTCTATAGTGTAATGGCCCGAATTATGCGGACGCGGGGCAAGCTCATTGACCAGCACATTCCCGTCATGGGTGATAAAAAGCTCTATTGCCAGCGTCCCGCTGAGGTTGAACCCGCGTGCCAGGTTTAGGGCCAGTTCCTTTGCGCGCCGGCAGACCCCCTCCTCCGCCTGGGCGGGGGCAAACGTCATATGGAGTATATTATTCCTGTGCTCGTTGCGTACTACCGGGAAAGTAACATAGTCCCGGCCATTGCCGGATACGAGGATAGACGCTTCATACTCAAAATCAACAAAACCCTCGAGGACAGATTCCGGGAACCCTTCCGCATCCGGGACCCTGCCAAGGTCCTGCGCGCCTCTGAGGACTGTCTGCCCATGGCCGTCATACCCGCCGGCGGCTGTTTTCAGGATCGCCGGGTACCCAATCTGTTCAAGGGCACCGGCAAGGTCCTGGCGGGATCCCACTGCTTTCCATGGGGCTGTCCGGATCCCGTGGCTGTTGATAAAAGATTTTTCGGCAATACGGTTCTGTGTTACTCTGAGCAGATCCGTCCCCTGCGGGATCGCCGTTATATCCGCGACTTCATCAAGGGCATCCGCATCCACATTCTCAAACTCATATGTCAGCACATCACTGCGTTCGGCAAGTTTACGGATAGCAGACCGGTCATCATACCCGGCAACAACCTGGAAATCTGCTGCCTGTGCAGCGGGGCAGCCGGGGACAGGGTCGAGTACTCCTGTACGGAATCCCATATAGCGCGCAGCTATTGCCATCATGCGCCCAAGCTGCCCGCCTCCTACGATACCGACGGTATCACCTCGCCTGAGGCTCTCCATACGGCCGTTTGTGATCTCAGACAAGCTCGGCATTTGACTTCTCCACTTTTTCCTTAAGGCTATCGCGATAATCCGCCAGCGCATCGGCCAGCCTGCTGTCTGATACCGACAGGATGCTTACGGCAAGCAGTCCGGCATTCACCGCACCCGAATCCCCGACAGCAGTTGTTGCTACGGGGATACCGCCCGGCATCTGGACGATTGACAGCAGCGAATCCCATCCGCTCAATGCATGCGAGCGTACAGGCACACCGATAACAGGTAGCGTCGTCTGTGCTGCAATCATACCGGGAAGGTGTGCTGCGCCCCCTGCACCGGCAATTATTATGTGCAGCCCCTGTTCCCGTGCAGAAGAAGCAAATTCTGCCATCAGTTCAGGAGTGCGATGTGCAGAAACTACTTTTTTCATATACGGGACGTGGAACCTGTCTAAAACATCGCATGCCTTTTTCATAGTCCCCCAGTCGCTGGCAGACCCCATAATTACCGCAACAACCGGTTTTCCTGACTGCATACTTGTTTCCGGATCAGCCATGCTGCCTCCTTTATACTGTTTTTCTTTCTGCTACTCATCATACTTGCCCATATATAACTTGCGGCCGCAGCTGCGGCAGGGTTCCACATGATGGATATATGGCAGCCAGCCCGCCTACAAGCCAGATCCGGGCATGTTACTTGATGTATAACTACGGAGGTGCCGCTTCTGCTTCCGGGCGATTTTCAGGAACTATACAGATTTATCCACGGAACATTCAGGTAACTTTCCATAAGAATAGGAAAAATTATCCAGTATAAGGATTTCTAATAGAGCTGTACACAGATTAAAGAGGTGATCATATGGCTGCTATAACAGCACAGGTCCGCAGGGACCGCATATCCGGCGAACCGACGCTCCCTGTCAGGGACGCTTCAGTGGTGCATCAGATGAAAGTATACAGGCCGCGTTATCAGGAAGGATGCCGCACGTCAGCGATAGTGGAACGCTATGGCTTCCCCGAACCGGTAGATGTTGATTTTGTTATCCCGGTCTACAATGAACAGGATCAGCTCGAAAGCTCGGTCAAAAAATTAGGGGCGTACCTCTCCGGCACTGCTGATGAGCATGGTGCAATCATTGCTGACGGCGTCCCGTCGAATTTCAGCTGGAGGATAGTTATTGCCGATAATGCGAGCACAGACGGCACGTGGGTCATAGCATCCGAACTGAGCGAACGCTATCCGGACCATGTACGCTCCATACGCATCAACCGCAAAGGGCGCGGGTTTGCACTTAAAACCGCCTGGGGCGAGTCAAAAGCACGCGCTGTTGCATATATGGACGTTGACCTTTCTACAGGCCTGGAACATATTGATTCGCTGATCCTTCCTATCCTTGCCGGTACAGCCGATATAGCAATAGGGTCCAGGCTGATGGGCCAGTCAGATATCCGGCGTTCGTTCAAACGCGAAGCTATTTCGCGCTCGTACAATTTCCTTCTCCACACATATTCCGGGGCGCGGTTCCACGATGCCCAGTGCGGATTCAAAGCGATGAGTGCCGCATCAGCGGAAGAGCTGCTTCCCCGGATCGCTGATGATGAGTGGTTCTTTGACACCGAACTGCTTCTCCTTGCCCAGAGTGAAGGCAAGCGTCTGGAAGAGGTCCCTGTCCGCTGGATCGAAGACAGCGGCACTACGGTCCGCATTGTAGACACTGCCCTTAAAGACCTTAAGGGCATGCGGCGGATGAAGCGCACACTCCACGCATCGTATGCTGACATGCTCCGGGACAGGGCAACATATTACCAGGCCCGGGCACAGCGGGCATTCCGCGGCAGCCTTGTGCCGCTTGCAGCAATACAGGCTGCCTGAGGCCGCACAAAGATGCCTGCAATCTGAAAACTTAAAATTGCCAATAACTGAACACTATACTGAAACATATCAAGAAAGGGCTGCTCATGACAACAGCATCCTCATCCCTTGCACATAACGCGAAAAATAGAGGGCGGAACTTCCCCGCATCTGCTGCTGCAGATAGCGCATCAGGCGGTGCAGCATACCGCAGAGCCGGTAAAAACAGGAAAATGTATGCAAACCTTTATGCCCTGCCGAGAAGGGCCGCAATAGACTGGATAGCATTCGGGACGCTGATGGTGCTGTCTGTTGCGGTATTCTTTATCAATCTCACTGCATCAGGATACGCCAATGAATTTTATTCAGCCGCAGCACAGGCCGGTTCAAAAAACTGGTGGGCATTCCTGTGGGGATCTTCCGACTCCGGCAATGCTATTACAGTCGACAAGCCGCCGGCGTCGATATGGCTTATGGCCCTGTCCGTACGGATATTCGGGCTGAATTCTTTTGCTATCCTCCTCCCGCAGGCTGTAATGGGCGTCCTTACCACCTTCCTCATTTATTCCCTTGTCCGCCGGTACTGGGGGAACTGGGCCGGGATTATTGCAGGCGCTGCATTCATCACTACCCCCGTGGCGGCGCTTATGTTCCGTTTCAACAATCCTGACGCCCTGCTGGTGCTGCTGATGGTCGGAGCCTGCTATGCGTCTCTGCGCGCAGTGGAATACGACACATCACGGCGTGGGAATATGGTGCGTACCGGCTGGATGATCCTCGCAGGGGTTCTTGTTGGATTCGGCTTCCTGACAAAGCAATTCCAGGTGCTCCTTATTCTTCCGGGGATTGCCGCAGCGTTCCTGATCGCTTCGCCTACTGGGATCATCCGCAGGATCGTGGATGGGCTGGCTGCCATCCTTTCCATGGTGATCGCTGCCGGCTGGTGGGTGCTACTGACAGTGCTTGTCCCGGCTTCAAAGCGGCCGTATATCGGAGGGTCTCAGAACAACTCTTTTATTGAGCTGACTTTCGGGTATAACGGCCTGGGCCGTATTACAGGCAATGAAACAGGGTCTGTTGTGCCGGGAGGCGGAAAACCACAGGGCGGGATGTGGGGCCAGACCGGATGGAGCCGCCTGTTCACCAGCGAATTCTCAACCCAGATCACATGGCTGGTCCTGTTCGCATTCGCGGGAATAGTTATCGGGCTGATAGCCACACGTACTTCCCGGCGCACAGATCCCCGGCGTGCCAGTATTATCGTATTCGGCGGATGGCTCGCTGTAACATGGCTGGTTTTCAGTTTCATGTCCGGCATTTTCCACGCATACTATACCGTAGCGCTTGCGCCCGCAGTCGCCATACTCGCGGCTATAGCGGTCGCCTGCCTGTGGTCGCAGCGGGACAGGACCTGGGCGCCGCTCACAGCAGCTGCCCTTGTGATCATTACAGCAATATGGTCAAGCAATCTTATCAATACGGTAGCTTCATATGCGTGGCTCTCACGGACCGTCCTTATAAGCGGTATCGTCGGCGGGCTGGCACTTGCCGTTGCAGGTGTGATGTACCCGCGCGCCGTTCACACTGCATCTGCACAGCCTATTGCCAAAGATGGTTCTGCAGCTGCAACCCGGCCTTCGCAGAGCCTCACCATTGTGCGCATAGCTGCTGTTGCGCTGAGCGCTGCTGCCGTATTTGCTGGTCCCGTTGCATGGACATCCGCAACTGTCCTTTCCGGGCATCATGGTTCTATCGTGACAGCCGGTCCGAATTCAGGCGGCCCGGGAGGAGCCGGCGGTCCCGGCGGCGGAGCCCCTGGAGGTATGCCTGGCGGAGTCCCGAATGGAAGCATAGGCAACAGTTCACAGAATCCAGCACAGGACGGTGCAGGCAATGGCCCTGGGACGAGCCGGAATAATGGCACCGACGGGCAGAACAATACACGTACTCAGGGCGGAAATCCCCAGAACAACAATAATTCCGGCAGCAACACAAGTAACAGCAATACCGCTGGCGGTCCCGGCGGCGGAGGAGGCGGTTTCCTCGGCGGCAGCGGTGCTTCAAACAACTCTGCTGTTGTCTCCCTTCTTAAAAAGGACGCAGATAAATACCGGTGGGCCGCAGCAACTACTGCATCACAGAGTGCCGCCTCCTACCAGCTGGCCAGCGAAGAACCTGTTATGGCGATCGGCGGATTCAATGGTACGGATGCTTATCCTACCCTTGCCCAGTTCAAGGAATATGTGAAACAGGGCCTTATCCACTACTACATATCCGGCGGTGAAATGGGAGGCGGGCAGCAGTACGGCGGCTCATCAAACGCTTCACAAATAGCTCAGTGGGTTGCAAAAAACTTTACAGCAAAAACTGTGAATGGCACAACGATCTACGATCTGACAGCCAGCAAGTAGCCCTCCCCTGTCTGATGCGCCGTGACTCAGACGAGCCCGCTTTCCCTGCTCCATGCATGAAGTGCCAGCATAACTGCAGATTTTGGGCGGAAGGCCATATTACCGGCCTTCCGCCCAAAATCTTAACCACATCCATACTCGATAATGACGTTAGCCTCCACATTGCGACAAGGATTCTGCTAAAGTAAAATTACAAACAGACAGGCGAAAGGAATAGTTATGCGTTTACTGGGCAATATACTCTGGATCCTCCTCGGAGGTCTGGAGACCGCCATCCTCTGGTTCCTTATCGGTTGCATCCTGTGCATTACTATCATTGGGATACCTTTTGGCACCCAATGTTTCAAGATGGCGGGTCTGACCCTCGCCCCATTCGGGAAAACCGTTATCAATAACGGCGGCCTGGCCACGGGTATCTTTAACATTATCTGGGCGCTCACTTTCGGATGGATGCTCGGAGCGATATATGTTTTTGCAGGACTGGTCAATTTTTGTACTATTATCGGCATACCATTCGGCATACAGTCCTTTAAGATGGCAGCTTTGGCTTTCTGGCCATTCGGCTCCGAAATCGTCAATATTGATTAGGGATACCTATCCAAAGACTGCGGCTGCACATACATATCTGCACGGCGCACATGCAGCAGTCCGGCTTTACCCTGCGTACTTTCCTGAAAACTTATCCCATCAGATACACTGCCTGCCTAAGAATCAGAATGCAATGACCTGCGGCTTATTATCAGGATCGTGACAAGCCATTGATTTTATACAGTCAGGGTTCAGGCTCTGATCACGTATCCACTGAAGAGAATGCTTCTGCGCAGATTTATCGGTTGATATCCCGGATGTTATCATCTCTTCCCACGACTTGGACGAATATCCCCCATCACCAAAAAGAAGTACAAATTTGCCGTCACTATTAGTGACTTTTACTGCTATCTGACCGTCTGTATGGCCTGGGATATTGATGAACTGGACACTGCCGTCACCGAACAGATCATATGAGTGATGCGCCGGACCGTTGGTATCATTCCACGTATACAGGTCAATATCCAGCCCTTCCCACCATTTCTTACGGAACCGAACCAGATTATTGGGGAATGCCGTCGCATACTGCATTTCCTGGGCGGCTACCATAATATGCTTCGCTGCAGCCAGCCCCCTCAGTCCATTAGTATGGTCACAATCCAAATGGGTCACGACTACATAATCAATATCTTCCGGCGAGAGCCCCTGCCGCCCAAGCTGTTCCGGAACGGTCATTCCTGCGGCAACTACCCCCTGATTCACTTTGTACAGCAGCCATGAATCCAAAGACCGTATCTGTGCTTTACGATCAATAACACCGTGTGGGCTCATGCTTCTATCCCAGCCCGTATCGACGATAATTCGCCCTTTAGGCGTTGTCACGAGAAAAGAACAGACAGGGAGCCAGAGCCGTTTTGCTTTTGGGGTGAATATCCCCGATCCTCTAAGAAGGCTCGCATCATCACCGCCGAATGGCAGTGAAGGCGAAACACACACCTTTCCTGCCTGCATAACCTGCACACTGAAACCTTTGGCATTATCCGTGCCAATATTATCCATTCTGATTACTCGCTTTCCGGTATCCGCTTCTGCATGGGTCTGCTCCGCATAACCAGCTCAGAGATATATGCGGCATGTTTATTAAACCACTGCAGAAATAAAAAATGATCCTGGTAAGGTTGTATTCCCTGCCAGGATCATTTTATATCTTATATTGTAATGTGTTGTGGTGGCGGTGTGCTACTTTCCCGCACCCTGTCGGGTGGAGTATCATTGCCGTGCCAGGGCTTAGCTTCCGGGTTCGGGATGGTGCCGGGCGTTTCTCCTGGGCTGTGACCGCCACAAAACTATATTCTGTTGTGTTGTTGGTGGTGGGTTGGCGACCGGATAGTAGACGCGGGTGATTAGTGTGTTGGTCTTGTGTGTTGCTATTGGTAGGGTTGGTTTGCGTGTGTGTGTACGGGTTGGTGCTGTTGTCCGTTAGTACCAGTCAGCTGCGCATGTTGCCATGTGTCCACGTCTGGCCTATTAACCCCATGGTCTGGTGGGGGGACTCTTCACACTCTAGGGTGTGGGGGAATCCTTATCTTGGAGAAGGCTTCCCGCTTAGATGCTTTCAGCGGTTATCCTATCCGAACGTAGCTAACCAGCAGTGCCACGGGCGTGACAACTGGCATACCAGAGGTTCGTCCACCCAGGTCCTCTCGTACTATGGGCAGGGCTCCTCAAGATTCCAACGAGCGCAGAGGATAGAGACCAAACTGTCTCACGACGTTCTGAACCCAGCTCGCGTGCCGCTTTAATTGGCGAACAGCCAAACCCTTGGGACCTGCTCCAGCCCCAGGATGCGACGAGCCGACATCGAGGTGCCAAACCATCCCGTCGATATGGACTCTTGGGAATGATCAGCCTGTTATCCCCGGGGTACCTTTTATCCGTTGAGCGATGCCGCGTCCGTACACCGGCACCGGATCATTATCTCCGACTTTCGTCCCTGCTCGACCTGTCAGTCTCACAGTCAAGCCCGCTTGTGTGATTACACTCAACACCCGATTGCCAACCGGGTTGAGCGGACCTTTGAGCGCCTCCGTTACTCTTTAGGAGGCAACCGCCCCAGTTAAACTACCCGCCAGGCACTGTCCCTAGCATGGATAACATGCTCAGGTTAGACGCCCACTGCCAGCAGAACGGTATTTCACTTGATGACTCCACCCAGCCTAGCGGCCAGGTTTCATAGTCTCCCGCCTATTCTACACAACCAGCAGCGAACGACAATACCAAGGTATAGTAAAGGTCCCGGGGTCTTTTCGTCCTTCTGCGCTTAACGAGCATCTTTACTCGTACTGCAATTTCACCGAGGTCCTGGTCGAGACAGTGGGGAAGTCGTTACGCCATTCGTGCAGGTCGGAACTTACCCGACAAGGAATTTCGCTACCTTAGGATGGTTATAGTTACCACCGCCGTTTACTGGGGCTTAAATTCACCGCGTCACCCAGACGGGTTAACGGATCCTCTTAACCTTCCAGCACCGGGCAGGCGTCAGTGCATATACAGCGACTTACGTCTTGGCATGCACCTGTGTTTTTGGTAAACAGTCGCTACCCCCTGTTTTGTGCCGCCCCACAACACTCACCCACGCTAGGCGGGATCATCTCACAGGGCCTCCCTTATGCCGAAGGCACGGGAGCAATTTGCCGAGTTCCTTGACCAGGATTCACTCGAACGCTTTAGTATTCTCTACCTGACCACCTGTGTCGGTTTAGGGTACGAGCGGAACCACACCTAACAGTGAAGCTTTTCTCGGCACAAGGCACCACCAGCACACCACCCTTACAGGTGATGCTCATCACGTCTCACAGTCTCCTGTCAGGGATTAGCCTCTGACACCTGCTACACGCTTAACCAGCCATAACCACCAGGCCAGGCCAGCTTACCCCATGCGTCACTCCCCTGCTCCCCTACTACACCCACCACCACACACCACCACCCCCTGTACACCCCCGAAAGGGCCTACAGGAAGGAAACAGTGCCTAGCGTGTAATGCCTCGAGTATGGGCGGTGTGATACCGGTACGGGAATATCAACCCGTTCATCCATTCGACTACGCCTGTCGGCCTCGCCTTAGGACCCGACTCACCCGGGGACGTTAACCGTGGCCCCGGAACCCTTAGTCATCCAGCGCGCGGGATTGTCACCCGCGTTTCGTTACTCATGTCTGCATTCTCACTTCCCTACAGTCCACCACACGGTTACCCCGTGGCTTCACCCCGTAGGGAACGCTCTCCTACCCAACCACCCCTAAGAGGCGGCTGCCGCGTTTTCGGTGGTGTGCTTGAGCCCCGCTACATTGTCGGCGCGGAGACACTAGACCAGTGAGCTGTTACGCACTCTTTCAAGGATAGCTGCTTCTAAGCCAACCTCCTGGCTGTCCATGCGACTCCACATCCTTTCCCACTTAGCACACGCTTAGGGACCTTAAACGACGATCTGGGCTGTTTCCCTTTCGACAACGGAGCTTATCCCCCGCTGACTCACTGCCCGTGCACAACCATACCGGTATTCGGAGTTTGGTTGCCATCAGTACCCCATACGGGCCCTTTGGCATCCAGTAGCTCTACCCCCGGAAGGCGACCACGAACGCTGCACCTAAATGCATTTCGGAGAGAACCAGCTATCACGGAATTTGATTGGCCTTTCACCCCTAACCACAAGTCATCCCCCCAGTTTTCAACCTAGGTGGGTTCGGTCCTCCACGCGGTCTCACCCACGCTTCAACCTGCTCACGGCTAGATCATCCCGCTTCGGGTCCAGAACATGCAACTAAAACGCGCTATTGACACTCGCTTTCGCTACGGATCCCCCACACGGGTTAACCTCGCTACATGCCACTGACTCGCAGACTCATTTTTCGATAGGCACGCCATCACCCCCAACAAGAGGCTCTGACGGATTGAAAGCACATGGTTTCAGGAACTATTTCACTACCCTCCCGGGCTACTTTTCACCTTTCCCTCACGGTACTCGTCCACTATCGGTCACGTACATATATTTAGACTTACCCCACGGTCAGGGCAGATTCACACGAGATTCCACGAGGCTCGTGCTACTCGGGGACATTCTTCCCAGGCCTGGCATCTTCAGCTACGGGACCATCACCCTCTACGGTCATGTCTTCAACCATGTTCACCTCACACCAGACTTTATCACTAGGCAGGAAGCCGCCTGACCTCCTCAAGAAACCCCACAACACCACACACGCACCAGCAGGCGCTTATACCACGCGCATGGTTTAGTCTCCTCCGCTTTCGCTCGCCACTACTAACGGAATATCTTTTCCTGCAGGTACTAAGATGTTTCACTTCCCTGCGTACCCCCCGCTACACGCGGTACCACCCCATAACAGGTGGCAGGTTACCCCATTCAGACACCCTCGGATCAACGCCCTGTCGGCAGCTCCCCGAGGCCTATCGCGGCCCCACACGTCTTTCATCGGTCATACGTGCCCAGGCATCCACCATATGCCACACCAAGCACCCAGCCTAGCACAACACACGCCTATCAACCCCAGACAACACTACAAGTATTATCACAAATGATCACACTAAAACACGCCACACCCCACCACCCCCACAAAAAAGAGCGATAAGGGTATGGCTACAGACACACACCCACCACACTGGCAGGTGTATGCTCGCGTCCACTATCCAGTTGTCAAACCACCACCCCACACCCCACAACCCCCCCCCCTCCCACCAGAGGAAAGGGAACTATGAGGCGGGTTACTACCCTAAACCATAGTCATGGCCAGGGAACCCAACAGCGCGCTCAGCACCACCACTACTTACACATCACATAAATCCCGGTAAAAGAGTTTTTGACTGTTTCCACACCACACACCCCACCCCTCCCACACAAGAAGGGAAACTAATCAGGGTGCCAATCTTCCCCCACACCACCGTGCAGGGCACATATTCTCCTTAGAAAGGAGGTGATCCAGCCGCACCTTCCGGTACGGCTACCTTGTTACGACTTAGTCCCAATCGCGAACCTCACCTTAGACGGCTCCCCCCACAACAGGTTAGGCCACCGGCTTCGGGTGCTGCCCACTTTCATGACTTGACGGGCGGTGTGTACAAGGCCCGGGAACGCATTCACCGCGGCACTGCTGATCCGCGATTACTAGCGACTCCACCTTCACGAGGCCGAGTTGCAGGCCCCGATCCGAACTGAGACCGGTTTTACAGGATCCGCTCCACCTTACAGTATCGCATCCCGCTGTACCAGCCATTGTAGCATGCGTGAAGCCCAGGACGTAAGGGGCATGATGATCTGACGTCATCCCCACCTTCCTCCGAGTTAACCCCGGCGGTCCCTTGTGAGTCCCCGGCACGACCCGCTGGTAACACAAGGCAAGGGTTGCGCTCGTTGCGGGACTTAACCCAACATCTCACGACACGAGCTGACGACGACCATGCACCACCTGTAACCCAGCCCCGAAGGGACACACCATCTCTGGCATCATCCAGGTTATGTCAAGCCCTGGTAAGGTTCTTCGCGTTGCATCGAATTAATCCGCATGCTCCGCCGCTTGTGCGGGCCCCCGTCAATTTCTTTGAGTTTTAACCTTGCGGCCGTACTCCCCAGGCGGGACGCTTAACGCGTTAGCTCCGACACAGAACCCGTGGAAATGGGCCCCACATCCAGCGTCCACCGTTTACAGCATGGACTACCAGGGTATCTAATCCTGTTCGCTCCCCACGCTTTCGCTCCTCAGCGTCAGTAACAGCCCAGAGACCTGCCTTCGCCATAGGTGTTCTTCCCGATATCTACACATTCCACCGTTACACCGAGAATTCCAGTCTCCCCTACTGCACTCAAGCCTGCCCGTATCCAGCGCAACCTACCGTTAAGCAGTAAGCTTTCACACCAGACGCAACAAACCGCCTACGAGCCCTTTACGCCCAATAAATCCGGACAACGCTTGCACCCTACGTATTACCGCGGCTGCTGGCACGTAGTTAGCCGGTGCTTATTCATAAAGTCCACTCACCACACCACACAGGCATAGCTTGCCCCCCTATAAAAGCGGTTTACAACCCGAAGGCCTCCATCCCGCACGCGGCGTCGCTGCATCAGGCTTGCGCCCATTGTGCAATATTCCCCACTGCTGCCTCCCGTAGGAGTCTGGGCCGTATCTCAGTCCCAATGTGGCCGGTCGCCCTCTTAGGCCGGCTACCCGTCGACGCCTTGGTAGGCCATCACCCCACCAACAAGCTGATAGGACGCGACCCCATCATATGGCACAAAAAGCTTTCCCAACCAGACATGCATCCAGCTGGAGCATTGGGTATTACCACCCGTTTCCAGGAGCTATCCCCAACCATACGGCAGGTTAGTCACGCATTACTCACCCGTTCGCCACTCTCACCACCAAACAAAAGCCCAGTGGATCCCGTTCGACTTGCATGTGTTAAGCACGCCGCCAGCGTTCGTCCTGAGCCAGAATCAAACCCTCCACACAAAAACCGTAGAAAGCCCAACACAGGCCCACAAAAAAATAAAAAAACAACGAGCAAAACCACACCCCACCACAAAGCAGAGCGCAGCCTCACACAAACAAACACCCACACCCCCTCCACCAACGAAAAGAGCACAGGCATTCTACTGGCAATCAAAAACCCAACCAAAAACCACACCCCACCACACAAGCAGAGCGCAGCCTTCAATCAGACCACAACTTACAAAACATATAAGCATAAAAGTAGTACAAAACACGCTCTTGAGTTCTCAAACCACCACCACACACACCAGAACACACCCCCACACAGGAAGCACACCCCAACAGGCAGCAACAAAAAACAATACACCCCCCACCCCACCCCACACAACCCCGGCGTGTCGCACACCACACACCACACAACACACGTCTCAGATATACATCTGCCTATCGCTACCCCGGGAAAACCTGCAATAGGGAAAACCAGCCGAGGAAATCAATAGTACCGATACCCTATAAAAGCCCTATAAAACCAGATTCAAATCCGCAGTCGGAAAATATCTTATAAAGAGAATAGCGAGCCATCTTGCTA
The DNA here is from genome assembly GCF_000269605.1 of Scardovia wiggsiae F0424. Taxonomy (GTDB): domain Bacteria; phylum Actinomycetota; class Actinomycetes; order Actinomycetales; family Bifidobacteriaceae; genus Scardovia; species Scardovia wiggsiae. The sequence goes on along the minus strand of NZ_AKCI01000001.1, from coordinate 351,008 downwards.
ATGTATGAAATGAAATTTTAAAACTTAACTATCAGAATATTGAGGAGGCTACATGCCTGCATCCCAGATTACCGATATTCCAGGTACCGTCCTGTATACAAGGGATCCCCTGTATATCCCTCGCGTTGCTGCAGTCCACGATATGTGCGGCTACGGCAAATGCTCACTCACTGCCGCGATCCCTATCCTGTCGGCAGCCGGCTGCGATGTCTGCCCTGTACCCACGGCTCTGCTTTCCGCCCACACACGGTATAAGACTTATACTTTCCATGATACGACCGATATCCTTTCTGATTATATTGATGCGTGGCAGAAAGAGGATGTCAGCCTTGATGCGGTCTATTCAGGTTTCCTTGGCAATGCTGAGCAGGTCGATCTCATTAAACGCTTATACAGCGAGTATCCCCAGGCATTGCGCCTCGTCGATCCGGTAATGGGCGACGGCGGGCAGCGGTACCCGACATATACACAGGAGTTATGCGATGCGATGGGCCGTCTGGCAGATGGCGCAGATATCCTCATGCCTAACCTGACTGAGGCTTCTATCCTTATCGGGACAGAGTATCCCGGGCAGAATCTTACCGATCCCCAGGTAAACGAAATCCTCCGGAACCTTCTGGAACTTGGGGCGAAGAACGTTGTTCTTAAAGGGATAGACAGGAGTGACGGCAAACTTCGTAACTATGTCGTCAACGCGCAGGATGGAGTGGATCAGAAAAAGGAGCTGGCACATGAAAAGCTTCCATTCATGATCCACGGGACCGGCGATGCTTTTGCTTCGGCATTATGCGGGGCAGTTATGGCAGGGCGTTCCCTTCCCCAGGCAGCTTATATTGCTGGTGAATTCGTGCGTAATTCTATGGTCTCCACCAGGAACCAGCCCCACTTTGAGGAGCGCGGTGTCAGTTTTGAGCTCAACCTCAAAGAATTAACAGATCTGTAAATGATGCACAGGCGGATACGCAAAAGCTAAGGCCTGTATTATCATCCTTACGCGCGTATCCGCAGCTTTCCACAGCTATCATACTTTTCCACTGATTGATATACATACAAGATTAACGGTTTTTGAGGCGTGTTCCCTATTCGACCACATTGCCGTTTTAATTCGCCTTGGCTGCCGGCATTGTGGTGAAGTAGATGTATGACTCAACCAGTATTGCAAAAGCCGCACAATAAGGCGGTATATCCGGCAAAGTACCGCGAAGGGCCCACGCACAGCCCAATAGCTTCTATGACGCCTCATGAGCTCGGACGTTATGGAGAAAATATCGCCTGTACCTATCTGAGGGAACATGGTTACGTGATCCTTGACCGTAACTGGTCCTGCAGATACGGGGAACTCGACATAGTAGCGGTCTCGCCATACGAAAACGGCAGGAAAACGCATACAACTATTATCGAAGTAAAAACACGCAGATGCATGCTGTTCGGCACTCCTGTTGAAGCAGTAACACCACAGAAACTCATGCGGCTGAAAAGGGCGGCATCACTCTGGCTCGAAGCGCATCCGCAAAGGATCCGCCGTCCTGTAAGCATAGATGTCATAGCCATCTCCTTCGAAGATTCGCTCGTCCCGTCTATAACACACCTCAGGGAGATATGATGCCGATAGGAACATCTTTCTCCATTGGCCTGTGGGGGCTCAAAGCGTACACAATCCAGATCCAAGCATTCACAAGTCCGGGGCTCCCTGCTTTTTCCATCATCGGGCTGCCCGACACATCGCTTGCAGAAGCAAGGGAAAGGGTCAAGTCAGCATGCATGATCGCCGGGTTCACATGGCCGCAGACACGTGTAACTGTTAATCTTTCCCCTGCATCAGTCCCGAAAAGCGGATCTTCTTTCGATCTTGCTATCGCTGCGAGCATACTGGCGTCCTCCCAAATGATCGAAACACAGATCCTCGGCAATTCCCTGGTCGTCGGCGAATTGAACCTTGACGGCAGCGTTATGCCGGTGCGCGGTATCCTGCCTATGCTTCTGTATGCGAAGCACAGCGGAATTAGTACAGTTTTTGTACCGCAGGATAATATTGAAGAAGCGAAGCTGGTGCAGGGCCTGGATATTATCGGTATCTGCCATATTGCGCAGTTTATCCTCTGCTGCAATCCGACAGGCACATTAAGGAAAACGATGCGCAAAAGGTACGGCCCTCTATGTGACTGTACCGATCCCGCACAGGATAGACGGTGGGCCGGCGTCCTTCCACAGACAGGCAGCCGGAAAGCACTGTCCGCGCTTATTGATGACAGGTACGCCGAAGAGGAAGAACAGCTTGACTTCTCCCAGGTAATTGGACAGTCCCAGGCAAAACGCGCCCTGGAAGCTGCTGCAGCGGGCGGGCACCACATGATTATGACCGGCCCGCCGGGAGCAGGGAAAACCATGCTTGCTAAAAGGCTTCCTACAATACTGCCTCCGCTTACTGAAGAACAGAAACTGGAAGTCGCTTCAATAAAATCTTTGTGCGGTACGCTCCATAAAGATATCCATGACCTTTTCCCGCCGTTTGAGGCTCCCCATCACACCGCAAGCACTGCTTCCCTTATTGGGGGCGGCAGCGGTTTTGCCAGCCCCGGATCAATAACCCGGGCCCATAACGGAGTCCTTTTTATGGATGAGGCACCTGAATTTTCTACCCAATGCCTGCAGTCCCTGCGGGAGCCTCTTGAGGAAGGGGTCATCAGCCTCGCACGATCTAAGGGGACCACTTTTTACCCGGCCCGGTTCCAGCTCATTATGGCTGCCAACCCGTGCCCATGTGGTTTTAACTGGGGCAACGGGCAGCGATGCACATGCACTCCGCGCCAGAGGAATAAATACTGGGGCAGGCTTTCCGGACCGATCATGGACCGCATTGATATACATATCAAAGTTGATGCGCCAACACTGTCCGATATGGAAACAACACAGCTCATGTTTGCCCGGGAGGAAAAGGAGGCTGGACCGGAACCCCTCAACGGGCTTTATTACTCTTCAGAGCATATGAGGGAGCGCGTTTCAGCAGCACGGCAGCGGGCATTCCGGCGATTTGAGTGTTTCCCATGGAAAACCAATGCAGCAGCACCAGGCGGATGGCTGCGCGAGAACACCCCGCGTACGGCTATGGCATATCTGCAGAAAGCCGCAGAAAAGCAGGAACTGAGTATGCGGGGAACAGACAGAGTACTGAGGATCGCATGGACTTTATGCGATCTCGCAGGTGCTTCACAACCGGATGAAGGCCATATCCTTGAAGCCATTGGGTTGAGGACCGGAGAAACACCATGAACCAGCCCGAAGCCCTTGCCTTAGCCACCCTTGCTTATTGCTGCAACACTGCAAATGCAATCATGTACGCGCTAACTGGCATATCCCCATCATCAGCCGTTGAAGTGCGGTCAGATGAACTGGCCCAACCATACAGCGGCACATCGTCTGCCCTGGCTGCAGAGTATCCCGCTGTATCTGCCGCGCTGCCGACCGCAGGAAGATGCGCTGCACAGAAGGACCCCAGGATCAGCCCGCAGGAAATGGTTGTACAGCTTAAACAGCTGGCTGATGACCCGGCCAGGCTAACACCGGTCCTGAACAGGCATATAGAAGAGATCATCTGCACGCACCGGTATAAAAACCATGACCGCGCCATAGCTTCATTCAAGGAATCCCTCAGCAGATGGGCCGGACGGCTGCGCCTGATCAATGGGCTGTCGGCGAAGGAATTATGGACATATTTTACGCAGAATAACGAATATTGGATAATTACCCCGGGAAGTTCCTGCTGGCCTGGCCAGCTCAGTGACCTCTGCCGGATAACGGACAGCACGCCTCCACTATGTTTATGGGGGAAGGGCGACCCCAATGCCCTTATATCCTGCGATTCGCCTGTTGGCATAGTAGGTTCAAGGGATTGCACCGAATATGGCAGGTCTACAGCTTTCAACGCAGCACGGCAGGCAGCGCTCCATGGGCATTGTATAGTGTCAGGAGGGGCAATGGGGATAGATGCCTGCGCACATTGGGGTGCATTAAGCGCATACCAGGATATCGGCGACCAGTGCGGGAAAACCGTTGCGATATTTGCCGGAGGCCTCAATACCTGTGGCCCGAAGTGCAATTCAAACCTTTTCGATACTATATGCAGCCATCATGGGGCGCTTATCAGTGAGCTTCCTCCGGACACGCTGCCGGAAAGCTTCCGTTTCCTTATGAGGAACAGGCTTATCGCTTCATTATCACGGACGCTTATTGTCGCTCAGGCACGGCATCGGTCGGGTGCGCTGAACAGCGCAACATGGGCGGCCGATATGAACCGCGATGTATATGCTGCGCCCGGCGACAATAATAAGCCGTACAACACCGGATGCAACGCCCTCATAGCAGAGGGGAAAGCAACTTTGCTGCTCTCCTCCACGGATATATCCGGTATCTGCCACAGCGCTCACCCGCCATGCGCACGATAGCAGGCGAAAAGGGAAAATGTATGCAGCCTCCTCCGGTCCGTTTTGGCAAACCTTTTTTCCTGCGATATCCATAGAATCGAAGTATGGAACAACAACGCCTTCATACTTCATTTTCTAAAATTTGTGAATACGCAGAACAATATGCGCTGGACCGTGAATCCGAAAATACCCATGATATGAGATCACACTATGCCTCTGCTGACCCTCATGACCTGCATGCCAGCGCGGCCGAATGCAGTTTCATCGCCCAGCTGGCACAGACTGTAGATGCCCGGACGGTTATTGCTTTCGGCTCGGATAATGAGATGGAAGTGCAGTATCTTACAGAAACCCTTCCGTCCGGAAGCCTTATCACAGTCGTCAATGCACATTCAAAAACAGGTCCAGGCATGCGGAACAGCTACAGCCCTGCCCGCAGCAACACTAATAATGTTAAACTCCGTACAGTAACCGCAGATATCAATGAATACCTTCCGCGTCTCAATGAGAATGACTATGATATGGTCATCCTCGGCAATGGAGACGGCGATCCGCAGCAGATCGCTGCTGCATCATCACGGCTCCTGCGCCCGCAAGGTGTCCTGCTTATCACTGACGTCCTGGCGCTGCGCAGCCGTACTTCAAACGGCGGCGTTATCAATCCTGCAGACCGCAGCGACCACACAGTCAGTATGCGGGATCTTATTGCCCAGTTCTCCGAAGCGGAAGATTATGCTTCAGTCCTGCTGCCTGTCGGCTCCGGGATACTCTTCTGCACAAGGCAATAAAAGATGCAGGGTACTCAGGCATAAAACAGTCACACAGCAGGCCGGACCTGTCCGGCGGCCCCGGCCGCAGGACACCGGCATATACGGCCTTCTGAAGTACCCTTTGTCAAAAGAAGTACTGCTGGCTGCTGTTATCCGGCCAGCGGAGTTGTCACGATATCGACCGCCTCAGCAACATCATCAGTAAACCTGACAACCTGAGGATCAAGCGGAGAGATCATACCGTTATTCATTACTGTTGTATCAAGCCAGTCAAACAGGTCACGCCAGTAATTCCCCTCGTATAATGCGATCGGGATACGGGGGGCTTTGCGTGTCTGGATCATCGTAAGGGTCTCGAACATCTCATCAAAAGTGCCGAAACCGCCGGGGCAGATGATGATCCCCTGGGAATGCTGGAGAAACATGGTTTTCCTGACAAAGAAGTGTTTGAATGTAATAGAAGTATCTACGTATTCATTGACGCCCTGCTCATGGGGCAGTTCGATGCCAAGGCCTACGGAACGGCCGCCTGCAAGTTTTGCACCACGGTTAGCCGCTTCCATGATCCCAGGCCCCCCTCCTGTGATCACTGCCTTGCCTTTCCCGGCTGCAAGTCCGGCCATCTTTTCGGCCGCCTGATAATATGGACTTTCCGCGCCTAAACGGGCTGACCCGAAAATAGATATTGCCGGACCAATATCCGCAAGGGTTTCGAACCCTTCCCTGAACTCATCGGCAATCCCGTCGATCCAGGCCTGGGCGTTTTCCAATTTTACCCCCGAATAGTCTGCCTCTGTCATCGTGCACCAAGCCTTTCTGCACTTCTGCAATTATTATCCCCTGAGCCACACAGGCTCTTACCATATTTTTAATTCTGTATTAATACCATTCGACCTGTATATTGTACTCTGATTCGGATACCTGTCAAAGCTTCCGGCATCAACCCAACATGCTTTGCCTCCCTGCTTTGCCTCAGGTAACCCTGCGGTCTGTGGTCCAGACGCTACCCTTCCCTGCTGAATTCCATGTCTTTGAGCACCAGCTCTTCTTTTTCCTGTTCAGGATCCCTGCTGTAGCGCAAAGACTGGTTATGCAAAAGGGCAGCAGCGATACCGGCGGAGAGCAGCGACCCTACGAGGACGCCGAAGCGCGCCTCATTTTGAAGCAGTACATGTTTATAGGCAAGCGATGCCATAAGGAAAGCCACGGTAAACCCTACTCCGCAGGCAGTCGCCATAGGGATAAGGTCCCTTACTTTCAGCCCGGGCGCAAGTTTAAGCCTGAACACATGGGTAGATAGCCATGTAGCTGCAAGCACTCCGAGAGGTTTGCCGAGTACAAGGGCAAGAATGACCCCGTGCACGATCGGGGAAAGGAGAAATGACGTTCCTGATGCGCCGGTAAATGAAATGCCTGTTGCAAAAAAAGCGAATACCGGCAAAGCCAGGAGTGCGGAAAATGGCTGAAGCTTGTCATGATACCGCTCAGCACGCGGGGTCTCCTCGTCGAACACGGGCTGCGCAGGCGTCAGAAGCCCGACAAGCACCCCGGCCAGCGTGGGATGGATCCCCGCTTCAAACATCATGACCCACGCAAGAAGGCCGACACCGGCAACGATAATCCAGGGGACACGCTTCATACGCACAAGGAATGACCATATCACTGCACAGGCAGCAACTCCGGCAAACCAGTACCACGCATGGAGGGAAGAATAGAAAATGGCAATAATGATGATACCCAGAAGGTCATCAACTGTAGCCAGTGTCATAAGGAAAGCACGGATTGACCCCGGCAGCGCCTTGGCAAAAATCGCCAGGATCGCCAGTGAAAACGCTATATCTGTAGCAGTGGGGACAGCCCATCCCTGCGCGGCAACAGCAAAACCCACACCGTGCACCAGGTCCAGATGCGTGCCTGCACAGGCAGCGCCAATGAAAATCACAGGGGGAAGAAGCATGCCTCCTACCGCGGCAAGCATGGGCACAGCGGCCGCTTTGGGATTTGACAGGGAACCGGTTGACAGCTCCTGTTTAAGCTCCAGGCCCACGACAAGAAAGAATATCGTAAGAAGGCCGTCCTGCGCCCAATGCCCAATCTCCAGGACAAGGTTTGTGTGCGGTACCCCGATGGTATAGCCTGATAAGGCTTCGTAGGCCCCTTTCGTAACAGGCAGATTCGCCATAAGCAGGCCTGCCAGGGCGAAGCACAGCATGATAATCCCCGACGCGCGGTCAGAATGCGCAAGTTTAAGGAGCATCCTCCCTGAGCGGCGCCAGCAGGAATCCTTACTATCGGCGAGCATATCCTCAGAAAAGCCGGGGAGTGTCACAGAGCGGAAAGGGCGGATCACTTTCTGTGCAAGACTGCTGAGTGCCTTCCTTCTGCTGCGACGGCGCCCTGTTTTGGATAGCGACTGCCTCGAAGCGCTTTTATGCTGATTACGGGTATTCCGTTTGTCGGATTTCCCGCTCTGCCGCCCGTGCGGTTTATACCGTTTCGGTATCCGGCCCATGTGCGCTCCTTCCTGTTACCCGCCGTCTGCTATTTTCCATCCTGCCCGGAGGTCCCCTTTAATCATAAATCATAATATACTTCACTGATACGGGACAGTACAGGCAGGGAAATAACAAAAATCCCCGCCCATTCCGGGCAGGGACTGCATGTGCGCCAGACAGGATTCGAACCTGCAACCTTCTGATCCGTAGTCAGATGCTCTAATCCGTTGGGCTACTGGCGCATGCTGTTATCCTTCAGACAACAAGTAATATTTAAGCACGATAGCAGGAGAAAACCTATACGGCGTGTTTTGTATCAGCCGGACTACGGCTTTTATGGAATTCGGACGGCCGTCTGGTGCCGTGGGTTTCCTTTCTTAGCCTGTCCGCCCCGTCTGGCCGTTTCTGGTTCCTCGTAAAAGTGCCTACAAGCGACATAACATCGCGTATCTTCATATCCGGCAGATACGCATGTGTAACAGCGAGCGCCAGCTGAGGGAGCCTTGAAGAATCGGGATAAGCGATATACACATGGTTTTCTACAGGCTGGAACTTTTTCTTGAAGAAAAGGAGTGATCGGAAACCATATGCAGGTTCAAGCATATTCGCTGTCATCTGCAATATATGTGTCAAGCTTGCAGATTTCCCTTCAATAGGCCGGATACCGGAAAGAGGGGCAGCTGAAAGGCTGAGGAATTCGATATCACGCATTCCGGGGTCAGCAGCCGGACCGTTGGGATTATTACTTTGCCCATCCCTCAGGCGCTCAGCCATACGTGCAATAAGGAATTCCATGATCCCATTGATGGCATCCTGGCGATGGCGCATAAAATCAAGGGTCCATCCTATCACCCTGCCTTCGCGGTAAACAGGAAGCCAGCTTGTAACAGCCTGTACTGTACCTTCCCCATCTATCGCATACAGCAGTTTTACGCGGGGATCCATAAGTTCCTCAACGCCGCCAAGTGTGAACTTCATTTCGGGGAGGGATTTATCTTCTGCCCACTCTTCAGAGATCGTCATAATCTGGGAACGGATATCGAATGTGGTATCCTGATAAGTAGACAAAACATCAGTGATACCCTCACGTTTGGCTTTATTGATAGCGGTACGCACATCCTGCCACTTTTTCCCGGTTGTTTTCCACTGGCGCGGGTCAACGACCATTTCAGTGCCTACATCAAGGCTGTTCCATTTCAGCTCTTCCAGCCACTTCCGCTGCTCTTCATGGACAGCATAGAAAACTGGCATCCATGAATTGCTGTCACAGAATTTAGTGAAATCAATGATATCCTGTTTGTATTCAGCAGGTTCCCCGAAGGGACCGGTAACGGTCAGGGCAATCCCGAAATTTACCCGGTAAGCGATGGCAGACCTCCCCGATGCCGAAAACCAGTAATCATTACCTTCCCATGTAGCCATGAATGACATGGATTCACCACCGGCCTCAATAAGGCCGCTTGCTTTCTGGTGCTCTTTCATGCCTATGCTGCCGTGACCGGAAAACCACAGGACGAAAATAACCCCCGTAACAGTCCAGAATATGGGCCCAATAATCCCTGCAACAATGCCCGCAACTGGGCCAAGCGGGATTGAGGCTAACCGTGCCAGCCCCAAAAAGCCGATAGGCAGGTACCGGACTATCAGCGAAATAAGGATGTTTACGCCGCTGGCCTGCCCCTCAGGATAATCCGTACCATCATCCGGCAGCGGATTGGGGGTATATTTGACCACAAGGAAATAAATAAGGCTCAGTGCAATAAACGTTACACCGATAACAGCAGCTCCGCTATAGAGGAGTGCAGGCCGGGTACGGATATGGAACCTGCGTATCTGCGTTATATACACGATAATGAGGATAAAGGGCAGAAGGCATGTAGCTGCAAAGTTTTTCAGTGTCCCGTGTGACAGGGCCCTGCCCAGCTGGGCCTGCGCCTGTTCCCCATATGCCAGGCTTTCCAGGAGCACAGGAAGCACGAAGTAATGGACTTCGGAAAGGATAATGATCCCCAGATTCCATACAATGGCCATATGGACAGCAGTCCTGCGCCCACGGTAAATGCCCCATGCGATGATGAGGGAAATGGCTACCGGCAAAAGCGAGACAAGCAATGCCCCGGAAAGATGGACACGCATAAAACCGTACCGCATATAGCACCCTGTACTGTGCACCTGCTGCATGCATTCGGTTATTTTCGCAAAATCAGCCTGGGAAGGCCCGAGAAGAAGGCCGATATCCGACAGAGGCCCCGCGTGGATCGGCGATGTTACAGCAATAAGGGGCCCTACCGCAGCTATAACCGTAATAATGCTCAGTATCCGCCATACTTCTATTGCCTGGACAGGCTCAATAACAAAATCCTGGACAGCTTTACGGACAAACATGAAGCCGCAGGCTTGTCCGATAAAAGCCCCTATCAGCAGAGCATAATCGATAGGTTCGCCCCTGTATAAAAGCCCGGCAAGTATAACAGCATACGTAAAAATATACAGTCTTCGGCGCCATAATGGGGTGATAGCAGCACCGGCAGCCATAAGCGGGCCGATAACAAGGACACCTGGCCCATAGGACAGCGAAAGGTCAAGCAATATATGCCATTGCCTGCCATGCCCCTGGATCAGGTAGCACAAAGCAAGGCCTGAGCTTAAACCGATGATGCAGCATACTATGCCGGTCGCTGCAGCCCGCAGAAGGCCAAGATGGGACTCAGCAATGCTGACCGCAAATAAGATCGTTATGACCCCAATAATTATCTGAGGGATATCATCAACGAAGAAAATAGAAGCAACAGCTGTATACCATCTGCCTGCGATCAGCTGCCTGTAGCTGGTGCGGAAATATTCATGCCCGACATACTGCAGAAGAGGCCGAAAATTAATATGCCGAGAAATAGCAGCACGTATAACAATGTTGTACAGGAGGAAGGACACTGCAAGCGATACGGCAAGGGGGTGCTTGCCTACCCATTGGAAGCCGTCAAGGAGCAGAGCACAGGCAGGATGCCGTGAAGGATCCATAGCCTTCAAAACCTTCAGTCCCCTATAGTTCCCGTGGTCCTCGGAACTTTTGCGGCCTCCCCTTTCCCTCAATCTGTGATCCTGGGGTGCTTCATACTCCGGCTCTGCTGCCGGGACAGCGCCTGATGGCGGTAGCTGTTTATCACCAGCATACTGCCCCGTGTTATCTGACATATCTGAATTCTCCATATTTCCAGCCTCTCGGCGGGTCCAGTCCCCCTGCCGGACTCCAACCATTGTTATTGTACCGCGGATCAGCCGTGGCCTTCCTGTCCGTACGAGATCTTCACCCCATCCATATGGGTCAGCGAAGGGAAACTGCTGATATGCACAGTGCCCTGTGACAATCCAGTCTCCATGCAAAACTGTGCTAACCCATAGTTCATGACAGCCCTTACGCTGTTCCAGTCATGGCCTTTGCCCGCAACAACAACCGCATCGACTTTCATCCCCCTGGCGCTGGCCGCTCGCGCAACAGACCGCGCGTTATCCTGCCCTATCTGGTCATACTGGCCGGCACCGAAAAGGATGGTCTGGCTGGGCAGGCCATATTTCCGTATTGCCACCGCCGGTACATGGTCCTCGTACGCTGCACGTGAACCGCCATAAAACCTGCTGACCATTTCAGGGACAGGACCGTTGGAATGATGCACCTCGCCCCCAATGGAAATGATATGCCCGTACAGATTATGATACTTAGGCCCGAGATGCGTTGCGCATGTGCCGCCCATTGAAAAGCCCGCGATACCCCAGGCCCTGCCGGGAAGCTGCACAGGAAGGCGGGATGTGATCCAGCCTGTTACATCTCTGGTAATATATGTCTGCGCATCCCCATATACAGGGGTATCAGAACATAATGTATTATGCGAAGCATCCCCCAGATGGTCAGGTGAAACCACTATTGGCGCTATGCCATGGTGCTTTTTTGCAAATTCGTTGAGGGAATCCTGGAACCTCCCCGAAAGGAAAAACCTGTCAGGGCTGCCCGGCTGGCCAGAAAGGGCGATAAGGACAGGGAGCCTGGGAGGGTTATCGGCGAGAGCCGCGGGAGGAAGATAAACATTGGCTTTACGCGGCTTAAAATGTGCGATGCGGGCGGGGATATCGACAGTACGGACGATCCCTTCCCTGCGCAGCTTCGGCAATTTTCCCGCCTTCGCTGCTGCTTCCCATTCTTTCACCGTCCGTGTTGTGCCATGAGGCTGGTATCCCGGCATTTCAGGGAAAGCTTCAGCACCCAAAACTGACCTGATGGTCGGATACTGCCCATAAACAGCATTCACACCTACGACCCCATAAATAAGCGAAAATATCATGAGGATAACAGAAAGCACCTTCCTTTTCCCCCGATACGCCAGCAGAGATGCAGCAGCAAACCCGAAAATCCCCATTGCGGCTGCAACTTTAACAATCACAAGAAGCCCCAGCTCCACCCCGAATACGACCCACACATGCGACATAAGATATGTGAGAGCCCACCCGAAACCGAAGAATACGGCTGCGAACAGGGCCTGCCATACAAATGCCGCGATCCTCGGATGACGGCAGCGGGATATGAAGCTTCTGAATACGGCAGAGGCCGGAGGCTTCTGAGTATCCCCAATGCTCTGGCCCCCTCCGGTATCCCCGGCATGGGAAACGCGCGGCTCCCCCTGAGTACGCTGCCGTACAAAAAGAGGGAGGAGGCTTGCCGCAAGTACTGCAACGACTACAGTTATCGATGCAGGAAACCATCCTTTGTCAAGATCAATATCAATAAACCAGTTCCCCATTTTATATCCTGTTTATGCCATGCTGCCGGACATCGCACTGCCGGTTCCATGCGCTGCATGTGCTTACCCGTCTTACAGCAGATTATACCAATGGCATATCCTTCAGCATGGGCTTTCTGCCCTTTTCACCTATTCCATGCAGATACGGTCCATCGGCATGGAGGAGTCAATAGAAAATCCGGGGGGAGAAGGCCTGATACCCGCTTCTATAAGGTTCACGCCCAGCATGCCGATCATCGCACCATTATCTGTGCACAGCTTAAGCTCGGGGATACGGATACTGACCCCATTGCGTGCCCCGGTTTCAGCCAGCTTAGCCCTCAGCTGCGAATTGGCGCTGAATCCGCCTCCGACGATCAGCGTATCCGAGGAAAAGGCTTTGCATGCCTGTACGGATTTGTCGGCAAGTACTGCTGCCACTGAATCAGCCAGTGAAGCGCAGACATCGTCAACAGGGATTCTGTTACCCAGAGCACCCTGCTCCTCCAGCCACCGTGCCACTGCCGTTTTCACGCCCGAAAAGCTGAAGTCATACGGATGCCGGGCAGCAGACCTGCCCTGTGTCAGCCCCCGCGGCACCTTAACTGCGTGCGGATCCCCGATACGCGCATGCCTGTCGATATAGGGGCCGCCCGGATACGGGAATCCCAGAAGCCGGGCGATCTTGTCAAAACACTCGCCGGCAGCATCATCAAGGGTAGTGCCGACAACAGAAACGGAACGCGCTACATCACGTACATACAGCAGTGAAGTATGGCCGCCTGAAACGATAAGGGCCAGGACGTCCTGCGGGAATACGCCGAACTGCAGCTGTGTAACCGCGATATGCCCAATAACATGGTTAACGCCATACAGCGGTTTATGCACTGCTGTAGCGAGTGCTTTCGCCCCTGAGACCCCAACGGCCAGGCATCCGGCGAGGCCCGGGCCCGCCGAGACTGCAACAGCATCCAGATCGGAAAGATCCATGTTGGCATCCGACAGCGCCTTCGAAACAACGGGGACAAAGGATTCGGCATGCGCCCGGGAAGCAAGTTCAGGTATGACGCCCCCGTACCTGGCATGCTCATCCATAGAAGACGCCACTACATTGGACAGCGCCGTACGTCCGCGGATAACAGCGGCCGCCGTTTCATCGCATGTCGATTCAATCCCTAAAACTACCGGCTCACTCATGATGGTCCTCCTGAAAATCCCCCTTACGGCCTTCGGCAACAGTACGGGCCATAGTATATGCATCAATATCTTCAGGCTGATAATACCGCCTGCGGATACCCATAAGCTCAAACCCGTTTTTCTTATACAGGCTGACAGCGGGACCGTTATCGACACGGACTTCAAGGAGCATACGTCCGGCTCCAAAACCGGCCGCAGCCCGGTACAGCTCATCTAACAGCCTCTGCCCTCTGTGCTGGCGCTGATATTTCTTACTGACGCCAAGAGTCATGATCTGGGCGTCATCCGAATCAAACCAGAGGCCTGCATATCCGCAGATATCGCCTGACTCCCTATCTTCGTCCACAATATACATGCGTGACGGAGCCGCCAGTTCCTGTCTGATAATATCTTCGTTCCACGCCTCTTTACCAAAAAGTTCTGTCTCAAGTTCTGCGATACGGGCAATATCGCGTTCAGCCATTTTCCTGATCATGAGAGGGCAGGCTCTTCTGTTCCGGAACCCAGTGAAAGCGATATGGACGTCTGTCCCAGCCTGTGTTTCCCAGCTGATGGAATAGTAATATCAGGCCGCCGCAAATATAAAGGCTCTGTTCCGCATGCATCCCCTGCCCTGCAGTGAGCCCAAGCGGTTCGAGCAAATATGCCGAGCCCTTCAGGTGACCTGTCGGACAGGCAGGTTCCCTCAACGACCTGCCCCAGGGAATCCCCGAAAATATCCCATGCGAACCTGTATTTTTTACTGCCGTTCCCCACAACATCAACAGCAATTCGGGAGCGGCCGGCCTGCGCGCATATCTCAGCAGAATGGCTGCTGAGATATGACAAAACTGAATCTGCTATATCTTCTGCTGAAGCGATATCCATAGGGATAAAAATGTCAGAGAGCGTATCGCGGCTATCCGCCGGCCGGGCATATCCGGATCCGGGACGGGCCTCACCATACAGCGCATAATACAGCTGCTTACGCCGGGCGTCATTAACAGCCAGCGTCAGATGGTACGTACCGCTATCGCCGTTATCATGGTTGCCGGGCTCCCCCTGCCTGGCCCATGACCGCCATAAAGCCTGCGGTTCCAGGATATCCTGCCCTATGATCCGGATATCCTCTGCAAAAGCAAGGGAGCGGGCAGCAACTATCCCGGCACGGAGCCCTGTAAACGGGGCTGGCCCAGTCCCCACAATAACGGTATCAAGATCGCCGTAGCCCAGCCCGGCATCAGAAATGGCCCGGTCAATATTCACCTGCAGCTTTTCAACATGGCATCGGGAATCAGCCTCAACGATCGGGCTGCAGCCAACGATACCAACACAGGACCCGTAAGACGTATCAATGACTAAACAGTGTCCCAAAAGAGCTGAGGACATATCTTCGTATGCACCTTTATCAGTTTTACCTATCATCATTATCTTTGTCTATCATAATTACCGCTTATCGCTGCCGGTACCCAAGCTCTACTGTAAAGAGCCCAGACGATTATCCCATGCCGCGCCTACAGGATGGAGAGTGACAGCCCGTTCCCCGCCATCTGATAAAAACCCGTCTGATGTACGGGCTGAAGTTACAGGACGTGTAATACTGATCTCCAGCCGGCTGTCCGACAGGACGGACGCCATCGCAGACCCCCATTCTATAAGTATGCAGGTACTCGGGCGGGGATCTTCAAGCTCCTCATCAAGGCCGAGCGACTCAAGCTCATCAAGAAGCCGGTTTTTTGCATTGTACGGGTCCTGTGATTGAAGGCTCCTGTCATTATCAGATCCGGGGAGCCGGTATGCATCAACATGGATAAGATGGGCCGGCGACCCATCGCTGTAATGACCGTCAAGCTCCCGGGCAATAGTGAAAGTTGGGGATACAACTGCCCCCTCCACATCAAGCCCCATACCTATCCCCTGGCTGAAGGTTGTTTTCCCCGCACCCAAAGGTCCTGAAAGGACAATAACGTCGCCAGAATGCATAATTTTCGCAATACTGCTGCCGCAGGCGCGCATATCGTCGGCAGTAGCAGCACGCAGCATAATATCCGGACTGCTTTCTGTATAAACCATATTTACCGGCCTTTATCTGTTTATCCCATCCATCCGGATATTCCCCTTGGATGCGATAGCTTTCAGAAGATATTCCATTGCATAGAGTGGGTCCGCCCCATTGCTTTTGCACTGTTCATCGACCCATGCTGCAATCTGGATACAATTACCCAGGCCTTCAGAAGTCCACCCGCGCACATCATGGCGTGCATTTCGCAGCTGCCAGGGCGACATTTTTGCCTCAGCAGGGGTGATTTTGCCCTGGTCAACAGCTGAAGCCTTTGCCATTGACCGGATCTTTACAGCAATCGCCCCAAGGATCGCCAGAGGATCTATCCCCTGTATCACGGCATTCCGCATACCAATAATAGCCTGCGCAAGATCCCCTCCAATAGCCAAGTCGGCAACAGTAAAACCTGTGACCTGAGGGTCCGCAGACAGATAGGTACGGGCAATAGCAAGCGTCATAGGGTTATCGGGGAAATCATCACACAGCTGGCGGCATAATGCAGCGATCTCACCGGTACGGGCCCCTAGAGTATCCGCTATGAACTGTGCAGCATCATTATTGATACGCCGGCCATACATTTCAAAACGCTGTCTGACGAAGTTCGTCCGCGAATTTGCATTCTTGAGGTCCGCAACTTTATCGACTGCAGCACCCGCAGCCTGAGCCCTTCTGATAATGCCACTCCCCTTTGCAGAACCGTTATGCTGTACGATAACGATACTTGCTGCGGGGCTGGCTGATGCCCGGGCATCTGAACAGTAGCTGACCAGCGCCCTTCCAACATCTTCAGCCATGTCCTCCCCATGGGAGATGACAACAACTGATGCATCCGACAAAAGGGAGGGGCTGACCGCCTCATCGAAATCAAAGGATGTGCAGGATGCCGCGTCAAGCTCTATAACCTCAGCATCAGGCAGTGCTGCATGCGCTTTATCCTTAAGCTCGCGTACACGCTGGTCTGACAGAAAATCATCAGCACCTGAGACGATATGTATCCTTCCTTGCGGCATGCTTCCACTGTTCCTTTATCGGTGGACAAACCGCTTCAGCGCCCTGCTGCCAGCGGGAAACAAAAATGCTTCGGCGTATATCATCCCAGTACCTCTGCATCCGTTCACGCGGTCCTATATGCAGTTCAGCATCATTACTTATTCCTGCAGCCTTCACGGCACGTGCAATCCGCACAGCAATGGCTACCATGCTGAATGCGCTATATACCGCAGCTAAAACCAGCACACCTTTTATCCCCGAAGGCCACGGCACCGCACACCACGGATTGTCTGACAGCCACAGGGATACGACATTCATTACCTGGGTAAACCCCGAAGCGAGCCACACACAGCCGAAAGATAAGGAAGGCCATACAGTACACGTTATGAACCCTATTATGCCAAATACTGTTGCGCATGATACGAACGGCGCAACGGCAAGATTCGCAGCCACAGACAGTACAGGTATCGATGGCGTTATGAGGATGCTTACCGGAAGACTCAGCAGCTGGGCACAGATAGTAAGGGATATGGCCTGTGCGCCAGCCCTGGGGATATACCGTGACAGTATCCCGCACATGGCGGGATGGAAAAGGAATATCCCGTAGACAGCAGAACAGGACAGGGCGAATCCGAAGCTCCATGCATAGGATGGGCAGATAAGCAGGACCATTATGACCATAAGGTTTAACAGTGAAAATGCATTTTTCAGGATGCCTGCGAATAATGCAAGTATCCCCAGCATCCCCATAACCAGAGCCCTTACTATGGAGTCTGAAGGGTACATAAACATATAAAGCGCACAGTATCCGCATGCTGTCACGCCGGCTACTGTCTTCCGGTGCGCATGCAGCCGGACAAGTATCCATCTGAGGAATACTGCGATAAGGGCAAAATGGCTCCCTGAAACAGCCATGAGATGCATGATCCCCAGATTGAGGAAAGAATTTTTAATACGGGAAATATATGCGCTTGGAATGGATGGCGGGCTCGCATTGCCTATCCCTGCCTGCCTTTCCGGAACAGCACCACTTCCCCGTACCCCGTTCCCGGATACTTTGCCTGATGCCGAAGTATTATCCGCGAGGAAGGACTCATTGCCCATAACACCTAAGGTCAGGCCCGGAACAAGTATCCTTCCCTGCGGTGAAAGGCGCTGTGTCTGTGCGATAAATGCATTTTGCATCCTGTTTATATATCTGAACCATGGTTTTGGCTTCTCCACAAGTTTTACGGATATCTCTGCAGAAGCAGCACCCGGTCCCCCTGCCCTGCTGCCGGCAGATATCCAGTATGGGACTTTCCCATACTGGGCCCGGGATATTGCGCCTGTAACAGCAAAGTATCCATGATTTTCAAATATGCATGACCCGCCTTTCGCATATAAACGTACAGGCAGCGAAACAGCTGACAGGACGCCGCCGGCATCGGCTACATGCGTAATATGCGCATCGATCTTGCAGTCAAAGCTTCTCCTGTCGGAAGCCGTCATCGGCGATTCTGCCCGCACGAACACTGATACAGGTGCAGAAGAAGTATCTTTGGAACCAGACAGCTGAGTTCTGCCGGGTGCGCTAAGGGTGCCAAGTATGCCGGATGCGCCAGGAGCATTAAAAGTGCCATGCCTGCCATGCATGCCAGATATACCAAACGCAGAGATATCTGACTGTTCCGTATTTTCATATACGCATACGCTGACAGCCATACACAGGCCGGCGACCGAGCACACAATACAATAAAGCCCTGCACTCACAAGGATACCGGGCCGCAGGCGAGGTACCTTGCCGGCGCACAGCAACACTATTACAGAGCCTGCCACGATACCCGCACCGCAGGAAATGGCAAAACCGGGGATCAGCCCGGGCCTCATATGGCATATCAGTGCAGCTGCCCATAAAGCCACGGCAACAATGCATAATCTGAAATCCTTATAGATACTGTTTTTCATCGTTCCGCCGCCTCCGCTACCCGGATACACTGATGCTGCCGCGGATTTTTGCCAGTGTTTTTGCCCCTATACCTGCAACGTTGAGAAGCTCATCAACAGATGTGAAACGGCCGTGGGATGTGCGGTAAGCGATAATTTTCTTTGCGGTAGATGGCCCTATACCTTTTACTGTTTCAAGCTGCTCTTCAGAAGCAGAATTGATATTGATACGCATATCCTGCTTCCCCGAACTTCCGGGATTTCCTCCGTTGCCCGAAAGCCCGGCACCCTGTGAGGGCTGTCCGGACATCCCGGCAGCCCCTCCCTTCCGCTCTGCTTCCTGCTGAAGCGTACGGCTCTGCTCACTTTCCTCTGCCTGCCCGGCTGCACTGCCTGTATTGCCAGAATCCCCGGTACCGTGCTGCGCGACGTCCCCATCCTTCTCCTGGTGATCCTGATGCCGGCCGGTGCCTCTGCTGCGGTCGGACGCAGCAATACCCACCGCCTGCTGAAGCGACCGTATGCTTGAAGACTGTATGATAAGCAGGGTCAGGCTTGCACACAGCCCTGTGACGAGGATAAGGATGATACATACCGCCTGCGCGGGCGTCATAAAAAACCGGTGGGATGGGTGTGCATAAATATCCCGGTGCCGTCCTGGAATCTTACCGTGCCGCATACAGAAATGGTGCCACATAACTATCATTTATGGCACCATTTTCATAAGCTGTGGCCGAATGTGGATAACACACCTTGCCTTACGCTTGACAACAGGCCTCAGCTGCGTATCCGGCAGCTGCAGCGTCCCGGCCGGAACCTCTCAGCCGAAACCTCTCAGGCCGGAACCGGAGACCTGCCAGTAACAGTAACCCCGGAATGCTATTCTGCCGGAACAATCGACACGATTTTTGGCGGTTTTACAATCACCTTCCTTGGGGCTTTCCCTTCAAGCCTGCTGGTTACTGCTTCGCTTTCCAATGCGCGCTTTTCCAGCTCCTCAGCACTGATATCGACGGGGACTTCAAGCTTGCCGCGGATCTTGCCCTTTATCTGGATCACGGCAGTAACAGTATCCTGGCCCACATATCGGCTGTCTGCTTCAGGCCACTGCGCATGGGCTATCGATTCCGCATGCCCCAGCCTGTTCCACAGTTCTTCGCATATATGCGGAGCTATCGGGGAAAGCATGAGGATCAGCGGCTCTACCGCTGACCGGGGTACCGCCTTCACCGTAGTCAGATGGTTATTCAGCACGATCAGTTTGGAAATAGCGGTATTCGGCCGCATCCCCTCAATCTCTTCGGTAACTTCGGCGATCGTATTGTTAAGCAGCTTAAGGGTCTTGCTGTCAGGGGCATCGTCTGTAACAGCAACCTCCCCTGTATTCTCATCAATTACATTGCGCCACAGCCTCTGCAGGAACCGCATCCCGCCGATGACATTCTTGGTATCCCAGGGGCGGGATTCATCAATGGGCCCCATGCTCATCTCATACAGCCGGAAAGTGTCAGCACCATACTGTCTGCTCATTTCGTCAGGCGTGATGATATTTTTAAGGCTTTTGCCCATTTTGCCAAACTCACGGCTGACTTTCTGCCCCTTCCAGGAATATTCAGATACACCGTCCACATCCTTTTCTTCGACTTCTGCAGCCGGAACATACTGCCCCCGGGAATCCGTATATGCATATGCCTGGATGTACCCGTTATTAAAAAGTTTGTGGAAAGGCTCAGGTGAATTCACATACCCCAGGTCAAAAAGGATCTTATGCCAGAACCGTGTATACAGCAGGTGAAGCACAGAATGCTCCACACCTCCGACATACAGATCTACCCCGCCGGCAGCCCCTGCCGTAGCGTTATGCTGGGGGCCAAGCCAGTATGCGAATTCATCTTTATCAACCATATGCGCACTGTCATGCGGATCAATATAACGCATATAGTACCAGCATGATCCGGCCCAGTTAGGCATGGTATTGGTATCACGGTGGTAGGTTTGAGGCCCGTCCCCCAGGTCAAGGGTGACATTTACCCAGTCCGGGTTGCGTGACAGCGGCGCTTCAGGGTCTGACTCGCTGTCTTCAGGATCGAACGTGCGCGGCGCATAATCCGGGACGTCAGGCAGGCCTATAGGAAGCTGGCTGTCAGGCACCAGATGGGCTACCCCCTCATCATCATAAACGACGGGGAACGGCTCCCCCCAGTAGCGCTGGCGGGAGAAAAGCCAGTCTCTCAGCCTGTAAGAGACCCTGCCTTGGCCTGCCCCTTCACGTTCAAGCCACGTAATCATCGCCTCAGCAGCCTTGTCAACTGACATGCCGTTCAGTGAAGGCGCAGTGCCCGTATACTCATCAGCATCCCTGGGAGAATTGATAACTATGCCGTCATGGAGAATATAAGCAGATTTCCCTTCATAATTGCCGAGGCTGTCCTGCGAACCATCGGAAGGCTTTACTGTGTAGATGACGGGGAGGCCGAAAGCATCAGCAAATTCATAGTCCCGCTGGTCGCCGCCCGGGACTGCCATTATGGCACCAGTCCCATAATCCATAAGCACATAATCAGCAGAAAAAACAGGCAAAAGCGTCCCGGTTACAGGGTTCTTGGCATACAACCCTGTAAAGAAGCCGGTTTTAGCCCCGTTATCTTCTATCCGGTCGCGGGCTGTTTTCGCCTCAGCAGCCTTCCTGTATTCGCGGACGGCAGATTTCGGGTCGCTGTATCCGGACGTCCACCGGGCAGGGATATCAGCTTCCCACTGCTCAGGGACTTCTTCAAGGAGCGGATGCTCGGGGGAAACAACGGCAAAAGTTGAGCCGTAAAGGGTATCGGGCCGTGTTGTATAAACTTCCAGATCCTGTCCAAGCTTGGTGCCGTCAACGCTGTATACACCGAAACGCACAGAAGCCCCATGCGACTCGCCTATCCAGTTACGCTGCATCAGCTTGACTTTTTCAGGCCAGTCGATAGTATCCAGATCTTCTATAAGCCGATGCCCGTACGCGGTGATCCGCATGGACCACTGGCTCAGCTCGCGCTGAAATACAGGGAAATTGCCCCGTTCTGAGCGCCCGTCCGCTGTCACTTCCTCATTGGCCAGCACGGTCCCGAGCCCCGGGCACCAGTTGACAGGGGATTTGGAAATATACGCAAGCCGGAAACCATTAAGGATATCGGCCCGCTGGGCACGGGTAAGGTCCTTCCACTGCTTCCCCGTACCCTCGAATCCCGGGATTTCACGGGCCCCTGATTCAAACTGGGCTTCAAGCTCGCTGATTGGCCGCGCGCTCCCTTTCGTCCCATCTGCACGGACAAAATCTTCGTCATACCATGAATCATATATCCGTGAAAAGATCCATTGTGTCCATCGGATATATTCAGGGTCTATAGTTTTCAGGGAACGCCGGTAATCAAAGCTGAGTCCCATACGGCGAAGCTGGCGCTGCATATTGGCAATATTCTGTTCAGTAGTGATGCGCGGATGCTGCCCGGTCTGCACCGCATACTGCTCCGCCGGAAGGCCGAAAGCGTCGTATCCCATAGTATGCAGCACATTTTCACCTTTCATGCGATGGTACCGTGCCATAACGTCTGTTGCAATATATCCGAGCGGATGGCCTACATGCAGGCCTTTACCTGACGGGTAGGGGAACATGGATATGACGAAATACGGCGTACGCCCGTCCGCGTGGTCCCCACGGTAATCTTTAAGATGGCCTTTCACATTCCCGGCCCAGAATGTGCCTTCCTTGTCCCATACATCCTGCCAGTGTTTCTCTATGGCCTGCGCAGCCTGCGCAGTATACCTGTACCTAGGTTCGGAATCGGTGCTCATAATTCTCCTGTATCTGTTGCAAACTCCTGTATGAAATTATCCCCGCTGTTTACGACTTTACAGATTTTATAGTACAGGCTTTATAACGCGCAGCAGGAATGGGACAGCGGCTGAAGACAGGCTGAGGGCAGTTCAGCCTTTGCCCACTTTGAAGAAACGGCTGTGCATAAGCCACCATGTAGCGCCCACGGTAATGGCCAGGGTGGAAAGCATAACTATCGCAAAACCCCACGGTTTGTCAAGGAAGGGCATCCACGGGAAATTCATGCCGTACAGCGAAAATACAAGGGTTGGGATGGTCAGGACGATGGAAATAATAGTAAATACACGCATAACATTATTCACATTATTCGACACAATAGAGCTGAACGCATCCGTCATCCCCTGAAGGACTCCCTGGTAAATAGTCGCCATTTCAATAGCCTGCTTATTCTCTGTGATCACATCCTCAAGCAGATCGTTATCATCCTCGTACGGCCTGATACGGTTCAGGGTGGTCAGCTTCTCAAGCACTATCTCATTCGACTTAAGGCTTGTGGTGAAATACAGCAAAGATTTCGACAGCTCCATAAGGATGAGTATCTCACGGTTCCGCGTGGAGTCCTGCATCCTGATCTCCAGTTTGTCGGATTCCCGGTCAATGATACGCAGATACCGCAAATACATTGCCGCATTCCGGTAAAGTATCTGCAAAATGAACCGTGTATGCATGAAAGTATTGAACCCGCGGATAGTCCCGTCCATAAACGGGTGCAGAAGCGGGGTATCCTGCGAGCATACAGTAATGATCACGCCGTCAGTCACAATAATAGACAGAGGGATAGTGTTGTACCAGTTCCGCTCGGCACGT
This sequence comes from Scardovia wiggsiae F0424, assembly GCF_000269605.1. GTDB lineage: Bacteria > Actinomycetota > Actinomycetes > Actinomycetales > Bifidobacteriaceae > Scardovia > Scardovia wiggsiae. Next base: position 327,715 of record NZ_AKCI01000001.1, on the reverse strand, counting down.
TCCTCGACAGTAGGTATATCAACGATGATCATAGTATAGTCATCTTCAACATCAATACGCGAGCGCTCTTCATCATCCAGAGGGGCACGCAGGTCTGCAAGGTCGATCTTATGCTTCTGCGAAACCGTGGAAAGCTCTATATCCGTAGGGTCAACAAGTGATATCCATGCGCCGCGTTCAGGCTTCGAGACCTGCTCTGTCTGCCCGTCAATCGTATTAAATATACGCATCATAGCCATCACCACCCTCAATACACCGAGTAAGCTTTACATCACAACCTTATATTTTATACTGAAGTAAATACGTAGTAAAAATTGAACGCTGCACCTTTACTATAAATAGATTAAACACCGTGTAAGATATAGCTTACTTTATATGCACCCGGAATCTGTCATTATCGATCTTTACAATTTTAAATGAATAAGATCAATTTCAATATAAAGCCGAGGAGCCTTAGCGCATGGATACGAGCGATCCTCTGGAATCCGGCAGCTATTCAGGCAAACTAACAGGCTTCAGTTGTGATGATCCATATGGATACCAAATTTCGTAGCATATGGTTGGTTTTACTTTACCAAGCGATTTTAACTCCCCTCTTGACGTTCTAAGCCAGTTCCAGCCTCCTGCATCTGTGAAAGCTAATTCCGCTCCAGGAAAGGCTCCACAGCCACACCAGCCCTCTGGAGCCGGAAATTGCCAATTGTTTAGAGGAGAGTAAACAGGTATATAAACACTCTTAGCGCACTATACCCAGTAGTAAAAAACATAACCTCCTGCCCTCAATGGGCAGGAGTAAAGGATATAAAATGAAAAACTCATACGAGTTTAGTCTTTATTATAGCATCTTTACAATCAGGCATTCCTCTTCGACACTTCTCTAAGCAAAGCTATCCGCAGCCAAGTATCCCCAATTATCTAAAAACGGTAAATGAGGATAATGACAGATAGGTAAACGTGGGCACATCACAGGAACGGGAAAAGAAAAAGCCCTGGAACACTAATGTTTCCAAGGCTTCTAAATACTTTACAGAAGTGGAGCTAAGGGGATTCGAACCCCTGACCTTCTCAATGCCATTGAGACGCGCTACCAACTGCGCCATAGCCCCGAAGTACGTGAATCATTTTAGCGAATAGGGAGTATTTTAGCTATCCCTGATTGAATTATCAGCGTGTCGGATACCTCCCAGGATCCATGGAACGCCTTGATTTTCCCCGTTTACACGGCTGCAGATCTTGCAGGCTATCAGCAGGCATAACAGCAGCAAAACCATCTTCTGGCTGCACAGGCAGCCTTTGTCCGCATGGGAACCCATAATTGTTCCCATCGACCAGAGGTCGCGTTTGACATCAGTACCTGTTTGGAGCTGAAAAGCAGCAACGATAAACAGCGAAAGGGGAAAACGCCGAAGCGTACGGCCGCTTTTTCAGCCGTACGCTGGGCTTTGATCCAAAAGGTCAAAGACTGTCGTAGTTTATACGGTTTCTGCACTGCAGAGGCCCGGACAGCTACGGAGCGCTATCGAGATCCGGTTCTGCTTAAGCCGCACAGCCTCTGGAACACGTTGTACCACAGACGTACGGAGGAAAATGAGCAATTCAGGCAACCAATACCAGGGCAAGCAGAACGGTTCACCATCACATACCGGGCACGCTGCAGTAAAGCAGCCAGGCATACAGGCGGAAGCAGCGCAAAGTTCAGAGCCTGAGCAGCCACGTTCCGGCAACACAGTCAAACGCGCCCTGAAAACCCGGCACGTATCCATGATCGCCCTTGGCGGGAGCATCGGCACAGGGCTCTTCGTTGCCAGCGGGGCAAGTATCCATTCAGCCGGTCCCGGCGGCGCCCTTGCTGCATACGCTGCAATCGGGATCATGGTATATTTCCTGATGACATCACTCGGCGAAATGGCTACATATATGCCCGTAACAGGGTCATTTGCCACGTACGCGGGACGCTTCGTCGACCCTGCACTCGGATTCGCGATGGGATGGAACTACTGGTTCAACTGGGCTATCACTGTTGCCGTAGATACCACGACCAGTGCCATAGTCCTGCGGTACTGGTTCCCGTCAGTGCCTGTCTGGGTATTCTCCCTGGCTGTCCTTGCCGTGATCTTCCTCATCAATGTACTTGCCGTGCAGTCCTTCGGCGAAACTGAATACTGGATGGCACTCATAAAAGTTATAACCGTTATCATCTTCCTTATCGTAGGGACCCTTACCATAGCTGGGATCATTGGCGGAAAAGCTACTTTCCTGTCTAATTTCACATATAAAGAGGCTCCCTTCGTCGGAGGTTTCCCCGCAGTGCTTGGGGCATTTACCGTCGCCGGGTTTTCCTTCCAGGGGACTGAGCTTATAGGTATAACTGCGGGCGAATCCGCCACACCGGAGAAAAGCATCCCCAAAGCCATCAAACAGGTATTCTGGAGGATACTCCTGTTCTATATCCTCTCAATATTTGTTATCGCCTGCATCATCCCCTACACCAGCCCCAGCCTGCTGGGATCAGAAGCAACAGATATCGCAATGAGCCCATTCACCCTGGTTTTCCAACGCGCAGGGCTCGCCGCAGCCGCCGCCGTCATGAATGCAGTAGTCCTCACATCTGTTATCTCTGCTGCAAACTCGGGTATGTACGCTTCCACACGCATGCTCTATGCCCTTGCCAAAGAAAAACATGCGCCTGGCATTTTCGGTATGGTCAATTTCCATGGCATACCCATACCTGCACTGTTAGGGACAACATTTGTTGCATTTCTGACTTTCCTGACAAGCATCTTCGGGAACAATATCTACATATTCCTTGTAGCGGCAAGCGGGCTCACCGGTTTTATAGCATGGGCGGGGATCGCCATATCGCATTTCCGCTTCCGCAGGGCGTTCATAGCACAAGGGCATTCGCTTGATGAAATGAAATACCATGCGAAATGGTTCCCCTTCGGTCCTGTCCTTGCTTTTATCCTGTGTATCCTGGTCATAGTCGGGCAGGATCTGAATTCTTTCAGGACGCTCAACTGGCAGGCGATTTGCGTCATCTACATGTCCGTGCCGCTGTTCCTGATCCTGTATTTAGGATACAAGATCAGGAACCGCACTAAAGTCATCCCTCTTAAAGATATAGATCTTGACAGCCTCAGTATACAGCACGATAAAACGGCTGATATCGGGGGGACTGCCCATACAGCAGCCGCGCACAAAGTACAGAAGACTGGGATGAGTTAGGCCTGGAGGCTAGAAAGGCTGGATTGCCCGGAAAGGTCGGGATTATTCCAGTCGGTAATGTAAGCAGCGACTGGCCCGTGTTCGTATTCTTCCAGACGCCAGCGTACCGAACCGTCAGGCATATCCAGCCCGGACAGCTTTACCCAGAAAGCGTTGCGCATAGATACCAGGCTGGCAAAATCCGGATATGTATCAGTCAGCCGCAAAAGGGTCTGCACGGTCTGATTGATCCACGCTCCATGCGAGAAAACAAAAAGGTCAGTATCACTGCCTGCCCTGGCTGCCCAGTCTGTGACAGCTGCGACTCCGCGCGTACCGACCTGCTCCTTAAGCTCTGCCCCATGCCTGAGCTCCCCGCCTTCAAACCGCTCCCATGCGACGTAATCCTCAGGGAACTGTTCCCGGACCTCATTCATCGACATGCCTTCCCAGTCACCGAAATTGCGTTCAGCTACGCGCTCGTCTACATGAACCGGAAGCCCCAGCGGATCAGCAAATGTATGTGCAGTTTCCTGGGCCCTTCCGAGATTCGAGCTCACCACGATCTGATGCCTGGCAGAGGGCACACTCCCGCCCTGAGAGGCCGGCTGCCCGTCAGAATATGCGGAAGCACTGCGCGAAAATACCTCAACACGCTCCCCGTCACCATTGATCGCGCCATTCACACCCGACTGCACATCAAATGTGTTATCACCATCAGACTGCACATACAGGCGCGTGAGTTCAGCAGCGGTCTGGCGGACCTGCCAGCGCCCGATATCGTTAAGCGGGATATCTATCTGCCCCTGAAAACGGTGCTGGGCATTGTATGAAGTCTGCCCATGCCGGATCAGGAATATTGAATGTACATGCTGCCCCATTTAACCCAGTGCCCCTTCAGCCGGCCGGCCGTTATCTGCCGAGGCTGCCTCATCATGAGTGGTATCATCAGCAGCAGCCCCAACGGCGCCCTTCTGCCCATCGCCGGCATGCTCAGGAAGCCCGAGGCCGATACGCGGGCACTCTTTCCACAGCCGGTCAAGGTCATAAAACTCGCGTGATTCCCGGTCCATAATATGCACCACAAAGTCGCCGTAATCCTGCAGTATCCACTGCCCCTCGCTGACACCCTCACGTTCGCGGGGGCTTATCCCCTTCTGCAGATGCATCTGCTTTTCGACCTCTTCAGCAATAGACAGTACCTGACGCGGGTTATCCCCCGTAATAATGAGGAAGATATCGGTGATTGCAAGCGGCTCAGTGACATCAAAGGCAATAATATCTTCACCTTTCATCCTGTCTGCAGCCGCAGCGGCAATACGTACTGAGTCAATGGAATCCTGCACTGCTGGCATAAATTCTCGCTTTCGTTATTTTATTTTATTATTTCCTGTTTTTATTGTACGCTGCCTATTTTTCACGTTCCCAAGCCGGTTTCCACTGCTCAACTGTATGCTGTGAATTTTCGGAATAGACCATAGCATCATCAGGGACATCATGGCGGATAACGCTGCCGGCCCCGGAAGTAACATTATCTCCTACTGTTACCGGGGCTACAAGCATATTGCCCGCACCTATATGGACATGGGAGCCGATCTCCGTATGGTTCTTATGAACCCCGTCATAATTTGCGGTGATCGTGCCTCCGCCGACGTTGGTATTTTCGTGGATATGCGCATCTCCCACATAGCTGAGATGCGGCACTTTCGTCCCCTCATCTATAACCGCCTTTTTCATTTCCACATATGCCCCCGCTTTTGTATGCGGGCCAAGCGTATTGCCGGGGCGCAGGTACGTCCATGGGCCGATCACAGCCCCCTCCCCTATACGGGAATCCTCTGCACGGGAACGCTCAACTACAGCGCCCTCATCAACCTGGGTATTGATAAGGGTAGTATCCGGACCGATCACGGCATGCGACGATACGGCAGTTGAGCCTTTAAGATATGTCCCCGGAAGGATAACCGCATCAGGGCTGATCTTAACGTCATCTTCTATCCACGTTGTCTGAGGATCAATAACTGTGACACCTTCACGCATCCAGCCTTCGCACACACGGATATTATGCGCCTTGAGCAATGCGGCAAGCTGCACTCTGTCATTGACGCCTTCAACGCTCAGGTTATCGGGGGCTTGGAAGATACCGACATGCCCGATCTCCCGTGCTGTTTCCAGCGCATCAGTAAGATAGAATTCCCCCTGCGCATTATCGGCAGACAGCCCTGAGACAGCCTGGGACAACACTTCAGCATCAAACGCGTATACTGACGTATTCACTTCTGTGACCAGCAGCTCACTCGCATTGGCATCTTTCTGCTCCACTATGCGCAGAAGGTTCCCCTGCGGATCGCGGATAATACGGCCGTATCCGAAGGGATCCTGCAGGGTTGCTGTCAGGACAGTCGCTGCATTGTTATGGGCCTCATGGGTTTCCAGGAGCTGATGCAGGGTTGCAGTATCCAGAAGGGGCATGTCAGAAGCAACAATAAGCACAGTCCCATGGAATTCATTAAGTTTTTCCAGTTCAAAAACAGCACACTGCACGGCCCTTCCGGTCCCGGCGATCTCATCCTGCTCAACAATAGCCGCATCACTGTTATACGACCGTGCCGCCTGGGCGACGCGCTCTGCCTGGTATTTGACGACCACAGCCTCATTGCGCGGATGAAGCGCGCTGACGCTGTCCATAACGCGCCGGAGAAAAGTCTTTCCAGCAAAATCATGAAGTACTTTAGGGGTATCCGATTTCATGCGGGTCCCTTCCCCCGCTGCAAGGATAATCGCGCAATCCAATTTTGCCATATCTCTTCCTGGATTCCTATCTGCAGGGCATCCCGCCCCGCCTGTCGTGTGTTGCCTGTTATACGCAAATTGCGCAGCCGCAACGGCTACGCAACCACAGGTTCCCCCACCTGGACTCGAACCAAGACTAAGGGTTCCAAAGACCCGTGTGCTGCCATTACACCATGGGGGAATTGGGCGCCGCAGCGCCCACAAAGCACTATTATGGCATACCCGCTGGTCACCGGCACACAGCTGCAACCATCTTATTCCGAACGCGGATAGGCCAAAGGTATATCAGCCCCATGATACCGGGGATAGTTTTCAAAAAGCCTGGCCACAGAACCATCGCTGAAAACAGCTTTCATGGCTCCGGCAAGAAGCGGGGCGATAGACAGGACCGTCAGGCCCTTCCATCTTTTCTCAGGAGAGATCGGAACTGTATCAGTCAAAACCACTTCGCAGGCACCGCAATTCTTCAGGCGCTCCACAGCAGGATCCGAAAGGACACCGTGGGTCGCCACAACGATAACAGATTTTGCCCCAGCCTCAAGGACGATTTTTGTCGCTTCAGCAATCGTACCGCCCGTATCAATGAGGTCATCAACGAGGACGCAGTCTTTGCCGGAAACATCGCCCACAACGCGGTTGGCCACGGTATGGTTGGGACGGGTAATATCGCGGGTCTTATGGATAAATGCCAGCGGGCAGCCCCCCAGACGCAGCGCCCACTGTTCTGCAACACGGATACGTCCCGCATCAGGCGACACCAGGGCCACATTATCAAGCGGTACACGTGTACGCACATATTCAACAAGTACGGGCATAGCCTGCAGATGGTCTACGGGACCGTCAAAGAACCCCTGGGACTGCGCAGCATGCAGGTCAACAGACATAACACGGTCTGCACCGGCGGTTTTGAACAGGTCGAAAACCAGCCGGCAGGTAATAGGCTCCCGGCCGCGATGTTTCTTATCCTGGCGGGCATACCCGAGCATAGGGCACACCGCTGTGATGGACCGGGCCGATGCACGCTTGAGCGCATCGATCATGATCAGCTGTTCCATGATCCATTTATTGATAGGATCTGTATGGCTCTGCATAACAAAAACGTCCGCACCACGAACAGATTCCGTGTAACGGACGTACATCTCACCATTAGCAAAGTCATAAGCAGTCGTTTCCAAAACATCGATTCCAAGATATTTTGCAACATCCTGCGCAAGTTTGGGGTCTGCCCTGCCAGTGACCAAAATGAGGTTTTTGTCCGGCTGGCCTTCAAGAACTACGCTCACCATGTCTCCATTATTCGCAGTGTTTGGAACAACTCCATACTAACAGGCAGATAACCCAAGAAGGGGCTCTGTGCGTCGGCATCAATGCGCGCTACGGTAAAGGCCATGTTTATCAATATATTGCACCACGCCATCAGGGACCAGGTACCATACCGGTTCCCCGTCGCGTGCCCGGCGGCGTATATCCGTAGAAGAAATCGACAGGGCAGGGATCTCCATAAGGTCCACAGCATGCCCGGGGGCACCGGCTTTTTTCAGGTCAAGGGAGTACCCGGGGCGGGACACCCCCACAAAATGCGCGAGGTCCCACATCTCACCGGCATCTTTCCACTTCATGATCTCCGTAAGGGCATCTGCACCGGTTATAAAGAAAAGTTCGGCATCTGGGCGCAGCTGCCTGATATCGCGCAGCGTATCGATAGTATAGGTGACCCCCGGACGGTCGATATCTACGCGCGACACAATGAACTGCGGATTCGATGCTGTTGCGATAACGGTCATGAGATAACGGTCTTCTGCATTCGTTACATCCGCATCAAGCTTGAATACAGGCCTTCCTGTGGGGACAAAAATCACTTCATCCAGATCATATACCCAGGCAACTTCAGATGCTGCAACAAGATGCCCGTTATGGATCGGGTCAAAAGTGCCGCCCATGATGCCGACTCTGGGGATATCGTGCCTATTCCCCCGTGCAGAAAGCCTTTTACGATGCCTGACGCCTGTTTCACTGCTGAGGTCAGACATACTGCGTTCAGAAGCACCTACAGGAGGGGTATTGCCGGGACCCCGCCCTGCCCTTCCTGATCCTGCATCATCCATTATGCGTTTTTGCCCTTTCCTACCATACCGGATGCTCCTTCTGCCCTATCGCCTGATGTACCGGTATCTGCTGCACCCGTCGGAGCCTGCGTTATATTTGTTGATGTTACCGACACTGCCGATCCTGCCGTACCGCTGTCAGCCTCCAGGTTCTGCACGATCTGTTCGGAAGCGATCCCCTGGTCCTGCATATCTAGGTACTCCCGGGCACCAGATTCTATCTGGTCCATATCGTTATTCCACTCTTTTTCTACGTATCGGCGGACTTCCGCATACGTCGGCAGAGGGAAATCCGGCTGGTAGACTTTGCGCACATTGCCTACACACTCGCTTATCCGGTTGAGGTCCTCCGCCATCGTATCGGCATCGCCGTTCTTCTCCCCCTGCCGGAATTCATCAATATATTTCTCAATTGTTTCAATATCAGCTGCAACCGAATCAAGGCTTTCGTCAGGTATATCCTGGACATCCCGCGAACCCGGCTGAGGCCATCCGATCAGCATAGCATCGGCATATTCAAGCGCAGCCCGCTGGGCTACAGTAGGAAGCCCGTCTTCTATAGTCACTACGAAAACGTAACGTACAGTACTCAGCCTTTCAGAAACGATACGCAGCCACAGCTGCGGCTGTTCACGTTCCAAACGCTTGATGTCCTCTTTGGGATAGCTCATAATAATCCCATTGTTCCAATCACTGAGGACGAAAATGTATTACGCACAGGTCTTAACAGCTTAATAGACTGTGGTTATGGAATCCTTTCACAGCACACGCAGCACAGAAAGTCATTTGACGTCCAAACAGGCGATACTGAAAGGCATCGCGGATGATGGCGGGCTGTTCGTCAATGATTCGTTAGCTGGACATTATATTGATGCGTCTGCATTAGCCGGAAAAAGCTATGCTGATATTGCGCGGACAGTGCTGCATGCGCTCCTGCCCGATTTTACCGGGCAGGAACTGGACGGATGCATTGCCGGCGCATACGGGGATGCCTTTGACGATCCGCGCATCGCCCCAGTGCACAGGGTTGCAGCCGCAGACGGTACGCATAGAGCACACCATTACATCCTTGAACTCTTCCATGGCCCTACATGCGCCTTCAAAGATATCGCCCTGCAGATACTCCCCCGGTTCATGGCACAGGCTGCGGCCGCAGCTGAGCCCGCAGACCCCAGTGCCGGTAAACGCATCATGATCCTCACAGCTACCAGCGGCGACACCGGAAAGGCAGCCCTGGCAGGATTTGCCGACTGCCCGGGAACGGCGATCACGGTTTTCTACCCGGAAGGGAAAGTCAGCGATATCCAGCGCCTGCAAATGGCCACGCAGCCCGGCGGCAACGTCCGGGTCTGCGCTGTCAGAGGGAATTTCGACGACGTCCAGACTGCTGTCAAGCATATTTTTACAGATCAGCCCCTGGCAGACAGGCTTGGCACAGAGGCCCATACGCTGCTGTCCAGCGCAAATTCAATCAATATAGGCAGGCTCGTCCCCCAGGTAGCTTACTACTTTTCTGCATACGCACAGCTGCTTGAAACCAACGCAGTTGCTGCCGGCATCCCGGTTGATTTTATCGTCCCAACCGGCAATTTCGGCAACGTCCTTGCCGGATATTACGCCAGGCTCATGGGCCTCCCTGTGGGGAAGCTCGTTGTAGCCAGCGACAGGAATAATGTCCTTTATGATTTCCTGACAACAGGCATATACAACCGTAACCGCGCGTTTTATGCAACATCCTCCCCGAGTATGGATATTTTAGTCTCTTCCAACCTCGAGCGCATGCTGTACTACGTGTCCGGCGGCGATACGGCGCTGATCTGCCGCCTTATGGATGATCTCGACAGGACCGGCAGTTTCAGCATATCTCCAAGCCTTCTGGCAGAAATCCGGGAAATATTCAGCTGCGGGTGGGCAGATGAAAATGACGTTACGTCCGCTATTGCCAGCTGCTGGGAATCCTACCGTTATGTAATCGACCCCCATACAGCATGCGGCTATCATGTTATGATGCAGTCGCAGGGGAACAGCCCTGAAAGGCCGCAGATACTGCTGTCTACTGCGAGCCCCTACAAGTTCCCTCGGACTGTCCTTAACGCCCTGGACAGTATTCGCGGCAGCGTTCCCGGCGAAGCCGGCGCGCTCGCGGCCCCAGGCAAAAACGGGCTGTCGGACTTTCAGTATATGGATATTTTAAGTTCTGTAAGCGGCACTGTGCCTCCGGCGCAACTGCGCAGTTTAGACAGCGCCCCGGTCCGGTTCAATGACACAGTAGATATTGCCGATATGGCCGGCTATGTAGAACAGGCAGCGGGCTGAAGTGTCACGTTGGATCCTGTATATCGCAGATTTTTATTCCAGGACGCTGGTTTCAAGCAATTCGCGCGCATGGTCAAGCGATGCCTGCGTATCCGTCCCGGAAAGCATCCGGGCTATTTCTTCAACACGGGCGTGACCCGATGCTTCGGTTACATCCGTATGCACTGCCGTATCCGTCCCGTCCTGCTGGCCCCCCCTACGCACTACATACTGTGTATCTGCCCATGAAGCGACCTGTGCCAGATGGGTCACCACTATTACCTGTGAGCCCTCAGCAAGCTGTGCAAGCCTCTTCCCCAGCTCGACAGCGCTTTTGCCGCCGACACCCGCATCGATCTCATCAAAAATCAATGTTGGTGCTGTGCCGCCCGCTGTGACGGCGGGCACCCCGTCCCCCTGCTTATGCCCTCCGCGCTGCATATCAAAAGCAACGAGTTCAAGCGCAAGCATAAGGCGGCTCAGCTCGCCGCCGGAAGCGCTTTTCCCCATAGGGAGCTGAGGGGATCCGGGGAAAGGGGTGAAAAAGAAAGAAATTGTATCTTCCCCCCATCCATCCGGCTGTGCTTTGCGCTCTACCGTAATATCAAGCCTGGAACCTTCCATTGCAAGGGATCCCAGTTCTTCATTGACCCGGGAAGAGAGTTCCTGCGCGCACTCAGAACGTTTCCGGGAAAGCGCCTCCGCTTTTTTATGCGCCTCAGCCCTGAGCGCTTCACGTCTGGCCCGCAGCTCCTCGATACGCTCGGGTGATGCATCAAGGTCTTCAAGGTCATAACCGGCTTTCTCCCGCCACGCCAGGACATCATCAAGCGTTGGCCCCCACCGTTTTGTAAGCTCATCCAGATCATGGATGCGCCCATTGATATCATCCAGTTCCTGCGGACTTACATCGTCAGGTATCTGGTGCGCCAGCGAAAATATAATATCCTGGAGGTCTTCATGAAGGGATGTCAGCCTCTGTGCTTCATCCTTAAAAACTTCCCTGGCAGACGATGATTCGAGGGTGCGGACTGCACGGTCTATGCGGTCCGCCGCTCCAGCGCCATCCATACCTGAATCCGCCTCAGACGCATCCAGCGCCTCCAGCGCGCTGCTGACGGCTGTTGCGATATCGGCTGCATTTTCGATCCGTGTACGCCGGGCCTTAAGCTCTTCATCTTCGCCTTTTTGAGGGTCAACAGAATCAATACGCCCAATAGATTCACGCAGATAATCAGCCTGGGCCTGCGCCTGTGACTGCTGCTGTATTATCCGTTCCAGCTGCCCATCCGCCTCTTTCACCGCTGCATAAGCCTGCTGATACTGGTCAAGCTCACTGCCGTCCCGGGCACATCTGTCAAGGAATTCACGCTGCCGGGAAGCAGAGGCAAGCTTCAGCTGTTCAGCCTGCCCATGGACAGTAACCGTATATGTGCCCAGCCCCTGCAGAACCGAGCGCGGCACGCTTTTCCCATTGACCACTGACCGGGAACGCCCGGCTGAAGGGACACTCCGTGAAATGAAAAGCTCGCTGTCCTCGCAGCCGGCACCTGCCTGACGGGCGAAGTCCTGCACCGGGCCGTTTTCAGAAACATCAAAAATCCCCTGTACCCACGCCTGTTCAGCACCGGGAGAGACCCGTTCCGACTGGGTACCTGCCCCCGACAAAAGCTGTACCGCGCTCAACAGCATGGATTTGCCCGCACCGGTTTCACCGGTTATTGCCGTCATACCGGCATGAGGATGCAGGACGGCATGGTCAATCGGCCCAAGAGAGCGTATCTCAAGCTCTTCCAGCATATGACCTCCTAATCCTCATCAGCTCTGAAATCATTGAACATGCGGTATTGGTCCATCTCGCTGAGCCCGTCATTGATAGCCTGGTTAAAACCACCCGTGCCTAGGTAATGGGGGAAATGGATGAATTTTTCTGTTCCGGATGCACGGCTGCCCCCGACAGTATTCTGCAAAGGCCCGCCGTTTTCAATACGGCGTTCAGCCTGCTCCCTCCAGCCGACAACAGGCAAATTAAACTTGGTTACCAGACGGTCAGCGAACAGGGCGCCAGACAGCCGTGCCAGCCGGAGCGTATCAGCTGATTCCCTGACTGTAATGCGCGAATCGGCAGGTACAGTATGCACCCGCCGCCCGTCACAGGTCATGACTGCATCATCACCCTGCACCTCAAGCACATGTATCCCAAAGCTGGACTCGGAACCCGCGATAAGAGGGCGTGTAAAGAGTGCATGTGCTGCGATAGGCAGCAGTTCCAAGGCTTTCACCCCTGGCCAGATTATCGGGCCGCCGGCAGAAAACGCGTATGCTGTAGAACCTGTAGGCGTAGAGGCGATGACCCCGTCGCATCCGAAAGAACTGACTGCAACATCATCAACTGTGATCCCCACCTGGATCATCGGGCTGTTTGCGCCATGGTAAACGACGGTATCGTTCAGGGCCCAGTCATGTACAGGTTCGGGCCTGTGGGGAAGCCACAGTTCAACATCCGCGATCATGCGTTTTTCGATCGTATAATCTTTTTCAGCGATCCGTTTTATCGCCTTGCTGATCTCAAAACTTTCAAACTCAGCGAGAAAACCTATATGCCCAAGGTTTATGCCGATCACAGGGACCTGCGTCCCCTTGACTATCTCGACTGCACGCAAAATAGTGCCATCTCCGCCCAGGACAACGACGATTTCAGCGGAAGGGTCAACAGAAAAGCCTTTTCTGCCGGCAGGCTGTGTGCCATCGCTATCACTGTCAAGTACCGTAACGGAAAAGCCATATGCCCCCAGAAGCCGGGCAACCTGGCTGACTATCGGCGAAGAAACGGCAAACCGTTTGTGCGTTACAATATATGCTATCCGCTCGGCCATGGCCCTCCCTGGCAGTATGTTATCCAGTTATTATATACAGCTGTTTATAGTTTAAATGATTTACTGTATTTATCAGCTTTCGGTAATATCACGCATGTTATCCACCGTAATCCACAGCAGGTATTCCCGGTTCCCATGCAACCCTGTAATATCGGACGGAACACAGCCACGCACAGTGAAACCGCTGCGGCGCGCATACCCGAGGACTTTGTCCACAGCACTGCGGCTGAGGCTGCTGCCGGTAACGATCCCGCCTTTCCCCAGGTTCCCCCTGCCGACTTCAAACTGAGGCTTGATAAGCAGTATGGCAGTAAACGCACGCGCACCCTCTTTGAGGGCTGCAAGCGCTATGCGCTGCAAAGGCGGGATAATAAAGGCAAGGGAGATGAAAGACACATCGGAAACAGCGTAATCAGGCAGATACGGCAGATCCTGCGGCACAGTATCACGGAAATTTACCCCGCTCATCTCAAAGACCCGCGGATCTTCCGCTATCTTGGGGTCAAGCTGCCCGTGCCCAACATCCAGGGCAATGACTCTCTGCGCCCCCTTGTCTAAAAGTACCTGTGTGAAGCCGCCGGTAGAAGCACCGATATCAAGGCATTTCCTGCCCGCCGGCCTTTCAAGCCCTTCGGGGCCAAAAGCGTTATAGGCGCTTAAGAGTTTGGCTGCACCCCGCGAAACATAGTGGGAATAATCAAAACCGCCCATAAAAGCGGGCTGCTGCCGTGCACTAGGCAAGGGGGATATCTCAATAGTATCTGTGCTGCTTACTATGAAAGACGGCTTCATGCAGAGTTCCGAATTAACACGCACACGGCCTTCTTCAATAAGCGCCTGTGCGCGGGTCCGCGACCGGCATAATCCCCTTTCCGCAAGCGCTTTATCGCACCTCATATCACTGTGCCCCTGTGCGGATATGCTATGACTGCTCATCCAGCTCTTTCTGCAGGGACCCAAGGACTGCGCGGTAGCCGCTGATTACTTCGCTGAAATCGGCATCGCCGAGCTTCTCCAGCTGAGGGAATCTATCGGATAAAGTTATGCTTTCCTCCCCGTCCTGTACAGCATCGGCAGCACTGCCTGCAGTACTATCCTGGGGGCTCCTGTTATCAGTATCCATGCTTATTTCCTTATGATCCATCTTTGCTGCAGCCGCATCAGGGTTACTGCAGCCTGTCTGAAAACTGCGGTATCTGCAGACTGTGAAGGTCAGCATCATGATTATCTGCAGCATCCCACGCAGCCGAAGCTGCGGCCCTTAAAGCATCCAGCGAATTAATGGGCCCGGCAACATGCTGCCCTGATATTTCAACCATCAGAGCTTCACCTCGGACATACGCAAGGGCATCCCCGCATATGAATGAAACACCGCTGACGTCCCCATGCTGAGGGATATCCGTACGGACGACCTGCGGCTGCCTGCTATTCAGCCCCTCAAGATCGGCACATATATAAGATGGTCGCAGCAGCGGCTGTGCCTGTATTATCTGCCGGGCATCTGCAACCCCGGTAAGCACGACCGCGCTGTCATAGCCGCCGCGGTTTGCAGCCTCAATATCCGTATCAAGCCTGTCCCCGACCGGAAGGCATTCTTCAACAGGTACGCGGCTGCCGGACGGGCTGAACATATCCCGTGCAATATGGTACATATGGGCTTCGGGTTTCCCGGCTGAGGCCTCCGGCTCCTTCCCGGTAGCAATGGATACAGCCTTGATCAGCGCGCCGTTACCGGGCGCGATCCCCTCTTCACGAGGGATCGTCAGATCGCGGTTCGTAGCAAAATACCGAGCTCCGGCGTTGACGGCATACGAAGCCTGCGCAAGCTCCTTCCATGAGATATCGGGGTACCACGACTGGATGACTGCCTGGGGGCGGTCCGCAGCCCGGCTGCACACCTCAAGGCCGGCCTTCCTGAGCTCATCTTTCAGATGGCCCTTCCCAACAACAAGCACTGTACCGCCCTGTCCAAGGGCTTCTTTGAGCATATGGGCACTGACCATTGCCGATGTAATAATATCGCTGTCTTCCAGCCCAATACCAAAACTGCGTATCTGTCCGGCAACCTGTGCCGGATACCGTGAAGGGTTGTTCGTCGTATAGGCGATATGCATACCGGCGTTTTCCGCCTTCCGGATGCCTTCGGCAGCATTTTCAACAGGATGCGCCCCGCGGTAAACCACTCCGTCCAGATCTAAAAGGGCAAGGGAATACCGGGAGCTGAGCGGCTCCTGAGTCCCTTTGATAATCGTCGGATAATCCATCTCTAGAGTGCTTCCCCGGTTTCCTCGGTCTCCCTGGTCTCTTCAGTTTCTTCAGCTTCTTTGATTTCTCCGGCCTCCTCAGCCTGGCTGCTGCCCTCCTGGCCTGCATCCTCATGCCTGTAAAATTCCGCAGGATCGATCCCAAGCCCGCGAAGCATGTCATCGTCAATATTCTCCATATCGTTATCGATCACATCATCGCTGAGCGCATTATCATCTTCAGCAAATTCGGATTCCAGCCTGTCCAGCAGCGGATCCAGAGCACGGGCAGCATCTTCATTGCCCGATTCTTCATTAAAATACTGCTCGGCCTGCACGGCACGCATCCTGTAGGCGCCTCCCACCCCCTGGGCATGTGCAAGCGCGTGGGCTACCTCAACCGCCTTATCATATTTACCCAGGTCTGCCAGAGCACCTGCATATACCAGGAACATTTCAGCTTTGGATTCTCCGCGCAGATACCGCGCGTCATCGGAAGTAGCCATTTCTATAGCCTTTTCAGGCTCGCCGAGCCCCCGCTCACAGTCGGCCATAAACGGCAGATAATCATTGAAACCGTTCATACGGTATGCTGTCCTGAATTCGCGGAGCGCAAGCTTATAGTCCCCCGTGCGGTACGCTATCAGCGCCAGGGTCTCCCGTGTCAGGTCAATCCGGGAAGCCTGGCGTACTATCCATTGCGCGTGCTCAAGCGCCGCTTCCGGATCGGTCTCCTCCAAAGAATAAGCGGCAAGCATGTGGAGCCCGATATTCTCTGCGTGCTCTTTGCTCAGCCCCCTTAAACGCTCTTTTTCATCCCTCGACAGCATCGACCACTCCATGCCTTTAGGCATTTTAGGTTCGCCGGGGCGCCTGTCAGTATACGGATTCTGCGATGGGTAAGACACCGTACCGTCAGAATTCCTGCGCCCTGAATCGTAATTTGCGGATGACTGCCTGCCCTGATGGTTCCCGCGCTCACGCTTGTCAATGCGCCCGCCGGACCTGTCAAAACGGCCGGTGAATCCCCTCCTGCCCTCATTGCGTTCCTGATTACCCCTGTCATGCGATCTGCCGGAATGCCCGGAATTGCCATGCCCTTGAGAATGGCTGCCATAAGAGGAACGGGAAGGCTTCTTCCCCGTACGGTCCCTGTCTCCGCTGTGATAACCCTTCTCACTGCCAGCCCCGCGGTTAAAATGCCTGGCACCGCCGTGCCCATTGCTGCTGCCGCGATGGCCGCCGGCATGGCTGCCGCCGCGGGTCCCTCCGCGTGAAGAGGATGACGATCCCTGGGAATTACGCGAATGCCTGCTATTTTCTGCCATTAGTGTACCTCCACAACCCCAAGGGCTTTCTTCCCGCGGCGCAGGAGCACAAAACGGCCGTGCAGGAGGTCAGACCCCCCGACAGCCTGTTCGGCATCTTCAACGCGCCGGTTATTAATGTATACGCCGCCTGAAGCGACAGTTTTCCTGGCTTCAGAAACCGACCTGAACAGTCCCGCAGCCACAGCTGCCTCGGTCACACGGCTTCCGGATGCCACCTGGGCAAATACTTTGCCGCCCTGCCCATCCGCGACCTTCAATCCGTCTACTGATGCCTCAAAAGTATCAGTATCAACAGCATCAAGGGCAACCTCACCCCGTCCAAACAGGGCCTCAGCAGCATCGATCGCACCCCGGGCTGCTTTATCCCCGCGGACAAAGCTTGTAACTTCCCATGCTAAGGTACGCTGCGCCTCGCGCGCCCCCGGATTCGTATCAACTTCACGTTCCAGCCGCTCAATTTCTGGCTTAGGCAGGAAAGTAAAGAATTTAAGGAGTTTAATAACTTCACTGTCAGGCTGGTTATACCAGAACTGATAGAAACGGTATGAACTGAGCATTGCCGGGTCAAGCCAGATCGCCCCGCCTTCGGATTTGCCGAATTTCTTCCCCTGCGAATCTGTGATAAGCGGCGATGTCATAACATGGACATTGGCTCCGCGTACTTTACGGATCAGGTCCAGTCCCGAGACCAGGTTCCCCCACTGGTCAGCACCGCCCGTCTGCAGGGTGATGCCATATGTGTCATACAGATAGAGGAAATCATTGCCCTGGAGGACCTGGTAGCTGAATTCAGTAAAAGATATGCCTTCCTGGGAATTCAGCCGCCGGGCAACAGTATCCTTGGCAAGCATTGTCCCCAGACGGAAATTTTTACCGACATCCCTGAGGAAATCAATAGCCGATATATTCCCGGTCCAGTCGTAATTATTAAGGAAAGTAACTGCATTGTCGCCGCTGTTGATAAGGAGGGGGCCTATCTGCGCACGTAAGCTCTCCACCCAGGCGCCAACAACATCTTTAGGGTTCAAAGTACGTTCGCCGGACTGGCGGGGATCGCCTATAAGGCCCGTCGCACCGCCGACAACGGCATATGCATGATGCCCCGCCTCCTGGAGGTGCCTCATAAGGAGGACTTGTACAAGATTGCCGATATGCAGCGAGGCAGCACTGGGATCAAAACCCGTATAGAAAGAGATCGGCTCCCCGTTAAGCGCCTGGGCAAGCTGCTGACGGTCCGTAGACTGGTTGATCAGACCGCGCCATTCCAGCTCATCACAAAGCGTATTAAAGCCGGCTTCCTTATAGCTGCATACCTGTGCCATGAAAACTCCTCGCTGCTGAATTACGTACCAATTCTGTCAAATATCCGAGACAGGAAAGGCCGCAGGCGTGCGTCTGAGGACAGCCTCACAGGCAGTTTCAGGAAAGCGCCTCGAGAAGGTGCGCCCTGCCTTTTATTTTATTGATTCTTCGTCTTTAGTATTGTCGCCGGATGCAAGGGCCAGTACCCAGATACTGCGGTTGCGCGCCGCCTCTTCGCTGCGTGCGACCATGATAATGGTGTCATCCCCGGCTATGGTCCCCAGGATATCCGAAAGTATCTGGCGGTCAATAGCGCTTCCCACATATTCGGCAGCACCCTCCGAGGTCTTGATGACTATGGTGTTCTGAGCATAGTCCACAGAAGTTACCAGGCCGTTGATAACTCTGGCAAGGCGCTGTTCGCTGCGGTTGAAATCTTCAGCAGCCAGAGCCCTTTTACCTTCAGCGATCAGGGTGTAGGCCGACTGTGTCTCCATTTTGCGGGTGAATCTCTGGATCTCATCCCTGGTAGGGAGGGCGTAAGCAACAGAACCGTCGTCATGATGGACCTTGATGGCTTTCATCTCATCCAGATCACGGCTCAATGTAGCCTGGGTGACGGTAATCCCCTGCTGCGACAGTAAAACCTGCAGCTGCTGCTGAGAATTGACGTCCTGTGAATTAAGAATTCGCTCTATGGCATCTCTGCGAGCTACTCTTGTTGAAGGTCGGGTGTCACCTTGTAACATAAGATTCCTTACTTAATATTTTTTCTTTCTATTATATATGTTTTTGGCGCTATTAAGCAAAAAAACTTCGATTTTATAGTTTCTTTCATCGGCTTAATTATTTATGCTGCTGCCTCATTCAGCAGCTATTTTTCAGCAGCCCTGAAACGGCCGACAGCTGCCTCAGATACAGCTGTACCACCCTATGCAGCCGATTATCCGCGGCTTTGCAAATAATCTATAAAATTGTTGAGTATCGCGCTAAGCTCTTCAACAGTATGCCCTGTCATGATCCACCATACGATAAAAGCAATCTCTGCAGCAGAAAGGATGAGCGCGATAACCGCAAGCACCCTTCCGCGCATATGGAACATTCTGGCCCGCGGTATAGCAAGGCCGGCCAGGAACAGTGCAAAGGGCTGCAGCATAAAAATAGAGAGGACAAGCGACCATATTGCCATCGCTGACCACCGCCCGTACAAAGGGTTCTTATCCGGGTCATCAGGCTTAAACTCGGAAAGCGGGATCTGCTGCCCCTGCCGGTTATAGAAAAATGGCTGCTGGAAGCCAAAATTGCCGGAAGGCTGGTTACTGCTGCCGGCAGGGCCGCCGCCGTTGCCGGATGTATTCACCGCGCGCCGCGTGTCCTGCTGCTGTGTACCAGGCTGCGCGCCGGTGCCGCCCTGGCGGCCCTGCTCGGCTCCGGATTTTTCTGTTTCGGGTTTCCCGTACACATATGGGTCCCAGCCGGGATATTTATTGGACATCTGTCCGTATTCAGGCGGATCCTGCTGCACAGAGCCGCCGGCAGGAGCGCTGGAAGCTGAAGGTGCACTGCTGCCCGGCTGCGGCGGGATCCCGTTGGGATCCCCGTTAGTGTTGCTGCTGTCGCTCATATGTACCTGCACCTCTTCGCATTATCTGCTGTTATGTATATATACCATACGCGTACTATACGCCTGTACCCCGTATAGTATACACGATTGCCCCTTATCCGGCCCTATACTCGGCTAGGCGCGCAATCTGGCGCCTAAAGCGGAAGCTGCTTCAACGATAGCAGCACGGATCCCGTCAGCGTCCTCAGGCGTCAGAGTCCTGTCAGAAGCGCGGAAAGTAACCGAGTAGGCAAGCGATTTCTCATCAGCCCCTACCTGGCCGCCGCTATACACGTCGAAAAGCTCGACTGATTCGCAATATTCACCTGAAGCATCGCGGATCGCGGTTTCCAGCTGCTGAGAAGTTATGCCCTTATGGACTGTGAAAGCAAAATCCTGGTGGACCGGCGGATATACGGAAATATGCTGTGCCTGCAGCGGCCTGTACGTGATCTTGCTGAACAGTACTGTGAGATCAACCTCGAATGCTGCAGAATGTTCCGGGAAATCCATGTGGCTGTTGACCTGCGGATGCAGCTCCCCGAGTACCCCTACACGCGTCCCGTCAGGGAGTTCAGCGTAGGCGAACCTTCCCGGATGCCATTGTGCCGGCACGTCTTCAGGGGCAGGCTGGATGAACCGGATATCCGCCCCAAGCCTGTCAGCCAGGCGGCGGACCACTTCAGCTGCATCCGTCCAGTCTACCGGGCGGGGCTGTCCCAGCCAGCCGGGTTCCTCAGCATGCCCTGTAAGTATCCCTGCAATATGCTCAGGCTGATGCGGCAGCCCCGCATCAAGGGCCTCCAGCTGTTCAGGTGACGGTTTCCGGCCGCCGGGAAGGGCAGGTATAGCCGGCGCCTGCGGGTCACGCTCAAATACGTGCCCCAGCTCGAATAAACGTACACTCCTGTTTCCTCTGCCTATATTGCGCTGGACTGTGCGCGCCAGAGTTTCAAGTACGGCGCGCCTCAGGTAAGGGCGGTCCGCAGCTAGCGGGTTTTCGATCTCAACGCTGACCGCCGCCTCTTGGGCCTCATCAAGGTTGAAACCTTTGAAATCTGAAGGGCCGACAAACGGATAGCTCCACACCTCAGTCAGGCCGTATTCGGCTGCTGTATCCGCACTCCAGCGGCGGCGGATCTGGTCAGGCGTCAGGCCTGTTTCCCCCTCTACAGCAACTGCGGGTATGCGGACAGGGATGTTATCGTACCCTACCAGCCGGGCTATCTCTTCCACCAGGTCACAGGGGAACTGCAGGTCGGGGCGCCATGCAGAGGGTTCCACAAGAAGCTCGCCGTTACCGCCGCCGCCCAGACTGCAGCCGATATCTGTAAGGATCTCGGAAATCTTGGATACTGAAATATCCAAAGCTGTCAGGCGTTTCACTTCGCTTGTCTTGAAACGGATGGAAGGCATCTCCACGGTCTGATCGTAGTCTGCGGGAGTATCAGATGCCTGCCCTCCGCAGATTTTTACAATAAGCTGGGCCGCCTCTTCAGCGGCAGCCGGCTGGAGTTTTGTATCAACACCGCGTTCAAAACGGCGTGAAGCCTCAGATGGGATCTTATGGCGCCGCGCAGACCGCGCAATTGATACGGGATCAAAATGGGCAGATTCAATAAGGATATTTGTGGTCTCCTCCGTCACCTCACCGTACATACCGCCCATAACGCCTGCAATGCCGAGTATCCGGGAACCCTGAGCGTCGTCAGGGGAATCAGTGATGAGCAGATCCTCAGGGGACAGATTATGGCCTTTGCCATCCAGGGTCGTCAGCTGCTCCCCTTCCCGGGCGCGGCGCACAACTATCGGAGGGGCGATCTTATCAAGATCATATGCGTGAAGCGGCTGCCCCAGGTCAAGCATCGCATAATTCGTCACATCAACTACCGGGGACAGGGAACGCATCCCGCTCCGCTGCAGGCGGTGTGCCAGCCAGCGGGGAGTCTTCACAGTATTATCTATCCCGCGGACTGCACGTGCATAATAGCGGTCACAGCCCTGGACACCATGGATGGGCTGGCTGTCGCTGATAATTACTTCAATATCACGGGCACTGCCCGGATCATGCGATACAGCCGGTGCCGCCTCGCCAAGCGTCTCCACGGGGTCTGTAAACTCTGCGCCAGTCGAGTGATGGAATTCCCGGGCAACACCGCGATAGGAGAAGGCATACCCCCGGTCAGGGGTGATATTGATCTCCAGGACAGGCTCTCCGAGCCCGAGAAGCCCCATAAGGTCATCACCCGGTTTGAGGGCTTTATACTGGCTGTCGCTTAATCCACAGCTGTGGAGCAGGATGATCCCCTCATGGTCATCGCTTATCCCCAGCTCCCGGGCAGATGCGCACATACCTTCCGACATATGGCCATATGTTTTGCGCGGTTCGATCCTGAAGCCGCCGGGAAGCACAGCACCGGGGAGGGCTACAGCAACCTTTTCCCCCTGTGCAATATTGGGCGCACCGCAAACAATGGAACGCGGTACCGTATTCCCTTCGCTGTCCTGGACATTGTAAGGCCCCACATCAATATGGCACCAGCTGATAGTTTTGCCGTTCTTCTGCGGCTCTTTGACAAGGTCTTCGACATATCCGACCACGATGGGGCCGGTAACATCGCCTTCATGTACAGCTTCTTCTTCAAGCCCGACTTTCACCAAGTCAGCAGCAAGCTGTGCATAAGTCTCATTTTCGGGGATACTGACGTGCTCACGCAGCCATCCCATATCGATCAGCGGCATTTGACTACTCCCTAACGATCATACTGCTTACTTTATGTTTACCTGTGCAAAACGCCTACTCGCCCATGACGAACTGCTGGCTGAAACGCTGGTCGCCCTCAACCAGGTCATGCATATCATCAATATCATGGCGCAGGAGCAGGGTACGCTCCATCCCGACACCGAATGCGAAACCTGAATAGGCTGAAGGGTCTATCCCGGCGGACATCAGGACCCTGGGATTGACCATACCGCAGCCTCCCCATTCGATCCAGCCGGCCCCGCCTTTTTTGTCGGGGAACCACAGATCCATCTCCGCGCTGGGCTCGGTAAAGGGGAAGTATGACGGGCGCAGGCGTGTCCGTGCCTCAGGGCCGAACATCGCAACAGCCAGTTTGTCAAGCACCCCCTTCAGGTCTGCCATGGTGAGGCCCTTATCTACCGCGAGTGCCTCGCACTGGTGGAATACCGGCGTATGCGTAGCGTCAAGCTCATCCGTCCTGTATACACGGCCGGGGCATGCGATGTACAGAGGCACGCCGCGTTCGAGAAGGGAACGCGCCTGCACAGGGGACGTATGGGTCCGCATGACCATATTCGATCCGGTAAACCCGGCAGAATCTTTTGCCTGGTTCCCCTTGATATAGAAAGTATCCTGCATCTGACGCGCAGGATGGTCAGGGCCAAAATTGAGCGCATCAAAATCATGCCACTCCGTTTCCACCTCAGGCCCTTCTGCTATCTGCCACCCCATAGAAACAAAGAAATCTTCAACATCTTCAAGCAGTTTAGGAAGCGGATGCCTGGCCCCTATGGGATGGCGGCGTACAGGCTGTGTCATGTCCACTGTTTCAGCGGCCAGTTTTTTCTCCTCTTCCTCCTGTTTAAGCTGATTTTCACGCGCACCATAAGCACGGCCAAAATCAGCACGGAGTCTGCCGATAAGTTTGCCTGCATCTTTTTTCTGATCCGGGCTGAGCCCGCCTATCGCCCTGCTCGCGCGTGCAAGTTCAGAGGCACCGCCGGTATACTGGGCACGGAAAGCATACAGTTCATCCAGATCCGAAGCATTAGTAACTTTCCCGATACCCTCATCCACAGCAGCTGTTACTCTGTCGGCATTAAATTCAAGAGCCTCTGACACGACTCGCCTTTCCATTGCATACTCTACATCATGTCCATAAACACAAAACGCCAGCCCTGCCATAATTGCTGCAGCAGCCTGCGCAGCTACGGAAGTTCGCTGACGTCATTGTTCAATGGATTCTGAAGTATAATTATCCCCGTCTAGTGCGACATGACGCGCCATAGCATACGTATACGCGATCACAGAAACGCTCATCGCCACATTCAGGGATTCGGCTTTGCCGTACAGGGGGATGCGTACCGCTGCATCACAGCGGCTGATCATAGTATCCTCCAGCCCCCGAGCCTCGTTACCGAAAAGGATGGCAGAAGACGGGAACCCCTTGCTATCAGCGGCATGGACAGCTTCAGACAGCTCCGCAACAGGGTTATCCGGCGTACCGTAGGCATCTGCAGCAATAACGGTGATCCTATTGCTGCGGGCAAAATCGAAAAACTCATTTTCGCCCATACTGGCAACTGGAAGATGGAACAGCGACCCCGCTGCTGACCGCACAACTTTAGGGTTAGTGATATCTACGCAGTCGCCAATAAGTATGACACCGTCGCAGCCCGCCGCATCAGCAGTACGGATGATCGTACCGGCATTGCCGGGGTCGCGCAGCTCCCAGCAGGCAATATAGAACCCGCCTCCGTGTGCATGGACATGCTGCGGATCGGGCTGCAGGAAATGATCCGCCCCCGTAAGGACGGAAGAGCTGCCGACAACAGCAAGTATCCCTTGGCTGTCAGGGCTTATGAAAGATATGGTTTTCCCGGTGCACAGGTGTACATAAATACCCGCAGCATCAGCATCTTCAATGATCTGCCGGACCGTGCCGCCATTCACACTGCTTAGAGATACATCAGCATACACATCAAGCACACCATCAGGCGCATACCGTACAGCCTCACGCACGCCCTGGGGGCCTTCAACAAGGAAACGCTGCGTTTCCCTGCGGTTTTTCTGCCGGAGCAGGGATGCTGCTTTATGTATCCGCCCGGCATGAGGGTTATCAAGTACTTCTGTATACACAGGCATACTGCCTATCTTATGCCTATCTTGCATACAAATATCCAATGCATACAGAACAGCCCGCTGCATACCGTGCAGCGGGCCGTTATCCGTTTCAGCAGCAGGCCGGCTGTCTTTACCGGCCGAAGGAAGGCCTAGAACCCAAACTCATGGGCAGTAGAACGCAAAGTTTCAGCCGAACGCTTCAATGCTGCAAGCTCCTCATCGCTTAACGGCGTGTTCAGATGGGAGTTGACGCCGTTACGGTTCAGCAGGGTCGGTACTGACATGCACACATCGGAAATACCATGGAAATCGTCAAGAAGCGAGCTCACCGGAAGGATGCGGTCGGAATCCTGCATGATTGCCTGGATGATGTCAACAGCAGACATGGCAATAGCATAGTTGGTGCTGCCCTTGCCTTCAATGATTTTATAAGCAGCGTTCTTCACATCCTGATGGATCTTTTCGCGCACTTCAGCGGTAAGCGGCTCATGCCCTTCGATCTCTTTCCAGTCGAGCATGGGGACGCCGCCGATAGTCGCGGATGACCACAGCGGGACCTCGGAATCGCCATGTTCACCGGCGATATATGCGTGGACATTCTTGACATTGACACCGGTCTGCTGGCCAAGGAGGAAACGCAGGCGAGCAGAATCCAGGTTGGTCCCCGAACCGAACATCTGGTTCTGCGGAAGGCCAGAAAGCTTCAGCGCTACATATGTCACGATATCCACAGGGTTGGTGATCAGCATGAAAATAGCATTAGGGGCCACTTCCACTGCACCGGGGATAATCGACTTCATAATGTTGATTGTTGCGCCGGCAAGGTCAAGCCGTGACTGGCCGGGCTTCTGGCGGGCACCGGCAGTGATAACAACGATGTCGGCATCGCGGCATATTTCGATATCATCCGAACCGTCAAAAGTCACTGTCGGATAGAAGCTTGATCCATGCTGCATATCAAGCACTTCAGCCTCAACGTGTTTTTTATCTATATCTTCAAGGACGATTTCACGCGCAACACCGTGCTGGGCAGCTGCAAAAGCAGTGGTCGAACCAACAGCACCTGCGCCGATGATAGCCAGTTTCGTAGGACGGCGATAACTTTTTTCCACAATAACCTCTTTAGGATCAGAATTGTTACTTTTCCGTATGAACCCTTAAAATCCGCGGTTTGTGACACACGGACTGCATTGGGCACAACACCGGAACCAGTGCTAATTATAGCGCTTCAGTATGACGACAGCAATGCGTAAGCCGGCGCGCAGGATGGAGCACAAAGGCTCCCGCCCTGCCTTATCCTGCGAAGCCGGAAACACTATGATCTGCAGAAGATATTCCCGCTGTATCATGGGATGCCCCGTTGGCAGATGCTGCAACTTCCGCGCTGGCAACAATGTGGGCTGCAAGCCGGCTGTCAACATCTGCTGTCAGATGTATACCTGTATCACCGTATTCGACCTGTCCAACACTGCCGAACTGCCTGGCCCGCGAAACCAGATCCCCTCTGGTATAGGGGATCACGGCATCTACATGTACACCCGGCTGCGGAAGTCTGGATTCTACAGCTTTGCGCAGCGCGTCTATGCCTTCCTCGGTCAGTGCAGATATGAAGAACGCATCAGGAACCAGGTTTTTCAGCCGCTGAAGGGCAGCCTCATCAATACAGTCTATTTTATTGAACACAATGAGCGCCGGGGTACCCTCTATCCCCGGGATATCCTGCAGGACATCATTAACAGCGTCAATCTGGGAGAAAGGGTTGGGATGCGAAGCATCAACAACATGGATGATCACACTGGCCCCGGCAGCCTCCTCCAACGTAGATTTGAATGCTTCGATCAGCTGCGTGGGCAGCTGGCGGACAAACCCTACAGTATCCACATACATAAAACGCCTGCCGTTTGCCGCTTCGCTATGACGGACAGCAGTATCAAGCGTTGCGAACAGCGCGTTCTCCACCAGTTCATGCGAACGGGTCAGGCGGTTGATCAGCGACGATTTGCCGGCATTGGTATAGCCGACCACAGCTACCGTAGGCAATGAATTGCGGCGGCGTGACCCGCGTTTGATATCGCGTGCAGGGGCCATTCGGGCTATCTGCCTGCGCAGGCGCGCCATACGTGTGCGGATCACACGCCTGTCAAGTTCGATCTGCGTTTCGCCCGGGCCGCGCGAGCCAATACCGCCATTAGCTCCGGCAGACTGCCCACCGGCCTGCCGGGACAGGGCTGCACCCCAGCCGCGCAGCCGCGGGAGCATATACTCCAGCTGGGCCAGCTCCACCTGCGCCTTGCCTTCGCGGCTTGTTGCGTGCTGGGCAAAAATATCAAGGATAACTGCTGTCCTGTCTACTACCTTGACTTTGGCCACATCTTCCAAAGCACGCCTCTGTGAGGGCGGCAGATCCGCATCAACTATGATCGTATCGGAATCTGTTGCTGCCACTATTGCAGCGATCTCATTCGCCTTGCCCTTGCCTACATAAGTAGCAGGGTCAGGCTTGAACCGGTGCTGGAGCACGCCTTCCATCACCTGCGCTCCTGCTGTCCTGGCAAGCGCCGCCAGCTCACGGAGCGATTCTTCAGCCTGCGCCTGCGTTGTTTCCCTGCTGGACCACACCCCCACCAGAACAACACGCTCCAGCCTGATGCGCCTGTACTCGACTTCCGTGACATCTTCCAATTCGCCAAGGCCTGTAACGCGCTTCAGCTCGTTGCGGCCTTCACGTTCTTTCCAGCCTTCATCATCCTGCTGGCGCGCAATAGCACCGTTGGAACGGCTGCCCGCATGGGCACTGTTAAGGAGTATCTCCGACTGGCTATCCAGCACGGAGCCCAGATCAGTATTACGGCGTCCCGCCTTCCTGGTGCTCTTATAGCTCGCTTTTGACTTATTAAGCTGCCTGTTCCTGTTTTCTGTCATTGCGCCTTTCAGTTTTACGCACTATATGTATCTTATGGCTACAAGTTTACCTGCGCCTGCTACTTATCCCGCTTCCGCATTTCCCTTAAGGCACAGCACTCTCCCTCTGTTTTTACTGCTGGTCTGCGCTGGACGCTTTACTGCCCATAATAGCGCCGATCTTATTATTCAAGTCACGGGCAGCTGCGGCGTCTGCCTCACGCAGCCTGTTATCCGTCTCGATAACAGCGGCTGAATCCTTTTCAACCAAATTCCTGAACGCTTTCAGCCCTTCGACTATAGCGGAGCATACAGGGTCATCATGCTTTTCTACTCCGCTGACGGTATCCGCCTCTCTGAGTTTTTCCGGGGAGAAATCCGTATAGCCGTCAAGCCCCTTTTTCATTTCTGCAGTCACTGCTGCGGCCTCCCCTGATGTTTGGATCGTCCCGTCTGTCATAATGGCTCCTCCGTTACTGTTTTTGGCCGCTATTGGATAATTTACCGGTTTTGCTGAAAGCCGTACTATCTTCGGCCTTTATACCGTTCCTTGCGGAACCGTCCATATGCCTCATCAAGTTCATGGATCCTATGTATGGATTCTCGTTCAAAAGCTTCATATGTTTCATCGATCTCCCTTAAGGCACAGTCACGGGCATACGCCATGTCATCAAGCTCGCTGAATGCTGCACAGCGCTGTGACTCCAAAAGGCCAGCTTCACCGCTGAAATATTCATCTATCAGCCCCTCTGCGGCAAGCTCATTAACGAAACGCACAGTATCAGCTACACAGCTATTGGCCTCCAGCCACTTTTCCTCCATACGGCTGTATTCGGAGATTACTGCGGAACGCTGCTCCTCCAACGCATCCCGCCGGGCACGCAATTCCCTGCTGATATCTGCATATGCGCTGTCAAACTGGCTCTGGCTGCGGATATTGGCGTAATCACTGCTGTCCATGATTATTTCCCTGCCTCGAAGTCAGATCTCAGCTCAAGATAATAAAAAGATTGCGAATCCTTGTTAAGGATAAAATAATAATTAGAAATTCCTCGAAGATCAGCAACCCTATCACCCTTGTGATGCACTATTCCGT
The DNA here is from genome assembly GCF_000269605.1 of Scardovia wiggsiae F0424. GTDB lineage: Bacteria > Actinomycetota > Actinomycetes > Actinomycetales > Bifidobacteriaceae > Scardovia > Scardovia wiggsiae. The sequence continues at coordinate 299,099 of NZ_AKCI01000001.1, read as the reverse complement.
GAATATCTGGCATATCATACTTGTATACTAGGTCTGCTTCTTGGTAACACCAGTGGGCGAACTGTGGAACGTTTGACTGCCCAGCAAAGCTTTCTTTGACATGCTTCTGCCAGTCACGGCCATAATACCTGCGGAACTCTTCCACACTGGTTATTTCCCTAGGATGCAGCCTGTTGTAAATACTTATAACATGCCTCAACTCACTCTCTTTACCCGGCTTAACCGGATCCTCAAACCACATATCAGGGTCTTTACGCTCTTTAAACTTTTCAGATACAGGCTTAGCTGCATTATCATACATACCGCCTCGCCCCTCACCCATATCCTCCCTATAATAACTGGACATATTATAAACCAGCCTTAACTGCTCCCACTCACGTTCCTCCTCGCGCCGCTGATAATACCTGTGCACAGCGTATCCAGCTATACCAAGGATTATGGCAAAAAGCGCCATCAAAGCAATAGCCCTGCGAACATACCAACTGTGAGGCAAAGGCTCTTTTACAGATACGGCCTTGATATCCCTGTCACCCATACCTATCTCCCCGCTTCAAACATAGATCTCAGTTCAAAATAATCATATCTACCGTCAGCACCTGTATAGTAACTATAGTTAGAAGGAGGATCCTTAACTGCTGAACCTGCCTTATGGAAACTACGCTCTATACTGCCATAATCTTTTTTGTATACCAGGTCTGCTTTTTGGTAACACCAGTGGGCGAACTGTGGAACGTTTGACTGTCCAGCAAAGCTTTCTTTGACATGTTTCTGCCAGTCACTGCCATAATACCTGCGGAACTCCCCCACATTAGTCTTCTTTTCAGGATATAAACCGTTATAAATATCCATCACATGCCTCAACTCACCCTCTTTACCCGGCTTAACCGGATCCCCAAACCACGCCCCAGCATCTCTGTTCTTCACAAAATCATCAGAGACAGGCTTAACCACTTCACCATACATACCGCCTCGCCCCTCACCCATACCCTCCCTATAATAACTGGACATACTACGAATAAAATACACATATTCCTGCTCACGCCGTTGACAATACCCATACACAGCATATCCAGCCATACCAAGGATAATAGCAAAAAGCACCATCAAGGCAACAGTCCTGCGAACATACCACAACCGGGTCACACGGTCATCCAAAAAAGAAGATCCACCACCCCGACTTACCATAACTATCTCCCCGCCTCAAAATCAGATTTTAGTTCATAATCACAAAAAGACCGTGAATCCTTACAAGTAATAAATTTATAATTAGAAGTATGCTGAATATCCTTAACCTCATCGCCCCTATGATGCATCACACCATGAATATCCACTACATCATATTTATACACTAAAACCGCATTACGCTTACACCAATCAAGGAAAGCTGGCACATACCCATCTAGTGCCAGAGGTTTAGCCATACCTTTTATAAAATCATCATAATCAAGAGGCTTACTACTGGGTACGCAATAATCTCGAGGAATAGCATTGAAACATGCGATAGCACTACGTAAATTAATCTCCTGCTGTTGGCTAGGAATGAACATGCTGTGGCTTGGAATTGTGATTTCCGCATCATTCTGGGATAGGGAAAGATTGCTGAACGTAAAGGCAAAAACACCTTCTTGAATAAGTGCAGGATTGCTATTGGCTATATCCCTGTACGTGTCAATTGTTGTCCTTAGTTTATTTAACTTTTTTTTGTCTTCATTCTCATCAATTGCCATAGCGATGCTTCTCGCAAGCGACATCCCAGGAAACCTGTCAATAAGAAAGCCGATAGTTTTCTTAGCAACTTCTTCCATAGCACATTGTCCTACGCCAGACCAAAAACTGTAATCTTCAAGAGTATTATTTTTCTGCATATCCTGCAGTAACTTTGACACTGCAGTAGAAGACCCCACTATACTTGCATCCTGCCACATTGATTTCACAGTGTCAGTACGCTTGTTATAAGAGTAAATATACGATTGGCTTTTCATAATAACCATACGTACAGGAACCCTTTGGAGATCCGCAAGTTTATTTGTTCGAGTAAACTTGGGGCCAATAAAGTTGATATTAAAAAGCAGCCCCTCATCCCCCACATTACTAACTGTCCAAATACTCATGTCACCAGCACCGTCAGTGGTAGGTTTAATACTATCAACCATGCGCAACATCTGGCCTACCATAGCAAGATCCATCCATGTTCCCTTACATATAGTTTTGCCTTTGTAATGTAGAGGGGCAAGATCCAAATTCGAGGTATCCCCACTCCGCACTAAATCATCCGCAACCTTAACCATACAAGATAAGAATGGGCCTTTCTTATGCCCATAACCCGGTACGTAAAATCCTGTATGAGTAACAGGCTGCACACCTGGGGTATGGCTTGTTGTCTTTCCGTCACTGGGGAATGCCCATTTCAAAACTGTCTGGATGCTTTTATAGTCCGGATTATCGTTGTTGTATGTGCCGAGGGCCATTTCTTCTATCGCCCTGACGCCCGCAGCAGCCATCCCATCGGTTATGTATGCTTTGGGAAGCGCATACAGGGCTTTCCACAAATCTTCATTAAGCTTTCCATTACTGTACAGTTTCTTTGGATCTAAAGATTCCAGATCAATGCTTCCATCCTTTTTTCTGCCGAGCGCAGCCATAAGAGCTTTATATTGTGCAGGAGTCATAAATTTTTTGATATCTTCCGTATGATGCATGGCGTAATCCCTCTCTACACCATCTACCCACTCCATCTGCGGAGTCCCGCCGGAAAGAAGCAGCGCAGCATCAGCATTAGCAGCTTTCAGCAGTGATACTTTTGCCTCTGCTTCCGCATAAAATGACGCTGCTGCCTGCTGATACTGATAAAAAAGGTCAAGCTGCTTCTGCAGTCCGGTTTTAAGCGGCTCCAAAAGCGTCAGCGAACCCCCTGTCAGCTGGGACAGACGTATAGAAGAGTCGGCCTTAACCTCAGGTTTTGGTGCCAGTAAAGCATTCTGCGAGTCCCTGCATTTTGCTATCTGCCTGTAACACTCCCACAGCCGTGCAAGTAATTTGTCGGTATCGATTTCATCATGCATACCCTGGCCCCGAAGCCTGTTGATCGCTGCAAGATGGGATGAATTGCCGTTTCTCAATGCCTCCCAGGCATTCCACTGCGCACGGAGAAACGGCGCACGCGAATGTATGGTATCCTCCACAGCCGTATATGCCTTGCCCTGCAGCCCGTACTCAGACAAAGCAAGTTTGGAAAGCCTGCTGATCCTGTCCTGGCAATCTTCAAGCTTTTTTTCGATCACTGTGTTCTCTGCATTAAGAGCGCTGAGTACTTTTGTAAAATTGACCCTCACCGTAATCCTCTTTAATTGTTTCTCTGCTGCTTTTACTTTTATCTTAATAAGATCACGTATTTTTGCAAGTCAGGCACTTCAGGCGTTTTTTATCCGGCTGTTCTGCTGAAAGGGAGATGCGCGCCATTTCGGGTGTCCCCAGGTATAATGGCACGGGTCAGGGGATATCACCAGTCCGCAAACAGGGACCACAGTGGAGGCAGCATGGCTGAACAGTATTTCTCGGCAGACCCGTCCTCTGCCGACACCCGAAGCACTATCCATACTGTTATCCGCGGGATCCCTACTGATATGGCGGTATCCAACGGCGTCTTCTCCGCACACCGCCTTGATCCGGGTACCGCAGTCCTTCTCAAAGATGCGCCGGGGGCAGCCGCTGACATCAATGAAGGCAGGAAAGTCTTGAACTGCCTGGATCTCGGCTGCGGATGGGGCCCTATAGCCGTTGCGCTGGCCCGCGAATACCCCGAAGCTTCTGTATGGGCCACTGATATCAATGAACGTGCCGTTAGCCTTACCCGCTATAATGCACAGCAGAACAGGCTGGCAAACATAAAAACCGGTACCCCGGAAAGCCTTGTAACAGAGTATGGCGATGAATGGGTCCGCACCGGTTTTGACATGATCTGGTCAAACCCCCCTATCCGCATCGGGAAAGAGGCCCTCCACGAACTGCTGATGATGTATCTGCCCCGTCTGAATACCAACGGATACGCATATCTCGTTGTCCAGAAGAATCTCGGTGCCGACTCGCTTATCCCATGGCTAGATATATCATTGAATGTCGGCCCCGGGGATAAAACCGCACTTTCATCAGGCAGGGTGGGATATACGGTCCGCAAATACTCGTCATCCAAAGGCTACCGGGTAATTGAAGTCCACCGTCTCCCCGCTTCCGGAGAATCTGCATGAGCATGGAATTCATTTATCCGGCTGAGCTCCCGGTAAGCGAAGCTCGCGAACGCATTATGCAGGCTGTCCGTTCATCCCAGGTAGTGATAGTCAGCGGGCAGACAGGCTCCGGGAAAACGACTCAGATACCTAAAATGCTTCTGGAGCTTGGGCGCGGTACACACGGCAGGCAGATCATGCTCACGCAGCCCCGGCGCCTTGCAGCACGGACAGTCGCAGAACGCATCGCAGACGAAATGCATACTGCCCTGGGCCATGAGATAGGCTATCGGGTACGCTTCACAGACCGCAGCTCCCCTTCTACCCGTTTATGCGTAGCAACTGACGGGATACTACTCGCCCACATCCAGCGCGACCCCCTGCTCAGCGCATACGATACCATAATGATCGATGAGGCCCACGAACGCAGCCTGAATATTGACTTCCTTCTCGGGTACCTCAGCCAGCTCCTCCATAAACGCAAAGACCTTAAACTGATCATTACTTCAGCAACTATCGATTCCCAGAAATTCCAAAAGCATTTCAGCGATGTGACAGGGCACGGCGTACCCGTTATTGAGGTGAGCGGACGCACATATCCTGTCCGCATAGTGTATGAGCCTTTAGGCGGAGCACCTGCGCTGATGGATACAGTGCCCGGGGCCGGAAATATGGACAGCAGCACCGGCAGCGGCAATTCAGGCAAAACCCATGATGATTCTGCAGACACTGCACACGCTGTAGCAAGGGCATGCCTGGAACTTGCGGCTTTATCCTCGCGGGAAAGGGGCGCACGGGATATCCTTGTTTTTGCCTCTGGGGAGCGCGATATCCATGACTACGAAGACGCGGTATCGCGTGCATTCGGCCAGCGGAAGACTGACCTGCGCAATGCAGATGCCATAGAAATAATACCGTTATACGCCCGTCTCAGCGCGAAAGAGCAGCATAGGGTTTTTGAACCGCACGAACATCAGAGGATCATTATTGCAACGAATGTTGCTGAAACATCGCTTACTGTCCCGGGGATCCGTTTTGTGGTGGATCCCGGTTTTGCCCGCATTTCACGGTATTCTAAAACTGCGAAAGTACAGCGGCTCCCTGTTGAAGCCATTTCGCAGGCCAGCGCAGACCAGCGCGCCGGACGGTGCGGACGTATTGCCGACGGGATCGCTGTCCGTTTATATTCCCAGGAAGATTATGGGTCACGTCCGCGGTTCACAGACCCCGAGATCCAGCGCACCTCCCTGGGGGCAGTCATCCTTCAGATGCTTTCCGCGGGTGTTGCCCGGACGGCTGATGATATCACCGGTTTTGGCTTTATAGATCCGCCGGACATGCGCTCGGTAACAGACGGGTTCAATGAACTTACCGAACTGGGTGCCGTCAAGCGTAAGCACGGTGATATTGTGCTTACGGGGATCGGCCGGCGCCTGGCGCGCATACCCATCGATGTACGGCTTGGCCGCATGATGGTCCAGGCATCCCGAATGTCTGCAGATACCCTTGCTGCAGTGCTGGTTATTACAGCCTTCCTCAGCCTTCAGGACCCGCGCGAGCGCCCGGATGATAAAGCTGAAGAAGCAGATCGGATCCATAACCGTTATGCGGACAGCTCCAGCGATTTTATAACCGCCCTGAACATATGGGACCGCTTTTTCCAGGCGGATGGGAAGCTGAGTAATTCCGCCCTGAGAAAGGCCTGCAAAGCTGAATTCATGAATTACCTTCGCATGCGGCAGTGGGCTGACCTCTACGGGCAGCTGTGCTCAGTGTGCGCAGAGATGAGATGGAAAGTGGGAGGGCCTTTCCCCATTTCCCGCCCTGATATCGCTATCCGGCAGCTCCCCCAGGCCCAGCAGTCCGCACATAGCCTGTGCTGTTCATGGGACAGCGACAGCATCCATACTGCAATGCTCAGCGGGCTGCTCAGTTCCATGGGGATGCAGACTATCCGCGAACCCAAGGCATCAGACTTCGCCGGCTTAAACAAGGCACAGAAGGCTCGCGCTTTGAAACGGGCGCAAAAAACATTAAAAAACAATTACCGGGGATCGCGCGGGATACATTTTTCGCTTTTCCCTGCATCAGCAGTTTTCAAAGCTACGCCGGAGTGGGTCATGGCCGGAGAACTTGTTGAGACTTCCCGCCTGTGGGCGCGCAGCGCAGCAGCCATAAAACCGGAGTGGGCGGAATCCCTGGGAAAGCACCTCACACGTACGGCTTACGCTGAGCCGCACTGGTCAGGCGCCCAGGGCGCAGCAATTGCCAAGTCCACCGTACTCCTGTATGGGCTGCCCATCGTGCAGGACCGTCCTGTCCAATGGGCGCGGATAAACCCTCAGCAGGCGCGGGAATTCCTTATCAGGCAAGGGCTTGTTGACGGTGATATCCGCCAGCGTTTCCCCTATGATTCTTTTGTGGAACGCAACCGCCAGGCTATTGACCAGGCCGGTGAGGAAACACACCGCACGCGCCGCATCGCAGACAGCGTGAATGATGATGACCTTTTCCTTTTTTATGATTCAAAACTTCCGCAGGGTATAACATCTGTTGCAGCACTCGGTTCATGGTGGAAGAAAGAACATGCCAAGCAGCCCGACCTTCTTGATTTCACTGCAGACAGCGTAGAGAGGCTTTCCGGCGCAGATACCGGCTTCAGCATTGATGCATACCCGGATTACTGGCATGCTGCCGGCACAGACGGCTCCACGATCCCTCTCAGGCTCAGTTACATATACGACACGCGGTCTGAACGCGACGGCGTGACCGTCCACATACCTCTGTCAGCACTCTCGCGCATACGACCGCAGGAATTCACCTGGAATGTCCCGGGGCTCCTTGATGACCTGATCACGGCGACTATCAAATCCCTTCCTAAAACACTGCGCGTACAGCTTATACCCGCGCCGGATACTGCGCGGAAGATCCGCGAATGGATCAGTACCCGGTATCCCAACCTTCCCGGGACAGCTGAATGGTCGGAAGAGGTCCCCGAATTCTCCCATGTCTTCACCCAGGCCGCGATAGCCGTTGCCGGTGCACAGATACATCCTGAAGTTTTCAATGCACAACAGATTGCGCGCCTTCCCGGCTATGTGCGCATGACCTTCAGCGTAGAACGGGATACCAAGCAGAAGCCTTCCCCGGCAGCGGCACCTGGATCCGTGCTCTACTCTTCAGCTTCCGCATCACAGGCAGAGACCCTGGGGGTATCAAAAGACTTGGCAGAACTCCAGAACAGGTTTGATGAAGCGGCCCGGCACAGTGCCCGTAAACATGTGGAAAAGAAAGCGCGCAAAGCACAGGCCCAGGGGAAGAATGTTGCCAAGGCAAACCTCCTCAGCCAGGCGGGCGCCTCAGCAGTCCCCCGCTCGCAGATGTTATGGGATGAGGCCGTGAAGCACCTTGCGCTTCCTGCAGAACGTATTTCATCACGGTGGCTGGGGGATGAAGCGCTTATGCTGGCGGCTGCCCCTTATGATTCGACCCGAAAGCTGGTTTCCGACCTGCAGCTGGCTGCTGTGAAACGCCTTCTGCCGGATATTGGAAAGGTAACTGATGATACACAGCTTGCGCAGGCAGTATCAGGAGTGGAAGATATTTACGAAGATACCGTATATGCGGTGGCAAAGGATGTTGTCAGGGATCTTCAGTCTTACGGCGATACCAGCCATGCGGTTTCCGGAACTGCCGATCTGCCGCTGTTATCCGTGCTGCAGTCTGTGCGCGAGCATATAGCTTCCCTGGTCTTCCCCGGTTTTATAGCCCAAACCCCGCCGGAAAGTCTCGCACGCATATCTGTATACTGCCAGGCCGACCTGCTGCGGATCAGAAAGGCAAAAGACAACAAATCCCGCGATGTTCAGTGGGCATGGCAGGCTGACGAAGCCCGCAGCCTCGTTGACAGGGCCCGTGAAGCCGCTTCCAGCACACCCTCCGGTCCCGGGCATGATAAAGCCCTGAAAACCGCCGAGTGGATACGATGGATGTATGAGGAATTCCTTATTTCCCTGTGGGCACAGGAACTCGGCACTTTGCAGCCTGTCAGCATCCAGCGCATGCAGAAGCTGCTGGATACCCTTCAGTAGCAGAAGCTGCAGCGGCCTGCACACTCACAGCCTGGGCAGATATTTGGAAAGCTCATACTGGGTGATCTGCTGGCGGTATTCACGCCATTCCGCATGCTTATTGCGCAGGAAATATTCAAAAACATGCTCACCAAGGACACCGGCAACAAATTCCGACTTTTCCATCTGGCGCAGCGCAGCATCAAGTGACCCCGGCAAAGGCCTGATACCCATTGCCTGGCGTTCAGCATCCGTAAGTTCCCACACATCATCATTCGTCGGCTCTTCAAGATCCATCTGCTGATCGATTCCATCAATACCGGCAGCCAGGAGCAGTGCAAAAGCAAGATACGGATTGCACGTTGGGTCAAGCGCACGGAACTCAATGCGCGCAGAATTGATCTTCCCGGGCTTATACTGGGGAATGCGCAGCAGCGCCGAGCGGTTATTATGTCCCCAGCATACATAGCTCGGTGCCTCTGCCCCGCCCCACAGGCGTTTATACGAATTCACGTACTGGTTCATAACTGCTGTGATCTCCTGCGCATGGTAAAGGATCCCGGCGGCGAACTGCCGTGCAGTAAGCGACATACTGAATTCCTGCCCCGCCTCATAAAATGAATTCGAATCCCCCTCAAAAAGCGACAGATGCGTATGCATGCCTGATCCCGGCTGGTCTACCAGCGGTTTAGGCATGAAACTTGCATATATCCCGCGGTCAAGTGAGATCTCCTTAACAATAGTCCTGAAAGTCATGATGCTGTCCGCAGCATTCAAAGCACCCGCATGGCGCAGGTCGATCTCATTCTGCCCCGGCCCTGTTTCATGATGGGAGAACTCGACCGGTATGCCAAGATCTTCAAGCTGGCTGACAGCAGCACGGCGGAAATCCATACTCGAGCTGCGCGGGACCTGGTCAAAATAGCCGCCCTCATCAATGGGGACAGGAGGACGGGTCCAGTCATCCTGATGCCTGAACAGATAGAATTCAATTTCAGGATGGCAATAGAAGCTGAAACCTTTCCCCTTAGCATTATCCAACGCATTCTTCAGGACATTCCGGGAATCCCCGAGGCTTGGCTCCCCCTCAGGGGTGAGGACATCACAGAACATGCGGGCTGTAGAATTTTCGCCGCTGGACAGAGGAAGTATCTGGAAAGTCGAAGCATCCGGCCGCACCAGCATATCATCCTCAGATACGCGCGTAAGGCCTTCGATTGCTGAGCCATCAAAGCCTATCCCCTCTTCAAAAGCAGCTTCGAGCTCAGCCGGGGCAATAGCAACAGATTTCAGCTGCCCAAGGACGTCTGTGAACCACAGACGGATGAACCGTATGTCATTCTCTTCAACCGCGCGAAGCGCAAACTCCTGCTGTGCATTCATACTTCAAGTTTGCCACATGTTCACGTCAAAACAAAGTACCCGGCAAAGTGAAGTACAGTCAGTCAGCCTTTACCTGCCTCTCCTGGAACTGCCTGTCTTTCTGATACTGCACATCCATAAATGCAACAGCGGCGGCCACAGCTATACAGAACTGGAGGGATAAAAGGATGATCCCGCCCAGTCCAAAAAATAAGCCATTATCTGAATGCGATGCCCCCCAGAAGAGGATACCTGCAGTTGCAGCCGCGCTCAGCAGGACAGCTCCAAACAGCCTGAACCCGATAAAAATTATTACCGCGAGTACCTCAAAAAAAATAACTATATTGCTGACATCCTCCCACGGCTCCAATCCCCACAGCCCGGGATTATTATATACACGGTAACCAAGCGCGTCGGTAAAACACCGTGTGAACCATATAAGGAATGCTGTTACATCAATAATCACGCTGCATGAAGAAAGGACTTTGTTGCTCACGATCTTGTATTTTGGCTTCTTATGCGGCTTCTTATGCGGAGAATCAGGCTCCCCGCCCGACGGCTGCCCAATCCCATCAGATATATCCGGCATATAACTGCCCTCCTGTTCCTGCTACTATATGTCCCCTGCTGTTTATTTCAGGTTCTCGCCGATTATCCCGTAAGCCTCAACTTTACTTATGGAACCGCTATCTTCAACATGGGTGCCTTCACTGATGACCTCCTGCACAGTCAAAGACCCTGTGAGCATATCTTCAACGAATAACGGCGCCGATGACAGTATTATAGGAGGCGCATATGATGTCCCCTCCTTCCCTCCGACCCACAGATGCATATCGACTTTATCGGCACGGTTGACGGCAAGGACTGCCGCTAAACCGTTAACAGCCTCTGTCAGCCCCCGTGCAGCATCTTCAGGGCCGCTGCCGTCAAGCTCGCGCAGAACAGCGCATGCCCCGTTCTGCGAATCAATGCACTGCGCTGAAATATCTGTGAGGGAACACAGGGCAGCAAGAAAACGCGCAGAGCGCAGCTGGGTGATGATTATTGCACATTTCGCTTTATTCCCCAGTACCCCCTCAAGCTGGTCGCTGAATTCGCTAAGCTCATCGTCACTGAGGCCGGGAGTATCCGATCCGGCAGATCCAGGTCCCGGACCCGTATCCTGCGCAGCCGGGACCGCAGCAGACATATCGGAATCGCTGAACTCCCCCTCAAACCCTTTAAGGATATCCCTGACTTCCTCGTCAGACATTGCGTCAGGGTTATCCTGTCCGCCGGAGCTATCAGGGTTCTCAGGGTCCTCAGAGCCGTCAAAACCTTTACGCGGATCTTCTGAATCTGTATTGCTCATACTGCTACCTTAACAAACTCAGCAGCCAACACCGCAGGCTGTCATGGATCAGGCCAGCGCCTTTTCCCTCTCTCCCTCCCCGCTAAAAATACAGGCCGGCACCTCTTTTTTTCCCCCCTTCCTCCAGCAGTACCACTCGCCTATTACAGTATAATTATGTCCAATTTTGAGATCGGAGTGCAGACTGCAAAACAGCCGCCGGAAAAAGCGGCCGATACTACGCCTGACAATCCCTGGCCGGTAAGCAGGCTGAGCCTGGCATACCATAATGCCGTTGAACGCTGGCCCGCAACATGGATAGAAGGCCAGATCCAGGAGATCAATACCCGCAGGGCGGGCTCCGCCTATATAACATTGCGCGATAACACAGAAGACGTCACCGTCCAGGTATCAGGGTGGAGGATGTTTGCAGCGCAGGCTTCGCAGTTCATCCAGGGGGACCAGGTCGTTGTGCATGGGCACCCTGATGTATGGATGAAACGCACAAGTCTGAGTTTCATAGGCGATGATATCCGCAGGGTTGGTAAAGGCGACCTCCGCCAGCAGATAGAAGAGCTGCGCAAGAAGCTCAAGGGGGAAGGGCTGTTTGACGAGTCGCATAAAGTGCCGATCCCGGAATTCCCCCATCGGATAGGCGTAATATGCGCCCCCCAGGCGCGCGCTGAGGGCGATATCGTGACTAATGCGAGGCTCCGCTGGCCGACTATCAACTTCACTATTGAACATGTGCATGTGCAGGGGGCACAATGCCCGCCTGAAGTCATAGAGGCTATCCGCAAGCTTGATGCCGACCCGGACATTGATGTGATCATCGTTGCGCGGGGCGGCGGCTCTTTTGAAGACTTGATCGGTTTTTCCGATGAAGGCGTAGTGCGCGCCGCCGCTGCATGCGTTACCCCAATCGTATCTGCTATTGGGCATGAGGATGACTGGACACTGATCGACCTGGCGGCAGATATGCGCGCATCCACCCCTACAGACGCTGCAAAGCGCATTGTCCCGGATGTTATGGAGCAGCTGGCACTTGTTGATGAGGCGCGCCGCCGCATCAGGCAGCGCATACGCACAGCCGCCGATACCGAACAGCAGCGTATTGACGCTTACAGGAACCGCCCCAGCCTGACGCATCCCCAGACCATCCTGGAAAGGCCCCAGCTGCTGATCAACGATTCCGCGCGCAGGCTTGATGTAAGCATGCGGCGTCTGGCTGACGAAGCCGGCTTTGGCATTGAAAAGCTGCATGCAAGCCTGACTGCCCTAAGCCCGCAGTCAACACTTGACCGCGGCTACGCGGTAGTCCAGAATGCTGATGGGCATATAATCGATGATCCGGCTTCCCTCTCCGCCGGCGATAAGCTGACTATAACACTGCGGCGCGGAAAAGCCGGCGTTTCCGTTGATTCCACTGATCCGGACCCGGAAAATGCAGAGAATAAAATGTAGTAGCATAACTGCAGTAAAGTAATAAACAGTAAGAAATATAAGATATATTAAGGATATGAATATGGCAAAGGCAGCGGGTGCAAAACCGGCAGAAAGCACTGGAAAAGCTTCCTCCCTTACCGATGAGGAGCGCGCACAGATCAGCGCTTTAAGCTATGAACAGGCACGCGATCAACTTACAGAGGCAGTCCAGGCCCTCGAAGCAGGCGGGCTTGATCTGGAAAATTCGGTACGCCAGTGGGAGCTGGGCGAAGCCCTGGCCAGGCGCGCCCAGGAAGTACTGGATGATGTCCGTGCCAAACTTGATGCCGCGCAGGCTGATCAGGCAAGCGCAGGGGAAAATGCCGGCACTCAGGGGAATATGGAGTAAAAGGCCGGACAGGTGCCTTCCTTTGCCTGCCTTTTGCTCTCCCGACCCCTCCTATTCCATCCCTATCACTACCACTATCAGTACCAGCCTTAGGTACCTTCAAACCCTGACAGGAGAAACTCCGCGCCAAAAAGTTTAAGACTCCTGTATGATAGATACGTGCAGGCTCCAGTGCATACGCCGGCCTGCTTAATTGAAAACTGCCCTGGTAGCTCAGGGGATAGAGCACCACTCTCCTAAAGTGGGTGTCGTGCGTTCGAATCGCATCCAGGGCACATGTTCCGCATGTATTGGAAATCCGCATAGGCAAAGGGGCTCATTATGGAAAAACGTAATACCGCTAAGCACCATATAGCCAGCCGCAGCATGGTCATCTGCTGGATACTTATTTTTGCACTGTATGCTTTTACGCTGGCCGACCAGTATTACAATGACACACATAACACTATCAGCAAATCTATAGCTTTCGGAATCATTATTTTCTGGCCGGCAGCACTTATAATTACCGGCCTGGTACTCGGCATTATGTATAAAACTACGTGGCTCTACCCTATCGTGTGTTTCATCATGACATTTATTGCGCTGGTCCCTGCGGCGCTTATTTTTATGGATAGCTGCACCAATGGTGTGCTTCCCGGGAGCAGTACTACATGCTTCCGTCTTGCCGGCAGTTTTGTGCTTGATTTTTCATATTATCCGCTTATAGACTTGCTCAAATATACCGTCGCGTATATCCCTGTCATATTTGTCCCTTATGGGCTTGGAAGGCTGATCCGCCTCATCCGGAAAAGGTCAGGCCGTAAAGGCTGACCAGCCAGGACAGTTTACTGCCAGGATGCGCCTGAATCATAGGTGTAGCTGACAGATAATTTCCCATTTTTCACTGAGAAAGTCCCTTCCAGCCGTCCTGAATCCGAAGTATCGCCATCCTGCCATGATTCATCTTCACTATACCGGTATTTATAATGGATCGAAACATCAATACGCGATGTCCTGAATGTCCCGGCAGATATGTCAAGGGAATCAGAGGAATCAAATGCAGGTTCCTGCGTTACGGTACGTGTGATATCAGTATAGGCTGTTGAACTGGTGCTGTATGATTCAAAGGATCCATTTGAGAAATCACATCCCTCTTTGGACAGTGCAGAGGATGCGACACACGCTTTTACCTTCTGCCTGACAAGATCCAGGACAGCCTGCTTAAGCTTCTGCGTAGCAGTCAATTCTAAAATTGCGGTAGCTCCAGCAGTTTCCCCTGACGATACGGTTTCCGATTCCCAATAAGGGGACTTCGGGGCTGAAATCCTGAGCATACCCGGATAGCTCGGCAGGGAATATGATGTCCCGGAACTTCCGCCGGCCTCGTATCCTGCCAGTTTTACTGTTACTCCATTCACCACAATACTGTCGAGGAGTGAAGGGATAGCCAGATCCCTTTTCTCGATCATGGGGGTAGTTATCTTCCACGAATCAAAAATAAGGAAGCGCTTTCCGCTGGGTTCCAGTGTTAAGGTCGAAGACTGCTTTACCCCGTTCACCGTATAGGTAACAGTAACTTTATGCTTCCTGCCGTTCTGCGCAGTGTCTTTAGTTATATCCCCTACAGACACCTGTTGGATACGGTCCTTCGGATCCCTGGCAATAACATCGGTAAATAAAGCACGGGCCTCATTGCTGACACCGGGGTCAACAAGTTTCGTTGCTTTTGCGTACTGCCCGTTGGCAATGGCATTAACATAATCATTGACCACATTCCGCTCAGAAAAAACAGTATTGAGCAGTATGAAATACGCTATGACCAGCCCGGCAGCCAGCACCCCGAAAACGGTAAGCACTATGACAGTGCTTCTCTTTATACGCCGTTTCGGCGCGGCAGCCATATCCGCGGTCCCAGCTGCGGGCAGTACACCTGTATCCTCTGCCGTCCGAGGGGCAAAAGCCGGAGGTGTGCCGGTGCTATATGCAGTATCTATCGGCTGCATAACTGCAGTTTCCTGCTGGGCGGTACCGGCTGTATGGGCTATACGGGCTCCGCCAGCTCTGCCGATATTGACAGCCGTGTTACGCAATGATGCACCGCATGCAATACAGAATTTGTTATCTGCACTGTTGCTGGCACCGCAATTCGTACAAAACATACTCTAAATCCTTACTTCTTGCGCCAACCTTAAGTTGCCCGTTAAAAACCCCAATTAATAATATCCTGTGCCCCGCCAAGGACTATAGAACTGATAACAGTGCCAAGAACGGCCAAAGCGATAAGTGTGATCACGAAAAAGGCACACCACAGCAGGAACCCATCGGCAGCACGCCTGTTCTCCGACTGGCTGACAACAACAGAAGGGACAGCCATGATGAACGAAAGGGTTATCAGAATGATAATCAGCGAAAGGGCACCAACGCCGAATAAGGACAGCAGGAAAGAAACCGTTACGGCAATAGCTGCAGGGAGGAAGCGCTGCACCATTGCGTCATGCATCTGCAGGAATGTAGTTGGTTCCCCGAACAGCTTCCGGCCAACGAACGCGAGCAGTACCGCGGTATAGAATATCAGGGCAAAGATCAGCCACAGCCTGAAGAAAACAGATACTAAAATGCCTGCACCTGCCCCTGAGGGGATGGATATATGCCTGCCAAAAACTGAGAGGGAGGTGCCTACTGCTTTATTCGCAATAATAATTATCTGCAGCGCTGGAAGAAGCGACATAACAGCCATAACAACGAACGCCCACCAGGAATGGGTCGCATACGAACCGCTTGGCCTTTTCAGGGCAGAAACCAGCCATGCAGAGAAAGCTTTGGCCTCATTTGTCTTATCAGGTTTAACTCCGCCAGTCTGAGGGTTTGCAGGGCTATACGGCACTCCATGGGCTATTCCGGGAACCTGCTCAGATCCCGGGGCAGAAACCGGAGCAGGAGCGGACACCGGGGATGGCGTAGAAGCAGGTACTGGTGCAGGATCCGGCGCAGGTGCCGGATCCTGTACAAACGCCGGTGCGGAAGCAGGCTGGCCTGGAGCCTGGCCTCCTCCTATCGGGCCTGCGCCTGCATTGAGCTGCGTGCCGCAATTACGGCAGAACCGGGCATTATCGGGATTTTGCGCAGAACATTGGCTGCAAATTTTCATTTATCTGTCCTTTCGCATATTTTACAAATTTTACCTGATGTGATTATGCACCCTTGCCCCATACTAGTACACGTCACCGCCGAGCCTCATTACCCGGTAAGAGTCCCACTCCCCCTCCGATCCACAACCGCTGGTGGTAAAACACGCAGATACAAAATCCATTGTGGCGGTTTTCCACATTTTTCATTCGTATATCTGCGTGTTTTACCACCAGGGACCTAAACGCCTTAAGAGCGCGGATACACATCTACACTCAAATTAGCTGGACTCGCCGGTTCTAAACCGCACTCCCCCAACTCACGGCCTTAATCCTGCCAATTTATATACGGTAAACAAAAAGCCCTGGCGCGCACGCCGGAGCCTTAAACGGATTATATTAAAAATCAGTCTTCGCGCCTGGCACGCAGGTCATCGTACCGAGCCTGTTCAAGCGTGCCAACATCGACCATCTTCTCTTCGATCATGTTGAGTACAGTATTGCGGTCACCAGGATCCTCTACAAAATCCAGCTTATTGCCGTCGATAATAAGCAGCGGGGATTTGTCGTAAGTAGCCTTCCACTCATCATAGTACTTGATCAGGGAACCATAGTATTTCACCAGCGACGGGTCTGTATCGATCTGTTCATAGTCACGCCCGCGCTTCTTGATGCGATGGAGCATGGTCTCAAGGTTTACGTCAATCATGATCATCAGGTCGGGGGATTTTTTCTTTGCCGCATACGGCAATTCTTCAAGCATGTTATTAAGAAGGGACTTATAAATATTCCACTCCTCCTCGGTTGCATGCCCCTGGTCCGTATTCATTTTCATAAAGATAGAATCTTCATAGATTGAACGGTCGAGGACGTTATTGTCTTCCTGCATAGCCTGCTTGATCATTGCAAAACGGCGGTTCAGGAAGAACACCTGGAGAAGGAAAGTATACGGATTACTGTCCGCCTCCCCGGCTTCGACCATCTTGTTCCCCCTGTAGAAAAGAGGGAGGACAGGGTTGTCCTCTACCGGTTCAAAGAAAGCCTTAGTCCCCAGCTCTTCCGAGAGGATCTTTGTCATAGTACTTTTTCCTGCGGAGATAACTCCTGCGCATGTCAGCAAAATTCTGCCCACCCCTTAATAATCAAAAACCTGTGAAGGCCACTGTATGGCCTTTCCTTACTCGATGACAACATTACCAGTACAGTGAAACCTCATCAAGGGTTTTCAGGCTAAAAATTTTACGGTGCGAACCCCTAGATATCGGGTAAATCAATATTTTCTGTACTACAAGTAGTAGATTCTGAAAAACGCCGGAAATGTGATGTACATCATTAAGGAACCGCGAATATGCTGTTCTACGAACTCCAAGCAGAAGAGATGCCTGCAGTACAACCCCTCTCTTGCGCATATACGATAAATGACATATATAAATATAGGGAAAGGGGACCAGGGATGCCATATGGGGATGCATTGAGCTATTCCCGCAGTACGGGCCCTGTAAAGGCCGCCGGGTCAATACTGCGATATAAGCATTGATATTCCTGTGATGCATGCAATATGCGCAGGATAGTAAAGGTAGAAAAAATATTTCATAGGGTATCTGCCGCGCTCGCCGTTATACAATGCGACAAAAGGCAGGGCCAGGAACGCATACGCCTCCAGCCACCGCATCTGGGCGGTAAGAAGGCATATCCCCGCAGCAAGCGCAAGCCACTTCCACAGCCTCCTGTTAGGGACGGCATAAACAAAAACAGGCAGCAGGATGCCCATGAAACCATAATCCACGCTGAACCCGATCCGGCTCAGGAATGGGGCGGGGAATCCGAGTACCCCATCAACCGCAATCATGCCCAGGAACCACGCAGCGCTCAGCAGGACGGGCAGCCGCATAGCGGATCCCGGCGCATCCTCAGCGGTATTCCCCTCAAACCCTCTCTGTATGTTTTCTGTGCTTAATCCTATACTGGCTTCACTGTCTTCTACAGTGCTGCTGCCAGAATCCTGCCTATGCCCTCTCGAACCTTTTGTACTCCTGTAGGTTGTGCCTCTGCGGATACTGCCCAGCGTACCGCCTCCCACCGAATCAATAAGGTGCTGCAGGCTGCAGATAGTTGCGATGGAAAGGGCAAAAGTGATAAGGATATTCTGATACAGGGTACCCCCTGCTGCATAGTAAGCCGCCACCGAGCACACAGCCCCTGTCCCCAGGACTGTCAGGAAATAACGGAGCTTATGCCGGGAATACCGGCATCCCTCAGCAATCAGGTAAGCAAAGACCGGCATAGCGATACGCCCTATAACACGCAGCGCAGTGGCCTGTGGGAACAGGATAAACCCGATATGGTCGGCCGTCATGGTGATAAGCGCGATCCATTTAAGCACTGTCGCGCTGTAGCCGAACCGTGCAGTACCTATTTTCCAACTCAACTTTGCATCCTATACTCTACATTTACCTTATCTGATGCCTGTATCAACTATATACTTACTACAGCGCAAGGCTGTCCCCTGAGCAAGCCCCTGATATCCCGCCGCACCTATTTCAGGGTGATTTCAGGGTGCTTCCTGATAAAACCGGAAACTTCTCAAGCTTATACTAAATGTGAAAGCACCAGCTATCTATTTATGAAAGGCGGGAGAAATGCCGGGAGATGAACGCACAGTGCCTGTGCTTATGGCAAGAAACGTAACGATGGACTATCGGACCGGCGGATCAGACAATCCGCAGGCAAATGCAGTACGCGCCCTGGATAATGTGAATCTGGACATCACAGCCGGATCAAGCTTATCTATCATGGGCCCCTCAGGGTCGGGCAAAACAACCCTCCTCCATGTACTCGCAGGAATCCTCAGGCCGACCCAGGGGACCGTGGTATATAAAAACCGCGATATGGCAACACTGCCTGATGCATACCGCACACGCCTGCGGCGGTCCGATTTCGGCTTCGTTTTCCAGTCGGGGCAGCTAATCGAAGAACTCAGCGCTGAGGAAAATGTTGCGCTCCCCCTTATGCTCTCCGGGACAGACTATAAAAAAGCCGTTGCCGCTGCATCAGACTGGCTCGAAAGGCTGGGCCTGCAGCAGCTGGCGTCCCACAGGCCGGGCGAGATGAGCGGAGGGCAGCGCCAGCGTATTGCAATAGCACGTGCTTTGGCTATCAGCCCTTCCGTCATTTTTGCAGATGAGCCTACAGGCGCGCTGGACCAGGCTACGGGGGAGCAGATCATTGAGCTGCTGACAGGCTGGTGTGCACGTACAGGGGCAAGCCTGATCATGGTGACCCATGACCCTAATGTAGCAAGATCCTGCCAGATGACTATCCACATGCAGGATGGGAGGATACTCGCATGAACTTCCGCACCCTTACAAGCCTGATGCGTTCTTCCCGCGAAGACCGGCGCATCAATATCCTTGCCGTTATTGCATTCGCGGTATCTATGGGAGTGTTCCTCACTGTCATGGGAGGCTTCCATGCGTTCCTCGTACGAAGCCAGGATGCCGCACAGATCTTTTCTGACCGTGAGATACGGTCAGAGGCAGACGGATACATATTCCTGGCAAGTATTGCTTCCGCACTGATAGTGGCACCGCTTATCACCCTGTCCGCGCACGCCACACGGCTGACGCTAAGGCGGCGGGACCGCAGGCTTTCTATATTGCGGCTTATCGGAGCTACTCAAAGCCAGACTACCCTGCTGACTGTTGCAGAAAGCGCCAGCCAGGCCCTTGCCGGCTCCCTGGTCGGATGCCTCCTTTATATGGCAGCGATCCCTCTGGTACGGCTCCTCGTTTTCCAGGGAGTGCCCTTCACCTTCAGCCAGCTGTGGGTAGGGATACCTCTTATGCTGGCTGCAGTTGCTGTTATTACCCTTATCTGCGTGCTGTCCGCGCTGTTTTCACTGCACAGGGTGAACGTGACCCCGCTGGGCGTGAGCATGAGGGCATCCGGAGTAAAAGTGACTAAACGCCGTGCCATTATAGGAGCAGCCTTCTTCCTGATAGTCCTGATCGCATTCTCCATACGCCTGGGGAAAGACGCCGGCATCCTTGTTATGGGGCTAGTCGGAGCTGCCGGCCTGGGGATCTCAGTTGGCGTGCTGAACCTTGTGGGGCCATGGGTCATCAAAGTCTGGGCAAAGATATGCGTGAGGCATCCGCGAAGTGCTGCCAGCCTTATAGGGCTTCGCAGGCTGCTGGACGACCCCAAGCGTGCATGGAGATCAACAGCAGGAGTGGGCCTGGCCATTTTTGTATGCTCAATAACCGCAGCTGCAGCATCGGCAGCAGGGACAAGCAGCCAGCAAAGGCCAAGCCAGGTGATCGCCAGCCACGACGTCGGCCTGGGAGGGATGCTCACGCTGGGGTTCGTCGCCCTTCTGGCTGCAGTATCAGCTATGGTCACGCAAAGCGCAATGGTCTATGACCAGTCCGACCAGTACATCAGCCTTGCGCTGGAGGGGGCTGACCGTAAGATCCTTGATAAAGCCCGGCGCATTGAAACAGCCACCCCGCTGCTGGTCATCACAGTGATCTCTGCGCTGATGGGGCTGCTGCTCCTAAGCCCTGCAGCAGCCGGCATGGAAGTGGCCTCGTTCCTCCCTACCTATCTGGGTATGGTCACAGCATGCGTCCTGCTGATCATACTGGGAGGGACGGCTTCGCACATAGCTTCCCGACAGGTAGCCAGGCAGATGGTAAGACAGGATGACTGACCGGCATACAGACAGCCTCCCCCTAGCTATTATTCCCTGCTGTCTCCTACTATCCCATGCAAACAGTACTATTGGCGGATATCGGCAAGGATATACAGGCAGGACGGTATCAATGGGCAAAATAAAGGAAACCTGTATTCCTGACAGTACTCTTTACCTGACCGTATTCTTTACTAAGTGCGCATTCCTTCCTGCCTGCCATTCAGGTACCTCTTCGGGCAGGATGAGAGGTCTGCCAGTTCCAGCAGAGTAACCAGCAGAAATAAATTATCCTTCAATAAACAGGTCTTTCCCATCAGTAAGGAATGCTACAGGCTTATTACCAATCCGGTCAAGCATCATAATATTGTCCGCAAATACACCGGTCCCTCCATCTTCCGCGGCTGAAAGCTTCTCAGTCATCTTTTTCACTGACCCCTCACCAAGATCATCAATATGTTCCCCTGCTGCAATAAGGTTCTCATCAACCTGGCCATTACTGATGCGAGGTATCTTCGCAATGGTACCACCGGCAAATTTACTGACCCGTGCGACACCTCCCATAATTCTATGTTTGACAGACCCTTTTACATATTCTGTAAACTTTTCCTGACTTTGTAGATATAATTCGTGGTAGCTCTGCTCATACTTTCTGATTTTATTAGAGCAATTACTTAAATAATCCGTATCAAAGTTGCCCAGCAGCATTACTTCAAGAAAAGCCGAAAAAGCATATAAATACTGTGCAGTCTGATAGTTTTTGAACTCTTTAAGCAAAGTGGTAAGTCTTTCTTTATTTCGTGTATCCAGATGGATCAAATCATTCTTGTCCACTATCGCCTTGACCCTCTCTTCATAAAAACCTATATTATTCTTAGAATCACGCTTAATCTCCTGTATCAGGTTAAGCTTGAGACGGATCCAGTTCTCATTTTCTGAATTGAACTTAAGATTGTTCATAACATCATTAAGGGTGTCCAAGTCACCCCGTAATTTCGCTTCTTTGTCTTGTATAAGAAAATCAAGTATTTCCTGCTGTTTTTCTTCAATTTCGTCTAGCTGTTTTGACATTGAGGCCATTGTTACCGTTACTAGCATTACAGTAGGATTAACGGCAGCAGGATTAAAATTTACTTTATTGAGCCGAGCCTGTCCAGCGATATGTCCAGGTTTATCAAAAATAGCCCCCAGATAGCCACTCCCATCGTGAAACCTGGCGAGAGAACCATGGACCCCCTGTTTAAAAGTGACTCTATAAAGCCCCTGCCCCGCAGAATGTTCAAGTGGGATTGCCTTAATCGCCTCTGTAAAGAAGGCGCCGAAAGAGCCAACCTCACTCATGGATATCTTCTTACCGAATTTTCCTCCGGTCTCGGAAAGACTGATATCTTTCCCTACCATCGGTGGATAATACGCAATATCAACTACGGCATTACTGTTTGTGCTGCCAGCATTTTCTGGTAAAAGTTCGTTACTCACCTTTGATAACCCTTTCCTTTCTGTTCTTATATATTACCTCGGCCTTATGATTCGCAAAAAGTAACGTGTCGCAACAATTCCATACTCAAAAACAGGAAAACTGTAACGCTACAGGTTTGCCCTCCAGCCTCTCATTTCCTTTTGTAAAGCCCAGCCATGCAGATGCCGGAGCAGGCAAACAGCCACACCAGGACAACAGCAAGATCCGGCCAATTCATCTGTGAGCTTCCCGGGGAAGCAGCTGCGAGTATCAGCCGATGCATAGGGACAAACGGAAGGCAATTATGAAAAGCAACAATAAAATGCGGGAGCTTATCCGACGAATACAGTATCGGGGAGAACAGCATAGCAACAAACATAACGGCCTGGCCGACTATTGTCACAGTATCCGGAGGGAACCATAAAGCCATTGTATAGCCAAAAGAAAGGTTGACCAGCATACACAGCAGCAGAAGGAGTATCAGCAGCCCTGGATTCTGGGGAACCAATCCGAACCGTGCCCATCCGGCCAGGATTGCCGCCGCAACTCCAGGCGCTGAGACAAGGGCCCAGATCAGCCAGTCAGACAGGAGTATACCAACCCTTGAGACCGGTAAATTGCTCTGATACTCCATAAACCCTTCGCTGATCGACCCGGCCATCATCTGCGGGGCAAGATTGCATCCAATCGTTATCAGGCATAGCTGCCAGACACCAGTATTGACATTCTGTGCAGACTGTCCGCCGGACATATCAAGCATCAGCGTCAATCCATAAACTATAGCAAGGGCAAACATAATCTGAAGGACTGTAAAAGAGACGAACAGATACCGATGCCTTAGAAAGCTCCATTTCAACAGTGCTTTATGCGAGCGGAGAGAAGTTTTCATAATGCCTCGCTTCCCACAAGCTTTTCATATGCCTGCTGGATAGTCCCATGTGAAACTGAGAATGCAAAAGTATCATCATCAATAAAAGCCTGGTTCAGCCGGCTAAGTATCTGCCCTTTATTATTAGGGTCACACTCAAATGCTGTCACAGAATCAGTATGCGTAATGTTGGCCACCGGCAAACCGGACAGCAGCTGCGCAGGATACTCCCCGTTTATCTCAAAACGGATCGTATTGGACAGCGCGGCAAAATCCGGCGGAGCCGAATCAGCAAGCAGATGACCCCTGTCAAAAACCAGCAGCCTGTCTGCTACAGACTGTATTTCTTCGAGGTTATGGGTCACAACAAGCACCAAAGCACCGTTATCAGCAATCCGCCGAAGCAGGTTCCACAACAGCCTGCGGCGTATCGGATCGACATCATTAGTAGGCTCATCAAGCAAAAGTACCTGAGCCTGCTGCACTACAGCCATTCCCAGGGAAACCAGCCTGTGGTACCCTCCTGAAAGCTTGTTCTCAGGCGTGCGGGCATATTCTACGATATCCAGTTCTTCCATAAATTCATGGACAAGCCTCTCCCCAGTATTGCCGGGGAGCCCTCTCATCCCTGTGACACTGGTCAAAGCTTCCTGAGGGTTTACTCCGGTCAATGGCGCGTAAGTCTGCGGCATAAAGGAGCATATCCTACGCGCGGTCCTGGGAGAAGCAGTCAGATCATAAGTATCATATGCGATCTTCCCTGCCGTCGCCTTCACTTCCCCGATAATTGAACCAAGCAATGTCGATTTCCCCGCCCCATTATGGCCAAGGATCCCTGCAATCATGCCGCTGCCCAGCTGAAAACTGATATTGTCGAGTGCCAGATCCGCACTGCGTCCATACCGTTTGCTCAGCGAATCAACAGTAAGCGTACTCATATCGTTTAACCTTCACTTCAAAGCAGATAAACTGTTATTGCCCTGCAACAGATACTATAAAGCTATTAATCAGATCCCAAACAGGCATCCTCTTTTCTGAGGATAGCCAATACGTAACGGCTGAAGTATAAACTGAAATAAGCAAGGTACCGGCACACTGAAGGAGCGGCTACGGGCAAATCACTGCTTATCATGGACAACGACAGGTTTACACTTGCCGTGCTTGCTGCAACCTTGAAAAAGCATCTTCCCGGATGGCATCTCCCTGACCCGGTTGATAAATCTTCCCTGGCTGTTTCCGTTTGCCTTTCACATCATCCTCCAACAGTGCTGCTTGCAGATATATCAATGTCCGATATGAACGGGCTGCTGGCATGTACAGCTATCAGACGCGAAAATTTTTCTACAGCGATACTTATGATGTCATCATTCAATGTAGACCGTTTCGCGCGCAAGGCTGCGGCAGCCGGAGCACAGGGGATCATCCATAAAGATGATCCGGCGCTGATTGCCGAAGCTATCATCCGGATAAGCTCCGGATCCTCCTTCCCCTATAAAAACATCAATTTTGATTCTTCCCAGGATGCTTTTTACAGGATCAGAAACTCTAAAAACACAGAGCTGTCGCCGCGTGAAGCTGAGATTGTGGACTTATGGTGCACTGGTGAATCAATGCAGCAGATCTCTGAAAAACTGGGTATAAGCCAGACAACAGTCCGTACCCACCTGCAGAATGCGGCTAAAAAACTTGGCGTGCCTAATAACCGGGCACTTATACTGGCCTGGTCGGATTTGAACCACTGACTGAGGATTATGATGATGGATGCCCATAGGATAAAAACACTCCGACACTATCTGTCGCAATATTCCAGCCATACCTGGCTTATTGTACTTTCAGTTTTCGGGCTGATCCTTTCCGTCCTTGAAATCCTTATGATATCACCCGGAAGCGGTATTTTCTGGCTTATATTCGTCCCCTATTTAACAATGATTTTCCTGCTCCCGGTGCTCACGCAGTATGGCTGCTGGGCCATCCTTTTCTTCGCCCTGCTCGCCCCATTGGTCGAGGGGCCCAATCATCCTCTGGTACTTTCAGGAGAGATTATTGCTATTGGTGTCCTTGCATATTATTCCTCCCTTCGGGCATCCCTTGCCGCCCTTGCTGTGTGTATTGCCATCCATACCGTTGCTGAGGCTGTAAGCCACCAGTGGGAACCGGTACCATGGGTAGCGGTGGCTGCGCTCTACGCTGCAGGATTATTATCCGGCATAGTTTTTTCCCAGCACAGGAGAAAGCTTGATGCCCAGCGTATCAGTATGGAGCAGAAAATAACGGAAGAACGGCTGAAGAATATGCAGGACAGGAAGGCCCTCGCTATACGGATACATGATTCCGTGACGAATAACCTGTCCGGTATTTCGCTTATTGCGCACAGCCATAGCGGGGCAGGCGCCACGGATAGCATCAGTGAAGCCGATGCACAGGACTGGAAACTGGTTGCCGACCATTCTTCGCAGGCCTTCGCCCAGATACATGAGATACTGGATCTTCTGGATGACGATACATATGCCCGGGATACAGTGCTGTCGGCTAAGCCCGGAAACAGGCAGCCGGCGGCAGCAGGCCTCCTGCCGGAACTGCACAGTTTTGTCAGCAGGGAGCGGTCACGGCTGGAAAACCTCAAATTTACGGGCACTGTAAAAATAAATGGGGCTGATACCCATTTTTCAGATGCTGCGCGTGCTGAGATATTGTCCGTCATAACTGAGATATTTGCGAACATACAGCGCCATGCACCGCAAGGCAGGGATTCATATGCCCTGGCTATTGTCGGCGATGCTGATGGGATCACGATACGTGAAACCAATGATATAAAGGATACCGATCCGCTGCCGGGTGCAGAGGCCTCCGGCCGCGGGCTCCGCATGCATAAAGAAGCTATTGAAGCCTTAGGCGGCACGCTGAGGATGCGGACGGAAGATAACCAGTGGATGATTTACGTGTATGTGCCTGGCAGCTATTCGCCGGCATTGAGCTGATAGTCGAACAACTCAGCAAAATAAGTCCCTGGCTTGATAAGGTCCCTGTATGTGCCGGTTTCAATTATCCTGCCGCCACGGAATACATATATCCGGTCAACCTTCTGCAAAGTCCACGCACGGTGGGATACAAGCACTGTAGCATGTTCATGCGAATCCTGCGACAGCGTGGAATAGATGACCTCTTCCGACTGCGAATCGACATTGCTCGTCGGCTCATCAAGCACACGGACAGGTGCAGGGCGCAGCAGCATACGCGCAAGTGCAAGCCGCTGCCATTCGCCGCCGGACAGGCCTACGCCTCCCCATTCTGCGCCAAGCTGGGTATCCAGCCCCTGCGGCAGCCTGCGTATCACAGATTCCTCTTCCACAGCACGCAGGGCATCCCATATCTGAGCATCATCTACCGTACCCTCGGGAAGCCCAAGGAGGAGGTTATCGCGGACAGTAAATTCAAAACGGTTATATTCCTGAGGCATAACAGCAAAATGGCTGATACGTTCATTAAATCCTTCAGCGGTTATATCCTCGCCGTTAAGTATCAGGGTCCCGCCCTGCGCAGGCACCACACCGAGCATAGCCTGCAGCGTCGTTGTTTTGCCTGCACCGTTGCGCCCCACAAGGGCAATCGTTTCACCCATACGGGCTTCAAACGAGATGTCAGCAACGGACGGCTCAGTTTTCCCGGGATATACTACCGTAAGGCCATCCAGCTTAAGCAGCGGCGAACCAGCTAATGTGCTGCTGCGGGCAGCGGCAGGGATATGGGCATAAGCACTTCCTTTCTGCGCATCACGGGTACTGCCATGCTGCTGCGCCGGGCTGCCGGCGGGCTGTCCAGCGGCTTCAGCTTTATCCTCATTATCGTTGCTGTGGATGAATGAGATAAACGCCTCTATTGACACAGAATTTTTCGCCATGCCTCCCAGCCTGTATCCCAGGCTGGCCATGCTGACTATCCCGGACAGGATACCTACAAGGACGCCTGAAAGGACAGGGGCGCTGACATTATTGTTGATAAGCGCGATAAGTGCCCCTACAACGAAAACGAGGATCAGAAAGCCGGCAACCAGCATACCTGATAAGTAGATACGGTCAAGGTAAAGGTTGCCTTTCAGCGCTTCATCACGTTTATCATTGGCGAGCTTCGCCACATATTTGCGCCCCTGGAGCTGCGCAAGCTCGTGCGCCTGCTGCTCATATGTGATCTGGTTCTCAAAATATTCCGACCGCCTGTTCATTTTAACGATCTTTGGCCAGACCACAGCCTCCACATTTGCCAGGATAGCGGCAGCTACAGTTATGGGGAATAAGCACAGTATCACCAGGATGGCCGCAAGAGGACTGAGATACCAGATCGACAGGAGCAGCGACACACAGACAACGATCATGGAAAGTATGGAAGCTATACCGCTTGACTGGGAAGACACTGCCATATTATTCACAGCTTCCCTTGCCTGGCGGGCCTCTTCCGCTTTGCGCTCACGGGTCAGGCGGGCAGGGCTGATACGTGCGATAGTACTGTTGACCATTTTGAAGCAGGCATTCAGTATCCGGTCGCTGACAAACAGGTTAACTGATTCCGTCAGTATCGACGTTGCCATAGTAAAGGCAACAAGGACACCTGTTGCGGCAGCCCACCACAGGGCCGCTGGACGGGAACCTGACGCTACTGACTGTGTCAGTGACCCTACAACATACGTCTGCAGTCCTGGTGTCACACCGCTTAAAGCGCTCATAACCAGTAAAGAGATAAATGCTGCAGGTGCGGTCTTCAGCGCTGTCCGCAGGCTCCATCCGCATGAATGGACCACTGCTTTCATACGCTTGCCCAGCGACTGCTTAGGCTTCTGATCCGTATTCATCGTATTCCCCTTGTCACGTATGGTCTGCCTATTTTGCCCGCAAGCCGTAATCATTATAACAAAAGCTGAATACCTGGGGACACAGGCCTAAACAGCAAAAGTGCGGTACCGATAAAGCACCGCACTTTCTTACGCTCACCCGGCTCAGTTTGGACCCAGGAACCTAAGCCTGCCGTTATTTATTCTGTCGGATTATCCTGAGGCAGCGGTTCCGCTGCAGAACTGCCTGTACCGCCGGTATCGTCAGGATGCCCCTGCAGCCCGGCATTGCCAGCACCTTCAGGCGCAATATCAGCACCAACAGGCACCGGTTCAGCAGAAGGACCTTCAGGGCTGCCGGCCTCAGTATCACCGGAATCCGCAGCAGGGATGCCGCCCCCGTTCCCAACGCTGAAATCAAAAGGCCGGCTGGTAAAAGTGAATTCACCAAGGATACCTTCGCCTTCAGCATCAACAACAATCTGCTCATTTTCCTTCAGATCTCCAAGGAGTATCTTCTCGGATATGGCATCTTCAACATCGCGCTGGATCACACGCTGCAGCGGGCGGGCCCCCAGCAGCGGATCAAAACCCTTCTGGGCGAGCAGGTCCTTAGCCGCGCCGGTAAGCTCTACGGACATATGGCGCTCGAACAGGCGGTCGTTCAGAGTCCTGACATCAAGTTCCACGATCTGGCGTACTTCAGGCTCAGTCAGCTGCCTGAAGACGATAATATCGTCAAGGCGGTTAAGGAACTCAGGACGGAACTGCCCTTTAAGCTCGCTCTGCACCTGGTCTTTCATACGCTGATAGCTGGTATCAGTATTCCCGCCGATATTGAAGCCTGTGCTCTGCGCCTGCGATATCTTGCTTGTGCCGAGGTTCGTAGTCATAATGATGATCGTATTCTTGAAATCGACCTTGCGCCCCTGTCCGTCAGTCAGGTGGCCGTCATCCAGCACCTGGAGCAGCGTATTGAAAATATCCGGATGCGCCTTTTCGATCTCATCAAACAGGATCACTGAGAACGGCTTGCGGCGGACCTTTTCAGTCAGCTCACCGCCTTCCTCATAGCCTACATATCCCGGAGGCGCGCCAAAAAGGCGTGAAGTAGAATACTTCTCGCCGAACTCGGACATATCTACGCGGATAAGGGCATCCTCATCGTCAAACAGATACTCTGCAAGCGTTTTGGCAAGCTCTGTTTTGCCCACACCCGTCGGCCCTGCAAAAATAAACGATCCGGAAGGCCTTTTAGGGTCTTTCAGCCCCACGCGGGTACGGCGGATAGAGCGAGACAGGGCTTCAACAGCCTCGTCCTGCCCGATAACACGCTTATGGAGCTCGCTTTCCATGTTAAGCAGCTTTTTGGATTCAGTTTCCGTCAGCTTGAAAACAGGGATGCCTGTGGAAGAAGAGATCACATTGGCAATAGTGTCCTCATCCACGACCATGGAAACATCAGATTCGCCTTCACGCCAGGATTTTTCCTTGTCTTTACGTTCCTGTTCCAGCTTTTCCTGGGCATCCCGCAGGGAGGCAGCCTTTTCGAAATCCTGGTCTGCAATAGCCTTGTCCTTATCGGATTTGACTTTCTCGACCTTGATATCGAGCTCCTTAAGGGCGCTGGGGGCCGTGAGCCTCTTGATGCGCAGGCGCGCGCCCGCCTCATCGATCAGGTCGATAGCCTTGTCCGGCAGGTTACGGTCCTGGATATAGCGCGCGGAAAGCTCGGCCGCGCTCTGGATTGCCTCATCAGTAATAGTCACATGATGATGGTCCTCATACTTCTTGCGAAGGCCTTTGAGTATCTCAATAGTTTCAGCGATAGTAGGCTCAGCTACCTGGATAGGCTGGAAGCGGCGTTCCAGGGCTGCGTCCTTTTCAATATACTTACGGTACTCATCTGTTGTAGTAGCACCGATAGTCTGGAGTTCGCCGCGCGCCAGCATCGGCTTGAGCATATCGGAAGCACCCATTGCACCGTCTGCCGACCCTGCACCGACGATAGTATGGATCTCATCAATAAAGAGCACGATATCGCCGCGGGTCCTGATCTCTTTAAGGACTTTTTTCAGGCGTTCCTCAAAATCGCCGCGGTACCGGGAGCCGGCAATCATTGAACCAAGGTCGAGTGCGTATACCTGCTTGCCCTTAAGGGTCTCGGGGACATCGCCTGCAACGATCTTCTGCGCAAGCCCCTCTACTACGGCAGTCTTGCCAACGCCCGGTTCGCCTATAAGCACAGGATTATTCTTGGTGCGCCGCGACAGGACGACCATCACACGTTCGATCTCGTTGCTGCGCCCAATAACAGGGTCAAGTTTCCCATCCCCGGCTTCAGCGGTAAGGTTGCGCCCAAACTGGTCAAGCAGGGATGAACCGTTTTTCCCCGACTGATCCCCCATCCCTCCGGCGTTGACCATATCGTCATTTGAGCTGCTGGTGCCGGTATCACGGATCGCATTGATCACACTGGAGCGCAGGTCTGAGACATCAACACCCATTTTTATAAGGACCTGGGTCCCCACGCCTTCGCCTTCACGGATAAGGCCAAGGAGAAGATGCTCCGTACCAATATAGCTGTGGCCCAGCTGGAGGGCTTCACGCAAAGAAAGTTCAACAACCTGCCGCGCATGGGGCGTGAACGGGATATGCCCTGCTGGAGACGCAGACCCCTTGCCGATCATCTCTTCGATCTGGCTGCGGGCTGCATCAAGCTCAACACCTTTAGCTGCAAGGGCTTTCGCCGCTACGCCTTCACCTTCACGGATAAGGCCAAGGAGAAGATGCTCCGTACCAATATAGTTATGCTTCAGCGCACGGGCTTCTTCCTGGGCCAGGACGATCACACGCCGTGCCCTGTCTGTAAAACGTTCAAACATAAACTTTCCTCTTGTATCGTGTATCTCATAAAGGAATAACTACACTAAACTATACAGATTTGTTGTGACTCCTGTTCCCGTTTTTGATGAATTACGCCGTTAACGCAAAAGTTGCGTTGCTCTGGCTCAACTATAAATACATGCATAATCAACAGCCTTATATATCCCTGAATTTCGTAAAAATATCCCCGCGCGTTGCGTACCGGCTCTGTAAGGGGCTACACTGGGAATGGCAGGCATAGTGGCTCGAGGCTATACAGAAGGGAGTCCGCATGTCAGACACACAGAAGCTGGCCGACATCGTTGTTGGAGTTGACGGGTCAGACGAGTCTTTCGCCGCGCTGAACTGGGCGCTGCGTGAATCCGCTGCAACCGGGCAGAATGTCAACGCTGTATATGGATGGACTCATTCCTGGGATATGGGGGAACGTCCCGAGAATGAAGCTGAATGGGAAAAGATCCACAAGTTTATCACCATGGAGCTCAACGAATGGGCTGAAAGGGCAAGCCGCGGCATTGATTTCGACCGGGACAGGCTCACCCTGACTTCAGTCCATGCTGCAGGATCCACAGCGCTCCTGAACATAGGCAAAAATTCACACCAGATAATCGTAGGGAGAAGGTCACTAAGCAGGCTGGCCAGATGGTTCCTCGGTTCCATGTCGGATTCCCTCCTTGACCGCGCCCAGGTCCCTGTAACAATAGTCCATGCAGATACAGCCGAAGAAACAGCTGCCGAAGGATCAATCGCCAAAGCACTCAAACCCGAGGGTGCCGGGCGCTCCACAGGCCAGGAAGACAGTGATGAGGGAGGCGAGATTTCGGTAACCGAATCTGAAATGCTCGGTTCTGCGCTTATGCCGATCGTGGCAGGAGTAGACGGGTCGGCCGTATCCAAACGCGCACTTGCTTTCGCTGCAGAAGAAGCGCAGGCTACCGGACGGCCGCTCCAGGTCATATACTGCTGGAGGATAAAGAACCTCTCTGAGATCGCCGACAGGACGCATGCCGTGCCGTCGCATGATGAGGCCCAGGAGTATGCGGATAAAATCGTTGCCGATATCGTCTCCGATGCCCATATCCCCCAATCAGTACGGGTGAACCAGCATGCATTCCATATCAGTGCCGTAAAAGGTCTGCAAAGCGCCTCGCGGTATGCGAACCGGCTGATCGTAGGGTCCCGCGGCCTGACCGGCCTTGATGCTGTGATGCTCGGTTCAGTCAGCCGCCAGCTCCTCGACAGCGCGCGGTGTACAGTAACGATTGTCCACTAAATATACGTAAATATATGCACAGTACGGCTGTAGCGCCGGTATGGGTCCGGAACTGCCGGACGCAGCCTAATCCCTGCCTTCGCCAGCCGGCCCGTCTGCAGCTGCAGACTCAGACTCTTCAATAAGCTCAACCTCAGGATTTTCCTCACGCGGAGCCTGAGGGACGATCTCTATATCAAGGTCATCATCTACACGCAGGTCAGACTGCACCCACAGCTCGGTCGGTTCAGGAGGCTCAATCTCAGAATGTCCGCCGCAGCCATGATCCAGGGAGACCACTTTTCCGTCATCCTGGCTCCACTTATTGGCGCACACACCAAACATGGTCCCCAGTTCGCCCTGGAGAGGGATGAAGAAAGCGCAGGATCCGCAGGTGTTGCCGTCTGCCGCCTGGGTAGACATGGACTTCGGCCCGTGCGGCCCGTTGTACCACCGTTTCGCTGTTTCCTCACGCGCAGCAGCAGTCATAACATGCCGGCGTCCGAGCATAAACTCACTGACCGCAGAAAAAACATCCTCCTGCGACGTATCTGGGCCGGACTCCCTCTCATCACCAGTTCCCTCATTACTATCAGAAGGGTCCCCTGCCCCAGGCTCCATCCGGGGATCATCCTCATCAGTGCCCAGAACATCAGTAGGCGAAAGGTCGTCAGGAGTGATGCGTTCTTTCCACGGGATCCACCGCGGCGCGAGAAGCGCCTTGCCAGAGGGGACCAGTGATGACTCATCTACTGTCCATCTGCCAGTGTCAGGGTCGTGGTACATCGTAATGGACCACTGCCACCCTTCATACCCCGCGATGCCTGACTCAAAACGGTAATCATGGATATTCGCGTCTTCATCGGATACACGGGCATCCACATACCCGCCAACATCCTGAGGGTCCTCAGCAGCTTCAACAGCCGCCCTGTATGCAAGCGCCTTCGGATCCTGCTCCTGGTCATTAGTCTCAGCCATTATGCTCCTAGAACTGTTTCCTGGAAAAATTCCCTATTCCGCGGCTCTCTATGCCATGCGCGTTTAATCCTGGACATCGAAATCGTCAGCAACTGCACGAAGCATAGTTGCCAGCTTATGGGACTCCTGCGCGGAAGGGTACCTGTGGCGCCTCAGGCTGTTGCCCGCAGCGTCAAGCAGCTTGATCAGGTCTTCCACGATCGCTGCCATATCATCGGCCTTAGGGCGGGTCGCCTTGATCACTGACGGCGCAGGACCGAGCACAACAACATCCATCGCCTGGGGGCCCTTACGCCCGTCAACACGGGAAAACTCGACTTTTGCCCCCTTGCGCAGCGTTGTTACGCCTGCCGGCAAAGCGGTTTTGGGAAGGAAGATATCTTCCCCATCATCGCCTGTAATAAAGCCATAACCTTTTTTTGCTTCGAACCAGCGAATTTTTCCTGTTGGCATATCACACCTCTGTCTGCCTGATTCCACCCGGATGCTGTTACTCAGTCCTGAACAGCACACAAGCTAAAATATTCCCGATTTTTCCGTTACGTATACGACTATATACGATTCTACCCTACGATTTAGAGTTTGGCATATCCCGGCCGGGCTGCACTGCCTCTGCAGGCTGGCTTTCCCCTTCTTTCCCGCGTTTCCTCCGGCGCTTCTGTGCCTCCCTGTTCCTGCGTGCATCAGCCACGGAGATCCCTGACAGTTCGGCATAGTCATTACGGTCAAGGAACATCCTCGTCTGCGATGCAGGAAGGACGATAGTAAAGCTGAGCCCGCCGCCGGGAGTTGTTGAAGCACAGATAAACCCATGGTGGGCCTTGACCACAGCAAGCGCAATAGACATTCCCAGGCCGCTTCCTCCCCTTTGCCGGGCGCGCGAGGGGTCAGTAGTATAAAAACGCTCGAATATCTTTTCCATCTTCGCAGGATCAATACCCGAACCGTGGTCACTCACACGGATCACAACAAATTCCCTCCCTGAATTCGTCCTGTTCGCCCTCGCCACATCTTCGAGGAAAGTGCCGAGCGTCTCTTCATTCGGGTCATATTTGCTCAGGTCTGCTGTCGATGTGACAGCTTTCACCATGCTTACGCCAATTTCTACAGGCGAATCTGCAGGAGTATACCTGTGGATATTGCCGATAATGTTAGTCAGTACCTGGCGAAGCCGTGTCGGATCCCCTCCTATCGTAACCGGCGGCAGGCTGGATTCGACTACAGATATCCTGCTGCCTGCGGGGGAAGGCACAGGGGCAGGTGCCTGTGCAGCATTGCCGCCGGCATCCCTGCCGTTATATCCGTGTGTTCTGCCAGTATCCGTATGCCGCCTGCCGTTAAAACGGTTCAGCTGGGATACCGGCTGCACAGTACCGGAGGCAACCGAAGCGATCTTATTGAGCATATCATCCCCGTCAATGACCAGCCGCCCAAGCGTTATATGCCTGTTAGGGTCAAGTGCATGCAGATCTTCGGCAGATTCTTTTACTATCTGGTCCACCCCGATCTTCTGGCCGAGATCGATACCGCGGCCTTCGTCCAGCCTGGCAAGGGAAAGCAGGGCTTCGACCAGCGACGACATGCGGGTAGAGGATATTTCAATATGATCGATCGTTGCATCGGCACGTTCCTGTGCACCGGGGGTTCTGCGCTGCATCCTGTACAGCTCGGCATACCCGTGGATAGCGGCCAGCGGGGTACGGAGCTCATGGCTGGCATCAGAAACAAAGCGCTTCATCTGGTTAGTCGTATCTTCCTGTTTCTTGAAACTGTACTCAATGCGGGACAGCATGGCATTGAGCGAAGAAGAAAGGGAGCCTACTTCGGTATTGGCAGACCCCTCGGGGATACGTTCGGAAAGGTTGCCCCCTGCGATCTCGGCGGCGGTTTTCTCAATACGCTTCAAAGGCCTTAAAGCCCTGAGGATCAGTATAAGGGACAGCACTGCACCGCATACGATGACCGCAATATCAACAATGATGAAATACTGCACGACCCTGCGGGCTGCATCACGCTGCCAGAACAGCGACCGCGCAACATAAACGACATACTCAGTTTTCCCGGTCTCAGAATTAATGATGCTGACAGCCATTACACGCCAGTCCGTGGCCGCCCTTTCATAGATTTTCTGATCATAGTTATTGCTGTATATATGGACGTTGGCAGGCACCGTTACCGGTTCCCCGTCCGTCGGCACCTGCTTTTTTATGGAATCTGTTTCGCTCAGGCGGGGGACGGAGATCATATTGTTGCTGGCAAAAGGCGTAAACGGCGTGGCAAGGATGGTGTTATTCGTATCCCTGATCTGGAGGAAATAATCCGTGGGGCCGTTCGCACCCTGCGCTTCAAGGAAATCATCAAGTGCCTGTGCAGTATCCTTGGAACTCGCCGAATCCATCTGGCCGTTGGAACCAGGGGCCGGGATATCGGGGATATTGTTTTTCCTGGCAGCCTGGCGCTGGATCAGAGTCACATTATTCCTGATCGAATCAGCCTGCTGCTTCAGCTGGGTATTCGTCTGATCATTAAGTGCCGACTGTACCAGTTCGTATGCTGCAAAGGTCATGATGATCCCTGCAACAAGGATGATGACAAAAACTATAACTGTAAGGCTCACGGTCAGAGGGATGCGTCCAGTATTCAGTTTATTGTTCCGGCTGTTCCGCCTGAAAAAACCCTCCCTGGGGCTCCGATGCGCACCCGGCCTGGCACTGCCGCTGTGCCCGCGGCTTCCAGCAGCGGCAGCATTATGCGCCGCAGTACCGGGTATTCCGGATGTATCCGCCTGCGGCTGCGGTGCCCTGCTCTGCGAATCTTTGCTCATCATCCTATCCTTACGGTGCGTAAGACAGAGGCGTCTGACCCCTCACGAACTCAAACGCCTCTGCTTTCCGCTGATACCTGATAAAAGTATTCACACCTGTATGCTATGCATGCACCCCATTCATATCGCGCGGTTCGCGGATCATATACCCGATACCGCGTTTTGTCTGGATAACAGGCACTACTTTCTGCTCATTTCCTTTATCGTCAGTATACGTTACACCGTCAATCTTTTTACGCAGATAGGAAATATAGGACTCAACGATTGCCGCGTCCCCGCCCCAGTCGTACTGCCACACATGGTCAAGGATCTGTGCTTTGCTGAGCACACGGCCCTCATTATCCATGAGGTACCTGAGGAGCTTGTATTCCGTAGGGCTGAGATCAACAAGTACGCCATGGCGGGTCACATCATGGGAATCCTCGTTTATCTCAAGGTCAGCCACGCGGATCACGGGGTCATCCTCAACCTGCTCCTTGGTGCGCCTGAGGATTGCACGGATGCGCGCTACGACCTCTTCCAGGCTGAACGGCTTGGTCACATAGTCATCGCCGCCGACTGTAAGGCCCATGACCTTGTCCTGCGTATCATCACGGGCGGTGAGGAACAGCACCGGCGCTTCCACGCCCTGCTGGCGGATACGGCGTGTTACTGTAAAACCGTCAATATCCGGGAGCATAACGTCCAGTACTACAAGGTCGGGATTGGTCTGAGTAATGACATCAATGGCTTCTGTACCGTTTGATGCCGTTTTTACGTCAAACCCGGAAAAGTGCAGACTCGCGGATACCAGTTCGCGAATCGAAGGTTCATCATCAACTACTACAATAGTTGCTTCTGGATTATTTGCCATACCTCTTATTCTAAATATGCTCCTGATGATTACCTGAAAATTTCCCGCGAATTAGTAGCAAATTCTATGCGTCCAGGTGAAGATTGGCTCAATCCTTAGTATTAAGCTGCCTGTAGATAAGCTATAATTACTATACATATTATATGGCTGTCAAGCTGCGTAACTTGCGTGTTGTCCACATCCAGCCACATCCCATAGAATACTTCGCTGCCATGCATGGCTGCTATAGGCTTGATCCTGCGGCTGGAACCTTTATTGCCTGACGGAGGAATACGGGGAAAGGCGCACTGCAAAATCGGAACAGGAAGGATACCGGCAGGGTATCTGCTGCAGATATCCTCAAAAACTAAAGGAGTACTATGGCAACATACCGTGTTGACTCGGACAGGTTACAGTCCGCAAGCGCTGCAGTCAATACATCAGTAACAAGGATCCGGGAGTCTGTAGGAACAATGTATGCAAACCTGCAGGATCTCCAGAGCGCATGGCAGGGGGCAGCTGCAGCAAGGTTCAAAGGGGTTATGGAGCAGTGGCGTGCGGCCCAGCAGCAGATGGAACAGTCGCTGCAGAATATCCAGCAGTCCATGAGCCGCGCCTCAGCTGCATATGCACAGGCTGAGGCTGATGCCCAGCACCTTTTTGCCAACTGACCGCAGGCAATGGAGATCGCCCATACCACAAAAAAGTTTAAGGGCCGGCTGAAAACCAGCCAGCCCTTAAAGCTTGATCTTCTGCAGCCTGCGCCGAAACAAGCTCAGGCCTGCGCTTTTTTAGTAGCCCATATCCTGCTGAGGGGCTGCCGGCGCCGGAGGTTCCGGCTTATTGGCAACAACTGCCTCAGTTGTCAGGAAAAGCCCGGCAATGGAAGCCGCATTCTGCAGGGCAGAACGGGTCACCTTAACAGGGTCCGTAACGCCTGCAGCCATGAGGTCGCCGTATTCGCCGGTCGCGGCATTCAGGCCATGTCCCGCGGAAAGCGTGCGCACCTTATCAATAACGACTTCGCCGGACAGACCCGCATTCTGGGCAATCTGCTTCAGCGGCGCTTCAATGGCACGGAATACGATGTCTGCACCGGTACCTTCATCGCCGTCAAGATTGACATCTTTGCGGACATCAGCAGCAGCCTGCACCAGGGCAACGCCTCCGCCGGGAAGCAGGCCTTCCTCGATAGCAGCCTTGGCATTGCGCACCGCATCTTCAATACGGTGCTTGCGCTCTTTGGCCTCAACCTCAGTAGCGGCACCAACCTTGATCACAGCGACGCCGCCTGCAAGCTTGGCAAGACGTTCCTGGAGCTTTTCGCGGTCATAATCAGAATCGGAGTCCTCGATCTCCGAACGGATCTGAGCAACGCGGGCATCTACGTCTTCCTTAGTGCCGGCGCCGGAAACGATAGTTGTTTCATCCTTGGAAACAATAACCTTGGCAGCATGGCCGAGGACTGTATCATCAATAGAGTCAAGCTTAAGGCCAAGCTCATCAGATACTACCTGGGCACCGGTAAGAATAGCCATATCCTGCAGCATTGCCTTGCGGCGGTCGCCGAAGCCCGGAGCCTTTACAGCTACCGTGTTGAAAGTACCGCGGATCTTGTTAAGGACGAGGGTCGGCAGTGCTTCACCGTCAACATCTTCAGCAACGATGAGGAGCGGCTTGCCTGATTTCATAACCAGCTCGGCAATGTGCACAATATCCTGCTGGCTTGAGACCTTTCCTGAAGTCAGCAAAATGTACGGATCCTCAAGAACTGCAGTCTGGTCATCCGGATTGGTGACGAAATAGGGGGAAATATAACCTTTATCGAAGCGCATACCCTCAGTGAATTCGAGGTCAAGGCCGAACTTGTTATTATCTTCTACAGTAACAACACCGTCCTGCCCAACTTTATCCAGTGCCTCAGCGATCTTCTCGCCGACTTCAGGGTCGCCTGCAGAAATCGTTGCAGTAGCTGCTATCTGGTCTTTTGTCTCAACCGGCTTTGCAGTAGCAAGCAGCTGGCGGACAATCGCATCAGATGCTTTTTCAATACCGCGGCGCAATGCGATAGGGTTCGACCCTGCTGTCACATTCTTAAGCCCTTCGTGCACCAGCGCCTGGGCAAGTACAGTTGCTGTCGTAGTACCGTCACCGGCTACATCATCTGTTTTCTTGGCAACTTCCTTGACCAGCTCAGCACCAATACGTGCATAAGGGTCCTCAAGGTCAATTTCCTTTGCAATGGAAACGCCATCATTGGTGATCGTCGGAGCACCATAGGTTTTGTCAAGGACAACATTGCGGCCTTTGGGCCCAAGGGTTACCTTAACGGTGTCTGCGAGCTCATCAAGGCCTTCAAGCATGCCCTGGCGCGCCTCTTCATCATACTTAATAATCTTTGCCATACTATCCTCTTTTTGTAATGAACAATGGCTTACGTCATCACTCGCACATGTTCGTGACGCTCAACCGTCAGCTATCGATTATCACTCCCATGCTTCGAGTGCTAAAAATGAGATTAGCACTCTGCCTCGTCGAGTGCCAACTTTTTTGCGAAACACCCTAAAAAATATGCTTCAAGCGTGACCCGCCGCCAATCCGGAATAAACAGGGAAGGCAGGGAGGCCCCGGGCTAGCGGACGATCACCACTACAGGCGCA
Organism: Scardovia wiggsiae F0424; assembly: GCF_000269605.1. Taxonomy (GTDB): domain Bacteria; phylum Actinomycetota; class Actinomycetes; order Actinomycetales; family Bifidobacteriaceae; genus Scardovia; species Scardovia wiggsiae. Next base: position 259,905 of record NZ_AKCI01000001.1, on the reverse strand, counting down.
GCTATATTCGCCCTCTGGGACACGGAAGATATGCCGAGCTGCTGTGCAACGGCCTGGGCGGCAGCCTTATCTGATTCTGCCTTATACCATACTGTCTGCTGCGATGGAAGCACTGACCGGTTTGCGGGGTTCATGGCAGAAACATGGGTGTAGCCTGCCTGAGTGAGCTGGGCTTGTTTTGAAGCTGCAAGCCCCTTCGTATGCCCACCGTTATAGATAATGATCTGGGTCCCCTTATCTGCTTCCTGGCTCCCCGAGGAAGAAGACGGCCCGGAAGAGCTGGAAGCCGAAGGCGACGATGATCCCGAACCAGCAGAATTGCCGGAAGTGCTTTCCTTGGAGGATGCCGAGGGGGAAGAAGACACGGAAGCAGCCGCCTTGGTATACGACGTTGTAGGATGGCCGCTGAAAGTACCCGAGACCCACATCCACAGCAGGATGCCGAGGCATGCCGCTACAGCGACTACGATAATATAGGGGCGCAGCCTTACAGCAAGGCCTTTCCTGCCGCGATGCGCACCGCCTGGCGTACCTGCTGCCTGGCTAAACTCATCATCGACCAATGTATTATCACGATTGCTGCCGGATGCCATAAGTCCTCCTAATGATATCTACAGTGAGTTTATACTGGATCGCCATATACAATTTATATCCCTTTATAAATCGCTACAATATGTTTGCAAAATCCTGAGGCTTATACGCACCGGGATTCGGAATGCCCCTGCATCCAAAGCCTAAAGCCTGGGAAAGGGCTACAGTGCGTACTACTATAAGTCCTATGACGCAATCTCCCGCCCCTCCCCGAAAAGCATTAAGCGATATCATGGATCCCAGCTGGGCCCGCGCGCTGGAACCGGTCGAGCCCGTTATCCGCCGCATGGGCGATTTTCTGCGGCAGGAACACGCGCAGGGCCATGCTACCCTCCCCTCAAGCGGCAATATATTCCGCGCATTCCAGCTGCCTGTCAGTAATGTCAAAATCCTTATCGTGGGACAGGACCCCTACCCCACCCCAGGACATCCTGTCGGCCTGAGCTTCTGCGTCGCCCCTGATGTTGACCCTATACCGGGCAGCCTGCGCAACATTTATAAAGAGCTTATGGATGACGTCCATGTGCCTGCGCCGCCGAACGGCGACCTCACCCCCTGGGTGGAACAGGGGGTCATGCTGCTCAACAGGTCCCTGACCGTCCGCGCAGGAGCTCCGAACAGCCACCAGAGCAAAGGCTGGGAACAGGTCACCGAGCAGGCTATCCGTACGCTGGACAGCCGCACCGACAGGCAGGGGCAGCCACTTCCGCTCGTTGCAATACTCTGGGGGCGTAATGCGCAATCCCTGGAACCGCTGCTGCCCCACGCTGAAATAATCAAATCGGCGCATCCAAGCCCGCTTTCCGCCAGCAGAGGATTTTTCGGGTCCAGGCCTTTCTCACGCGCGAATGCGTATCTGGAGCAGCAGGGGGCTGCACCTGTAAACTGGGACCTCTCCCAGGGACACCAGGGCTGAGGCTTCCCGCAACAGGGATCTGTATACCCGCGCCGCTGCCTGTACACATGCTGCCGCACACTGCCCGAATATATAAAATCCCCAGCCAATATATAGATCACGTCAACAATCACAGATAGAGTTTAAGTATGGAATTATTTTCTTCGCACAACGACGGCCAGGACCACAGTGCCGATACCTCAGGCCCGCGCGAAAGTTCACCGCTGGGATCTGATGTCACTGATCACAACAAGGAGCTCGCCGAGCGCATACGCAGACGTTTTTCACAAGGCCTCGTAGGGCAGGACGATCTCAGGGAATCTCTGATCATTACACTTGTTGCCGGAGGGCATATCCTTATCGAGTCTGTCCCCGGCCTTGCTAAGACTACAGCTGCACGGATCCTCGCATCATGCGTTTCCGGGTCCTTTAAGCGCATCCAATGCACCCCGGACCTTATGCCTTCCGATATCGTAGGCACACAAATATTTGATTTCGCCTCGCAGAAGATGGTCACACAGATTGGCCCTATCAATGCCAACATCGTCCTGCTTGATGAGATCAACCGCTCAAGCGCAAAAACCCAGTCGGCTATGCTTGAAGCTATGGCAGAAGGTGCAGCAACGATAGGCGGGGAACGGATATCCCTTCCTGACCCGTTCATGGTCATTGCCACTGAAAACCCGATTGAGGAAGAAGGGACTTACACCCTTCCGGAAGCCCAGATGGACCGTTTCACGATGAAGGCAGTCATGACGTATCCAAGCGATACGGATGAAGTCAGCATGCTGACCATGCTTTCAGGACAGAACAGCGATGTCCCCAGTACGGGCAGCGATCCTGAGACCAGCATCTCCCTGCAGGATGTGGCCTATCTGCGCCAGAATGCCCGTAAAGTCCATATCTCCCAGGCAGTCAAAGAGTATATCGTTGACCTTGTTGCCACAAGCCGCGGCGCAGGGCAACATCCTATTAACGGCCTTTCAACACTTGTCCGGCTCGGGGCGAGCCCGCGTGCATCTATTGCCCTGATGCGGGTAGCACAGGCACAGGCGCTGCTCAGCGGCCGCGATTACGTGATCCCGGAGGACATAAAGGCTTATGCCCATGATGTACTGAGACACCGTATCCTCATGACTTTTGAAGCATTGGCAGACGGGGTCGCCAGCGACCAGGTCATTGATTCCATCATTGAAACTGTCCCTGTCCCCTAGCCTGCCCTGCAATCCCCGCAGCCCCTGCTACAAGGAGTATCTATAATCAGCGAAATGACTATGCCTGACCATCCACATACAACGAACCCCCAGGCTTCCCAGGAGACCATACGGCGCAGGATCGAGGCGCTTGGTGCACGTTTATCGCTGCCTGCCGTCAAACGCGCGCTGGGGGTGCTTGAGGGTGAACATCAGTCTGTCCGCAGGGGGAACGGGTATGAATTCCTGGATATCCGCCCCTACACGGCAGGCGATGAGGCCCGCCTGATCGACTGGAAGGCAAGTGCGCGCGCAGGACGCCCCATGATAGCAGACAAGGAACAGAATGCTACCAGCCGGGTATGGATGCTGCTTGATTCCGGCGCGCAGATGACCGGGACCTGCACAAGCGGAGAAAGCCAGATGGAGGTGGCGCTGAACGCGCTGCGCATGTTCGCAGTGCTGTCGCTGCGCCGTTCAGATGAGCTGTCGGTCATCCTTGGGGATTCGGCACGCATCACCCGAATCCCGCTGACAGGCGGATATATGGCGTTTGACGATCTGGCTGAGCGTATTGCCCATATCCGCCTGACCAGGCCAGGGGACCTGTTTTCCCTTCTTGATTATGCCAAACGTATCCGCGACCGCCACGCGCTGATCGTTATTGCAACGGCACATACCGCATGGAGTGAAGAGGCTATAGAGGCAGCAGGAGTGCTCGCACAGACCCATCCCCTGATCGTAGTGGATATTGAGGCGATCAGCCCGTTCTCCGCCGCGCCGGATTTCGGTTCAGTCATTGACGCTGCCTCTAACCGTGCTATTCCTGCTTTTATGCGCGTTAAAGAACTGGATGACGATGTGCGGGTACGCAGGGAATTCATTTCCAAACTCCTTGAAGAGCGGCTGAGCCGCGCAGGCGCAGCAGTGCTGAATGCCGGCTCAAGCGAGGCGATGTTCACCGCTTTCATCCGCCGTATCTCGTCAGCACTTACCCGGGCGGGGAATGTCAACCTCCTGAAAAACACGCATACACAGATCCGGCAGGAGGAGATACCCACGCTATGAGATTCACACAGACCCCTGATCCGCTGCATTCTGCGGCACCGGCCATTATTGTGCTGTGCATTTGCATCATCGTTGCTGCTGCTGCCGGTACGCTGGCTGTTATCGGGAGTATGAAGCGCAAAGCCGTTTCGCCCCGGACAAAAACAGCTGGGCGCACGCATACCAGGTCGGAGTGGCAGACGCGCATCATTGCAGTACAGAAAGACCATGCCAGAGGGCTTCTTGACGATAAACAGGCCTACCATCGACTTTCTGTCCTGTCACGCCAGTTTGCATCAGAAAAGCTGGGTAAGGATGTTACTAAACATACTCTGGCAGAGCTGAAACGTGAAACGCCGGACAGAAACTCGAGGGACGGGTATCTGGTGCTCAGACAGACTGTTGAAGCCCTCTACCCGCCTGAATTTGCAAAAGCTGAATGGAACCCTGCAGCACAGAACGCATCTGTTGAAGAAGCTGCCCAATGGGTATCCGGGCTTATAGAAAGGTGGGGCGAATGAACACACCGGTCATATCATGGCAATGGCCTGCAGTCATTATCCTCACCATCCTGGTTTTTACCGCCGCTGTTATTGCCGCGGGCCTGTGGGCGCGGAGCAGATACCCCCGCAGGCCTGTTACCGGGCCCGGCACAGCTGAGGGGGATGCCGCAGGCGAAGGGGATGCAGGCGGAACTGCCCCTGATGATGCTGACGATAAGGCTGACGGGGATACTGATACCCCCAATGCCCGGCCGGCCGGCGCCAGGACAGGGAAACGGCAGAAAAAGCCTTCGGCATACTCATGGACAGTAAGTGATGACCTCCAGTCTGATATACCGTCCCAACGGTACAAACTATACAGGCGCCTCAGTTTCGCGGCGGCAATAGCCCTTGCAGCCATAAGCCTTATAACAGCCCTGCTGATGGGACGCCCTTCGACTGTGGACCGCAGGAACAGTACCTACGGGTCGCGGGATATTGTCCTGTGCCTCGACGTATCAGGATCAGCACTTGCTTATGACCGCCAGATCATTGCAGCCTATCTGACCCTGATTGACCGTCTGCAGGGCGACCGCATAGGCCTGAGTATTTTTGACTCCACCACACGTACGGTATTCCCGCTTACTGATGATTCCGACGTTATAGAAAGCCAGCTCAAACACGCTTTCGGAATATTGAAAAAAGTATCCTCCAGCGATTTCAATAATATTTCCCAAAAAGAATATGCGCAGATCCAGGACTGGCTTGAGGGCACGCGGAATATTACCAACTCTTCTTCACTTATTGGCGACGGCCTTGTCAGCTGCGCCCTCCAGCTTCCGCAGTTCTCCGTGAATGCAAACGGTTCGGCTGATAAAAAAGGATCTTCCCAGCGTGCCCGGTCGACCAGGAGCGCTTCTATCATCCTGGCGACTGACAATATAGAAGGCAAGTCGGGGACATACAGCCTTGAGCAGGCGGCCGGGCTTGTCAATAAATCGCATATTACCGTTGACGGCCTGTACGTCGGTTCCGCATCAAATACCCATTCGCCGAATGAATCACAGATGCGTACCCTTATCGAACGCTACGGCGGTTCCTTTACCAATATGAACACTACTCCGGATATCGGTTCGCTTGTACAGGCAATAGAAAGGACAAGCTCCGGGACCCGCCGGGACAGCCGCCAGTCTATAGTCGCCGATGCCCCGCAGGCGCTTATCATCATCCTTGTCCTGGCATTCGGCGGATATCTTGCCCTCACCTGGAGGTTACGCCGATGACAGCGACCCTTGCCCCTATGTTCGGGTGGATAGTTTCCCCGATCCTCGCCCTTATCCTTGTATGCCTCGCAGTTTTCACAGTTGCCCGGTACCGCAGTACTGCAGCGCCGCACAGCGAGATGACTGACACTACTGTCTGGGCTGTTGTGCGAAGGGTCCTGATGTGCCTTCTGCTGGCAATAATCATCCTCACCCCGGCACGGTACGTCCGCAATACTACGCAGGCGGTGAATGCTACAGATGTCTACATCGCAGTGGATACAACAGGATCTATGGCAGTAAACGATGCCCATTATAAAGGCGGGCAGTCGGTCACCCGGTTGAATGCAGCAAGCCGCGCAGTGAAAGATATTGCGCGGATGTACCCTGATGCCAGTTTCAGCGTTATCCGTTTCGGTGCCTCAACCAGTACAGACCTTCCGCTGACACCTGATTCCAACGCAGTCACGCAATGGGCCGATACATTGGCGACCGAGGCTACAGCAACTTCCCGCGGATCGAACCTGGATGCGCCGCTGGACAGCCTTATTGCATCCATGGCTAATACAAAAAAGGCCCATCCCGGTGATACCGTCGTGCTGTACTATATATCCGACGGGGAATCTACAGGGAGCCAGGCCCGCAGGACTTTTTCCGCACTGCGCAAATATGTGGATAATGCTGTCGTTGTTGGGGTAGGTTCTGCTGAGGGCGGCAAGGTGCCGCTAACCCAGGTTGGTGTCAAGGCTATGGATACACAGGATAATGCCAGCCAATGGGTCAAAGATCCGGCTACCGGCGAAGACGGCATTTCAAAACTGGACGAGGCAAGCCTGAAAAGCATTGCCGATGAACTTTCCGGCACATATATCCATATAACGCAGGAGCGGGGGGTCACCCTCCAGGATTCTGCAGGAGCTTCCCGCGATTACCGCCTCCGCACAGTAACCCGGCGGGCAGATTATACAGTCCCTATAATCTGGCCTTTCACTACCCTTTTCGCCCTCATCTTCGCATGGGAACTGGCAGCGTGGACCATTACTTCAAGGAGGATGCTATGACCGGCGTACCCAATCTCCAGTCAAAGCCAAAGTCCCGGCGGCACCTGCGGACACATGCACGGATGCCGCTTGCAACCCGGATAGCCCTGGGCATTATCGGAGCAGTGGCCCTGGCTGCAGCCGTTATAGCCGGCGTCAATATTTACACAGTATCGTCGTTCAATTCTGCTACCGGTTCCTTGCAGTCCAATATCGCCTCTTTCAATAAAAAACCTTCTCTTTCAAAGAAACAGCTAGATGATCTGGCAGCCAGCCAGAAAAATGTGGATGAATCATTCAAAGACTTGCAGAATAATTCGCTGCTCGCGGCACCGGGCTTAAAAAATTCTATCAGGCATAATGCCGACGTCTCACGCGCACTGACCCGTAAAATAGCAGATGCCCGGAAAGAGGGCACAGCAGCGGACCAGCAGGGCACGGCATCTTCACAGGAGCCTTCCGGCCGTCAGGATTCTGACAGTACTGAAGATAAAGAGGATGAGAAAAAAACACAAAAACTCCTGCGGCAGAACTCTACCGACCAGCAGGCGGCCCCCTCACCCGACAAGTCCCCACAGCCAACTGTGAAACCGTGGTAGCCTTCTGCTGTTTTGTCAAACAGTTTTTGCAGAGTGTTATCCACATCCGGCCACAGTGGCCGTAGAAGTTAAGGCAGACGGGCGCTGTATGCCACAATTTCCGTATGGCAAATAACACTTTTCCCCAGGATACCCCCTGCATAATCCCGAGGCCTTCTTACCCGCCGCTGATACCAGGCGCTGCGGGACAGCAGATGCCCTGCATCTGTATACGCGCAGGGATGGAACTGTCGCAGTTCGTCACTGACACAACGCAAAAAACACAAACACTTATGGAAAGGGTCCGGGCAGACATATCCGGCGCATACGCTATGGAATGGTCGGGAAAAGCAGGAGAATATTACCGTAAATCCCTGGCAGCCCTTCTGACAGAAGTATCGGCAGTAGGCTCCGCGATCCCTGCTGCACAGCATCTCTGCATACGGCCGTAGGAGGAGATCATGGCACAGCCGCATATAACTTCATATCTGTATGGAAGCGCCGCCTCTACAAGCATAGATATGCCTTCCCTCGTACGCTTTGCCGATGCTTTCAACCGGCATAGCGCGCAGCTGGCTGCACATTCGCGGATATGGGCATCGGCACAGTCTGTGATTGCATGCCAGCCTCTGCTTTCCCTGAGCCCGTTTACATCATGCCCGAAATACCCCAGCCTGGTCCGCGGGCCATTCTCGGATACGTTTCTAACTGTCCCAGCAATGCAGCCGTCGCCCATCGGAACTGGCGGTGCAGCATCCGGGATCCCGGGAGACAATACGCGGCTTCATACTTCTCTGCCGCTTGGCAGGATCATTGCAGCCTGCGAAAATAATTCTGCGCTGCTTGCCGGTTTTGGCCAAAAACTGAGCAGTATGGCAGACCGCGTAACCCGGGCCTACAGCACTTACTCACATGCTGAAGAAACAAGCAGCTCCATCATCTCAAAGCTGACAGGGCTTTTTACCGCGCTGTCGCCTACGAACAGTGCTCTGGGGATACTGGCATTGGGTGCTGCATCGGCAGGGGTCCATGGGATGACCGGCAAAGAGGGGTTCAATCCCATCCGGATCCTTACAGACAGCAACGCCTCCCATGAAGGCTTTATGTCAGGGCTGGCCAGCCGCCTTACCGGAGGAGGGACAGTGAGCGATGCTGCCTCAAAAGTCTCTTCCATAAGCGAACCTGTGATGAATGCCATACAGGGCAACAAACTGTCGATTACTGCGGTAAACCCTGAAAGCCGGCTATCCAAACCAAACGATATCGGCAGCTGCCTGGCCAATCAGGAACGGCTTGGCACGGGAGGACTGGGGACGGATTATGGGACTATTGCTATCCAGCGTTTTACCACGAAAGACGGGAAGCACAGCTGGCTTGTCACCATCCCCGGAACAGACGGGCATATGGATTCCCCTTTCGGATGGGCACAGAATGTAGACCTTATGAGCTCCGATGCGGGCCAGCGCGCCAAGGCCGACAGCGCCAGATACGTTATGGCAGCCATGAAACGGGCCGGTATACAGCCTTCTGACCCTGTAGCGCTCGTCGGACATTCTCAGGGAGGTATTGTGGCCGCCTCCATAGCAAGTGACCCGCAGCACGCTTTCAATGTAAAGCATGTTGTTACAGCAGGCTCGCCTATTGCGAACCACCCCATCCGCAAAGGCACATGGGTCACCAGCACCGAAGTGAACGATGAACTGATATCAAGCCTTGACGGCGCGCCTAACAGGCATGATGCTGAACACCTTACTGTCCGCGGCATCAGTTCGGACGCCGATACCGCAGCAGGGACTGCAACACGGGTAAAAGGCGCGCCATCCGCCAAAGAGCTGACACACGGGATGAACTATCAGCGTGCCGCCTGGCAGAATGCGCAGGAACTCCACAGCAATGACGTGGAACGCCACAACAGGCATTTTGCAGAAACTATCCGGGGCACCATGGATAAGCAGTACTACTTCCGGGGACGCCTGCATAAATAGGGTAAACAGGAGATCTGCGCGTTTATGCCTTAGCGTAATCTTGAACTATGAAGCTAACTGATATCAAACCTTCACTGGCTTTAAGCCCCCTGGATGGACGCTATCATAAGCAGACAGAACCATTGCTTGAGTATTTGAGCGAGGCCGCACTCAACCGTCAGAGGATAGCTGTAGAGATCGAGTGGATGATCCAGCTGGCTAATGGTACGCACGACAATGACAGCACCCCTGCTGTCCCCGGAGTTGATCCCCTCACCGCAGAGGAAATAAGCTATCTCAGGAGCATCCCCAAGGAGTTCGGACCGGACAGTATCAGGGAACTGGCTGAAATTGAAGCCGTTACACGCCACGATGTAAAAGCAGTCGAATACTATATAGGCCGCCGCCTTGATTCTGCAGAAAAAAGGCTCGGGCACAAGACCTCATTGACTCGCCTTAAACCCCTGGTACATTTTGCATGCACCAGCGAGGATATCAATAACCTGTCCTATGCCCTCTGTATCAAGCAGGCTGTAACCTGCGTATGGTCCCCGGCCTTTGAACGTATTATTGCTAAGCTTGACGCCGCAGCAGAACAGTATGCCGGCATGCCGCTTCTGAGCCTGACCCACGGCCAGCCTGCAACGCCCACGACCCTTGGGAAAGAGCTGGCAGTATATGTATACAGGCTAAACCGCCAGCGTACCGCTCTGGAAAACCAGGAATACATGGGAAAGATCAACGGCGCCACCGGGACATTCGGGGCGCACTACGCAGCTGTCCCCCAGACTGACTGGATCCGCATCAGCAGGGAATTCGTCGCCATCCGCTTAGGACTTACATGGAACCCCCTCACTACGCAGATAGAGCCCCACGACTGGCAGGCCGAACTGTACTCTACAGTCAGCCATATAAACCATATCCTTCACAACCTTGCAGTTGATATATGGATGTATATCTCACGCGGGACTTTCGTGCAGATCCCCGTTCAGGGGGCTACCGGCTCCAGCACTATGCCGCATAAAGTGAACCCTATACGTTTTGAAAACGCTGAAGCTAATTTTGAACTCTCATGCGCCCTGTTCGACTCCCTGAGCGCTACCCTCGTTGAGACCCGCTGGCAGCGCGACCTGACCGATTCCACGACCCAGCGCAACATAGGTTCGGCTTTTGGATACAGCCTCCTGGCTTTGGAAAACCTTGCCGGCGGCCTGGATTCCATCCACCCGCACAATGAAGCTATGGAACAGGAGCTCAACAGCAACTGGGAAGTCCTTGGCGAGCCTGTGCAGACTGCGATGCGCGCATGCGCGCTTACCGGGGCTGAAGGCATGGATAACCCTTATGAACGCGTCAAAGAGCTTATGCGCGGGAAAAAGATAGATAAACATGATGTTGAAAGCTTCATCTCAGCGCTTGGTTTCGATAAAGAAACAGCACGCAGGCTTTCCCGGCTCAGCCCTTCGGCTTATCTCGGTGCAGCAGAGCAGCTCGTCCCCCTGAAGCAGCAGTCTCTCAGGCCTTCAGACAGGCCTTCGGGTGACTGATCCCCGGCACAGCTGCATTACGGATATACCAGTTATTATTGCCAATTTTTTATATTAAGGATTCCGATGGTATCACGCGAAGATAAAACCGCTAAGGCGGGGTCCCCAGGGTTTCACGCCTCTGACAGTGTATCTGAGGATTCCATCAGCGACATCCCAGATAACAGCGGCCTGGAGATCATGGATACTGTTTCCCTGCCGCAGACCCGCATTATTGATACCCCTCCTAAAAGGGTGCACGATCTGAACGACCTTCTGAACTGTATCCTCTGCATCATAGCTTCACTGCTTGTCCTCCTTGCTTCCATGCGGCTGCAGGGGCTGGCCCGTGGAGTCGAAAATGATGTACGGAATTTCGGCAATCTGATAGATAACTGGCTGTATGCAGTCCCCCTGTCCCTTCTCCAGCAGCTGGTGACAGTCGGGATAATAATCGCTGTCCTTATCCAGCTGGCATTCAAAAATGAATGGCAGCAGCTCGCAGTAAGCACTTTCTCCCTGATACTCGGCTTCGCAGCAGCTTACGGGGCAGCCAGGATTATCACGCTGGTCCATGACCCGCTGCTCCTTTATCAGCTCAGTTCCCTTGACGGTGTCATCCCCGTCGTCTTCTCGGCACTCGCTGCATTCCTTACCGCTTCAGGCCCGCGCAAAATGCATCAGAGTGTCAAATGGGGCTGGAACCTCACTATCACACTCGGGCTCATCCTTATCATGCTTTCCGCTGATTCCCTTATAGGAGTGCTTTTCGCCGTCCTCATAGGGCGCGCTGCCGGCCTCCTCGTACGTTTTGCAGCAGGGACCCTCAACGTTGGAGTATGGGGCAAAGGCGTTATTGAGGCCCTCAAAAATGTCGGCCTGAAGATACGCACCCTGCGAAGCCGCACATACACGCTGGAGCGGCCTGATACATCGCTGCGCGTATCCCGCCAGACGGCAAGCCTGGACGACGATCTCACGCTCAATTCGCGCTTATACGACGCTGTAGATGCACAGGGCATCCACTACACCGTATCAGTCCTTGATGAACGCCGCCATTCCGCCGGATACCTGCGCCAGCTTTTCCAATGGTTCCAGATGTCGAATCTTGCCACACGGCATGACCGCACTGTAAGGGTAACATGCCACCATCATCTTGATATGCTCCTCGGGCTGCGCAATACGGGGCTGTCAACTATCCTCCCCTACGGTGTAACGGATGCCCAGGAATCCGGGATCTTCGTATACTATAAAGATTCCCAGCTCCACGAATGCGACTGGGGCTCCGTCACCGACAGCGATGTTATCAACTCTATGGAATATCTGGAAAAGGCCAATTCACGCGGATATACGCACCGCAGGATCACCCCTGCCAACCTGGTGCGCGACGATGGAGGCAATCTCATCCTCGCCGGCTGGGATAACGGGGATTTCGCAAGCGCTTCTACGAATGTGAGCCTTGACAGGGCCCAGCTCCTAGCAGCCTTTGCCGTAAAGATCGGCGTACAGCGGACTGTTTCCTGCGCCGCCGCCGCCTGGGGCAGGGACTATGTATATACTCTCGTCCCCTTCATCCAGAGGGCGGCCATCCCCCTGGAAACACGGCAGGACCCCTCATGGAGCCGTTCCGCCCTCAAAGACCTGCGTACCCGGATCAACGCCCTGATCCCTGAAGAAGAGGCAGAAAACACAGAGACTATTACGCTCGCCCGTTTCAATGTACGTAATTTCGTAGGCGTCGTCCTGCTTGTTATTGCAGCTGTAGTGGTATTCAGCCAGCTGAATCCGACTGAAATGGCTAAGGCTGTTTCCAGCGCCAACCCATGGATGGCACTGCTGTGCTTCGCGCTCGGCGCTGTCCTCCCATGGGCAGCCACTTCCCTGTCATTGGGGGTTTTTGTCGATAAGGGCAAGCGGCACCTGGCTCCTTTATTCCTTTCCCAGGTCATGCAGGGGTTCACGGCGGTCACCATGCCGGCAGGGGTAGGGCCGGCCTTTGTCAACCTGCAGTATCTGCGTAAAGCCGGATACAAGAATACCCCTGCAACCGCAATAATGAGCGCAGTCGTAGCAATACAGGTAACAACGACGACCCTCCTGCTCATCATTATCGGCATTTTCACCGGACGTACTACTCTGTCAGGGGTCATCCCCACAGGGACGATCGCCATAATCCTGGGTATCGCAGGGTTTTGCATCGCCCTGGTCATGGCAATCAAGCCTTTAAGGAAACTGATCCTGTCAAAATTCATCCCGACGATCAAATCGTACGGCCATGAACTGGCGGCGCTTATTACGCAGCCTAAAAAGCTCCTGGTTTGTGCCTCAGGGTCAGTCCTGCAGAATATTGGCTTAGGGCTGGCATTCTGGTGCGCCCTGAACGCATTCGGATACACCGCCAATCCTATAGAAACAACATTCGTTTTCCTCATCGCGAACACACTCGGCTCCGCTGTCCCTACCCCCGGCGGGCTGGGAGCCATTGAGGCGGCGCTGAGCCTCGCATTTTCCGGCATCGGGGTACCCTCCAGCATCGCATTATCCGCTACCCTGCTGTTCAGGGTCATGACATACTGGCTGCGGATACCGCTGGGTGCGCTCGCCATGCAGTGGCTCAATAAGCATGATTTGATTTAATTATCAGATGATATTAAGTTACAAATGTGTAATTTTCACATTAATTTTAAGAAAAATAGGCGTTTTTCGGCTTTTCAAGTCGCTTTTTTCCACTTAATACGGTAGTATCTAAAGTGTCCGCTGAGTCGGGCATCCTGCCTGACTCCCTGATAAAAAAGGATGTATAACCATTATGGCATACAACAAGTCTGATCTCGTAGCAAAGATTGCCCAGAAGACGAGCCTCACCAAGGCACAGTCCGAGGCTGCTATCAATGCTTTCCAGGAAGTCCTCGTAGAATCTCTCGAGTCCGGCGAAGGCCTTCGCCTTACCGGTGTCCTTTCCGCTTCCCGTGTAAAGCGTGCAGCCCGCACCGGCCGCAATCCTCGTACTGGCGAGACCATCAAGATCCCTGCAGGATATGGTGTAAAGCTCCAGGCCGGCTCCCTTCTCAAGAAGGCAGTTGCCTAAGTAATCGGATCTTTTGCGATCTTTATAATACAGCCCCGGACATGCGCCCGGGGCTTTCTGCATTTTCTGTTGCTATGCAGCCGCCTATGCTTCCACAACCGCATATACAAATTCATCACGGCGGACATTCCCAGGCAAAAGAGGCATCAGGACATCATTTATCCGTCCGATCCTGCGCATGCCAAGCTTCTGCATAACCCTGCCGGATGCAGGGTTCCCCACGAAATGCCGCGCCAGGACAGCCTGCAGCCCCAAGCCGCCGAAGCAATGGCTTTTGACAGCCTCACCTGCTTCAGCAGCAAAGCCGTTCCCCCAATACGGCTCACCGATCCAATAGCCGAGTTCGCGCGCACAGTCCGGATGCGCTGCAACCTCCCCCAGGGCCGATACGCCTTCCCGAGGGATATCCTCCACAAATTCCCCGCCTGCCGAGGCACCGCTGCGTAAACCCTCCGCAAGGAAACTGCGGGTATCGGACGATACAGGGTGGAAGTCGATACTCCCGATTGGCTTGCCCGTTTCCTTAAGGACAATCGCAAAAGTATGCGGATTATCCAGGATATCACGGATTATCCGCGCACTTTCCTCCGCACTCTTATGCGGTGCCCAACCGCACATCTCCCCGACAGCAGGGTTTGAGGCATACCTGAAAAGTTCAGATGCCTCCGCCTCATCATCGGTTTTCCAGGGCCGCAGAGTCAGGCGCGAGGTCTCAAACCCATGGATGCCGGTCCGCATCCCCATGATTACACCTCCAGATACGGCTGCAGCTCAGCGGTAAGAAGCCCATTGGATGCAACAATATTGTTATTGGCGTACCAGTTTATCTCAGTATCATCCCACTGGCGCAGGCGGGCGCCGGACTCCCACACTACGACGCTCCCGGCCGACACTGCAGGGATATCCCAATGATGGAGGGAAGGCTCAAAATAAGCATCATATGTGCCGTCGGCCACTTTGCACAGATCCAGCGAAGTAGGCCCTATACGCTTGATATCTGCAGGCATGCCGGCAATAGCGGCCACTGTTTCTATTGCCCTGCGGGATTCATGGGCAAAATATGACATGCCGAAACTTACAACAGACCCTTTAAGACCTGCTGTCGTTGTTGGCACAATACGTTCACGTTTGATGCCGGACGGCGTGCGCCGGATACGGATAGCGCCTTCGCCCCGCGCAGCAAGATATGTGATATTCAGCGCCGGGGCATGGACTATCCCCAGGATTGGGTAGGCGACGCCCTGATCATTGATCTCAAAAAGCGACAGCGTTAAAGTCCACTCAGCCATATCCCTGGCAAAATTAATGGCCCCATCAACTTTTCCGATAGACCAGTAGTGCCCTCCCGGATGCCGGTCATTGCCGGCCTCCTCCCAGTAACCGTCAAACGGCCCGATAGAATCGACCTTATGCCTCATAAAAGTCAGGATATCCTCATCAACTGACGCCGTTATAAGCTGGCTGCCCTGATCGGCGCCTGACTGCAAACTTTCCTTTGTGCTGAAGGTACGCGGCGATATCTGTACCTGCAAAGCATGTTCTCCTGCTTCAACAATTGCTTCATGCAACCGTTGCGCAATAATGCGCAGCTCCATAATCTCTGTTCCTGTTGTTTTATGATTTACTTTTGTCTATATATTTATATGGTGTATAGTACAACCTTCGTGCTACCAGTTTCAGCCGCATGTTGCAGCCCGCCGGATTGCAGCCTGTCCCAAATATCCCTTATACCGCAGCGGGTGAAAACCCGCGTGTCCATATTGCGCCCGGCGCTTCTGCGGGGTAATCTTTTCACAAATATAACAGTTTACAGATCTTATTCTGCAGGAGGGACAGTATGACGGAGACTGCCGATACCACACAGGACAGCGCTGAAGCCGTCGCCTACTTTGCAGGCGGCTGCTTCTGGGGGCTTGAAGAATATTTCCGCCGCATCAGCGGTGTAACAGCTGTACGGGCAGGATACGCCCAGTCGAAAACGGACAGCCCTTCTTATGAAGAAGTATGCTCCGGCAGGCCTGATGCCGTTGAAACCGTGGAAGTGTCTTACGATCCCTCAATAGTAAGCCTGACAACGCTGACACGGCTTTTTTATGATATTATCGATCCGTTTTCCGTGGACCGGCAGGGCAATGACCATGGCAGGCAATACCGTACCGGGCTGTACTCCAACCCTGTAAACCCTTCATACGCCAGCGATATGGCAGTGTTCCATGCAGTGGATGCACAGGTGGGAGCACGCCATGGGCACAAAACAGCGGTAGAGATCAGCCCTCTGAAGAACTTCTATCCTGCTGAAGCGTATTATCAGGGTTATCTTGAAAAGAACCCCGGAGGCTACTGCCATATTGATCCGATGAAAATCGCCCAGGTATCGAAACGTCAGAAATACATTGACCGCATCTATGAGCTTGATGACCTCCAGTATGCCGTTACCCAGGAAGCGGCTACTGAGCAGCCTTTTGCCAACGCCTACGACGAAACCTTTGAACCGGGCATTTATGTGGATATTGTCAGCGGCGAACCGCTTTTTACTTCGGATGCGAAATATGATTCCGGCTGCGGATGGCCCGCTTTCGGACGGCCGATCAGCCCGGGATCCCTTGCCGAGCGCGCTGACTATACGATCCCGGGGCGGGAACGGACCGAAGTGCTTGCTGTCAGCAGCGGTATCCACCTCGGGCATGTATTCAATGACGGACCCCAGGAATTCTCCGGAGTGCGGTATTGCATCAATTCCGCTTCGCTGCGTTTCATCCCCCTCTCCCATATGGAAGAAGAAGGGTATGGAGAGTACAGTGCACTTGTCAGCGGACAGGAGGGAAGCAGGCAGGGAAACAATGGGCCAGTCGAAAAGGAAGAGGCCGTTGAAAACAGGGAAAGCGGGCAGGACGGGCAGGTATAAAGACAGCAAAACAGAGGTATCCGACGGGATACAGACGGACATGGGCTGACAGCAGGGAATAGAATCCCGCCAGCCTGTCCTGATTGCACTACAGTATCTCCGGGATCTTCCCGCTGCGCAGCCGGCGCCGGGCTATACCCATACACGCTGCGCCCAGTATAGCCCATACCGCTGTGTGAATAAGCTCAATAAGCACTGCCCGGCCAAAAGCACCGGAGCCGGCAACGGCCTGGATGATGGAAGATACCGGGAAGAATCTGAGCACTGTGCCGATTCCCCACGGATAATAGTGCAGCGGCACTACAGTACCCGCTGTTACAGGCAGGAGCATGCTGACCGCATTCGATACAGCATACGGGTCAGGAAGCAGCAGGCCAATACCTGACGTAAACAGGCCTAATGCTGCCCCAACGGCCAGTGCTGCCGGAACAGCGGCGAGGGACAGCATCAGGGCAGCCGTATTATGATGCGTATCAAAAGCAAACACCCCAATAAAAGGTATAATACCCATCGCAAGCCCCGCTGCACAGGCTGTCGCCGAGATACCCGCCCAGTAGGCCGTATCGAACCTCCTGCGCTGTATGACTTCCTGGAGCACGCCGGCTGCCCGTGCATAAACGATGCTCTGGTCCATAAATGACATCGTTGTGATAGCTATCCCCAGCAGGGCGCTCGCATAACCTATACGCACAAGGTTGTCGGCATTAAGGCTTGACCCTAACAGGAGGGAAAAGAGGATATCAAAAAGCGGGATAATAATGATGCCCACTACCGCAGAAGCCCTGGTAGCCAATATTGCCGAAGCACTGCGGCTTATCCGGATCACGGTACGCAGCCTGTCCATCAGATCACCTCTATTGTTCCAGTACGGCGCATAGCTCTGAACGCATACCGTGCAGTGAATGCTGCTGCAGCGATCCACACTGCGGTGACAGCTGCACACGTTATGCCTCCGGAAAACATCGCACGCGGCGCCCCGTACGAATACAGGAACCTTGCGGCAGATGCGGTCGGCAGGATAAAAATTGCCCCGGATCCCAGCACCCGGTATACCGGCGAACTTACAGCAAATACACCGGAAAAGAACAGTGCCGGGACAAGGATAAGCCCTTCAAATATCAGAGCCTGCGGTGTTATCACCGATATCAGGGCCATGAAAAGCGTGATGGACAATGTAGCCGCCCATAGCAGGATAACACCTGCTGCGAGCTGCGGCAGATGCTGCAGAAGGAACATGGGTGCAATCCCTGAATTCCCGGGGATAAGCCATACTATGCATGATATTGGGAAAGCGAGCAGGCTGAACGTTGATACACTGGACACAAGCGCCAGCAGGGTCACAGCTGCATTCTGGCGACTGGAGACCAGGTACACAAGGGTGCCTTTCATCCGTTCAAAACCGATGATCCCCGCGGCCGATATGGAAGAAGTCCACATACCGATCATCCCTGAACGGAGGAAGCATTCGTATGCGCTGCTGTGCCATGCCATGACACCCAGACGCTGGACTACTGAAGCACTGAGTGTTGCAACGACTACAGTCTGCACAAAATATCCTGTGCCGGCGAACTGTCTGAGTTCAAACCCGGCAATGCGCAAAAAACGGCGGAGCCTCATGCTTCTATCCCCTTTCTCCGGAAGATGCTGCCGATACCGCCGGGCTCTGCCCCATCTCGGCGATAGCAAGAAAGGCGTCCTCAAGATTCGCCGGACGGGTCAGAAGGTCGTCAGCAGATGTACAGCTGGCAATTGCACCACACCGCTGCGCAACCCTTCCCGCCGCTGCAGAATGCCACATGACTGTTACACGCCACTGGCTTCCTACTGCCCTGTGCATAATAAAGCCGTCGTTATCCACTAACCGCGAGATATCATCCAGCCCGAAACTGCCGGACGGGGTAAAGGTAAAAGTAGTGGTTCGGGATATATCCGCATACCGCGCCACGTCATCAAGGGAGCCGGATACGCGGACAGCCCCGCGGTCGATCACCACAAAGCGGTCCGCGAGCTCCTCAGCTTCCTCCATAGAATGCGATGTCAGCAGGATACCCACTCCGCTGTCCGCTACAGACCGTATGAGCCCGCGGATCTTCAGGGCAATATCGGGGTCGAGGCCGGTCGTGGGCTCATCCAGCATGAGCAGCTCCGGGCTGCCTAAAAGCGCCCTCGCGATATGCAGGCGCTGGCGCTGCCCCCGGGACAGCTCATACGCTTTCCTGTTTTCCATATCGCCGAGTGAAACAAGCTCAAGGGTCCGGCGGACTTCAGCCTGCCGTTCACGTGAACTGACGCCGGCCAGGTCCGCGAAAAACAGCAGGTTATCCTTCAGCGTTGAGCGCGGGTAAAAACCGCCGCTGCCGCCAAGCATAAGGCCTATATGGGAACGGGCTTCCCGCGGCGATGTGCGGGTATCTATCCCGGCAACATGTATCTGCCCTGATGTGGGGTCAAGCAGGGTGGAACACATTTTAACTGTGGTCGTTTTTCCTGCACCGTTAACGCCGATAAGGCCCAGTACTTCGCCGGGATGAAGCTTGAACGAAACATCCCGGACAGCCTGCACTGCGCCTTTATTAAAACTGCGGGATACATTATCCAGCTCCAGGACAGCCTGTCCGGGAAACTGCCCGAAATCCCGGACAGGGGCCCTGCCGTCTTTGCTATGTATATCTTGTATATCTTTATGCATATATTGCTCTTCTGGCATATTACTAACTCCCGATGGCTATTATCCTATGCTTCCGGCCACCGCAACTAAACTGCTGATAAAGAATGAATTGAAACCCGGCAATCAGCCTGAAGGGCTATCTGATATCTTCATATAATGAAATATAAGAAAACAGGTATGCTTCGCACTGCTGCACCTCCGCACAACAAGACCATCACAACTGATGATAACACATATATATCCAGAACAGGCTGTCATGCGTGTTATCCCTTCACCAGGCTGATGCAGCGGTATCCCCCTGATCCGCAGTTGCCTGAGCCGGGTAGAATAGCACATAACAGAAAATAGACAGGTGCCGGCAGGCATCGTGGACTGGAAGCAGCATATGGAAACCGATACACAGGCAGCCGTAACCGTTTCAACTGATGGGAGCGCCCTGGCCAACCCTAACGGCCCTATGGGATGGGCATGGGCAGAGCATAGCAGCGGCTCCGCATCCCCCGCATCTTCAACAGGCAGCAGCAGCGACTGCGGAGGGGCTTCCAACGGGACAAACCAGATAGGCGAACTGTGTGCTGTTCTGCAGGCCCTGCGTACACACCAGGGAGAGTATCCCCTCCTTATCGAAACAGATTCACAGTATGCCATCAACTGTTCAACAACGTGGGTCGCCGGCTGGAAAAAGAACGGCTGGAAAAATTCCAGGCATGAGCCTGTAAAAAATTCTGAACTTATCAGAGCTATTGATGCCGAAATAACAAACCGCAGAGGGCCGGTAAAATTCAAGTGGGTAAAAGGCCATGCAGGGAACCCGTACAATGAGAAGGTTGACGGGCTCGCACGCGGCTACGCTGAAAAATGCCGTACAGGAAACGCCGACGGATATCTCCCCTACGAAGGCTGGCAGTCCCTGATCAGCTCTGAGTACGGCAGCGGGATACATATGCCTGAAGACGCTGCACAGGTATCAGATACGGGATCTGCTGCACCCGATACCCGCTTTCCTGCTGACAATGCCGGCACCTCTTCTGCAGAAAGCACTTCTATAAAAGGAGCCTCCCCTATAAGTACAGAGGACAGTGAGTCACTGGTCAGAGAGATCATTGACTCATTTGCCGCTGCAACACAGCAGTTCAACGCTGCTGCCGAGCGCCTCAAAGATTCATATGAGCGTATGGACAGCGCTGCAGCGAAACTAGACGAAACTATCCGCCGCATTGACGACGGTACTTGGGATAATGGCAGGCAGAATACCTTGTTCTAGCGGCTGCAGGACGCGACAGCGCAGAGACCCCGGGAAACACAGGGCCTGCTGCAGGATATGAAGCAGGCTTCGCCGAGACTCAGCCCCGCATAAGGACGGTAACCGCATACTGACCATAATACGATTCCAAAGGAGCACTATGGATAAAGAAACACAGGACAAACTGAAGAAAGCAGCCGGTATAGAGGCGGCACAACTGATCCGGGACGGTATGGTTGCCGGCCTCGGCACCGGTTCCACTGTAAAATTCCTCGTGGATGAACTGGGCCGCCGGACACGGGAGGAAGGCCTTAAATTCACCGGTGTGACGACATCGCGCCGCACACAGGAGCAGGCTGAAGGCTATGGGATAAAAATCATCGATATTGATGATGCAGACCATATCGATATCACTATTGACGGTGCCGATGAAGTGGATAAGGATTTCAACGGCATCAAAGGCGGCGGCGCAGCACTCCTGTGGGAAAAGATCGTTGCCGTCAATTCCAATAAAATCGTATGGATCGTTGACCGGTCCAAAGTTGTTGACACGATAGGCGCGTTCCCCCTGCCTGTAGAAGTTATCCCCTTCGGGGCAGGCCACGTGATTGCACAGTTCAAAAAGCGCGGATATAAGCCCGTACTCCGGCTCGATGCCCAGGGGGAGCCGGTCCGTACCGATGAAAAAAACTATATTGTTGACCTTCATCTTGGACGTATTGAGAACCCGAAGGAGCTTGCCGGGGACCTTATCACTACAGTCGGCGTCGTAGAGCACGGGCTTTTCCTCAATATGGTGGATACTGTTATCGTAGGCGATCCTGCAGGCCCGCGGGTCATGCAGAATCCGGATAAAGCCTGATACCGCATCTTGGTACCGCGCGCACAGCGGTTATATAAATAATGGATGATGCCCCTCTGCGGAGGGGCATCATCCATATAAAACCGTCTGTTGAAAGAAGGCAAAAGCGCCTTCAGGCGCCCACACTACTTACGCTGGTGACGAGTCTTACGCAGCATTTTGCGGTGCTTCTTTTTGCTCATCCGCTTGCGACGCTTCTTGATGACAGAACCCATCAGAGCCTCCGTTTCCTATTTGACACAACTTTCAGTATCCTACTCCTGTTGGCGGACACGCGCACTGCAGCAGAACACACAGCCTGAGCCCATCCGCACTACTCCAGCAGTCCACATGGGGGCAGGGCTGCCTGCATACTGTTTTCCGTCAGTACCCAAACTTATCGAAGAAATCAGTCATCTGGGCTTTCGGACCCGACAGCTGGAACAGCACAGAAGAGTTCTGCTCAATAACAATCGCATTCCGGGCATTTTTCTGATCCTCACGGGCAATATAAGAGCCGGTCTGGGCACCATTGACAGACACATTCCCCTGGGCAATCTGCTTGCCTTTGAGCTGGCCCGTCAGGCTCTGATACTGTTTGAGGGCATAATCGGACGTAGACCACTGGGCAACTGTGACAGTTATATCCTGGCCTGCCTGCCCATTCGAATAGACTGCCTTATATTCTTCGATCGGCTGGGAAGACTCCCAATCCGTTGTTTTTTCAACACTCTGGCGGGCATACGCCCCGGCAGTATCGGGAAGCACAGTCTTTACCAGCACGGAAGAACCGTCAGGCAATGCTTTAGCCGGAACAGTAGGGGTTACAGCAGCGGAAGAAGCAGGCCTGGAGCCGCCGCCAATCACACCGCTTTTTTTCAGCGCCCAGCCCGGCCATACGAATGCGCTCAGTACAGCAAGGACAACGATCACTATAGCGGCAACAAGGACAATAACCCTGTTCCGGTGGGATACATGGCGGGACTGGGCATCTGCATCATTGCCGGAAACGCCGTCGCCATCAGTGCTGCGGCTGGAACCTTCCTGTGACTTATTTCCTAAAGAATCCCCTGAAAAGCCCTTCCCCGAGCCTGTCTGGCTATCATAGCTGTCCTGCCGGGCAGCTTCATTCCGGCTATGGCCTTCCTGCGCCGTCTGCCCGCGCATAGCCATGCCTTCAAAAGGGCTGCTGTCTTGCTGCTCGTTACTCATACCTTTTATTTTCGCACGCATTCGGGACTCTGCAACGGGGTTCCTGCACAGCCCGCCCTTATTGCCGCCGGAATGTCTTTATACATCAGTAGCGTGCAGACTATGGCGAAAACTGCACCACAGTATGTCTGCTCGGAATGCGGATGGAACGGCTCAAAATGGTATGGGAGATGCCCCAGCTGCGGCGAATGGGGCACTATAGAAGAGTTCCATGAACCCAAAATCAAGGCCTCTCCCCGCTCAGGCAGCGGCACACGGCCTATGCTTACCGACACCGAAAAAGGCAGCATACTGCGCCCCGTTACGGATACAGGCCTGGAGGATGTTATCCGCATACCCACCGGCTTCACCGAATTTGACCGCGTCCTTGGAGGCGGCATCGTGCCCGGCGCTGTGATCCTGCTGGCCGGGGAACCAGGGATCGGCAAATCGACGCTCCTGCTGGAAACAGCAGGGAATATTGCACAGTCGCTGTACAGTACCGGCAAAAAGGTCCTTTATATTTCCGGGGAGGAATCCCTGGGGCAGATACGCATGCGGGCACGGCGCATCGGGACTGTTGTCAGCAACCTCCTCCTGGCCTCTACCACTGACCTGGGGACTGTTATCGCCCTCATCGAACAGGAAAAACCTGCACTGGCTATCGTTGATTCGGTCCAGACTATATCAAGCGCGGATACTGACGGCATCCTTGGAGGGAATACCCAGGTGCGTGAAGTGGCAGCTTCAGTTATCGAATGTGCAAAAACGCTGGATATCCCCATACTCCTGGTCGGGCATGTGACCAAAGACGGCTCTATCGCGGGCCCGCGCACCCTTGAGCATCTTGTAGACGTGGTATGCCAGTTTGAAGGCGACAGCCAGACAGCACTGCGTCTCCTGCGCAGCCTGAAAAACCGTTTCGGCCCGACAGATGAAGTAGGCTGTTTCGATATGAGCGGCGAAGGGATAGAAGAAGTTTCCGACCCGAGCGGCCTGTTTGTGAGCGATTCGGAAGAAACCCCGGCAGGCACATGCGTAACATTCATTGTTGACGGACACAGGAGCCTTCCCATTGAGATACAGGCACTGGCCACATCTTCTGTCCTCCCCTCCCCGCGCAGGGCAACGAACGGGATCGACTACAACCGCCTGGCAATGATCATAGCGGTGTTGCACAGGCATGCAAAAATATCCCTGCTGAATAATGACATCTATGTATCGACTATTGCAGGCGGATCTGCGCGGGAACCGGCCTGCGATCTGGCTATTGCCGCTGCCCTTGCAAGCGCGGCAAAGGGGGTCCCCGTTCCCCGTACTACCGTATGTATAGGCGAAATATCGCTGACCGGGCAGATACGCCCCGTTACCCGTATGGCAAACCGTCTGCGCGAAGCTGCACGCATGGGGTTCACAACAGCCGTCATCCCGCGCCATCGGAAAGGATCGCCATGGAAACAGGTAGACGGCATGGACTTTATCGAAGTATCGTCAGCTGCTGAGGCACTCGCACAGCTGGGTATCTGACTGCCTGCCCAGTATTATCCATTACTGCCATTACTGCCGGTTATCTGAATTCCCCTGGCCGGTACCATTATCCTGTGCAGGGCTGTCCTGCGTACCGGGTTCAGAGGAAGGTGCCGGTGCCGCAGGCTGCGTAACAATCACAGGGACTTTTGCTGACCGTATTGACGGGTCATCTTTGATATATGTGTATGCGGTATATGTCCCCGGCTGCACATTTTCCAGTGCGCTGTCGGGCTTGCAGGACGACTGGGCAGCTTTTGTACCCCAGCTTATTTTTTGGGTATCCACATCTTTATCTGTCATCAGCAGCATCCTGGCGCTGCTCTCGCATATATCAGAGCGCCACACGACCGTATTGCCCGATGCAACAGCGAGGACCCTTGAACCGTTCGCTGCATCAATAAGGCAGTCCCTCTGCCCTTTGTGGGCTACACTCACGTTGAAAACTGCCGTTCCGCCGGATTCCACCGTGCTCTGCTGCACGCTGAGGCTTAATTCCAGATCAGATGCCGTGCAGTCGGGGATACCGGAAAGCTTGCTTTTCTCTGTACGGTGTACTGTCTGCCCGTCAGATGCAGCAGACGAAGAAGCCCGCGGTTTTGCTGCCTGTACCGTTGATGCCGCACTGTGCCGCCTCGACAGTATCCGTGCTATTGCCACCCCGCCCCATACTGCTGCGGCAATAACCGCTGCCAGGACAATAACAGCTATGATCCGGCGCCGCAGATAGACCCTGCGCATCTCAGCTTTAGACAGCCTGCGCCCGGAGCCTCGTGAACGTCCCCCTGAAGTGCGTCCCGGACCCGAGCTGCTCTGCCATGCTGAATGTGTTGAATCTTTCCACGTCGCCATATATACCAGTTTATGCGAAAATACAGAGAAAACCGTATCCTGCGGGAATACTTACAGCCATTCCACATGGAGGCACAAAGGCATGCCGCATATCCCCTGCTTCCGGAATTGGAGGGATTGCAGTACGGGTTCCTGTGCGCACCGGCAGACAGTCAGGCTACCGGGGCAGAGACACCGAATGGTCCTTATTGATAACTATCAGCCCATCTTCATCCAATGAAGCGATGCATCCATCCAGCTGCACTGTATCGTTCCATAAGGAATTAAGCTCAGAATAAGGGACAGAGCGGCTCCGGCGCTGTGTGCCGGCGGCTGTACCGGGCCCTGTTTCTGCTTCTGCCTGGCGCAGGGCTTTAAGGACCAGCCCCCGCACATACCGGTTCGTCCCCCTGAACTTCTGCCGCGGGCGGGTAGGCTTCTGCCCGAGCCCCGGAAGCCCGGATGCATAGAATCTGCACAGGCTGTTCAACGGGCATACTGCACAGCGCGGTTTTTTCGCTGTACATACGACAGCGCCAAGCTCCATCACCGACTGGTTCCACACAACTGACTGACGGCTCCCGGCCGGCAGTACCTTGGCGGCGAGCTCCCTGTCATGCGCACCCGCAGCACCTCCCGTAGATTCAGCACCGTCAAATACGCGGACCAGGACACGCCGGATATTGGTATCAATAACAGGTATACGGATCCCGAAGGCAAATGACAGGACTGCGCTTGCCGTGTAATCCCCGATCCCGGGGAGCGCCCTCAGCCCATCATATGATGCCGGGAGCCTGCCGCCGCAGTCCCTGACAAGTGTACGTGCACATTCCTGCAGCCGCAGCGCACGCCGTGGATACCCTAAATGGCCCCAGGCAGAAATGATCTCTGCAGTGGAAGCTTCGGACACTGCCTGAGGGTCCGGCCACATCCCCATCCACTTTTCCCAGTAAGGCAGGACACGGGACATAGGGGTCTGCTGGCTCATGACTTCGGAAACAAGTATCCCCCACGGGGTAGTTTTCCCAAAACGCCAGGGGAAATCTCGCGCATTGCTGCCCCACCACCGTGCCAGTGCACGGTATGCACTGATGGCTGCTTCGTCTGATGCGGTCCCTCTATCTGCCGTACCGGGGCCCTGCTGACTGGATAAATGCACGCTGTCGGTCATCATCTTTATTGTTGCAAATATGAGCGATAATACGAAACGCCAGCGCACAGAACCGGGACAGGGGCCTGGACCGGGTAATGGTACAGTTGTGCCGCCGGTCCCCCAGGGTGTGACAGCAATGTTTGAATACGGGTACCGTAAACCTTCCTACGGGCCGGATGAGCTTATTACCGACGCACACGGGAACCCTGTAAATGTCACAGATGCCATGCTGCAGCCGCATGAGGCGGGCCTTAAGGAAACCGCTGTACCCCATTTATGTTTCTACTCCCCCCGCATCCCGGGCAATACCGGTTCCGCGATCCGTTTATGTGCGGTGACCGGTTCTGTACTCCATCTGGTGGAACCGCTCGGTTTCAATCTCAGGGATACGAAGCTGCGGCGGGCCGGCCTTGACTACCACGATATGGCGCACGTTGTTATTCATCCCGATTTTGAAAATCTTGTCAGCTCTATGCCGGGATCACGCATTATATCGTTTACCGCACAGGCGGATGGACTGTATACAGAGGTTGAGTACAGGCCGACGGATATCCTGCTTTTTGGCCCTGAGCCGGGGAATATCCCCGACCCTATGGATATTATGGCCGGGGAACACATCTACAGGCAGGTCAGGCTCCCTATGCGTCCAAGCCTGCGCAGCCTCAATCTTGCCAACTGCGCTTCTATCGCTTTGTATGAAGCATGGCGGCAATTGGGGTTCAAAGGAAGCAGCAAAGCATGAGGCGCCCCGGCAGCCGGCGGGATCCCGGATAAAAGCCGGACAAGGGTTAGCAAACTATAAGGCGATCCTGTACAATAGGGTGCAGCCATCCCATCTTTTGTACGCGGCAGAAAGAGCTGCCGCAGAAAGGCACAGGATTATTATGACAGAGAATGGTACCTCCGGCAGGCGGTCTGCATCCCATATGCTCAGCGGCCTGGGCTCTACAGCTTCAGGGATCATTGGTTCCCTGCGCGCCAGGTTCCCTGAGTGCAAGCCCGCATGCAGGGCCTCCGCGGAACATGTCCCTTTTGCTATCCACCATGCCAATATTATCCGCACCCGCAAGGGTATTGACGGGCTGGGGATGAAAGAAGGGTCTGTTGATAATGATATGAGTGTCGTCATATCGGAAGACGGTACTATCAAGGCTGTTTTCCCCAGCTCAGATACTGCCAGGATGAAGAAGATCCCGGCAGGCTACAGGTCCATTGATGCACAGGGCCGCTACATTATGCCCGGGCTTATCAATGCGCACGTCCATGTGTTTGGCAGCGGCAGGCGTCTCTCATCGAATATGGGGGATAAAGGCCCGCAAAAAACCCTTAAGCATTTTACTACTACGGTTTTAGGGCGGGCGATGATACGCAGGCTGACACGGTACAATATCCGGCAGCAGCTCCTTTCCGGCGTTACTACAGTGCGGACTTTAGGTGATATAGCTTACGATTTAGCGGATCTGAGGGATGATATCCAGGATGGCACAGTTATGGGCCCCAGGATCCTGGCTTCAGGGCCCCTCCTGTCTGCGCCCGGCGGACATGGCGCACCGCTGATCGCATTGGAATGCCCCGATGAGGAGAGCGCCCTCGCCAATGTGCATATATTGCTTGACAACGGGGCCAATGCTGTTAAGATCGCTGCGACTGGCGGTGTAATTGATTCGCAGGAGGCTGATGAAGCCGGGCGCCCTCAGATGAGCGAAAGCCTTATGAGGATCATCTGTACAGAAGCCCATAAAGCAGGGATCATCGTTGCGGCACACGCCCAGAGCCTTGAGGGGGTCAAAACTGCTTTGCGGGCAGGTGTCGATACTATTGAGCACGGCTCTGACCTCGATAAGGAAGCCGTTGCCCTGTTCCGGCACAATCCGGGTTCACTGAAGGGGTACAGCGCCCTGATACCAACCCTTTCCACTATTCTGGCAATGGTTTCCCTTGACCAGGATAAAATCGGCATAAATGATACTGCGCGCGCTAATGCGGAACGCATCGCAGAGCATATGCTTGCCGGATACCGCGAAGCTGTGGCAAAAAACCTTCATATAGGCGTGGGGACTGACGCTGCAATGCCTTATGTGACGCAGTACAATACCTGGCGTGAACTGGATTTCCTCGTGCGCTATACGGGCATGACCGCAGCCCAGGCAATTTACGCCGCAACGGCAGGAAACGCAGAAATCCTTAATATCAGCGATGTTACGGGGTCACTGGATGAGGGGCTGTCCGCAGACCTCCTTGTTACTGAAGGGAATCCGCTCGAAAACCTCCGTACGCTCAATAACCCTTCACTCGTCGTAACACACGGGATCCCAGTATGGCGCCCCCACGCCAGGCATATTGCCGAAATCGACGAGGAGCTTGATACCCTTTAAGCTACACGTTCAGCTGCACGAGATGCTACTGAGGTAAGTGCCTGCGGCTGCCGGAACCCTTTGGCAGAGAATGCTTCTGCTATTTTTTCCGCTAGCTGCCTGGACTGGCCTTTATCAACAAGCGCGATAATGGAGCCGCCGAAACCGCCGCCGGTCATGCGTGCGCCATATGCTCCATTGCTGCGGGCTACTTCCACTGCAGTATCCAGTTCCGGCGCAGTCACTTCGTAGTCGTAGCGCAGAGAATCATGTGAAGCATTGAAAAGGCTGCCGGCAGTGCGGATATCTCCGGAGCCGAATGCCTCGGCGAAATCCTCCACACGCCATATCTCAGTTATCACGTGGCGCACACGTTTTATTTCCGTAGGGTCGGAAAGCGCG
This sequence comes from Scardovia wiggsiae F0424, assembly GCF_000269605.1. Lineage (GTDB taxonomy): Bacteria > Actinomycetota > Actinomycetes > Actinomycetales > Bifidobacteriaceae > Scardovia > Scardovia wiggsiae. The sequence goes on along the minus strand of NZ_AKCI01000001.1, from coordinate 231,124 downwards.
GCAAGCACACGGTCCAGGCCCTCCCGTTTCCTGTCTGCATCACCCCGGGAAGCATCCGCGATCTGGTCAGCAGCCTGGCGGAGATTCCGCACCCCAAGTTCCGCGGCGGCTTCCTCACATGTTTTACGGCGCGCAGCATACTGCCCGTCATTAAGCTGATGCGGGGCGCAGGTATCGACTACAAGGAGTTCAAGCCCATATGCGGCCAGGTCAAAATCCTGCTGGGACACGTTTTCCAATGCAGACAGCCCGGGCCGGCAGTCAAGGAGCAGCGCCTTGCCCGCCCGGCAGCGCATTGAGGCGTTCTGATCGAGCCCTCCGGTACTGGCACCGGCCATGTCGTTTTCTGAAGCGACCGCCATAGAGATCAGAGTGACCCTGCCTTCATCCGTACTTCCAAAACCGAGACCATAAACATCGTCAAGCGCCAGGGCTGTGGAACATGTCATAGCGGCGGAAGAGCTCAGCCCCGACCCCAAAGGGACACATGATACAAATGCCGCATCAAAACCTCTGACAGCCATGCCATGTTCACGCATAGCCCATGCCACACCTGCCGGATAGGCAGCCCATCCTGCCACTCCCCCGGCATTAAGCCCCTCAAGTTCAGCTTCCGCTACAGAATCCTGCCTGACGGCAGACACTGTACGCACACGCGTATCCCGTCTGGGAGCCAGCGCAATAAAAGTGCGATGCGGCAAAGCAATCGGGAGGCACAGGCCTGCATTGTAATCCGTATGCTCCCCGATCAGATTGACCCGTCCCGGCGCTGCCCACACGCCTGACGGTTCATATCCAAACGTGCGGCTGAACAGCTCCCGCGCCTTATGCGCGCCGTCGGCGTCTGTTATCGCCTCAATGAATCTTATATCCCTGTCCTGTGCTATCATAATTTCCCTTCATGGTCCATATCTATATCAGTACTGCTGCACCGGAGCCTGCCCGCAGCATGCCGCTGACTTCCGGCTGTTATTTATCAATATCCGTATCACCAAGCTCGTGGAAGCGCGCAGCAATTTTTTCAGGCGTCGTATCAGATATCCATGCAGCCATACCGGATTCAGAACCGGCCAGATACTTGATCTTATTAGCAGCACGGCGGAAGGAGAAGAACTGTAGGTTAAGGCGATAGCTGCTGCGGCGCCTGTCGCGGACAGGGGCCTGGTGCCATGCGGCAATATAAGGCAGATCCATGCCTTCGCCATTGCCTGTATCAAAAAACATGTTGCCGCGCTTAAGGAGCGCAGAATACATCTGTGCCAGCCCCCAGCGTTCATTATCATTGAGCTGGTCAAGGGTAAATATGCCGTCCCGTACTGGCTGCACATGCACTTCCAGAGGCCACCGGGCAGCAGCGGGGACATAGGCGATCCACGTGCTGTTGCGCATGACGATACGCCCGCCCGCATCGACTTCCCCTTTAAGGATATCGCGCAGAAGGTTGCCCCCTGTTCTGCTGCGGTAGGCTTCCGTATGCTGAAGCTCCTGTTCAAGGCGCGGGGCCACAAACGGGAAACAGTATATCTGCCCGTGGGGATGCGCCAGCGATACGCCGATCTCCTGCCCATGGTTTTCAAAGGGGAATATCTGCTCAATACCCTCCATCGCCGATATTTCAGCTGTCCTGAAAGCCCACGCTTCTACTACGGTGCGAAGCCGGGAAACAGGAAGGTCAGCGGGAAGGGAGTCCTCTTTCGGATCGAAGCATACTACTTCGCACCGCCCTACGGCCGGTCGCTGGGGCCATAACGGGTTGCCGTCCACATACACCGTTTCATCCTTCACTCCCGGAATACGGTTCATTGATGGGAAACGGTTTTCAAAAACCACTACGTCATAATCCGTATCCGGCACCTCGCCATCCTGATAGGGGTCACCCGGATTCCGGGCAGCAAGGGGATTCCCGGTGGCAGTAGCCCCGGGCCCGGCCGTGATCGGGCGGTTCATGCGCGCAGTCGCCATAGGTATCCAGTCCCCGGTCAGCGGGTCCCGGCGCATCTGAGGCGCCTGCACCGGTATGGGGTTCCCCTCGCCGTCAACGCCGGGTTCGAAACGGTTGGCAAGTTCCCTGGGGTCTCTGAGCTCGCGCACCTTCTCCCCTGAGACATACTCGGGGGTATCATCCAGATAAAAGAACTGCCGCCCGTCAGACAGCTCTGTCCCGGTGATGCGGATATGCCCCTGTGCATATTCCCCCGGCGTATAGTGCATAAATGTAGCCATCATGCTCCTTTTGCTGCTTCTGCAGGACTGCTCATAGCCCTGTCCCCGCAGTGTTTACAGGCGCTGTTTACCTGCTCTGCTGTTGTATGTCATGCCTTCATGATTTATGGTATCAGTAATGTTAGATTTTGTTCGTTTTTGTTAGAATCGAACACTTTCTAACATAAATAACCGGCTTCTCGGAATGCAGCCGCCCTGTTCAGACGATTTCAGACAGCCACAAGATGCTTCACCAGGCTGCGCGTCTGCTTCCGGCGCGGCCCGCTCAGCGCCGAATCGGTAATAACAGTATCTATCTGTGAAAAATCAGCAAAAAGCGACAGCGACGTACTGTCCCACTTTGTGTGGTCCACCAGGGCGATGCACAGGTCAGCAATAGATATCAAAGCAGAGTTGGTAGCAGCTTCCAGCGAATTGGGGGTAAGGAACCCGCGGGGAAGCGAAACCGAGTGGGCACCTGTAAACAGGGTATTTACCCTCAAGCCCCGGATAACTTTATCGGCAATAGGGCCGACCAGCGAATTGGACCGGGTAACGGCCCCGCCTGTCATGATCACTTCAACAGAGCCGGACGCATCGGCAGAATGGGCAAGCTGCGCAACAGGTATGGAATTCGTCAGGATAGTCACCCCTTCGCAGCGTTTGCTTTCCAGAAGGCATTGCGCAAAAGCATAAGTCGTGCTCCCTCCCCCGACAGCAATAACATCACCAGGCGCCACATACTCCACAGCCTTTGCCGCTATCGCCTGTTTGACAGCTGTTTCCATGCGTGATTTTACAGAAAACAGCGGCTCGGCCAGAAGGGTGCTGGCAGACACAGCCCCTCCATGCACACGCTTCAGCAGCCCTTTCCCGGCAAGGTCTTCTATATCCCTCCGGACAGTCATGGGAGACACGCCAAGCTGTATGGACAGTTCACTGACGCGCACAGCGCCCTTCTCATGGAGTTCAGAAAGTATGGACTGCTGGCGCTGTGTCGGGATCATACGGACATTATCGCACAAAAACGAAAGAATACCGAATCATACGCACATAAAAGATGCAGGGATATGGGAGCAAAGGGTTACCGGAGACGGTTGCTGCCGGGTATGCGGCGCACACCAAAAAGCCTGGATATCCCCCACGCAGTAACACGCCACATGGCCTCAATAACTATACCTGTATCCATCTTTGACCTGCCCCGGGTACGCTCAACAAACAGGATCGGGATTTCAACGACCTTCCCTCCGGAGTACTCCACACGCCGGGTCATATCTACCTGGAAAACATACCCGTTCGCCTGTATCTTATCAAGGTGCAGGCGCTGCAGGGCAGCAGCGCGGTATGCCCTGAAACCGGCAGTAGCATCCCGGGTAGAGAGCCCCAGCGCAATGCGGGCATATGCAGAGCCGCATCTGGAAATAGCGTCGCGGTACCACGGCCAGTTCTCAGTACCGCCGCCCGGCACCCTGCGCGAGCCTATGCACAGGTCAGCCTCAGGATGGGAGCTGAGCCCGTTAAGCACGCGCTTAAGGTCTTCAGGGCGGTGAGAGCCGTCCATATCCATTTCACAGACGATCTCGTAATCGTGCAGGAGCGCCCATTCAAAACCCGCGATATATGCCGGCCCCAGCCCGCGCTTGATGGATCTGTGGATAACGAAGATGCGCCTGTCCTGCTGCGCCATTTTTTCTGCCAGCTGCCCTGTACCATCCGGGGACGAATCATCCACCACAAGGATATGGGCATACGGGCAATACCGGAATATACCCTCAAGAGTATGCGGGAGGTTATCCTTTTCGTTATATGTAGGCATAACGATAACCGTCCGCGGCCTATAAGAATCACTAATATCAGTAGTACGATCCATCACCACCCATTATAGGGCCGGTCATCGCATATGCATAGTATAGTGGTGTCAGCTTGCAGATATGCGCAATGGCGGCACGTAGAACAGGAATTCAGATGGATACTCCAGAGCTGCACAGGGCTCACACCAATATCGATCCTGAAATAATCCTGCTCCACACTGCCCTTTTCAAACACGTCAAGCCTTCAGAAGTAGACCAGCTGATCCCGCATCTGCATCAGTGGGTTTTCAACAAAGGCGATTTCATTTTCCGCGAAGGTGCTACCGACAACCGTATGTTCATCCTTGAAAGTGGCCGCGTCAAGCTGATCCGCGAATCGCATGACGGACGGATACAGCTCCTGAGCATCCACGGCCCGGGGGAAGTACTCGGCGAAATCCCCGTTTTCGATCCCCTGGGAGGGCCGCGTACCGCTTCTGCTGTGGCAATGCAGGACAGTACGGCCGGCGTCTCGCTCTCGCATGAATCCCTCCTGAAATGGCTCAATGACCATCCCGGTGTGGCAGTCAGCATGCTGCAGGTGCTGGCGCGCCGCATGCGCCGCAACAATGAGCGTATAAGCGACTTCGTTTTCATGGACGTCCCCGCACGCCTGGCAAAAACGCTTATAGACCTTGCCCGCCGTTTCGGCGAGCCTACGGAAAAAGGGCTCCTGGTCCCCCATGACCTTACCCAGGGAGAACTTGCACAGCTTGTAGGCACATCCCGCGAAACAGTCAACAAAGCCCTTATGGATTTTACGAACCGCGGCTGGATCGCACGCGACGGACGGGCTATCATCATCTACAGCCCGGGGAAGCTGATATTGCGTTCCCAGCACTGATCCCCAGCCCAGCACAGCCGGACCCTGCTTATGCGGACCGTGTGAATGGCCTGCGAACCGCCTTGCCCTGGTAGATACTTATCCTTAGAATAGAAGTATGCCAGCCGAAAAACCCAAAAAAGATTTTAAACGTATCACTACGCTTATTTTGGCCTATATCATTTTCTGCGTCGCAGGCGGAATCATCGCTTCTGGTTTCCTGCTGCCCGGAGCCCTTATGGCTTCGGATACAGTCAAAAAGCTGACACCCACACTCTCTACCACGGATAATGTTACGTTCAGCCTGTCTGACCTGCCTCAGCAGTCACGCATGTATGCTTCGGACGGCACGACCCTGATCGCTACGTTCTACGACCAGAACCGTATCAACGTCCCCCTGAGCAAAGTATCCAAGGTCATGCAGCAGGCAGTGGTAGCGCGCGAAGACCGCCGGTTCTTCGAACATTCCGGGGTCGACCCTACAGGTATTTTAAGGGCCTTCCTGCAGACCTATGTGCATAAGGGCGGCGGGACCCAGGGCGGATCCACTCTGACACAGCAGTACGTCAAAAATATGCTTATAGCCCAGGCCCAGGCAGATAATGACCCTATTGAAGCGTACCATGCCCAGGAAGATACCATCGCCCGTAAAATACGGGAAATGCTCCTGGCCCTCCAGATCGAGAAAAAATATTCCAAAGCAGACATCCTCCAGGGCTATCTGAATATAGCCCAGTTCGGGGTCAATACATTTGGCGTGGAAACGGCAGCACAGCATTACTTTTCCAAAAGCGCCGCTGACCTTGATGCCGGCGAAGCGGCAACAATAGCGTCCATCACCAAAAACCCTACGAAATACGATCCTACCGTTAATGTCCAGAATGCCCAGGAACAGCGTAATATCGTGCTGGACCTCATGGTGCGCAGCCGTTTCATCTCACAGCAGGAGGCTGCAAAATACAAAGCTGTCCCCCTTCAGAGCGTCCTTAAAATCAAAGATATCCGCGTCGGCTGCCAGGCCGCAGGCGGTGCAGCATACTTCTGTGACTATGTGGTCCACCGCATACTGAACTCCCCTGCCTTTGGGAAAACACGTACAGAACGGCGCAGGCTCCTGTACGCAGGAGGGCTGAATATCGTCACCACTATGGATGTCAATGCCGAGGATGCGGCGAATGCGGCCGTGCGCAAAGTAGTGCCCGAAGACGACAAGTCAGGGTTCGAGGCTGTTATGGCAGCTGTCCAGCCGGGTACCGGAAAAGTCCTTGCCATAGCGCAAAACCGTACATATAGTGTTGAGACTAATGCCGGGGGTACAAGTACCGCCATCAACTATGCTGTTGACCAGATAGACGGCGGAGGCATAGGTGTACAGACCGGCTCCACTTTCAAACCTATCAACATGGTTTCCTGGCTGTCCAACGGGCATAAAGCTATGGAATCCCTGCGCACTTCTACCGCTTATCCCCTGAAGACGTTCCCATGTGCCCCGGTAAAATCGGGTGTATGGAGCGTCCAGAATTCAGGGGGCGGGACAGTCAACCCTGAAACGCCATATAATGGCCTGATCATGTCGCATAACACCACACAGGCAGCAATGGCCCAGAAGATCGGCCTGTGCGCTATCACAAAGACAGCACAGACCCTTGGCTACCATAATTCTGCAATCAACGAAAGCGACCTTGAAAAGCAGATGCAGGTCCCTATGATCATCGGCGCACTCAACGCCTCCCCGCTGACCATGGCTAACGTCTATGCAACCATAGCTGCGAATGGCGTGCGCTGCGACCCTATCGCCATAACGAAGGTCACCAAGAACGGCCGCGAGCTTGCGGTCCCGAGTGCAGGCTGCAAGCAGGCTATTTCCAAGGAAGTTGCCCAGACGACCGCCTATATCCTCAATAAGGATGTCACTCAGGGAGTTGCGAAGGATGCCCAGCTGGCCGGCGGACGCAAGACTTTTGCAAAAACAGGGACAGCAGAAGACAAGTATATGGATTCGGTTATCTTCACCAATGGCGTTGCCGCCTATACCACTATGGGAAATATGGAAAGGCCGGTCTCGTTCACCAGAAGGACGGTTGGCGGCCGTACATACGATACATGGTATGGCGCGTATACTCTGCCTATACTGACCAGTTTCATGAACGATTACGTCAAAGCCGCCAATATCCCTGATGACCCCAATTACGGGCAGCCTGACCCCAGCCTTATGGGCTGAGGCCTGCGGAAAGAGAAACGGCAGGCTTATTTATTTGATGGATACGGATATGGATATGGACAGGCAGCGGCAGGTACGTGCAGACAGTATGCCTGCGGTACAGGGCTCCCCCTCCGCAGAAGATGCGTCTGCCACGGTAGGCGTGATTGATGTCGGCGGAGGGTTCCGTTCTATCTTCGGTACTGGGGTGCTCGATGCCTGCCTAGAGCATAATATCCATTTTGACCGCTGCTACGGCGTATCTGCAGGGAGCGCAGATATGGCAAGCTATCTGTCAGGCCAGTACCGCAGGAATCTCCGGTTCTACACCGAGTATTCCTTCCGAAGCCAGTATGCCAGCTTCCACAATATGCTCAGCCAGCGCGATTTTATCAACCTTGACTATATTTACAGCGGACTTTCAAACCATGACGGGGAATATCCCCTTGACTATGAAGCGCTGAGGGATAACCCCGCCACGCTTACTGTAGTCGCATGCAATGCAAACACGGGCGAACCGCATTACTTCACCAAAGACGATATCAGCCAGGATAATTATGATATTTTCAAAGCCTCCAGCTGTGTGCCGGCGGCAAATGCCCCCTATATAATCAATGGTGTCCCCTACTTTGACGGCGGGATCGCGGACCCTGTCCCCGTGGAAAAGGCTTTTGAAGACGGATGCACCAAAGTCGTCCTTGTCCTTACCCGCCAGAAGGATGTGCTCCGCGAGCCGGCGCATGACAGGATACCCGGGAGGCTCCTTAAACGCCAGTACCCTGCGGCTGCAGAACGGGTCCTCAACAGATATAAGCTGTACAATAGCCAGATAAGCCTTGCTAAACAGTACGAGGAAAAGGGCGAAGTGCTTATCCTTGCGCCTGACGACCTCCACGGGCTCGATACCCTGAAGAAAACACGGCAGGGGCTTTTTGACATGTACGATGACGGGCTTAAACAGATCGCACAGATCCAGGAATTCATAGGATAATTGTCTGCTGCAGGCCTGCGCCCGGGATACAGCTGTTGATAATAAATAATAACCGTACTGCACACAACGAAAGGGGTGGTCCAGTTGGGCAGCAACGCACCAATAGGAGTTTTCGATTCCGGTATGGGAGGGATATCAGTCGTCCGGCAGATCCATAAGGATATGCCCAACGAAGATATCATCTTTTTCGGGGACAGCGCCAACGCGCCCTACGGCACCCGTCCTGCCGGCGAAGTGGAAGAGCTCAGTTTCTCGGCGGCAGACCATCTTATCGCAAAAGGCGCTAAGGCTATAGTTATTGCCTGCAACACCGCAACGAGCGCCGGTGCAGGCGATATGCGCCACACATATGATATCCCGGTTATCGGCATGGAGCCTGCGGTAAAAGTAGCATGCGACAGGGGCGGCGGCAGCCTTCAAAATATCCTGGTCCTTGCAACCGAACTGACACTGAAAGGGCAGAAGTTCGCAGACCTTATCGCTCAGGTCAAAGGGAAAAGCACCATACACACCCAGCCCTGCCCTGATCTGGTCACTATCGTGGAATCGGGGCAGCTCAATGACCGCGCACGGGTGCGGGACGCCATCTCAGGATATCTTGCCCCATTTGATGCAGAAACCCTTGACTCTATAGTGCTCGGCTGCACCCATTTCGTTTTTTACCGGAGCTACTTTGAAGAGATGCTTCCCGGGCATGTGGCTGTTATTGACGGTAATCCGGGGACATCCCATCATCTCGGTACTGTCCTCAGGGAGCTTGGGATACAGTCAGACAGGCCGGAAAGCTATACAGGCACGGTCACCCTGGAAAATTCCTGCAAAGATAAGGCAACGGGGCTGCTGGCGGAAAGCCTCCTCCATGGGGACGCCCCCCGCTAAGCCCCGGAAGCATCACGCTTCACTGATACCTGTAATACCGGCAGCTTCCAGCCTGTTCAGCTGTGATGAAGCAGATGCGGGAGCAAACAGGTAATCCCGCAGCACACATGCCTGATTATACACAGGGCTTTTCGCGCCGTATACAAAAGTAATACGTGGCACTGCACGCGAAGACTGTTCCCTGATCGTGTCAATAAGCTCTCCGACCGCACTGGTATTGGCTTCCAGCTGCGCACGGTACCGGGCAGTAAAATCATCAAAAGTATCAGGGTCATGCCCCCATGATTTCCTCAGTTCATTGGTAGGGGCTATATCTTTCAGCCACAGATCAACACGGGCTTTGTCCTTCGATATCCCCCGCGGCCACAGCCTGTCAACAAGGATACGGAACCCGTCAGCATCATCAGCATCATCATAAACACGTTTAAGGGCTATCTCAGTAACCATATTTCCTCCCTGGACAGAAAACTGCTTATATCATACCTTAGTATTACCATCCGCGGCACCCTGATTTCCCATTTCCGCAGCCCCCGGGCGTTTTGTATATTGTCCCAAATCCCAGTTTTTCCAATTAAACTCAACGAATAATGTACTTATCAGATGGGAGGCGCGTCAGTTAAGATGGAAGTGTTCACTTAAGCAACGGCGCTTTAGTGAACCTTTGCAATACTTATCCTGCACGCCTCCCGCCATGCCGCCTATGCCTTGCTGACAGAAGCTTCCACAGCCTCGCTGTCAGAAATTTCCACAGCAAAACGTGTCGCGAGGGTCTCCGAACAGATAAGGCTTTCAAACTGCTTTACCTGGCCTGCATGGGCAGCGGGGACAGCAAGCTTCAGAGAAATACGGTCAGAAATATCCAGACCGGCCTCTTTCCTGGCATCCTGGACTACCCGGATAGTATCCCGGGCATAGCCTTCTGCCACGAGGTCATTGGTAAGCCGGGTATCAAGGATCACGAACCCTCCGGCGGGAAGGGCTGCCGAGGCATAAGCTTCGCCCTGCCCCGGGGTGCCGGCAGGATTAGAGGCATTCCCCCCGGTCTCCTCCACACGGTTTACCAGTTCGTATTCCCCCTGTTCCAGAGGTATCTCACCGTCTGGGGTATCCACCGCCACACCGCCGTCAGAAGCCTTATGCCAGTCCCCTGATTTGGAAGCCTTGATCACAGACTGTACCTGCCTGCCGAGGCGCGGACCTGCTGCGCGTGCATTGACCTTCAGCTCACTGATAATACGGAGCCCATTCCCGGCTGCAGCCTCCAGGGTACTGAACCGCACTTCCTTAACGTTAAGCTCTGACTTGATGAGATCAGCATACGGGCTGACCGCATCAACGTCGGATACGAGCACACTCAGTGTGGAAAGCGGCTGGCGGACGCGGATCTGACGGGCTTTACGGAGGGAAAGAGTGCCGGAAACTATCTCACGCACCTTGTCCATTGCTGAAACCAGCCCGTCATCCCGGCGGAGGATGCTGCCAAGGCCAGTACCGTCAAGATACGGCCAGTCGGTCAGATGGACAGATTCCCCGCCTGTAAGCCCGCGCCAGATTGTCTCCGCTTCCATAGGGGCCAGAGGGGCGATCACGCGGCACAGGACCTCGAGTGCCGTGTACAGCGTATTGAACGCCTGCGGATCCTCGTTCCAGAACCTGTCACGCGAGTTGCGGATATACCAGTTAGTGAGCCCGTCGATATAATCTGCAACAGCGTCGCATGCATCTGAAATAGCAAAACTGTCCAGGCTTTTCTGGACATCGGCAACAAGGTTGCGCGTACGGGCAAGCAGGTACCGGTCCATCTCGGGAAGGTGCACGATATCCTGCACATCCAGCTGATGGGCTTCAAACCCTTTCCCTCCGTTGGCAGCGTTCGCATACAGGGTGAAGAAATAATACGTGCTCCACAGCGGCAGCATGATCTGGCGGACGGTATCACGGATGCCGTCCGACGTAACGATAAGGTTGCCTCCTCGCAGGATCGGCGAGCACATAAGGAACCAGCGCATGGCGTCAGAACCGTATTCATTGAAAACACCGTTGACATCCGGATAATTACGCAGATGCTTGCTCATTTTCTGCCCGTCATCGCCAAGCACTATGCCGTGGCAGATCACATTTTTGAATGCCGCGCTGTCAAACAGTGCTGTTGCCATAACGTGGAGGGTATAGAACCATCCGCGGGTCTGCCCGATATATTCCACAACATAGTCCCCGGGGAAATGCTGCTCAAAATATTCACGGTTTTCAAACGGATAGTGGAACTGGGCAAAAGGCATGGACCCTGATTCAAACCAGCAGTCAAGGACATCAGGGATCCGCCGCATAACAGATTTTCCCGTCGGATCATCAGGATTGGGGCGTGTAAGCTCATCGACCCATGGACGGTGCAGGTTCACTTCCCCCTTGTCATCCGTCGGATACATACCGAAATCCTGTTTCAGCTCTTCCAGGGAACCGTATACATCCACACGCGGGTACCGGGGGTCATCCGAGACCCACACCGGGATGGGGGAACCCCAGTACCGGTTGCGTGAGATGGACCAGTCGCGCGCATTCGACAGCCATTTGCCGAACTGCCCGTCCTTGACATTGCCGGGGATCCAGTTGATCCCTTCGTTATGGTTGAGCAGGCGGTCTTTGAACTTCGTCACCGCTACGAACCAGCTTGATACCGGTTTATAGATCAGCGGCGTGCCGCATCGCCAGCAATGCGGATAACTGTGCACATACGATTTCTCCTGCACCAGCAGCGCTCGGCGGTCTTCCTCCACACCGGCCAGCGCACCTGTATTATTGCGCATATCACGGATTATCTGCTTATTCGCCTCAAATACACGGATCCCTTCATAGTCCGGGACAATGGAATTGAAACGGCATGCATCATCAAGGTAATCCACGGTACGCACCTGATGGGCGTTAAGGGTATTGATATCGTCTTCGCCATAAACAGCCTGATGGACCAGGCCGGTACCTTCGGTAACATCTACATAATCCGCTGTATAGATAGTGAATGCATGGGGGTCTTCACCGGATGCACCATCCTGGCTTGTCGCCGAGCCGTCCGCAAGATACGGGAAAACAGGATAGTACCGCCTGCCTTCAAGGTCGGAACCTTTCAGCGTACGGACCACTGTGTAATCGTCGCCGATCTCTTTAGCATACCGCGGGAGGAGGGCTGTAGCGAAATACAGTTTTTTACCGGCGAATTCGCCCGAAACAGGTTCAATCTCGCTGTACTCGATATCCGGCCCCACAACTATCGATAAATTCCCGGGGACTGTCCACGGGGTAGTCGTCCAGAAAACGGCATACGCATCTTCATCACGGAATTTTACTGCTACAGTAACGGATGTATCCTGACGGTCCTGGTAAACATCAGCATCCATACGCAGCTCATGGTTGCTCAGCGGGGTCTCATCCTTCGGGCAATAAGGGAGGACACGGTACCCCTTATATGCCAGGCCTTTATCGTACAGTTTCTTAAAAGCCCAGATCACAGACTCCATATACGTGGTATCCAGGGTCTTATACCCGTGCTCAAAGTCTACCCAGCGCGCCTGGCGGTGGACATAATCTTTCCACTCATCCGTATATTTCAGGACAGATGTGCGGCATGCCTCATTAAACCGGGCAAGTCCCATTTCATCGATCTGGCTTTTATCTTCTATGCCAAGTTCTTTTTCGGCTTCAAGCTCCGCAGGAAGGCCGTGGGTATCCCACCCAAAGACACGGTTGACCCGACGGCCTTTCATAGTCTGGTAACGCGGGATCACATCTTTTGCATATCCGGTAAGAAGATGGCCATAGTGAGGCAGCCCATTAGCAAAGGGGGGGCCGTCAAAAAAGACGAATTCATTAGAAGAGTTATCCCCGGAAGGGCGCTGCTCTACTGATTTTCTGAAAGTGCCGTCAGCATCCCAGTAACGCAGTACTGCTTCCTCCATTTTGGGGAAACTCGGGCTGGGTGTGACCGGCTGTACACTGCCATCTGTACTGCCGGCAGAAGCTTTCGGATACACATGCCTGACACTGTTCTGCTCACTCATAAAAAGGCTCCTCGTAATACTGCTGTGTTATACGAGGACGATATGCAGGCTGTGGTTTTCACATGCGCGATACCGCGGTACCACCTCGTTTGACAGGACCTGGAACTGCGCGCTTCGGGCCTGTCCACTTGTGGCGGGCTATATCGGGCCTCTCCCGTCGGGTCTAATGAGGGCGGGCATATGCCTGTCCCGTTCTTCCGAAAGCTCCCCGCTGATAACGGATCGATGCTGACGCTATTACTATAGCATCAGCTGTAACACATACTTCCCGATATTTATTCCTGCATAAAAGAGCCCCGGTATCCCGGGAAGAGGGGCATATGACCATTGATACCTCTGTCTGCCGCACGCCTTCCCTGTCTCGAACTGCGAGACAGCCGGAACACGCACGCACATTTTATACACACCTTTTGCATATAGTGAACAACCACAAACACCCTGCCGCTTCGCTTAAGGAGAGCATATGGACCGCACACATGAAAAGAAACTGCGCCTGGTTGACTACCTTGTAGTAGCATCTATGCTGTTTGGCCTGTTTTTCGGTGCAGGGAACCTGATCTTCCCGCTGCATCTGGGGCAGCTTGCAGGCAAAAACTGGGCTATTGCAGGAGCGGGATTCCTGATCACCGGTGTAGTCCTGCCTCTGCTGTCAGTACTGGCGATAGCCGTTACCCGCTCTAAAGGCGTATACGATATCGGCAGGCCTCTGGGCCCTGCTTTTGCAATCGTTTTCATGGTGCTTATCCACGCAACTATAGGGCCCTTCTTCGGGACACCCCGTACAGCAACAGTCTCTTTCACCGTAGGTATCGAACCCTTTATACCGTCGTCATACCGGACTGCTGCTCTGCTTATTTTTTCTGCGCTCTTCTTTATCTTCGCCTTCCTCCTGAGCTATAAGGAGAACAGCATATTGTCGAATATCGGGAAAGTGCTGAACCCGCTGTTCCTTATCCTCCTTTTCATAGTCTTCTTTATGGCATTTATCAGCCCGCTGGGGAGCTCTTTCGGCAAATCGCCGCAGGATGCGCATTATATTTCCGGTGCTTTTACGAACGGCCTGCTTGAAGGGTACAATACGATGGACGTGCTTGCCGGGCTCGCGTTCGGCGTAACCGTCGTGACCACGATACGGCTGATGGGCGTGCGGCACGAAAAGAATGTTGCTTCTGTTACAGCCAAATCAGGCACTATCGCCATGTTTGCCGTTGCTGTGATCTACATACTCCTCATAGCAATGGGTTCTATGTCGCTTGGGCGTTTCACGATGTCGTCCAATGGGGGCATCGTATTCTCACAGATCGTCCAGGCATATGCCGGGAAGGCAGGGCAGGCATTGCTGGCCGCGCTTATCGTAGTAACATGCCTGACTACAGCGGTAGGGCTCGTTGCCGCTTTTGCCCAGGATTTCCATAACCACTTCCCCAGGGTCAGCTACCATACATGGCTTGCACTGTGCTGCATCCTGTCATTCATCATCGCCAACTTTGGCCTGGATACTATTATAGCCTGGTCAACGCCTGTGCTTATGCTGCTGTACCCCTTCGCCATGGTGCTTATACTGCTTTCAGTCTGCTCACCGCTTTTCAAGCGTGACAGGGCGGTTTACGGCTGGGTCGTGGGGTTTACTGCGATCCCGGCCCTCATGGATATGGTCGTTTCTTTCCCGGACACTGTCAGCAAAAGCAGCTTTGCCCTGTTTATTGCACGGATACGGGACTTGCTCCCGCTGGCGGATTATGGCCTGTCGTGGCTTCTTCCGGCAGTCGCCGGCGCTGTTATAGGGCTGGCAGTCCATCTGTACAAGCTGAAGGCAAAGCCTGAGGCTTTCAAAGAATATGACAGCTTCATTGAGGAAAGCAATCAAACATGGCCGGGAAACCTGGCCGCTGACGGGAGCCAGCCCGCCGCAGATCTCGACAGTGATACCGGGAGCAGCGCAGCGGAGCAGGTAACTGCTTAGTCAGCCGTATCCGCCGCTACCTTCCAGTAGTGCCTCCCGCCTTCATCCAGCAACGGTACCTGGCTGATGAGCAGGCGAACCCCGTATGGGTTACGGGATCAGCAGCTGCCTGTGTCACCGGCTAACGCAGCATTTCATATGCTTTTTTGACTTTCTTGACATACTCGAACCGTGCAGCAGTGATAATAAGTATCACGCCTGCAAGCGCAAGCCAGACCCACCAGTAATTCCGGCTGAATGCCGCGATATAACCCCATGACACGGTCAGCACATGGATAACGAGGCATACCGCGCCCACCGACAGCGGAGCCTGCCACTTCTTCACGGCGCCAATAACAACAAGCGCTACACATATGAGCAGGACGCACACAGATCTGGTAATAGAAGTACTCCGGAAAAAGGCTATCAGTATGGAAGGGACTACTGCCAGCAAACTCGCAAGGCCAAGGGCACGCCAGCTGCGGACCCGGGCATCCCTGGCCATTTTCACACTGCCGCTGATAAACAGCAGTATGGCTGCCGCTATAACAGGCAGCTCATAGAAAGTAAAGGCAGAATGTATAGTGCTGATATTGGCAATAAAATAGGCCCCGCACAGGATCATCGCCGAGTACAGCATAGAACTGGCTATATCAGGTGGCTGCAGGTCCACCAGCCGTGTCCCTGATACAGCAGCAACAATGACGACTGCCGCAAAAACCGCATAAAGGACAATAAGGTTTACACCGCCCCACAGCGGTAAGTGGGAAATTATCTCAAGGCTGAGGGTGCATACGAACGTATACAGCAGTGTGCAGTGCTCAACATTATCCATTATTATCCCTGTCCGTCCCGGATTCCGGGTACGCAGCCACTGTCGGTATGCAGCCTGGCCTGCTTCCTGGGCAGGGCTGGGTGCTGCATTATATCCGTATGCCGCAGGCATACCAGGCCGGGCAGCCTGCCGGGACAGCTGGCGGAGGATGGAAGCATCAAATGCTTCAAGCCTGTCACCCTTGCGGAGGATACTGAGAAGCACATACGCAATGCCAACCGCACACGCAAATACACACATCCCCCAGTCAGCTGGAGGCCTCACACCCTCTGCAGATGCGTACTGGATGGTATTGCACACCATCAGAACAATGACCGTGGACGATACGCTGCTCATGATACGGGAAACGCGGTCGGCTGAACTTACAAGGACAAGGCGCCACAGTGCAGCAGCAGCAATGAAAATAACTGTGTATATGATTTTTACCCATAAAATATTTTCAGACCGAAGCATGCTGATAACCGCCAGGATCGGGACGAGTATCCGGGAAACCTGCACTGATACATAATCGAATTTATTCCGCGTGACAAGTCCCAGAGCCCTCGCGGAATCATCGGTAACTGCTGCCCCTTCCCCTGTCGGAGCGGATGGCGATGCGGGGCTGCCTGCAGCTGCCCGCTGCCGTGCTATCCTGATCTGCCGATATGCGTTGTATCCGTTGATCGCTCTGGCTCCCAGAGCTATCCACAGGAATGCCACGGCCATGATGACGATATCCAGGAACGCACCGGAACCGGGTAACGCCATCAGATTGAGGATCAGGGAGGTAACAGCAAACAGGAAAATATGCGTCAGTTTCACGAACCAGAGCGAAATAAACGCCACAGCAGCAAATATGGCTGCTGCTACAGCAAGGCTCCAGCCGCCTGAATCGACAGCATACGATGGCCCGAAACCGCGGGACTGCGGGAAGAAGAACAGCGTGAATACACTGGGAAGGGAAACGAGCACTTCATAGGTTATGCTGCAGAACATCAGCACGGTGACCGCGGAATGGATAAGCCGATAATCGCTTCTGGATTTGAAGCCGTAGCGGTGCGCAACCATAAAGGCTATCGACGGCACAGATGCACAGGCCTGCAGCACAAGCAGGGCTATTTCCATCCTGACGTCGAACCCGGTTGGAAGGAATATAAGGCCGGCAGTGATAACGCCCATCATGCATATAGTGATACTTGATACAGTGTTCCTGGATATCCTGGCCAGTATCTCAAACAGCCCCAATACTGCGGCAGCTGCAACAAGATAAAGCCCAAAATAATTCTTCAGCAGTGCCGGTGAAGGTATGACGCCCGCAGCGTTCATAAAGAATGCATCAATCACCAGGATGGCGGCCCCAAGGTATCCAAGCCCTTCAGATGTCACCTTGACCCTGCGTGAGAGTGCCACCGAGCACAGCAGGGAAATGATGCCAAGTACCCCGATGGCAACAGCCCTCATACCGTTATCCATCTGAGCGTATGCAAAGCCAGCAAAAACAATGGCAGCAAGCGCAACAAGGCCTATGCCGAGCGACAGCAGGAGTATCTGGATCCTGCGCTGAGGGCTGGCAGCTTCATTCTGCGGCCGCATCTGCCCAAAGCGCCCATCCGGTACGGATACAGCGGCGAGCTGCGCAGGGAGGGTTTGGACAGGCATATCCTGCACAGGCGTGCCGCCCTGGACAGGCTGCCCATAAGGCACCGGACCGGAGGCAGCCGGTGAAGGGGCAGGGGCTTCCTGATCATTCCCATTCTGCACAGGCCGCACAGGTCCAGCTTCATGGACAGAGGCAGCCTGTCCGTGGATATCCAATGATAAAGGTACAGCAGCATGTGAAGCCTGAGAAGCAATATCTGTACCTGCGCCATCTGCACCTGCAACATCCGTATCTGCCTCCCGAGGCACAGATGATGCCGCGCCCTTCCCGGCCGGCGCAGCCTCAGAAAACTGCCTGTACGGCTGTTCGCCATATACAGGAACCGCGGCAGCTGTTGCACTGCTTCCACGTATCTGTTCCATAAGCGCCGCCCGCTGGTCGAACAGCGCAGCAGCCTCTTCGGAAAGCCTTAATACTTCTGCTGCACGGGGATCTGCCAGATCAAGGCCTGAAGGTGTCCGCCACATATCGGATATAGGGGTAAAGGTATCAGGGTAAAGCCCGCGGGAACGGAGCTGCTCCGCGGACTGCGGCCAGGCATACGCTGCCGGGATGCCACGGAAACCGTACACCGATTGCCGGATCGCTTCCATCACAGCCACACGCTTTTCCATCGTATCTGCAATGCGCAGCCCCAGCTCAAAGACGCCGGCCATCCGAGGGTCGCCCATATCCAGGCCTGTCGGGGTATACCCCGTTCCATCAACCGGCGTGAAGGAATCCGGGTTAAGGCTGCTGTCCCTTAAATCTGCTATTGATCTCGGCCAGGCATATGGGGGAACCATGCTTATCATATCGACTCTCCTGTTCTATCAGTTCTGTCAGTTCTGTCTGTTTTCCTACTATACTCATGACAAATATGAATGTACAAATTGCTGCGCATGCTGTGGATAAATGCCGTCCGCCGGCAGGCAGGCTGTTATCCGCTGATCTGTCTGGGAGGCCTGCCTCCCCTATCCCCCTTATCCTCAAGTTCAGCAAACCTGGCCTGCATCGTAGGGTTATCCTTGATAAGCTTCTTCACTTCGACATCATCCAGTTTATTGTTTGCCAGGCGCAGCTGGTTCTCGCTGGTCGTCAGGGCGCTTTTGACAGCTTCCATGCGTTTGATAGCATTATCTATCTGCTTTATCGCCTCGTCATAGTTCCGTTTATACGACCGGTAATTCTTGCCGAAAGCGTCTTTGAAGTTATCGAGCTCTTCTTCAAAATTAGTGATATCGATATTCTGGTTTCTTGCCTCTTCCAGCTGCCGCCTGAGGCCCGCCGAACTGTACGCAGCATCCCTCAGGAGCCCTATGACCGTTATGAAGAACTGGGGGCGCACAGCATACATTTTGGTATATGACGGTTTCATATAGCTCACATCAACTATGCCGGCATTATAGAATTCGTTGTCAGCTTCCAGCATAGTTACCAGTACAGCATACTCGCACCCCTTCTCGCACCTGTCTTTATCAAGCTCCTTGAAGAAATCGGAATTTTTATGCTTCTGGGATTTTGCCGTTGCATCCATCTCATTTTTCATCTCAAACATGATGGACAGCACTTCATTGCCGTCAGCATCTTTCTCGCGGTAGATAAAGTCGCCTTTCGACCCTGTTGAAGAAACAGCATTGTCCTTCTCAAAATAGACATCCTTGAAAGCAGCGCCCCGCAGTTTATTGAATTCGTTATAGCAGTACTGCTCCAGGTCTTCACCAACAGCTTTCGTAGACTGGGATGCCTTGAAATCCTTATAGAATTCCACCTGCTCCTGCGCCGCTTTGAGCTGCGCTTCATACTGGGACCTCTGCTCTGTCAGGGCTGAATGCTGTTTTGCCAGTTCGGCTTCCTGCTTCTGCTTTTCCACTTGCAGGTCTGACTGGGCCTGGAAAAGCTGTTTTTCCAGCTGCGATTTCGTTTCGGAGAACTGCCGTTCAGATTTGGCTGATTCCTCAGTCAGCTTCTGCCTCAGCTGCAGCAGCTCTTTGTCCTTTTCACTGTCTTTTTCAAGGGATATCTTTTCAAGCTGCGACTTGAGAGATTCGATCTCCCGGTCTTTCTCGCTGCGGGCTTCAGCCAGCGCTGCATCTTTTACAGACTCCGCTTTGTCCAGGCTGGCCTGCAGCGCCATAACCTTTTTATCCAGCTCCGACTGCAGCGCAGACAGCTGCCTGTCACGCTCTGAATCTTTCTCAATAGAAAGTTTATCAAGCTGTGACTTCAACGACTCGATCTGCTTATCTTTTTCATTCCGCACCTCTGATAAAGCTGCATCCCGTTCAGATTCCGATTTATCTAACCTGGCCTGGAGCCCTGACAGTTCCCTGTCGCGCTCTGAGATCTGCTTATCAAAATCGGACTGTTTCGTGTGGAGCTTTTTCTCCAGGTCAAGCCTGTGCTCAGTCTCCAGCCTGCCAATTTCCCGCTGGAGGCTTGCACTGAGCTCCCTGTCGAATTCTTTGCCGCGTATCTGTGCAAGAAGCTTCTGGTACTCATCTTCATTGACAGTAAATGCATGCCCGCAGTGGGGGCATGTGATCTCATGCATGCTATCTGCCGCAGCATCCTTATTGCGGTTGGGGCCTTTTTCTTCTGTAATCGCTGCCATAGCTTTTATTCTACCCGGGAAGCCGTAAGTCCTGCCGGAGGGCTGCAGCGAAACCCGCTGAAGGGCGCGGGTGCCGGCGGAATTGATTGGTGCCGGGCGTACGGCAACTAGCCATAGCACATGACTATAACCACAGCAAAACGCCCGCAAAGCGTTACGCACAGAGCGGGCGTCCTGACAGAAGAAGGATATAGCCGGCACTAGGCCTCAGCCAGCGCCTCCACAGGCGGCGTTGATACTGCCCTGCGGGCCGGAAGTACACTCGCAAGGAGTGCTGCAGCAGCTGATATCACAAGGACGAGAGCATCCATGCCCCAGCTGACAGGATACTCCATCCTTCCTATGCCGCTGAACACCATATAGGATCCCAGCCATCCGAAAAGCGTCCCCAGGACGATGCCGAGGAGCCCTCCGACCAGCGCCAGCAGAAGCGCCTCAAAGGCAAGGGATGCCCGCAGCTGCCCGCGGGTCATGCCGATTGCCCTCAGCGTTGCTGATTCCCGCGTACGTTCAATAACCGACAGGCTCAGGGTATTTGCTACGCCAATCAGCGCAATAAGCACGGCAACTGCCAGCAGCCCGACAAGAAGGAGCATCAGCTGGTTGATGCGCCTCTCCCAGTCCTGCCGTTTGGCAGCAGTCCCCATAACATTGACCATACCGGTATCGCTCAGGATATCCTTAACGCTGCTGATAGTTTCCGAAGCATCACCGTGAGCAGTATCAAGGGAAGCAAGGACCATGTATCCGCCTGCATCTGCTTTCAGCGCGCCGCCTGTGAAATAGCTGATATCCACGAAACCGACCGCTGCATACATCGGATTGACCCGCTGAAATCGCGTACTGGTTGCCGACAGCGTTACAGTATTCCCCTTTGCAGACGCAGCAGGGCTGCCAGCAGAACCTTCTGAGCCTCCGTCCGTATCATTTTCCTGGGTAAACTGCACTGTATCAGTTTTCCACCCTTTATCCGTCAGGCTGCTGGGCAGGAGCATAGTCTTTTTAGTGACAGCATTGTCGGGAAGGTCTGCACGCATAACAGACCTCAGCTCCTGCGTGCCGTTGACCCCGATAAGCTGGATATACGCCTTATGTCCGGCACTGTCACGTACCGTACCGGTAACTGTAGGCGCAAGGACTGCTTTCTTCACACCCTTGACGGATGCGATCTTTTTTACTGTCCCTTTATCGATCCCATTGCCGGAAACCGTCATATCAATGCTGTACCTGTCCTCGAGGCTGTTGCCCAGCGTAGCCTTGGCGCTTGCCGCGCCGGTGGAGATAGTCGCCACAAGCGTGATCCCTATAAGGAGGGCTGTGCCTGTAGCCGCAACGCGCCTGGGATTCTTCTGGATATTCCCATGGGCAACAGCACCTGAGGGGCCCATTAGCGACACCAGGTATCCCGCACCTTTCATCACTGCGGGAAGCCAGAATACTGCAGTAATGATCAGTCCGACAAAAACGAGCATGCAGCCGGCCATAGCGGCAAGGATCATATACTGCGCTGTCTCGCTTCCTGAAGCGCCTGAAGAATCGACCCGCTGCTTTATTACGGCAGCTATAGCTGATACTGCTATGCCGCCAAGAACCATAAGGATGCCGAGTACGGCACGCACTGCGCTGGATTTCTTAGTTTTAAGTGTATCTATCGGCCTGAGGGCTTCAAGCGGGGTTACCCGCGTTGCGGAATAGGCTGACCCCAGTGCAGCGAATACTGTTATAATTGCACCAAAAATAACCGGCACCGCTGCAGCTGTCCAACTGAAAATGAAGCGGACCGGGCTTCCTGCTGACATCCCCCGCAAAGCCCCGGATGTGCTCAGCCCGCCCATAACAGCGATACTCAGCAGGACACCGCAGCAGGATGCCAGCAGCCCCAGGATAAAGGCTTCTGCAATCACCGACCGGTACAGCTGGCCTCTGCGCGCGCCAACTGTCCGCAATATAGCCAGAGTGCGCCGCCGCTGCGCAACAAGGACCTGGAACGTATTGGCAATAACAAGCGCTGCGACGAACATGGCGAGCACACCAAACACCAGAAGAAACGTAGTGATGATCTTCGATGACACAGAATTATTGTTCAGCGATTCCTTTTCTGCCTGGGCACGGGATTTTATGCTGACATATTTAGGCAGGAGCCTGCTGATCTTTTCAACAGTTTCCTGTTCCCTGTCCGGGCTGATATTGAGAAAAACACCGCTGAACTGCTGCTCATCCAGACTGGTATTCCCATCCATCTGCATGACGGTATTGGCGGAGAGCAGCGCGCAGCCGCCCATCTGGGAGAATAAATGCTCAGGGTCATCTGTGAGGCCCGTCACGGTAACGGTATACCCATCGGCCGTACCTTCCGCTACAGAAGGGCTGCTTTCCCTGCCGGAAGCACCGCCAGACTTCAGCGTCACTGTATCACCGATCTTCACATTCAGGCGCGATGCAAGGTTCGCGGGAAGGGCGGTCTGGTTATTGCCGTCAGGCGCTTTCCCCCGGATAATGTCCAACGGCTGGCGCGCTGTGCCCCATGGGTTCTGCAGGAATACAACTGTACCTGTTTTCCCGTTATGGGATACTGCTGCAGAACCGCCTACAATGGTAGCAACGCCCGTGACCCCCTCCATTTTCCTGATCTCATCCAGATGGATATCTGACATCGTGTATTTAGGGGACTTTGCCACCTCAGTAGAAGAATAGTCAACAGAATAGTTACTGTTCCCAAAACCCGCCGTATCATGCCGGACAACGGCATCCTGAAGCGAATTGCCAAAAAGGAATGTACTGGCTATGAACGCCGTCCCAATCATAATGGCGATACCTGCCGGGATAAGCATTTTCATGCTTTTCTTCATCAATTGGAATGTTAGTGACCACATAATAGTTCCCTTTACAGTTTTACAGTTGTTCCTTTACATCTTCCGCAGCCCCGCCCAGCTCCGAACAGGCCATTGCCGTACCGCTTTGCCGGTCAGGCTACTGCGCCAGGCGTGCAGCAGCTGCTTTCTCCTGCTCGCGTACCAGGAGTGCATTCATCATTTCGGCATTCGGATCAGCCACATCGGCGACGATCTGTCCGTCAGCAAAGACTATTGCCCTATCCGCATAGGAGGCAGCCACAGCATCATGGGTCACCATGACGATGGTCTGGCCAAGGTCACTAACAGACTTGCGCAGGAAACCAAGCACTTCCGCGCTGGATACCGTATCAAGGTTTCCTGTAGGCTCATCAGCAAACACAACTTCCGGCTTCGTGATCAGCGCACGGGCAATAGCCACACGCTGCTGCTGCCCGCCGGAAAGCTCCGAAGGCCTGTGGCCCAGCCGGCCTTCCAGCCCTAAAGTCCTTACCAGCGTAGTGAACCATTCTTTATCAGCTTTCCTGCCTGCAAGCGTCAACGGCATAAGGATATTATTTTCTGCTGTGAACATGGGCAGCAGATTGAAACTCTGGAAAATGAAACCTATCTTGTTGCGGCGCAGAAGGGTAAGCTGCTTATCATTCATTGCCGTGATCTCATTGCCGTTAAGGCAGACCCGGCCGGAAGTCACACTGTCCAGGCCGGCAAGCGTATGAAGCATGGTTGATTTCCCGGAGCCTGAAGGCCCCATGATCACGGTAAACTTGCCGCCCTCAATATCAATAGTGACATCGCGAAGGGCATGGACAGCACTGCTGCCCTCACCGTAATCCTTGACGAGATGCTGTGCGGAAATTGCAGACATCATTTTCTCCTTATCAGTATTCCACTATTTACGAGTATGTATTTTATGAGTATGTACTCTTTAATTTTCAAATTTTAGATATTTTCAGGCCCCCGGCCTGCCGGCGATCAGGTGTGCTGTCCGGCCAGATAACGGGGCGCTCACCGGGCCTTCCCCCTGCTGTCTTTTACTCCTCCAAAACGCCTGTCCCTGCTGGCATACCGTTCAATCGAACGCCATAACACCTCGCGGCCGCATTCCGGCCACAGCTCCGGGACAAAATCCAGTTCAGCGTAAGCGGCCTCCCACGGAAGGAAATTGCTTGTACGCTGCTCGCCCGAAGTCCTGATCACCAGATCGCAGTCAGGGATGTCAGGGTTATACAGGTGCTCAGCAACCATCTTCTCTGTGATACGTCCGCCTTTGATTTTCCCCTCAGCTGCGAGACGCGTCAGTTCGGCGGCAGCATCAGCGATCTCCGCACGCCCTCCGTAATTGATGCAGAATACTACATCAATAACCGTGTTATCTTGCGTACGCTCCATAGCGGCCTCAAGCTCATCGATAACAGATTTCCACAATTTCGGGCGCCTGCCTGACCAGCGGACACGCACCCCCCAATCATCCATCTGCGCCACCCGGCGATGGATAATATCGCGCGAAAAACCCATAAGGAAGCGGACCTCGGCAGGCGAGCGTTTCCAGTTTTCTGTCGAGAATGTGTACAGGCTCAGATACCGGACACCAGCCTCTATCGCACCGGCAATGGTATCAAATACGACTGGTTCGGCTGCTTTATGGCCTTCAGTACGGGCAAGCCCGCGCTGCTGCGCCCAGCGTCCATTGCCGTCCATGATCACGCCTACGTGGCGCGGTACTCTGGTATGCTCACGGGCAAAGTCCGGTATCCGCGAAGGGTTGGAAAACGGCGCATCCGGAATACTCAGCGATGTGTAATCAACATCCCCAAAACTCATATTTATGAATGTATCAGGCGCATGGAGCGGATGGGACGTTCAAGATAATATTGCGACCATTCCTCCACTATTGACCTCACCTGTGCATCAGGGGGGCTGCTTTCGCCGCAGGCATCATTATCCCGGTTACCATGGCTGTGCCGGACAGAAGATACATCATGCACATATTGGCCATGCTCTGCGGGCCCTTCCGCGGATGGCTCCTCCAAAGCCTTCCAGTCGCCTGCAGCCAACGCTTTCAGCTGATCCAGGGCATCACGCGAAATCTTCCTGGCTTTAGGTATGCGGTCCGTTGGGCACATAACACCCCCGGATTCAACCGAAAAATAACGCAGATCCGTCTGCCTGCCGCAGACCACACATGCATCCAGACGCGGCGTCCACCCCGCAAGGCTGAGTGCCCTGAGGACATATGAGGCTTCTATGAATTCAGGCTTATGCTTCCGTGCAGCAAGCGATGCAAGGGCACCCGCAAGCAGCCGATACTGCATCGTATGGGAAATACTGGTTTCGCGCAGATCAGAAACTGCCTTGTCTGCAGTCTCAACAATAACATTCGCCGACAGGTAAGTGTCATAATCCGAGATGATTTCAGGAGCATACGCACTAATGACTACTGCCTGCGAAACTGTATCAAGCTCGCGGCGGCCCTGGGCGATAAGCAGGTCATCGCGCATAAATGGTTCAAGCCTTGAACCGAAACGAGATTTTGTACGTCTGACGCCGCGGGCTACTGCGCGGATCTTGCCATGGCTGGCCGTAAGGATAGTAACGATTCGGTCTGCCTCGCCGAGCTTGATAGTGCGCAGGACAATACCCTGATCCCTGTATGCAGGCATACGCACCCCCTTTTTTCAAGCTCGCAGTCTTATCCTTACCGGTACCTCACGCTGCACAATATCAAGTATGCCGCAGAATACCTATGTATGCCGGCTTTCCCTGCCGCATTATGCTATAACACTTCAGACGGGATATCACCCTTCCTCGCAGGGAAGCAGAATCCTCATCCTGTCTCTGCCTGTCCGGGCTTTTCCCTACTGTTCCCTATCCCCGGAACTGTCCGGAGCTGTATTGAGGGAATTCGATACGGAAAGGAAAGGCAGGACCTGCGGAGCGAAAGTACCGGTATCGTTTGCCTGGGACGACGCCTGGGACTGAGTGTCCTCACCTGTATCAGCTTCCCCGGCATTGCCCCCGTTTCCATTATCCTCTTCGGTATTGCCCTCAGGATGGCCCGCGCCCGAACCATCCGAAAGCGGAAGATCGGTGATCAGCTCCGTTTCTTCGCCTGGACCCGCCTTATGCTGTGTATCGGTACCTCTCTGCGGGCTGCTCGAGGGGGCAAAAGATACCGGCATCGCGCCCTCATACGGATGCAGTGTTTCAGGGGCGGCGCCGTCGGAAACTGCTGGAGCGGGGCTGTCTGCCGAATGACCTGAATCTGTAGTGCTGCCGGAAACCTCCGCCTGTCCCTGCGCCTGGTGCGCAGCAAAAACTGATTCTTCCAAAGAAGCGACATCTTCATACTGGGCATTCTGCCCGCGGGCTTCATACGGACGGAGGGCATCCCCGTCAGCTGCACTGCCGCCCAGCGCCTCCTTAACATCAACACCTTCAAAATTGCGGAAAGACACGATACGCGAAACCACCTGGGAAATGCGGTTAACATACATATCAACCTGGCCTTCATCATAGCCTCTGTCCCCTTTGCGCTGCGTAAACAGGATCGTAGACACATAACGCGGGGTAAAATCCTCGTCCGAATCAAAATTACTGGAACTGACCGCCTGCGGGTACTCAATGCCAAGCTCATCACAAATGCGCGTGACAGCATTGACCACAAAGCTGTCAACCTGTTTACGGTCATAGGACGGTTCTTTGCCGTGCCCGTCAGCGAAACGGTACCCATTACCAGCATTCGCACGCGGCATCAGGGTCTGAGCAAGCTGGACTGTTTTCGTCCGCCAGGCAACACGGCCTTCACTGGAAATCTCATATGACGTCTGCTTATCCACAGCCGCCTGTTCAAGGCGCAGAAGAGCACGGTCTACTGCCTCAATATCATACCCGCCGCGGACCAGGGTAAAAAGGACATTCTGAATATCTTCCTGATTAAGCTGCGGCTGGGCCGCATCATACAGCTGATGCGCCCGATCCAAAAACTCGTCAACCTGATCAATGTCATAGCCCCACTTATTCCTGTCGGCTAATGGAAGCCGATTCCCTCTCGCCTGTTCCTCACCAGTCATTCAAGCCTCCCGACCCGATAAACAATAAACAGAGTTACGCATTCTAAATAAGAATATCCGATACTTAGCCTACAAATTTTTCAGGAACCGCACCGGGATTCCTCAATTTATACACGGAACAACCACGAAACCCCGCCGGGAGGCTTGTCGGGGAGCCTGCTGGTGCCATTACCTCTCAATACCTGAGACCTGTCCAGCTTCCTGTCCGCCGTCATTAACTACCGGCCAGCCGTCTGCCCTGCCTATCACATCGTCACCGTCACCGTCACACTTGTCCCCTCCATTTCATCGTCACATCCGTCTTTTATATCTCCTATATCTCCGCCCTCCTCACCCATTTCTCCCGTCGCCTTCATTTGCTCTACCGCCCCCATATCATCCTTCTCCCTCCTTCTCACCAATCCGCTTCTTCCGTTTCTTCTGTCCTCTTAATATCTCATTCGTCTCCTCAACCTGCACAAAGCGTGTCGCATATGGACATCGTCTGTGTAGTGCGATAGACTTTCCTGAGTCGGGCGATTAGCTCAGCTGGCTAGAGCGCCACCTTTACACGGTGGATGTCGGGGGTTCGAGTCCCTCATCGCCCACGTTCTTCTAGATCTTTTATCTTCATCTTTTTCTTTTGACCCGTTTTATTCTCCACTCCCTATTCCCTGATTTTTCTGCGCTTCCGTCCAAATATGAAAAACAGCTCACTTATCGAATCCTCCCTCACCCCTTCCTTCTTCTCTCCCCTCCTCCCCCCCCCCATCCCGCTCATCCCCTCCTCATCCTGCTCACCCAACTCGAAGAAGCAAATACCTCTTCCTGTGAACAATGCCAAATACCATTTCATATCGCTGAGTTGGGTGAGCCGTATCCCGGCCGGGTGCACAATGCTGGATACACTAGTGAGCCAACTGTACGATCTAAATGCGCGACCTGCTGAACCACAATTATCCGAAGCAGCCGGTTGTGGTGGGGGATTTACCTGTTTTGGGGCACACTTGGAGCGCACAAACAATCCGGCCACCGATCGGTCGGGCGACCGAACCCGCCTCCAACGCCTGAAAACATTGGGTTGTATTAGCGGAGCTCCGCGGCGGATTCGAACCGTCGACCTGCTGATTACAAATCAGAAGGATTGAGTTCAGGAAATCTCAGGGTCGGCCCTGCTGGAGGGAGGAGAACATACGGACCACTTGTACTATGGAGAATCATCTCGTAGACGATCCACATTACTGCCAATCCGTTAAAATCCGCGATCCCTTAGCGATGTGTCTAGTTGACGGGTTTATGTTTTAATAGTCGAAATCCCTTAACAGCAATGCCAATTTAACAGTTTTGCGCGGTCAACGGCCGAAGCTCACCCAACTTGAAGTTATGTTTCCGAAAAATGAGTATACAGGCTGAAGCCGTATTCGTATTTTCGTGTTGGGTGAGCCGGCCCGCACATAGAGGGCAGCCAGACGCGCTGCATACAACACGCGATACAACACGCGCAACATACGTAATCCGCCATAACACAGCCCTCCCTCGCACCCCGCCCCCAGTTTTGTCAGGTAGTGAACAAGAGGGAAGAAATCCCCAGGGTTAACAGGGTTAACGAATTAGAAAGTTAATGGGATCAATGGATTAAACGGTTAATGGACCAACACAGATTAGAGATTGATGGATTAAACGATTACATGGATCAACGGGTCAATGGACCAACAGATCAAAGGGCTAAATTAAGGGGACTGGAAAATCAGAGAGCTGACAGGGGAAGGAAGCAAAGGGCTAATGGATTAGAAGGCTAGCGCGGATGCTTAGAATGCTAGCGCTGGTGGAAGATTAGAAGATCAACAGATCAAAAAGTTGACAGATTAAAGGCTAAAGAATCAAAGAACCAAAATGACCAAAAGCTTTAAAGGTTGAAGGATGAAAAAGTTAAAGGGTTAGAAGATCAACAGATCAAAGAACTGAAACCAAATAGCTGAGGGGCCAACGGATCAAAAGAAACGAAGTACAGGGACAGAACACGAAGGTACCTGCCGGCCACCGGCTAAGATGCCTACCGCCCTCGGCCAAATGCCCGAAGCTGGATACCGTTCCAGTCAGGGCTCAGCGTGACTGGTGTCCCCGCATTCATCCCGGCAGTCTTGGCTGCGTTCTGGACTGTATTAGCGCTGGTAGCACCCTCACGTCCCGGCTTAGGTGTGATGATCCAAAATAGCCCGTCACCAGCAATCAGCCCGCCCGCATCCATGATCGTATCGGAGAGCTCGTCCTCTTCATCACCGTCACGCCACCACACGATGACGCCGTCAACGGCCGAATCATACTCCTCATCAACGAGGTCTTCTCCTGTCAGAGCCTCAATAGAATCACGGATATGGCCGTCAACATCATCATCCCACAGCCATTCCTGGACAATATCCCCCGGCTGGAATCCTAATTCACTTGCAGCGTTATCGGTGTTAGTTGTATTGGACACAGGCTCAGCATATCAGAAATAATGGAAAATGGCCTGAGGACGGGCATATATCCCGCCCCTTCCGTCACTTTGCCGCCTGGCACGTCTCAAGCGAACCGCCTTTGCCTGAACCAATAGCCACAAGCGCCTTGTACGCTTCTTCAAGGTTAGAGACCGCGACCACTCTCAGCCCTTGGGGGACATTGCCGACAACCTGCCGGCAATTGCTTTTGGGGGCTATAAACCATGCAGCACCATCGCGCAAGGCGCCGACCATTTTCAGCTGTATCCCGCCAATAGCGCCTATCGTGCCGTCCTTTTCCATAGTCCCCGTACCGGCAATGACCTTGCCGCCAGTCTCATCTTCGGGGGTCAGCTTCGAAATGGCGCCGAGCGTATACATCATCCCGGCCGAAGGGCCGCCAATATTATCAACATTCATTGTGACCTTCAGGCCTGAAACGTCCACACCTCTTTTTCTCAGGAAAGATAGGGCCTGATTCTGGGCGGAATCCTGAGCCTGATCCATCTGCTCGCTGGATTCTTTCCGATACTCTTCCGGCGTCTGATTGGCAGGATACTCAACTTCCTGCGGGACAACGATAGTATGCCTGGAGAACCACGCCCACAAGACCTGCGCATTCGTTGCCGGATACCCCGGGACGCCTGTAGCACTGACCGTTGTCAGGAGGAGTTTCCCTTTGCTCCGGTAGGTTTTGCCGCCTGATATGGAAATCATATCTTTAGCATTTTTAGCCTTGGATACTTTCCCAAGGACATTGCCTGTCGGTCCCGGGAATTCAATGGTGTAAGCAGAACAGGGCAGGAACAGGAGAGCCATACAGGCCAGCACTGTGACCATGCCGATATAGTAACGCCATCGGGGAGCAAAATGACGAGGCGCGTGCGGAACGGCAGGATGGGCCTGCGGTGCCCGGGATCTGTCTGTTTCTGTTTGATCTGTCATATCCCCCATAGTATATCCGGATATCCCGAAAGCTGAAACAGCTATATTGGCTGGATTGTCCAGATTATTCTCAGGAATAAAAAATATTCTTAAAAGTTGATACACTTAGACTCAAGATTTAGGATAATAGGGTAAAGTGGCGGTCTGATACACAGATGCCAAATGGTACAGGTCCGGTAATATCTGTCCGGCAGGCAGCTTTACAGATATTGCGGACGCTCAAAGACCCTGATCCTACGGAGATAACGGCAACGGAATAACACTAGCTAAGGAACGGATGTCATGTCAGAAGATGAACTGCACCAATGGATGATCGACTCCTTCGGCCCCTATCAGGGCGAGATGGCGTGGCAGCAGCTTTCCCAGCTGCCCCCTGAGATCCGCGAGCAGATCATCAATACCCCTGGAGGCCTGCCCGATCCCAAGGAGGTCCATTCCCTTATGGATGCGTTCAGTACGAGCGGCCTGGGATCCGCGCAGGATATAAACCAGCTGCTCAACAGCGGTCCGATCAACATTAAACTGGCGACATCTATTGCGCACAATACCGCCCGGGAAAACGAAAAAATCCATGTGATCAGTGCGGTTTCCGGCCAGCAGGTAAGGTCTGCGGCGTCGGAAGCAAACCTGTGGCTGGATTCTGTCACGGATTTTGACCCGCCTGAGGGCACCCTGGATGTCCTCACATGCGATGAATGGGTAGGCAAAGCCATGCCTAAATGGACTCACTTTGCCGCCCCTGTTGCCGAATCTATGAATAAGGCTATGGCTGCAGTATTTTCCGAACGGCTGGGTGGCGAGATAGACGGGCAGATCGCAGGGGTTTTCGCCGGACCTGTCCCTATGCCGCTTCCTGATGACCTCAAAGATCCGGGCAAGCTGATTACTATTTTAGGCAATACATCATATGCAATGCAGATAGGGCAGGCAGGCGGACGGCTGGCGCGCAATATCTGCGGAGGCTTCGACCAGGGGATCGCGCTCCTCGATAATCCTGCCGGGACCCTCATTCCTGAAAATATTGAGAGATACGCTGACGAACTTAAGCTCAGCTATAACGAAGTCCTGGCCTACCTTGCGCTTGTTGAAGAAGCCCACGCCCGCCTGTTCGCCAACGTCCCATGGCTGATGCCGCAGTTCGATGCACTGATCGACAAGTATGCACGCGGTATCACCATTGATCTGGATGCTATGGAAGAGCAGCTGCGTGAGGTACAGGAGGTCAACCCTGATTCTATCGCAGGCGCAGTGGATCTGAGCAAAGTTGGCATGAGCGATACTCCCGAACAGCGCGAGGCCCTGCATAGCCTTGAGAATCTCCTCGCATTTGTTGAAGGGTGGGTGGATTGCATCGTCTGGCGTGCAGGAATGGCGCATATCCCCCATATTGACCAGCTGCGCGAAATGCAGCGCCGCGAACGCGCCGCCGGAGGGCCGTCCCAGGAAACGTTTGAGACCCTGCTGGGGCTTGAGCTGCGGCCTAAAAAGATGCGCGAGGCCGCAGAGCTCTGGGAAACCATCACGCTGGCAGAAGAGGCATCAGGAAGGGACAGGCACTGGTCGCATCCGGATATGCTGCCGACGATGCCTGACGACGCCCTTGCAGCTTTATCTGAGAAGTCATCGGCAGATTCGAAGAAATTCAATGATGACCTTATGGAACTTTTGGACAGCAGCCCTTCTGACACGCCGGATACATCGAACACATTGGATGCGCAGGATAACACTGCCGGCACCGCAGATGATGCTGATACAGGGTCCGGCAGGGGCGCCGGCCGCCCTTCCCCGGATAGCAACTCTGCAGCGCCTGAGCCTGATAGTCCCGGTTCACCGAATACATCCAGCCCGGCACGGGACAGCCAGGATCCCCCTGCTTCTCAGGAAGGGATAGCTCTGCCGGATAAAGAAGGGGATAATGGTATCCCATACACGGAATACCCGGATGGGGGTCTGGGGAATGAAGGCCCGAAGGATAAAGGTCCAGGGGATAAAGGCCTGGGGCAGATAGATCTGAACGGGCCGATCGACTGGGATAAGGAGCTTGAACAGCTTCTTGACAGTGAAGGCAGCGGCTCTGAAAAGGATGGGCCTGATGGTTCCAGCAGTTCCGGTGGTTCCGGCGATCTTGACAATTCCGGTGAGCCTGACGACCCTAATGGCCCTGATGATCCCAGCGGTTCCAGCGGCCCTGGCAGCTCTACTGATCCCGGCAATCCTCACGGATCTGGAACACAGGGTCCCGCCTCCAGTCCTGACAGTACACAGGGGTAAGAAGGGATAGCCTCCCATCGGAACAGCCGGCACAGGCCAGGAGGGACCATTTCATACCTGTTCGTGTGCCTGTGCAGGCCCATTCACGTCAGGAACCGGCTGGGCCGCCGCTCAGCGCTGTACCGTGACGCAGCAACATCATCTTTATGGACAGCACGTGCATAAGATATTTCCAGCTCATCTTCTGCACGGGTAATGCCCACATAGAGGAGCCGGCGTTCTTCTTCAAGGTTCCCATCTTCCTGGTTTGACGAAAAAGGGATCAGCCCTTCGCTGCATCCCATAATAAACACATGTTTCCACTCAAGCCCTTTGGCAGCATGGATGGTCGACAGGCTCACCTGCCCTACTGTGCCGTCAGAGTTCATAAGGGAGTCATGGGAAGCATTGCTTGTCCATCCGGATTCTGTACGCACACGGTACGCTATCTTTTCCTCGTTAAGGAGGCGCGCAAGCAGGATTCCCTGGCTGTTGATACGCATAAGCACGGCAATATCTTCTGCCCGCACCCCATGGCTTATCCGGTCCTTGATCTTGCTGACGATCCCGCGGGCTTCATCGCGGTCGTCCCCATACACACGCCGGGAAACACGCTTGCCTGTTTCCCGCGCAGAAGCCAGCTGCAGGTAAGTATCACGCATTGGAGAATGCTTAAGTATCTTATTGGCCTCTTTTACAATATTCTGAGTAGACCTGTAGTCTGTGGCAAGTTCGATGTCAGCGGCCAGGCCGCCGAATTCCCGGGCGAAACCCGTAAGATAGTAACTGGTTGCGCCGGCAAACGAATAGATCGTCTGTGCCGGGTCCCCCACCACACAGATATTACGGTTATCACCAAGCCACAGCTCCGTCAGCCGATGCTGCAGAGGCGAAACGTCCTGGTATTCATCGACTGTCAGCCACCCGATACCGCCGCGTACTGTGCGCGCCTGCTCAGCATCTTCATCGAGGATATGGCACAGCATAAGCAGGATATCGTTAAAATCGATCTCATTGCGGAAAGCCTTCTCCTCTTCGTAGCACTCCATAACCCGTTTCATAACAGGCGGATCCAGCCCCAGTGGCGGAGTCCGGCCTGATACCTGGCATGCCGAACCGTAATCAGACGGCGCAACCATACTTACCTTTGCCCAGTCTATTTCCGCCTGAGCGTCACTGACCTCTATATCCTGGTAAACATCAGTGCCGGTGGCACGGGCAAGCGCCCTGAACACAAGGTCCTTGGTATTCTCACAGACCTGCGGGAAGGGGGAATCGCTCAGGCTGTGCCACACACTTCGCAGCTGCCGCAAAGCAGCCGAATGGAAAGTAGCAGCATGCACCCCCTGCACCCCAAGCTGTGCCAGCCTTCCCTGCATTTCCTGGGCAGCTTTTGTGGAAAACGTAACAGCAAGCACTTTCTTGGGATCCCACTGCATGCTTCCCCGGCTGCTTTCGCATGCATACGCTATGCGGCGCATGATCGTGCGCGTTTTCCCCGCCCCGGCACCGGCTATGATACGCACCGGCCCCTCGGACGCGAGCGCAGCAGACCTCTGCATCTCATCAAGGCCAGCCAGGATATCGTTTTTCATAGTTCCATTGTGACAGACATAAGGACGTAATAAAATGGGGTATGTTATCCACAGTGATCCACATTCAGGTAACTTCATCCGAGTATCCCCCATGTATTAAGGTTAAAGTGTGAGCCAACGTTCCAGCTTCGAAATTGCAGCACTTGCATCCGCTGCTATGCCCACATTGACTGTGGCAACAACACGCCGCTCAGAACAGTTCGTCTTAAGCGGCGATAAAGACGATATTACAACTGCTGTTGTGGCCGATACGGCAGGCGAGGAGTATGACGCCAGCATCTGCGACACAGCTGACGGCAAAGAGCGCCTCAAAGCCCGGGCACGGGCTGCTTATGTGCTTGACAATACCCACGAACCGTCAGCGCTCGGCTTCCAGCTTGACCAGCTGAAAGTCTTCGTTCCGGGGGACGACCCTACCGATGCCACCGGGAATACAGCCGTCCTTATTACACCGCATATCAACGGTGATGCTTTTCAGCTGTCAGGCCTGACTGAGGCCCAGTGCGCGGCAGCCGGCACTTCAATTGGCGCAATACACCGCCTGCGCGGGAAATTTATTGTTAATGCCCACTACCCTGCCCATGCCTCTGCGCAGATACATCAGCAGCTCGAACAGTGGATCACCAGCCTGAAGGCAGCAGGGCATATCCCCGGGGAGATCCTTAAAAACTGGACTTCGATCATTTCCAATGAGAACCTGTGGAATTTCCGCTCCTGCCCGGTCCACGGGGGTTTCAGCGACGGGGATATCCTTTTTACCAGTACAGGCGTTTCAGGCATCCGCCACTGGGAGGATATGCAGATCAACGATCCCGCACGGGATCTGGCATGGATATTTACTGAGCTTGACCCCACGCGCCGCAATTCCGTAATCGCAGCATACGCGCGCATCATGGGCAAGCGTATGGATGATATGATCATGCTGCGTGCCGGACTGTGGGTACAGATGTCCCAGGTAGGCGATTTTATCAGGGCCCTGGAACGCGCAGATACCCAGAAAATCATGCGCTTCAAGTCCCAGGTGGAATCTCTGGCGCATGAGATATCCCTGCTCAACCCTTCAGGTTCTTCCCCATCCGCAGACCCTTCTACCCTCACCGTAGGCGACCTGCTCAGCTCGTCAGGAGTGAAAGCAGGGGCACGCAGCCAGCCTCACCGTACCAATCCAGGAGCCCCGCACGGTCCTTCAGACAAGGGATCCAGCCCTGACCGCGGCAGTGCGCCCATGCAGGAAGATACCCGCCTTGGCAAGGAAAGCCCTCTTCCGGAGGCTTCCAGCCGGCACGGATACTCCCGCTTTGTTGCAGATTCAGGGATACGCACCCCCGCCGGCAGCAGCTTTGATCCCGGGGATGGCGGCAGGGGCTCCGAAAGCCCTCTCGCCGATGACAGCAGCGACAGCACAGCAGCAGGGCTGTCCGCTTCACCTTCACGCGGCACTCCGCACAGCTCAATCACTTTGGGCAGAGATGGGAATAGAAACGGGCAGCCTCCTGCGCCTAAAGGCCTGCAGCACCACCAGGTTGCGTGGAATTCGATACCTGAAGATTCACAGGGCTTCCGTTTCACCACGTCGGATGATACGCCTGCAGCCGACGGCGGGAATGGCCACGTGGAACAGCTGTTTTCCTCCTCAGCAGATGATGAAGAAACAGCAGCTATACCGCATATTGGCAAGATCCAGGAAGGCCTTGAAAATCATAGTGCGCCGCGGGACCCTGACGACACCGGGGAACAGGAGATCTTTAATGCACGGCTTCTGCAGGAAGCTTCCGTACAAGAGCCTGATACCGCTAACGATGCTATCAAAGCTACTGGCGACAGCAGTACCGTTGCCGGCAACGACGATACCGGTAACAGCAATACCGCCGACAGTAGCGGCGGCATTTTCCAGATAGATGACAGCCCTGACGGCATTGCCACAGAAACCTTTATCGCCCAGCATATGCAGGAGAGCCCGGCAGACGGTGAGGATACCCGTCAGGGGAAGCGCTCTGCTGAAGACGGGATGAGCCGCTGAACGGGAGGGGTACCCGCGAAGGAAACTCTATCATGGGGAACAATCCTGCGGAGGGGAATACCCGAAGAACACCTGATGCAAGGGCCGCAGATTTTTCTTCCAGATGAAGTCCCCTATGAAAGCTGTCCCATTCGCTGCATGCAGCTAGTATATAGTAAAGTAACACATCATAATACGTATACACACGGGATCCGCTGTGCGTGCAGTATATCCCGTAAAACAGCTAAGGAGAATCATGAACGTTGAAATCGGCATTATGAATGTAGACCGTCCGGTATCCTTCGATACCGATGCAAGTGCAGAGGATGTATCAAAGAAAATCACCGCAACCAACATCCACGGCGGGATGGTTGAGCTTGAGGACTCAAAAGGCCGCACAATAATCATCCCTGCCCACTCGATCGGCTACGTTATTATCGGTTCGGAAACAATCCATCCGGTAGGGTTCGGGGCACTCAGCTAAAACCCTTTATGACTGCACAGACAGGGAGGATAAAGAAGATCAGGAGAGGATAAAGAAGGCCGGCAAATGCACTGATCATATCAGGCTGCCGGCCTTCTTTTGGTATAGCCTATCCCTGCCTGGCCATTGCTGCAAAGAATTCTGTTATTTGGGCAGCTGTACCGTAAGATGCCTGCGCACCAAGCCCCGTTGCCGCGTAAGCCGCAACATAGGAAGCCAGCCACGCGCTGTCGGCAAGGGTGAGCCGGGCGGACAGCCCGGCAAGTATAGTTCCCATAAATGAATCCCCGCAGCCGGTAGTATCGACCGCAGAAACCTTTACAGCGGGGATATATTCTGCCTTTCCCGGCTCAAAAGCTATCGCCCCATGGCTTCCAAGCGTAACGATGGCCCTGGTATAGCCGAACTTTTCCAGGGCTGCAGCAACAGACCGCCAGTAAGGGCTCTGCGGGGAAAGGTCGTCCTCGTTAATGTCAAGCCCGAGGAGCTGAGCCATCTCATGCTCATTAACCAGAAGGATATCCGTATTATCAACCAGTTCCTGGGGAAGCTCTGCAACGAAAGGCGAATCGTTAAGAAGGACAGGCACCCCGTTCCCATGGCATATCTGTGCGCTGCGGATCACCGCATCTATAGGGCTTTCCAGGCACAGGCCCAAAACAGCGGTATTATCCAGGGCGTCCCGGTTCTTTTCCACATAATCCGCTGATACGTGGGCATTGGATCCTGAAGAATACACAATAGTATTCTCGCCCTTAGCGTCTACGGTAATCACCGTTGAGCCGCTCGGCCCGTCGAACCGTTCCACCTTGCTTACATCAACATGGGCATCGCTTAACTGCGACAGCAGGAAACTGCCATTATCGTCGGTACCGACCATGCCCAGCATCGTTACTGCAGCACCGGCCTTGCCCGCTGAGGCAGCCTGGTTGGCAGACTTGCCGCCGGGAAGTATCCGCAGGGGGCCGGCGCTGACCGTTTCCCCGGGTTTGGGAAGCCGTTCAGTCTCAACGGTATAGTCCACATTCGCAGACCCCATAACGCATACGCCTGCACTGCCCTCTTCAATGCGGGCAAACAAAGCTTTCAGCCTGTCAACATCCTGTTGTGAAACCATATGATGATCCTTATCTTTAAAAAGGTACTCCACATTGAAATATAACATTTGCAAACGATGTCGTTTCACCGGTCCTGATAACAAACCTGGCATCCCTGAGGCTGTCTTTGAACCCTGCCGCCCCATTATGCGGGATATACGATACAGGGATGTCAAAACGCTCCCTGATCCATTTTTCAGGCAGCCCATCCCTGGCCTCCTGCGCTATAACAGCGTTTTCAAGCACCAGCTGGCTTTTAAGCGCGTCAAGGACCTGTTCAAAACGCGGGACACCAAAAACCACCGCAAGATCAATGACTTCTATCCCCTGCTGCACGGGCAGGCCGCAGTCGCTGACCACAAAACGGTCCTTGTGCCGGAGCCCCGCCAGCGCCTCAGCAAGCCGGGCATTCAAAATCCCTTTTTTCAGCATATATTTCCCCCTTACTGGCCAATATACTTATTCAATAGTTAAGTTACTGCTGTTACACAGCTTCGACGGAGGGCACAGGCAGCCCCGGGCGGCTTTCAGGACGCACCGGTACCGGTATCAGAGAGAAATACCACCTTGGGGGCTGCCTCCGCCCCGCTTCAGCCGGCGCAGTATGCGCTGGCCGCAGCTGTTTTTATTTGAAATCAGCCACGTTCTCTTTTGTTACTGTTTTCACTGCTATTGACTGTATCTTTTCAACTTTCTTATTCCGGATAAGGTCATATGCAGCACGCACGGCTTTCCTTCCCAGCTCTTTCGGCTGCTGTGCAATAGTCCCCAGCATGGTACCGCTTTCAACAGCCTTCAGGCCGTCAGCAGTCCCGTCGAAGCCAAAGACCTGCACATCCTTCCCGGCTTTGGAACCCAGAGCCTGGATGGCGCCCAGCGCCATCTCGTCATTTTCAGCGTAAACCGCTGTAGCGTCGGGGTTTGACTGCATGAGGTTAGAAGTAACATTCAAGGCTTCTGTACGGTCAAAGTTTGCGGTCTGCTCCGCAACGACTTTAATATCAGGATACTTCCTGATCTCGTCCTTGAACCCCTTGCCGCGGTCACGGGTCGAGGCTGCCCCCGGCGTGCCCTGGAGGATGATGACCTTGCCTTTCTTACCCATACCTTCAGCAAGTTTCCGTGCTGCCTGTGCGCCGCCCGCAACATTGTCCGATGCGATATGGGCGTTGACTTCCTCACCGGTGACCGAACGGTCCACACTGACAACCGGGATACTGGAACCGCGGAGCGTAGCCACGGCAGGGGCAGCGGCATCAGAATCAACAGGATTGATGATCACCGCCCTGACACCCTGCGACTGGGCGTTCTGCGCCTGGTTCTGCTGTGTTGCAGAATCGTTCTGCGCATCGGAGACCTGCAGGTCAACCCCCAGCTTTTTCGCTTCTTCCTGCGCGCCGTCCCTCAAATCAACGAAGAACGGATTGTTCAGCGT
Organism: Scardovia wiggsiae F0424; assembly: GCF_000269605.1. Lineage (GTDB taxonomy): Bacteria > Actinomycetota > Actinomycetes > Actinomycetales > Bifidobacteriaceae > Scardovia > Scardovia wiggsiae. The sequence goes on along the minus strand of NZ_AKCI01000001.1, from coordinate 191,935 downwards.
AGAAACGAGAAGCGTGACTTTGTCCTTCCCTCCGGAAGACCCCTGCGAGCACCCCGAAAGGCCGAACATGAGGCCTGCTGTGCATGCAACTGCCAGCGCAGCAGTAGCTATTTTCTTAATGTGCTTGTTAATCATTGTTTTTCCTTTCCTATATGCGATTAACGGCATATTAATGACGTATGGTATGAAGTATGGATTGTTTTTCGCCTCCAGGCTACCCTGTCAGTGGGTATCCTGCTTGCGCCGCAAGGTATCGATACTCACCGCAAGCGCAATGACAAGGCCGATAACAACCTGCTGCCAGAACGACGATACGTTGAGGATATTAAGGCCGTTGCGGATCAGCGCCAGAAGGATCGCACCGACGAAAGTCCCCGATATCTTGCCTTTGCCGCCGGAAAGCGATGCGCCGCCAATCACAACGGCAGCAATAGCATCCATTTCATATCCCTGTGCCGCCTGAGGCTGTGCAGAATGGAGCCTTCCTGCAATGACCAGGCCCGCAACAGCAGCGAAAACACCTGAAAGGACAAATACCATGATCTGCGTCCCGTGGATCTTGATACCAGACAGCCGCGAAGCTTCCATATTGCCGCCTACAGCGTAAACGGAGCGTCCGGCACTCATATAATTCAGGATGATTGATGCGATAAGCCCCATAATGACCATCATGACGATAGGCACAGGGATCCCCCAGTATGTAGCGCCGAAGAAATTGATCACGGCATTCCTGCTGGTGGATACCGGACGCCCGTCCGAAACGACCAGGGTAAGCCCTCTAGCAACAGACATTGCTGCCAGGGTCGCAATGAACGACGGAAGCCTGAGGAAAGCATTTGCAATTCCGGAGAGCGCACCGAACAGCCCGCCGACTACGATCCCTATAATAACCGTAAGCCATGCAGGCACACCCATCATTGCGCCGGTGTAGGCGGCGATCATACTTGAGAACGCTGCAACAGCGCCGACCGACAGGTCAATGCCGGCAGCAATAATAACGAAAGTCTCGCCAAAGGCCAGTATCGCTATCGTTGATGCCTGGATACCTACATTGAGCAGGTTGGTAGCAGTTAAAAATGAAGGGGCGATAAAGCTCAGGACAATACCCAGAAGCAGCAGCCCGACAAGGGCACCGTTGCGTCCGACAAAACGCTTTACTGCATTGACGGCATTGCTTCCACCTGTGCGTGCCGTATCTGTTTGGGAAGAAGACATTTTAATTTTCCTTTTCTGTGTCATCATTATCATGTGAATTGCCGGTACCGTTATCCATATGGGAGACTGCAAGGGCCATGATCTTCTCCTGTGTGGCCTCACTGGCGGACAGCTGCCCGCTGAGTTTCCCGTTGCTCATAACAAGGATCCTGTCCGACATGCCGAGGACCTCGGGGAGGTCTGAAGATGCCATAAGCACTGCGCCTCCGCGCGATACGATCTCGTCGATAAGCTCGTATATTTCAACCCGTGCGCCCACGTCGACCCCTCGGGTCGGTTCGTCGAGCAGGAGTATTTTCACGTGCGCGGTGGTCCACTTGCCGAATACGATTTTCTGCTGGTTTCCGCCAGACAGCGATTCCGCCGGCTGGTCGATATTCGCCATGCGGATACGCAGCTGTTCGGCGACTGCTTTCTCACGTTTGCGCTGCCCGCGCTGGTCAACAAACCCCAGCCTGGAAGAGGGCCGCATAGTGACAAGCCCAAGATTATCCGCTACAGATGCTTCGAGGATAAGCCCCTGTACCTTCCTGTCTTCAGGGATCAGCCCTACATGCGCGGCAATGCTCCGGGAGATATTCCCTTTACGCAGTTTCCTGCCCTCCACATAAACAGAGCCTGAGTCGTAGCGATCAGCTCCAAAAATTGCCCGGATGACTTCCGTCCTCCCCGCACCAACCAGGCCCGCGAGCCCTACTACCTCGCCTGCATGGAGTTCAAAAGAAACATTGTCTATAGCCCCCTGCCTTGTCAACCCGTCGACTTTCAGCAGGACTTCCCCCTGCGGATATCCGGTATGGGGGAACTGGTTATCGATGTTCCTGCCGACCATAAGGCGGACAAGCTCTTTTTCAGGGGTATCGGCTTTTACGGTATCAATATATTTGCCGTCACGAAGGACAGTAACAACATCGCCGATACGTTTTATCTCATCCAGATGGTGCGAGATAAAGACCATGGCCACGTCCTGCTTTTTCAGCTCTTCCATAATCGTAAAAAGCTGTTCGCATTCCCTGCGTGTCAAAGCAGCGGTAGGCTCATCCAGAATAAGTACTGAGGCATTCTGCATAAGCGCCTTGGCAATTTCGACCATTTGCTGCCGGGCAACACCCAGTTCGCCCATCGGGGTAGAAATATCCTCACTCAGCCCTATACGCTCTACTGCTGCGCGCGCCTTTCTGCGCATCTGAGCCATGCTGATAAAGCCCGCAGTCGCCGGGATATGCCCCAGGAACAGGTTTTCCATGATCGACAGCTCAGGGACAAGATTGAGCTCCTGATGGATCACAGCAATCCCAAGGTTACGGGCCGCGTTCACATCCGGGATCCTGACAGTTTTGCCGTCTACCTCGATATGGCCTTTATCAGGCTGGTAAATGCCGCTCATCATTTTGATAAGCGTTGATTTTCCAGCACCATTTTCACCAAGGAGGACATGTACTTTACCCGGTTCAACGGTAAGGGAGACATCATCTACCACTGTGGTGTTCCCGAATATTTTGGAAACCCCTTTAAGGGATATTTGAGTCATTTTTGCTACTTTCTTGGAAGACAGTCATCGTCTTACCCACTTTCACGCCTTGCGTATGCCGGTACCCCGGTATTACACCGCTAAAGTACTTCGATACGCTGATCCTCATAATGGCAGGGCTATTGTTTTGAAAGATGATATCTGTATCACATCAAGGCTGTATTTCTGTCAGCCGGGGCTTCCAGCTGTGCAGCGTTGCATTACCGGCCCCTCCAAGAGGCCTGCCGGTAACCGGCAGCAATGGCCGGCCTGTACGCCGGTACAGCTCAATACCGGTTAATACCGGTCAGCGTGCTTCTCCAACGGAACCCCGGGGGATATAAACTGTTTCCACCCTTTGGGAACCGGCCTTCCTGCCGCGTTCAACAATGTCCAGGAACAGCTGTGCCCCAAGGGAACCGATAACATGCACCTGCTGGGATATGACTGAAATATTCGGCGTCATAAGACGGAACATTTCCAGATCGTCGAAAGAGATCAAAGAAATATCTTTGCCTATTGCCAGCCCCTGATACCCCAGCGCAGAAATTGCCTGTACCGCATCCTGCGAATATCCGAAGATAAAAGCATTGACACCGGAACCGCGCATTTTCCTGATCACCGAAAGGCATGAAACATGGCCGAAGCTCGTCGATTCCACAAAAAGATTGTCTTCACCGAACAGGGCGCGGCCTGCCGAACGGAAGGCATATTCCCTTTCCTGCAAAGTCGGGGAATCGAGAATAGGGCCTGAAATATACCCAACCTTCCTGAAACCCCGTGAATGCAGGTCCGTAAGCGCCTTAAGCAGCCCCTCGGACGGATCAGAATCTACAACAGGGACCTCGGGCATATCGTTCACATGACGGTCAACGAAAACCATTGGTACGCTGATATCGACAAGGGCTTTGAGCGCCTTGCTTTTGCCGCCGCGGGGGACGATTATTGCCCCATCGATATGCTGTGAAAGCATATTCATGATATAGGCATCCTGCTTTACGCTGTCTTCTGAAGACGTTCCGATTGATGTGCAATAGCCCGCATCAAATAAAGTATCCTGAATCGCATACGCCAGATCCGCAAAATATGGGTTGCGGATATCGGGGACAAGCAGCCCGACAAGCCGGGTCCTGGTTGACCGCATTGCCTGAGCCCTGGAATCCGGTATATACCCAAGTTCATGGGCAGTTTTTTCAACAAGGGCTTTTGTCTCCCGGGAAATCCTACCTCTGTTGTTCAATGCGCGGGACACTGTGGAAACAGAGGTCCCGGAGCGCTGAGCAACATCACGGATAGTAACGTATGCCATCGCACCTCCCTTCGAACTAAAGTAGCATAACAGGGGGTCTACGGCTTTGAGGCCTTATCCGGACCAAACCCGCGCTTTACGCGCTGCCGGATCCTGCTGCTGTGCTGCCCTTTTATGCTGTCCTTTTATCCGCTATCCTGACTGCCAAGCACACCCTCAGCAGCCATGCTGTAGTGCATTACACCGAAACAATAACCGTATTGGAAATTGCCGCCGTGCCGGGCTGCATATGCTTTCCATGATCATCCCTGATCCTGCCTGTATATGCATCCGCTTTATGCAAACGTACCCGCATTTTTATTATTTTTTTCGTAATATCAATGCGAAAACGTTACCGCAATAGTATAACAAGGGAAGTATTGATGTCAAATCAGATGGATATAGGCCGCAATAGCCGGAGTGCCCTGCAGGGGCTCAGGGTAAAACACGGATTGCGCTGCGGGAAATGATCTCATCGACAGTTTCAATGCCGGTAGTGTTCTCGCCCAACTCATTAGGCTTGCCTTTGCCATGCCAGTCCGACCCGCCGGTCGCAAGAAGGCCGAAACGATCTGCGAGGGCACTGAGGCGGCGGGCCTGCTCAGGGGGATTATCGCGGTGGTATACCTCAAGCCCGTCAAGCCCAAGGCGCGCGAGGCGCCCGATCTCCCCGTCCGAAAGCAGGAAACGGTTGCGCGAAACAGCCCCGGGATGCGCAATAACGACAACGCCGCCCGCCTGTTTCATAGTGGACACCACTGTCTCTACATCAGGCGAGAACACAGGAACATAATATGGACTGTGCGTATTGATGATCCCTGCAAACGCCGCAGAACGGTCCGGATAGACTCCTGCCTCAACAAGGGCATCCGCAATATGGGGACGCCCGACGGTAGTATCCTCACCGTTCCTGATCTGCGCCCTGACACTCTCCCACGTTATCGGATAATCGCGCGCAATCCTGTCAACCATCGTCCTGATGCGCTCCTGTCGTGCCCGGCGCGTCTGCGCAAAAAGGCCCAGGGCAGCTTCATCTTCGCAGTCGAACAGGTATGCCAGTACGTGGACACTTGTTTTTCCTGATTCTGCGGTAATCTCTGTCCCCCGGATAAGGGGATAACCGAATGCGAGCGACGCAGCTTTAGCATCCTGCCAGCTTGCTGTGGTGTCGTGGTCTGTGATTGCAACCCCTGCAAGGCCTTTTTCCTTCGCTTGGATAATCAGCTCTTCGGGTGAATAAGTCCCGTCAGAATACACAGTATGGCAATGCATATCCCATTCATTGCGCGTCATACACTTATTCTAAGCCGCTACTGGGAATTTGCAGGTATGTATCAGCGCAGGCATATAGCAGACTTATGATGGGCATATAACAGCTGCCTCATTACTGCCACCGGCACTAGCAGCAGAGAACTCCTGTCCTGGCCATCCCTGCTGCGGTCTCCTGCTATAGTTGATATGGCTTTGTCCGGCATATCACCCGGCCGCCATAAAACGGAGACAGCTATGAGCACGACACATAATAAGGCTGCGTCAACGCCTGACGCCACAACGGGAAGCCGGCACACTGTGCCGGGATCCCCCAAAGCACCTGGGAAACCCGGAATACTTGGAACTTCCGGAACACCCGGTGCATCCGGTAAGCCCAGGACTCCCAATGCATCAGAGAATTCCAGGGTACCCGCAGAGGCGCCCGCCGGGATATCCGCAACTCCCGGCACAGCTCCTGTCAGGGGCTGGAGGCATACCGCAGCGTGGACATATCTGATCATGCTGCTGTCGTCACTGGCTGCCCTTATTGTCTCTTTCGCTTTAAGCGCAGAAACCCTCCAGCTTGCACGGCATCCCCATCAGCAGCTTTCCTGCGATATCAGCTCGGCGGTCTCCTGTTCAACAGTAGCGCAAAGCTGGCAGGCAGAATTCATCCATTTCGCCGGGATGAGTTTCCCCAATGCCTTCTTCGGCATAGCAGCCGAATCGGTTTTTGTAACGGTTGCCGTCCTTGGGATTTCGCGCATAGCAGTACCGCGATGGTTTGCCCTGTGCACATGGCTTGGCGGGCTCGCAGCACTGCTGTATGCCTACTGGCTTTTCACACAGTCAATGTACGTTATCAATGCTTTATGCCCATGGTGCCTGGGCCTTATGTTCGCAACAACAGTCCAGTTCATGTCGCTTACCCATGCCACGGTCTGTATCCAGCGCATCCCCAGCCCTTCATCATCTGCCGGCCGGGTGCTGCGCACATATTACCGGCTGAATATTGACCTGCTTGCCGACGCTGTCTGGATCATCATCCTTATTACCCTTATCCTTGCCAAACACGGATCTGTACTGTTGAGATAAGGCCTGGAGCAGCCGGCACATCCGGATCGGGCAGCCAGAGAAGCAGAACTAAAGAACCGAAACAGCCGGGCCGGAATAATCAAAACGGCAGGAACCGGACAGCCAAGCCGGCCGAACAGCTGGAATGACGGGGATAGCCGAAGCAATACAGGGTACAGCGCGGGAAATCTTCTGTCCCAGACCTGCCCCCGTTGAAAATCCTACGCCGTTGAAAATGCAGGGCATTTTGGTGTACATTAATAGCAGGCGGTCCGTATATACGCATATACAGCATATACGATACCGCAGTGTTAACGGCGAAATCCAATGGAATAAGAGGCTCTGCTATGTCAAAGGATAAGAAGAAAAACAAGATAGACCGCGAACTCAGGCTGGCGGAAAGCGCAGCAAAGGACGCATACGAAGTTATCGACAGGAAAGCCCTGAAAGAAGCGAAACGGATTAAAACCGCAGCCAAACACTTCAGGGGGCTGCAGCATCCGGCAGGCAAGGCACCGGATGGGAAACAGCCCCGCCCGCACTTGTTCGAGCCAATTTCTATCCGCTCTGTAACATCCCGCAACCGGATATGGCTCCCGCCAATGGATATGTATTCCGTATTCGCCCGGGACGGTAAACCGACATCATTCCACTACCAGCACTATGTTTCGCGGGCGCTGGGCGGCTTCGGAACGGTCATTGCGGAATCTACTGCCGTCAGCCCTGAGGGGCGTATTTCCCCGTATGACACAGGGCTATGGGATGACGAACAGATCGGCGCATGGTCATGGATCGCTGACGGGATCCGGCAGGCCGGGGCTGTGCCCGCGATACAGATCAACCATGCCGGCAGGAAAGGGTCATCCGGCTGCTCAGGATTGGGATACATCAATGCCAGCGTACCCGCTGAGGCCGGCGGCTGGGAAACCGTTGGGGCGACAGATACCCCGTTCAACGAGAACTTTGCACCATCGCGGGGGCTCAGCAGCGATGAGATACATCAGGTCGTCGGACAGTTCCGCAGCGCTGCAGAACGCGCCCGCGCCGCCGGATTCGACATGGTCGAGATACACGGCGCACACGGATACCTCATATCACAGTTCATGGATCCGCTTATCAACAACCGCACAGACGAATACGGCGGCAGTTTCGCAAACCGGATCCGCTTCGCCGTGGAAGTAGCCGATGCAGTGCGCGAGGTGTGGCCAGACAGCCTTCCTGTAGTAATGCGCCTGTCCGCTACCGACTGGGTCGAAGGCGGATGGGACCTCTACCAAAGCGTTGAACTCGCGAAAGTGCTCAAAAACCATGGCATAGATATGATCGACGTGTCTACAGGCGCCATAATATCAGGGGCAAAAATCCCCGCAAAGCCGAACTATCAGGTGCCTTTTGCCCAGGAGATACGGGCGAAAGCTGATATTCCCGTAACAGCTGTCGGGCTGATCACCAAGCCGAAGCAGGCAGAAAAGATCCTTGAACAGGGGCGGGCAGATGCAGTCGAGATTGGACGTGCCGCACTGCGTGATCCCTACTGGCCGCTGAGGGCAGCAGCAAAATTGGGCCTCGACAGGCACGACGCGCCTTATCCGGTGCAGTATGCCCGCGGTGCATATGGGATAACGCGGTAGCCCTGCTAGCGGACGGCTGCGCCAACCGCTTCAGAAACCGAATTATATCCGTCTGCACGAAGCAGGTCTGCCAGGCCGCGCTTCAAAACAGTAATATTCTGCGGCCCGCGATACATAAGCGAAGATATGAACATCACGAGGCTTGCGCCCGCGCGGATCTTATCATATGCCTGCTGAGGCGTAAAAACGCCCCCTACACCGGCAATCTCAAGCCTACCGCCAAAATCACGATACGTGCGGGCAATCAGTCCATTGCTCGGGGCGACGCACGGCATGCCTGATAATCCGCCGGGCCATTCAGGGGGGACTTCAAGGCCGTTGCGGTCCTTACGCAGATTAGCAATCGTCACGCCCTGCACATTATGTTCAGCAAGCACCTCAAGAAGATCCCTGAACTCCGGCCACGGCTTATCCTGCGGCATCTTTACAAGGATCGGCTGATCATGCTGCACCTTATCGAGCTCATCAAAAAGCCTGTTGAGGTTCTCAGGCTCCGTAAAAGGTTCGCCCACCCGGGTGTTCGGACATGAAATATTGACCTCAACCATATGCGTGCGGTTCACTGCACGCTCAAGCGAAATGCGGTAATCCTCAATCCCCTCATCAATACCCGCACATGAATCATCATTAGTACGGGCGATTGATACCGACAAACGCATAGTCCGAGATTTTCTGTAAGCATCCTCAACACGGTGTATGACCTCTTCCGATCCGCTGTTCGCCAGCCCGACGTGGACCATCATTGACGCATACTCAGGCAGACGGTGGAACCATGGACGCGGATTCCCTGCGCACGGGCGGGAAGTCGTCGATCCGACCGTTTCAAAGCCGAAGCCAGCTTTTTCCAGCACGAGAGGCAGATCAGCATTTTTATCCAGGCCTGCAGACAATCCGAACGGGTTACGGAAATCGATATCCATAACACGTGTTTCTAATACCGGATCCGTATAATCAATCATTTGCTGAAGGAGCCACATAAGCGGAGGGATTTTCTGGCTCACCTGGCAAAAACGGATCATCTGGTCGTGCGCATCATCAGGCGACTGATTGAACACATACTTTTTGACTGCATTCCTATAAGCGAACTGGAACATCCCCGTACTGGCCTTATTAAACGCATTACGCACAGCCGACTGTGAAACATAAGTCATGGCTCAACTCCTTAATATCCTGTTTGTATTCTTGATTCTACATCGCCTCACGCATTTATCCGCATTACTACATCACATAAAGTCCTTGTCCAGTGTTTCTCCCTGTTGCCTTCCTGTTCCCGTGTGCTGCCGTTTGCCTGTTTGCCGCACGCCTGCCCCGTTACCACCTCCGCCTCATCTGTTCGATACCCTTCCTCACTCCCCCGTACCTGCCTGTTACTGCTTCTCACCACTTCACTCCGTACCCATCCCTGTCTTACCCTGTATCCACTCCTGCCTTACCCAACTTACCCAACACTTATCCGTGACCCTCCTCCCATCCTCCTCTCCTGTTCGTTACCCCCTCCCCCTCCTCACCCCTCCCCGTACCCATTACTTCCTCACCCAACACGGCGATACGCACCAACGGGTGGCCTGAACGCCCGCATCCACAAACGCATCGTCGAGTTGGGTGAGCCGGCTAAGGGGTGAGCCAGCTAAAATAATTGCAATGGGCATTAGCGTGTCACGTCGTTGTGCAGCACGGCTTACGGGAGTTTATGAATACTTGTACTGTTATCGGTGATATATCAGCGCGTATCAAGAATGCGCCAGGCCTTTTCGGCCGCATCAAGCTGTGCCTTCCTTTTGCTGCTTCCATGGCCCACAGCAAGCTCGCGGCGCTGGCTGAGACCGGTATTTTCCGATGATCCGCTGGCTCCGGCAGCTGGGCTTTCATCCTTTTCACCGGTATCCTTCGCGATCCCTGCCGGGTTTTCTATAAACAGATGGGCTGTAAACTCAAGTTTATTCTCGGGCCCCCGCATTTCCATCTGGTATGACACTTCACCAAGATCCATTTCATGCGCTTTGACGACAATCGCTGTCTTCCAGTCCAGTGCAGGGCCTCTGTGCGAATAATACGAGAGATTGTCATCAATGAGGTTATGGACGACCTCCCGCGCTTTCTCAATGCCGTATTCAACGAAAACTGCGCCAATGAGCGCTTCCACGATATCGCAGAGGATCGAGTCTTTATCCGCCCCATTATCGCGCTGCTCCCCAATGCCCAGAAGGATGAACTGGCTCGCATGCAGTTTATCGCGCGCGATTTCTGATAAAGATTCTTCGGAAACCGCCTTTGACCGGATGCGCGACATTTGCCCTTCTGAATAGTCTGGATGCATCTTATACAAGGTTTCCGTAGCTACCAGCTCCAGGACCGCATCTCCAAGAAACTCAAGACGTTCATAGTTACGCGCGCCCGGGTGTTCATTCGTGAAAGACCGGTGGGTAAGCGCCTCAATGAAAAGATCCGGGGTTATCGCTGCCCCAAGGGCATTGAACAGTTCCTCTGCCTCGGGCGATGGCGCCTGGGTGTCTGTACTCTGGTTGCTTGTCATACCACCTATTCTATGTGCGTGCTCACCCAACTCGACGATGCGTTTATGGCTGTGAGTGTTCAGGCCATTTATCGTTATGTATTGTCGTGTTGGGTGAGGGATAACGGGCAGATGGGGAATAAGCAGGCAGGGGACAACAAACAGACGAGGTTGAGGGAAGGAGGGTAACGGATAGATGAGAGGAGTGGACAGGTAAGGAACCGTAAATTAATGTAGGGATAATGATACGAGGAAGCACCACGGTGACAAGTGGAGACAGGCTAATGTTAATCAGCGATAGAATTGCATCACTAATGAAGCACGAGCAGGACAATAGGCATTCAAGGGGTAAGGGAGCCAACGAATAGGTGAAGAATAGATGAATTTAAAGGATAATCGAAGAGATAACAGGTCGCGGATGAGCGAAAAGGTAACACCTGCCAAAGCTCCATGTTTTAAGCTCCCCCCCCCCCAAAAAAAAGCCCCAGAAACCTTTGGCCCCCTGAGCTTTAAAAATAAGGGAACAGGCCTGCCGGACAGCAGGCCCTCAGGTTGCTGCCTGTTAACCTTCTTAAACACTGGGAATAAAGAGATTCCCCAAAGTTGCTGCCATGATTGCCTTTATAGAATGCATGCGGTTCTCAGCCTGCACAAACTGCCACGAGAGATCAGAACGGAACACCTCATCGGTAACTTCCATCTCCGCCATACCGAATTTCTCAAAAATCTCCTTGCCATACGCTGTTTTGACATCGTGGAAGGCCGGAAGACAATGCAAAAAGATCAGCTCGCCGTCAGGCGTCCCTGTACGGCGCATCATATCAAGCGTAACCGTATACGGAGCAAGCAGCCCGATCCTTTCTTCCCAGTTGTCCTCTCCCATGGAAACCCACACATCTGTATAAATAATATTCGCACCGCGTACCCCTTCATCTATGTCATCAGTCACCAGGTACCGGGCTCCCGTCTGGCGGGCAAATTGCCCAGCAATGCTGACAACTTCCCCGGAAGGCTGCAATTCCTTCGGCGCAAGGATCCTCACATTTATCCCGGCCATAGTACCGGCGACAAGAAGGCTGTTAGCCATATTGTTGCGCCCGTCGCCCACAAAAGTGAGCGTCAGCCCCTTCAGCCGCCCAAATTTCTCTTTGACCGTCATCAGATCGGCAATCATCTGCGTAGGATGCCATTCATCCGTCAGCCCATTCCACACGGGGACACCGGCGTTCCGCGCCAGCGCCTCCACGTCGGAATGGGCGAAACCGCGGTATTCTATCCCGTCAAACATACTCCCCAGCACACGCGCGGTGTCTTCTATAGACTCCTTTTTCCCCAGCTGGGTACTGTCGGCCCCCATAAATTCGGGGAAAGCTCCCAGATCATTGGCGGCAGTAACAAAAGCTGAGCGGGTACGTGTCGAAGTTTTTTCAAACAGCAGCGCAATATTTTTCCCTTCCAGGTATCGGTGCGGGATATGGTCTTTTTTCAGCCTTTTCAGATGCAGGGCAAAATCTACGAGATACATGATCTCCGCAGGGGTGAAATCTTTGCATGCCAAAAAGCTCCGTCCCTGGAACACATTTTCTGATGCTGTAGCAGTTTCCATATTTCCGATCTCCTTGCAGTGCAGCTGCGTACCGGGCACCCGGCACGCTTTTTATGCCGGGCCTCCTGTGCCCGCTGCTGTTTATTGTTTTATACCGCTCCAAGATTAGCAGGGCTTACTTATTTCAGGCTTCAGGACAGGGATATCGCTACATGATGGACAAATAGCCAACCCTTACGAAACGCAACCTTACGAAACGCGCTCTAAACAGCTCTAAACATGCTTGTAACGCATTCGAGGTACACTGCTGAGCCCCATACACATTACACTACTGAGCCACATCATCCCGGACAACAGGCATGGTCATGCATCTGGGACCCCCGCGCCCCCGGGAAAGCTCACTGGAATCGATTTCATGCACAGTTATCCCATGCCGGCGCAGCAGGTCATTCGACACATAATTACGGTTATAGGTGACGACTTCACCCGGCGCCACCGCAAAAGTGTTAGAAGCATCGTTCCACTGTTCGCGCGGGGCGACCACCGGATCCGCGTTGCCTGTAGGGATAAGATCTACTTCAGTTTTGCCCAGAACAGTTTTAAGGACATCGGTGAGGTCTGTGCAATGGGTGATCCGGATGCTCCCATCCCCGTAGCTGCCCTGGCCGCTGCTGATATTGCCTTCACGCACGGCCTGAGCGGAAGGCCGGATAATATACGTATCTATCCGCCCGCCCGAATCCATGATCGACGGATGGACAGTGAACTGGTCAGTGTTGATCATTGTAAAAACAGTATCCAGATGCATAGTAGCATGGCCGTGCGGGATATTGATGCCAATCACCGTGTCATACGCGGAACGTCCGAACAGGGAGCGCGCAACATCTTCTATTGCATTGGCAGAGGTGCGCTCTGAAATGCCGATTGCAACCACATGCCCGTTCAGTACCAGGACATCCCCGCCCTCAATACGGGAATGGACCTTCCGCCCCCTCCACACAGGGATATCCTGCCCGGCAAAACGCGGATTGTATTTAAGCACATATTCCATAAAAAGGGACTCGCGCTTCCGCGCGTGGAAAGCCATATGGTTGATAAGCACACCGTTGCCGATCACTGCCGCAGGATCCCTTGTAAAATAAAGGTTGGGCATAGGTTCGAGGAGGAAAGGATAATTCGCGTTTTCAGCGAGCTCTTCGAGGCTGGCGATGCTGATGTCGATCTCATCTTTGCGCACACCCGCCATAATATTCTGAACCATTTTCCTTGGCTCCAGGCTTAAAAGATAACGTTTCAGCCCGTCGTGCACATACCCTACCCGATAATGCGATTCAGCCAGTATCTGGTCGATAAACTTCCCGCGTGCTGTATCATCGGCAAGCGCCTGTGCCGTAAGGTCTTCAAGGTAGAGGACTTCCGCACCGGCATCACGCAGGGTCTGTGCAAAAGCGTCGTGTTCTTTCTGCGCCTCGGGAAGGTAAGGGATATCGTCAAAAAGGAGGCGGTCCATCAGATCAGGGGTGATGTTTTCCACTTCTGCCCCCGGCCTGCGCAGGATCACGCTGCGGAGCGGGCCAATCTCAGAAGTGATATGTACGGCATCCTGATATGGGCTGCCGGAATGACCGTATTGGGCCGTATCAGATCTATTTATATCAGCCATAAGTACCTGCTTCCTGCTTTCTGTAACCGTGTTTCTGCTCTACTATATTACTCTCTTACAGTAGTCGTGCGCCGGAACTTTATTTTAGTATATTTATTCAATTTCCGTATTTCTCCGTATTAAAATTCGGACCCGTATCTTCCATAAATTCCTGAAGCCCGAGCCACTCTTCCTCCAGCGCGGCAATCTCTGCTTCGATCCCGTGCAGCTGGACGTTAAGCCTGCTGAGGCCTTCATAGTCGCCGGGATCCCAGGCTGCCATCTGGTCCTCGATCCCTGTTCTGGAAGCATTGAGTTTATTGATTTTCCGCTCAATTGAACCTGCCCGCCTGGAAGCCTCGCGCTTAGCCGCCCGCAAAGCCTTCCCCCGGTCCCCATCCTGCCCCGGCGCTTCCCGGGATACCGCTGCCGAAGCACCAAGATGGCGGCTATTATCCGCAGAGCGGTCAAGCATATCGAAATAATCATTGATACCGCCCGGGAGATGGACGATCTTCCCGTTATCCAGAGCAAACTGCTGGTCAGTGACCCGCTCCAGCAAATAGCTGTCGTGGGATACGACAATAAGGGTGCCGGGCCAGGTATCCAGCAGGTCCTCCATAACGGCAAGCATATCCGTGTCAAGGTCATTGCCCGGTTCATCCATGATCAGGACATTCGGTTCGTCAAGAAGGATCAGCAGAAGCTGCATCCGCCTTTTCTGGCCGCCCGACAGATCCCTGACCGGAGTCATAAGCTGCGCAGATCCAAACCCGAGCCTCTCCATAAGCTGCACCGGCGTCGTCTCTTTGCCGTCAACCAGATAGACCGACCTGTATCTGCCCAGCACTTCGTTGACTGTATACTCCCCCAGCCCCTCCAGCTCATCGAGGCGCTGCGAGAGCACGGCAAACTTGACAGTTTTGCCTATTTTGACACGCCCGGAGGAAGGTTCCAGTGACCCATCAATAACACGGAGGAGGGTCGACTTCCCGGCACCGTTGGCGCCTACGATACCGAACCTGTCCCCCGGGCCGATAAGCCATGTAATATTATCAAGCACTGTATGCCCGAAGCCGCCGGACGTTTCTTCGTCCGCGCCATTATTGCCGGGATACGCTACTGATACATCCTCCAGGTCAACGACCATCTTGCCCAGCCGGGAGACCGCCATCCGCTTCAGCTGCAGGGTGTTGCGGGCGTCAGGGACATCAGCGATCAGTTCGCGGGCAGCCTTCACATGGAACTTCTGTTTGGTTGAACGGGCCCGGGCGCCTCTGGCAAGCCACACCAGTTCTTTGCGGGCAAGATTGCGGCGCCTGGCTTCAGCTGCATCCGCCTGGCGGTCCCGCTCCACCCGCTGCTCGATATATGCGCTGTATCCCCCTTCAAAAGGGTCAATGCCCCCATCATGGACCTCCCACATATGGGTACAGACATCGTCAAGGAACCATCGGTCGTGAGTGACCACCAGAAGCGCCCCGGCACCACGCTGCCACCGGTTCTTCAGATGCTCTGCCAGCCAGCGGATAGTCGCCATATCAAGATGGTTCGTGGGCTCGTCAAGGAGGAGGATATTCCAGTCCCCGAGCAGCAGCCGGGCCAGGTCCACGCGCCTTCGCTGCCCGCCCGACAGGCTGCCGATCCGGCTGTCAAGCCCGATACCGCTGAGCAGCGTTTCAACTATTTCCCGGGTATGCTGCCGGGACGCCCATTCATACTCTTCCTGCCCGCCAAGCGCAGCCTGCTGCACAGTACCGTTATCATCCAGGCTGTCATACTGTTCAAGTATCCCCAGCGAAAGCCCGTTCCGCGCAGAAACACGCCCTGAATCCGGCTGCTGAGATCCCGAAAGCAGATGGAGCACGGTGGTTTTGCCGTCACCGTTGCGCCCCACGATCCCGATACGGTCGCCCTCGTTAACGCCTACAGTCACATTGTCATATATATTTTTTGTAGCGTATGACAGGGAAACCTGTTCAAGCCCTATATCAAAAACCGGCATCACTCGTGGTCCCTGGCAAAACTTGTGCAGCGCGCCGCAAAACCTGAGAAGACCGTATCTGCAAGCACCTGGAGTGCGGGGGATTCCTTCTCAAAATCATCTTTCATGCGCGATATCTGCGATTTTTTAAGGTCCCCTGTCATTTTCTTGGTATTGAGCCATTCCTCAAAAAGCATAGTATCAACCTCGAGATGGAACTGCAGTCCCAGGGCCGAACCGCAACGGAACGCCTGGTTTTTCGTTTTCTTCGTTGAGGCGATCACAGTCCCTCCATCGGGACAGCCAACAGTATCAGAATGCCAGTGCAGGACCGAGACCGGTTTCTTTCCCAGAGGAAGCCATTCATCGCGCGAAACGCGATCAACTGGGGCAAAGCCGAGCTCTGCCGCCCCTGCGGGTTTAAGCTTTGCGCCCAGGGCTGTTGCGATGATCTGATGCCCCAGGCATACGCCCAGCACAGGGATCCCGGCAGAAACAGCATCTTTCGCAAGCCTGGCTTCATCCCTGAGGCCGGGATATGCATCGAAATCCCTGGCCCCCATAGGGCCGCCCATTATTACTATCCCTGCAATACCGCTGATATCCGGGAGATCAGCTTTCTTTTCTTTGGAAATATTAAGGACCGAATAACCCAGCCCGCTGTCTTCAAAAGCATATGCGATACGGCCGGGCTTCTCCCACTCTACATGCTGAAAAATAATAATTTCAGATCGACCCATAATCTTTCACCCATAATTCTATTGTGCACAGGATATATTACACCACTGCGATGAAAATCTTCGGAAATACGCAGAGAAGGTAACAGAAAAATAAAAGGATACAAGGGAAAATATTAAGGATACAGGATGGCATCAGCCAGGTTGCCTCCATGAGGTAGAGTATGAGCAGACAGGTATACAGCCGCAACGGCTGCAGCACGATGCCGGCACCCGGAAAAGATGGAGGCACGGCACACATACGAACAGCAGAGGATCCCTGAGCTTATGGCCAGTACAACCAATGGTTTGACTATCCACCCTGACACCGTACTCGCGAAGGCAGCGGAGCATATCCGCATCTATGACACTGCCCGCCACGGGACCGTTGATTTTACACCTATCGTCCCCGGGAAGGTCACTATGTACGTGTGCGGGGCAACAGTGCAGAGCTCCCCGCATATCGGGCATCTCAGGGCCGGTGTGGCTTTTGACGTTATCCGCCGCTGGCTGATGAAGCTTGGATACGAAGTCGTATTTGTACGCAATGTTACCGATATTGACGACAAGATCCTGAACAGATCGGCCGCAGAAGGCCAGAACTGGTGGGCGCGCGCGCACTACTACGAGGATGAGTTCACAGATGCCTACAATGCCCTGGGGGTCCTTGCGCCCACTTATGAGCCGCGCGCAACCGGCCACATCACTGATATGGTCAGCCTTGTTGAACGGCTCATAGACCGCGGGCACGCTTATATAACCGCTAACGCTGACGGTACCCCTTCCGGGAATGTATATTTTGACGTACCCTCGTGGAAAGAATACGGCGCACTGACACACCAGGAAGGCGGCGTGCAGACAGGGGAAGCTGATGAGGCAGCCCGCGTTGCTGACGCCCTCGGCCCTTCAGTAGATGCCTCAGGTGAAGATAAATACAACCCCGCTGATGCTGCTGATCAGTCGGAAGCTAAGCATGACCCGCGTGATTTCGCTTTATGGAAAGCTTCCAAAGATACAGACCCCAGTACTGCACGATGGGAAACCCCTTTCGGCACAGGGCGCCCGGGATGGCATCTGGAATGCTCCGCTATGAGTAGGCGGTATCTGGGCGATGATTTCGATATCCACGGCGGCGGGCTTGACCTGCGTTTCCCCCATCATGAGAATGAAATGGCACAGTCCCGTGCTGCCGGATGGGGATTTGCCCACCACTGGATGCATTCTGCATGGGTGACACAAAAAGGCGAAAAGATGAGCAAATCGCTGGGGAACGGCTTATCTGTCGGATCCATACTGTCCAGCCATACCCCGTGGGTCGCCCGGTACGCCCTGGCAGCCGTCCAATACCGGTCTATGCTGGAGTGGAGCGCTCAAACACTGCAGGAAGCCGAAAGCGCATACAGCCGGATCATGAATTTCCTTGAACACGCTGCTGCGGCAGCAGTCCGGCCTACCCGCGAAGAGGTGCTTGCCGTAGGCGCTGACGACTTGCCTGAAAGCTTCACACGCGCCATGAATGACGATTTCAGCGTTTCGGGCGCAATCGCAGTAATATTCAGCGAGATCCGCAGAGGGAATACGCTGATGGCCAGCATGGCGTCAGCCGCCGGCATCAGCAGCCAGGAGGGGTCAGAGAGCGGAACACCGGGCAGCCTGAACAGCGATCTGAAAAATACGGTGCTATCTGTGCGGGCTATGCTTGATGCCTTCGGATTAGACCCTCTGGATCCCCAGTGGCTCTCCGGCGGGAACAGTTTTGCAGCCGCTGCTTCCTTCACCGGTGGCCAGCTGTCATCCGTGCGGGAATCTTCCCCTGTTCCTTCGCAGGCAGCTTATCCTTCCCCTGCATCTTCCCCGTCACAGGCTGCACAGGCTTTGGATGCCCTTGTTTCCGCGCAGCTCAGGGAACGCGAAGAAGCCCGGAAATCCAAGGATTTTACCCGCGCGGATGCTATTCGCGATATGCTCGCAGAAGCAGGTATCATTATTGAAGATACCCCGCACGGCCCTGCATGGAAACTTTAGAAATTCCCCTCTCTATCTTAAAATAAAGGATTATGGCAGCATTTAGTTCACTTACAGACCGTCTGACCGGGGCGTTCAAGCATCTTCGGTCCAAAGGGAAACTCTCAGAATCAGATATTGACGGTACGGTCCGCGAAATCCGCCGTGCGCTTCTTGACGCTGACGTTTCGCTGGACGTCGTCAAAAGCTTTACTGCGCGGGTGCGCGAGAGGGCTCTCGCAGAAGAAGTCTCGCAGGCCCTAAACCCTGCGCAGCAGGTAGTATCGATCGTTAATGATGAGCTGACCGAAATACTGGGGGCCAATGTAGACCGCCCCCTTAATTTCGCCAAAAACCCTCCTACAATCATCATGCTGGCAGGCCTCCAAGGTGCCGGCAAGACAACGCTTGCAGGGAAACTCGGATATTGGCTGAAAGACCTTGGGCATACGCCTATGCTTGTAGCTGCCGATCTCCAGCGGCCTAACGCCGTGACCCAGCTCCAGGTTGTCGGCGAGCGCGCCGGGGTGCCGGTTTATGCGCCTGAGCCCGGGGTACAGTCAGGAAGCTCGGATGTCGTCCCTGCCGGGCTTGCGGCCGGGGATCCTGTCAAAGTCGCCAGGGATTCCATCGACGTTGCCCGCCAGAAGCTTTATGACACAGTGATCATTGACACTGCAGGCCGTCTTGGCGTTGACGAAGAGCTTATGCGCCAGGCCCGCAATATACGCGATGCTGTTGATCCTGATGAGATCCTTTTCGTTATTGATGCCATGATAGGCCAGGATGCTGTCGCTACGGCGGAAGCCTTCAATGAAGGTGTTGATTTTACAGGCGTCGTCCTGTCAAAGATCGATGGCGATGCCCGGGGCGGTGCCGCTTTGTCGGTGGCGTCAGTTACCGGCAAGCCTATCCTTTTCTCCTCAACAGGCGAAGGGCTCAAAGATTTTGAGGTCTTCCACCCCGACCGCATGGCTTCCCGCATCCTCGACATGGGTGATGTCCTTACCCTTATTGAACAGGCGCAGAAACAGTTTGATGAGCAGGAAGCCCGCGAAGCTGCAGAAAAAATGGCCGAGGGCACTTTCGGCCTGGATGATTTCCTAAGCCAGCTTCAGCAGGTGCGGCAGCTTGGTTCGATGAAGAAACTCCTGGGTATGATACCGGGTATGTCGCAGTACCGGCAGGCGATCGACCAGTTCGATGAAAAGGAGGTCGACCGCACTGAGGCTATTATCCATTCCATGACGCCCGAGGAACGCCGCAACCCGCAGATACTGGACGGAAGCCGCAGGGCACGGATTGCTTACGGTTCTGGCGTCACAGTATCAGCAGTAAACGGGCTTCTTGACCGGTTCAGCCAGGCCGCAAAAATGATGAAGCGGATGTCAGGCAGCAGTATGCCGGGTATAGGCAATAGCAATTCCCCGCGTAAGAACAAAAAGAATAAGAAAAAGAACCGGAACAAGTCAGGGCGTTCAGGGAACCCCATGAAACGTGAAGCTGAGGAAAAAGCCCTGAGGGAAAAACTCGGCGGGCATAAAGGCGGCAGCGGGTCTTCTTTCATGAAGAAACCGCAGCCCGGCCAGCTCCCAGGCGGATTGGGCACAGGGCTTGGGCAGGATCTTGACAACGTTGATCTGGGCAATCTTGGTAACCTCAATATCCCCGGGCTCACCTGAGCCTCATGGAAAAGAGGCCTCCAGGCTCTTACCTTTCTGCATATCTGCGGGGAATCATGGAGGGATACAGGATTCCTGGATACTCAGGGGCCTCGGAGGCGCCTGAGATGCCCGGAGCTCCAGGGTATCTGAGGCATTGAGATGCCCGTGTTATCCAAAAACATCCACGGCATCCAAGGCAGTTACCGCAGGCCACCATACTGTCCACAAATTAAGGAGGATAATGGCTGTTCAACAGGGAAACTCTTCCGCATCAAGCACAGCGCAATACTATAACAGCTACAATCCATCCGAGGCTTCCAAACGTTCATCCGGGAAGAAATCAAGAAAAAGGAAAAAGAGCTCTATGATTCTGTGGATACTTCTTATCATTATTGTTTTATGGATGTGCCTGCACTTTTTGCCTGAGCGTTTCAGCTACCTTAGGCCAGTACCCGAAGCAACTGCCCTTATCCCCCTGCTGATCGTACCGCTGCTGGTCATCCTTGCTATTGCACTCGCACGGCGTTCGTGGGGGCAATCCCTGGTCTCTTTCTTTCTGATCGCTATTGAAATCGTATGGTCGATCGGTTATTTTACTGAGATCCCCCAGTCCCTGAACCAGATCCTGGCGCTGCCCCGGCAGACAGCATCAAATGCGGTATCTGACGGGGCCCCCGGTTCGGAAGCAAGCTCGCTGAGCAACCCCTCAGCCGTAACCGTGATGACTATAAATGCGCGCTATGGGCAGGCGGACACCGGAAGCATCGTACAGGCCATTAAAACGAACCACGTTGATGTACTGTGCGTTCAGGAGGCAACCGATTCTTTCATTGACCGTATGGGAGCCGCCGGGATCTCAGATGAGCTCCCCTTCCTGCAGTCCGGCGCAAAAACCAGTCGGGACAACGGCGGCTTCAATGCTGTCTGGACACGTAAACAGCCTGCCGAGCAGCATGATAAATCGGTCCAGTCCGAATCTTCCCAAATACCGACAGCCGTAGTATCCGTTAACGGGCATAACATCCTTTTCGGCAGCACCCATCCAAAATCGCCCCAGCGCGGCGGCGAATCATGGCGGAACAGCATAAATGCCCTGAAAAGCTTCGCGCAGGTCAATAATCCTTCCCTCGGTATTTCCACCCATATTGAAGCTACTGTAATTGCCGGAGATATGAACTCCGGGATCCATCACTCTGTTTTCCGCAATATCCTCAGCAGCGGGCTGACTGATGCTTCCTACAACCTCCATAAAGGGATGCACCCCACCTTCCCAGCCTCCTGGCCCCTGGTGCCGTCACTGATTGAGATAGATCACGTGCTTTACTCGGGCCCTGTCCGGGCAGCCACCGTCAAATCGCTGGTTATACCGCGGACGGATCACCGTGCCCTTGTCTCAACACTGATCGTAGGGTAACTTAGTAGGATAACTGGCGGGAGTGCTTTTCATGCCCTGTCCACACACAAAAATATCATGCTGATACAATGCGTTCAACATTGGAAGTGCTTTTCACGCCTCTCCCACACACAAAAGCATCCGCATGGTTACATGACTGGCTATCCTGCTGCCGTGCTGCCCAACTGCCCGGAAATCCCCAAAAATAACCGGCTGCCCGGATAACCAATTGCTTGAATATGTGTCTATTCGGCTGCCTGTCCTGCCGGCATCGGCCGGCAGCCCCTCCTTCAATATAAGCATCTATAGTGCCCCCCTCCCCCTCCTTATGCCCTTCCTCCCCTACCCGTACTCCTGCCTATAAATACCGGGTCTCCTCTACATCTATACAGATACAGATCAATAAATAAAGGACAGACCTGAAACAGGCCTGCCCCGCAGAAATTTAATGCTTATTAATGCTTATTACGGTCGCGCATCCATAATATCAACGCGGACACTGTGATCGGCAATCGCCTGGATCACTGTGCGGATCGCTGTAGCTGTGCGCCCGTGGCGCCCAATAACACGGCCGATATCTTCAGAGTTGACGCGGACGCGGATAAGTTCGCCTCGCTGATTCTGATATGACCGGACCGACACGTCATCGGGGAAATCAACTATACCGCGAATCAGATGTTCAATCGCCTCAGTAAGCATATCTACTCAGCCTTTTCCTCAGATGAAGATTCTTCTGCGGATTCGGCAGAACTGTCGGCTGTCTCAGCCTCAGCCTCAGATTCAGACGATTCCGCTTCCTTCGCCGCTGCCTCTGCTGCAGCTTTAGCTTCTTCCTCAGCTTTAGCCTTAGCTTCGGACTTCGCAGCTTTAAGCTTCTGTGCCTTATCATCGGCAGCTTTAATGCGTGCTTCTGCATCAGGACCATCTTCCGCGGTCTTCAACGTGCCCTCAGCACCGGGAAGACCCTTGAACTTCTGCCAGTCTCCCGTGATCTTGAGCAGCTTTACAACAGGTTCGGAAGGCTGAGCGCCTACACCAAGCCAGTACTGTGCCCGCTCAGAATCTATCTGGATCAGCGACGGCTGCTTGTTCGGATCGTATATGCCGATCTGTTCGATCACCTTGCCATCGCGCTTTTTACGCGAATCAGCAATTACTACGCGATAGAAAGCATAAAACTTCCTACCCATACGCTTTAAACGAATACGTGTTGCCAAAATGGCTCTCCTTGTATCTTTCGGGGCGCACATGCCGCTGACTATGTGGGGCATAATCCGTGTCACATGCATGAACCCACGCCATCAGGTTTTGAGGGCCCCCTCAGGCGCGATAACAAAAGTCAATTATAGGAGTACTCGTGGATTTTCTGCCGCTACATGCCAGTCTTTCCGGGTAGAATGCCTGGCTTACTGTAGCCCGCCGCAGCACGGCTCACCCAACTCGCAGATACAAAATGGCAACCGGCCCAGGCTCTTATAACTACAAAATATATCTGCGGGTTGGGTGAGCAGGTATCAGGCGAGGGAGCGTCGAGCGGGAGGCGGTACGATATCCGTCAAAATATAAACGGAGAACATCGCTACCACACGCCGCGAGATATATCATCCTCCTGCTTACAATCTGAAAGCGGATCATGGGCACAAACCAAAGAACCGCTGATCTGATATCAACGCCGGATACTTCTCAGGTACCCAGCCCCGCCTCCCTGCCCAGCTTTCCACTCTGCCTCACCCAACCCGCAGATACTTTTATCGGAACCGCGGAAACAATCGAAATCCATTTCATATCTCTGCGTTGGGTGAGGCGGGGCGAAGAATAACCAGAGATACGGCCGGAGAAAGCGACAGAAAACATGACCGGGGAAACGGATAGGGAAACGGCCCGAGGAACAACTGGAGAAGAGAAACAGCCCAAAACAACCAGAGCAACGATCTGGCAACATTGCCATAACACGCCGCTTCACAGCACGTTACCGCCGCATATCACTGTCCGGCAGTATTTTAATGGACGTTAGCGCTGCGGATGAGCCCTCGACACATCCCACCCGAGGTCAGTGAGTTTTTTACGATCGGCCTTATCCAAAACGCTGCAATCAAGCCTCGCAATAATATCGGGGCGGATACTGGAAGTCCGTTCCAGGGATTCATCACGCCGGTACCGGCCAACTTTCGCATGATCCCCGCTGAGCAATACCTCAGGCACATCCAGCCCACGCCATTGTGACGGTTTCGTGTACTGTTTATACTCCAAAAGCCCATCCTCGCCGGAGTACGACTCCTCAACAATAGAATCTGAGTTCCCCATAAAACCGGGAATCAAGCGCGTAATAGCCTCCACCATCACGCTCACCGCAACTTCACCGCCATTAAGGACATAATCACCTATTGAATACTCCCGCACATCCAGCCCACGGCCTTGATAATACATAGGGATGCGCGCATCATAACCCTCGTAGCGGCCGCAGCCAAAAACCAGATGCCCCTTATGAGACAGTTCCTCAGCATCTTTCTGCGTAAACAGCGGTGCCGAGGGGTTCGGAAAGATCAGCGTGGACGGGGCACCGGCGGAAGAGGAGGAATCCGATCCGGCGGAGGCGGGCGAGGAAGGCCCGGCGAGGCCCGGCGAGGCCCGGCGAGGAAGGCCCGGCGAGGAAGGCCCGGCGGACGCACAAGCGGAGTCAGGATCAGAAGCAGACACGGCAGCAGAATCAGACAGCTCAGGGTGTGAGGAAAGTCCAGCGGGGGCACCGGAAGTCCCGAGCACATCATCCAGACACTCAGCCCAGACTTCAGGCTTCATCACCATACCTGCGCCTCCGCCGACCGGAGTATCATCCACTGATCTGTGCACATCATGGGTCCAGTCCCGCAGATCAAATGTCTGTATCCGCACAATCCCACTAGCCTGCGCCTTCCCCAGCAGGCTCAGCTGCATCGAATCGAAATATTCCGGAAAAACTGAAATAATGCTGATATCCATATTATTTCCTGCCAAGTTGTGCCATACTTCTTGATTTCTTGCTGCATCCTGTTATATCGTGCCGTATTTACATTTTTGCAAGCCGAACAGCGCCTTTATAAGTTTATAGGTCAAATAACCCTTCAGGGGGATCAATAAGAATATATCCCTCGGCAGGGTCAACAATCGGGACGATCTCTTCAACAAACGGGATCAGCACATGTTTGCCTTTATACTCCGGGGCATCATCACCGTTCAGCTCCGCCTCAATAAGAGTCTGCGGACCATTGAGGCTGACGCCGGCGATCTTCCCGACAGTATGCGCATCCACCCCGTCATAGTCTGCCGCAAGCGCTTCAGCATGGTCATTGACCTGCAGTACTTCACAGCCGATCAGCTCATCGGGATACCATCCATCATTATCGCTACCGGCATCCCTGCCAATTTTATCGTCCCCGCCATCCTCATCAGCCGGGTCGCTGCCGGTATTGGAGAGCGGGAGGCTGTCTGCCGCAGCAGGGGATCTGCCAGAAGCACCAGGCGCATCAGAAGCAAGGGGAACACCGGGCATGTCCGTAGCAGCCCCATTAAGAGGGAGAAGAGTGCTGCCGGATCCTGTGCCGGTAGATTTGCCAGCGGATTCCTTTATGAACAGCACTGTCCCTTTAAGCCCCTCCGATGCATTGCGATCATTGATATCCGCGAATTTCACTATCCAGCGGTCCTTAAAAGTCCTTGACCGTTCAACCGCATACAGTTTCCCGCTTCCATCAGCCAGTACGGACCCTGCGGCAAAGCGCGTTTCAGGGGTATCAGTAAAAACCTGCACATTTACCTCGCCTTTAAGCCCCTGAGCCCGCCCGATACGGCAGACCCGCAGAAGGCCGCTCGTCGGAAGGCTGCTGCCCCGCAGGGAACCGCCGTTATGCTGAAGAACATTATCCTTATCCTGCCCGGTACGATTCGTCATAACCCCTATGCTACCGAAGTGCCGTGAACAAGCACAGGATACAGGTAAAACAGCGATACCTCAAGGGATTAAGGGATACAGCGGAGCCATCGGGGATCGGAATACTTATCCTGATCCAGCTGTCTGGCCATGTTAAGGATATTTGGCTGGATACCAGCATAATCCGCCAGAGGAAGGGCTTCAAGAAGGGAATGCTCGAAATAATCAATGATCTGCTGCCTGGTGAGATCAGTCTGGGATCTCAGGGGATCGACACGTTTCAGTGCAGATTTCACAGCCTTGTCAGCACTTTTTTTGGCAGAAATATTAAGTATTTCACTCATAAGCTGCGCATTGATATCGTAAGCCATCGTTACATGATGGAGGAGGCAGCCCGGACCGCCTTTTTGCGAGCGGAACCGGCGCTGTGCAGCTCCCCCGATTTTCCCGCCGGACGATTCGATATCATTGACTGGCCTGTATCTGGCATCTACCCCGAGGCTCCGGAGGGCTTCGATAACCCAGCGGTCGCAGTATTCATAGGAGGCCTCTATGCCCATACCTTCCACGAAGTACAGCGGCACATACAACGAATAAGTGATCGTGTTGCCGGGCTGGATAAACATTGCACCGCCGCCTGTCACCCGCCGCACCACAGTAAACCCATTTTCTGCAGCGGCCTCTTTACGGACCTCATGGCTAAAGGACTGGTGTGCGCCTATAACAACAGCATCTGACGCCCACTGCCAGAAACGGAAGACAGGCCCCTGTGTCCCATCGGCAACAGCCAGCGCAAACGATTCGTCTATGGCCATCTGCATTGATGGGGCAAGGGGCTGGGGGTCGCGTATCACAGACAGGTCAAGCTTTTGCCAGCGGGGATCGGCCGCAACAGGAAGTTGGGCAGGAAGGTGAGGTTCGGTGATGGCAGTACCGGCAGGAAGATCAGTATCAGTAAGAATATCAGTACTGGCAGGGCTGACAGTACCAGCAGCATCAGAGCCGGCATTCCCTGCAGTACTGGACCAGGCAGAGGAAGAATCTCCTGAAGGGCTCAGCTGGTGGAGGCCACGGGGACCGGAGGAACCGGATCCTCCGCCATTGATATGGGCAGGCCCCCTTCCGGCAAGGGCTGCAAGCAATGCCTCCAGCAACCCGTCAGCGCTTATGCCTGTCATACAGACTCCCTGCGCAGCCCACTCATTCAGGGTTGACCCCAGCCTCTCTACGGCATCTTGGCGGAGCGCGGCCGAGTCCGGATCAGGCAGGAGCCTTATAAGGCAATCCTTCACAGTATGCGAAAGGCTTGCCAGTACTTTTTCGGGTTCGTCAGTCCCATCAATAAAGAAATCACCGTCAATACTGACGCCCATACCCTCAGGGTTAGGATCAAGGCCGGGATCAGGGCCAGCGGGGCTGCCATATCCGACAGGCCTTGCACACCCGGCAGGGCTTCCGGGCATGCCCGGGCCAGTACCCTCAGTCCCATTGATCCCGTTATTGAAAGTCCCATTAACGGGATCGCCGTTACCCGCACCATCGGGAGGATATGGTAGCAGTATTTCTACGGCGACAAGCTTGCCGCCATGCTCTTTGTACTCGCCCCGCAATGGATGCGCCTCATACCGGTCAGCCATCAGCCTCTCCTCCCCGAGCGGGCAGGGCTGTGCCGGCAGCTGGATACCCGCGGCTCATTTTCTGATACCCATGGCAGCCAAGCACCATGCGTTTTCAAGGGATACCTGTTCCCAAGCCTTATACCGCCCTGAAACCCCGCCATGCCCGGCTTCAGTTTCGATCCTGGCGAAGGCGTCGGCGCCTACCTCAGCTTCCTGCAGGCGCGACAGCCACTTCAAAGGTTCCACATAGAGCACACGGGTATCATTCATAGATGTAGTAATGAAAATCCGGGGGAAATGAGGCGTGCCGAAAAGCTCGGAACGCTCCCGCGCAGAAGCGACATTCTCGTAAGGGGTATACGCACGCATATAGCCATATACATTTTTATCGTGCAGCGGATCCCCCCATTCATCCCATTCCGTTACTGTCAGCGGAAGGGACGGGTCAAGGATGGAGTTCAGCGCATCAACGAATGGGACATCTGCTTCTATCCCTGCATAAAGGAACGGGGCCCTATTCGCTATAGCCCCCATAAGGAGCCCGCCGGCCGACCCGCCATTGGCAACAGTAGTTTCAGGAAAAGCCCATCCCCGGGCCTGCAGCGCAGCAGTCACATCAATGAAATCATTGAAGGTATTGATTTTATTCAGACGCCGTCCCTGCTCATACCACGCACGCCCCATTTCCCCGCCGCCGCGCGTATGGACTTCCGCGCGGAGCACGCCGCGGTCAAGGAAACTCAGGCGCGGCACGCCAAATCCAGGATCGCAGCTTATACCGTAAGAGCCGTATGCCGTGATAAACATCGGTGCCGCTGTTGCCGTCGGCGCTGCCGATGCTGCACCCCACACTCTGGCTGCAGCTTTCTGGGCTTCTTCTATTCCTGGGGCATCAAGAACATAGTCTGTCATGCCTAAGCCCAGCGGACGCCCATCCCTGTCGCATGCCTCATCCATTGCGGGGACCAGGCCGCGTTTCCACGTAAGCGACACGGGTACTTTCTCGCCGTCCCGTACACGCACCCAGATACGGCGCTCAGCATATTCCTCTTCATTGTAGTTTTTAACGGATGCCGCTTTCAGCAGGGTATCTTTCCCGGCAGCAGGGTCATAAGCACGCAGCTGTGCAGGATGCACGTAGCTGGTGAAACTGTACCGAAGAGTAGGTGCTTCATAGGAAGGGTTCCCCGTTGAATCAACAGAATACAGCGCATGGGGGTCCTGGCCTGTAAGTTCCGTGAAGCCCCACTGCCGGCCAAGCACATAATCAGCAAGCGCACAGCCTTTTATTTCAACAGCTATATGGGGCAGGCCGGACGAACGGTAAGCAAGAGTCACAAAATGCCTGTACACCCCCAGGCCGCCAATAGCCAGGCCGCGCGCCGACTGCAGTATCCCAGGATTCACTGCATCGCTGTACGGCGTATCCACAGGAATCCTGCGATGCTCTGCTTCAGCCTTTTCACAGCCGTAATCGCTGCCCCGCGCAATGCATGTCCCATCCCCCAAAGTATAGGGAGGCTGCTTTTCAAGCATATTGATAATATCTATCTGGAAATTCGGGTCATACACATTATGGACAACAACCGCAACAGGTATATTGCCTTCTTCATCAGTCCTGATCCCCTCAGCCAGCTCAGCAAGCCGTATACTGTCCTTCCCGGCTCCCGAAAGACGGGCAGCCTGAACCTGCTCCCGCAGGATCTCCCTGGCATCCTCGAATTTGGCAAAGCTGACATCATACTCCACGCCATCTCTGCGCGGAATAAAAGTGGAAAACTCCCCTTCGGGGTCCCCGACATCAAGGAAATGCACTTCGCTGGTAGTTTTTGAGCTGCACTCAATAACAATCAGCGATTCATCAAAAGAAAGTCCTACACCGCAGTTGAAACGGCCGTCATCTTCATGGAAGACCTCCCTGTCCTCAGTGGTATCAGTACCCATACGATGCCGCCAGACGGAATCCGGCCTCCATGCATCGTTGACCCGCGTATAGAATATCCATTGCCCGTCAGGCGTAAAGCACGCATTCGAGCTGATGCCGCGGATCGTATCAGGCATCTGCCGGCCGCTCGCCAGATCACGCACATAGCAGTCGTACCGCTCATCACCCCTGGTATCCACCAGATACAGCATCCAGCGGCCATCGTCACTGAGGTCTATCCCGCCAGTGCGGAAAAAATCATGCCCCTGTGCTTCCCTGTTCGCGTCAAAAATAATTTCCTCGCCATCCAGCGGGGTGTTATTGCCGGGTTCAATACGCGGAGGATCCCAGTCGCTGCCGGATTTCACCGGCACCCGGCAGGATATCCCATACTGCCTGCCCTCCTGTGTCCGTGTAAAATACCAGTAGCCGAAAAGCCTCACGGGGACTGACATGTCATTTTCTTCCACGTGTGATTTCAGCTCGTCAAAAAGGGCAGATGCCAGCGGTTTTACCTTTTCCAGGCGCTTGTCCGCGTAAGCATCCTGAGCTGCTACATACGACTGCACATTCTGCGAATCTTTATTCCTGAGCCATTCATAGTAATCTGTAAAGGTTTCACCGTGAATATCACGGATATGCTTTATCCGTTGGGGCTGCGGAGGGTCCAAAAAATCCATATCAGTCCTGCTTTCGTTTTTCCTGTCCGTTTCCCCTGTCTCTACTCCTATTCCTGCTCCTGCCTTTGGGGGCCTTTTTTGCAGGCTTTACAGCTTCCTGCAGATACGGGATCATTGACCTCATAAGGCTGGCTCCTGTAGGCCCGTAAAAAACGGGTACATCCGGCGCGGGTGCCTCAGGGGTGCCTAGATTGAGCTTCTGCTGGAGGGTCGTTTCCTCCCTGCTCAGCTGGCGGATCCCAATAGCAATGATACGTCCGGGATACATATGCGTCAGGCGGGCATAAGTCGTAGGGTCCCGCTGCCCGTCATCCCCAAAGAGGATAAATTTCATACGGGGAAAATCGCTCATAAGCTGCTCGACGAATTCGAGTTTATGCTGGACTCCGCTGGGGATAAAGGTTTTCGGCCTGGGATCAAGATCACGCAGAAGCATAGGCCCCTTGGGGAAACCATACCGTTCAATAAAACTGCGGATCGTCGTTTCAACATTCCACGGCGATGTTGACAGATAGAAAAACGGTGCGTCGGGGAACATATCCCTGATCCTGGCATACAGCACGGCCATGCCTGGCACTGAGGCGCGTTCGTTGGGGCTGCGGAGCAAAAAATTATAGACCGCCTTGAAAATTGATGTTACCTGGGAAACCAGGATAGTGTCATCAACATCAGAAATGATCCCTACCCGGGTTGTTACAGGGAAGATATAGACAGGGGCTTCGACTGACTGGCGGCCCCGGACTTTATAAGACGCCTGATGCTCCCCTGTCTTAAGGCGCCTGCGGGCCAGGAGATCGAGATACCCTTTGCTGTCGCTGTAAATGGAATCGCCTTTCAGCTCTTCCGTACCGCCTATCGGTTCAAAGGCCTCAGAATTGCCTACCTGCGCAGTATGCACCGGCACCCCGTCAATCGTCATACGAACCTGGGTATGGGGGGCGGGGATCATAAGCATATTGCGGATGCCCAGGGAGACCGTCCCGGCCGGGGCCAGACGGCGCATTCCCAGCACAGTCCGGCAGATAAGCCGCACGTACCGCGTAGTCCCATAC
The DNA here is from genome assembly GCF_000269605.1 of Scardovia wiggsiae F0424. Taxonomy (GTDB): domain Bacteria; phylum Actinomycetota; class Actinomycetes; order Actinomycetales; family Bifidobacteriaceae; genus Scardovia; species Scardovia wiggsiae. The sequence continues at coordinate 161,323 of NZ_AKCI01000001.1, read as the reverse complement.
CCTACATAAGGCGCAACGCGCGGCTTCCAGCCAATGTATGCAGCGATTGTGCTGGCGACTGCCTGCCACATATCAAATCCCAGCGTCACAAGGCTCTGGGCAGCCCGGGATGACAGCGTCCTTTGCCGCAGCAGCTCCCTTGAAGATGGAGCGTCCACCACTGTAGAAGAGCGCCTGACAATAATCGGGATCGTCTCCATCGTATCGGCAGGAGGCTCAGCGGCTCCCTGCAGACGCTCCTGCGCAGCATACGCCCCAGCCTCGCGCAGATTCTCCTTACGCCGCTGTGAGCTCCGCAGGCTGTACCTGTATCCTTTCCGTGCTGCCACAAACCGGCGCTGCACCATACTCACAGGGTCCATGAACGCCTGTGCCCTGTCCCACTCCATGCGGCACCGTGCCTGGCGGTGCGGGTGCGCGGCACGTCTCAGGCAGGCAGATACGCAGCCCGCAAGGTCTGTACGGTCCCTCTTCTGCCGCCTGCGACGAAAACTGCTCGTGTCAGCCAGATTACTGTTTTTTGACGATTTTTGCATATTGCTCACTGTCTAAAAGTTCAGGCTCATCATCATCTAACTCGATTTTTATCAGCCAGCCCTCGCCGTAAGGATCATTATTCACTATTTCAGGGTCTTCATCGGCTGCATTGTTTATATATCGGACAGTCCCATCTACCGGGACCGGCACCGGGGAAATAGCTTTAGCAGATTCAACCTCAAGGGCCTCATCGCCGGCCCGGACATGGTCGCCTTCCGCCGGAAAATCAATATAGACCAGGCTCCCCATCTTATCTGCCGCATATGCCGTGATCCCAAGGACTGCCGGGGACACAGAAGTATCAACCCATACATGGTCTTCAGAATAGCTGAGCTCTTCGGGCATGTCTATACTGTCCGCTGTATTCCCTGATTTCCCCGTCCTTATACCGGTCCGGCCTGCCCTCGCTCCGCTGTCAGCGGAGGGACTGCCGAACGGATCAACGCCTCCGTCTGTGGCGCTGCCGGTATCAAAACCAATCTCGTTGCTGTCCATGTCCATATCTCCCATGCGTATACTGTTGTCTTTCAGATTAATCTTTAATCTGCCTTTTATCCTTTTTATTCTATATTGTACTATTTTAACTATTTTATGCGGCTCCCCTACTGTTTTGCCGGTACTCTGCAATCTGTACAGCCTGTACAGTTTATGCTGCCCGCACTTCACGTGAGGTGCTGCGCATACGCACATACATAGTAAATCATAGAATTTGCCGTGCAGGCTTTCCCCCATCCATACGTATCACCATAAACCATAAATCAATAGATGCTGAAGGTATAACCTGGCTGACGCAGCAGCCAGGCACCCTCTTACCGCCGAACCGTCTGTGAAGCCCGCCGGGCTACATCCTCAATGGCCAGAGCTACTTCCTGCGGCTTTTCAAAGCAGGAGAAATGCCCGGAATCCCTGATCTCATAAAACTTCACATCTGCATGCACCATCGCCTCGGCGACAGGCCTCATAACAGATGGTCCGCTGGATCTGTCCAGTTCCCCGCTGACCACTGCAGCCGGAGCCGTGACCGAAGACAGCGTAGCAACCTCATTGCGGCGGCCGGCGGCCATGCGTTCACGCCAGGCCAGCCCTGCGGGGCTCTGCTCATCAATCCACTGGGTAAATGTATCAACGAATTCCGCCGACTGCTTAAACGCTGAATCACCCTTCTGAGGCCGCGCAAAATGCAGGACGGGGCTGACTGAATGGCTTTCCAAAGCCTCAGACGCAATGCCCAGCCGTCCGGCACGCGCTTCAGGGGCATCTTCTTCCGCGCGTGTATCGCACAGGACGAATCCCACTACAGATTCAGGGAACAGCCGCTGGATAGCCAGCGCAAGATAGCCTCCCATGGAAATCCCGACCCATACTGCCCGGTCATAGCCCATATCTTTAATGGCCATGACAATGGAAGCGGCAAGCCTGCTGCAGGCCTCAGGATATGACCCATCTTCACCCACGGGACCTGTCAAGCCTGGCTCAGGGAGCGGGCTCATGCCTGCGCCGGGCATATCAGGAGCGAAGATCGGATAGTTTTCATGCTCCTCTTCCGAGATGCGGATCAGTTCCTGGGCGCATCTGTCCCATACACGATGGTCTACCGGAAAAGCGTGAAGCAGCACAACGGGTATATAGCCCTTGTTTCCCTCACGGTATACAGAAGTCACTATTTCCATGTCATCAGGCATGGCAGCCATGATTCCTTCAGCCTGACCGTACGGATCCACGACTGCACTGCTGTCCCCATGCCCTGCAGCTGCGGTATCCGTCCTCGGCGCAGCGCTGCTGCGGCGGGACAGCGTATTATCGTGGCCGGCCATCACAGCATCCCGCTTCCGCTGAGTGCCTGGACAAGTATGTGATCCATACCGTGGGCCAGCTGGCGGAGGAACTCCGGTTTCAGGGCATCGGCCGGATCGGACCATTCCACATCTAATGTCTCATCCTGCGGCTTCACATCGCCGTCTATTGGGATAATGTAGCATAAAGCTACTGCGTGCTGCCGGGGATCATAATAATCTGAGAAGCCCGGCGTCGGGAAGAATTGCGCAACGGTAAAAGGCTGTATCGTGGGAGGCAGGAATGAGAGTGTAAGATCCCCCAGATCTTTTGAAATATTGCGGGCAATCGTTTCCCTGATCGACTCATGGTAAAGGATACGCCCTGATATCAGAGTCCGTCTCAGGGCTACATCGTTATCGTCATTGGCGCAAAGAAGCGTCCCGACCTGCCGGATGCGGCCGAGGTCATCCGTTCGCACCGGCACTACGATGACATAAGGGATGGGCACCTCCCTGCGGATACCGTCTATCTCATCCTTAGCAAGCCAGCCCGGCGGATTAGAACCTCCCATCCCATGAATGAAATCGTTGGGGGAGTCACCGCCAAAACCGCTCCGGTCACGGCCGGCATCAAAATCACCGGGATCCGGGATCTCATCATTCAAAACTGGCATATCCTTATTATGCCCTGTCCAGCTGATAACGTGCAGCAAAGATAACGTGAGGCAAAACAGAATACAGCAAAATCTGGATCCATAGCCCGGGAAATTGGACGTCCCTGACTTTCCTGCCTATCCTTACTTATGCCGTTATCACGTATGCCGCTGTTGCGGTACCGTCCCTGCTTACCATATACGTTGCAGCGATACGTCTCTGACGTTTGGCTTTCCCTCTGTTTCCTCCTCATATCTCTTTCCTCATCACCGTTCCTCCTCTGGCCTCATCCCCGAAACATACGTGGCTGCGTACTTATCTACGATTTCTCCCTCTGTACCATCTTCCCATCCGTTCACCTACTCGCATACTCCCCTCGCCCCTTCTACTTACCCCTCCCCATTCGCCCCTCTCTTCAACTCGCGCCTCCCTACTCACCTCTCTCATCTACTACCTGCACACCGTTATCGGCCCTCTTTTCAACTCACCCTCCCCGCTCATCTCTCCTCCGACTTATTCCTCCCCCCACTTATCTCGCCTACAACTCACCTCTTCTTCAACTCACCTTTCCTCCAACTCACCTAAAACGTATTTACGATACCGGGATCATTGAATATCCAACCATCACCAAAATGTATCTTCGAGTTGGGTGAGGCAGTCCCCACCCACTCGGGTCATTAACACCCTCCTGTTTCCCTTCCTATCTCCTCCTGCTGCCCCTGCCCACCCTACGTACCCGCTAACATCTCTGCCTGATTCCCATCTGACCGCCGCCGCGCATCTTCCAGCCTGGCATGGCCTATCGCCCCGCCTCAGACCCGCTCTTCCCCAAATCCAATGCCCTCTCATCGCCCGGAGCGAATCCGCGGGGAATATAAAGGCTGCCTCCACAGTTGAGAACATTGAATCGTAACCATAAACATTAAGGAACAGAAAGGCGCCAAATGGCAACGCATGAAATAACCTCTACGAATCTTAACGAGACTATCAAAAATAACGATCTTGTATTTATCGACTTCTGGGCTACCTGGTGCGGCCCCTGTAAGGCTTTCGGCCCTATTTACGAGCAGGCCAGCAATGAGAATGCTGATGTATATTTCGGTAAGGTAGATATTGACCAGAATCAGGATTTGGCTGCAAATGCTGAGATACAGGCAGTTCCGACTCTGGCGATTATCAAGAACGGCAAAACGATCTATAAAGAGGCCGGCGCGTTAAGGAAGTCCGATCTGGATGAATTGATACAGAAGGCGAAAGATCTGGATGTAAGCAAGGCGGAACCAGCCCAGCAGGCGTAAGGCAGCCTTCGCTGGCTCCCGAGCTGCGCTTCACCCCATGCATGCCTCTTGTGCAGGCGAATAAGTATATGGGCAACTGATATCGGATTCCCTGGCATCCTCTTATCTATCGCCTGTTGCGAAACATCCTGTTATAAAACAGCGGGATCAGACTGGCTGAATACCCGGATACTGCAATAGGCAAATATTTCCAATGATGTTTATGACACTTGCTAAAATATGGAGTCGTTGCTATCAGATGGATGGCATTAAGGAGTTTTATGGCTGGACGTCACATAGAGCGTAAAGGATCGATTTTTAGCCGTTTCACGCGAAAGCAGTGGATAGGCGCAGCTGCTGCTGCGATTGCAGTCGTTCTGATTGCTACTGGCGGGGCAATAGCTGCGTGGCGGAATTCGGGATCGCGTGCGTCGCGTATCACCGAATACTCGGTAAGCGATCTGAAAGACGGTTCTCAGGACGTATCACGAAGCACAATCCGCGAAGCCCTTGAAGAGCATCGCGGCGGGGCAGACAGGAACACTACGTACGTGCGGGTTGAGATCAACGGAAAGCTCCGTATGGTCGCTGGAAGCGGATTTACTACAGTGAAGTCTGTCCTGCAGGCCGGGAATATCACTCTGACAAATGACGACACGGTTTCTCCCTCCCTTGACGATCAGGTCAATGAATCTACCGTTATTAAAATTACGAGTACCAATTCAGAGATCCAGACCCTTGAGCAGTCTATCCCCTTCAATGTGATCCGGAAGAATGATGATTCCCTTCCATCCGGCAGCACTAAAGTTGAGACCGAAGGTAAGGAAGGCACCATGGAAATCACCAATCTGGTGACTAAAAATGGCACCGAGACTTTGGCCACTAACACCATTACGGAATATGTGAAGAATGCGCCCATTAACAAGGTCATCCTTGTAGGGACGAAGAAGGCAGCGTCTACTTCTACTTCTGAACGTAAATCAGCGTCTCCTTCCTCTTCTTCCTCAGCGAGTTATGGGACAACAATGCCGGTAGGCGATGCACAGTCTTATGCTCACTCAAAAGTGCTTGCACGTGGTTGGAGCGAAAGCGAATTTACGTGCCTGGTGCAGCTCTGGCAGAAAGAATCCGGCTGGCGTTCAAACGCCGCCAACCCATCGGGTGCTTACGGGATCCCGCAAGCATTGCCAGGTTCTAAGATGGGCGCAGGCTGGCAGACCGATGCTACAGTACAGATTAACTGGGGCCTCAATTATATTGCCGGCCGATACTCAACGCCTTGCGGCGCTTGGGCACATTCGCGTAAAACCGGATGGTACTAAATACATAGCGTGTCCTGACCGCACTGGTCTGTACACCCCTTTTATGAAAACGGACATAAGGTAGGCAGCCATTTTGTGGTTGCCTACTTTTTTTATCTCATTTTATCTCTTACATCCTGCTTTCTTCTCTAACTCCCCTGTCTCGCTCTCCCTCCCCCCGTCCTCCACTTCTCTACCCCTGCCCCCTCACCTAACGCGCAGATGTAAAATACTCTCCTCATAATTCTCAATAAATCATGAAATATAATTCCTCGTTGGGTGAGCCGATGAGGAGGGTACCTTAGGGAATTCCTCAAAAATATTGAGTGGGAGGGTAAAAGGAATAGGGGGGGCGACGGAAAGTCGAAGAAAAAAGATAGATATGCTGCGAAAAATAATCAGCGATCACAAATCTTTACGGTAGCCATTTACCTCTGCCGGCATCATAAAGATATCATACATATATAGCTGCACCAGTGAGGCGTTACTAAAAACTACAGGAACAGCAAAATTAATTGCCTTACGCGGATTTTATAAATATCCTAGCATCTTGGTTATTGCCCAATGGAATACCCATCATTATGAAAGATGCAAGAATCCATTTGTACAGGCTGCATCAGGATTACACAGCCTCATAATAGATCGTACAAAATCAGGTTATTCAATAATCACAGCCTCCGCCGGCGATCACATATCTGGGGTACTGAAAGCGGAATCCTCAATAAAGATATTTTTGAGGTATTTCTCATACGTAAAAGGTCATAGAGGTTAATTATAAATTTAATAAAGCTTGCCCAATTCCTTGTAATATATTTATCGACTGTAAGAATATGCCATCCTTCAGCCTGTATCCCATTGGCCCGCTCATGATCCTTACTTATCTGCCCCAAATGATGCAGGCCATCGTATTCGATACCGATCTTTGACTCCGGATAGCTTAAGTCAATATAATTATTATTTAACAGATGATTCACACACGGATTCGGCAGACCATAGCGGATAAGATCAAGCCTGAGCTTCGTCTCCTGAGGTGAATCAGTGCCCTCACACATCCGGAACAGCGCTTTTATACATTTCCGTATCCCGCGGCAACGATCACACAGCATAATAAAGTGCCTGATGTTCCGTATAGTTGTCAGCCTGAGCCGGCGATCTCTGCATATCAGTGAATCGCCAAAAATGATCAGCTGTTCCAGCGAAAGTTCCATTGACATCTGGACAAAAAGGGCTTCCGGAGACACACACTGAAAATCTCCCATATCAACGAGGGCGCCTGGAATATCCAGATTTTTCCAATAGCGGCAGCTGACATTCTTTAACCTTATCCGGTCCTTTTTATGCCGCACAACTAGAAATGACCGGCCTGGCTTCCTTTTAGGCACGGGTACGCCGAGAAGAGCAGCTGCCGTATAGTGGCTCGCCACTATACAATGTTTCGTTCTCATTTGCATACCGGAACAAACCTGCAGCGCTTCTTGCTGCCGTTCCCAGGCAGCGTACCTCATAATCTCGAACTTGCCAGGCTGCCGGAAAAGCATTAGGCCTGGCGGGCTCACCATTTCCACCATTCTGCCTATACCTCCGTTACCGCTAGGTGGCTACTTCCCCATTTATGATCTTCTTTTACAGTTTTCGCTTTATCAGTCTAAAGTATTTCCGGCGCTGAAGTCAGAGTCCTTGGTAAATGTGGTCGAATGTGGATAAAACGCATGATCTTATTGTTGACATTATTTATGGTTTATGATCTGGGATATATGACTTAATAACTTATGGTTTATAGTTCATGCCTTATATCTTATGCATTGTAGTTTATGATTTACGCTTTGTGTCTTATGATCCATACTCCACAATTTCGGCCTGTACAGTTCAGTGAGGTCAAGATAATTTCTCCTGCGCTGGATCCGTCTCACCCAACTCGAAGATACATTTTGATGACGGGCAGATATTCAATGATCCCAGTATCGTAAATACGTTTTAGGTGAGTTGAAGAAGAGGTGAGTTGAAGGAAAAGTGAGTTGGAGGCGAGATAAGTTGGAGGAGGAATGAGTTGGAGGAGAGGTGAGTTGGAGGAGAGGTGAGTTGGAGAAGAGATAAGTTGGGGGAGGAATGAGTTGGAGGAGAGGTAAGCGGGAAGGCGAGGCTGAGGGATGGCTGTGCACGCAGATAAGTATAGAGGTAAATACGCGGGTAAGTATGCTCTTTGTGCGGGAAAAAAGAAAGAAGAGACGAGTGGATCGTTTCTTTTTCGAGGGAAAAAAGAGAGAGCGAGAGAGAGGAAGAGAGAGCGAGATAAAGAGAGAGAAAAGAGATACAGGTACGGTTTTAACTAGAGCTGACCCGGATATACCCCCGATATAACGGCGATAATAAGGCATACCTTGACCCGGTACACGTCTCTCGTAAACACAAACCTATACAGAGATTCCATCCCCGATCTCAGCCTCAAGCCCAAAATCACCTCTCTGAGGGATCTATGAAGGTACTCTATCCACATCTGATGCACCCGCACAAACCCATACAACATAACATATAAGATATCAGCCGCCGCAGCGGTATAGGTATATATCATATACCATGCCTCACCGTTCTCCTCTCTCCCCTCTCACATTTTTCTTACACGCCTTTTGACGCGGGGAACTTAGAATACGGCCTGCAGCGCAAGATCTGCAATGAACAGGATCGCCACACCCCATATGATCGGGTGTACGTCTTTAGCCTCTTTCCTGCAGACCTTGGTAATACAATATGTAATGAACCCGGCGGCAATACCGTATGAGATCGAATAAGCGAACGCCATAAAAATGGACGTGAAGAACGCAGGAATCGCAACGCTGATATCGCTCCACTCGATTTCGCCGAAGGCGCTCATCATCATGCATCCTACGATTACCAGGATAGGCGCTGTAGCGGCACTCGGGATCGCAGAAACGAACGGTGAGAGTACTGCGCTGAGGAGGAAACAGACGGCGACCACAATAGAGGTCAGCCCTGTACGGCCTCCGGCAGCAATGCCTGCTGCAGACTCGATATACGTAGTTGTGTTAGATGTGCCGATCAGTGCACCGATTGATGTGGCTGTGGAATCAGCGAACAGAGCTTTGTCCATCTTGGAGCTGAAACCTTTGCCGTTCTCCATCGCCTCTTCATCTGCCTGCGAGAAAATCCCTGACCGGCGGCCTGTCCCAATGAAAGTCCCGATCGTATCGAAAGTATCTGACAGAGAGAACGCGAAAATCGTCACCAGAACCAGGGGTATCTTCGCGGGGTTGCTGAACAGGGCCGGGAACCCCTGAGGTGTAAATATCGCAAGGAATGTCTGTGGCAGCTGCCCGAATGCTTCCCCCAGGTTCACGCTGTGCGACATAGTGGTGATTCCCATAGGGATGCCGATCACAGTTGTGGCCAGCATGGCGATAATGAACGAGCCTTTATTGAGGACGCCCCATTTACCGGGGAATTTCAGTACGGTAAGGACGACAGCAATAAACAGTCCGATAAGGAAGAGGATCAAGGTTGGAGAATTCAAGGTTGCAAGGCTGATATTTGCGCCGGACCGCGCAGAATTATCAGGCGTAAAATGGATTATCCCAATGTCAACAAGTCCTACGTAAGCAATAAAAATACCGATTCCGCCGCTAATCGCATGCTGGAGCATTGGCGGGATAGAGCGGATTATCATTTTCCGCAATTTCGTTACTGTGATCAGCACATTGATGATCCCGCAGACGAACACCATCGCCATGGCTTCCTGCCACGTAAAATTAAGCCCTTTGACCACGGTGAACGTAAAGAACGCATTCAGCCCTACGCCGGGCGCCAAAGCATACGGGACATTGGCAAAAAGGCCCATAACCAGTGTGCCGATGATCGCTGCGATGATCGTTGCCAGAAACACAGCGCCCCATGGCATCCCTGCTGCAGTGAGCACGTTAGGGTTAACTGCGATAATATATGCCATCGCAAAAAATGTTGTTAATCCTGCAATAACTTCAGTGGAGACTTTTGTACCGTTCTCCCTGAGCTTGAATAGTCGCTCCATTAGATTCCTTCGCGTACGGAGTTATAGTGTATGTGGGCTCCGGATCCTCCCCGCCATACCCTGGGGCAGCTCCACAGGCAGCTGCTAGTAGTGGGACTGGTTTGGTTTACCAGAAGTGCCACCGCTCTCCTTGACGATCTGTTTTCTCATTACTTTGATTATGAGATTTTCATTTATAGATTTAGATTTATGCGCATAACTCTCAGTACTCAATGTCCGTCGGCACCCGCACACAATTCCATGATCCAAAATGAGGCCATACTAACTGATCTATATTTGTGCATTCCTGGCGGATCAACCATATAAACCAAAAGCCAATACGACCATCAAGTGGGAACATCTCTGAGGATAATACATATGGAGGATGTATCAGCGTATTTTCCTGCATATACAGCGCATCCGTCCGCATAATGAGATGTGTAATATGGTTTCGCCAAGACTGGGAGACGACATAGAGGAAAACTGTCACAGGCTGATGTTCTATTTCACGGTAATTTTTGAGCCGGACATGACCGCAATGTGCCCATCATAACATCCTTTTCCGCCTGCGTGACTGTAAGTGAATACTTGGCTTTTACGCCGATCTGACGCGCTACATACTCACATCTGAACCCCTTATTCGTTGGGAGCCACGCATCCGCAGAGGCATCGCCTTTCTCCTGGTTTGCCTGCCCTTCCACCGCAAGCAGGTTGTATGGATCATTGGCAAACTTATACTTTTTCGCTGACGGCCACTGGCTTGCGCCTGAATCCCATGCATTATGCAGCGCAACTACATGGTCGATCTGCACGGCAGCACTTGTTTTTGCGCCTCTGCGGAAATATATAACCGTCCCCGTATATGGATCATTCAAAACTCCGCTTGACACTTTGCAGCTCCCGGCATATTTATATTTGATGTCCTTGAGATCGCGCGCCAGCACATCTTCCCTGATATCGCAGCCGTTACCGTCATCATCAGTCTGGCGAAAACCAAAAAGCCCACGGTTATAACCTCCTGCCGATCTCGAGTCTTCACGCACAGCCAGCGTTTGCAGGATATTAGCAGCTTCCCCCGTCGGATTGTTCGCGCCCGTTGATGACGCCACGCTGGAGCTGATTTTGGGTAGTATCAAAGCGATGGCGATGCCTGTCAACACGGCCAGGGCGACAAGAAGAAGGAACATTGCCCATGCACGCTTATGCGATGATCCGCTGCCGCGTACACCATCACTGGTACCCGGCCGAACGTCCTCAGAGCCGCTGCCTGCGCGCGCAGCCATGCTAGGCTGCGTATTCCTCCTCAGCGGCGGATTATCCTTATCCGGCGCTGCAACATCAGTCACCTTAAAACGACGATTCCTCATCACGCTGCTCCATAATTCCCTAAAGCCAGTCTTCTTACCGACCCTGATGCGATTCAAACAACGGGCCATCTTCCATTGTAGCCGCATACGGTATGCTGCACTCACCCAACTCAAAGATGCAAACACAGCCCTTCTGCACAATGATGGATACATAACAGGCTATCTGCCTTCTCCCCGTTATAGTTTCAGCTGTACGGATGTGGGAGGAGGCCGTCGGAGGAGGATCCGTATCTTCGAGTTGGGTGAGGGGATGGGGTGAGATTGGAGAGTAAGGAGATGGTGGAGTACGATCGGAAAGTAAGGAGGGTATGGAGTGAGGTCAGAAGGTAGGGAGAGATGGAGTGAGGTCGGAAGTGGGGCTACATATGTATGTGGATAAAAGGTCGGAAAGTAAAGAAGTGAGATGAAATCGGAGAGTAAGGAAGAACGGGGTGAGATCGAAAAATAAGGAGGTGAGATGAGATTGGAGAGTAAGAAAAGGCAGGGTGTAAGGAAGGGCAGAGTGAGATTGGAAGGTGAAGCGGGATGACGACCGGAGCGAGGATGAAGAGGAATAAGGATGAAGATGAGATGAGGGAAGGAAGAAGGAGAACGCAGGTGAAGAGGGCGAGTGCGAAAGGGTAAAAAGAAAAAAGAAGAATAAGAATAATATGAAAACAGAGGAAATAAGAAAGAATAAGGGAAATAGTTAAGGGGCGGGATTATTTCCCGCCCCTTAACTATCATTTATTTTCACACCCTATGACAGAGGGGCTATATCCAGCGGTACGCCGGGATTCATCGTGGAAGTCATGGTAACTTTCTCGATGTAGCGCCCTTTCACGGTAGCAGGCTTCAAGCGGCGGATCTCATCAGCAACAGAGCGGAAATTCTCCACCAGATCCTGATCTCCGAACGAAAGTTTGCCGATAATAAAGCTGAGGTTACCGTCTTTATCAACGCGGAATTCGATCTTACCGCCCTTAATATCGGCAACAGCCTTAGCGACATCCATAGTGACCGTGCCGGTCTTCGGGTTCGGCATAAGGCCGCGGGGCCCAAGCACGCGCCCGAGACGCCCGACTTTGCCCATCATGTCGGGTGTTGCGACAACGGCATCAAAATCGGTGTAGCCTTTGGATACTTTCTCGATAAGTTCATCGTCGCCGACCTCATCCGCGCCGGCTTCAGCCGCTGCCGTTGCCTGCGGGCCGCGGGCAAATACGAGGACGCGGGCTGTTTTACCAGTCCCATGAGGAAGGTTGACGGTACCGCGGATAAGCTGGTCAGCCTTGCGGGGATCGACATTCAGCACATACGTAGCTTCAACCGTCTCGTCGAAACCGCGCTTCGGCATGCTTTTGAGCAGTGCAACAGCCTGCTCATCAGTATATAAATTAGCGCGATCAACCATTTCTTCGGCTTCGCGGTATTTCTTGGAACGTTTTGTCATCTGCTTTCTCCTTAGCAGTCGCAGCCAGGGCACTCACACCTGCCTGCTTACAGTTGGTTTATTAATCGGTTACAGTCAGCCCCATGGAACGGGCGGTACCTTCAATAATCTTTACAGCCGCGTCAATATCGCGCGCAGAAAGATCAGGCATCTTTGTTTCAGCAATCTCACGCACCTGGGCATGAGTTACAGAACCAACCTTGGTGGTCAACGGGTTCCCTGCACCCTTTGGCACACCTGCTGCTTTGCGAAGAAGTTCAGCTGCCGGAGGGGTCTTCAGCACGAAGGTGAAGGAACGGTCCTCATAAACAGTGATTTCTACAGGGATGATCTGCCCTATCTGATCCTTTGTGGCATCGTTATATGCCTTGGTGAAATCCATGATATTAACACCATGGCCGCTCAATGCAGGACCAACTGGCGGTGCAGGATTTGCTTTCCCTGCCGGGATCTGCAGCTTAACAATAGCTGAGACTTTTTTCTTTGGAGCCATTATCTGGTTCTTCTTTCTATTCGCGGTACGACCGATACAAGACGTCTGCCTGCATCTCCCGCATTCCTGATCCGCCTTCTGCCGCAAAAGGGTTCCCTTACGGGCAGTAAGGCAAAACAAGCTTTCTTATTATGCCAGTATCTGGGGACTAAAGGCTTTAGGAGATTTTCTCCACCTGGTCAAAACCGAGCTCTACAGGTGTATCGCGTCCAAAGATATTGACAAGTACGGTAAGCTTCTGTGCGGCCGGCTGAAGTTCTGAAACGACACCCGTCATAGTCGCGAACGGCCCGTCAGTCACCGTGACGGATTCGCCCATGCTGAAGACTACTTCAACCTTGCGCTGGCGCGCAGCCTTAGGCTTGTCACCAGAAGCCTTAAGGGCTTCCGAACGGATCATCGGGGCCATCATATCAACGACTTCCTGACGGCTCAGCGGCACGGCTTCGCGGTTAGATCCCACAAAACCCGTTACACCTTCAGTTTCGCGGATTATACGGCGGGCATCGTCATCAGGCCACATACGGATAAGCACATACCCGGGAATACGGACGCGCGAAACGACTTTCTTACCTTTTTCCGTATGCTTCTCCACCTCTTCCATCGGTATCTCGACCTGGAAAACGGTATCTTCAAGGCCGAAATTCTGCACACGGGATTCAATATTCGCTTTTACACGCTTCTCGTAACCGGAATATGTGTGAAGGACATACCATTTGCCGTCAAGGGTACGCAGCGACCTCTTGAACTCATCGACAGCCTTGTCACCGGCATCCGGCGTATCCGCGGTTTCCCCGGTATTATCAGGTTCGGCACCTTCAGCGCCGGCCGGGGCCGCATCGGCATCCCCGCTGCTGCCCTGATCCGATTGTTCCGGATCGGCAGATACCTCAGATCCCTCTTCTGCGGCAGCCGATGATTCCTTATCCGCAGCCTCACGGGAGGCATCATGATCCTCCTGTGCCTCAGCCGGAACAGTTCCATCAGCCTCTGCAGCCTTAGCAGCCTCTTCTGCTTCAGCAGCCTGCAGGGTATCACTGCTGCTGTCTGCCGCCGGGACGTGGCTGCTTCCATCGTCAAAAAGATTATCGGTATTGTCTGCCATACTATCCTTCACTAACTTTGCCGTTAAACCTTGCTGTTAAACCTTTGTTTGCTTTCCTGCCAGATATGGCCTGTTCAGCCGAACAGGGTAAACATAAGCCTCCCAAAGCCGAAATCAATCCCTGTGGTAAAGAGCATAAGCAGGAACACAAAGACGAACACTGCAAACGACCATTTCAAAAGCTCAAAGCCTGACGGCGCCACAACCTTGCGCATCTCATCAAAAACCTGACGAATGAACAGGCCAATGCGCATAAAGATATTGGGCTTTTTATCCTTTGCAAGCCTATGATCAGATACTGCCATATCATCCTTACCTTTTGCCTGGTGTCCTTAATAATCTGCCACCACCGCAGGCGCGATGATGGCTTCAAGCAGGGGAAGCGGGACTCGAACCCACAACCTACGGTTTTGGAGACCGTTGCGCTACCAATTGCGCCACTCCCCTATGGTGTCTATTGTACCGATTGCTCTCGATTTACCGCCTCAGCAGGCGTATCCGCCGTATGCTCAGCAATATCCAAAAACAGCCAAACCCTAAGTCTACCGTGGAGCTTGGATTTCGTCCACTAAAGGCCTCGCCGTGTGTCCGGCATAGAAAGCATAGCTTCACTGCTGTAATTACGGACAAGGCACTTGAACAGATGAGATACCCTTGATCCCCGCCGCACTCTGGCTGCCCCACCCGGCCCGAGGCACTCAAGACCGCAGGCCTACAGCATTACCCACTTTTCCAGCCGGGACATCCCCTCAGCAAGGTCATCATCAGACAAAGCATAGGAAAACCTGATATACCCGGGCATGCCAAACCCTTCACCCGGGATTACGGCAATATGGATATCATCGAGCAGATCAGATGCCAGCTGGACAGAATCCGTATACACTTTTTTACGACTGCCAAGCGGCCGGCCAAGAAGCCCGCGGATATCGGCGAATACATAGAAAGCCCCCTGGGGAAGGCCGCAGGAAATGCCCGGGATCCTGTTGAGCGCAGCAACAATGGCGTGCCGGCGCACATCAAAGGCGGCACGCATCCCCGCCACCGCCGACAGATCCCCCGAGACTGCCTCGATTGCAGCCCGCTGTGCAACATTATTGACATTCGATGTCATATGGCCCTGAAGCCTGGCTGCCGCCGCCGCTGCATCAGGCGGTGCAATAAGCCATCCTACGCGCCATCCCGTCATTGCATACGTTTTTGCAACGCCGTTCACCACAATAAGCTGCCTGCGGATATCGGGCTCCAGTGCACCGATATGCGGAGCCTCAGCACCGTCATACACAAGATGCTCATAGATCTCATCAGACAGGACCCATATCCCGTTCTCAAGCGCCCACCGGGCAATATCCCGCAAAACCTGTTCCGACCATACGGATCCTGTAGGGTTATTCGGCGAATTGACAATGACCACCTTCGTTGCAGGAGTCCGGACCCGCTCCAGCTGTTCAACAGCCGGTTCAAAATTAGTGTCTGCAGCAGCCGGTACGCACACAGGTACGCCTCCGGCAAGCTTTACAGCTTCAGTGTAGCTCACCCAGTAGGGGGAAGGGATAACCACTTCATCCCCCGGATCGGCAACTATCTGTATTGCCTCATATACTGCCTGCTTACCGCCATTAGTGACCACGATATCAGCAGGATCGGCAGGGTATCCGGAATCCCTTAAAGTCTTGCGGGCGATCGCCTCACGGAGCTCAGGAAGGCCCTGCGTTGCAGTGTATTTATGGTTCTGCGGATCCAGCGCTGCCCGCGAAGCAGCATCAGCAATGTACTTCGGCGTCGGGAAATCCGGTTCGCCTGTGCCGAAACTGATAACTCTGATGCCTTGAGACCGCATCTGTTTGGCCTTGCTGTCAATTTCCAGGGTGACACTTGCCCCGATATTGCGGATACGGCTGCTAAGCTTCATAATTTTCCAATCCATGCTCATCATGGGGGTCATCAGCCTTCGACGGGTCAGCCCAATGCCCTGCCTTACGTTCTTTTTCCATGGCCGCGCGGACAGCCGCCTTAGCATCCATCCACTCGTGGTACTCGCGGCGGCGCTGGGCATTGGTCCTACGCTGGCTCCTTGATTCCTCCAGGGCATCCAGCCGGGCATCATGCCCGCGCTGCGACTGGGGGCTGCTGTCAAGCATCTCAGCTCCGGCAGCAATCGTCGGATCCCAGTCGAATCCTACCGCATTATCGCCGGTACCGATATACACTTCATCACCGATACGGGCACCCTGGGCTTTCAGGGCATCTTCCACGCCGAATTTCGCCAGCCGGTCAGCAAGATAGCCTACAGCCTCCTCATTATCAAAATTCGTCTGGAGGACCCACCGCTCAGGTTTTTCACCCGTCACTGTAAACCAGAAATTCCCGTCAGCATCTTCATGCCGCGTAATACTGAAATCAACGCCAACGGTCCCGGCGCCCGTCCGGCGGCGGCGGGACCTGTTCTCCAGAGGCCGGAGGACAACGCGCCCTTCCTTGCCGGAACCATCCCGGACTTCACGCTCACGTATAGTACGACGGACTTTTTCAGAAAGTTCAGCCAAGGTGAAAGCCAGCTCCCGCAGCCCCTCGTGGCTTACCGTCGAAACAAGGACAACCTTAAGCCCCATTCCCTCAAAATCAGGCTTCACAAATTCTGCAAGTTCACGTGCTTCCGCCACATCAATTTTGTTAAGGATGATAACACGCGGGCGGTCCCGTATCGGGATGGCGCCAAGCGGCAGCTGGAGCTGGTCTTCATACTGTTTCAGCTCATTTTCCAATGTTTCATAGTCAGAGACAGGATCACGGCCAGGATCAAGCGTTGCGCAGTCGATAACATGCGCAATGACCTCAGTGCGCTCAATATGGCGGAGGAATTCCAGCCCGAGGCCTTTGCCCTGCGCCGCGCCGGGGATGAGGCCGGGCACATCAGCCACAGTGAAAACTTTATCTTCCGCTTTGACCACACCCAGATTAGGGGTAAGGGTAGTAAACGGATAATCGGCGATCTTGGGCTTCGCTGCGCTCACAGCAGCAATAAGGCTTGATTTCCCGGCACTCGGATAGCCCACCAGAGCCACATCAGCTATGGATTTAAGCTCGAAAACAATGTCCCGTTCCTCTCCCGGTTCACCAAGCAGGGCAAAGCCGGGGGCGCGCCGGGCACGGCTGGCAAGGGAGCGGTTTCCTAAACCGCCGGCGCCGCCGCGGGCAACCACGACCCTGTCCCCCGCATTCCGCAGGTCTGCCAGCAGCCCCTCTTTTTTATGCGCGGCGGCGCCGAAGACGACAGTCCCCGGAGGCACAGGCAAAACCAGATCGGCCCCCATGGAACCGTCCTTGTCGTCCCCCTTGCCCATCGTGCCGTTCCCTGCCGCACGGTGGGGGGCAAACCTGTAATCAAGGAGCGATGTAACATTAGGGTCTGCTACAACGATCACAGAACCGCCGTTCCCTCCGTCACCGCCGTTCGGACCGGCAAGCGGCTTATATTTTTCACGCCTTATAGACGCGGCGCCGTTCCCTCCGTCACCGCCTTTAACATGGACAGTTACCCTATCAACGAAATCACTCATATCATTACCTGTACGTATCCGACTATTTCTGATTACTTTCAGCTATTCCCGATACCGGCCCGGGATACCCGTACTTATTATCCGGCACACCCATAACCGGCATGATGGATCGCCTCTGCAGGATCACAATAATACCAGCTTATAAATAAAGCCGCGTCAAAACGCGGCCTTATCAAAAACACAGAAATATTATCTAGCAGTACTATTACCAGTACCTTCCGGCAGTACTACTGTGCAACAACGTCAACGATCTTGCGGTCACGGCGTACACCGAACTGTACGGTGCCGTCCTGCAGCGCAAACAGGGTATGATCCTTACCCATACCTACGCCATGCCCCGGATGGAATTTACTTCCGCGCTGGCGGACGATAATATTACCTGCTACAACTGCTTCGCCGCCGAACTTCTTCACACCCAGGTACTGTGGGCCTGAATCGCGACCGTTACGAGAGCTTGAAGCACCTTTCTTGTGTGCCATTTAACTTCCTTTCGTATCCTTACAACCCGTATTTTTCCTGAGCGCACTAAGCAATCTCAGTAACTTTCAGGACCGTAAGCTTCTGACGATGACCCTTGCGGCGTGCAACGCCGGTCTTATTCTTAAACTTCTGGATGTGGATCTTCTTACCTTTAGCCTCATCATCAACCACTTCAGCTTTGACCGAAACCTTGGCCAGATCCTTAGCAGCCACGGTAACCTTAGAGCCGTCAACTATAAGAGCGACGGGGAACTCTACAGAATCGCCTTTCTTGGCGTCAAGGCGATTGACAATAAACTTGTCCCCAACCTCAACCTTTTCCTGGTGGCCGCCAGCTTTTACAATCGCGTACATAGTTCTACCTTGCCTGTTTTAAGCTATTTTCCTGCTGCTCAGCAGGCACTGCAGAAGCACGGAAACTCTGCTGCACCTGAAGACACCAGCTATCTACTCTATATGCATATTGGCCTCGCGTCAAATCTGCTGTATTATAACGCGCTCAAAATGCATGCGAACTCCTAACATAGGAGGCGTACTGGACTAATCGGCCTTGGCCGTGTCCGTTCCGCCGTCGCCAGATCCTGCAGAAACAGTTTCGGCAGGGACCGTACCCGTATCTGCTGTATTGGCATCCGCTGTATCAGCGTCTCCCGTACCCGCAGCTGCCGTACCTATATCTGCAGTGCCCGCTTCAGCCCTATCCGTATGCTCCTTATCCGCATCTGTCCTGCCGGAAGCTGTTTTATCCGATTCGGCAGCTTCAGCCGCGGCGGCAGCGATACGCGCAAGCGTTGCCTTCACCTGCGGAGTAGAGCCCTTGGGTGCGTTGGAATCAGTGTCGTCATAATGGCTTCGCCCATACCCGTGCTTATTCGTATGGACGAAAGGATCCCCGCCTTTAAGCGCATACGGGTCATCATAATCTGCAGAAACCGTAGGCTCATCATGAAGGATAAACCCGCGCCCGCCGCATGTCGGGCATTCTTCGGAGAAGGCCTCCACAAGCCCCTGCCCCACACGTTTCCGGGTCATCTGGACCAGCCCGAGGGAAGTCACCTCAGCAACCTGATGCTTGGTACGGTCACGGGACAGGCATTCCACAAGCCTGCGCAGGACAAGGTCGCGGTTCTGCGGCATGACCATATCAACAAAATCGATCATGATCATACCGCCGATATCGCGCAGACGCAGCTGGCGCACGATCTCCTCGGCAGCTTCCAGATTGCACTTGGTAACCGTCTCTTCAAGCGACTGTCCGCGCCCAATAAAACGGCCTGTATTAACATCAATAGTCGTCATGGCCTCAGTGCGGTCAACGATCAGCGAACCGCCCGACGGGAGATATACCTTGCGTTCCATCCCTTTGCGCAGCTGGGAATCAATAGACCATTTATCGAAAACATCCCTGCCCTTATGCTCTTCAGGATCCCATTTTTCAAGGCGCTCAAGCATATCAGGCGCAGCAGATTCAAGATATTCCCTGATCCTGCTGTACACATCGTCACCTTCAACAACCAGTTTGCTGAAATCATCATTGAAAATATCCCGGATCACGCGGATCACAACATCGGGCTCCCCCTGGAGAAGATGGGGGCGCTTGGAACTTTCGTAATCTTTAAGGCCTTTTTCAACATGATCCCACTGGCTGACCAGATGCTGCATATCACGCTGCAGCGCCTCTTCGCTGGCACCTTCTGCAGCCGTGCGGATAATTACGCCCATATTCTTGGGAGCAACTTTATCAACGATATTTTTCAGGCGTGTGCGCTCGCGTTCCGGTAATTTGCGCGAAACGCCGGTAATGCCTCCCGCGGGGACAAGCACCAGATAGCGCCCTGCCACAGTGATCTGAGCCGTCAGACGTGCGCCTTTATGCCCGATAGGGTCTTTCGTCACCTGCACAAGCACATTATCGCCCGGCCTGAATGCATGCTCCACAAGCCTGGGCTGGCCATCAAGGCGGGTAGCGTCCCAGTTGACCTCACCGGCATACAGGACACCATTGCGGTGCTGCCCGATATCAACGAATGCAGCCTCCATACTGGGCAGTACATTCTGCACGCGTCCCTGGTAAATATTCCCGACGGATGAAACTTCCTCAATATCGGAAATATAATGCTCTACAAGAACGTTATCTTCGATAACAGAGACCTGCGAGTGGCGCCCCTTCTGGCGGACGACCATCAGGCGGTCAACGTTCTCGCGGCGTGCCAGGAAATCCTGTTCAGTAATAAGCGATCTGCGCGAACGTTCCCTGCGGTTGTCCCTGCGGCGCTGGCGCTTGGCCTCCAGCCTCGTGGAACCTTCGATCCCAGTTATCTTGTCAATATACTGCTGCTTGCGTGAACGCGGGATCCGCTCATCCTCCTGCTGGTCAGCAGAACCCCTGCGGCGACGGCGGCGACGGCGGGTAGAAACCGGTTCATCGTCTGCATCGTAGTCATCAGCACTGCTGCGGGTACGGCTGCCGAACTGCCCGTCATCCTCCGGATAGCTGCTGTCCTCGCCCCTTCCGCGGCGGTTCCCTTTCCTTGTGCGCGATGAGCTGCTGCGGGTGCGGCGCCGCGGCTGGGAATCATATTCCTCCTCGTCACCGCCGTCATCGTAATGCCTGCTGTACCGGCGCTCCCGGGCAAGCTCTTCAAGCTCGCTTTCTATAGGGTTATACGTGATTTCGTCATTTTCAAGGTCTTCCTCGATCTGTTCCACTTCAGCTGCGGCCCGGCGTTCCTGGGCATTCAGCCGGCGGCTGCTCCGATGTCCTCCATAACGGGCATCAGTATCGCTGTCGCCGCTGAAATCTTCTTCTTCAGCCTGCCGGGCATTGGGCATACGGATATTGCCTGCAGCAGCGTTCCTGCCGGCGCGTCCGTCATTCCCGTTACGGCTGCCATGAGGTTGCAGACCGATGCCGCGCGATTTATCTTTCCTGCTGCTCTGCTCTTCCAGAGCCTCATTGATAGTGTCAAGCGTCACATGGCTGCCGCCGCGTGTGGCCCTGGGCCGGACAGAATCGGCAGCAGGAAGCACAGGCGCCTGGAAAAGGAGCGACATCATAGGCTTTGCGGCAGGAAGGGCTGCCCCGTCCGTATCCGGCCCTGTATTCTGCTGTGAGAACGGTGCAGAAAACAGGGAATCGTTGCTGTTACTGGTGAACCTGGTACTGGCCGAGTTGCCGCGGTCATCGGAAGATGCATCCGGGGATGCTGCACCGGACACACGGGGAGCATGGGCAGCCGGTTCGGCCTGGGACGCAGCAATACCTTTATCAACGAATATTTCTTCAGCAAGGGCCTGTATACGCTTACCCCGCGCAGCCGGCTGCGCATGATTCCCGGTATTTCCGTTTTTCTGGTTGCTGCCATCGTGAGTGTCGCTGCGGGTATCAGCATCCCCTGCAGCATTATTGTGGGTATTACGGGTATCCGCAGCTTTACCTGCAGCCTTGCGGCTGACCGCTTTCCCCGAGCCGGCACGGGATCCGGATTTTGCACGCTGCCTGTCAGAAACGGGATCGGCAGCAGTATCAGAAGCGGCATCGACGACTACCGGCACGGCGCTGTCACCAGCTGCACCCGCGCTGCGCGTTACACGCCCTCTGCTTTTGCGCGTACGTTTCGGCATCCCAGCTGCAGCAGAACGGGCAGCAGCTGCCGGGCTTTTCGCAGTATCCGGTGCAGACGCCTGCGCATCTTTTATATCTGTATTCAATTTTTCGTCTTTATCTGACACGTTATTTACTCCTAGCGGAACACACTGCATTGTGTTCCGGGTCCTGGCCATGCACGCTGCTGCCTATGCATTGCTCAGCATCCGAGCCTGTACGCGCAGCAAGCTTCCATAGCTTCCCAAAAGTCTTCCAGCAGGGCGGACACCAGCACATCCCGGGAACACAACAACTCCAGGAGGGATCAACGCCCAACACGTCCGGCGGCATGCAGTCCGCCTTCTATAAGTATTGCATACCTTGCCGAAAATCCATAACACACCCCGCCATCAGCAGATAGACAAATCGTGAGTATCAAGTAAAATGATTTCTTGTGTTTCCGCACATGCCGCTTTAGCTCAGTTGGTAGAGCGTCTCACTCGTAATGAGAAGGTCACCAGTCCGATTCTGGTAAGCGGCTCCCCTTCACATTTTTATGGCCTGCTGCCTGGCGGCAGGACCATGTATCCTATCGGCCGGTGAAGGAAAGCTGTCCAACGCGCGAGTGGCGGAATTGGTAGACGCGCAGGATTTAGGTTCCTGTGTCTTTGACGTGAGGGTTCAAGTCCCTTCTCGCGCACGCAGTTCAAGGGATACAAGCCAGTTTAAAGGTTTAGTCTTCATTACCATGATCCGTTAATCCTTTCTCGCAGTGATCTGTAATTTCTCTTTTTAACTGATCAAGAGCACTGATGGAATCCTGAAAGCTGTTCTCTATGCCGACAAAAGCATGCTTGACTTCCACCAACGCCTCGTTTGCGCATATGCTTGATGTTCCCTCTGATAAAACACCTATTTCTGTCACAAAATTTTGTTATATGCCTTTTTGTATTTCTATGTATTTCTAACCATTACTTCCCCTTCCCTGGATTAGAAACAAACTCCAATTCTTCATAGGCACTATCACGATGGATGACATATTCATAATTAGAAATCTTCCCCTCAAAACGCTCGCCTCTCCTGTGAACCAGACGATTACCATCAAAAACATCCCGCCTATACACCACATGAGCCGGCTGACGGCACCATGAAACGAATCTCAGTTCTTTCCTGTTCTGTTTCCATCCTTCAGTGACATTGCGCTCAAAATCCCTACCATACGCCATCTTGACGCCCTTAAAGGTAACAGCCTCATAGGGATACATAGAATTGAACACCCCAATAGCCATCTTGATTCCAGGTATGCGGTCAGCTGGAACAGGGTCATTAGGCCATAGGGAAGGCTCCAACACGCGGACAAACCTCTCAGGGGCATTACCGAACGGAGGGTGCCCTAAAGAAGTCCCCTCAAATTGCCTGACCATATCCAATGAAATATCAATGCGACGCTGAGCCTCACGACGATGTACATCAGCCACGCGAAACCACACCGTTCCTATTACGAGTGCAAGGATCAGTACACACACCACGCCACAGGCAGCCCATCGAACCTGACGGGCATATATACGCCACGGATGGTCTAAATCCTCAACCATTACTTCCCCTTCCTGCCTCACTAAATTTTTCCGCATCCAGCCTTATGCAAGCTCCGCAAAATGCGCGGCCATAGCACGGATAGCTGCCCCGCGGTGGGAAATAGCGTCCTTCTGCTCCGGAGACATCTGAGCGCTGGTCAGGGGCTGCCCGTTATTCTGCTCCCGCTGCTGATCTGTAACACAGCCCTGGTCATCAGGGACGAATAGAGGGTCGTACCCAAAACCATTGCTGCCCCGGGGAGAGAGTGCAATGCGGCCCGGCATCTCACCTGTTTCTACATATTCAGTATACTCCGCAGCACCGCTTCCCTTCCCCCCGTTATTACCTGCACCGTCATCGTGCGGCACTACCAGCGCACAGGCGCAGCGGAAACGGGCGGAACGCCTGGTGCCGGGGATATCCGCAAGCTGAGCAAGAAGCAAGGCATTATTGGCAGAATCATCGCCATGGGCCCCTGACCAGCGCGCGGAGAGGATGCCGGGTGCATTGCCCATAACATCTACGATCAGGCCGGAATCATCAGCCATTGCAGGAAGCCCTGTGCGCTGTGCAGCGTCGCGCGCTTTGAGAAGGGCGTTCTCCTGGAACGTTATCCCCGTTTCACGCGGATCAGGAAGCCCGGCATCTTCAGACGTTATGAACTCAAATCGTGCTGCCGCACTTCCCATTTCATCGGCTAGGATGTGTTCGATCTCACGTATTTTTCCGCGATTATGCGTTGCAACCACAATACGCTGGACCATAAGTCACCTGCCTTCTGCCAAGGACGCAGGCCGGCTTGTTTTGCCTGTATATTCCAGGGTTTCCCCCAGGGGCATTTCCAGAGCCTTGCGCTGAAGCTGCTGAAGCTCGCTGTTGCCCTTCTGCGCCAGATCCAGCAAAGTGCCGAGCTCGTCCCTACTGAAGGGGCGGTGCTCAGCTGTCCCCTGTATTTCAATAAACTGGCCGTTTCCAGTCATCGCTATATTCATATCAGTCATCGCCTGTGAATCTTCCGTATACGGCAGGTCAAGCATAGGCGTGCCGTTGATGATCCCCACTGAAACTGCCGATACCTGGTCTTTAAGCACTGCTTTTACCGATTTGATCTTCTTCTTTCCTTTTGCCCACTCCAGGGCATCGGCAAGGGCTATATAAGCACCGGTCACCGATGCCGTCCGGGTGCCGCCGTCCGCCTGGAGCACATCGCAGTCGATCTGTATCTGGTTTTCCCCAAGCTTGCTCAGGTCTGTAACTCCTCGCAGGACACGGCCAATAAGCCGGCTGATCTCGTGGGTACGGCCCCCGACTTTGCCTTTTACCGATTCACGGTCAGTACGGTCCTGGGTGGCGCGGGGGATCATCGCATATTCTGCGGTAACCCATCCTAATCCGCTGTCACGCCGCCAGCGCGGTACCCCCTGAGTGAAAGTTGCAGTGCACAGTACCCGGGTATTCCCGCATTCGATCAGTACTGAGCCTTCCGGAGACTGTGTCCATCCGCGGATGACCTTTACCGGCCTCAGCTCATCAACTGCCCGGCCATCTGCGCGCACTGCATTCAGCGCATCGCTGTCAGGAAGCAAATCCTTGATCTGCGTCATACTAACTCCTTCGCCATAGTATCCGGATTCTCAAGATTCTATACTTAAGACTAGTCTTAAGGTATAAGGTACAGGCATGCGGTGTTTCAGTACCCGTACCGGAAAAGGAAGGCAGGAAGCCTTATGCCTTACCGGACCGTCAAGGATTGGAGTGTTATATGGTCAGTTCTGATATTTCACCGGCAATGATGACCGATATGTACGAATACACTATGCTCGATGCAGCGCTTAAAGACGGTACTGCTGCGCGCCAAAGCGTATTCGAGGTATTCACCAGGCACCTCCCTTCGGGGCGCCGCTACGGCGTGACGGCAGGGCTGGGGCGTATCCTTGCTTATCTCAAAAATTTCCGGCTCAATGACAGCGAGCTGGCATACCTTCACGATAACCATATCGTTTCCCCGGAAACTGTCGATTATCTCAGCAGTTTTACATTCACGGGGACTATCCGCGCCTACCGTGAGGGAGAAATGTTTTTTGCTAACTCCCCTATCCTCCAGGTGGAAGGATCTTTCGGTGAATGCGTGCTTCTGGAAACGCTGGTTTTAAGTATCCTCAATTATGACTGTTCCGTGGCATCGGCAGCTTCACGCATCACATCGGCTGCGGGCGGGCGGCCCTGTGCAGACATGGGCGGACGGCGCATCAGCGAGTATGCTGCAATCGCTGCCTCCCGGGCGGCGGTCGTAGGCGGGTTTGCCTCGACTGCGAACCTTGCTGCAGCCAAACTGTACGGCATACCCTGCATCGGTACCGCAGCGCATGCTTTCACACTTGTGCATG
Source organism: Scardovia wiggsiae F0424 (assembly GCF_000269605.1). GTDB lineage: Bacteria > Actinomycetota > Actinomycetes > Actinomycetales > Bifidobacteriaceae > Scardovia > Scardovia wiggsiae. The sequence goes on along the minus strand of NZ_AKCI01000001.1, from coordinate 135,779 downwards.
ACACCGAACGCGACGCTTTCACATCGCAGATCAGCGCTTTAGGGGCAAAAACCACGCTGCTCACGGACACATATAATATTGACGACGCCATAAAAACAGCGGTAGAAGTGGCCGGCTCCGGGCTCGGCGGGATCCGTATTGATTCAGGGGACCTGGCTTCCCTGGCCCAGCGGGCACGCCATCAGCTGGATGCTTTGGGGGCAACGGATACAAAAATCACGGTAACCAATGACCTTGACGAATACGCTATTGCTGCCCTTGCTGCCGCGCCTATTGATTCATACGGCGTCGGCACTCGCCTTGTTACAGGGTCCGGGCATGTGACGAACAATATGGTTTACAAGCTGGTTGAACGCGAAGGCGCTGACGGCTCCATGCATCCCGTTGCCAAAAAGTCTTTCGGCAAGGCCACTGACGGCTGGCGCAAACGCGCAGTCCGTTCCTACCAGTACGGGCTTGCCCAGGGGGAAGTAGTCCTGGCAGGTGATCAGGTATCCCTGGAGAGCTGCGAACTTCCTGCTGAATACGGCGATACCCGCGATCTGCAGATAACAGCTGTGGACCATGGTTCAATCGACGAAAGCCTTACTACGCGCGAGGCGATGTTCGCAGCACGCGAATACCACTCGGCAGCACTCAGGGAACTTCCCGTAAGCGCCCTGTCACTCAGCGACGGCGAACCTGCTATTCCGACACAGGTCATCACTGTCAGCCGCGGCTGAGGGCAGCGGAGACAGCTATCAGCCAAAGAGCCCGCCGGCAGCAATGAAGGCAGAAAGCAGGGACAGGGAAACTTAAAACCCTGAACTCCCTGAGCCGCGCATCTGGCTGTAGACTTTTTTGCATTCAGGGCAGACAGGGTACTGCTCCGGATTACGCTTAGGTATCCACACTTTGCCGCACAGCGCTATAACCGGCCGGCCTGTGATACGTGCCTGCTCCAGGCGTTCTTTAGACACATAATGCGCATAGCGGTCATTGTCGCCGTCATCGCTACGTCTGTTTTTTTCATCAGTCTCTTCACGCTCCAGGACAGCGGTCCCTGCTGACTGGTCCGGCATCTCCTGCGGCTGCAGCCCGGGTGCACTCTCCGTATCCTCATTGCGGATATCCCTGTCCCATATACTATTGCTGTTATGCATCCCATCCATGCTGTCAAGCCCCCTGCTGTAAAAACTGTATGTCTGCTCTGACTAGATTATATAATCTATCCTGTTATTGCGCCATCATTATGCATTAATTGTGCTTTCAAAAAAATCATGCGGTAAACTTGGACTATGACTATTGCAGTATGCCCGGGGTCTTTTGATCCCGTCACATCCGGCCATCTGGACGTTATTGAACGGTGCGCACAGTTCTTTGATGAGATCCATGTTGTCGTAGCCGTAAATTCAGCCAAAAAACCTTTGTTCACTGAGGCTGAGCGTGTGCAGCTGATACAGGATGCCCTTTATGCTGATGGATGCACCAATGCTGTAGTTTCCAGCACCAGCGGGCTGATCACCGAATACTGCATTAAAGTCAATGCAAGCGTTATCGTAAAAGGCCTGCGCCAGAACGGTGATTATGAGGCAGAGCTCGGTATGGCCCTGGTCAACCGCAAGCTTGCCGGCGTTGAGACACTTTTTCTGCCGGCAGACCCGATCAAGGAACATATCTCAAGCTCTATAGTCAAGGATGTTGCCCGCCATGGCGGCGATATCTCGGGGATGGTGCCCGATAACGTAGTTGCCCCCCTGTTGAGGGTCCTGCGGGACGATATGCAGCAGAACCCCTGATACCGCCCGGCCTGTGAACGGCAGATATTCAAATAGCCCCCCCCACATGGTGGGGATAGGGCGCCGCGGCAGATACCATTGCAGGTTGCATGCGGATATCATGCGAAGGAAGTAAAATACAGTAAAGGATAACTCACAGGGAAGGCCATTATGGACGATACTGATTCACAGGATGCAGAGTTCAGCGCGGAGGATGAAGCCTCTGATGAAACTCAGGCAACGCTTCCTGAACAAAATATTATAAATGACAACGATACCGGTGAGGACAGCGATGCCGGGCAGGACGAAGGCCCCGCTGATGCTGCGCTGAAGGCGCTGCACGATTATATACCTGAAACTTATAAGGATAACAGCGCCGAGACGGACGATGATGACAACCGCATAGGTGACGAGCAGTTCACCACCGCATATGACATTATTGAGCATATGGAACAGCTTATTGAAGAAGCCAAGACAGGGGTGTTCAACGCCGATGTGGCTAAAATCAATAAAAATGAGTTCCTTGATCTGCTCCACGACCTGAAAAAAGACCTCCCCGTACAGCTTGAGCGCGCCTCTGCACTGATGCGCGAAGCTGAACGCCGCCTGGAGAATGCGCAGACACAGTCAAGCTCCATAGTCTCTGATGCGCACAGCCAGGCCGCCGGGATCATACGAGAAGCCAACGAACAGGCGCAGTTCCTTGCAGGCCAGGAAAACGTAGTGTCTATTGCCACGCAGAAAGCCCGCGGGATACTTGACAATGCCCAGGATAAGGCCAACCAGCTCACAGCCGGAGCAAACAGGTACGCACAGAAATCCATGCATGATCTGGATGAGCAGATCACCGAGATCCATAACAGTATCCAGTCCGGCCTGGAAGTGCTGCATGAACGGCAAAAACAGGCCGAACAGGAGATCCCGCGGCTGTCCGCAGATGATTACCCCGACCGCCAGTAACATAACTATATACAGGATATTGAAATATGCAAGGTATTGAGGTACTGTACCGCGTACATCACACTTAAAAGATATCAAAAGGAATTAAGAGGATATATGGTCCGCGAAAAACGTACCCCCTGGTCTGTATCTATTTCCAGCCTTTCGCAGCGTGCCGGGCAGACCCTGGATATTGATGAAACTATGCCGGCGCCGGACGGTATCGGGGATGCTGTTATCGGTATCCCCAAAGGGTCGCCGGTATATCTGAGCGGGACAGCCGAAAGCCTTCCCGACGGTCTGCTGTTCACCGGTACTGTTGGATCCGTGCTGAGCGGGGAATGCACACGATGCCTGAAGCCTGTAAGCATAAAACTTGCCCCTGCTTTTACTGCTTTCTTCACATATGAAGGGCAGCCGCAGAAGCTCCCGCATGGCGAGGAGGAAATCGAGGCCGACGAGGGCAGCGGGGATCAGCAGGACGTTTACTCCCTTGACCCGCAGTCAACAATGCTCAGCTGCGAGGCGCTTATCCGGGATAATCTCGCTGAAGCGCTCCCGCCACAACTGTTATGCTCACCGGACTGTAAGGGGTTATGCCCCCAATGCGGGATCGATCTTAATAAAAACTCTGAGCACCGCCATGAGACCACCGACCTGAGGTGGGCAGAGCTGGAAAACTTCAGGAAAAGCCTCGGTGAATCCTGACCAGTCCTGACATGACGGTAGCCCCCGCAGCAGCCCGGCAAGCCCCGGCCGCCCGGCGAGTCTTGATCCAGAACACAATTTCGAGGGGTCGCACTAAACTCACATACGCTTAAGTAAATTTGTTCGAACGAAAAGGAATTACCCATGGCACTGCCAAAGTACAGGACTTCACGCGCGAATACACACACCCGCCGTTCCACATGGAAAGCCAAGGCTACCACTACTATTGCATGCCCGAACTGCGGCGCTCCGACGCTCGCCCATGTTGCGTGCCCGAACTGCGGATCATATCGCGGCCGCACATACAGCGGTGCAGTGAAGTCAACTCTCGCCAACAAGTAACGAGACGTTTTATTATTACAGGGTACTGCCGCCGACGGGCGGCAGTACTTTTTTAATTTCCCCTTTAATTCCCCCCCCCCCCCGTCAGGTACTGCTGTTATCCAGTAATTTACTGCTGCCTCGCCCATCACCAGGTATCCGTCCGCCGGCACTGCACACTCGCTGGTGGTAAAACACGCAGATACAAAATTACTTTCAGCGGTTTTCCACATTTTTGATTTTGTATCTGCGTGTTTTACCACCAGCCAATAACGGGATAACGGGAAGGATGAGGAAAAGCGGATGGAACCAGGCTGACAAAAGTAGCTGGCGGCAATAAAACGGCGTAACACCCGGAGCGGGTCAGGAATGCCCGATATAATCAACGGCTGTTTCGCCATACTTGCGCGACATGGTAATTTCCCAGCCGGCGGGGGCGCTCACTGCCTCTGACCTCGCAGAACGTTCCACAACGATCACGGCACCATCTGTAACTACAGGGCCCGTAACTATATCTTTAAGGAGGATATTGCATTCCTCAGTATCCATGGCATATGGGGGATCCATGAAAACGAGCGAGTACGGGGAACCAGATACGGGTTTATCGGATGGGGCTGCCGAAACAAATTTTTCTGCCCTGGCTTTAACAACCTTCACCTTAACGGACGGGTCCCAGCCGGGCAGCCGGCACAGACCCCCTGCAGTGCTTTTTATGCATGATGCAACCCTGGAACTGGCTTCCACAGCAACAAGCGAACGCGCACCCCTGGAAAGCGCCTCAAAACCCAATGCGCCCGTACCGGCAAACAGATCAAGGACATCAGCACCTGCTATGGCGCCTACAGACTTCAGCCGCGAAAAGATAGCTTCTTTAGTGCGGTCAGTTGTCGGGCGTGTAGTTTTCCCGTCCTTCGGAACCTTGATCTCGGCTCCCTTAAACCTGCCAGCAATAATGCGCATGCCTTCATTATCCCCTTTGCCATTAACAACATAACAGATATGTACAGCGGGACCAGTGATAATCAAACACAGTATCCGCTGCAGCCGGTTAAGCAGGATCCCGGGATACGCCGAGGACGGCCATAAGGAGAGTGAGAGGGCAAAGGATGGCCAAGGGGGGCACATCCAGGGGGAAGGGTTCAGGATATAAAGCTCAGGATGATGTAATAAAGCCCTCGACCCCACGGGTAAAATCAAGTACAGCGCCGGCCAGCTGTATATGGGAAGGAAGGGCCAGCTCCGGATCATCACGCAGCAGCCCGCCGGCAGCTTCGCGGGCGCGGGATATCATCTCTGCATCCTTTACCACGCGCAGAAGTTTAAAGGAACTGCGGCCTCCGGACTGGGCATCGCCGAGCACATCGCCAGCGCCGCGCAGTTCAAGGTCAGCCTGTGCGATCTCAGCGCCATCTGAGGAACTGCGGATCACTGCCAGCCTTTCGGCTGCGAGGGACTGCGGATCTGCACGGGTTATGAAAAAGGCCCAGCCGGGCGTCCCTCCTCTTCCCACGCGCCCGCGAAGCTGATGAAGCTGCGACAGGCCGAACCTGTCAGCATCAAAAATAATAATACAGCTTGCCTCCGGTACATCCACCCCCACTTCAATCACTGTGGTAGCAATAAGCAGCGGGGTCTCGCCGGATACAAACGACCTCATGACCGCATCCTTCTGCCCGTCATCATCCCGGCCTGTCAGCGTTGCAGCCGCTATACCCGAAAATTGCGGGAGCGATGACAGCCTTTCGGATATCTCTTCTACGGAATGCAGCTGACGGATCCCGTTTTCAGATTCACTGTCCGGCATGCCGTTGCTGTTATACCCTTGCCGCAGGAACAGGCCGTCCGTTTCGACAGCAGTACCTTCAGCACTGCTGTCGATCCTGGGGCAGATAACGTACACCCGCTCCCCGGCATCAATACGCCTGCGGGCATGCACAAACATCTGCCCCATAGTACGCGCATCATTTTCCTGTACAATAACCGATGTGACCGGCTTACGTCCGCCAGGCAGTTCAGTAAGCCATGAGATGTCAAGGTTCCCGAACCATGTCATTGCTGCAGAACGGGGGATCGGCGTAGCGGTCATTACCAGGAGATGCGGCATGATTTCAGAATCACGCCTCAACTGTTCCCTCTGCCCTACACCGAAACGGTGCTGTTCATCAATCACCTCAAGGGCAAGGTTCGGCGCCTGGAAGGTTGATGAAAACGCAGCATGCGTAGCGACGGTTATACAGGGCACGCCGCTTGCCGGCACAGACAGGGCGCGCCTGCGTTCAGCCAGGCGCATGCCTCCGGTAAGCAGTACAACAGGGATATTGATCCCGGCACTGCCGAGCATTGCATTAATATTCTGATAATGCTGCTGGGCCAGCACCTGTGTCGGGGCAACCAGCACAGCCTGATATCCGGACTGTACCGCCTGGAGCATTGCGGCAATCGCCACAACAGTTTTGCCCGATCCAACCTCCCCTTGGAGAAGGCGGCTCATCGGATAACTCCGTGCCATATCCGCCCGGATCCGGGCGATCACATCCTTCTGCCCTTGGGTAAGGGCGAAGGGCAGCGCTTTAATAAACTGGGCCGCCAGCCCTTCCTGAGCACCTTCTTCGGCCCTGTTGCCGTCCGTATCCCGGCCGCCGGTCTCTTCCCCGCTGCCGCACACATACGACCTGCTTTCACGCATTTTCTCCCGCTGCTGCAGCAGTGCCGTCTGCGAGATGAAAGCTTCTTCAAACCGCATAGAATGTATCCCCTGCCAAAATTCATCAACAGCCTGCGGCATATGGATAGCAAGCAGCGCCTGGGCACGGTGCATTATCTTCTGCGATGCAGCAGTTTCTTCAGGGAGGATATCAGGGACAGCCCCGCTGAGCTGGCTGTACGGTATGCCGGCAGTATCAGCCTCGTAACCGGCCTCTTCCCTTATATCCCCGGAACCGGGACTGCTGCCGCCCTCCCCGGGGCCGGAGTCCCCGGATGGAGGCGGGACTGCTCCTGCCCCGCTATTTTGGGCAAGCATCTTTATTATGCCGACAACAGATTCATGTATATGCTGAGATGATATACGGGAGCTCGCATGATACACAGGCTGCGGCCTCGACAGCAGTTCCAGCCCTTCCTCAGGCGTATCAATGTCCTTCCCTATAACCAGCACATCAGGATGGGTAAACTGGAGGGTATTCCCATACAGGCCCGGTTCCCCTGATGCCACGACGGCGGCCCCCTGCCTGAACCGCCCTAAAAGCCAGTCAACATAATGCTTTTTATGTGAAAAGAAAATAAAGCTTGCGGTACCGGGATATCCTCCCGCCGAAGTGTCTGCGGAAGCTGAATCTTCAACCTGTACTTCCACGCGATACCCCCTGCGGGCATTCATAGGGACAGACCTCACCCTTTTTACAGCAGCTGCAAAAGCAGCCTTCTGCCCAATCTTCACATCATGCAGGCTGCAGTGCGGTACAGGGTCCGTGATCCGGAAAGGGTAGTAAGTAAGCAGATCTTCAACACTGAAGACCCCAAGGCTTTTGAATGCGCTCACACGCCGCTTATTAGGCATAACGGAAGATAATGATGACTGGAGCGATACAGCCATTATTGCCTCCCTGTCACAGCGATGAAGCGTTGCGGTACACATGGGATCCCGCGGTATCAGGATCCAGCTCCACAATAACAAAACCCCGCAATATGCGGGGTAAAGCTTTAATAACCTGTGTGCCGCACACTAAGCAACACGGCGCTGGACCTTGCCGGCCTTGAGGCAGGAAGTGCACACGCGCAGACGGACATTCTCGCCATCTACAGTTGTGTGAACAGCCTGAAGGTTTGGAAGGAAACGGCGCTTATTACGGATATGTGAGTGGGATACGGAATAGCCGACCTGTGGACCTTTGCCGCATATATCACAACGAGCTGCCATAATAACTCCTCAAATTGTTTCACGTCTTCCTGCGCCCGCATAGCAACGCTGTCTGAGCGCACAAAAGCCTGCAGGCACGCAACTTGTTCATACTAGCCTAATGCCCATACATGCGCAAACTTCTGCCGTGTTTCTATGCTACCTGTAGAAATATCCCTGCACATCTGCCGTCTTTTCAACCTTGTCCGGTTCGATCACAACACCGTCTTCAGCATCCCGGGATGCAGACTTATATGTCCTGATCTTCCCCGTTACCATGACCCACTGGTGTTCTCTGACACTGTCCCCTGCCTTTTTGACAGTGCTGTTGCCTTTTACTGTAAAGCCAAAAGCTGTCATATCCTGCACGCAGCATGTCATCAGCATACGGGAAACAGTGAAATCTTTACCGGTGTTCATGGCAGTATGCTCAACGAAACCGGCAACAGTGACAGAATACCCGCTGTACGCATCCGGATGGGCGCCTATTTCTTCAAACCATGGGCCAAAATGCGCAGCATCAATAGTGATCGCTTTTTTAGCCCTGTCCAGCCCGGGCAACTTCCCGGACTCAGACTGTCCGCTGCTGAAGGAGCTTTCATACGCCGGAGGCGACCCCAATGAGGTTGCCAGGGTGGAGGCAAAAGCGGTGTACGGTACTGCAAGCAAAGTAACGGGAAGGAGGAGCACAAGGAGCCTGAGCCAGCGTGTCCATATATGGAGCCCAATATGGATCCCGCTTTCCGCGGCATGGCTGCTTCCATTATTATTTCCCCCGCAGCACCCGCTGTTACCGTTACGCCCCTTATTTTCAGCTCTCCCATCCCCCCTGCAGATACCGGGATGGGCCTGGCGGCGTACCCCGGCAATGCGCAGAACCCCTGCAGCTCCCCACGCCAGCAGTGCCAGCGCCGCTATCCACAGGACAGGAACCAGCCGTGGCGTAACGAATCTCGCATATCTTCCGCTTACAAGAAGATAGATAAAAGCCGCAGAACTGCATAAAGAGGCCAGAGCCTGGATCACATCAAAGGCATCAGCATGCGCAGGCATTTGCCTGGGACCCTGCGCATATTCCTGTGAAGATGCCTGCGCGGCAGAAGGGGCGCAACGGACGGAGTCCGTATCATATCCCGTCATATCATCACCACCACCAACCGCACAGCCATAGCTGCAAAACAGGTCCCTGCTACGGACAGCACAAGGCGCATAATAAATCTCCGATTGAAGCGGGACTGGAGCATAAGCACATTTTTAATATCCATCATAGGACCGAAAACAAGGAATCCCAAGACCGAATCGAACGGGATGTATGTGGAGAAGCTCCGTCCGATAACAGCATCTGATGATGAACAGACAGACATCACGAAACCTGCCAGCATCATTACTGCAAGGAGCACAAGGCCGGCCGGAAGCGTCCCGCTGCCATGCGGCCATGATTTGAGCACTGCAGTCAGCGCCGAAGCCCCCAGGGCGCTGGCGATCAATGTCCCGATAAGGAGATAGCCGCCAACAGAGAAAAACTCATCCCTGGCATCTTCCAGATAAATAGTGAGCACCTGGGTGCAAGTAGCTTTTTCAGACACTTTTTTATGGTGATGGCCGGTGCTGGGACCCTGGATATTATCTGCCTCAGCAGAGTTTACGCTATCATGGCTATCCGGTTTTTTGAAGATATCATATTTTACCGGGAACAGAACAAAAAGCATCCCTACAATAACGCTGACGAGTATGCCGTATCCTGAGCGCTGAAGGACAGCAGCCCATGACCCATTAAAAGAGTAGTATGTTGACCACACTACGATAGGGTTCGCCACCGGGGCGCACAGCAGGAATGTGACAGCTGCAGGAAGCGGCACCCGTTTTCTGACCAGGCTTGCGAAAAGGGGGATAACGGCACAGTCACAAACAGGCAGAAGCAGTCCGCACAGAACTGCAGCACACATACCTGATGCCAGGCGCAGCACATACCGTACAGAGCGCCGGGAATTATCTGCATGGGCTCCGAATACCCTCTCAAAAAATGAGACCGGGATAAAAATCCGCACTGCCGACGACAGCAGGACCCCCACGATCAGGAAAGCTATGCCCTGCAGCATGATGCCGATAAAAGAATTAAACACGGCCACCGCTGTACTGCCTGTAACGGGTGACGATGAAACCTGGGTAATTGTAAAAACCAGCACCGCCAGCACAAGAAGGAACAGCAGGTAAACAGTTGACTGCCTCAGCGGCCGTGAGGGCCTCAGAGGGTTATGCGATGTGCCTGCCATACCATGCCTCCCATAGTGTCCCGCACAATTCTATATCGGGCTCCCCTATTTTATCCATATCAGGATCGTGTGCTTTACACACTATAGCTCAGGATCAACCGCATAGCCATCAGCATACGACATTTTACGGTTTCCCCCTCTTAGCAAATCAGACAAAGTCTGATCAAAAGTAATGGTACGCTCGATTTTCCAGCTTTTCTTATTGATAACGGTAATGTGCGCCCGCCCGTTCCGTTCCCCAAACCCCACGAACAAAATATAAAAATACTTTTTAGTTATACGAAAGGAGTAGGCAATGTTTCCCTCATCGGTAGTCTCACGTGTCAGGGGAAGGTTTTCCGGGCTAAACCTTTTTTTAACAGCACCGGTATTCACATCGATGCTGAAAAGGCTTCCTGTCTGCCGCGCAGCGAACACGAAAGTATCGTTATCCACAAGTGAATATCTGTCCTGGAAAATACCGGCGTTAGACAGATTAAGCTGGCGCCGTCTTTATACATAATAGGAATAAGCTGTTTCTCATCAGAAATAATATTCCATTTAAAAAGGAACAGTTTTTTCGGTTGTCTCTGATACACGTTCTGAAAGAATGGAAAAAAGCTGAGAAGTACGGCACACTGCATTCCCGTAACTAATAACATTAAAGCTCCTGCCGCCGCTATCATAAACCGAGATATTCCCTGAATCTTTTGATAAATCTTTTAATGTCACATAATCTCTGGCTTCAATATCCGGATGGACCTTGTCAGAGTTATTCTCTTCTGCAGTAATACCTACAAGTTTCGGTCCGCAAAATGCAGCTGCACTGAGGATACGCGATGTAATGGTATAAGGTTTCTGAGAGGAAAACATTGGTATGATCTTCAACTGATTCGATACCTTATCAGTAAAGCCCAAGTCAAAAGCCGCTACTGCGCCTCCTTCACGGTCCTCAACAAGAAAATTCTGATACGGTACCTTTCCATCAGCTTTCCTCTTGCTCATCCACCCGCCATCCGATTTCTTTCCAATAAAATAATCGCTGTCACGATCAGAAAAATACAGCCCTTTCTTTGTCCATAAGAGTTCCTGAGCTGCCATGCCTGAGGTCCTTATAACTGTATAATTGCCATTCTCCTTTATCAGCGCAACATAGCCCTCCTTAACATTTTCGATCCCCTGGCCAAAAGCCTGAGGATTAACAGATATTGCCGCCACAACTCCCTCTAACGTGATATTGCTGAAACCCTTTACAGGAAGGGCGGGAGTACAGGCAGTGGCAGAAAGGACAGCAGATATCATTATCCCGGTCACGAAATATTTGAATACGATAGAAACTGAGGAGCCGATCTTCATACTATCACGACCATCCTTCCTTGCTGACATTATATACTTTTTTCTAAGAGGGCAATAATCTGCTCACAGCGTGTCCTGCACCATTATCCCATGCAGTCAATTGCAGATACTTGGCAAACATTCAGGCCGCTTTTACCCGCAGGCTGCCGCACTATGGCACAATACCGGTATGGATCTGTTTGAGCATACCCGTGCAGCAATAGCGGCGAACCTTCCTCTGCCATGGGAGACGATCACCCGATGGCTCAGGGCGAATATGTCAAAAATCATCTATCTTGCCGTCACTTTTATTGTCGCATTTTTTATCATTAAAATTGCGGCAAGGCTTGCAACTAAGGCTTTTGATAAAACGAACCTGCCAAGCGCATCGCTGTTCATCAATTTCCTGCGCATATTATTATGGTTCCTTGCCGTGCTCGTTGTGCTCAAACCGGTTTTCGGCATTACGCCAAGTACGCTCCTCACAGCCCTGGGAGTTGGAGGGCTTGCACTTTCTTTCGGTATGAAAGATACGATCTCCAACCTTATCGGCGGCTTTACACTGATGGTCAGCCACGTTATTTCGCCGGGGGACAACATAAAAGTCAGCAATGCGTCAGGGCGCGTCAGGGATATCACATGGCGCCATACGATCATCAAAGAGCGCGGCGGCAACGAGATGTGGATACCGAACTCAGTCCTCAACTCAACACAGCTGGAAAAGCTTCCTGCAAACAACGCAGCGTGCACAACTGTCCCGTTCGTCCTGCGCAATGGTACTGATATATCTATGGCAACCAAGCGAATCCTTGAGCTTGTAGGGCGCGCGACAGCAAATATAAGCCTTAAAAAGACGAACCCTTCGGTGCGCTTTACAGGGTTTACTCCAGACGGCATCACAGGTGAAATCGTGCTTTATGCAGCGCGCGGAGTGGGTTTTGCGCAGATCACCGACACTGCGTGCCGCGCAATTGCAGGCGAAGATTACATTATGGACAGCGGGGATGCTGAGGGGGCCGTCCCCGTCCCTGCTGAAGACAGCCAGGAAACTATCGCCCTCCGGCCTGTCACATCAGAAAAAGCTGCGAAAAATGCAGCTGATGCGCATCCAGGTACGGGAATCATCAGGAAAGAAGACGGGCATGTTGCAGTAGACAATTCCGAAGATGCCCGGAATGACCCGTATGTCAACAGGATATTGAAAAAACTTGTTTCTGCAGCGGAGTCACGCAGCAGGAAGCGCCCTGCGAACCCCTATCCTGCCTCAGGGTCAGCAAGCACAGAAAGCGGGCGGGCGCCTGACATGCCGGGAGCACCTGTTGCTGATACTAATCCCCAGGTTATGCAGCAGATAGAAGTCAACGCTAACCCGGAGAAAGTAGGGATCATCCCCAACGACGCCCACGTACAGGTGCGCAGGCAGCGCAGGGGTGCTGGGGGGAAACGCTCAAGCAGGAAGATATCGTCATCATCAGGGCGGCCGCTGCGGAAGTCCTTAGAGGCAAAAAGCAGTTCCGGCCCCCGGGAGGCAGGGGAACAGGAGGGCAGCACTGCAGAGCCTGACAAAGAAAACCGCACCGACCGGCACGAAAACTAATGTATGCCGGAGTCCCTCCCGGGCTTATATGTTATGCCCGTTATGCATTATGCCGATTTACTGACAGGCCGCTGAAGGACCCCTTCAATAAGGGAACCGATAAGTTCACGGCTGCTGATACCGGTAGCTTCCCAGGCCTTGGCATACATGGAGATCGACGTAAACCCGGGCAGGGTGTTGATCTCATTGACCATGACTGTGCCGTCAGGCGTAACGAACGTATCAACACGGCTCAGCCCTTCCCCGTCAACTGCCGTGAAAGCCTTCGCTGCAACCTGCCTTACCTTATCAAGGATATCCTGGGGCAGATGGGCAGGAATCTCAACATGGGAAGCCTGGGCATCCATATATTTGCTGTCAAAATCGTAGAATGTATCCTCTTCAGGTTTGTCAAGGACTATTTCCCCCGGGAATGCCGTCTGCGGGGCCTGCCCTCTGCGCGGGGAAAATACCGCACATTCAATTTCACGGGCATCCATCCCCTGCTCTACAAGCACCCGCCAGTCATGCTGCGAAGCTTCATAGACCGCCTCAACAAGTTTCCGTGTACGGGCCTGGCTGTCATCATCATAATCGATTTTCGTAACTCCAAAGCTCGACCCTGAACGCGACGGCTTTACGAACAGAGGGTATTCCAGCCCCGCCTCCTCAACCTGCATAAGCAGGTCGAACCCGTTCTGCTCAAAACGGGAACCGGCATCATAGCTGCGGGTATCAAGAGTGATCCCTGGGGCAACCGGGATACCGGCCTGTTCAAGTATGACTTTCGTATAATGCTTATCCATGCATGCGGCAGACGCAAGCACACCGCAACCTACAAACGGCACACCCATCATTGACAGCAGCCCCTGGACGGTCCCATCCTCCCCGTACGTACCGTGCAGCACCGGGAATACAGCATCAATATGGCCCAGGGATCCAAGCCTGCCGGTTTCCGCATCCTTGGCGAAAAAACCGTCCCCCTGCAGGGATACGTCAAGGACAACTCTGCGGGAACCGTGGACCTCTTCCACAGCCGGAAGCTGTCCTGCCCCCAGTTTCCACTGCCGGGGGTCATCCCCGCCGGTTATCCAGATACCTTCGCGGGTGATCCCAATGGGGACAGCCTCATATTTTTCAGGATCCATCTGCTGCAGAACATACCCGGCTGAAATACACGAGATCGGATGCTCTTCTGCACGCCCGCCATAAAGGACAGCTATTCGTTTACGCCCGGAGGATGGAGGTAAAAACGGAAGCTCCGAGAAAGGCCCGCCCTCGGATGGATCCCGGGACGGGAGCCTTTGCGGCTGGCCTGGCTGGACCGGGCCCGGCTGGCTGGACTGAGATAACGGCATTTTTCCCTCGATTCCTGTAGTTATTCCCGTAGTTTTACTGATTCCTGTATATCCCTGAGGTCATTCATCGACCATATCATCGCCGAAAAGGTCTGCAAGCATTTCTTCGCAGGAGATGCCCTCATTGAGCACGCGGAACATCGCGGAAGCAAGCGGCGTATCGACCCCATATTTTTCGCCGAGAGCCACAACAGCTGCGGTCGTAGGGACGCCCTCAGCCACGCCATTGCTAACTTTCGTTGCTTCGTCCACGCTCATGCCCCTGCCAAGGTTGGCGCCAAAAGTATAGTTCCTGCTTAATGGGGATCCGCATGTTGCAACAAGGTCGCCAACCCCGGCAAGCCCTGCAAAGGTCTGCGCCTGCGCGCCGGCAGCTACCCCGAGCTGTGTAAGCTCAGCCAGGCCGCGCGTCTCGATCATCGCTGCCGTATTCTCACCGAAACCCGCTCCGCGCGACATCCCTACCGCAAGGGCAACAACATTCTTCAGCGATCCGCACATCTCGACACCGATAACATCTGTTGACGCAAATACCTTGAAATAACCAGTTGTCGCGATCCCCGCAACTTTGACCGCTGTACTGTGGCTTTCACTGGCAGCCACTGCAGCAGCAGGCTGCCTCTGGGCGACTTCCTTGCTGAGGTTCGGCCCGGACAGGCACGCAAAACGGTCTGCAGGAAGGCCCAGGGTCTCGCGCACAACCTGATCCATACGTTTATCCGTTGAGCGCTCAATACCTTTCATCAGGGAAACGACAACAGCGTGCGGGGGGATCAGGCCTTTGAACCCATCCAATGCCTGCCGTGCGAACTGCGCTGCAATCGCAACAATAATGATTTCAGCATCCTTCACTGCTTCTTCGCGGCCAAGGGTAGCATGCATAGCGTCAGGAAGACGGTTTACTACAGGCAGCCTGACAGGGTTCTGATGCAATGTATTGATCGCATTAACTATGTCAGGCTCGATAGCCCACATAGTCACGTCGTTGCCTGCATCTGCAAGGACCTGCCCGAAAGCTGTACCCCAGGCGCCTGCACCTAAAACTGTTACTGATGCCATACCGTCATACCACCTCATTCTGTATAATTCCCGCGCATGGGGCCCACAGTAAGGCTTCCACGCTGCGTCTTATATCTTGTAGCAATTTTAGTACGCTGCATACATAACGCCTGAAAAACATCCACTGCTACACCATAACCACAAAGTTGATGCTGTGCGGGAAGCGCTACTACCGCAGAGGGTCCCCATCATCAGGCAGCGCCTCAAGGGATACATCTATCCCCAGCTCAGGCCTGGGCACGCGCGACATCGTCCGATAATCCCACATGCCTTCTTCAGGCGGGCGCTCCCCCCTGATCTCGGCCATAATATTTTCCATCCGCTGGCGCACGCGGTTGACCAGTTCCATGATCAGCCCTTTGGGAGGCTGAGCGCCCCAAGAATCTGCATCTTTAAGGAGGTCCCCGTATGGGAGGCTGCAGTCGAAGCACATAACAACATTTTTACGCGGCCACGGCCAGAAATGGTTGATGCTGGCTGCACCCCATGTAACCGCGCAGTATAAAGGTATTTCATATCCAAGCCTGCGCGAAGCCTCCAGAGCGATATACCCCAGGCCGGGTTTGAGGCTCATCGGCCATCTGTATGGGTCGCGGGTCACTGTCCCCTCGGGCCACACGGTCAGCGGGCGCCCACTTGAAAGTATGCTGATGGATTCCTCTTCGATCGCACGGGCTTCGCCTTTGTGACGTTCTACAGGCTGCATCCCTACAAGCCTGAACCAGCTGCCCAGGACAGGCCATCTGGACAGTTCCGCTTTTGCCATATACCGCGGCCTGCGCCCCTGGTGGAACAGCGACATCATCGGGATAAAAACATCGAATTGCGTTACATGGGTCGCCGCAGTGATGAACACACCATTTTCAGGGACATGGTCCAAACCCCATGCTTTGAGCTTGGTGCGCCCGCGGACCACCCATGCTGTGCCGGCAAGCAGGCGTGCAGTTGCGCGGGGGTTCTGCCCATTGACTTCAACGGTATTGACGGTACGCCGCCCCGTCGGCAGAGGATGCGTAGGATCTACAAGCCTGTGGGTACGCGCCAGCCGTCCTACCTGCTCATCGCTTAACGGGCTGACATTGCTTCCGGGCGAAACTTTTCCTGGAGAAACCATACTCTTATTGTGCGCTGCGGGCAGGAATTTGCCAGCCGGGCGGTTATCCCCTAGTCGATCCCTGCGCCAAGGGCAGCCAGTTTCCCGCGGAAATCTGCATATCCGCGGTCTATCAGCGATATGCCATGTACCGAGGATTCGCCCTGCGCAGCGAGGGCTGCAATAAGGTGGGAGAATCCGCCGCGCAGATCCGGGACATCAATATCCTGGCCTGCCAACGGCGTTGGCCCGAATATCACGGCAGAGTGCTCAAAATTGTGCTGTTTGAATCGGCACGGAAGCGATCCCAGGCATTCTTTATACAGCTGGATCGTCGCGCCCATATCAACAAGAGGCTTGGTAAACCCGAAGCGGTTTTCATAAACAGTTTCATGCACGATGCTCAGGCCCTTCGCCTGCGTCAGCGCCACTACAAGCGGCTGCTGCCAGTCAGTCATAAAGCCTGGATGGACATCTGTCTCAAGGGCTACGGCATGCAGGTCCCCGCCGGGATGCCAGAAATGGATGCCTTCATCCGTAACATCAAACTCGCCGCCCACTTTGCGGTATATGTTGAGGAAAGTCATCATTTCAGGCTGGGTAGCGCCTTTAACGAACACGTCCCCGCGTGTCGCCAGCGCGGCAGAAGCCCATGAGGCAACTTCAATACGGTCCGTCAGAGCAGTATGGGTATACCCCTTGAGCTCCCTGACACCTTCAATACGGATGGTCCTGTCAACATCAACTGAAATAACCGCGCCCATTTTCTGAAGGATAGCGATAAGGTCCATGATCTCGGGCTCAACAGCTGCACCGGAAAGCTCTGTTTTGCCTTCTGCAAGGACTGCTGCAAGGATAGTCTGTTCGGTAGCACCGACCGAAGGGTATGGGAGATGTATTTTCGCCCCTTGCAGGCCATGCGGTGCTGTGATGTGGATGCCGTCTTCGTGCTCTTTGTCAACATCCGCACCGAGCTTGCGCAGGGTCTCAAGATGGAAATCAATAGGGCGGTCGCCAATACGGCAGCCTCCCAATGAGGGGATGAATGCTTCACCGAGCCTGTGCAGGAGCGGCCCGGAAAAAAGGATGGGGATCCGCGAGGCGCCGGATAATGTTTCCACATCCGACACCGCAGGCATTTCTACATGGTGGGCATCAATAGCTACTTCACCGGTGTCCCCATTGACATCTACGCTGACACCGTGCAGCCGCAGGAGGTCTGAAACCACCTGGACGTCACGGATCTCCGGGACATTTTTCAGGACTGACCTTCCGGGTGCCAGTAATGCTGCGACCATCGCTTTGCTGACGAGGTTTTTGGCTCCGCGCACTTTGATCGTGCCGTTCAGCGGCCGTCCGCCGACAACATGCAGGACATCTTTCTCGGGTTCTACAGCGCTCACTGTCACTCCTTACGGTAATTCACACATTATCTGTTTCAACATCTGCCGGAATGGGGGTATTCCTGGATCCACATTTATGCGTCTGCAGGCGAAATGGGAACAGCAGCTGTCCACACTATTTTTATTGTGCCATATACGCTGTGCACACTTCGTGAAACTGGAATAAATCGGGCAACATTTCTGTCCGCATTTTGTCCGCATTATGAGACAAGATTAAGGGAGACAGCTGATACACTATATCTGACGAGGTACCTATGAGTGCTGATGAACCTCACAAGGCTGCTGGGCGTGCTGAGATTGATGATGATGTAGCTTTACTGCGGCCCGTCGGAAAACCGATGCGCAATTTACGCCCAAATACAACAGGCTGGACTATCCCTTCAACTTTTGTACCCGTTTATGAGATCCATTTTGGCAATGACGATGAGGAAAAAGGGCTGTCCGGCACAGAGGCACCCTCTCCGGAAACCCCCGCAGAAAGTATCCCGTCAGAAACTGCTGAAAACCGGCAGGGAGGGGAAGCCCCCGGAAGGCGTTCCGGATCCTCTGCGTCTGACAGGAATGACGGAAGATCGCTTGGCGCCCGCATTATATCGGACCTGCACAGCAGCATAGGGGAAACTGCCGCAGCGGATAATGGAGGCCTGGCCGGTGAAGATGAAGATGAGGGCGGCAATATCCCACAAAAAGCCCGTGCAGGGGCTAATCTCCGGCGTTCCCGGGCAGCACTGTCAATCTTCCAGGATCCGCAGCAGGTAGGGCACAGCGAAAAATCACTGTCATCTGCGGGCACACTGCAGAATACCGATACTGTAGCGATTGCCAAAGCCCTGCACTCAAATGTAGGGGTCATTGACAAGGCGGCAATAGTGCTGGCAGCACTGGAAACGGGGCCGGCAACACTCGTAGAGCTCACTAACCGCAGCGGGCTTTCGCGCCCCACAGCGCACCGCATAGCCACTGCACTTGAAGTGCACCATTTCGTTGACCGCAATAATGACGGGCGGTTCGTCCTGGGTGCCCGCTTTGCCCAGCTTGCCGTTGCCGCCGGCAATGACCGCCTTATTGCTGCAGGGATACCTATCCTCCAGTCCCTGCATGACAGGACGGGGGAATCCGCACAGATCTACCGCAGGCATGAAGGGCAGCGTATCTGCATCGCATCCGTCGAACGGACGACAGGGCTGCGCGACAGCGTCCCGGTAGGGACACGCCTGTCCCTCGCAGCAGGCGCTGCGTCACATGTGCTGCTTGCCTGGGAGCCTTCCGAAAACCTGCGCGGATTCCTGTCCCGGGCCAGATTCGGCAATAAGGCGCTTGCAGATGTACGCCGCAGGGACTGGGCCGAGTCTGTTGACGAACGGGAGACGGGTGTATCATCAGTTGCCGCCCCGATCCGCAATGCGTCAGGACAGATCGTAGCGGCAATCAACCTTTCCGGGCCTTCAGAGCGTATGGGCGAGCATCCCGGGCATCTGTATGCCCCTGTCGTATTAAGCGCAGCAAAGCATCTCAGCGACGACATCTCCCACGCCGGCCTGTGACCCCCCCCCTCAGCTCAGGCCCTCCAGCACCAGCTATTTGCCGCTGCCTTTTTCCCCGCCGTTTTCCCTGCTGCTTCGCGAAAAAATATCCCTGATAAACTGTACAGCTTTCTTCCAGCCCGTATGCCTTCCCAGCAGGTCATAAGCCCTGCGTCCGTAACTCGGCACATAGCTTGGGCCAAAAGAATATGCTTTCCTGGATGATGGCCTGCCCACGATCTGCCCGAATTCGAGGAGCTGTATCCGAGGCTCATACGGGTGCCTGATATCGAACTCAAACAGCCGCCCTGCGCGTTTCTGCGGCGCAGGCCCGTAAGAACCGAAACCGCATGTAGGGTTGGCTACCATAAGGATGCCCCTGTATTCGCCTGCGAATCCATTGCGGTGGTCATGTCCCGCTGAGATCGCACAATAGCCGTGGGAAGAGGCCATGATATCGAATTCGCCCGAATCTTTGTCCGGGCAGCTTATCCCCTCCCCCAGGTAGCTGTCGGGAAGTGTCTTATCAGGGTCGATCTCATAATAGGCATGATCGAAAGCCCTGTACCCCCTGACTGCATGGGCGCGCGTAGGGGCAGTCTCACGCAGGAGCTCGTAATACTGCGGTACAGGGATGTTCTGGAAAACTATTGACTTTGCCGGGGACTGATGCGCAAACCCGCGCATAAACTCCAGAGCATCCAGCGAAGGGGAACCATACCCCCCGCCTAACGCATATGTACCGGAATCGACAAGCATTATGCCTAAAGTATCATTCCCTTCAGTATCCGAAACGGTGAGCGCAAAGGTCCCCGGTTCGCATGCATACACGTGCTGACGGTCCATACCCTGTGCAGGGACAGGCTCAGGGTCACGGAGATCCGCAACAACAGCTTTCGGATTGAGACATCCCGGGAATTCGCGGTAGATAGCATCAAGAGCAGCAGTATTGAGCCCGCACTGGAAATCATGCGTGCCATACGTTACGGCAAAAGGGATATCACGGTCAATAAGGGGCTGGAGGAACTGCGCGATACTGGACCGCACCAGGCTGGATGTCTCTTCCATGCTACGCTGCCTCTCCTGCTCGGAAAGTGAGGACTCCTTCCAGTTCGCAGCCCATGGCCGGTTGATAAAAGTGCCGGCATACGCCGGATCATAGCCCGCGATCTGGTTGCCGGAAAAAATAACGATATCGGGACGTGCCGAATCACATGCAGCAGCGATAAGGCTGACAGTATCTTTATTCACATGCGGGCCATCCTGTATGTCCGCAAACTGGAGGATGCGGAATTTCCCGGATCTGTGGAACTGCAGCCGGCCAAGGCGTGCAGAAACAGACAGGTGCGAGGCATCGCACAATGGTGCTGCAGAGCCGTCCGATAGCTGCCGCGGGGCTCCTGCAGCCTGAGAAACATCTGATACAACCGCCATATCGCTGACCATAATAATAGGGTATCAAAAAAAGCCTCCGGCGTGGAGGCATTTTTATCTTTATAAAACCGCTTAAGCCTGCGCGGCCTAAGCTGAATGGCTGGGGTACCTGGACTCGAACCAAGAATGGATGAACCAGAATCACCTGTGTTGCCAATTACACCATACCCCAATGGTTTGTACACTATCAGTTTTAGAACCAGGTATGTACAAACGGGTACCCCTGACCGGATTTGAACCGGTGTTAACGCCGTGAGAGGGCGACGTACTAGACCGCTATACGACAGGGGCGATTCAGTTTTAGCACCTGTGTGCAGCAGTAACGCTACCCATCAGGCACAAAAAGCGAGTATACACACTTAGAGGTGCTTGCGCAACTGGGCGAGTCGCGCAAGGGTAAGCCCCTTGCCCAGGATCTCGATAGATTCAAAAAGCGGCGGCGACACCCTGCGCCCTGAAATGGCGATACGCACGGGGCCGAAAGCAAGCCTCGGCTTATATCCCAGCTCTTCAACCAGAGCTTTGCCAAGCACGTCATGGATTTTCTCAGCATGCCAGTCAGCTTCGTTTATCCCCTTCAGGGCGGCAGCTGCAGCGTCGAGTACTTCACCAGCGGAATCTTTAAGCTGCTTACGGGCATCATCATCCGGCTCCATATATTCCTCAGTGGAGAGGAGGCCTTCCATCATTCCCGGCACCTCGCCGAGCAGGCGGACGCGTGTCTGTACAAGGCCTGCAGAAGCGCCCAATATCTTCCATTCGCGCTCAGTCAGGCCGCCCCATGAACCGGCGCTGGCAACACCGTCGCGGTAAAGGTACGGTACCGAACGGTTAAGGAAATCCTGCGGATCAAGCATGCGGATATGCTCAGCATTGATAGCAGTAGCTTTATCCAGATCAAAATGTGCCGGGTTCGCTTTAACATCACGGACATCGAACTTCTCTATGAATTCATCAATGGAGAAGACATCGCGGTCTGCAGCAATGGACCATCCAAGCAAAGCAAGATAGTTCAAAAGGCCTTCGCGGATGAAGCCGTGGTCCCTGTGGAGGAAAAGGTTGGATTCGGGGTCACGCTTTGACAGCTTTTTCTTCCCTTCGCCCATAACATACGGCATATGGCCAAACAGCGGTATCTGCCCGGCGATCCCCAGCTCCGCAAGATACCGGTACAGGACGATCTGGCGCGGCGTAGAGCTGAGAAGGTCTTCGCCTCGCAGTACTACATTGATGTCCATCATGGCGTCATCAACTGGATTAGTAAGGGTATACAGCGGGTCGCCATTAGGGCGGACAATCACATAATCGGGCACTGAGCCTGCTTTGAAAGTGATCTCCCCGCGGATCAGGTCATTAAAAACGATATCTTCATCAGGCATTTTTATACGCAGAGCCGGATCCCGCCCTTCTTCACGGAACGCCTGCTTCTGTTCATCAGTAAGGGTCCGGTCATAGCCGTCATAACCGAACTCCGCCGGACGCTCGGCAGCAATATTACGCTCCCTGGTCTCCTCCGGGGTGGAATAAGATTCATAGGCATACCCTGCGTCAAGGAGTTTTTTGGCAACATCAGCATAAATATCCATACGCTCAGACTGGCGGTAAGGGGCATGCGGCCCGCCCACATTGACCCCCTCGTCCCAGTCGATCCCGAGCCACTGGAGCGCCTCAATGATCTGGTTATAGCTTTCCTCGCTGTCCCTTGCACTGTCGGTATCTTCAATGCGGAACACCATAGTGCCGTGGGTATGCCGGGCTTCAGCCCAGTTGAACAGCGCAGTACGCACCATCCCTACATGCGGGATCCCTGTAGGGGAAGGGCAGAAACGCACACGGATATTTGCAGGCATCTGAGGCCGTGCCTTATCCCCATCAGCCTTCCCACTCCCGGTGTTTTCCAAAACTTCTGACATTATTTCCCTGCCAAACCTTTATCTTTTATGAATAGTGACTGTACAACGTATCTATTGTGCCTTTGCGCTTCGACGAATGTTGTGCGCCTTTTATATAATGCTGGTGTAAATTTCATACGCCTTATATACATATCCTTACATACAGATCATGTATACGGGCGATACCCAACCAATAAGGAAAAATTATGACTTATCAGCAGCCTGACGGCCAGCAGCCCTACGGCCAGCCATCTTATGGCCAGCAGCCTTACGGACAGCCTTCATACGCCCAGCAGCCGCAGCAGAACACCGGTACGGGCACGAATACAGGTGCAGGTGCGCCTGGTGCATCTCAACCCGGATACCCGTCAAATTATAATTACAATACTTATATCCCTCCAAAGGCTGAGCCTGCATTGGGGCTGCCGTGGTACGGCATCCCCTTCCCCAAGGCAGTTGCGCGCTTCTTCAAGAAGTATGCAACATTCTCAGGGCGGGCTTCGCGTTCGGAATATTGGTTCATTGTCCTTTTCAACATACTGGTCTCTTTTGCATGGTGGATGATTATCAGCATCATTGCTTCAACCATGACACCAAACTATGATTATACTTCTTTGGGCGTCCTGGGGCTTGGCGGTATAATGCTTTATGGGATCTACCTTCTTGCTATCCTCGTCCCCAATCTGGCACTTACCGTGAGGCGTTTGCATGACAGCAACCACAGCGGATGGTGGCTCCTGGGATACTGGTGTGCAGAGATTATCCTCGGCATCATCATTTTTATCATAACGATCAACACCCTGGCATCCATTCTTGGCTACTACGGGTATGCCCATTCAATTGATGTTACCGCCCCATTTATAGCAAGTATGCTGGGCTTTACAGGGAATACCGCAATAGTCGGGCTCCTCCTCTTTGCCCTGCGCATCGCTTATATCGTTTTCATGTGCCTGCCGTCAAAGGCTGAAGGCCAGCGTTTCGATAAGCCTGAAGACAACCCTCAGTATTTCCTTGCGCACGCACAGGCAGCCGGATCGCCGGCAGGCGCCCAGGCCGGTTATGGGCAGCAGGCATACCAGCCTGCGGCAGGGCAGCAGAGTTTCCAGCAGCCTGCCGGGAACCAGGCACAGTACGGGTATCAGGGATACGGGCAGAACTTCGGCCAGCAGGCAGCACAGAGGCAGCAGCCCGCTCAGCAGCAGGGACAGCAAGGCTTCTCCGGCTTCTCTCCGCAGCAGCCCCAGGCTTCGGCCTCTCAGGCACAGGCATCACAACCGTCTCAGGCTCCCTCCCCCTCCTCCCAGCAGGTATCTGCACCTTCACCGCTGAGCAGTACGGCACAGCCTTCCCAGAACCAGTATGGGCAGCCATCATCTACCGGGCCTAATACTGATACCGGGTCAGGGCAGACTGCCGATCCGGATGCAGAAAGTTCCCAGCAGTAGCTGAACTGTTCAACCGGTACACAACAAAAAGGATATGGATAAGGATTCCACAATATTATCATTTCACAGAAGGGCTATGCTATGACGTTTGAACCACAGGCACCGTTACGGCCATACGGCCAGGCTGCATCGCAGCCGGTATCAGCACCAGCGGGATATGGGCTGCATAATCCTGCTTTTGCGGATCCTTATCCATATCAGTCATCCTATGCACCGTTCCCGGTGCAGAAACCGCAGGGGATGTATGTCCCCTTCAATGCAGCACCGGGTTCTTCTGCCTCGCAGGCGCTCCCCGAGGAACCGGAAAGGAACCAGCCGTGGTATGGAGTGTCAATGTATTACGCGGCTAAAAGGTTCTTTACAAAATATGCTGTTATTTCAGGAAGGGCATCCCGTTCAGAATTCTGGTGGGCCTATCTGTTCAATTTCCTCGCTGTATGCGCCCTGGCTGTGCTGCCCGCTTTCCTCAGCGTTTTTATTCCTGCAATGGGGATACAGCCATTAAGCTATATCATATTCCTGTTTATTGTGCTGTACCACCTCGGCACCCTCATACCCGGCCTGACCCTGACATTCCGCCGCGCACATGATTCCGGGCTTCATAACTGGGTCCCTATAACGTACTATGTATGCCGTTTTCTTCTTGATATAGCTTTATTCAGCGTTCTGATGAAGGCCGCTACGGATACATCCGGCATGGGAACGTCCCGTTTCGATAACTATTACGGATACAGTTCATACTCCTCATACTCACGCGGCTCATATTCACGCGGGTTTGGCGAGTATTCCATAATGGCATTCTGGTACAGGGCAATTGCTGACGGCCTGCTTGCTGTCCTCGCTCTCATGCTGGTCCTGGCAGTTATCTATGTGATATTGATGGCAAGGCCTACAGCAAAAGATACTGCTCCCCGGATTGCCCAGCAGAACGCTGGCGGGTGGATGCCTGTATACAGCACGGACGGCCGGCAGGCCTACAGCAATTTTTCCGCTGCCTCGGCCAACGGTGGTGCTTCTTCCACGGCATCTGCACCATCGCCGCATACTGCCGGAGCAGGGCAGCCCGCAGGCACCCAGTACGGTTATGCGCAGCAGCCTTCTTCCCTGCCGGCTGCCGGCATACAGCACGGTGCCGCGGGGAATCAGCCTGTTCAGCCCCTGCAGCAGCCAGGATACGGATATCCTGCACCTGTGACTCCGCTCCAGCCCCCTCAGAATGTCTATTCCCCTTCCGGAGCGCATATCCGCTGACAATCTATCTGAGTTTTAGTACTGTTTCCCTCTATGGCATCTACAATTAAACCTCCCGGCAAACTGGCGGCAAAAAAGCACCCGCTGCTGTTGGCATGCATACCTCCGGTTACCGTAATAACAGTTCTGCTGGCTGTATGGGAGGCAGCCGTATCTTGGGGAAGCCTGCCGGGACGCGATATCCCTTCACCATCGCGGATCCTGGAATCTGCTGTGCTGAACTGGGATTCTTTATCCTATGCAGCATATATTACAGCCTCAGAGGCCGTGGCAGGGTTTGCTATTGCAATCATAGCGGGCATCCTCGGCGGGGTTGGCCTCTATACGTCTAAAATACTGTACTCAGCATTATTCCCTCTGCTGGCAGGCGCCCAGGCCCTGCCTCTGATCACTATAGCACCGCTATTTGTTATCTGGTTCGGGTATGAACCCCCGGGGAAAGCAGTACTGGTTGCGATATTCAGTATCTTCCCCATTGCAGTCCAGACATGCCGCGGGCTTATGGCTGTACCGCAGTATTTCAGCGATGTTGCCCTGACCTGCGGCGCTACCCGCAGCTGGGCTTTATGGCATGTGCAGATGCGTGTCGCAGCCCGCCAGATATTCAGCGGGATCAGGATATCAGCAACGTATATTTTCATAACAGCGACGACAGCAGAATATGTAGGCGCCCGCGCAGGGATCGGGATATGGATCCAGTCTGCCTATGTTTCCCGCCAGTCCCCAATGGTTTTTGCCGCCACTTTTGTGATCCTTATTCTCACAGGTATTATACTCAGCATCATCGCGGCCGTAGAATGGCTTGCCCTGGGGCCTCCCGGATCTGACAGCATCGATTAGCCGCAAAAGTCTGATGGTACCGCATAACGGACCCGCAGACCTGCAAGTCAGCCTGGGTTAAAGTTCAACCTCCGGTTTGCCGGGATCATCCTTGACATGCTCAAACTTCTCAGCAAGCGCAGCCCTGCTTTTCTTTTCATCCTCTTCCCTGGCTATACGTTTAGCCTCAACAGGGTCCCACAGGATATCTGCAGTATGTTTCTCCCACTCATCCGCTGCTGCCAGGGAAAGCGCATCCCAGGACTCCTGCGGATGCATGAACGGCACCATGAGATATTCATATTTCACGAAGATCCGCGGCAGCGACCACTGCTCATTGAACTCATTGACAAAAAGCACCGCAACAGTCCGGGCAGTATCATCCGGAGTAAAGCCCGCAACGCACTGCCTGACCTGTGTATATGCGTACAGGGATACGGCAAACCGCTGTGCAAAACTGCGGCTCTCAGACCTGCTGATGTTTTCCATCAGGGCCTCGCACTCATCGATTGCCGTATCAAGGACATCCCGGTTCCCATCATTGAAGGGGCTGCCCATGCGCGCTATTACAGTACGGAATACTGCGGGGTCAGGGTTTTCGCTGAACTCAGCGGTATCATCATAAATATCATTCGCGAGGATAAGTGCATCTACTGCCTGCTGAGGCCGGCCGGGGATCTCTTCAGCGCCTTCATAGACATATTCAGCATCCGCAACAGTCACATCACAGTCCCTGACGAGAAGCTGTGCAAATTCACGGGTCTGCCGTACGCGCAGCGTTTCGTTATATTTTACGTCATTGTCCAGCTGGGTCCTGTTGGCAAGCGGCCACAGCGATTCCAGCCTTTCACCGTTTTCAGCAGCTTTTTTCACAGATGCCTGCGCGCTGAGATTCTGTATGATATCGGCAGGGGCCTCTGTCCGCAGGGGATTTGCCTGTGCAGCCTGCCCTGTATAGTGCCCGGTCATCCTGTTTTCCATATTTTCTGCATCACCATATGTATACGTGTATTATCTGTTTTGCCGGCTGCCCTGTCCGCTGCCGTCAGCAGCCCATCTGCTCCCCTCAGCGCCTGGCCGCTCAGCTGATGCCTGCAGCGGGGTCGCAGTAAGCTATATTCATGACCCGGTGCGTCCCTGCTTCAAAGGTCAGTGATGTCACCGACGCCAAAGCGGTGCGGCGCAGGAGCATATTATGCTCAGGCCGGCCTTTTTCAAGCATATGCCGGAATGACCAGATCGGAGATTCATGGGTTACAGCGATCACGCTGCCCCCCGGATATCTGTCAACCTGTTCATAAACAAAATCCGAGACACGTTCTGCAATAGCCTTATACGATTCCCCCCAGCTGGGGCGCCACAGGTTCAGGATCAGCCGCCAGTTGCCGTTTTTCCACAGGGCACCCTCGCCATGGCCTATGCGCCTGCCGCGGAACTCATTCCCTGCTTCAATAATGCGGCTGTCTGTATGCAGGTGCAAAGGCGGCAGAGGGCCGGTACGGCGCTGCATATTGACCGCTGCAATAATAGCCTCAGCCGTTTCCTGCGTACGTTCCAGCGGAGAGGAATATATCGCAGCAGCAGCGCACATATCGCTGCGGGATGCTATGAACCGGGCTGTTGCTTCCGCCATGCGCCTGCCGCGGCCGGACAGGTGGAACCCGGGCATACGCTCATACACGACATGTCCGGGATTGTCTACCTGCCCGTGGCGCACCAGATGGATCGTTGTATATGCCATAGGCTAGAAATTACCGCCGTTCCATCCCCAGTCTGCGGTTGCAGTATACCTGATATACATACGGTCTTCGCTGATCCCCAGCGTCTCATGTACAGCTTTCATCACAGCCTGGCCGAGCCTTTCCCATGTATCAGAGCTGACAGGGGACCGCCCGAAAGCATTGATTTCCACGTATGCTGCCGGTTCCTTATCATCACCGGCAAAATAGATCGGCATCCCGTCTTCGAACGGGCACATCAGCCATCCCTCAGATTTGCCCGGAAGGATGGAGATAGCCTCACCGTAAGCATTTTTCAATGCTTCACGCTGTTCAGGGGTTGTCGTCACGCTGACGTGTGTATGGATCACTGGCATATTGCCTCCTTTATAGATTTGCTGGCTGCTACGAAGCACCGGCAAAGCTGCTGCCGATACATCCGGCGCCAGACGCCTGTATCAATTATAAGGCATCCGTCACAGGCCTTGAGGCCCATGGCTTAAAGACCATTGACCGATCCTGTACGCGAAAGATTTCTTGTTGATTTCAGCACCCGGGGAGGGCGCATCTAAAAGCCACTTGCGGATAACGAAATTCCATATCATGACTACTGCTGTTGCCACAAGCTTGCTGCCCATAGTATATATCTGATACCACAAAGGGTCGGTCTGCTGCATTGAGGGGCTGATGATTACTGCGGTGCCTATCCATATGATGAATGCATTAATAAGCAGCCCGATAACAGACGATACAACGAATATCACGATTTCCATCCACCGGGCCATATCATCGCGGTGGACGAATACATATTTCATACTGGCAAGATAATTAAAAATCAGCGATACAATAAAAGATACTATTGAAGCCGGGACTGCATTCCAGTACAGGAAACGCACCAGGGCATAAAGAAGGCCTGCATCAATAAGGAAAGCGAGAACTCCGACGATCCCGAACTTTATGATCTGTTCAAACTTTTTCACACATATTATTCAAGCACCACCCCCTGAGCAAATACATAAAACCAGCAATAAATTAAGGGCTGCCGGCATACGTACCGACAGCCCCATATCTCCAGCCGCATCAGCTGCTGGATAAACCGTATTTACTTTTCCTCGGTCACCCGCACTGTGAACTGCGCGGAGATCTCCGGATGAAGCTTTACGGATGCAGGGTATTCGCCTGTTGCCTTAATGCTTTCGACTGTAATGTTCTTAGGGTCAACAGAACCGGCTTCGGCAACTGCTGCAGACAGCGCCTGAGCGACCTTATCTGTGCTGATGCTGCCGAAAAGCTTGCCTGATTCAGATACCTTGGCAGCAATCTCAACAACAGTACCTTCAACAGCTGCCTTTGCTGCAACTGCATCTTCACGGGTCTGAAGGGCTTTGGCACGGCGGGCGCGCTGCATCTGCTCGATCTGCTTTCCCGCCTTCTCAGACCACATAAAGGCTGCACCCTGGGGGATCAGGAAGTTGCGGGCATAACCGGCTTTTACCTCAATGGTATCCCCGGGCTGGCCCAGTTCGGACACATCTTCGCGCAGGATAACTTTTACATTCTTTCCCATGTGATCACCTACCTTGAAGAACGGCCTGTTGAGCTGTATGGAAGAAGAGCCATCTCACGGGCATTCTTGATTGCGCGTGCGATCTTACGCTGCTCCTGGACCGTTACCCCTGTAATACGGCGTGAACGGATCTTACCGCGGTCAGAGATGAACTTGCGCAGAAGCGCTACATCTTTATAATCAATTTCAGTAACTTTAGCCGTTTTCAATGGATTCGGCTTTTTCTTAAAAGGCTTTACTGGAGGCTGAGGCCTTTTGCGTGACATATGCACACTCCTTTTTATCAAACTTTATAAAATCTAAATTCCCGGATTCCCGGACGTAAACCTTAAAATTCAGGATCTGCGAATTCATCATTTGATCCGAAATCATTACCGGAACCGAAAGCGGCACCGGAATTGAATGAATCGGTATCAGATGAATTTGCCCACGGATCGCCCCCCTGGGAGGCGAAGCCGCCGCCGTTGCCTGAAAAACCACCGGAATTCGCATTGGAAGCATTCGCCTGGGTAGCGCCGCCCTGGTATCCTCCGCGGTTCCCGCCGCTGAAGCCGCCGCTGTTGGAACTGCCGCCGGAGAAACCGCTGCTGCTCGCATTGCGCTGCACCTGTGCCGTGTTGCGGCTCAGCGCAGGCCCGATCTCATTAACGCGGAGTTCAACGACTGTGCGGCTCTCACCTGACTGCGTCTGATAGGAACGCTGCGTCAGATTGCCCTGTGCAATAACGCGCATGCCTTTGGACAACGACTGGGAAATATTCGTTGCCATCGGGCTGTACTGGGAATCCCAGCAGGAGCAGCGCAGGAATAGCGCATCCCCGTCTTCCCACTGCCCGCTGTTGCGGTTGTAGGTCCGAGGTGTTGATGCGATAGTGAAGTTCACTACTGTACCGCCATTGCCCGTTGTGCGGAGTTCCGGATCAGCAGTAAGATTTCCAACTATTGTGATCGGCGTTTCTCCAGCCATGATGACTTACCTCAATTCGCGAATTATTTAATATGCTTACTTTGCGTATATCTGTTTCCGGCAGGATCTACTCGGCATCCTTACGAAGTATTTTCGTACGGACAATGGATTCATTAAGGTTAAGAAGACGATCCAGCTCAGCGCTTGATGCAGGTTCGCTGGTATATTCAACGACAGCATACGCGCCTTCGGTTTTGCCGTCAATCTCATATGCGAGCTTGCGGCGGCCCCAGATATCGATATTTTCTACAGTGCCCTTTTCATTGGTGACTGTTTCAAGATACTGATCAATAAGCTTTTTCAAAGCATTATCATCCAATTCCGGATCAGCGATCAGCATTAACTCATACTTATGCGCAGACATCACCCACCTCCTTCGGACTAAAGGCTGCAGGCTTTCTGCAGCAGAAGATGTGTTTACGCTTGCCGGGCGGGCTATGCAGACTACGGTCTTCCGCCAGCCTCTGATCCGGCCGGCCTGACACGGTCTCTATGCCTGCGTCAGCAACTTATTTACTATACCTGCATACCGCGACTATGCAGCGGCGCGGTACGGCAGGCACTGCAGCATCTGCAGCCCTCGTTCGGATAAGGGTATCACTGTCCACTGCTATCCTGACGGCGGGCCATATCCGCATAATGCTGTTCGGTTTCACCTTTCACGGCTTCCCACCAGCTGCGATGTTCCTCATACCACTCTACCGTTTTCGCCAGCCCCTGCTCAAAATTAGTGGACTGCGGTTCCCATCCCAATTGCCGGCGGATCCTGGATGCATCCATGGCATATCTCTGGTCCGCACCCGGACGGTCTCTGACAAATTCAATACCCGCATCAGGATGGTCCCCGCTCCTACCCATGGTCTGCAGGATCATACGAGCTATCTCAATATTGGAACACTCCCCGCCTGCACTGACGATATACGTTTCACCGATCCGCCCGCGTTCCAGCACTGCCCAGACAGCAGAACACTGGTCTTCCACAGCGATCCAGTCGCGCACAGCACGTCCGTCGCCATAAATCTGCACCGGGAGCCCGCACAGCACATTCGTGATCTGCCGGGGGATGAATTTTTCCACATGCTGCCAGGGGCCGTAATTATTGGAACAGTTGGAAATAGTGGCTTTTACACCGTATGTCCTCACCCACGCGCGTACGAGCTGGTCAGAAGCTGCCTTTGACGCCGCATAGGGGCTTGACGGCCGGTACGGGCTGTCCTCAGTAAACTTCGCTGTACTGGACAACGGCATATCCCCAAATACTTCGTCCGTAGAAATATGGTGGAACCGCACATCATATTTACGTACAGCCTGCAGAAGCCTAAAAGTGCCCTCAATATTCGTCGAGATAAAAGGCTGAGGGTCGAAGATGGCATTATCATTATGCGATTCGGCAGCAAAATGGACAACTGCGTCCTGGCCTGCTACCGCCTCATCCACCGTTTTTGCATCGCGGATATCGCCTTCAACAAAAGTGATCTGCCCGCGCACGCCGTCAAGGTTATGGATATTGCCGGCGTAAGTAAGCGCATCCAGGACTGTGATCTCCACTTCAGGATGCCTGTCTGCAACATGCCGGACGAAATTTGCGCCGATGAACCCTGCACCGCCCGTCACAAGGATACGGCGGAACTGCTTATCCGAGCCCATCCTGCCGGCCCCCTGTTCCGTTCCCTTCTACTCCTGCTATTGCTGCCGGTCCGGTTCCTGCATCTTCCTCCGGCACTTCCTGCGCATTTTTATTAGTCTTCCTGGACTTTGCTGTTTTCTCCGCTTTTCCCTTTACCCCTTCACGGGCTTTCCTGCGCCGACGCTCCTCCCAGAAATGCGCTGGCATCGCAATCATAAACGAAGTCACAAGCACCGCAATCATCATCGCCGGCGGGAAAACTGTTACTGCGAGAACAAAACCAAGCGCCTTGACTGCCAGATCGACACTGAGCCAGCTGAGCCGGAAATCAACACTGTCTGTGATTGCGGCATTTGCCGGTATGGCAGCAAGCCCCCTGCTCAGCCACATATTCAACAGGGTGGCAAGCACCACGACAATGCCATAAAACCCCTGTGCTGTCCTATTGAAGAAATTGCCGGCTACAAGCAATGTGGCATAGGGGAAA
Source organism: Scardovia wiggsiae F0424 (assembly GCF_000269605.1). GTDB lineage: Bacteria > Actinomycetota > Actinomycetes > Actinomycetales > Bifidobacteriaceae > Scardovia > Scardovia wiggsiae. The sequence goes on along the minus strand of NZ_AKCI01000001.1, from coordinate 103,350 downwards.
AGCGAAACAAAAAAGAGGAGTATCAGGACCCGCCATATAACAGCACTGGTGATCTCTTTAACTGAATTCCACTCATTGTGTATCCCCGCCCACATGGCACCCAGCCAGAAAAATGACAGGGCGTAGGAGAAAAAACTTGCCTGGAGGCCCCACAGCCCTGCCGGCGTTACCGGATCAGGCTTAGGCAGTTCAAGCACGATAATCGTCATAATGATTGCAAGGACTGCATCTGTGAAAGCTGCCAGCCTTTCTTTTGACACTTCCGGCCTCCTTAATAAGCTCAACAGTTTATGGCGTTTTTTAGTTTGCGTACGTGGCCGTATCAGCCCTTACAAGTCTACAACTTCCTCATGCCGATTACGCCAGGCGGCAACCGTGCAACCACCGTGCAGCTTTTCGCATCCTCACCTGCACATGCCCCGGCACAGCGCATACATCGCATAAGCTAGAATGATGGCAGACCTTTAACCGATATGAAAAGGAAGGCACCCAATATGGTTCATGATGTAAATACTGCTGACGCCGGCGCGGAGACTGACGGAATCAACGCTGATATTGTAATCGTAGGGGCAGGGCTTTTTGGCCTGACGATAGCCCAGCAAGTGGTGGAGCATACCGGCAAACGAGTACATATTATTGATATCCGCAGCCATATTGGGGGTAATGCTTACTCATATTTCGATGAAAAGACCGGTGCTGAAATCCACAAATACGGTGCGCATCTGTTCCACACTAGCAATGAGCGCGTATGGAAATATGTAAACCGTTTCACTGAGTTTACCGATTACGTGCATCGTGTGTATACCACACATGCCGGCGAAGTCTTCCCCCTGCCGGTGAACCTGGGGACCATCAACCAGTTTTTCCATGCGTCGTATACGCCCGCAGAAGCAAAGGCTGAGATTGAAAAGCAGGCTGGTGAATACGCTGATGTTGACCCGAAAAACCTTGACGAGCAGGGCAAAAAGCTTATCGGGCAGCCGCTGTATGACGCTTTCATCCGCAACTATACGGCCAAGCAGTGGCAGACGGATCCAAGCGAACTGCCCGCATCTATTATCCGCCGCCTGCCCGTACGGTTCACCTATAATAACCGCTACTTCAAAGACACGTGGGAGGGGCTGCCGGCTGACGGGTACACAGCATGGTTTGAGCGCATGATCGATGATCCCCGCATCACCGTGTCGCTTGGCGTTGATTTCTTCGATGAAAGCCAGCCATATAACAAGAAAGCGCTCGTAGGCCGTGTCCCCGTTATTTACACAGGCCCTGTTGACCGTTATTTCGATTATGAGCTTGGTGAGCTCAAGTGGCGTACTGTTGATTTTAAGGAAAAGCGCTATGCGGAAGATGACCACTTCGGCTGTGCAGTAATGAACTATGCTGATTCCGATGTACCGTACACCCGCGCTATCGAATACAAGAATTTCAACCCCGAACGGTACGACAGGCAGAACCATAATGAGACTGTTGTCTGGGAAGAGTATTCACGCTTTGCCGAGCGCGGCGATGAGCCGTACTATCCCATCAACACCGACGAAGACCGCACTCTCTACGCGCAGTACAAGGCAAAAGCAGCCGAAGAGCCTCAGGTCGTTTTCGGCGGGCGGCTCGGCACTTATGCATATTACGATATGCATCAGGTGATCAGCAGCGCCCTGGCCGCTTATGACGGGCAGGTCGCACCGCTGCTGGCAGAATAGGCCCGAGGTCCGCGGGCACGGGGCGCGCGGTAATACGCGGATGCAGTTACCGTCGTGGTCTGCCTGCGCTTCGCTGGAGCCTCCTGTTTTTTACCGCCGGAGGGTGCGTATAAACGATAAATTTAAGAAGAACGGGACGAAAGCAAGCATGGCAAAAATCGCATAAAGGCTGCAAGACAAGGCCTTGCAAGGATGACTATCCCCTCCCGAGTGCATAAGACACGAATGGCCTAAACCCGCTAGCGAATTCGACGGCGTGTGTTAAAGTTTAGAGGTCGCACAGACATGGAGGATTCGCCTAGTGGTCTATGGCGCACGCTTGGAAAGCGTGTTGGGTGCAAGCCCTCACGAGTTCGAATCTCGTATCCTCCGCTCCAGCCCTTTTCTCGCCTGAAGGAAAAGGGCTTCTTTATTGCCAAATAGCAATATATCCAAAAACAGATTGATTCATGTCAGGCTATGGGCACGGCGTCCGTGCAGATATTATCCAGTGGCGAAGATAAACCGGCTGGCTTACAGCGGAGTTGGGCTGGCCCCCGGTGCTGGCAGCACTGGCAGGACAGGTATCTGCTCCACCAGCGCAACCGGCGAACAGGCCGACGTCCCATGATTGCCATCATGGCAGCGGTATTTTCTCCCATACAGATATTTCTTGAATTTTGCACATGATGTTACCACTGGGTACTGCTGGCTGGCCGCAGTGATTCATTCACGGCCGGCACGTTCCTTGACATAACCGATGAACCGGTCCACGGCCTCGGGGGTACGGTGATCAAAGAACAGGCTGGTCCCAGTATCAAGCGCAGTGATAGCTGCCATGTCGTCAGCCGTAAGCGTGAAGTCGAAAATATCAAGGTTCTGAGCCATACGCTCCGTATGGGTAGATTTCGGCAAAGCCACAATACCGCGCTGCATAAGCCAGCGCAGGATAACTTGCGCGGCCGACTTACCGTACTGCCCGCCTATAGCCTTGAGCGTCGGATTGTCAAATAAGCCGGATTTGCCTTCGCCAAACGGTGCCCACGCTTCCTGCACCACCCCGCGTGCAACCATGTTCTCATGCGCAGCAATCTGCTGGTTAAGAGGGTTGGTCTCAACTTGGTTGACCATCGGAGCAATCTCGTTGAAGGCAACCATATCCGCCAGCCGGTCCGGATAGAAATTGCTTACTCCGATAGCGCGTACGACACCATCCCTGTACAGCTTTTCCAGCGCGTGCCATGCACTGTAGTAATCGGCAAACGGTTGGTGAAGCAGCACGAGATCCAGATAGTCGGTCTTAAGCTTTTTTAGTGAAGCATCAATAGATTTGAGCGTGTTTTCATAACCGTAGTTGTCAATCCATACTTTGGTGGTGACAAACAGATCTCTACGGCTAATACCGCTGGCCTTGATGCCATCGCCTACCTCGGATTCATTGAAATATGACTGTGCAGTATCGATATGGCGGTAACCAATCTCAATAGCCTCCCGTACACAGCGCGCGCAGTCGTCCTTGCCGATCTGGAAAACGCCGTAGCCTATCTTCGGTATTTTAGTACCATTACTAAGGGTGATATGCTCCACGATAGTTCCTTTCAATGATTCACACTGTCCAATTGATAATTCATAATATATATGCCGGTAGCAGCTACCGGTCAAATTACGACACGCCAGAACCAGACTACTGGTAAAATCCGCCAGAGCGGACGTGCGATAATGAACCGCACAGAATCACGGTATGATTACGGAATCCGGAGAAAGTTATGTCAAGAGCAACAGACGAACAGAGCCATCTGTATACAATGAAGGAGACGTGCGAACGCACAGGCATGAAATACGAGACATTAAAGTTTTACTGTAATGAAGGTCTTGTACCCAATCTGCAGCGCAACGAACATAACCATCGGGTCTTCACTGAACGCGATATTGCCTGGATCGAGGGGCTCGGCTGCCTGCGCCGCTGCGGGCTGAGCCTCGCAGAAATGCGGCATTACATGGAGCTGTGCATGAGGGGAAAATCGTCCATCCCCGAACGAAAACGAATGCTTGACGAAAAATATAAGGCGCTGCATGCCAGGCTGAAAGAAATTAACGATTCAATCGCCTACATTGACAATAAGCAGTGCTTCTACAATAACGTTCTCGCCGGTCGAACCGAATACCACAGCAACCTGATATAATCGCATACAAATCCGATTGGTTTACTGTGCATGGTAAGTTCACATTCTATACTGATATCGCGGTAAGCTGACAGGATAAACCGGTATCGGCATACCCGGCCAGTTATTCACCTGTTTTTAACCGTACTTATAAATATCGGGCAAAAGGAGGGCCAGCATGGCGTGGGAACAGCAGACTATTACTACCGTAACCTCCGACAGCCAGCTGCATAAAGCCCTCCTGTCCATCGGCCTGCAGCCGACCGATTCCTGCATCGTACATACCAGGATGAGCGCTTTTGGATTCATCCCCGGAGGGGAACAGACTGTTGTCAGCGTATTGAAGGAGGTACTGACTGACGGCGACATCATCATGCCTGCGCAAAGTACTGACCTGTCCAGTCCCGAGGGGTGGGAGTTTCCGCCGGTTGACCCTTCGCTTATATCCTCTGTGCATGACGCACTCCCCGCCTTTGACCCGGATCTTACACCGGTGCATGGCCTCGGCAGGATACCCGAATACTTCCGTACGCTCCACAATACCAGGCGCAGCCTCCACCCTCTGTATTCTATGGCTGCCTGGGGCAAACATGCCGACTGGATATGCGAAACTTGCACATATGATATGCCGTTTGGCGAAGGCAGCCCGCTTGATAAGCTTTATCAGCTGGATGGAAAAGTGCTGTTCCTCGGCACAGGATTTGATACCTGCACCGCTATCCATTATGCCGAATCCACTATCGGAAGGCCTCTTATCCGGGAGACTGCGCCAGTGGGCAAAACAGATACTGACCAGCGCAAAGCCTCAGTAAAATGGATAACATACGATAGCGTTGATCTTGATAAGTATGATGATTTCACTGCGTTCGGACACCATTTCATGGATACTGACCCTTCGGCTATCCGTTCCGTAAAACTCAATGGCGCGCGCATCATCACTTTCCCTATTCGCACACTGGTCAGCCGTGCGCGTGAGTACTACAGAAACAAAGACCGCGAAATGCAGAATATGTGATTATAATAATTATTATCCATCGGAAAATAGGGGAGGCCATACTAGTGAAACGAATAATTAGCCATAACATCGAACGGTTAAAGGCGCTTATCATAAATCATATTAATATAAGCTTTTTTATCATTGTTTTCCTATTTACCATAGTTCTTTACAATGTTTATACTCAACCTGGTAGCCATCGTTTTCTCGCAGATAACTCAGTTACATTACTTACATACTTAGTTGGGCTTACGGCACTAATTGCCTTTACTGTTACATTTTTCAATTCGTTTGCTTCTACGAACGTGAAGAATGCTTATTACCTTGGAATAAATCGCAACCTTTTTCGTCTATCTAAAAAACCCGGATATTCATTAATTTCTAGTAAAGAGTTTCGGGGAAGCCTTTTACTCCTTTATATTATACCATTGTCGAAATATTTTATACCAAAGGATAAGCTTGTACTTTTACCTCATAAACCTCAATTTAGTAGTATTGACATTAACTCACTACTTTTGTCTTTTTGGTATGTAACATATTTATTCTGTTTATTTAGCCTTATTCTCAGTGCAAATGACTGTTTAAGTCTCCTATGGTCACGGAGCGATATGTTGCAATCGGAGCGCGACAAAACCGACAATATGATTGATGATTCTTATAAAAAAGAATTTTGTGAAACACTCATTCATTATATCGAAAATTACAAAAACAACGAAGATCCAATAGAATTAATTGAGAAAAGGATTAATTTATTTCAGGAAGACGAAAAATTTATTTACCTGTATACGATATTGAATGATAGTGAGAAGAAAGTCACTTACCGCACCTTATTTATGAATAATGATGAGCAAAAAACAGTATTCCGTAACGATAACTCATCTATAATAAGCGATCGTATTCTTTGTATTAAAAGATATTTTGAGAATAAATGGAAAGTTTTATCTACTTTGAAAATTGAGGATCGGTCTCAGGAATTACTCGAATTCATAGATGGTCAATATAAGAGAAATACTGAGTTATGCTTAAATATCTACGCGTCTTGGGGGAAAGAGTATTCTGAGAAAGTACTCGTACCCTACCCAAAAGAGGATCCTAACCCGAAACAGCAAATAGATACATTGTTATCCAAGATGACCCAGTGCTACAACAAAGCTTATCTTCATAATGCTGACGCTGACCCGAAGAAAATAATAGAGTTACACGAAACACTCAAAAAGGCAATCGATATCGGTAAAAACGGAAATATTCAAACGGCAACCCAAGGAGCTGAAAAAGTACTTCAGGAAACCCAAAAGGCCATTGAATCAGACTACCTTGAAACAGCAGGCGAATTTCTTCTTACTTATCCATGGCAAGCTCGGGGATGGCAAGTATGGAAAGTAAAGGAAAACTATATTAAGTTGACATATAACAAAGACGGGACAGAGTTGCTACACCTTCTTAATGAGCAAAACATAACAGACTTGGTACTACTTAAAGCAATATTGGAATTTCTACCTATTGAGCAGATTATCAGACACTTAATATATACCTGCGCTTATTCTCATAGGAGATATGATGTTAGCCCGATAGTTGTTAAATATGAGCTGTATAAATCTATTATACAACGTAAAACGATGGAACTTGATAAGCTTAAAAAGCCTTCAGATTTTCAAACTTCTCTTATTGGGAGTATCTCTAAAGATATTGATTATTATGATATTGGTTATTATCTTAACGACCATATTGTTAAAATAATAATTGACTCAATCTTTTCGGATGGAAAGATTGACCAACAACTAATAGATAAAATACGTGGAGTTTTTGATACTATAAATTACTTGGCATTACGATCATGCCTTACAAGTGAGTATAAAGTTCTTTCAAAGATATCTCCGGACATAGCAGAATCTCCTCAAAAAGAGGATCTGAGGGATTCGATAAAATCAACCCAAAAGAATTACCCAGAAACTATACCTAGTGTAATGGCAAGATTATCAGAGATTTTACAAAAATAAAGTAAACAAAATTGGGGCAACGCCTGACTGGCGAAGCCCCAATTACATAAGGAGAGGTTGTTTTAGTCTCCTAAATTAACTTAAATATTAAGTTTTGCATCAACCCGGCGGGGATGCCCCGCCCCACTCTTTACTAAGGCTGGGCATCCCATCAAGATATATATGCCGAGTATCCTACTCTTTCGCTGCGCGGATCTTCACAGTCAGCACGCCGGCAGCTGCAAGAAGCAGGATAACCGAAACCGCTGCAACCCCAAAGGTACCGACACCGGTACGGGCAAGCTTCTTCTGCGGCTTCTTTGGGGTCGCAGGAGGAGCCGGCGGAGTATTCGGCGTTGGAGGAGTCGGTGGTGTTGGCGGGGTTGGAGGGACCTTGACCAGGTTCTTATGCCATGCTGCAGTGAGGGCAGCTGGGCAGGTCGGTTCAGAAACCTTGACCAGGTTCAGATCAGGATCCGGGAGATACTCGATCTTATCAGATGCGAGGCTTGCTCCAGTACCGAAGAGGCCGAACTCAGTAAGATCACGGGCAATAGCATTCGGAGCTTCATGCTTGTATGTCAGCGAGGTGCCGACACCGGAAGCTGCGAAAGTCCCCTTAGGAGCCTCATTGAAACCGTCAACGTTATTCATGAAATTAGCGGTGCAGCGCTTGCCTGAGCAGGTAAGCTGGCTGTTCGGCGGATTCATAACATCAAGGTTGCTCTGGTTGAAGGTAACGGTAGATGACTGGTGGAAATCCACATCGCCAACAGCAAATGCCTGCAGGGAGCGTACCGGGTTTCCGCTCTTGTCAAGGAACGTTGCACTGATGGTAATATCATTGGCATTCATATAATCGAAGAGGATGCCGCGATGCTTGCCTGAGCCATTCTCATAACCAACAACAAGATTTACACTCTTATCGGCAGTTTCGGTACCCGGTTTGAGGTTGGAGCGGTCAATAGCAGTAACAGTGATCTTCACATCATACATAGTGCCGTGATCGTCTTCAGCAGCATTAGTAATAGTGAAAGTAGTACCCACCTTAACATTGGTAAGAAGCGCTGTAGGAGTACCGGAGCTGATCGTGGAATCATTCACACCGTTAGGGATGCTTGCCTTCGTCGGATTGACGATAACCTTGGTATTAGCATCCTTGACTGCAGAAGAGCCCGGCACCCATCCTGTTTCCTTGAACAGTACAGTACCTTTCTTTGCAGCATCAACCAGATGTGCAGTGAGCTTGCTGTAGTAACCAAGGCCATGACCTGTGGGGTTCCACTGGCCGGTAACATAAATTCCGGAAGCTTCATCCTTATACAGGGAGTGATTCTTCAGATTGTCCTCAACACGCTTGGTATCAGCATTATGACGGTCAACTTCAGCCTTCTCTGTTGTGTATTTGTTCAGAGCGGCTTCATTCTCAGCGCCGGCATTGTTCGCCTGACGCTCATATTCGGCAAGATCGGAAGCAGTGACGCTGCGGGTCGTAACATTGGCTTTCGGATACTGTGCCTTCAGCTCATCAACCCGATCATTGATTTTCTTTGCAAGCCCTTGGGCCTGAGTGCAGGCCTCAGTATTAGCCTTGGCCTTCTCAATAAGCTCTTTCAATGCTTTTACCTGAGCGGCATAATCCTTATCTGATGCGGACTGGTTCGGCTGCTTGACATCTTCAGACTGCGTTACAGTAATGCCAGCATTCTTTGCCTCATCAACAGCTGTTGTCAACTCGTCCGGCACGTCAGCAGGAGTGTACTGATCGTTATCGGCAGCATAAGCAGCGGCCGGAACCACCAGTGCACTGGTAACAAGCATTGCAGCAGCCGCAGCGAAAACACGGCGCTTCATGCTCACTTTGTTATCCTTAGAAAACATGACTCTCCTTATAATGCATGTGTCAGTAAACACGATATTTTAAGTTGTTTCTTAAGTTGTATCCATCAGTATAGCCTAACCCCCGCACTTTTTTGGAGAATCAGTGAAAAATAGCTGTGTTTTTTATACGGAACTGACAGCAAGCTGAGAAAAACCCGCCTGAATTTTATATATTTTCCAAGGTTAGCAGGCCCACCAGGGATCACGGAGAGAAGCGCAACACACTACGGCATAAAACTGCGGCAAGTATCGGAAAGCGGGCAGAATATGGCAAAACACAGGCATCGCATGACCGGGGGAAAGAAAAAGCCCCAGAATACTAATATCTTCAAGGCTTTTATATAGCTTATCGAAGTGCCCCCCCAGGGATTCGAACCCTGAACCCACGACTTAAAAGGACGCTGCTCTGCCGTTGAGCTAGAGGGGCAACAGGAAAATATTGTACATCGCACTTGCGATTTTTGCCACTATGGCGAGTTGGGCATGCCGACAATCATCGGCTCAGGCATTATTCCTGCTGTATTTGAGTAAGCCATGATCCGCTCCCTCCCAAAAAATCAAGCGCGACACGCCGGCAGCGCCCGTATCGGGACTACCAATGTTAACATCGTTAACTACATAAGTTAACACTGTAAACATCGATTGGAGGCTAGACACATGGATACAGATCCATCGGACGAAGCCATAAACCTTACAGGCGTACAGAAGTCATACGGGAGCACAAAAGTCCTGCGCGGCGTGGACCTGAAAGTCCGTCCCGGACAGATACTCGGCCTGCTGGGAAAGAACGGCGCCGGCAAATCCACACTGATCACCATTATGTGCGGGATGCTCTGCCCCGACTCGGGGCAGATCCGCATCTGCGGCAAAGACCCTTCCCGCAGGAGTATCGGACGGTATATCGGCTACGCCCCGCAGGACATCGCCGTTTATCCCCATCTTTCTGTTGAACAGAACCTCACCAGCATAGGCCGGATACAGGGGATATCCGCCGCAAAATCAGTGCAGCGGGCCCATGAGATCATCGAGGCGCTGGGGCTGGAAAACCAGACGAAGCAAAACGCAGGGAACCTGTCCGGCGGCCAGAAACGGCGGCTGCACACAGGCATGGCATTAATGCACCATCCCCGCGTTGCCTTCCTCGACGAACCTACAGTAGGTGCTGATGTCGAGGCACGCAACAGGATATTGCACATGGTCCGCTCCCTTGCGGATGAAGGCACGGCCGTCGTGTACACGTCGCATTACCTGACCGAATTTGAAAAGCTCAATGCGGCTATCGCCATCCTCAACGAAGGTACGATTGCTGCTTCAGGCACTATCCCCGACCTCATCAGCAGGTATTCGGATTCTTCGATACACGTTTCCTTCGCTTCCGGCACTCTGCCTGATGCCAGCGGATGGCGCGAAGAAGAAGGGCATCTGACAGCGGAAGGGCCGGCAGAAGATCCCGGGCGCGCCATCGCCAGGCTGCTCGCAGACCCTCAGGTTGACGATTCCGCAGTCAGCGACATCCGTATAGTCCGCCCTTCGCTGGAAAGCGTGTATCTGAATATCGTCGGTACAGAAAAAACTGCAGACGAAGAAATAAAGGAGAAATAATGAAAATCAAACGTTTTATGGCTATAGCCAGGCTCAACCTGCTGATCCAGCTGCGCGATCCCATACCTACAATCCTAATGACTATAATACCGCTGATGCTCACACCGTTCCTGATACCTTCTTCCAAAACCCTGCTTATCTCAGAAGGATATGCTTCGGCAACGGGTGCGGAACAGGTAGTTCCAGGGATGGCGGTCCTGTTCTCTTTCCTCTCTGTGCAGTTCATCGTCCAGTCATTCTTTGATGAACACACCTGGGGGACATGGCCCCGGCTCCGGTCGACCGCAGCCACACCGGCAGATATCATCATGGGGAAAACGGTAGTCATTTATCTGATCCAGGCTGTGCAGCTTATTGTAGTGCTGGCTGCGGGAAGCCTCCTGTATGGTTACCGCCCCAACGGGAGCATAGCAGCGCTTGTCATAGTGGCACTTGTATTCTCTGCAGTCCTTACCGCATTCGGAGTGGTGCTGTCCCTGTGGATCCGGTCCGAAAACACAGCACTAGCCCTGGCAAGCCTTGTCGGGATGCTGATGGCAGGGATCGGCGGCGCTATCGGCTCGACCTCAGGGTTCCCCGGCTGGGCCCGGCCTGTGTCAAAAATATCCCCTGCATACTGGGCGCTTGACGCAGTCCATAAGGTCAGCCTGGATTCGGCGGGCATAGGCGATGTTGGCGGACAGATCGGGATGCTGCTGATATTCCTTGCCGTCCTCGTAGCTGTCTGTATAATAAGATGCATTATGGGGGTAGATACCAGGAAAATGGAATAGGAGCGTAGGCATGGGCGATACAGGGGAAAGAAAGGGCAGCGATTTAAAACGCGGGCATCTGACGCGTGAAAGCATCCTCCGCGAGGCGCTCACCCTCGTTGATGAGAAAGGTTTTGATGCCCTTTCCCTCCGCACGCTCGGCAAGCGGCTCGGTGTTTCCCAGGCCGCTTTTTACCGCCATATCCCGGATAAAGCCGCTCTGCTGGATGGGGTTGCAGAAATCATCTGGCAGGAAGTTTTCGACCGATGCACATCCGCCTTGTCAGAGGAGAGCTTTACTGCCGGGAACACGGACTGGAAAACAGTTTTCAGCCTGTATGCCCATTGTCTCATGGATATCCTGCACAGCCATCCTAACGCAGTTATCCTTGTCCTGACACATCCGATGAGTACAGCGAACGAGTTCGCATCCGCGGCCCGGCTGCTGGTACAGATAGCCGATCTGGGGGTCCCCCTGCCGGGCAACGCACTCGGAATGATCAATATGGTCACTATGTACGTGGGAGGCGTTGCTGCCGCTGAAGTTGCCCCTCCTGCGGGCGGCGCCGCAAAGGACATAGACGAAGGCCTTGCCGGGATGCTCGCCGCTGCCGGCCCGCGTGAAAAGGAAACCCTTACAGATCTGCTGAAACCCATGGATACAGCCGGATGGTCCTTCTCCCACCTGTTTGAGACCGGCCTCAATGCCCTGCTGCACGGCTGGGATACAGTGTAACTTACCTAAGCTCCTGTATCAGGCCGCAAAAAGGTCGTTGAAATTCTCAGCCATCGTAGGATGGGTGAACACCTGGCTGGCGAGATACTCTGCCGGTATGTTGTTATCCATCGCCATCTTGATGAGGTTAATAAGTTCGTGTGCCTGGCTGCCGAAAAGCGTTGCGCCAAGGATGCGCCCGTCTCCCCTGCTGATAATGGCTTTGAACATTCCCCTGAGATCATTATTGACGTGCGCGCGCGGCATAGATGCAACAGGAAGCGTTTTTGTCCTGTAATCAAGCCCCTGTCCCTGCGCCTGCGCTTCGGTAAGGCCTATATGCGCCAGCGGAGGGGTAATAAATGTAGCCGTGGGGATATTCTTCCGGTCAGCAAGGCTGTACGTCTGCCCGCCCTGCCCTGCCCGGCTGAGATAAGCGTTGATTATCCGGAAATCATCAAGGGATATGTACGTAAATTGCAGACCCCCATTGACATCCCCAGCGGCAAACACTCCGGGGACAGCTGTCTGGAGGAACCTGTCAGTTTTGATCGCCCCGCTGTCAGTCAGTTCAATATCTGTAGCCTCAAGCCCGAGCCCATCAATATTAGGGCGCCGGCCGACCGCATAAAGCACTGCATCAAACGTAAAATCGCCTTTGTTGGTTGAGAGCACAGCGGCACCCCGTGAGTCTTCCACAGATGCAACAGCGGAGTCCAGTTCAAAGCGGATCCCGTCTTCCTTCATATACGAATATGCGAGATCGGCGATTTCAGGTTCAGTCCCCCTGAGGATACCGGGACCGTTAACAAACACCGTCACCTCGGTCCCAAGCTTATTGAAAATACCCGCAAACTCAAGGCCGATATGCCCTCCGCCGATGATCCCCAGCCTGCCGGGACGCGAGCTGAGGCCCTGGATCCCGGTGGAATCATAAGCATACGCGGATCCTGCCAGCCCCGGGATATCTGGTATCACAGGGACAGCGCCGGTATTGATGACGATAGCCGCAGCGGTGAGCAGCTCCGTATCTGCCCCTGCGGAGACCTCAACCACCTTGTTGGATACGAACCGCGCCCGTGCGTCAATGACGTCAGCAGTACCGGATACCGCGGCATAATTCTTCTTATTGAGCCGGGAAACCACAGCAGACCTCTGAGCCATGACCTCATCAAACCCCAGCCCCTTCTCGGCAGCAACAAGCATAGTTTTAGTCGGGATGCAGGCAATGTTGATGCACGTCCCGCCATACATCGCAGAGCTTTTTTCAATGAGGACAACCTTCTTGCCGGCCGCAGCCTGTCTGGCAGCCAATGTTTTGCCTGCTTTGCCAAACCCTATGACGATGAGGTCGTATTCACGCATAGCACAAGTACCTTTCCATGGTTTTATCAGTATCTGGTTTTATCAGTACCGGGCGAAATGCCGCAATACAGTCAACTTTCCCGGCACAGCATATATTGCAGTGTTCGCTGCCGCCGAAATTGAGGCCTGCCGTTTTAAGCCACAGGGACCCTGGTGGTAAAATACGCAGATACAAAAATGGAAATTGCAGAAAACCGGGAAAATCAAGTTTGTATCTGCGTGTTTTACCACCAGAAGGCCAGGAAGCAGACCACAGAGGTGCAGAAATATGGAGAGGGATCCTGGCCAGCACCTCTATGGACCATTGGTCGCCAAGAGCCTGCCTGGGACTATATCTTCGCAGAAGCATAAGGGCTGAGGGAACTGCTCTGTATAAATCAGGCCTTACCCGACATAAATAAAATAAAAAGCCCTTCTGGCTGTTATCCAGACAGAAGGGCCAAACGCACCATAAGAGAGTAAAACAAAGAGGGTCGGTGCGTATAATTTCTTACATCAGACTGGGGGTCTGATACTTCTATTATCCTCAATTCCCTTAAATTTTCCTGTGAATGCGGTCCCGCTGAAAACAGCCACGCATATAGCCTCCCCAGCCAGATAACGGCCAGCATCCGAAAAGAAAGAAAACACAAAACGGATAAACACGTGATCCTGATATATAGAACGTACAGCAACGGCACAATAACAGATAGCCAGCAGCAAATAGCCAACAGCCAATATGAGAAAATTATCAGGGCCCCTACATGGAAATCAGCAGGAACGCTGTATAAAGAAGCACTATTGCAGATACCGTGATCAGATGGAATTTTTTATGGATACTCAGATATCCCACAAATTCGCGCACAAAAGCATTTATGGAGAAATACAGCTTGGTACGCGCCCCATAACCAATGCAGTCCAGATGCTCATCCCTCGCCAAAAGCAGCCCGCGCAGCAAATGGTATCTGCTGGTCACCACGGCAACCCGGATCTTCGTACGGCGCCCGGCGCCTGGATCCAGCCGTTTCCCCGGGTACCTTATTGCAGCATCTTCGCTGATAAGCTTTTTGGAAAACCTGATATTCTGCTGCGTATTCCTCGACCTGTCCTCCACCAGTATGCGCGCAGGATCAACATTATGGGCTACAGCCCACTTCTGCATGGCTTCCGCCTCAGCGATATCTTCCCCCGGGCCGCGGCCGCCTGACATCACAAGTATGCTGTGCGGATTACGCTCAAATACTGCGATGCCTTTCCTGATCCTGGATTCCAGAAGCGGCGGGACCGCGCCGCCTATCACACCGCACCCCAGGATAATAATATAGTCAAGCTTATGTGTGGGGATGTTGATGCTGTTGAGCCATAAAGTAATCAGATATGAGATGACGACCATGACTACATAAAAACTGACAATTTCAAAACCGCTAAGGATAAAAGCCAGCCACCCTTTTTCAGCAAGCCAACCCCTTAACTGGGGCAGCGCAAATATCAGGGCAAAATCTGCGCCAATTGCCACGCCAAGCCCTATGGAAAGAAAATTATGCCAGTTTGCCCCTTCCCTCCGGATCAGCCTTATCCCTGAAATAATACATGTGATCCCCACAGCTGCAGGTCCAATGGATACAGCTATGACCAGTATGACGAAAAGAATTCTCACCGGGTTGATCCAGGGACTGCGGGGATCATAATTGAGAAGCACAATACTGTATACCAACAGTACTACCCCCAGTACTGATGCAGCAAAAAATCCGTAGAACGGCGTACGCCGCTCAATGAAAGACATGGCGATGAATGCTGCGATGAATGCTGCACCGATAATGCACCAGACGGTTACTGCTATGCCCATATCACCCCGTTCTGCCAGCCTGGGAAAATCTTACTTCCTGCCTTTGTCGCGGACCCCTTTGAAAGCCGACCGCAGGATCAGCGTATCCAGGGGCTCTGCAATACAGGTATTATCTATATTAAGATAATACCTTCCCGCAGGGGGGATATGCGGCGCAGATCCGGAACCCCATACCTTTCCCCCGCTTGCTACGATCTGCCATGCGCCGGACTCAATGCCGGGAATGCGCCTGCGCTCATCACTTGCATTAAAAGCAAGGACGTACGAATCATACTTCCCTGTGCTGTCAAAAAACCCCAGTGCTACAACACCTTCATCCTGCTTGAGGATGCGGGCATGTTTGGCTATCTCGCCGTAATCCGTCATGCGGAAATAAGGGCAGCTCCGACGGAAACTGATCAGTCCGCGGATATATTCTACACTGCTGCGGAATTTTTCGGCCCGCAGCCAGTCAACAGAATTGATGGTGTCCGGAGAACTGTAGCTGTTCCCGACACCGTCCTTTGTGCGCAGGAATTCCTGGCCAAGCTGGATCTCGGGGATCCCCAGCGACAGGAGCACCATCGATGTTGCAAGGTCGCAGCGCCTATGCAGCCGGAATATATCTTCCTGCGGCATACTCAGCTGCAACTTGTCAAAAAGGGTGTAATTATCATGGACTTCCACATACTGCACACGCTGGGAAGCATCACGGAAATAATGCGGCTTATAATACCCGCCCAGCATTTCGCTGGCGATAACTTTTTCAGCACCCTCACGTCCGGCAGCGAATCCCCGTGAATGGGAGTTGAATGTATCACCTTTGATCGCATCCCGCAAAGTATCATTGAAAAATGATACCCCTTCAAGTGTCCGGGCGTTACCCTGCGTAGCCTTGCGGTCCGCGGCAAGAGGCGTATTGAGGTCCCAGCCCTCCCCCAGCACGATTATGGCGGGGTCAATGCTGCTGAGGCTTTTACGGACTGCGTTCATGGTATCAATGTCGAGGTTCCCCATAAGGTCAAAACGGAAGCCGTCAAGATGGTATTCCCTGGCCCAGTAAAGCACAGAATCAACAATATACTTACGGGCCATTGCACGCTCCGATGCCACATCATTGCCGCAGCCGGTCCCGTCAGCCATAGTGCCGTCACTGTTTGTACGGAAGAAATAACCGGGTACAGTAAGACCGAAAGGATGCATATCAGCGTTGTACACATGGTTGTACACCACATCCATGATCACCCGGATCCCGGCTTCCTGGAAAGTATTGACCATTTTTTTCATCTCAACGATGCGGACGCGCGGATCAAACGGGTCACTGGAATACGAGCCTTCCGGAACATTATAATTGACCGGGTCGTAGCCCCAGTTATACTGGCTGTCAAACCTGCGGTGCTGCCGGGCTTCATCTATGCTCCCAAAATCATACATAGGGAGTATCTGGACATAGCGGATACCTTGGGATTTCAGGTAATCAAATCCTGTCGGGCTTCCATTGGGGGTCCGCGTACCGGGTTCTGCAGCGCCCAGGAATGTGCCGCGCAGGGATGGGGTCACGCCTGACGTTTCCGATATAGTGAAATCCCTGATATGCATTTCAACGATGGTGTCTTCCCGGCAAGCTGCAGAAGGTATGGATCTTACGGCACGGAGGGAGGTTTCCCGCGGATGGGACGGGAACCCGCCAGGGGCCATTGACTCCGGGGATAAGACTACAGATTTCTGCCCGTTGACAACAGCAGCACGGGCGTAGGGGTCCGGCGACAAAGTATGCCTTCCATCAAAAAACTCAAGGCTGAAGTCATATACTGTGCTGTTAAGGTCGCCATCCACGTAAGCCCGCCATACGCCGCGGCCAGTGCGGGACATTTCCACTGTTCGCGCAGGGAATGATACCGTTTCAGACGGATACAGGTTGAGCGTTACACGGTACGCCGTTGGAGCCCACAGCGCAAAAGAGGTCCCGGGCTTCTTATACGAGTAACCAAGCCGCCCATAATAAGAGAAATTATTATCGAAAGCCCTTCCGAACCTCCCCTTGACCGCCTCAGCCAAAAGCTCTGCCTGATAAGGTGTTTCTGCTGCTTCTTCGATACGGCTGATTGCCATATCATCTGCGGATACGGGCATATCTATACGCTCCATGATCTTACTGTCTCTATGAAAACCTAAACTCCAATTAAACCTATGAGTAAAACTATACGCTATACCCATGCGTTTTCAGCCCTGTGAGGAGTTTTACAGAAGCACTACAGCCTTGATACAGATTTTGCTGCGGCTGATTGCGCAGATACCGGCCTGATACCGCCCCGCGCTGCACTTGCGGCGGGGGTGAGCAAAAGCTGTTATGCTTCCCACTGGCACTGGTCCAGATCTACGCGCCATCCTTCTGCCCCGGCATTAGGCTTGCCTTCTGCAGGAGGGATAAACCGGACACCTTCATTTTCAAGCAGTTCGCGTTGTTCCTCAGGGCCGCCGAAAGCAAAGCCCGGCGCCAGGGAGCCGTCCCGGAACACTACCCTGTGGCATGGGACCACACCCTGCCGGGGATTCGCGTGGAGGGCATAACCGACAGCACGCGCATTTCTCGGCTTACCCGCCAGCGCAGCAATCTGGCCATATGTAGCAACTTTCCCGCGCGGTATCTTCATGACCTCTTTATACACGCGCTCATTAAAAACCCCGCTCATTCGCCTGCCTCACGTGTATCTGTATGGGTACCTTCAGCTGTCAGCCGGCCGATAAGCTGTGAGAAATAGGGCCAGTCATGCCTGAATGCTGAGAGGAGCCTGATATCAGGGATTTTATCAACAGGGATCCATAGGATCTCGCTGCTTTCATCATCACGGGTATAAGGCTCCACCCGGCAGCCTGGTTTTTCGCGCGCAATAACAGTGGTATAGCTCCACGGGCCATGGTCTTCGCAGTACGCGCCTATGACCTGGATATCGCCGGCCGGGATGCCTGCTTCTTCCCAGCTTTCACGGAGGGCTCCTTCTACAGCATTCTCACCGTCGGACAAAGCGCCGCCGGGGATGCCCCATGTCCCGCCTTCAGCACTCCACGCTGCACGATGCTGCATAACGATATGCGTCGGCCTGCCGGTACCGGGATCGGTACGCACAAGCATGACCCCCGCAGCGCCATTGAGCCCCCAGTGTTTGTGGCCGCACACACAGGGTATCCAGCCATCACCCGGTTGAGTAATATTATCGTCAGGGACTTCTGCAGCAGCACGCCGGTCCTGCCCGCTCAGATAATCGCGGGACCCCTGTTCCTGCGCACTCCGGCTTTTCGCCATATTCCACAGGTCCCGCCATTCCAGCCCGAGGCTGTTGACAAGCTTTTTCACGTGGGGGATGCTCAGGCCCATCACCCCGCTGGGACTTCCCTCAACGGAACTGATAAACGCCGACCCTATCCCTTCCAGAGTGAAGCATCCGGCAACTTCCAGCGGTTCCCCCGTAGCAATATAGCTGTCTATATCATCATCCGTATAATCCGCAAAATGGACGGCAGACTTGCTGACGGCGCGCTGCACTTTGCCCGTAAACAGATCAGTAACAGTGTGCCCCGTCCACAGCACACCGCCGACACCCCGCATCTGCTGAAGCCGGAGCCTTGCTGTTTCAGGGGTATGCGGCTTGCCGTAAATATCCCCGCTGATTTCAAAAAGGGAGTCTGAACCGATAATGACTGGGCCCGCGCCGTACAGGGCTGCAGAAGCAGCGAGCCCGGGATGCGCATCCAGATAGCTTTTCAGGGTTTCCCGGGTAAGCACTGAGCCGGGGGAACCGCTGCCGGAGCCTCCTGCCGCGTCCAATCCAAACGGCCTGCAGTATTCGATATCGCCCGTTGAACTGAGCACAGCAGCATGGATATTCGAATAGACCTGCGCGACGGCGAAAGCTTTGGCATCAGCGAGTATCTGCACACGCTGCGGCGCAGGTATCTGTCCCGGACCGGTCCCGAGCTCCTGCGCGGCAGTATCCAGGGCTGCGTCTTCATCAACATGGGAAACGCTGATGGCAGGACGTATCCCTGCATCAAGGAGCAGGGACCTGCGGGATGGCGACTGGGATGCAAGGATGACCGGTACAGGAATCCTTCCGGGCAGCCCTTGCCCGGGCTTCGGCACCGTATTGCTGCCGGATCCGTGCCCCATATTCTGTTTTTCCCAGGTTTCCCGGTCTTCTTTCATGCCGAAGCCTCCCAATGCTGTATCCCATACCTGATTCATGCTGTCCGGACCACTGCGCCACGTGGGGCGACGGACATCTTCTGCATACGCCAGCGGTCCTGCTGTACTGCGCTGAACCCGGTGTCAGCAATACCTTCCCCATCATCCCGGTCCAGGACAAGCACGCAGGGCCCCGCTCCTGAAATGCATGCTGCAAACCCATGGGCCCGCAATGCTTTTACAAGCCCATATGATTCCGGCATCAGCCCGCCGCGGTACTGCTGATGGAGCCGGTCCTCAGTAGCATCAAAAAGTACCTGATGCATGGACGTTCCGCAGCTGCTGCCTTCCTCCGGAGCCCCTGCACTGCGATACAATGCCCCGGTATTGGGCGCATCTGACAGTACATAAGGCAGGAGGGCTGCACGCCCAAGATTAGCCGCCGCATCAGAAAACGGGACAGAAAAGGGAAGCGCGGAACGTGCTTCTTCGGTGGACAGCTCAAAATCAGGGATAAAAACATACACAGATATCTGGCTGCTGACGGGATAGCGGACTGAATAAAACTGCCCTGTGCAGGAGCCGGTATGGGAAGCATCTTCCTGCGCCGCATCTTCGGGATCCAGGCCATAGCCCGCAAACGACCCATCCTCCGGACCGCCTGCTATGCCCGATACACCCGATACTCCGCTGCCCGCAGGCCGATCAGCAGAAGATGGGAAAGAGGTGGGGCCGTCTGCCTCCGACCCTACGGAACGGACGGACTTCCACGACAGGGTAAGCCCGCCGTAGACTGCAGGCGCAACATTATCAGGGTGCCCTTCTATGCGTGAAGCGCTGGAGAAAACGGCATCCTGCACATCCCTGTCTGCTATATCATACCCGCCAAAAGCTGCGGCAGCGCACACGCCGGAAACTATAGCCGATGCGGATGACCCCAGGCCCCGCTTCTGGGGGATACGGTTGTTGGCAGCAAGGCGGATACCCATCGGGGGGATATTAAAAGTATCGCATGACTCATAAAAAGCCCTGACCATAAGGTTATGCGAATCACGCGGAAGAGTATCAGCCCCCTCGCCGTGGATATCCACCTCAACATCAGCAGAAGGGAGAAGCTCAAAAGTCGCATCATCATAAAGGCCGAGAGCCAGGCCGGCGGAATCGAAGCCGGAACCAAGGTTTGCCGTAGTCGCGGGGACTGACACTGATACTGCGTCGAATGAAATAGCCATTATGCCTCCTCTGTCAGATACGTTCCAGATCCTCAAGCAGAGGGAAAGCCCCATCCCCCCGGCGAAAACGGTTTTCGGGCACCGGCAGTACGGGCACGTTAGAATGCAGAGGGATGGAAGGGTCAGCTTTGCCCTGGAGACGGTTGCCCGCAACAGTAACAAGATCCCCGACCACCGCAGAAGCTGTCGGGGCACCGCCGGCCCCGCGCCCATAAAACATCAGCTGCCCGGCTGCCTCTGCTTCTACCCAGACCGCATTGAAGCTCCCGCGGACGCCCGCAAGCTGGTGGCTGCCGGGCACAAGCACCGGGCGCACATATGCCCGGATACCGGCATCAGACCGCTCAGCTGCTGCCAGGAGCTTTATCACACGCCCCTTATCTGCTGCATCCCTGATATCATCCTGTGTGATGCTGCGGATCCCTGATATGTTTACATCATTCTGGGACACATACCGATGGAATGCCAGGCTGGCCATAATAGCAGCTTTTGCAGCCGAATCATACCCGTCAATATCATTCATGGGGTCAGCCTCAGCGAAACCTTTCTCCTGAGCGGACCGCAGGGCTTCATCAAAACTTACCCCCCTCACAGCCATTTCATCAAGGATGTAATTCGTTGTCCCGTTAACGATACCAAAAATTCGCTTTACCGCGTCCCCGGCAAGCGACTGCCGCAATGCCCGCACCACGGGGACGGCCCCCGCTACTGCTGCTTCGCAATACAGATCAGCATCATGCATTGCAGCAGCCGCGAACAACTTATCCCCATGCAGTGCAAGAAGGGCTTTATTCGCCGTGACTACTGATGCGCCATGGTCAAAAGCAGTGAGTATCAGACTGCGGGCGGGCTCTATCCCGCCTATCAGCTCAATAACGATATCTGCTTCGGCGCACAGCCTTTCAGCATCTGTAGTCAGAAGGCTGCGTTCAATCCACGGGAAAGCGGCCTTCTCCGGATGCCGGCAGGCGATACCCGCCAGCTCCAGATGGGCACCGATCCGCCTGTCAAGGTATTCCCCCTGCTGGATGAGGATTTTCGCAACCTGGGATCCGACAGTGCCCGCCCCTAGAAGGGCAACACGCATAACGCCGCCGCAGACGGCGCCGCGCCCTCTATCGGACCCAGATGGAAGTGCGGACGCGATTGCTGCTGCAAAAGACATAGCTGGCCTCCCGTGACTTTCAATCAGCCTTAACGGCTTAGTCCCCCTGCACAACAATATTGCGCAGGGATCCTATCCCCTCAACCGTTACAACCGTTTCATCCCCCGGCTTCACCGTCCCGGCCGCATAAGGGGTTCCTGTCATGATAACATCCCCGGGAAGCAGCGTGGAGAACCGTGATATCTCTGCGATCTGCTCGGGGATGGGACAGACCAGGTTTGCAGTAGTCCCCTCTGCTTCCGGGATTTCCCTACCGTTGAGCCTGAAAGATATATGGGCATCCGCGTAATTGATGTCTGTTTCGATCCACGGGCCGAGAGGGCATGAGGCATCAAATCCTTTCGCGCGGGTCCATGTCGGATCCTCAGCCTGGATATCAAGCAGGGTCGCATCATTGACGCAGGTGTACCCCAGCACATAAGACATGGCATCCGCAGCAGAAACATTTTTTGCGATCCGGCCTATGACAACGGCAAGCTCGGGTTCGTAATTCATACTCCGGGAAAATGCAGGAAGGACAATAGGGTCATCCGGGCCTATCACTGATGTTGCCGGTTTGGTAAAAATAACCGGAAACTGCCCAGAAGCATCGCTGCCGGCTATGTTTGCTGACGGATCCTTATAATTCTTCGCCAGGCCATATACTTTCGACGGGATCACAGGGGACAGCAGCCGTATGCCGTCACCATCGGCAGCAAACCGCCGTCCCGTAGGCGAAACCGGCTGTGCACCCAGGGGATATCCGTCAAGTTCGACAAGATAATCTTTGCCGTCATTATCGTCTTTCTGGACAAAAGCGTAAGACACTGTATCATCATGGTTAAAACGCGCGATCCTCATGGTTACAGGATAGCCGGAGCGCACGAACGCAAGTGCCGGCTGATATATATGGACTGATATTCGTTTATAATTCTATACTTTATTTATATTTACTTATATGCGCGCTTGCCAAAAATAGCTGTCCCAAGCCGGACAACAGTTGCACCGGCAGCTATGGCAAGCTGATAATCACCGCTCATACCCATTGACAGCTGCGTACACGTTTCCGTACCCTCACTGCCGGAGGCAGCAACTGCGTCACGCAAAGCCCTGAGCCGTTCATATCCTCTGCTGACCTGGGCTCTGTCATCAACATGGGCGCCTACAGCCATAAGCCCGACAAGGGTAAGCCCCGGAAGCCCTGCGATCTCTCCAGCGATATCCTGTGCCCGCTCAGGTGCACACCCTGATTTTGATGATTCACCTGACACATTGACTTCAAGGAAAATATCCAGATGCTTCTGTGCCGCCACTGCCCGGGTCGAGAGTTTTCCGGCAAGCTTTGCAGAATCAACCGACTCTACCGTATCTACATAGGGAAGTATTTTATTGATCTTATTGCTTTGCAGCTGGCCGATAAGATGGAAAGGGACCGCGATCCCCCGGCGGCTGAATTCTTCCGCCAGGATACCGCCTACAGCTACCGCTTCCTGCGGTCGGTTTTCACCTATCATGGGCACGCCCGCATCCACAGCAGCCATGATTTCCCCAACATCGCGCGTTTTTACCGCCGCCAGGAGCCGGACAGCGCCTTCCGGCCGGCCGGACTGCTGCTCAGCGGCCGCAATAGTGTCGAGTACCCTGCGGACGTTATCTATGATCTGACGCCTGCGTTCAGCCGGGATATCACGGTTCGTCAGGTCTTTGCGGTCCATGTATGCGGTCATAGTATTTACCTTACTGCCAGCCGGCGCCTTTCTTCAGCCCTGATCCTGCCTGCCCTTCCTTCCAAAAGGGATGGCTGCGCAAACAGGGCATCCGAGGCCAGGCGACTGGCCCTTACCAAAAAGACAAAGAAAGCTGCTGCACGGCAGCAGAGGCCGGGCGCCGAGGAGCAGGTTTATATCGCTAAGACCGTATCCTCTACCGTCTGAAAGCCTTATATTACTTATTACTTGGGATCTGTATTGACAAACATGAACGGCAGATTATTATACAGCACATTGACCAGCGCCTCACGGGTGTGCCCGGCACCGGCGGCCACACCAAATTCGAGGTTTGCTGCGGTGAAAGTGCCCGGATACCGCCTCATCGAATCTATCTGCCGGCGCATATACAGCGATGTGATATCAGCCGTCCCTGAACCGCCTGCGATAGTAAAACCATCCTTCCTGATCCCCTGGGCCGCTGCCGCATCCCTGAGCGCCCGGGCCGTCCCGTCAGGATCAGTCAGCCCGCCATGCGGATATAACGCCCAGCTGCTTTGCGCAGCAGGAAGGAAATACTGTGCATAAGCGAGTCCATATTGGAATGCATACCATGCAGCAGCACCGCCCATAGAAAACCCGCCGAACGCGCGGTGCGCGCGAGAAGCCTTCAGTTCTGCATCGTCCGTTGCCTGCAAATATGTACGGTAGCGACTTTCCACAGCGGGTACAAGGGCTTTGGTGAATTCATCCCGGACAAATGCTTTGACGAGCGGTCCGTCAGTGATGTAGCTGTCCGTTTTGAAACTGCGGTCTGGATAGTATTCAGGGAACACAAAGATCGCAGGGTTGATAATCTTATCGGCAACCATATGGTCAAGCAGCAGTTTGATCTCCGCAGTACTGTTGCGCCCCTCGCCTCCCAGATATGCAGTAAAGCCCCCGCCATACCCGTGGAGGATGTACATAACGTTATATTTCTGCCATGTATTTGTACCATAGCCGGCCGGCAGATAGACAAGGGCGGATTTGTTATATGTTTTGCCCTGATACGTCGCTGTATACGATACCTTTTCCACACTCCCCCGCTGGCTTTCAGGTACCTGCTGCGAATATCCGGAAGGCGTTTCACGGAAAGTTATATCCCCTGTGAGGTTTTTGCGGTTGCTTCCATTGATCTGTGCAGCCTGAGCGTTGTACTGTGCCCGGGCTGCAGCGCGGGCCCGTTCTTCTGCTTTCCGTTTATCTGCCTTTGCTGAGCGCTGCCCCTGGGTTTGCTGACTGTAAGCATCCGGCCGTGCAGGCCCGCTGTGCTGTGCGCCGCAGGAAGCCGGCACACAGCACAGTGCAGCAGTGATGATGGCCTGTGCGCAGCGACGGATGCATGATGTCTTCATCTGCTGCCTCCGATCCCTATACTGATGCATGGCTGTTCCGGTAAGTACGGTAATTATCCATTGTAACGCAAACAGCCCAATCAGTAATATAAAACAACCCGGACAGCTAACCGCTAAATACTGTCCTCTCCCTCTTCCCGACAAACGCACCGGGCACTAGAAGGAATGCCGCAGGGATCCGAAATACTGCACACTTATATCTTCCAGTTCACGGCCTCTTTCCTGTCATCAATGAACCTCTTATAAATATTGTTTCCGCCTTCCTGCGCCATAAGCTGCTCGTGCGTCCCCTGCTGGACGACCTCCCCTTTATCAAGGACAACGATATTATCTGCATGGCGTACTGTTTTGAGGCGATGGGCTATCATAATGATCGTCTTGTTGCGGGTAAGCGCTTCTACAGCGCGGACAAGGTCCTGCTCATTTTCGGGGTCTACATTAGCTGTTGCTTCATCAAGGATCACAACAGGGGCATCTTTCATCATTGCCCGGGCAATAGATACCCTCTGCCTTTCGCCCCCTGACAGTGACGCGCCGCCTTCGCCTATAACGGTATCGTACCCCTGCGGGATGGCCATGATGAAGTCATGGCAGCAGGCTTTCTTTGCTGCGGCAATGACCTCACCCATCGGGGCATCAGGATCTCCGAACCGGATATTATTGGCAACAGTATCTTCGAAAAGGTATACATCCTGGAAAACGAAGCTGAAATTCGCCATCAGGGAGTCCATATCATAATCTTTGATATCGCTGCCTCCGAGAGTGATCGCCCCGCTGCTGACATCCCAGAACCGTGCCATAAGAGTGCATAGCGTAGTTTTGCCTGACCCGCTGGGGCCGACTATCGCGGTCGTTGTATTTTCCGGGATATGCAGGGATACATCATTGATAACAGGGCGGTCTCCGTAAGCAAAGCGTATATGGCTGATATCGATAGTGTGGTCCGGCGGCATTATCTGATCTCCCCGGGTATCCAGAGTTTCAACGGCGAGTATCGCATTGGCCTTATCGACCGCAATATTGACAGTTCTCATCAGCGCGGACATGCTCCCTGCCGAGTCCAAGCTGGAGAAGAACATAAACGAGCAGACCAGCATCATAATGCACATACTTAATGACATTGAAGAATTTATATACCAGTAGACGGATGCTGCGGACATGCACACACCCGTTGCCTTAGTAACGAATGACTGGAGCCCCATAATAGGCAGGAACCTCATCTCCATAGCAACATTCGCCTTCTGCGCCCTCCGGATGGATCCGGACAGCTTCCTGTTCGTACCTGTATACAGCGAGTAAGCTTTGACTTCGCCCATGCCCTGAACATATTCAAGCACTTCAGATACCAGCTGCGTATCTGCATCCTCTTTTTCTTCTGCAATGCCGACTGAGCTTTTCTGGAGAAGCGCATTGACCGCAAGGAATATCAGCAGGCCTGCGGCAGCGATAAGCGCCACACGCCAGTCGAAGAAAACAGTCATCACGATGATAAGGGCTGTTGTCAGCAGGCCCTGCGTTATGATCATAACAACTTTTGTAGCGATGCCTGCGAGGTTTTCCATGGTATTCGTAGCTACCGATGTAATATATCCCAATGTATTATCGTTAAAATACCCCATAGGCATATAGCGCATATGCTCGGCGATCTCTATACGCTTATCAGCACATGTGCCATAACCGGCTTCACACTGCAGCATGACGTCGCGGTTTTTTCCCAGAACCGACAGGATGATGCTCGCCAGTATTATCCCGCCACTCACAAGGCAGGTAATAATAGTGACCTGGCCCTTAACAAGCGCATCAATCATAATGTAAACCGCGGGTATTTTCATGGCCTCAAGGAGAGACAGAAGGACACCGTACACGACAGAAATATAAAACTTCCTGCGGTTTTCGGGAGAACAGAACGCAAAGAATTTACGCATGGTTTTAATCATTTTTACCACCTTCCAAAACAGACGGACCAGCATCAGGCAGGCTGCCCACAGCTGCAGTGTCCGCAGCGGCGCCGCTGCCGTCCGGAGACGGGTCATCGTAGGTATCATGGACAGATATATGCGCCTGCCACATCGCGCGGTACAGGCTGTCACCCGCCAGAAGTTCACTGTGGGTCCCCTGGGCGCGGATACGGCCGCCTTCTACAACAAATATCTGATCAGCATTCATGACGGTCGACAGCCGATGGGCAATCATAATAACAGTTTTGCCATGGACAAGGCGGGCGAGCGCCGCCTGGATAACCGCTTCATTCTCAGGATCGGTGTACGCCGTAGCTTCGTCAAGGATCACAATAGGCGCATCCTTAAGCATAGCCCTGGCAATGGCAATACGCTGGCGCTCCCCTCCTGACAAATGCCCGCCGGTATCCCCGACAACAGTATCGTAGCCGTCCTCAAGCCCCATAATAAAATCATGGCAGCCGCACAGCCGTGTTATCTGCTCTATGCGCTCATCTGAAGCAGCAGGGTCGCCCAGACGCAGGTTCTCCCTGACGCTCATATTAAACAGGTAATTATCCTGGGAAACATATGCGATAAGCCTGTTATAATCATTCAGCGGGATATCACGGATATCTGCTCCCCCTACTTTTATGGATCCGTCTTTCACATCCCACAGGCCTGCGATAAGTTTCGCAATCGTTGACTTTCCGCTTCCTGAAGGGCCTACAAAGGCATTGACGCTTCCCTGCGGCATCCGGGCACTGACATCATGGAGGACTTCACAGTCGTTGTATGAAAAATGGACGTGGTCTACCGAGACAGATGCATCCTTCAGCTTTTCCTTTACATCTTTATCCAGCTCAATCGGCCGCTGCAATTCAGGCTGTTCCAGTATATCTGCCACCTCACCGGTTATCGTACCGACTTTAGCGATATCTTCAAGATGGGCGACACAGGCCATGATCGGCGTAATAATGCCGAAAGACATAATAATGATAAGGATAAAAACAGATGCAGGCAAAGTGCCGGTCCGGTACAGCAGGCCTCCGATGGGAAGGATGCCTATAAGCGTTGCAGGAAGGGCAACATGGAAAATATTGGAAGAAGTGATGCAGCTGCGCATCCAGCCGATAAAACAGTCCGCACCTTCCCTGGCTGCACGTACAAACTTACTGTATGAACTTCTCACCTTGCCAAAAGCCTTGATGACCTGGACGCCATTGATGTATTCAACGGCAATGTCGTTGAGCGCCTTAGTCTTCACAATGGTATTGCTGTACTTCTCTTTATACCCTGACATCATAGTTACGTACGCCACAGCCCCAACAGGGATAGTCAGCAGGCTGGCCAGCCCCATACGCCAGTCGAGGGTAAAAATATAGATGACAACACACAGCGGGCCAGCCAGGTTGGCCGTAAATTCCGGCAGGATATGTGCCAGGGCGGTCTCTATACTGTCAACACGCTCTACAATAGTGCTCTTGAGCTCGCCTGACGAACGTTCCACCACAAACCCCAGCGGAAGCCTGTACAATTTATCGCACAACGCCTGCCTGATATCAGCAAGGACGCTGAATGTTGCCGTATGCGACAGCCCGGTTGATATTTCATGGAAAATGACCCTGCACAGCCATAAGGCCAGCATCCACAGGCACATCGCCAGGTAGTACGGATAATTTCGGTTGCCGCGCAGCAGTTCAGCTACCATGGTCCCCATGATGAAGTACGGCGCCAGGCCGCACAATACTCCCAGCAATGCTGTAAAAACAGAAGCGCTATACATTATTTTATGTTTTCCGGCAAAATACATAAGCCAGCCCGCAGCCGACTTTTTACCCTGCGGAAGGCCTGCACCCCGCGGAAGGCCTACGCTGCTGCTTCCGGCTATTTTCATAGATGTATCGGCCATATCAGACCCCTTTATCCTTTCTGTCCTGTCTGTCCTGATTATCCTGCCCGTTACTTTTCTGCCTGCCACTCTCCGGAACGGCCATGCCGAGAAGCTCATACCACCCTGCAGTGAAGAACCGTTCCAGTCCATGGACATAGTCCCGTGCCTGCGTGTAGGAGAAACCGTGGGCAACAGTTTCAAATATCCCATTAAATAACGCATTCGACAGCATATGGCACAGTTCCTGCCTGATTTCCGGCACGTCCCTGCCTGCATCTTTCAAAGTCCCGATGAAGGCTACCGTGCTCTCCTCTTCCATGCGGGCGAGCCTGTCGATATAATCCTCATAACCGGAACCGGCGCCGCAGCTCACAATAAGTTTGAATGCATCAAAATTCCGATATATGATACCGAGCATTTCATCCAGATGCTGATGCGAATACATTGCCATACAGGATATCTGGCTTGACGGGGGCAGTTCGGAGAACTCTTCATTGGCATTCTTATACAGCTCCATAAATTCATTCGCGGCATCATCAACCAGGTAGCGGAAAAGCTCGCCCTTATCCCTGAACCTGTAATACAGCGTACCTGTTGTGCATCCTGCAGCCGCAGCGATCCGGCGCATTGATGCATTCATATAGCCGTATGCCAGGAATTCTTCCCGTGCCGCATCGGCGAGCGTACCCTCAGCGACCGTCCCTCTGGGGGGTGCCCCCTCGGCCAGCGTGTTCTCGGCTGCTGCATCCCTGCCCCCGGCTGCTGCGCCCCTGCCCCCGGACGCTGTACCCTTGTCCCCGGACGCTGTACCCTTGTCCCCAGACGCTGTACTCCCTGTTACTGTATTCCCGTCCAAAGCCGTTTGAGTTACTATGCGCTCAGATACTGTGCTCCCAGCTGCTGTAGCTGCCGTAGTGCCAGCAACTGTATCCGCCGTACTACTAGCAACTGTATCCGCCGTATTCTCAGCTGCCGTACTCCCATATACTTCAGCCAGCTGTTCCGCCATATCTGCCTGCCCCTTTATGCTCTGTACTTTTGCCTTTTCATACAAGCCTGTTACGGACATTTGCACCAGTCCCCATGCAATAGTCCATAACAGTGTTATGAAACAGACAACATCATAACACTGTTATGTTTTTTACACAAGGGTTTTTACAGAAATTATGGGCCGAACCGAAACACTCTGAAACATCTGGTGGTAAAACACGCAGATATAAAAACAGGAAATGTGGAAAACCGGCAAAACGGATTTTGTATCTGCGTGTTTTACCACCAGCGGAGTGGAAGAAGCGGCAATGCACAGACACACCTGAGTTGATATTTGGCTTACACCCGCGGTATTTTAAGAGTACTCACTGCTTAACGATGGGCAAAACAAAATATAATAATCTAAAAAATTAATAAGAAGGAAAGGTTATGAAAACTAAAAAACTAATCACTGTGGCTGTCGCTTTTATCTTGGCCTGTGCCGGGTTATCTGCATGCGGCAATACTGGTGGAACTTCAAATGGTGCCTCCACTCAATCCCAAAAAGCAGAGACACCAAAACCCGCTGATTTGACCGGCAAATGGAAAGAAACCAATCCCGCCAGTGCACAGCAGCATATGGAAGCAACTATTGAGGGCAATACCATCACAATCAACTGGGTGACCAGCGATTCAACAAGCCTGTACTGGAAAGGTACATATGAGCCTCCCACAAATGCGGGCGATTACAGCTGGACAAGCAAAGGCGATACGGAAACCATGAAGACTGCCCTTCTTGCTTCACGGGACTCTACTAAAAAATTTACTTATACGAAAGGCCAGCTTACATATAAGCAAACAGCACTGGGAGTAACCACTACCATCAAAATGAGCAAACAACAATGAGCCGGATACGTGCGTACGTGCCTCATTTGAACGGACACGTACGCACCATTACCCGTATGCGTATAACCCTGCTTACAGCAAATCAGCTATTCAAACGCAGGCATAAGCCCTTTTCGAGCAGTCAGCATATTCTCTCAGGTACTCTTGGCAATAGAATCTCTCTGGCTTAAACACTGGAGAAAGAAAAATACAGTAAGCATTACACTCCTGAATGCAGGTTTCTACAAATACTCTATTCCTTGGGTTAGAGCACATGTTCACCAAACTTCATTAAAAAATTTATTGGGAATAGGCAAATTACCTTAATATACGCGAATTTATTCGGTGATATTTTAGTATAATTACCCATGCCCTGGATGCGATGATATCAGGGAAATGTGGGCAAAACATGGGCACGCCACAGGAACAGGGAAAAGAAAAACCCCGGAACACTAACGTTTCCAAGGATTTCATACAGCTTATCAAAGTGCCCCCTCAGGGACTCGAACCCTGGACACGCGGATTAAGAGTCCGCTGCTCTAGCCAGCTGAGCTAAAGGGGCAATGTGACACAGTCACAGCGGTTCAATCAAGAACCGAATTCTTACTATACTCAACATCCTGACATACGCAAAATCACACGTGTTGTGCGTGTTGTACAGCCTCACAGACGGAATACGCCAAGACAGGGCCATACCGCGAACGGGATTGCTACGGACGGAAAGCACTACACGATTTTGGGCATAGGAGTGGTAAGCGAAGTAGTGAGGTTAACACTTACAATACCGGCGCCCATATTCACAGTTACTTTTTTGAGGGTGACTGTCCGCTGATCCTCAGGGAGGGAATCATCGTCGGTCATCGTGGCAGGAGATTTCACCGCACACACCGCAAGGTCATCAATAGAGATACCAGCCTGATTGCACAAGCTGCGCGCAGATTCAAGGGAATCTTCAAAACCATCCTTAAGGATCACCCGTCCTGCAGGGACACCGTAGGCATGGGAAATAATCCAGCGGAGATTGTCCAGCAGCGGTATGCCTTTGCGGCTGGAACGGCCGGGAGCAGAAAGCCGGGAAGGGATGGAGGGCTCGGAGGGCTGGGAATTCCCAGAAAACTTAGATGCCTCGGAAAGCCCGGAAGATGGAGACAGTTTAGAAGACGGCTCAGGAGACGGGAAAATCTCCGCAGGCTGAGAGTTATTCTGCGCTTGGCTGTTGGCGGGCTGAACAGATCGGACCGATTGAGCCGGATCACCCGGGACCGCAAGAGCATCAAGGAAAACGCCAAGCTGGGATTCTATCCCCTCGCCCCCATCGCGGAACAGGTTGCCGATTATGGGGTCACGGAAATGAAGAGCTGACACCGTTTCACGAAGGGCAGGAACCTCGCCATCCTCGCCATCCCACAGATTGATCAGAGGGAAAGCAGGGATACCTAAGGATTCAAGACGGCTGACGTGGAACGGGTAACGCCACTGGAGCGCGGGATCATCACGCCATGTAGTTGCGCGCGTAACCACCACTGCGGCAGAAGGCCATGGTGCGCCGTACTCACGCGCAGCTATATCAAGCCACTTCTGGGCACCGGCATCCGCGCCATAGCCAGCCTCCACAACAACCACATCATGCAGTGCGCACGCCAGGTCAACGGCAGCCAGCCCCGGGATACCCAGCGATACGTTAGCAAACGGGCCGCAGTGCACATACACGGGGCTGCCCTGTGCCGTCTCCATGGAGGCTGGCTGGACGGCATTCCCGATTACACGCACTATGCGGTCCGCATCCACGAAATCCCCCACCTGCACGGGAATGCCGTCCCTGGCTCCGCCAAGCATGGCGCGGATGCGGGTTTTCAGCTCACTCTCGCTGCGCGAGAGTACTACGATCTGCATGAGCTCGCTCGCAGGTGTAATGACCGTACGCTCGGGGAGCTTCCCGCTATCAACCGCAATGCTGCGCAGTGAGCGTGACGGTGTCTCTGATACGCGCGGGATCATCACTGTATCAAGCACACCATCGTCCACTGCCTTCTCGCAGAATGCCACAAGGAGGTTCTGCGCATCAGCGATGCGCGCCATTTCCCCCGTCAGACCCCAATCAGCGAGTTCCGCATGGGAAAGGCTCGCCTTGCCGCCGCCCGATGCCCCGCCTTTGGACCCCGCTGCCGTAATGCCCATACTTGGCTGCCGCAGTACGGCTGCTGCATCTACGCCGCGCGCACGCAGTGCATCAATCAGCGCAATAGTAGCCGTTGTCTTGCCTTCACCGCGCGAAGCTTTCAGCGGGGTGTCTGCGGTTACAAGGATGACTTTGCCGTGCTTGCGTTTGCGCGGGAGGCCATGCCCGTCTGACGAACGCAGAAAATCCAGGTACCCGAAAGCATCGATTTTCCCCAGCTGCCCGTATGGAACGACAAAGCGCGCGAAATCAGGGAAGCTGGAAAAGATGGCCCTATAAGCGGGCGTATCCAATGGATCCGCTACAGTACCTGACAGTTTTACCCCGGCATCCAACAGCTCACTTAACGGATCTGTCCCGGTGCCAAGCGGATCCATCCGTTCCTGCCCCATATCTGATACAGCCATTTTCACTCCTTAACGTTTCCAGCGCCCGGAACATTCCCGGCATCCCTAAATGCCTCCAGATTTTAACGCATCCATCACAACGGCATCTCCGGCAATCCTGTCAGGCCAGACACGCCTTAGCTCTTTCAGTGCCTCCAGCATCAGCCGGCACACCGGCCTTCAGCGGATTTAATGGTCCGACAGGTGGAAACCGTTCTTCATGCCCATACTCGTTGTGTACAGCACCTTAGCAAGCAGATCATCAGTTTCTGTTTTGACGATATGGGAGAAATCCTCATTCGCCTTATTCAGGATCTCATGGACCTTTCCATCAGCCATATCATCAGCAGATACAGCGCCGGAACTGATAAGCTCCCCCACCAGCGCATCCGTATCGGCTATCATCCTGTGCGATAACCCGCCAAGCTTCTCCACATACCGGTCAATATTCGCCGTATTATCGTTGAACTGCGCATCAGCAAGCGCTGCAATAATACGGTTCGCCCAATAGAAATTACCCGTATCCGGAGCCTCGCCCGCGCCACGGTAGTATTCGGGGGATTCCGTGATGTTGGTATACAGCGGCACCATCGCATTGAACACATTGGAGCTGAAACATGTCCACTGGATAGCCCGCGAAATTTCAGGGGCATAAGGCCGCAGCTGGATAACACACAGATGGTTCGTGCGGTTGATCCCGATAGGCCGGAACTGTGTGCGTGTAGCCTCGGTGCCCAGCTTTCCATAAGGATCAAAAGCAGTCCCCTGGAAATGCGAGCTCAGCGCATACTTGACGTCTTCAACAGTGATCCTGCGTTCAGGCTGGCGGCACCATGGGATGTCGTCACTGCGCGGGGTAAAATCAGCATCTTCCCCATCCCATGAAGCATCCAGAGGGTTGAAGCAGCGCTGGATATACCATGCCCGCGGAGTATTGTACACATGGTCGGCATCGGAATGGGATCCGAACGCCCAGCGCGGGTTGAACAGCGAGCCCTGTTCCACAGACAGATCCAGATGGTTGCTGCGCACAAAATCCAGCAGGTCATCTGAGCACATAAACTCTTCCTGATCGCCAAAAGCATCATCAAAATCGAACTCATCAATGCCCAGCTGGTTCGGCATAGTCACATAGCAGTCATCCGGCACGCGCCGCGCCATCCAGTGATGCCCGCCGACAGTTTCCACCCACCAGATCTCATCAACATCACTGATCGCAATACCGTTCATCTCATAAGTACCGTAATCGCGCAGGATCTCGCCATACCGTTTCACACCCTCGCGGGCAGTATGGGCATACGGCAAAACGAGGGTGAGGATATCTTCCTCACCGATGCCGCCGGGTATCTCAGGCCTGTAATCCGCCTCGCCTTCCCTGCCGGCTGCTTTCTGCAGCTCAACAAGCGGGTCTGCCCCAAGCACGCGTTCATTCGTCGTAATAGTTTCCGTATTGCTGATAGCTACATTGCATTCATTGACCCCGTGAGATCCCCAGATACCGATTTTGCGCAGGGAATCAGGGACAGCAGTATACCGCAGCGGATCATCCGGAAGGTCGATCTCCACATGGCTGATCACCGAACGGTAATGCCGGGGCTGCTCTTCAGGATTCACTACGACAAACTCTTTTGGGGTGAACTCGCCGTTAGGCGAGTCCTCATTGCGGGCGATCATTGTTGAGCCGTCGTAACTGGCATTCTTGCCGACAAGTATAGTGGTGCAGGCCATTGTCCTCCTTATCCGGGTACCGGGTCTCCCCCGTGATCCCCTGGTCGTGATCGTGTATGCGTACTATGCGTACGGTATGCATTACGGGTGCGTATTGTATATGCATGCAGCGGGCTCCCCCACAGGAGGAGCCTTTATGCTAGATCCGCATATCCTTTTACGAACTATACCGCATAAGCCTCCTATAACGCACGGACTGTGACGGACAGCGTCCACTGTGCGGACGAATGGATGACACAATGGATGCGGAGGGCGCATAGATATGAAAGGGCACAGATGTGAAGATGCGCAGAAATCCACCCCTGCACTTAGTGCCTTACGCCTCGCCCGCCAGCCAGATTACCGCAGAATCCACCACATCACTGCTTTTGCGCAGCCCATTGCGCAGCTCATTAAGCCAGAACCCTTCACGGAGCCCCTGCAAAGGGCGGGACGTAGCATAAACGGCAAGCATATAGTCATGCTGTTTATCCGGAGGCTGGGGGCCGTTATACCGCTGGCTGACTGCAGGGTCCTTAACGCCGGCCATAGGTGAAGCCGCAGAATTACGCCCCTGCACAGCTTCGGGGATCAGCGCGGGGAGCTGCCGGGAAAAATCTTCCGGGATCTGCAGCGCGCGGGAATCATTGAAATCATACATCAGCGCATCAAGGGGAAGGTTCGCCACAGACCAGTGTATCCACTGGAAACCGGAAACCGGGATCGCATCATCATCAACGAATTCCCAGTGCACATACCGGGCCTGAGGGGCAATATCGCTGATATAGAAGGGGAATGACACCACCGGGACACCACCGGTCAGGTTCTCCTCAGGCGCATGTTTGGCGTACGCATCAGGGATCGTTGTAAAATCGGCAGAAACTTTCATTGGATACTCCTTTATGGCCAGGGCTGGAGGCTGCGATGGGGGGTGGTATTGTACAGTTTAACCGCATGTTCAGCGGCCACCCCGCTGTTCGGGCGGACCCACCGCTTCCTTATCTTCCCCATTCTAACGCACAAATCCTGACACACAAAAGGTGACGTGCAGCAGGGGAAACTAATGCTGGTGGTAAAACACGCAGATACAAAATACAGTTCCGGCGTTTTCCACAATTTCCATTTCTGTATCTGCGTGTTTTACCACCAGCAGCTGCGCAGTCATGCAGATTGCCGTGTTATAACAAACTGTGTGATACAGGACGCACGATATACGGATAATCAGTAAACAACCAGGGAGGCCAGCAGGGATTCAAGGACAAGCTGCTGGGAACCGTTGTGGAGCAGACGGCGGCGCGCAGCATCAATAGCATGGAGATTTGCTACAGTACGGGCGCGGGATATCCGCGCGGACATATCGGCAATAGCAGTGCGGTTCTCAAGGTTGACGATCCCTGCAGTATCCTCAGCATTATTCTGCAGGACAGAAATATCACGGTATACGCTTGCAATAGTATTCAGGAAACGGTCCAGCACATCACGCGAAAGCCGCACAGTGCGGCGGCGGATATCCTCTTTTTTGCCAATAGCATTGAAAGCAGGCCTCAAGGCAGCCGGGATCTTGTCGCCTGGTGCAAGGCCATTAATTTCGCAGAAATTTGCCTCCTCCTGGGCGACGGCACGGTCAACGCCGGTTTTAGCCTGGCCCTGCGCACTGTCAACCATTGACGAGGCCAGGAGGACGGCATCGGATGCGCGCCTCATCCCGAGCACCCCTACAACGATCTCATCCCTGTCCGCGAGCGCCTGGTCGTCTGTTGCATAGAGGCGCGCAATGCCGATATGGCCTTGCGCCAGGCGGGCGCACCGCTTTGCCAGCGCCTCATCAGCCCCAGCTGTGCTTCGCAGGAACTTGGCTACCGCTGCAGTCTGCGGCACAGCCAGGTTAACTATGCGTGTCCGGCTGCGTATGGTAGGGAGGACATCCTCCGAACTTGGGGCGCATAACAGCCATATAGTCCGCTCTGCCGGTTCTTCGACTTCTTTGAGCAGCACATTCGTCGTGCGTTCAAGCATCCTGTCAACATCTTCAATAATAATGATGCGCCAGGGTGTTGTGGAAGGCATCTGCTCAGAATCTGCAACAAGTTTGCGCACTTCATCGATTGATATAGTTACACGGTCTGTTGCAAGCACGGTAACATCAGGATGCTCATCCCGCATGACCTGCCTGCAGACAGCGCACTCTCCGCAGCCATGCCGGGGGCATTCAAGGGCAGCCGCAAATGCACGCGCAACCCGGGAGCGGCCGGATCCGGGCGCCCCGCATATCAGCCACGACTGCGCGATCCTTCCTCTTCTCAAGGTTCCCCTCACGCTTTCCCCAGCGTCTCCCTTAAAGCCGTCCCTGTCCCCCTCCTTAGATTCCTCCTGAGAAATCCCCTGATCAGAAATATCCTTGCTACCGCTGTGAAGGCTTTCCTTATCGCCGCCCTCCCACGACTGCGGTGCGCCTGCAAGGCGGCTCAGCAGGTCCACAGTCGGCTGCTGCCCGATGATGGAGTCCCAGACACTCATCTTCCTGCCCCATCTCTTCCTGTCTCAACCTGAGCATCCCCTTTCAGTGCATTTTTGCCTGTTACGCTGCCGCCAAGCAGCGCATCAATATCCGCCTGGATAACTTCCCACACAATATCTGCAGGCATTGAAGCGTCAACCACCATAAACCTGTCCGGTTCATCCTCAGCCAGGGACAGGAATGCCCGCCTGGTACGTTCAAAGAACCCGGAGCCTGAAGACTCCAGCCGGTCAGGCTCCCCTGAAAGCCTTTTCTTTGAATCTTCAAAACTCATATCCAGCAGATATGTACGTACAGGCCACAGATCCCCTGTTGCCCATGCATTAATAGAACGGACGTCTTCCAGGGCCAGCTTACGCCCGCCCGCCTGGTACGCCAGCGAACTGTCAATATAGCGGTCGCTTATCACCATACAGCCATCATCCAGCGCGGGACGGATCTTCTGCGCAACATGCTGTGCGCGGGATGCTGCATACAGCAGTGCCTCGGTCCGCGGCGATTCATCTTCACCATGAAGGAGTATGCCGCGGATCTGCTCACCTATCGCGGTGCCTCCCGGTTCCCGGGTCACCAGCACATCGTATCCCGCGGATCCGAGATACCTTTCCAGGCGCCTTACCTGCGTTGACTTCCCAACGCCATCCACACCTTCAAAAGAAATAAAGTACCCCGGGTACTCCGGCTGTGCAGGCTGCCTTCCCAGGCTTCCCATATCCCCTGCACTCCCCGGGCTCATGTCCGTCTCCCCGCTGTGCTCCGCCCGGATACACCGGACGCATCAGCCGCAGTAGCCTTTACGGACGAGGCGCTTTGCGCGGCGGCAGCCAAACTCCTGCCTGATTTCACGCCCGAAGACCTTCCGGCCCTCGCGGCACGTGCAGAAGAACCGGCCTTCGCCTTCACCGCACGCGGGCCGGAACCGGATTTCGCAGTGCCGCGTTTCCTGCCGCGCCGTTTTGACGGCCCCGCAGCACGCTTTTCCGCAAGAAGCCTGAAAGCCTCTTCAGGCTCGATCGATTCTGCTGTATACTGTTTGGGAAGGGTCCGGTTCGTTTCCCCATCCGTAATATAAACACCGTAAAACCCGTCTTTGATCGTTACGGCCTTACCATTTTCCGGATCAGTACCCAGCTCGCGGAGCGGAGGCTTCGTGGCACCCCGTGTACGGCGCCCGTATTTGGACTGCGCAAACAGCTCTTTCGCCTTATCAATATCAACTGTAAAAATATCATCCTCGCTGGCAAGGGAGCGGGTCTCCGTTTTTCCGCCCGGAAGGGTTTTCGACAGATACGGGCCATACCGCCCATTATTCGCCAGGACTTCAACTTCTTTGGCCTCATCGGATCCGGGATCTGTTTCTTCAACAGTACCAACGACCCGCGGAAGCCGAAGCAGTTTCAGGGCGTCATCCAGAGTGACCGACTCCGGGGACATTGTCTTAAACAGCGACGCCATTTTAGGCTTATCTTCGCCTTCAACAACCAGCGCCGCATAAGGCCCGAAGCGCCCGGAACGGACTTCGACCGTCCCTCCCGTTTCAGGGTCTGTGCCAAGCTCACGAGGTCCGGAGGAACCGCTGCTGATAAGGTCATGCCCTGCCTCTACGGTCAGTTCATCGGGAGCCATGGTATCAGGCAAAGACGCCCGCTTCGGCTTACCTTCCGCATCAGCATCCTTCGTATCTTCGAGATATGGGCCATACCGCCCGACGCGTACCTGGAGCCCGTCCCCAATCACAATAGTATTGATCTCCCGGGCATCAATATCACCCAGCTGTGCTACCTGTTTCTGCAAGCCTTCACTGGCTTCCCGGGCATTCCTGGCTGATCCGGATCCGCTGCCGAAATAGAAATCAGCCAGCCATTCCTTACCGGACTGCCCTCCCTGCGCAATAGCGTCCAGCCCGTTTTCCATGTGTGCAGTGAACTCATAATCAACGTACTGCGGGAAATTCTGTTCGAGCAGTTTTGTCACAGCAAAAGCCAGCCATGAAGGGATCAGCGCCCGCCCCCTCTCATACACATATCCGCGGTCAATAATTGTAGAAATAATGCTTGCATACGTGGAAGGGCGTCCGATCTCTTTCGCCTCAAGGGTCTTCACCAGCGATGCTTCTGTGTACCGCGCCGGCGGCTGCGTTTCGTGTCCGGAAGGTTCCGCATCCAGGGCATGGAGGATATCACCCGTATCCATAATGGGCAGCACTTCATTATCATCAGAACGGCTTTCTGAAGAAGCAGAAGCCCCCTGGGCGGATCTCCCGACGCTGCTCCCAGCCCCTGTTTTATGCCCGCCATCGCCATAAGCCCTCAGGAACCCCAGGAAGTCAATGACTGTTCCTGAAGCCTGAAAAACAGCCTCCCCATCCAGCCCTGCAGCAGCACTCAGCCTCACTGTGGCAGTTGACCCCGTGGCATCAGCCATCTGTGAAGCAAGGGTACGCTGCCAGATAAGGCGGTACAGTTTCAGCTGTTCCGCAGGCACTTTCCCCTCAAGCGACTCAGGCTTGCGGAAATGTGCCCCTGACGGGCGGATGGCCTCGTGCGCCTCCTGGGCACCGGCGGAAGTTGTAGCATACTGCTTAGGCTTTTCCGACAGGTATTTGTCCCCCCATTTTTCACTGACCTGCTGCCGGGCGGCACGGATGGCTTCACCCGATAATGTGACAG
Organism: Scardovia wiggsiae F0424; assembly: GCF_000269605.1. Classification (GTDB taxonomy): domain Bacteria; phylum Actinomycetota; class Actinomycetes; order Actinomycetales; family Bifidobacteriaceae; genus Scardovia; species Scardovia wiggsiae. The sequence goes on along the minus strand of NZ_AKCI01000001.1, from coordinate 63,610 downwards.
AATCCGTACGCATATATGTGATATACCCATTTTCATATAGTCCCTGCGCAGCCCGCATAGTGCTGCGCGATGACATCCCGAGACGGTTGCCCGCAGCCTGCTGCAGAGTTGACGTGGTAAACGGCGGTACAGGGCGGCGGCGGTATGGCTTTGATTCCATAGATATAACTGTAAAATCCTGCCCCTGCACAGCATCAGCAATGCGCTGCGCATCAGCCTCGCTTAATACCATGGCATTATCCTTCGCCATTGCCTGCGAAGGTTTCCCATCACTGCCAAAATCTTTTGACCCGGCAATACGCCGCCCGCCTAATGACACCAGGCGCGTATTGAACGACGTATCAACGGCATTATCGCCGGGCACTGCATTCCCCTCAGAATCCCTGCCGACACCGTTGCCTACAGCCACTGTAGCGATAACATCCCAGTACGGTGTCCGGACAAACGCCATACGCTCACGCTCACGCTCAACTATCAGCCGCGTAGCCACAGACTGCACGCGTCCCGCAGAAAGTCCTGTTTTGACCTTGCGCCACAGCACAGGCGACAACTCATAGCCGTACAGGCGGTCAAGCACCCTTCTGGTTTCCTGGGCATCAACCATGTTCAGATCAACATCACGGGTTTTTTCCAGCGAGTCTTCAATGGCACTCTTTGTGATCTCATGGAAAACCATACGCTTAACAGGTACTTTCGGCTTCAGGGTCTGTACCAGATGCCAGGCAATCGCCTCCCCCTCGCGGTCCTCATCAGTTGCCAGATATAATTCATCAGCATCTTTCAGGGCTTTGCGCAGCTGGGTGACTGTCTTCTTCTTATCCTGGCCGACAACATAGTACGGCAGGAACCCGTCATCAACATCTACACCAAACTTGCCGTATTTTTCCTTATCTGCTGCAGGGACTTCAGACGGCTGTGCAAGGTCCCGGATGTGCCCCACCGATGCCATAACCGTATAGCCGTCGCCAAGATACCCGCCAATTTTGCGTGCTTTTGTCGGCGACTCCACAATCACAAGCTTGTTCCCTGCCATCCAGACCCCTTTCACGGCACTGTAACACCACACTTACTGAAAAGTACTATAACACATATATCGACAAGAACGGCGTGACAGGTACCGGGGTACCCCGCAAACCGGCATACAATCCGGCTGCCTCGGTTCGCTTGGCTTTATCTTATTCCTATAGCCTTATCTGTACCATGGCGAAGACGGTGGAGCCGGAGGCGCGCCTACCATCCCCGCACGGGACAGCGGGGAAGCTGTCGCCTGACGCAGTGCAGACAGGACACCGAAAGATATCAGCGCACATCCGCAGATCGCAAAAATAGCCGTAATATTTATCTGTACAGTAAAGCCGACCGGCTGGAAAAGGATATAATCCCACAGCTGCCATACCATGTATGCTGCGTAGGCAAGCATCATGGCCCCCGCCGTGACCATAACCGTTGCACATATCTGGATACTGGCAGATGCCGTCCGCCTGCCGGGCATGTCCATGCCAGTACCGCGCGTAAAAGCGAGAGTAAGCAATGCCAGCCCGGTTACAAGGAATACCGCCATAATAACGTCAGTCGGGCGATGCCATTTATCTGCGATAACGCTGAAGCCCACAAGAAGGACGAATACTGTAGCGAGGAGTGATGACAGCGCGCGCAGTACCCGGGGGACGGATATCACGAATATCACCGCAGCGGCAGCCGCCAGCGCCGTATGCCCGGATGGTGCGGAATTCGCCGGATTGCTGATGGAAGCATCGATAACCGGCCGGGGAAGGATAATCTTAAGCCCGCGCGACAGTGCATAAACCAGGCCGCCGGACACGGCTATCTGCACGAGAAGGAACCATCTTTTCCGGATAAGGGCAATCAGTACTGCAAGCGCGATAATACCTGCACATACGTAAACAACAAGATGGGAATTAGCAAATATGCGGTTAAGTAGTGAGGCGTGGATATACGTTTCGGGGAACCTGTGCCACACCCAGTCATCAAATTTCTGGCCGCGGTAGGTGCACACTCCGGCAAGCCATGTACCGGCTGCCAGGGCAAGGAACAGAAGCCCCAAAATTGCTGACCACACTATTGCCGAGGCCCGCGGATGCGTCAGCAGGCGTTCTTCAGCCCTCTGCGTAGGCCCTATTATGCTGTCAAAGCCTTTCTGCCCGCCAGGCTGGGACGGATCTGCTGCGGATGGCGGTACGGCAGCCGGCGGTATTTCAGCGGACGGTACTGCAGCCGGTGGGACCGCAGGGAACTGGGCTGTCTGCACATCCCGCACAGCCGGCATCATCTGCGTAGGCTGTACAGGGGATTCCTCAGGAGCCTGGGCCTGGCCGGATACAGGCATTGCATCCGTCCCGCCGGCTTGAGGCATAGGTCTTGTCTGACCTGCATCAAACTGCGCAGTACTGATCTGCCCTGCGCCGGGCTGCCTTGCGCCTGACTGCCCTGCGGCATCATGCCCTGAGTCCGGGGTACGGGGCTGCCCGCTTCCGTTTTCTGGCCTGTCAATCATTGGATCGTTATTTACCATTCACTGTATCCTTACCGTCCGTATTATCCAGCCGAAGCAGAACCGCATTACCGGGAAACCCGCAATACTGCATATAAAACCATCATAGCTTATGCAGCCCATCATAGTAAAAACTCCTACGCACCCGCCAGAGGCCACTTACCCTTGCTGCATTCCTGCCCTGGGGGGATTGGGTGGCATAGCGCCGCGTAGGAGCATTGACAATTATACACGGGCAGGGGAAAAACACCCCCGGTGCCGCATCCCGCAGCCCTGGAGCGTATTATCCCTGCGGATATTTCATGAACCCGGTATCCCTCAGGTACTGTTTGCCTGCCGTAATATCGTACTGGATAAGTCGGTAATCCGAAAGGAGCTGACGGGTAGCCTTATCCGCCTGAGTGATATCTATCTGCTCGCCATTGGAATCCAGATACAGCGCATCACCTTCAGGTATGCGCTTCCACCCCTGGATAGTGTTGACGACCGGCGGTTCCATAGCGGGGACAGCTGTATGCAGGCGTGTCAGGAAAGCAAGGTACGGGCTCACCCTGGCGTTCATCTGCGCAGCAGCCTCAGCCATGAGGAAATTCGGAGACGTGTATGCAGCTTCTTTTTCCGGCAGCTTATTATTCTGGCGGGAAGCTTTATTCGACCAGATGAAATAATCCGTCTCGTGGAGAGCTATAGTGTTCTTTTTGCTCTTTGCGGCATTGGGGTATATCCCCGGCAGATGGTCGCCGTAGAAGATAACTGTGATCGGCTTATCCATCGCGTCAAGTCTGGCAAGGAATTCCTTCGTAGCAGTATCCGTATAGCTCATCCCTTTGGCATATGTCTGGATGCTGTTCAACCTGTTATTGCTGAGCTTGGTGCCATCAGTCGTATGCGCCTTGAACTGGTTATTGTTATACCAGTTGTTATATGGCATATGGTTCTGCATGCTCGCAAGCTGGATGAACTGCGGCTTTGCGTCTGCAGAACCGTTGATTTTCTCCAGTGCAGCCTTATACAGCTCCGAGTCGGCAACATATCTGGACTTATCGATTTTCTTCTTATATTTCAGGTACTGCGGGCCGTTAAGGGTATAGAACTGGGAAAACCCGAACTTTGCATAATTAGATCTGCGCGAATACATTGCGGAGCTGTAGGGGTGGAAAGCATAACTCTGTGAACTTTCCCAGTCCTGGTTGAATGTGGGGGTCCATGATGCTTTGGGGACGAGCTGCTGATACGGCGAAGTCAGCGATGGGCTGAAATTGGCCATCGACAGCCCGGTCAGGACCATATATTCAATATTCGCAGTACCTCCGCCATATCCGGAAGACAGCATCAGCCCTGATGTCGTTTCCTTCTTAAGGGAGCGGATATACGGCATAGGGTCCTCGTTCAAAGATATCCCCGGTGCCCGGGTAGGGTCGGAGAACGATTCCGACAGCAGCGTGATCACCGTGGACTTGTTAAGGTCCTGGGTACGTTCAGAATTGATCTCCCGAGCAGCTTTTGAATACCGCTCGGCTATCGCCTTCATCGTTTCCTTAGAATACCCCTCAGGCTCAGTCATAATTTTTGGATTGATATTCCTGGCAAAAGCTACTACGGTACCATTCTTTTTGCAATCGGTCAGATTATCCCAGAGGGAAGGTTTGTCAGACAGCGCCAGCAAAGCTTTATTCGCCCATGAATCGGTTGTAGACATTGCAGAAATGAAAGCAGCTTCAAAACCAAGCGGAAGGATAATAAGCAATATGCGGAAAATTATCCCCAGGCTCCTGTTCCTGGGCACGATGAGCGAACGGCGGTCCCACCGCGTAAGGAGCACGCCGAGGATAATAGCGATCGCGATAGTCAGGACAGCCCTGACGATAATAGATTCCGACCCTGGAGGGATGAACGACGCGACATCCCCGGCAGTGCCGCCGGAAACGAAGCTCAAGTCCGCAGGAGTGATAGCTTCATTGCGCACAAGGACTTTGAACCTGTCTACCGTTGCGATAAGGACGACAAGCGAAACATATAAGCTCATTGCCACCCAGAAGCGGTTGATAAGGAAGCACAGGGCGAAGCTGATAATCGACAGGATGAGGAAATTATTAAGGAACTGGAACTTCCCGCCGGAGAACATCTGGGTGAAGAACCTCCAGATATTGGAAAACTTGCTCTCTGCAACAGTCTGCATTTTAAGGACAGCATATATGTTGATAGCAATAAAAGCAAGGATATAAAACGCTACCCAGTCATTTTTCCTGCGCCTGAATACATGCCGCGCCGCATCTGCTGCACGCTGTTTCACAGATATCCCTTTTACCTCAGACCCATTGGAACTCATTACTTCACCTATCCCGACACATTGTACGCACCGCCGTTTTCCATGCGGCTGCCGGCCGCAGCTCTGAGCAGCCCTTTATGCGGCTGAATAACTGTAGCATAACCTTAGTAACATAAACGATGCAAAAACCGCCTTCCCGCATCAGGAAACCCTTAAGCAGGAAAGCGGTCCTTATTATCCACAGCCTCAGCTGTTATTACGCTTTATGCGTGCCACACATCCTTGCCTGCCCTGCCGGCCGCAGAAACATCATCAGCAAGCTGCTGGGCATCAGCCTCTACATCACCACTGATAAAAGATTCAACAAGCTGGCGTGCCTCATTGTCCTCATGCTGGACTGCAGGGGACTTCATGAAGTACGAGCTCGGGGCAAGGATCGGTCCGGCAAGGCCGCGGTCAAGCGCGATCTTGCAGGAACGCAGGGCATCAATGACTACGCCCGCTGAATTAGGGGAATCCCACACCTCAAGCTTGTATTCAAGGCTCAGGGGGACATTGCCGAATGTCGTCCCTTCGAGGCGGACAAAAGCAAACTTGCGGTCATCCAGCCACGCCACATAATCAGACGGCCCGATATGCACGTTATGGGGATCCATCTCATGCGGGACGATCGAGGTTACTGCACGGGTCTTGGACACTTTCTTGGATTCCAGGCGGCTGCGCTGGAGCATATTCATAAAGTCCATATTGCCGCCGACATTAAGCTGGTACGTGCGGTCAAGGCGGACGCCACGGTCTTCAAACAGGCGGGCCATAACACGATGGGTAATAGTTGCCCCGACCTGGCTTTTGATATCATCGCCGACGATCGGCACCCCGGCATCACGGAATTTCTGAGCCCACTCAGGGTCAGAAGCAATGAAAACAGGCAGACAGTTCACAAAACCGCAGTGGGCATCCATAGCACACTGGGCATAGTACTTATCTGCCTCTTCGGAGCCGACAGGCAGATAGCTGATAAGGATATCAACCTTGCGGTCACGCAAAACCTGGGTTACGTCTACCGGTTCTTCAGATGATTCGCTGATCATCTGGCGGTAGTACTCGCCCAGGCCGTCAAGCGTTTTGCCGCGCTGGACAGCCACACCCATATCCGGGACGTCTGAGAACTTGTAAGTATTATTCTCAGAAGCAAAGATCGCCTCGCTCAGGTCCTTGCCTACTTTGTCAGCATCTACATCGAATGCTGCAACAAACTCGATATCGCGGATACGGTAACCGCCAAAATTCGGATGCATGATCCCAGGGATCTTATCCTCGTCTTTTGCATCCCTGTAATATTCAACACCCTGCACAAGTGATGAAGCACAATTGCCCACACCAGCAATCGCAACGCGAATACTCATCAAAAACTCCTTAGAAATTCTGCCATCAAATGACGCGCACCCATCAGGATACCTCACTGTCTAAACCGGAGAAGGGAACTGAATATTTCTGTGTCCCGCCGTGACGGCAGCCCCGCAGGCTGCGCAGCCTTTTGCACTCTGCCCGGCATATCCTGGCCTGTATATATATGTATGTACCATTCCACACCCATCCTCGACCGGGTACTGCCGGGACTGCTGTCTTCCTGATCTTTTAAGGGCGATGCTGTATTATTATGGTATAGCATAAAGGGTATAGACCAGTGAAGGGAAACAGGCCATACACATACACAGACAGCAGCCAGCAATGCGGCCCTGCAGATATGCAGCTACAAGGCCCCGGAGACAGGCGGCACAGCAGTGTCCGGCACGCTGATACAGCCTGTTAGACACTATAATAATAAGTAATCCAAGGCTTCAGTGTTTCGACCAGTTTATAGAGAAACAGACGGAGGAAATATGGCAGAAAATAGCCCGCGCAACCCTCAAAACAATACACGGGGTAACAGTGCACACGGTCCGCGCAGCACAAGGGGGGCACGGAGCATGCACAGCAGCGGTTCGTACAGCTTCCGCAACTCTTATACCGGTACGCCGCGCAGCACAAGGAAGCCTCCAGCGGGGAAAAACGGTACATCATCTGCACGGCGGCTGAAGAAAAACGGCAAACCGAAAATGAGGCTCTGGAAGAAATTCCTCATTGCTATAGCCCTTATTTTCGCAACAGGCGCAGCTGTCCTGGGCATTGCTTACGCGGCTACTGAGGTACCCAGCCCGGAAGCTGTCGCGCTCGCGCAGAAAACTACTGTGTATTATAGCGACGGCACCACGCCGATTGGCAGTTTCTCAGGTCAGAACCGCGAAATAATCAGCTGTAAAGCACTGCCGGATTATGTAAAAAACGCCGTAGTCGCATCGGAAAACCGTTCTTTCTGGAGCGACCCGGGGATAGACCTCAAAGGTATCGCAAGGGCTTTGTTCCACAATGTAACGAGCGGGTCACGCCAGGGTGGGTCCACTATTACACAGCAGTATGCCGAGCGGTACTATCTGGGCGAAACCAAATCATATTTCGGGAAAGTGAAGGAAGCGCTCCTCGCCTTGAAAATCGCACAGACCCAGGATAAGAATACTGTACTGTGCAATTACATGAATACCATCTACTTTGGGCGGGGTGCATACGGCATACAGGCCGCAGCAAAAGCTTATTTCAACAAAGATGCCAAAGACCTCAGCCTCGATGAAGCTGCACTGATAGCAGGTATAATCCCTGCGCCTTCTGCATGGGACCCCGCAGTATCACCGGAATCTGCCGCTAAACGTTTCCGGCGCGTAATACGTATTATGAAAGAAGACCGCTATATTACAGCAGAGCAGGCGGCACAGGCATCAGCAGTCCCCAAGACTGCCGCACACACTCCAAGCAACGATTTCCAGGGGACCAACGGATACATACTGACCATGGTGCGCAATGAGCTGGTCAAATCCAAACGGTTTACTGCAGACGACCTTGCCGCAGGCGGATACAAGATCATCACTACGCTTGATAAAAACAGGCAGGACCTCATGAACCGGACTGTTGCGGAATCAAAAGCCCGCAATAAGGTCCCCAATTCTGTAGAAGCAGGAGGGCTGTCTGTCAATTCAAGAACCGGGGGGATCATCTCCCTTTATGCCGGCGACGACTATCTGAAAAAACAGCTCAACAATGTTTCCCAGGCCACTTTTGAACCCGGGTCCACAATGAAAGCATTCACCCTCCTCGGGGCTATACAGAAAAAGTGCAGCCTGGATACACAGTTTAACGGCAACTCACCGCGGACCTTCAAAGGGCTGAAGACTCCGGTGAAGAACTTCGGGGACACCAGCTACGGGAATGTAACCCTGTACAAAGCGGTCGCCAGCTCTGTCAACACAGTCTTTATGGAGCTGAATGAAGATGTGACCCCTGCAACAACAGCGATCCTTGCTAAATCTGCGGGGATAACCTCGGCTATCAGCACAACATCACCGTATAACACACTCGGCATTGACGGGGTAACGCTGAAAGAACTGACCCAGGCTTATGCGACGTTCTCCAACGGCGGACAGCAGATGCCGATCCATATTGTGGATAAAGTCAATGATTCCCGCCAGGGCACTGTTTACCAGACCTCAGTCTCAGGGAACCGGGTATTTGAGCCTAAAGACGTGGCGCTGCTCAACAAGGCCCTCACCGGTGTTATCACATCAGGGACAGGCTCTTCCGCGCGCAGCATAGGTAAAACGCTTGCAGGCAAATCCGGCACTGCGAACGATAACAAGGCAGCTGCATTCGTCGGCTATACGCCATCCGTTGTTACGGCATACGCTATATGGAGCCCGGCCAGCGACGGGTCTGCTGCAGAATTGCCTACGTTCAACGGATATGAATACGGGCACGGCTACCCTACCTACCTTTTTACGCAGTATATGAAATCTGCTTTAGCCAATACCGCTAATGAAAACTTCGAGAGCGCCACAGATTCCGGGAAAATCGGCGGGCCTAACGGTACGTGGGGTATACGCGGTGCAGCGGCATCCGACGGCGGTAAAGCCGGCGGGAATACCAGCCCCGACAACAGCGATGTCAATAAAAACGGCAACGAACCTGAAGCTCCCGGAGACAGGAAATCCCCTGGCGAGAATTCCGGCGGGAGCGGGAGCGGTAACGGCAGCGGTAACGGCAATAATTCAGGCGGTAACAATTCAGGCGGCAGTGATAATGGGAATGGCGGCGGAAACTCCGGCAATGATAACGGCAACGGGAATAATAATCAGAATACCGGCAGAGAGCATCCTGCCGTCCCCTCGCCCACAACCCCTGTCCAGCCTTCATCGCCGAACTAGCAGCTGGGACAGGAAGCATACCCATGTAAAGCAGGGGTACGGCAGAGCTATGGTTTTCCCACGGAAATAAACCGGTGACGGAGAATTCCGGATACGGTCATGCTGTATCTATCCTGTTCTTCCTCATATCTTCCACCGATATGAGAGAAATCCCAGCCATGTATATGGGCTATGGATCCTCTTTAAACCATTCTCCTTTAACTCTGCAGCCGCGGCGCATTATCCATAAATGCCTCCTGTTGTCTCTCTCCCCTCCCGTTGTCAGTCCGTATTTTACATAAGTGACCACAGGATTTTATATGTCATGGGCTGGCCCTGGTGGTAAAACACGCAGATACGAAAATAGGAATTACGGGAAACGCCAAAAACAGATTTTGTATCTGCGTGTTTTACCACCAGCGGGAGGAATAGTACGATGAACCGGACGCATAGCGGGAGGAATATCACAGTCAGGAAATCAAAGGGGAAGGGATACAGTAAAGGGCTGGATGATTAGCATCCAGCCCTTTACGCTTTTGAGAGAGGGAAAGGAAAAGGGAAGGAAGGGACAGAAGTTTTAAGCCCTTTCAGGATCCCCTATGCTGCGTCCTGCCCGGGATACTGTCCTAGTTGCCGCTCCCATCATCATTATTATTGTTATCATCATTACCCCCGTCATTATTGCCGCCGTTGTCCCCATCTGAATCATCATTCGGCTGGGACCCTTCGGAGGAACCGGAATTCTCAGCCTGATCCATAGTGGCCGAGAGATTCGTAGTACGCCCATCGCGGATAACCGTAAGAGTGACTCTGCTGCCCATGCGGGTAGCACGGACATACCCGAGAAGGCTTTGCATGCTGCCTACAACATTGCCGTTGTACCCCACAATGGTATCGCCCGACTTAAGCCCGGCAGCTTCAGCGGGGCTTCCCGCAGCAACATCCCTGACAGCCGCACCCGACCGTGTGGCATTACCTGTTTTAGCAGTATCTGTCTGTACTGTGACGCCAAGCGAAACATGCTGCACATGCCCGTTCTTGATAATATCTTCTGTGACCCATTTAACTGTATCCGACGGGATCGCAAATCCAATGCCGATGCTTCCCGTGCTGCCGCTGGAACCGGAAGTAGAGCGCGTGGATGCTATAGCAGTATTGATGCCGATTATCTTGCCTTCGGCATTGAATGACGGCCCGCCTGAGTTCCCGGAATTTATCGCCGCATCGATCTGGACAGCATTAGTGAATACCGTATTGGATGACGATGAGGAAGAGCCCGATTCGGATAATACTACCGGGCGGTTAAGCGCAGACACCACACCCGTTGTAGCCGTATTCTCATACCCCAGCGGGTTCCCGATCGCCATAACATCTTCGCCTACAGCCAGATTCGACGAGCTCGCAAAACTGGCTGCCGTGAGGTTGCTCGGCGGATTATCGATTTTCAGCACAGCAAGGTCTGTTGTAGGATCAGTCCCCACAACGCTGGCCCCGTACATTTCGCCGTTAGACATGGTAACGACCATCTGCCCGTTATTGCTCGCCACATGGTTATTTGTAACGATATACCCTTTTTTATCAATGATCACACCGGATCCCATAACCCGGGAAGTCCCTGTCGTGATCGTAATGGAAACAACGGAGGGTGCAACATTCTTGGCTACAGCCTTCCATGTACTTGTGCCGGCACTGCCGATCTGCGTAGACGTGCTTCCGCCGCCGCCCGTAGAGGGATTCAGCCCCGATGAGCGGGAAATCGGGAGAACGCCGCTGTAGACTGCAAGCCACCCCAGGCCCAGGACCACGAGTGTGATAAGGAGTGAAGTCAGTGTAGAAGTTAAAACAGTACGTCCTGTGCTTTTCGTTGCATCAGCCGGCGACGGCGCTGCTCCAGAAATAGTTGATGCCCGGCCGGCAGCAGGATTGACAAAAGGATTTGACGCTGTATCTGCCCGGTTCGCCTGGCTCACCGGGTGCGCGGGCTGCTGGAGCTGGCCCGGAACAGGCGGGAACTGTCCGGCTCCGGGCTGCGCCTGATACTGCTGGTACTGCTGCGCCGGCTGATAAGGTTGGCCCGGCTGCTGGCCCCCTGAAAGCTGCGGACTGTCCGGCTGCCCGGCATTCTGTCCGCTGAACAGCTGCTGCGACAGCTGCTGTGTCTGAGCCATATTTCCGTACTGGTACTGCTGGGTTTGCTGATAAGGCTGCGTCTCCTGCCGGAACCTCGCAGTCTGTTCTGTATGCGCATACTGCGGCTGGGACTGCCCATACTGTGGATATCCCTGCGGAATGTATGTATTGTCAGCATCCGTTCCATACCGCTGGCCGTCCTGCGAAGGTGCTGCCGGATTCCCCTTGCTGTCAGTCATAAAACTCCTTTTATCAGATTGACTGTACCCTGTAGAGCGTCTCTGTTTCCTCAATACTACAGTATTAAGGTAACTTTTATGCTATTCCAGATAAACACAGGTTTTTCTGATTCTTTCCTAAAAATTCCCTGTGCCTTAAAGGCTAAGAAGGCAGACAAACAAACCCGCAGAACCGGGACTATGGCTGACAGACAGCAGCACATTGCTTATAGCCCAGCACCGGGCGCAGGGCTGAACTGACACATACATCCATACCGTCCCAATCCGGAGCTGCACCCGGATAAGGTCAGACGATCCGCTGATGGGCAGCCCACAAAGCAAGCTCCCCACGGTTAGACAGCTGGAGCTTGCGCAGCACGTGGGAAACATGGGTCTCCACTGTCTTAATAGAAATGAACAGTTCGGAAGCAACTTCCTTGTAGGTATATCCGCGTGCAATAAGCTGCATGACTTCGCGTTCACGGGATGTCAGCACATTAATGCTGATATCTTCAAACTCATCAGGCTGGCCATCCTGCAGGCCCTCTGATGGATCGGCACCACGGCCCCAGGAAGGGGCGGCAGTCCAGGTTCCGGCACGGCCGTTGGCTGGACGGGCAAACGGCCCTCTCCCGGCTCCCGGCAGACCGCGGACATCGGTATCCGCCGAACCCTGAAAAGCAGTCAGCACGAATCCCGCCAGACGCGGACTGAAAACAGCGTATCCCTGGGCTACCTGCTCAATTGATGACACCAGGTCGTCCCCGGTGATCGTTTTTGTCACATAGCCCCGCGCCCCTGCGCGGATCACAGCGCCCACATCCGCAGGGGAATCCGATACAGACAACGCAAGATACAGCGTCCGAGGGGCGTGGGGGACACTTTTCAGGATTATTTCGGAGCCGCCTCCGCCTTCGCCGCCGGGAACGTGCACATCAAGCAGCACAACATCAGGCTGGGTGCGCGAGATGGCTGCAACTGCACCTTCAACATCGCCGGCCTCGCTGACAACATCGCATGCCCCGCTGATTGCTGCGATAACACCGCGGCGGAACATCTCATGGTCATCTATAACAGTAACGCGGATACGCCGGGAAACTGTGCTGCAGCCGCTGCCGGCCTCTGCAACATCCTTGTCATACCCGATGCCTGCGGCATCAGCCGCCTCTGTCGGCGCTGCCCCTGCTGGCTGCTGTTCTGACATATTACCTATCATATTGGGTCCTGCCCCTTTCTGCTGGCCATGCCCCGTATTGTATGTATTACGCATCTGCCTCAGTACCCGGCCCTTCCCCGGCTGCACTGCCGTTTTTAGGGGAAAAAGGTAAAGCCAGCTTAACCTCAGTCCCCCACCCTTTGCGCGAATCGATCTGGGCTGAGCCTTTGCTGCGCCTCATCCTCCCGATAATCGACTCAGTAACGCCCATATGCCCCGGATAGCCAGCTGAGGTATCAAACCCGTCCCCATGGTCCCGAATGAATATCTGAACAGACCGCAGGCGGAGAGGGTCAACTTCACAATACACGGATACCGGGGGCCTGCCATGATGTACCGCATTCAGCGCAGCCTCCGAAGCGGCTGACAGGAGCGGCTCAAATTCTTTCCGGTACCGGGCATCCCCAACAGTTACAACCTCGATAGGGACCCGCGATGAATCTTCTATACGGGCCATGATCCTTTTAAGTTCATGGGTAAGAGTTGTAGGATTCGCAGAAGCACCGCTGCCGGCTGATACACGGCTGTCAGGGGCAGGTATGGGAACGGAGGCGGATGCTGCAGGATGCCCGGGGGCGTGCGGGGCTGGCGCAGGCACAGCAGCAGGAGTTGCCGAAGCCCTGTCAGCACCGTACAGCCACTCCCTCAGTTCACGTTCCTGCGCATGAGCCAAAGCGGCTGCCTCACTGGGATCATCAGCATTCAGCTGGATAAGGGCCAGGGTCTGCAGTACCGAGTCATGCAGCTGTGCTGTGATATCCGCCCGCAGCTCCTCCTGTGCAGCATGTGCCCTTTCCTTCCCCAGGTCGGAAATAAGGCTGATCCACCATGGCGCGACGATCATTACAAGTATGGCGATCAGTATCAGCCCTGCCCCCACGCCTATAAGGAGGGAATTAAAATCAAGGAATGAGCTGAATGCCACAAAGGTCCCGGTGAATGCTGTCAGGATCCCAACAAGCACAAGGATATAGCGCATGCTCAGCAATGATGATGCGCGGCCGTGGCGAAGGTCATCAAAAAAACTCGCCGGATGGTGTTCGGTCAGTATCCCTGTCTGTATCCAGCTCAAGGATATACCGGCAAACAGAAGGACCATGCCCACGATCATACGCCATTGCAGACGGTTGAACACTCCCACTAAGCTGACCATAATGCACAGCACTCCAACAATAAAAACCATCCTCCACGGAGAATCAGAATGCCACCCTTCTGATGACTGCTTTGCGCTCGCTTTATCGACCATATCGCTTAGCGTGGTACGGCGCAGCGGGGAATCATAATGCCGCTGCGGTCCCGGCGCGCCCTCATCCTGGGCAGCATCATTGTGTGCCTCTGCGCTTCTGCCAGTATCCGTGCCGTCTGGACCGGAACCGCGCCCAGTATCTGCCTGTCTGCGATGGTTCATACAGATATTATAAAGCACACCGGCAAAGCCGAGCAGTATACCCTTACAGAAAATCAGAGTAAACCCTTATAGACGTCAGACGTTTTCCGGGCTTTAATTAAAGTAATAAGCCCAGTCTTACATAAAAGGAGACACAAACACAATGTCTGCTACTCATCCATACGGCAGCGGGCCGGAACAGCCGCAGGGCGGACCGCAGCAGCCCGGGAACGCCCAGGGGCAGCCTGATCCTCCTGTCGGCAACAGCTTCTTCAGATGGATCCGTTCACTGAACATGTACCGTTCCAGCAACCGCTGGATCGGAGGCGTGTCAGGGGCTATAGCCGGTAAGCTCGGTTGGGACCCTGTGATCATACGGATCCTGTTCTTTGCTTTCTGCATAGCCGGCGGTTCAGGGGTATTCGTATACGCCATCCTGTGGATATTCCTGCCGGATTCCCGTAATAATGAGATCCTCGCTGAGGAGGCGTTATTTCGCGGCCACACAAGCCGCGCGTTCTGGGCTGCCCTTGTAGCCATCCTTCTGGGCGGCGGGCTGAATATCCTAACGCCGTTTATTGGCTGGATAGGCGTGGCGGTCCTGTGCTGCCTGATCGTCATGGTTTCCTTGTCGGGAAAGGAGGGCCGCGATTCTTTCAAGGACCGTTTTGCACAGCCCGACCGGCAGGGGCAGCCGCGCGGCCGGGAAAGCGCCTACACGCCCTACACACAAAACGATACCGCATACCACACATATCCATATCAATCCAATCCCAACTACTACCAAGGAGCATATCCAATGAACAACAGGTATACTGAGCCCAGCAGGCCTTATGCTGCGTGGCGCCGCAAAACCGCGGGGCCAGTCGTTGTATCAATAGTCCTGGGGCTCCTCATTATTGCCTTCGGGGTCTATTCCGGAATCGTATACTATCAGGGCCTCGACTTTTTCAGCGCACTGCGGCTGGGGATTATTTTCTGCACTGCCGCAGTACTGGTTCTTGGGGCTGTTATTATTGTGCTCGGGATCCGTGGGCGTAAAGCCGGCGGGCTGATGCCGATCAGCATTATCTGCGCGGTTATAATGCTCAGTATTTTAGGTACGTTCAATTCCACAGCTGACATACACAGCAGCCTGGTACATCCTGTACAAATTACTCTTTCCACTAGAACGCTCGGCCCCGACAGCTACGACAACCTGGTGCAGCACGGTCTTAAAACCAGCTCATCGAATGTGACAGTAGATCTGCGGGACTGGGCCTCTGCCCGTCAGACAGCCTGCCCCACCGGCACACTGAATGTTGAAGCATATTTCTCAAACATCAATATCCGCGTACCCGACGGCTGCGCAGTACAGTATCAGGGCAAGCATGCAGTTGCAGGTTCTGTCGAAGGATCGGGATTGCCCAGAGGGACAACGCTGGGCAAAGATAAAACCCTGACAGTCAATGCATCAGCTGTATTCAGCGGAGTTACTGCTTCACCAAGCCCAAGATCCAGGCTGAGCGGGATTTCTAACCAGACATCTAACGATGACAGCGATAATGGGAATAATGAGGACTGGGACTGATACCAGTGCTGCAGGGCTATTGCTGCCCCACCATGTTCCGGACTATATATCTGAAAGGATTTTACTATGGTAAATAACAATACTGCATCAGCCCCATTCCCGGGGGATGACGGCAAAAATACTATTGACACAACTGCCGTACAGAGCTCCTCTCCGGGATCTGCTGCAGACGTACACACAGATCCTGACAACTCCCCTACCCGGGCTATGCCGGCTGCATCAGATACCCAGGCTATACCGACCGAAACTATGCCCCAGCAAGAAGGGAAACCGCAGCAGGCATGGCAGGACCAGCAGGATGCCTCTGCACAGTATGCATCTGAGGCATACCGCAACAGCTATCCCGGTTCAGGCAGCATACCCCCGCAGGACGCAGGCAGGCCAGGCCCGCAGTATCCGGGATGGGACCGGTATTCAGGGTATCCGGAACATCGCCGCCGCAGGCCGCGGATATATTATAAAAAAGGCCCTTATACTATGACAATTGTATGGGGGATATTCCTTGTCCTTCTCGGCATAATAGGCATATTCTCTATACTCAGGGTGACTGATTTTATATCACAGGATTATATGGCATTCCTTGGTATTGTGTGCTGCATACTTGTCGGAGCTGCGATAATCATAGGCGGGATAATAGCTGCAGTCAGCCGAGACCGCAGGAAAGCTGAAGATGGAACAGACGGATATGGCGCTGAAGGCGACCCCGATGATTATCCTGACGGCTATTCTGATGATTACCGTGACCAGGGTTATGCCAACTACCCGAGCCCTTCACAAGGACAGGGGGCTATGCCTGGAGAAGCTGAAGGCCCGGGCAGTTCTCCTGCTCCGATGACGGTGGATGCCGCAGCGCCCGACAGCACTGGTAATCCTGCCAATGCTGCCCGTTGAAATCCCCGGCACGGTCCTGATATGATCTGTGCGGCCGTACAGAGCGGCCGCACAGTCTGAACCGGAAGAATTACAAGTAAAACTATACGCATCAATTTAAATATTTATTATCTATTTCATCTATTCACAGGATTCGTGAATAATGACACGCCACGGCGGCCGGTGCAATAAGCATTGCCCAGCCAGGAGTGGCGGCTGTTGGGCCAGACTGCCCCCAACCGCGGGGCATTCTGGCTCATCCATATGCTGGGATATCTGCCATCAGCGCTGCGGGATCCCAGCAGGTTGAAACCATTTTTATCATGCAGCCAGTCAGGATGCTGGGTAGCAATTGCAAGCCCTTCTTCAAGGGTAAGGGGAAGGCGGTTGTCGGAATCGATGAGGCGCCGTGCTACATCCGGTTCGCGGTTAGTATAAGCAGTGCCGGTATGCGGTTCTACAACCAGATAAAACGGCCCCTCCGGCGGTTCGAACCCTTCCTGGGGCAGGAACCCCAGTACGTCACGCGGCGGCATCGTTGTGAAGCCGGCCCTGCGCTGGATGCTTGTCCGCGCAATAAGGGATTCGGGGGAAACAAGCTCGCGGGTAGGGACAAGCAGTATATCTCTTCCAAGCTCTACCCTCTCAAGCACTTTGACAAGCGGTTCTGCAAGCGCACGGAAAGCCCCATCTGACATATCGGCAACATCGGGATACCCTAAAGCAACGATACGGTCAAGCTGCTGAACCAATTCCTGAGAAGACTGCGTCATGTTCCCAGTATGGCACACACTATGTAAACATCCCGTGCAGGTATCCAGGCGGTCCTGACAGCGGGGGCATATACAGGCCTGAAGGTATTGGAATGCTTCTGCCATGCAGCACCGCGGAATGCTGTTATTCTCTGATCCGTGATGTAGTGTGGCAGTATGCCTGAACCTTTAGACAGGGGCGTTTCCCCTGAAACTGCTGTACCTCGGATCACATTATCTGACGGAAGCCGTATCCCGCAGATCGGCCTTGGCGTCCTCCGTATCGGCAACGGTGACGTATCAGCAGTGGTCAGGGCTGCGCTGGAATCCGGATACCGCCATATTGATACTGCTGCAGGCTATGGGAACGAGGCAGGGACTGGGGACGGGATACGCTGCGCAGGTTTCGCCGCCGGAAAGCCGCGGGAATCATTATGGGTAACGACTAAAGTACGCGATTCCCAGCAGGGTTACGACCAGACACTCAGGGCTTTCGATGCGCAGCTGGAAAGCCTTGGGCTGGACTACGTGGATATGTATATGATCCACTGGCCAACGCCTTTCAACTGGCGCAGCGGGGATACCTGGCGGGCTATGGCGCAGCTGCGCAGCCAGGGGCTGGTAAAGAGTATCGGCGTATGCAATTTCATGCCTGAGCATCTCGACAGGCTTTATGGCGAAGTCGGCGAATATCCTGTTATCAACCAGATTGAGCTGCATCCCACGTGGCAGCAGCGGCAGACGGTGGAATACTGTACCCGTCACGGTATCGCAGTCCAGGCGTACTCCCCTATGGCGCGCGGAGCTGACCTCACAGCAGGGGGCGGCATTATCAGGAAGATTGCCAAGGCCCATCATAAAACCGAGGCGCAGGTGATCCTCCGCTGGCATATTGAAAACAGGACGGTTATAATCCCCAAAACCACGCACCGTGCACGCATGGCAGAGAATCTCAGCCTGTTTGATTTCGCACTTACCCCTGACGAACACAAGGCGATCGATTCCCTTGATTCACCGCAGCGGGCCGGGCATGACCCCTATACCTTCTCATACAGCTGATACAGCCGGATTGGGATAAAAACGGACGCCGGACCATCTGAAGCTTCAGGCCGCAAGTTTCGGGCCGCAAATATCAGAAATTATAGAGCCAAATGTTTTGACTTGATGAAGCTGCTGCTTAAGAGTATAGTAGTGAACAGGTTAGAAACAGGCAAGGGTGAGCAGATAGATGAAAAATGTTATTGTCACAGGGGGAAGCTCTGGAATAGGACTGGAAATTGCAAAATTATTGGCAAAAGATGCCGATCATATTGTCCTTGTAGCACGAAATTTGACAAGGCTGATTCAGGCTAAAGAAGTACTGATAACAATGAATCCGAATTTAAAGATTTCCCTAATCAGTGCTGATTTATCAACGATTGAGGGCATCCGCCGCTGCATTGAGCAGATTGAAGATTTAAATCTCGATATTGATAGCCTGGTAAACAATGTCGGCTACGGAGTGAGCGGATTGGCTGACAGTCTGCCTCTTGAGACTGTCGAAAAGGCTGTGGTGACCAATGCGATGGCGCCGACCCTGCTGACTCAGGCATTTTTAAAAGCCATCATCAAAAACAAGGGAAATATTCTGTTTATCGGAGCAGGAGCGGCAACACATCCCATGCCCAGTCTGGTTCATTACTCCGCCAGCAAAAATCTCATCCATGGGCTGGTCAGAGGTCTTCGGATTGATTTAAAAGGGACTGGTGTCCATATAACAGAGATTCAACCG
This sequence comes from Scardovia wiggsiae F0424, assembly GCF_000269605.1. Lineage (GTDB taxonomy): Bacteria > Actinomycetota > Actinomycetes > Actinomycetales > Bifidobacteriaceae > Scardovia > Scardovia wiggsiae. The sequence continues at coordinate 44,644 of NZ_AKCI01000001.1, read as the reverse complement.
GGACCTGTTGCTACGAATTTCGGGAACAGCAGCAGTTCGTCTTCCTCTCAAGATTTTGCGACGCATAATCCATTGAAAAAGGTTGAAATCACGCCTCAGCAGTGTGCAAAAGAATCGCTTGCAGCTCTGAAGCGTAATAAATCGTCTTATTATCCTGGAAGAGGCTATCGCTTTATTATCCGATTAACCAAGCTGCTTCCAAATTCAGCTATGGAACGCATTCTTCAACGCTTTATTTCACGCTGATATTTAAAATAAAGGTTGGAACTCCAGCCTCTTTTGGGCTCTTTGTCAACTGTAGTGGGTTGATAAAAAGTTACAACCTGGAGAGGACCAAATTGGGCGTATAGGTATGGGTGTGTTGCTGTTTTAGTTTTTATTCCTTGTGTTTATTGGGGTCGACTGTGTTTTAAATTTCTTGTTCTTTTTTACGTATAGGCATGAAAGTGTTGCTAGAAACACGTGTACCCCTCGTGATTGCGCGGGGTGTAACCCTGTTTAAAAACCATGCATGCTAGGTGGTATGAAAACCATAGTCTGTGTTACTTGCCAGAGTACGAATATTAAAAAGAACGGGACAACCAGTAGCGGTAAACAACGCTAATACTGCAAAAACTGTAAAACGAGTTTCACACACGAGTATGATTCAACATTCAAAGATTTTGCCTTATTCCTGGACTATGTCACCCACACGCATAGCCAAAACGACTACACGATAGCAGGAAGAACTCTCAGAGAAAAAACACGCCGTTTCTGGCAGTATTGGCCGCTGCCACCCTTAGTCAATGAATCCTACGATATTGTATTCATTGACGGTATTTACATCACTCGTAAAATCGTGGTATTAATCGCGTGCACGACCACGCATATTATTGGCTGGTACGTGGCTAGAAGCCAGACCACAGCCGCATACACAGCACTCCTATCACGGATAGCAGCTCCCACGATAGCCGTTTCTGATGGAGGAAGTGGCTTTAGAAAAGCCTGTAAAAACACGTGGCCTAACACGAAAATTCAACGCTGCCTGTTCCACATATACATGACCATACGCACAGCAACAACTCTGCACCCGCGTCTACTACCCGGTAAACAACTCCTTCGTATAGGAACAAGCCTATTGAAAGTAAAAACTCTTGACCATGCACGGCAATGGGTACACATGTATGCCCTATGGTATGAGACATGGCATGACTGACTCGATGAGAAAACTCTCATCGATACCCGCTGGCAAGACACGCACGCGTGTCTTGCCAAAGCAGCCAGGAGCATCAACACGCTCATTCAACAAAACCAGTTATTCACCAACCTGCATAACAAGTATTACTACACGTATAAGAATCACGTCATCGTAACAAATAACCAGATAGAAGGCGGTGTCAACACCCAGTTAAGAGCCCTGCTACGCGCGCATAGAGGAATGAAACTTAACCGGCACATCAAAACAATTTTCTGGTACTGTTACACACATTCCACAGCAACCCAAAACCCTCAAGAATACTTACCCACCATGCCCACAGACACCGACACCACGCAACTTTACCGGCACATCAACGAATACCAACAATGGAAAGCAACCATCCCGGGATGGGGAAACGCACTAGCCCACACAGAATTCCATCACGGCACACCCAGGCACGAAACCTACTAACCAACCAGCAACACACCCATACCTATAAGCCGCGATACAGCCGGACAGCGCCTTTTTTCCAATCCAGAATACATCCGTGTCCACACCGTTATTATTTAGCGCATCCGATACCTCGCACAGTGCAGTATAAGTACATCCTTTCTGATGAGGACTACCGTTTACAAGTAATACTTTCACAGCCTTGTTTCCTCCATTTTACACATTTCGTACCAGATTTGTCAGACGCTCAATCGCCGCCGGGTCGCGGTGGTCAAAGAAGGCGCTGGTGTTGGTATCAAGCGCGGCAATCAAAGCCATATCATCGCCGTTCAGTTCAAAATCGAACACGTCGAGATTCTGTTCCATGCGCTCCTTTTTCGTGCTCTTGGGAATGCACACGATTCCGCGCTGCAAAAGCCAGCGAAGCACCACCTGCGCCACGCTCTTATGATATTTTTCGCCAATCGCTTTGAGTGTTTCGTTTCCGAACAAATTACCTCGTCCTTCGGCGAAAGGTGCCCAGCCTTCCATCTGCACACCCTTTGACTGCATAAATCCCTGCGCTTTCGTCTGTTGGAAGAATATATTCGCTTCCACTTGATTGACGGCGGGCGTGACCTCGTTAAAAGCGATTAGATCCGCCAAACGGTCAGGATAAAAACTGCATACGCCGATGGCACGGATTTTGCCTGCTTTATACAGCTCTGTCATCGCCCTCCATGCGCCATAGTAGTCGTTCAGCGGCTGGTGAATCAGGTAAAGGTCAAGATAGTCCAGCCCCAGCTTCTGCATAGATTTTTCAAAGCCGCGTTTTGCGCCCTCGTAGCTGGTATTAGTGATCCACAGCTTTGTGGTAATAAATAATTCTTCTCTGGGAACACCGCAGCGCTTGATTGCTCTGCCGACAGCCTCTTCATTCCCATAGGAAGCCGCAGTATCAATGCTGCGGTAGCCAACCGAGATTGCATCCACGACTGCCTGTTCACACTGTGCAGGGTCGGTGATCTGATAAACGCCAAAGCCAAGCTGCGGCATTTTTACTCCATTATTCAAAGTTACATATTCCATAATAAAATCCTCCTTTATCACTTTGTGCTGTGTCCGCCGAATACTTCAAACTCCATCGTATTCAGTTTTGCATCAATTTCTGCAACCTCATCTTCTGTCAGGACAATCTTCCCGGCTTCTATATTCTCATGCAGCCGTTCTACTTTCCTGGAACCGGGAATAGGAACAATATAGGGTTTCCTGCAAAGCATCCACGCCAACGAGAGTTGTCCCATAGTAGCCTGCTTTTCTTCTGCCATACCAGTGAGCAGTTCTAAAAGAGCTTTTGCTTTTTCGTATCCTTCCTGTGTGTACTGCGGCATACCAGCGCGGTAGTCCTGTTTCCCCTCAAATTTTGTGTCAGGTGTATATTTGCCTGTTAAGAACCCATTTGCCATAGGAGAAAAGGCAACAAAAGCAATATTCAGTTCTTCGCAGATGGGAAAGATAGATTCATGCCACCGCGCCATCATGGAGTAGCGGTTTTCAATGGCTGTCACCGGACAGACCGCATTGGCGCGACGTAGATAGTCCTCAGTAGTCTCTGAAATTCCCCAGTAACGAATTTTCCCTTCTTTGATTAGTGCAGCCATTGTTTCTGCTACAATCTCCGGCTCCACCTTCGGATCGATTCTGTGCTGATAATAGAGATCAATATAATCTGTTCCCAGCTTTCTTAAACTTCCCTCTACACTTTTGCGTATCGTCTCCGGTCTGACATCTACGGTTAGGCTTAAATCTTCATTATGATGTACGCCCATTTTAGTTGCAATCACAACCTTATCCCGCACATCATGGAGGGCCTTGCCCACCAACTCCTCATTGTAGGAAACCGAGCCATCTGGGGAAAAGCCCGTATATGCTTCGGCGGTATCGAAAAAATCATATCCCATTTCGTAGGCTTGCCGCAGTGTTTTTACGGCGGTTTCACTATCTACCGGATCACCGGAGGCATGGCTAAATCCCATGCAGCCAAGACCAACCGGATTCACAAATAAATCACTGTTTCCAAGTTTTCTTTTTTTCATAACGATAAATCTTCCTTTCTATTCTATTAAGACTGAAAATTTTGTTTGATAGAAGCTACTTTATGCTTTTATCATAATATGGAACTTCTAGTTACAGAAGTCTCGTTTGGTTGTCCAGTTTATACTCATAGGTTACAACTACAATCTCTGTTAAAGCCGGTTAGCAAATACTGCGCTCATCCCACCATCCACGGTCAACTCTACTCCCGTCACAAAACTACTCTCATCAGAAGCGAGAAAAATCACAGCATTTGCTATATCCTCTACACTTCCCATTCTGCTAACAGGAGTAAGTGACTTGCGCCATTTCTGAAGTTCTTGTTCTTCCTGAACTGTTCTCCCCAATTCTCCAGTAGCGGCGGCAGTTGAAATTACACCAGGGCTTATAGCATTTACCCGGATATGTCGGCTTTTCAAATCTGTCGTCCAACTATGGATAAAGAAACGTACCGCAGCCTTAGAGGCAGCATACAGAGAAAAATCAGGCAGACCAAGTTCAGCAGTAATGGATGTATTCAAAATAATCGAAGCTCCTTCTGATAAAATAGGAAGCATTGTCTGTACTGTAAAAATGGTTCCCTTTACATTCGTATCAAAAGTACGGTCAATTTCTTCCTCCGTAAGTTCTTCCAGCTTCATGTATCTGCCAATTCCTGCATTTGCAAAAAGAACATCCAGTTTCTTTTCTTTGCTTTGAATAACCTCGCAAACACGCAGCATATCTTGTTTCACAGCTACATCGCAGCTACATCGGCACATACATAATGAGCGTTGCTCCCAAGTTGCTGCACAGCTTTTTGCAATGCCTGTTCCCGGCGACCTGTGATATATACAACGGCACCTTGCTCTACCATTTTGCAGGCAGATTCAAAACCGATTCCTGAGCTGCCACCGGTAATCAAAGCAACTTTGTTTTCTAACCTTTTCATGTGTTACCTCCTGAATGTATAGGCCACAGCCATCGCCTAGCTGCGGCCTGCATAAAGTTTTTTAATTACTATATCCCAGCTCATTCAGCCATGCCAGAATGTCCGGCTCTGCCTCCTGCACATTATTTCTGGATACGGTAAAACCATCCTCATATATGCTCGCATCCGGTTCCAACTCTGCAATCATGCTGATTGTATTCGAGAAACCGCTACCGCCGTTGGTATTAAACGGGATGATGGTTTTGCCCGAAAAATCATAAGTATCAAAGAACGTGTAAAGAATCATCGGCATGTCACTCCACCAGTTAGGGTAGCCGACAAAAATCGTATCGTACTGGTCGAAGTTTTCAATCGTATCTTTAATTGCAGGGCGGGCTCCGTTGTCCTGTTCTTCCGCTGCCTGATCTACCAGCGTGTCATGGTCTGTTGGATAAGGAACCTCCGGCTCGATACGGAACAGATCGGCTCCGGTATTCTCTTGTATAACATAGGCCACATACTGTGTATTTCCTAACACCTCACCGTCAATAATAACGGTACTGTTGCGTTCTTCTTCTGTCATGCTGCTTTCATCTGGATTTGTTGTTTCCGGCATGGAAAAGTAAACGACCAGCGTATTGCTGCCGGAGCCCCCAGCAGTTTCGTTTTCTGGCTCAGATGATGGTGTACTTTCCGGTTCGGAAGTTTGGACACTTTCTGGCTCAGCGGATTCTGTCTCAGAAGGAACAGAAGTGTTAGTTTCACCGCTGTTGCAAGCGGCCAGGCTGAACATCATCAGCAAGCTCATAATCAATGCGGTTAGTTTTTTCACAGTAGATTCCTCCTATTATTTCTCTCAAAATGCTTCCATCAGAATTTGATAGATTTCTTCGTGCGACAATTTTTTACAGCACCCTGCCGTTACGTTCGTACTGTCCGCAACTGCCTGGAAGCACTGCGTGTCTGTAATCCCCATCTCCCGGAAGGTTGTTGGCAGTCCCATTTCCTTAATGAAGGCCGCCAAAGCGTCGATACCGGCCAGAGCCATTTCCGTTTCTGATTTACCGGAAGAATCAATATCCCAAACATGGGCGGCAAAGCGGGCAAAGCGGGACAGTCCTTCTTTGTAGATATGCCGGTAGAGAACCGGATGAATCACCGCAAGTCCCCGGCCATGATTGCAGTCGGTGTATGCCCCTAACTGATGCTCAATCTGGTGTGCCTGGAAGTCGGTAATTTTGCCAATCTTCAAAATGCTGTTTTCTCCCATAGCAGACGCCCACATCAGTTCGCTCCGGGCCTCGTAATTCTGCGGGTCATCCAGCAGGACACGCATATTGCGGATAACGCTCCGCATGATTGCTTCGTTCATATCATCGGACAGATTGTTTTCTTCCGGCTTGCCGAAATAGGTTTCCATGCAGTGACTGAGCGTATCAAAGGCCCCGGAGATTACTTGAGTCATAGGCAGGGACATCGTATAAGCGGGATCAAGCATGGCAATATCTGCCTGTGCGCCCAACAGCCCCGCCTTTATCTTCGTTGGTAATCACAGCGCCGTTATTCATTTCCGCACCTGTCCCGGATGCTGTGACAATGGCAATCATGGGTACAAAGCTGGACGGATAGGTATGATGCTCAAATTCCATCTTCCAAATATCCTCGTCCGTTTTTGCCTGTGCGGAGATAATCTTACAGCAGTCAATAACCGAGCCGCCGCCTACCGCAAGAATCGGATCAATCCCTTTTTCACGGACGAGCTTTGCGCCCTCCTGCACCTTTGCATAAGTTGGATTGGACATGATACCGGAAAATTCCGTTACCGTTTTTTCAGCAGCTTTCAGATAGCCCATAAGCTCTGTGTAAACACCGTTTTTCTTGATGGAGCCGCCGCCATAGGCGAGCATGACGTTGTTTCCGTACTGTTTCAGCAGACAGGTCAGGTATTCTTTTGCACAGCCTCTGCCGAAATAAACTTTGGTTTTGTTTTCAAAGATAAAATTGTTCATTCTGTGTTATCCTCCTATTTGTTCATTTGTTTTTCCCAAAAATCCACCGCATCATCAAGCCATCCCTCAGCGACTGTTCCTGTGCCAAGTCCAAATCCATGCCCCAGCCCTTCATACACATGAAACTCTGTGTCAATGCCAAGAGCAGACATCGCATTCAGGCGGTTCTGCATGGTACGCCAGCTTGCGATGCCATCACGATCCCCCACACAACTGTAGGTAGGCGGGTCATTCTGCGTATATTCGCTATGACCGGTATATTGAATGACTGCGGTTCCCGGTCTTGGCAATTCGTCCCCACCAAAGGCTGCGGGGCCGTAGGATGCAAGGTAAGCCGTCATCCGGCCACCAGCGGAACCGCCCCAAAGGGAGTAACAGTCGGTGTCTATTTCCAATTCCTCTGCGTTTTCAAAGATAAAGCTGATGGCTCTTGCTAAGTCCTCCACGGCGGTATCCCAACCGGGACGGTAAATGAGGGCAAAGGCATTGTAGCCTCTTTTCGATAATTCCAAAGCGTGGGGAAAACTGTCGTGCATGGCAGCCACATAGGCAAAGCCACCGCCTGCGTTGCATACGGCAAATCTTTCTCCGGGAGTTCCTTTGAAGAAGAACAGCCCTGTATTCTCCTTTTCAGGATCTGCGGCCTTTTCTTCTTCCGTGTAAATGTCATAGAAAATCGTGTCCCCGGCTTCGGCGTGAGATTTGAGATAATTTGCAATTTCCACTGTTTTATCCGCATCTATGTGGCTGTACCAGGTAAGGCTTAAACCGCCTAACGTGTCGCCTCCGTAATAGCCGCTGTCTACTGGGAAAATCAGTCTGCCGTAATCCCCAAAAGCAGGATCATTCATTACCTCGGATATTCTTGTATCTTTTGTATATGGTTCACTGACAGGTATTACTTGCAATGACGTTTCCTCCCGGTCACTCTGCGGCTGTGTCTGCTCCTGCGCTGCATCGACGCTTTCCACATCAGAAAGGCTATTGTCCGTATTCCCGTTCGCACTGCACGCGGCAAGGCATAGGAGCACGCAAAGAATCGAAATGCTCAGAAATAGGTTTCTCACTCTGCCACCTCCTTTCGCAAAGGATGCGCATCATATCTTTTCAGATAATTTTTTCGCTTCCGCCTCGTTTGTTGCCATGCCGACATACTCCATACCGTACATCCGGGCAAAACGGTTCATAGTGTACTCGGCCCTTTCCAGCATCCATTTTTCCGGGGCAGCGCCCTGAAACAGAAAGACAAATTTTCTTCCTCCCAGTTCTCCCTGACTCACCGGACCGTAAAAGCGGTCAATCAGGTTTCTGATCAAACCGCACATACTGTGCCAGTAAACAGGGGAACCGATCACAACGGTATCCGCCTCTTTCATACCTTCCAGAATTTCAGCAAACTGATCGTCCGCAAAGTTCTGCCCGTATCCGTACAGTCTATAATCCACCAAATGAAGCGTCCGGTAATCCTTTCCGTTCATCAGTGCGTTTGCCATGCGGGTGGTGTTCCCATTCTTGTTCGGGCTTCCATTGATAAATAAAATACTCATTTTGTATCCTCCTTGCAGTTTTGAAACCGGCTTATTCCGTGGTTCCTGCTTATATAATAAAAAAATCGAGGCTTCATCAGAAGTCTCGATTTGTTCATCAGTTATTACCCAAAGGTTATAACTATTTTTTCTATTTTACGACGCTTTTCGTTGCTGAAAGAAAGCGTTTCACCGATTCGGATGGGTGTGGAGAATAGAGCAAGCCGTATGGGATGCTGTAATCCCATTCCACAGGAATCACTTTCAAAAGCGGGTGTACATTTGCCCATCCCGGAATAGCCAGCAAAACATCATAACTGTTTTCACAGCGATTGAAAATATCCATATTGTAGAAATCAAAATCTACAACTTGAATCTTCGGGTGGTTTCGCCAAATGTCATCCCGGAGCTGATCTACATAATGGCTCCAGTCCCGGTGCATCAGAAGTAAGTTCTCACCATATAAATCCTGTATTTGTAGTTTATCCTTTCCTGCAAGCCTGTGGTGAATGGAAACGGCACAGCAAAAAGGTTCGCGGGATAGTTCCAGACCGGCGCACCTCCTTAAATCCAGCATGGTCTCATCAAAGATTCCTCCAACCACATCAATGTTTTTTCCCAGATTGGCTAAAATTTCACGGGCGTTTTCCGGCGTATTTTCATAGGGAACAATTTGAAATTTCAAATCGGGGCATTGTTCCTGAATTTGAGGCCAAATCTGCATCAAAAGCTGCGCCGGTGTCATAGGAGAAGTCCCAATGCGTATTACGGCATTATCTTCCTGCATCGCATTTTTCGCCCGCGTCACAGAGTCCTTACAGTATTGAATAATATATTTCGCATCTTGGTACAAAGATTTTCCCGCTTTCGTTAAAATCAGCCCTCGGTGTGTCCTCTCAAACAATTTCACTCCAATCGAATCTTCCAGAAGATTGATCTGCTTAATGACAGCCGTGGCCGTAATATAGGCTTCCTCCGCAGCCTTATTAAAACTGCCTGCATCCGCTACACGAAGGAAAGTTTCAAGTTGAGGATTGTACATCACGATCACCTCCCGCCTGTTTTTTATGTTTCCGACCGTCCAAAGGTGGCTCTTTGTCAACTGTAGTGGGTTGATAAAAAGTTACAACCTGGAGAGGACCAAATTGGTTCTCTCCTTTTTGATATTCAAAGCAATGAGAATTCTCGTTTTAAAATTTTCAAAGTCCCGGAAGCCAAAAGCATTTCGCTTAATGACTTTGATTAGGTTATTTGTGGCCTCAAGTTTTGCGTTTGAGCAGGGAAGTTCAAGTGCATTAATGATCTTATCCTGATCTCTCAAAAAGGTCCTAAAAATGGTCTGGAAGATAGGATTCACAGAAAAAATGGACTCTGTGATCAATTCAAAGAAATAGTCAGCGTGCTTCTCTTGAAAATGAAAGAGTAAAAGCTGATAGAGTCCATAGTGATCTCTAATATCTTGAGAGTAAGAGAGAAGTTTTTCAAGAATCTCTTTATTGGTTAAATGCGACCGAAATGTTGGACGATAAAATCGTTTACTGCTCAGCGTATAGTTATCCTGTTGAATGAGTTTCCAGTAACGTTTCAGTGCTTTATATTCGTGCGATCTCCTATCAAACTGATTCATAATTTTGATGCGTACGCGATTCATTGCTCGACTGAGATGCTGGACAATATGAAAGCGATCGAGAACGATTTTATAGTAAACGACAAAAGTAATTTTACTTAAAGCTACATAATGTTACAAGTTGCTGATTTGGTTTTGCCCAGGCTAGAAAGGCGTTTTCTACCGTTTCAGCAAGGTTTTTAATATTTGAGAAAAATACATTATGTGTATTTTCTCTACGAGTAATTCTCCAAACCTGCTCTATAGGGTTTAGGTCAGGAGAGTAAAGAGGCAATTTGACAAAAGCAACAGACTTTCGGATATCCTCATACTCTGGCTGTTCTTCTGTTTCAACCAAACGAATTACCTTTTTGTGCCATGGTGCGTTGCCCATTACCAGAGCATATCTCTTGCCTTCGGGCACCGGATGAGCAGTAATGAATTCACGTATTGACGCAATAACTGTTTCGTAGTTGAAACGAGCTGGCTTTGTCACAAATAGTTCGCCTGTATCAGGCCGCACAAATCCACTATAAGAAGCTTTTTGTCTCCCAGGAAACGATTTTGCCTTCGGAGCGCTGCCTCTTTTGTACCATCCAGAAGTAACTGTTGTTTGAATCTGGAAGTGGACTTCGTCCTGATATACAAGCAACTGTGAATCGTCTTGTTCTATTTCGTTTCGTTTTTTTTAAAGGTTTCCCGCTCCTTTGAATCCTCATATCCTTTGCTTGGATAGGGCTGAGGACGGATAAGCGAATAGCCTAACTGATGAAACAAACGTTGGCACTGGCGAACGCTGATATCAAGACCAAATTCCTTTTGAATGTGCTTGGAAAGGCTTGGTCCATCCCAAACTTTGAATCCATACTTATTAGGATCTGAATTCAAGGCTGCATCGATACTTGCCTTCTGCTCTTTGGTAAGTTTTGATGGTCTACCAGATCTTTCTTTTGATTTTAGCGCATCAAAGCCTTGCTCATCGGCAAGCTTAACCCAACCGGTAATGGCTTGTTTTGTTACACCAGCCATCTCACAGATTTGAGATGGCGGCAACCCGGAAAGAACCATATTTACGGTAAAGACACGAAAATAATAACGCGATTCATTTGACGACGACATAATTTCTTTACCTTGCCGAAGAAGTTCTTCCCGACCAACATTATATTTACGAGAGTTCATATCATGGCGCCTCCTAAAAGAAGTATACCATATATGACTTATTACTTCAAAGTAAAGTTATTTATGCCGTTAACTATAGTTTTCATCGACGCCTGCTGTTCAACAGCTTTTATCGTGGCAGGAGCCACACTATAGTGGCCAACGGTATGCTCAACAAGCTTTTTCACACTCTTGGGATTTAGCAGTAGCCGAATCGCAATCACAACCAAGGGAATGATACTTGGAAAATCTTTCCTAATCGGGGTCAAGACCTCATCACTGTCACTTTTAAACAGCCACAGCCTGATCGTTTCCCATATTTTTCTTCTGCTTTGCGTTTTCTCAGCAGTCCCAATGATTAAGGCTAATAAACTATGCGTTCTTACCCCTGGCTTCCCTACAGAAATATCGGGTTGTGAATCATTATTTTGGGCCAATTCTATCAAGAGTTTGGGAAAATTTACCCCTGCTTTATAAGCATTAGCCGGCTCGACCATTCTGGGATTGCATTCTATATAATAGAAGTGATGATTAAGGAAGATGAAATCCAATGTTAGACCACCATGCCATTTTAAATGATGTCCTAACTTCTCAATGTGTTCTCTTGTAACCTCAGAGTCTATACTTAATCTGGCAGCAGCTGAACCACCAGCACCAGACCCAACTTTTATACTAGAGTGCACGGCCAGTAATTTTCCACAGTTAAATACTGCTTGAACTTGACCATATTGCCCTACCATATCTTGCTGGGCCATCCAACTTTCACTGTCAAGCAAGTGAAGCTTTACTAGGCTTTTCAAATCAGCATCACTCGTGATTTTATAAACTGAGCGACCAGCCGTCCCATAATCGGCCTTGAGCCAATACGGATAGGGCAAGTGAATAGATTCCAGGTCGTTCACATACTCCCACTTGGGAACCGGCAAGCCTAACTTATCCGCAAGTTCAGCAAAAGCAATTTTTCCTACCACTTCCCGAAAAGTCTCTGATTCAGAAAGAGCCAGCAGTAAATCAGATGATAAGAGGGATTTTCCATTTGCTAAGAGCCACCCCTCTTCATGGGTTGGCAAGATAGCCTTATAGTCCTTCTCTTCTAGCAACTGATCAAGCTGCTTTAAATAGGTCAAAGGAGAACGATTCACATCAACTGTTGTAAGCATGTGCGTCAAGCGACTGAATGCCGCAATAGAAAACCTATCAGGAGATAGTACATCTACCTTATAGTTATCCGCCAGCAATACCGTGAGCGTTTCCCTTGAAGTTAGACTGGCTCCTTCTAAAAATAGCAATCTATCTTTCACTTTTATTCACCTCTTTTTACACTAATGGCTGCTAATCAGACAGTGGACAAGACTCGCTTTATAGTGCCTTGCTGCCGATGTCGGTTCGGTAAAAGAGGCCGTCTGTGTTTTGTTGGGCGATCTGGGCATAGATTTTGTCCTGGGCTGCTTTGACAGTGTCTGCTGTGGTGACCAGCATGTAGACACGGCCGCCATTTGACAGCAGAGCTTTGCCATTTTCAGCGAACTTAGCGCCTGCATAGTAGGTGATGATGTCGCCAGAAGTCTTTTCTGGCAGCTCCACGCCTTTTTCATAAGCTAGAGGGTAGCCCTCAGAGGCAACCACGACGCCCAGCGTCACGCCTTGTTCTGTCCAAGTGAGGTTTGGCTCCTTGCCATCCAGAATGTCGCTGATATTTTGCGCAAAATCGGAGGCAGGCGAGGCAGGATAATCGAGCTTAGAAATGACTTCTTTATGCGTTCCAGCATCAAGATAATCTAAGATAATAATATTTTTGTCATTCATTCCAAGTATGTTTGTGATAAAATTTAATTGTTCCATAAGATTCTTTCTAATGAGGGTTTGGTCACTTTTTCATTATAGGTCTTATGGGGCTTTTTTTCTACAAAAAATAGACTCCATAATCCCTACAGTAGTTTTACCCACTACAGAAATTATAGAGCCCAATATTTACGGACAAGTATCTCAGCGATCTGGACAGCATTAAGTGCTGCGCCTTTGCGGAGATTATCGCTGGCAATAAAGAACGACAACCCTCTGTGGCCGGCAGCTGACTGGTCCTCGCGGATCCTGCCGACAAAACTCGGATCTTTGCCGGCAGCATCAAGAGGGGTCGGGACATCCATAAGCCTTACTCCCGGAGCACAGGAAAGCACTTCACGCGCAGCAGAAGCGGTAACATCCCTGTCAAACTCGGCATTAACGCTCATGCCATGCGAAGTAAACACCCCTACACGTACGCACGTGCATGAGGCGCGCAGATCCGGAAGATGGAGGATCTTACGGCTCTCATTGCGCAGCTTCTGCTCCTCATCCGTTTCCCCGCTGCCGTCATCGGCCAGCGCACCAATAAAAGGGACGGCGTTAAACGCAACAGTTTTAACAACTTTTTCCGGGACCGGGAAATCAACGGCATGCCCGTCATATACTAATTTCTCCGCACCCTGTGCGACTGCACTCTCAGCTTCGGCTTCCAGCTGGCGGACCCCTGCACGGCCGGCTCCGGAAACAGCCTGATACGAGGAAACTATAAGCCGTTTCAGCCCAAAAGCCCTATGCAGGGCGTTTACCGCAGGCATGCAGGCCATAGTAGTACAGTTTGGGTTAGCAATGATCTTCCTGGGGATCACATCCAGGTCGTCCGGATTGACCTCGGACACAACAAGCGGCACATCATTATCCATCCGCCAGCATGATGAATTATCGACTACAAAAGCCCCGGCCTCAGCAAAGCGCGGCGCCCATATTTGTGAGGTACTGCTCCCGGCAGAAAAAATGGCTATATCTATACCAGACAGATCCGCTGTTTCAACGTCTTCGACCGTAATATTATGGCCCTCAAAGCTGATACTCTGTCCGGCCGACCGGGCAGACGCCATAAAACGCAGCGTTTTTACAGGAAAATCCCGCGAGGCAAGGATCTGTCGCATAACCATGCCAACCTGCCCGGTTGCGCCTAAAACAGCAAGATCAACGCCATGGCTGTGTACCTGGGTATATATCTGTCCGGTCTGCGGAACCACTATGCCGCCTCGATCCTTTTTGCCTCATTTACTTTTACCGTCTTTATCATCCCTGCTGCCCCTGCCATCCCTGTCACCTTCCCGAACCTGCATACACAATTGCCTGGGTGCCTTCTGAGTCGAGGCCGAAGGCAGTATGCACAGCGCGCACACCGCAGGCGAGCATATCAAGCGGGATAATGGCCGATATCCGGATCTCGGAGGTCGAGATCATAAGCACATTGATGCCTTCCCGGCTCAGGGCCTCAAAAAATTGGGCAGTGACCCCGGGATGGGTTTTCATCCCTACCCCTATCAGGGAAACCTTTCCGACAGAAGGGTTAACATCGGCGGAGCTGTATCCCAGCTGCCCTTTAGCCGATTCAGCCAGTTCCCTGACTGTACCGATCTGGGCTTCGGGGAAAGTGATGGAAATATCTGCTGTCCGGGAACCATTATCATTGCGGCCAAGTGCCTGGACTACCATATCAATGTTGACGCCGGCCTTGGCAAACTGTGCGAATACATGTGCCGCGAGGCCCGGTTCGTCAAGTATCCCCCGCAGCGTTACCAGAGCCTCCGAAGAATCATGGGCTACGCCTGAAATAACAGGGGATTCAGGACCCTGAAGATCCGGGAAGATATCCCCAAGGGACCCGCCGGATACGCCCTTCAGGCCTCTGCCTGAAACTTTTTTCAGATTTTTGTTTGGATCTTTACTCAAGTTTTCGCCCAGACCCTTATCCATGCCCTCATCCGGGCCTCTGCCTGCGGACCCGTCTGTACTCTCGGCCATACCCTCAATCATCCCGCCGGACAAACTTTGAGCACTGGAAGCATCTTCGCGGCTGTCCCCGTATCCTGTATATCCCATATATCCTGCCTCGTTTATCTGTATTTATCTGTATATCTATACTTGCCTGTATCTGCCTGTTTTCCTTTTACCATTTTATCCTCCTGCGCACCGTATTCAAGCGTGTCTCCGGCAATGACACCAGGACCCGGCTCAGCGCCTGAACCATATCTGCCTGGGATGCTCCCCGCAACAAGGGTCCCGGGATCATGGGAGAAGGAACTGCGGACATGTATCGGCATGCCGAACCGCCGGGCATATTCCACACAGCGCAGAGCCAGTACTTTAGATCCTGACGCCGCAAATTCAAGCATCTCCTCATACGATATATGCCGGATGCACTGTGCAGCCGGAACGATACGCGGGTCAGCAGTAAAGATACCGTCCACATCGGTATATATTTCACAGACATCCGCGCCAAGGGCAACAGCAAGGGCAACAGCAGAAGTATCGGATCCGCCCCGTCCGAGGGTAGTTGTGTCGCCGCGTGAATTGATGCCCTGGAAACCCGCAACGATTGCAGCCCGCCCCTCATCCAGCGCGCGGGATACCCGCCCGGGCCTCACTGCGCGTATATGTGCTGCGCCATACCGGGCATCGGTGAGGAAGCCCGCCTGCTGCCCGGTGAACGATGACGCCCGGTGCCCCAGGGAATGGATCGCCATCGCCAGCAGGCTCATGGAGATGCGCTCACCAGCAGTCATCAGCATATCAAGCTCACGCGCTGGAGGGTCAGGATCAATACCTGATGCCCGGTCAATAAGCTCATCAGTAGTATCCCCCATTGCAGACACGACGACTGCTACCCGGTTCCCCGCCTCCATCGTTTCAACAACACGACGGGCAACACGTTTGATCGAATCAGCATCAGCAACGGAAGATCCGCCATACTTCTGTACGATAAGAGACATTGCACCCAGCCTGCCTTAAACTTCCCGCCTGCCTGCAAGCGCCCTTCCAAGTGTGATCTCATCGGCATATTCAAGATCAGACCCCATAGGCAGACCGCTTGCCAGCTGCGTAAGGGTGATCTGCGTCGGAGCCAGAAGCCTGCTTAAATAAGTAGTCGTCGCCTCGCCCTCAATATCCGGGTTAAGGGCAAAAATAATCTCGGCAACATCCTTATTCTCATCCTTTTTCAGCCTGTCAAGCAGTTCAGCAATCTTGAGGTCCTGCGGGCCAATATTGGACATAGGGTTTATCGCGCCGCCCAGCACATGGTATACGCCCCTGTATTCATGGGTACGTTCAATGCTCATAATATCTTTGGGCTCCTGGACAACACAGATTTTTGTACGGTCACGGCGAGGGTCAGCGCATATAGTACACGGGCTTTTTTCACAGACATTCCCGCATATCTCACAGAACTGTACTTTCTGTCTCATGGCAGTTATTGATTCAGCGAGGCCCTGCGCATCTTCCTGGCTCACTGACAGCAGATAAAATGCTATCCTCTGCGCCCCTTTCGGCCCGATTCCCGGCAGGTCTGCGAACCTGTCTATAAGGTCCCGGATCGCTCCTTCATATGCAGCTGGCATTATCTTTACTCGCCTTCACCATTATGGGGTTCTATTGTTTCCACGCTTTTTGCATCGAACATACGTGCAACTTCAGCCACTGTCATCTTACCCTGGCCGTCTACATGCTTATCGTCGTCAGCATAATCTGCCTGCTGCACAGCTTCGCTCTGCGAAGTTTTAGCTTTACCCGTATTTGCAGTGCTGCCACCATCAGTACTGCGGGGAGTATTTGCACTGTCCGCAGCATCTGTATCTGAGGAGGCTGCAGCCCGGGAGCTGCCTGCAGGCTTTACTGCGCCTGCATCAGCTTCCGTATTTTCCCCGGTATCCGCGTTTATACTGCCCGCAGGAGATAAGCCGCCGCGGCGCGGTCCATACTTATGTGTTCCCGCAGAACCCGCCTTTGCAGGAGCAGAAGACGCCACACTGGTTCCCTTTTTCCGCTGCACGGCATCCTGCGGCTTCGCCACCGGCGTATCCCATGGATCTCCGTCCTCATCCTGCACATCTTCCATCTCTGTGGGGGACGCCTTGCCGGGCTGGGTATTGCTGCTGTTCCGGGAAACGGGGGAAGCGTCCCCGGCCCCGGTCTGAGCCATAGCCATTGCCGCAATCTGTGCTTTGACCTTCTGCTGTTCCTTGTCGCTCATACGGGATATCGGGGTAACGGTATCCCCCGAGGCAGTGAGCTTATCCGGCTGTGCCTTAACGCCCTTGCCAAATACTTCTTCGCATTTATCCTCAATGATATCCCTTACTTTAGTGCGGCCATTGATCCCCTGCTTTGCCACGCCAAGTGCAAAGGCATGCTGGCTGAGCGGGTCTGCGAACCTCAGGACGATCCTGTGCATATCCCCCCTCGCAAGTACTCCCACATGAGGGATATGGGTTTCATTAACATACGCCTGTATATCCTGCGGGAGCCCTGCGACCAGAGCCTTCCACTGGCGCGCTACTGCGTCAGGCGTAAATAACGACGCATCGGCCGGCCCCGTCTGCTCCGGTGAACTGCTGGAACTACCCGGGCTGTCTGACCTGTCTGAGATATTAGGGCTGTCAGAATCGCCTGAGCCGTTTGCGTCATGGAAGCCATTCGTGCTGTCTGGCCTATTCGAGCCTTTCAAGCCGCCGGAACTCTCCACACTGCTGCCGGTATCCTCCTGACCGGCATTTTCCGGATCCCGTACCCCACCGTTATAAGGACGCCCGGAAACAGGCCGGTCCTGGCCAGGGAGCGCGGCAGGCCCGGCAGCCGGCGAGCCCGTCTGCTGTTTTATACGGTTTGAGTATTCCTGCGGCCTCACATATCCGCGGCGCGGATCCGTATTCGCCCCGGCAGGCCTCTGCTGGACGCGGGGAGCCTCTTTCGCCCCCGGCTGTGCAGATGCGCTGGTATCGGAGCCGGACGGCACCATACTCTGACCGCCGTCCCCGGCAGGACCGCGTCCGGGGACCAGTAGCTGCGCAGCTAACAGTTCCAGCCTCATACGCGGCGATGTAGCGCCTGACATGCCCGCCAGAGCATCGTTGATAATTTCGGCTATAGAAGTCAGCCGCACAAGCCCAAGTTCCTGAGCCTGCCTGTGGAGCGCCTCCTCACTTCCTGCCCCCGTATCGCTGCTGAGTACAGACCGGGCATTATCCCCTGCCAGGGTGAGTACAAGCAGATCCCGTACCCGTGAAAGGAGGTCCTCCACAAATTTTCTGGGGTCAAAACCCCCTACAACAACTTTTTCAACAACATCATACAGGCGTGCACCATCACCGGCACATACCGCATCAACAGCATCAGAGATAAGGGTATCGGGAGTGTACCCCAGGAGTGCAACTGCCGAATCATAGGTGATCTTATTGCCGGCAGCACCTGCCATCAGCTGGTCAAGCACAGACAGAGTGTCCCTTACAGAACCGCCGCCTGCGCGCATGGTAAGCTTAAGCACGCCATTTTCGGGAGCGATTTTCTCCTGCCTGCATACCTCCTCAAGGTACGGTGCCATTACTTCAGGCGGAACCAGACGGAAAGGATAATGGTGAGTACGTGAACGTATAGTCCCTATAACCTTATCCGGTTCAGTAGTGGCAAAAATAAACATAACATGCTCAGGGGGTTCTTCCACAACTTTAAGCAGGGCGTTAAAACCCTGCTGGGTCACCATATGGGCTTCGTCCAGGATAAAGATCTTGTAGCGGTCCCGGGTCGGGGCAAAACCTGCCCGCTCACGCAGTTCACGGGCGTCATCGACACCGTTATGGCTTGCAGCGTCGATCTCAATAACATCAACAGAGCCAGGCCCATTTGCCGCAAGGTCCCTGCAGCTGTCGCACTTCCCGCAGGGATGGCTTGTGGGGCCTTCCGCACAGTTGATGCACCGGGCCAGGATACGCGCAGAGCTTGTTTTGCCGCAGCCGCGAGGGCCGGAAAACAGGTAGGCATGGGTCAGCCTGCCCTCATCAAGAGCACGTTTCAGAGGGATGGTTACCTGATCCTGGCCAACGACGCCATCAAATGTATCCGGACGGTAACGCCTATAAAGTGCAAGTGCCATACCACTAGGCTATCCATTTCTTGAGACACAATCGACAGGCCCGGCTTTGGCTTTCGCGTGGATACGGGGAAGGAACCGGAAAAATGGCGAAACACCCGTTTCCGCGGTAACATCACTATCCCTGACTATACATCCGGTAAGGTCTGCATGGTTATTACGGGCCGCAGCATCTGCCGACAGGCAGGCCTCCCCTCTCGATACAGCACCTTTATCCTGTATATACATGGCTCCCGCCAGCGCCGCATGGTCTGCTGCTGTCTGAGCCTGGGAACGGGCTATAAAGGCACTGCCCAGAACGGCGGCCAGGAACAGGCCTGCTGCAGCAAGCGCAACAAGGCCTATCCCGGCAGCACTGCCGCTCCCTCTGTCACGGCCGCGGCCCCGGGGAGTCCCAGCCGGCCGCCTGAAGCAGCCGCACACTTCCTGCTCAGGTGTTTCACTTGCCTGGACCCTGGTGGTTGCCGGATCACTCATAGCTATCACCAGCCTTTACTGCATACGCATGGCCGTGCAGGGATGCAGGGAAAATATGCAGCGGCCCCGGGCCAGCGGGGCATGTTACATCTATACGTACCGCCTGCGCATCTTCCGATATGGCGACTGATGCATATGTGCCTGCATGCCGCCGGGCCGCTGAAATAATTCGGGTATCCTGCCCGCGGACCCCATGGGCCGTGCTGAGGGTCTGTGCAACACGCGCTGCATCCCGTGCCGCATCCTGACATCCTACCTGCACCGCTGCCAGCCTTGTAAGCACAAGTATCAGCATGGCAATAACGATAACCGCAGGAAGCATGACGGCGAATTCTGCGGTCACAGTCCCCCTGTCACTCCGGCAGGCGCCATGGCACCGCAGCAAGCCGCAACGCCGGCGCATTTTACAGGAAACCTGCGTCTGCACTGTACTGCACTGCCGGCAATGGCAGCGCGGGCAGCGGCTCCGGGGACAGCGGCAGGGAAGGTCCGGGTTACTTAATGGATAACGCACTTTTCACCAGATTTGTCAGGACTACCCTTACAGCATCAGACTTCAGGATAGCGACCAGGACACCTGCAAAGCCTGTCGCTGCTACCAGGACTATTGCGTATTCAGCTGTCGCCATACCTTCTTCAGGCTTATCCAGTACTGTACGGGCACGGGCATCAGCCATGCACACGGCTTTTGCAATTTTCTCCGGCAGCGGTTCCCTGATACCTGTACCGGAAAGCCCCTGAGAGGCTTTCATCCCTGTTGTAATAAATTCCATAGTTCTTCCTTTGCTTGCTGCCCCGGATACGTATGGCCGGGGGTTCTGTATATTGCCGTATCGCATGCAGGCAGGTATAGCCCTGGTTTTCCAGTATGTCCTGCCTGGTGCGGTATATACAGTATGCTCGCATAAGCTGCGCAGCAGGATATATTTACAGCAATGTGGTCGAATGTGGATAACATGGGATATTTTTTGCATCCATACAGCACGGCATCCGTACTCTCCGCATCTGCACCAGATGACGCAAGCGCATAAACCATTCCTACCGCGGGAACCCGTACCCGCTGTATCCGCTGTACCCACCACAGCCAGCACACCAGAGCCCTTTCCTATCCGCCGCCGACGATGCCGGAGTCAGTTCCACATAGTGCTTACCCATGTGGCAAGGGATGGGATCACAGTCAGGGCCACAAAGGCAGGAAGGAAACACAGGCCTAACGGCAGCAGCACTTTTACTGACAGGGTATGCGCAGCATCGTCCACCGCACGCAGCTCACGGCGGCTGGCCTCATCAATAGCCGTTTCAATCCTTATCAGCGGCGAAGCCCCATGCCTCCATGACGGTTCCAGGACCTTCCTGATAAGAGCACATATCTGGCTGTCAATATCATTTAAGGTTATTGCAGGCGTACCCCATGCATCATCCCATGACTGGCCTTTGCACAGGCTTGAAGAAACGGCTGCAAAACACCGCCCGCAGCCATCGCCCATAACGGATCCGACAGCTTCCAGCGCCCGCGGTATTGAGGACCCCTGCTGTATAGCAACAGCAAACATTTCAAGGATCAGCTGGACTGGAAAAACCGGTGCAGCAAAAGCGGACTGGCCCTGATACCCCCATCCGGTCATACCGGGCACATTCAGCAGATCCGGCAGGCCCGCCGGATTCCGGATTCCATAAGCTGCGGAGGGTTTCTCATAGGCAGATACAGCCTTGCTGTTATCTGCTGCCGCATGCAGCTGCCGGATGCGTGTTACCGCTGCTTCCGCCCTCCTGCCTGTGCTGCAGCGCAGGGCAGCTGCACAGGATACCATACAGCCCGCGCATACCGATATGACCAGAATTAAGAAAAAATACGTCACGTCAGATATTCCACACTTTCTTTCTGGAAATGGCGGATCAGCGATTTTACCCATACAGCCCCGATCCCATAAAAAACACCTGCGCCGGCCAGGCATGACCATCCGACCGGTGTTGTAAACAGGACAGCGAAAGGCTGCGAACCTGATGCCTGTGCTCCGAGAAGGATAAGGGCAGGAAGTGCCAGCAGGATCTTAAGCGTCATACGGGGTACTGCAAGCGCTGAATGTTTCCTGTCTTCAACAGCAGTGAACCGTTTATGGTCTGCCGATACTGATTCAAGGCATTTCGCAGCGGCACATCCCAGTACGGCACTCAGCTCGCAGGCGGATGAGAGCTGAAATGATACCCTTGCACAATATGGCTGAGACCCGCTGCATCTGCGCCTGAGCATAGTAAAGATACGCGAGGGGGTGATCTGCGGGACCGCGAAAGAGCTTCCGCCAGCTTCTTCGCATGCTTCCACCAGGCTGCTCCCATTCTTTACCAGTGAGATAAGCTCAGAAATAATATCCGCAATATCCTGCCGGCCGCGGGACTTTCCCGGACGGCCTGAAGTATCTATGCCTCTTCCTGCAATATTTCTTCCGGTATGCCTGCTGATGGCGGCCAGACGCAGATCGGGAGTATCCCTCCACAGCACCAGGACCTGTACAGCACATAAAACGGCCACACTATATATCCACCCTTCTGCGCTCATATCCCCTCCATCCCCACAATACTGCGCCGGACAGCCGGCAGCACAGTTGTGCAGTCCATGAGCTGGCAGCCGGTATCACACTGTATATTGCCGACCCCTGTGCCGGCCCGCCGGGATGCCCACGGCCCCCACCCTGAGCTGTACCACGGCTCGCCCTTCCCGTCCCATCGCGCCATTACACGGCCTTCAAGATTATCCCTGCCGTCAACACAGCAATATCCTATCTGGGATATGAACCTCTTCCCTTTGACGCGCGACATATGGATAATGCAGTCAAACGCATCCTGGGCCATAAGCGCCGTAGCCTGCGGCTGTATGCCGGCGAGCAGGCCCAGGGCTGAAAACCTGGCCGGGATACGGTCAATACTGTCAGCATGGATAGTGACCATACCTCCCCGATGCCCCGAGTTGAAAGCACGCAGCAGATCAGAGATCTCCTCCCCGCGGCATTCCCCGAGAACAATACGGTCAGGCCGCATGCGTACCGTCGCTTTCACAAGGTCTTCCAAAGTCACTGCCCCTGCCCCTTCGATGTTTGGCTCACGGACTACAAGCGATTCGCAGTGTTTATGCGGTACTGACCCAAGTTCGCGGATCTCTTCAACTGTAACGATCCG
The DNA here is from genome assembly GCF_000269605.1 of Scardovia wiggsiae F0424. Taxonomy (GTDB): domain Bacteria; phylum Actinomycetota; class Actinomycetes; order Actinomycetales; family Bifidobacteriaceae; genus Scardovia; species Scardovia wiggsiae. The sequence goes on along the minus strand of NZ_AKCI01000001.1, from coordinate 22,145 downwards.
TTCACCCTCGCCGCAGTACCCGAGAAGGGCTTTGAGCAGCGTGGTTTTCCCTGACCCCGTACCGCCGCTGATAAGGATAGTGGACCGTGTTTCAACAAACCCCTGTAAAAGGCCTTCCCACTGCCTGGGGCAAGTACCATTGGCGCATAAATCATCAAGCGTTGCACGGGACAGGTCCGGGAGCCTTATTGAGATTGCCGCCCCTTGGGAAACGATCGGTGCTATAACAGCATGGATACGCACTCCGTCAGGGGTGGAAGCATCAGCGATAGGGCAGGAATCGTCAAGCCTCCTGCCCAGCTGCGCACACAGCCTGACCGCAAAATCACGCATAACCTGCGGCGACTTCAAACCCGAGTCTACAAACCTTTCATGCATCCCATCGCCATTGTCAGCCCAGACCCTTCCGTCACTTGTGACGGCTATATCCGTAACATGCGGTTCTGCCGCAATCAATTCGAGAGGCCCTAAAAGCAATGCCATTACTTCCTGCCTCCCTGTGCGGGACTACACCCGCTGCCGTCAGCTCTACTCACGCCGGGTACACTACCAGGATCCGGGCTATATCGGCTGCCGGCCACATCATCGTCAGTGCTTCCGTCTGTATGGCCGTCCGAATCACCCCTGCTGCCGGTATCCGGATACCAATGCTGCAGTGTCTTTCTGGAGAGTGCCTCAAAAATAGGGCGGTACGCTCCGGGGATATCTTCTATCCCCCTGCCTTCCCGTATGCTGATATCTACCGTCCTGATCCTGTGCAGTGGCCCCAGCACATCAGACCGTAAAAGGCTGCTGGCCTGCTCAACAGAAACAGCGCCCCGCACGCCCGAAGTCCTGCCCGCAGAAAACATCCCTCTTCTTGCCGTTTTCCCGATCCCCGGACTGACTCCAATAATATCAGGCTGTAAAGCATATGTATGCGCAGAAAACCTGTCAACAGCAGTTTTAGCACGGATAAGCCCCAAGACAGTCAGTTCTGCGAGGAAGACTACAGACACGTTTTTCCTGTTGCCTACTGCCTCCCAGATATGGAGCCAGTCCTGTGCCTGTGAAGATGATGTGCCGGTACCGCCGCAGTAAGCTTGAAGCCCCCGTATAATAGCGGTATTAGTGCTGCAGTCGCATATGACTGAATCCGCCTGTGTACACACAGCTGATATAACGGCAGATATCTCCCACCATTGATGCGGGGCAGCACACCAGGTATCAGCGCTGAGTACAGGGCATCCGTCCCACTGCAGCATTTCCCGTATAAGCGCCGGTCCGTCGATCATGCCAAGCGGGGCATCAATACCGGACCAGCGCAGCCCCTCATCCTGTTCCAGCCCCAGAAGGATATCCATACCGCCCCGGGAGAGATCCAGGTCAAGCAGCACCACACGCTGCCCTTCCTGCGTAAGATGGTATGCAAACATGGCTGCTGTAGCAGTCGTCCCGCATCCTCCGGAGCTGGAAGAAAAAAGGTAAATACGGGCTCCGTCATATGCTTCCCTGCCGAATCTGCCGGCAGAAGCTGCATGGTCCATATCACGGGTCCGCCTGCCCAGCGCTGATGCGGGCATGTAATACTGCCTATCGTCATGTCCCCCTGCAGCCCCGCCGTTTCCCGCAGCACCGGTATCCGGGCCGGCGAACTGCTGTCTGGTCGCCGGCATCTTCAGCGGCGCGGGAAAAGATACAGGTGAAGATGCAGTTAAGGGTGAGGACGAAGGCATAGGCGAAGCCGCGGAAGAGGCCGCGGGTGCCGTTGCCCTGTATTCCGGATTCAGCTGGACCATACTGTTATTGAACCGGAAAACTATACGGGCACAAAACCATACATACCAGTGTGGTTAAATATGCCGAAAGCCGCAGGTTTTCCACACTCAGGCCCTCCGCCAAAAGGCAAAATTAATTGTGAAGATTCGGTGTTTCGATTTTTCTTTTTTACCTTTATGATGCATAATAAAAGTACAAGCAAAACAGAACAGTGGAAGCCCACAAAAGCTAGATCACATAAGGTCAAAGGTTGGGCGGATTATATGAGACTTACCGCCATGACGAGGATGTTGTGCGAGATTTCCACTCATTGTTAGCTTGTAAAGCCAGCTCTTCGGAGCTGGCTTTTTTTATTCCCGTATTTTACCGCCTAATACATGCCCATACTCTATATACTCAGAATATTCAGATATTCAGGGAAGCAAAATCCCGCAGCATAAATACTTCTGCGATAATAGACTTCCTTAATGCGGAGATCGACTGTGATTCATTGGGGCTGTGCGCATTGGACTGCGGGTCCTCCGGCCCCGTTACCAGGACTTGGCACTCCGGGAAAAGCCTGAGGAATTCGGGGATGAAGGGGATAGACCCGCCCTGCCCCTGGTTCACAGGCTCTGCCTCAAACGCATCTGCAAGCGCCTGCTGCGCATACGTGCATGCTGCGGATCCTGCATCCATTGCCCAGCCCTGGCCGGCATCAACAGCTTCCCATGTTACTTCGCTGCCGAACGGCGCATGCTCCACAAGGAACCGGCCCAAAGCCTTCTGCGCCTCAACAGGGTCCTGGCTTGGTGCCGTACGCATAGACAGGCGGAACCGCGTGCTGGGGGCCATAACATTGAAGGACCCTTCTACGGGATGGGCATCAAAGCCTATCACAGTCACGCTGGGCTTGACCCATACACGTGAAGCCAGCGAGCCTGTCCCCGCAAGTTTCACGGACGGCAGCACGGCAGCATCCTGGCGCCACTGCGCCTCATCTATATCTTCCTGCAGCCCGCCAACTACTTCCTGCGATTCAACCCCCGGGACAGCAAGCTCCCCACTGGGGCCATACATAGTGCTGATAAGCAGTGCTGCAGCAGTATTGGCATCAAGGACAGGGCCACCAAAGACACCGGAATGGCGGGGATGCTCAAGCACTTTTACCGTAACATCAATTGCAGCATTCCCGCGAAGCGATGTCGTCAGGCTTGGCACAGTGTCAGACCAGTTGCCCGAGTCAGCAACGATCATGATGTCGGCATCGAAATCTTCAGGATGCGATCTGACAAAGGGGATAAAACTGTTGGATCCCATCTCCTCTTCGCCCTCAATAAACAGCTTGACATTCACGCCGAGCCCTTCGCCAAGGATCTTCAGCGCCCCAAGATGGATAGCAATTCCCGCGCCGTCATCAGAGGATCCCCGGCCATACAGGCGGTCGCCCTTAACCGTACCGGTAAAGGGGTCAGTCTCCCACACACCGTCATCATCAGGCGCAGGCTGCACATCATGATGAGCATAAAGCAGGACGGTCGGTGCTGACGGGTCAACAGTTTTTGAACCGATGACTTCCCATGCGCCCGGGGTCCCATCAGGGTTCTGCGACTGGACGACGTCCGCCTTTACGCCTGCAGTCTCCATGGCATCGGCAACGAACTGCGCGTCGTCCTTCATAGCCTGTGAATCCACACCCTGCGCAGAAATTGCACGCATTGCAATTTTCCTGTTAAGGAAGCTGATAATATCATCCATGCCGGCCTCAGCGGCAGCCCGGATGCGGTCACGGTCCATAGCCATAATTCCTCCATATGCACGTTACTGTATCCCAATCCGTGTCAGCTATCAATGTAACAATGCCGCAGTACTTTTACTGAAAACACGGGGCTGCAGCATGCAGCACGTATGGAAGCCGGAAGCAGCAGAAGCCGTAACGCTGTCTGATATATCAGCTTCCCTTTGGCAGGTTTTTCCGTACAATTGAAGTATGTCACAGAAGTTTACGGGACCCAGTAAAGAAGTCCTCCGCAGCCAGATCGCGGAGCATATTGCAGAAATCGAAAAGGCGGAGAAAAATACTGCTCTGGCTTCGCAGTACAGGAGCCTGCCCAAAGACCGGTTTTTTGACCGTGAGATCAGCTGGCTGAAATTCAATAAACGTGTTTTGCAGCTGGCACAGGATCCAACACTGCCTTTGCTTGAGCGCACAAATTTTGAGGCGATCTTTGCCAGCAATCTCGATGAATTCTTTATGGTGCGTGTGGCGGGGCTTAAACGCCGCATCGACTCGGGTATCGCAGTCCCCAGCGCCAGCGGCATGAGCCCGCGCAGGCAGCTGCATGAGATCAGCGAACAGGCCCACAAGCTCCAGGAAGAGCATGCTTCCTGCTTCCGCAACGAGCTGGTGCCCGCTTTGAAGGATGAGAACATCATTATCATGAAATGGAATGATCTGACCCTTGACGAGCAGGAACGCCTTTCCAAGGTATACCGGCGGCTGATCTTTCCCGTACTGACACCACTTGCCGTAGATCCGGCGCACCCCTTCCCCTACATCTCGGGCAAATCCCTGAATCTTGCTGTCCTCGTGGAAAACGCCACATCAGGGCGGACCCATTTCGCACGCGTCAAAATACCGGACAACCTTCCCCGACTGTACCCTGTTGATGATCTGTCTGACAGCCTCGATTCAGACAGCGGTAGGGAACGCCATGGTTTCATCCCTCTCGAAGACCTTGTCCTCGCCCATATTGACGCGCTGTTCCCGGGGATGATCATCAAAGAGGCCCATTCTTTCCGCGTGACCCGTAATGAAGATATCGATGTGGAGGAGGACGACGCGGAGAACCTCCTTAATGCCATGGAAAGGGAACTTCTGCGCCGCCGTTTCGGCCCCCCGATCCGCCTTGAGCTGAGCGATGCCATGTCAGGCCAGCTGTCCCATCTGCTGATATCGCAGCTTCGGGTCTCCGAGGATGAAGTTTACCGCCTTCCTGAACCTCTTGATATGACAGCGCTTTTTGAGCTGCATGATATCGACCGTCCGGATCTGAAATACCCGAATTTCGTCCCTACGACTAACCGGCAGATCGCAGAGGTGGAGTCAAGCCATGAGCAGGATATTTTCGCTGCGATTCGCGAGCATGATATCCTTCTCCACCATCCGTACGATTCGTTCTCAACATCAGTGCAGGCATTCCTTGAGCAGGCCGCCGCCGACCCAAAGGTCCTGGCGATCAAGCAGACACTTTACCGTACCTCCGGCAATTCGCCTATCATTGATGCGCTGATCGATGCAGCACATGCGGGCAAACAGGTGCTGGCACTTGTTGAGATCAAGGCCCGTTTTGATGAGCAGGCCAACATCCAGTGGGCGCGGAAGCTTGAGCGTGCGGGTGTCCACGTAGTTTATGGCATCGTGGGACTGAAAACGCACAGCAAGCTCCTGCTCGTCGTCCGTTCTGAAGATAACGGGCTGCGGCGTTACTGCCATATCGGCACCGGAAACTATAACCCGAAAACTGCGCGGCTATACACTGACCTGGGCCTGCTGACCTGTGACCCGGTGGTCGGGCAGGATATGACCCGCCTGTTCAACCAGCTTTCCGGCTACGCGCCAAATTCCAGTTTCCACCGCCTCCTCGTAGCCCCGCGTACAGTACGCTCAGGGCTTATTGAGCGCATCCAGCGCGAGGAGCAGGCGGCGCGCAGCGGCAAAGAGGCGTGGATCAAGATCAAGGTCAATTCCCTTGTTGATGAACGCTGCATTGATGCTTTGTACCGTGCAAGCCAGGCCGGGGTAAAGATCGATATCGTTGAACGCGGTATCTGTGCCCTGAAACCCGGAAGAAAAGGGCTGAGCGAGAATATCCATGTCCATTCAGTCCTGGGCCGGTTCCTGGAACATAGCCGTATTTTTGCTTTCGCCAATTCACAAGGGCCGCAGATCGGCGAAGGCCCTACTGCAGGGCCGGAAGTATGGATCGGTTCGGCAGATCTGATGCACCGCAATCTTGACCGCCGTGTTGAGGCTCTGGTCCGCATCACTGATGCTACTCAGATCCAGCAGCTTATCGACTACATTGACCTGCAGATGTCAGAAAGCACAAATTCGTGGCATATGCAGCCTGATGGCGACTATGTCCGACATTCTGCTGACAGCAACGGCAATGCTCTCACGGATTCCCAGAGCCTTCTGATTGCACGGCATTCGCGCTCCCCCAGGGCCAGCCACTAACCTTGCGTATGTATCTTTCCAGCTTCAGCCATATCATCAAGGAAGGCTACGCCCAGCATGCCAGGTATGGCAACAGGGGAAACATTGTGCTCGCCGGTGGAGGGATCGTCTGGAGGTATACCCGCCGGCAGCATGCCAGCATGGATGATACTGATGTCAGCGCCGGCAACATCCATCCCAACCTAATCAGCATTCACCCCGGCACTACACGTCCCGGCAACGCCTATTCTGACAATACCGCTCCCGCTGATACTGAAAATGATGCTGACAGCGCTGTTGAAGTCTGTATTATTTACCGTCCGAAATATGATGACTGGAGCTGGCCGAAAGGCAAACTGGAGGGCAATGAATCTGTTTTCCATTGCGCGGTCCGCGAGATACAGGAAGAGACAGGGCTGCCGGTCCGGCTTGGGATGTTCCTCGGCCATATAAGCTATCCGCTTGCTGATGAAGGTAAAAAAGCCGCGATACCTGCTGGCAACAAACAGCGCACATCGAAAAAAGCTGGTACAGTGCCTGTGAAGCACGTTTTCTACTGGGCGGCCCAGGCGGCTGCAAGCCCTTCTGCTGAAGTACGGCCGCAGGTTTTCGGTGCGGTCAGCGGGCCAGACCCTCATGAAATCGGCGGGCTCAGATGGGTCAGCCTGGACAAGGCCAGGAAACTCCTTACCCATAGTGGGGACCGCCATCTTATTGACTTATTCCAGTCTGCGGCCGGATCAGGCCTCCTTCGTGCCCAGACTGTGCTGATGGTCCGCCACGGCAAGGCAGAAAACAGGAAATCATGGAAAGGCGAGGAGCCTATGCGCCCTCTGACCCCTCGCGGAGCTGCGGCAGCATATGCGCTTAACCGCGAGATTGCATGCTTTGCACCAGATGGACTGTTCTCATCCCCCTGGCGGCGGTGTATGGAAACAGTGTCCAGCTATTCATATGAGGCGCATATGCCAGTCCGTACCCTCAGCACACAGACAGAAGCCGCATTTGCCGACGATGAAGAGGCATCGTGGCGGGATTTCCTGGCTGTTATGCGCAGCTGTATCGATCCGCACAATCCCCATAACAGTGCTGTCTGCATGCACAGACCCGTGATTGGCGGTATGCTGAAGCGGATGAGGAGCCTGTGCGCCACCAGACGTCTGGCCGATGAGCTACCAGGCGGCAGCCCTTATATGCCTGCAGGGAACATGCTTGCAGTCACACTTGCTCCAGGCGAAAATAGCGGTGACGATCCGATAATAATAGATATCCAAAAGGTGGCTCCGCTTGTCTACTGATGCTTCCAGCCTGTCTACCCCAGGGAACCCCTCCGTCCGCGCAGCCGGGTCGGGCTTCGCGGCCTACCGGTCGGGTGATTCGCGCTATGCACGGCCTGCCCAGCTGGATCCTGCGCTTATCGGACAGCTGGACGGCGGCGCTGATCCGCAGGAGATCAGCGAGCTCAGCCATACTACTGCTGCAGTGCTTCTGGACCGCATACACCATACCCAGGACCCCGAAACGGTTGACCGTGTGCTCACACTGGTTGAGGCCGAAGGCCTTGACCTGATTGCAGAATTATGGAGCAAGGCCGCACCGGATTCCCTTCCCGGGATACTGTGGCGGCTATACGTCATGCGCCTGTGGATGCGCCGGAATACCTCGGCCATTTCGCATCTCTGGCGTGAAGGCGAGCCCGTGGAGACTTCGGCCTCAGCAATTGCCGGGGTTGACGTATCCCCGAGCGCAGACGATATTGCGCGCACTGCAGACTCCATACTCGCCGGTGCTTTTACCGGGGATTTCGCTGTAGCACTGGAACGGGCAGCAGCATTCTGTGAAGTCATCAGCAGGGCTCTCGCCAAACGGGCAGTACAGCCGGCTCCCCTGTCCACTTCCCGCAAACTCGCATCAACTGCTGCATCTTTCAGGCACGGTGCACAATTGTGGCGTGACGGTTCGCTGTACTGATTTTCCTATGACGTGCTGTGCTGTGCTGAGCAAAAATAAGACACACAGGAAAAGCGACGCGGATATAGCGTATTATGGATAGCGCGCTGAACTGTGTTTAAGCCCCGGGCTTCATTTTTTGCCGCTGCGAGCGGCCTGCGCGCCGACAGGCGCTTTCACAGTTCAGCGTTTTTATATCTCTGTTTCATATATCGTATTCTTACAGCAGCCCTGATTCCGGTGCCTGCAGTCTCTTTTCCCCGGATTATGGCAGCGGCTTTTTCATGCAGGCGCCTTTCAGCCCTCGGTATCCTCTTTATTACTCCATGCAGGCTATCCGCACCACGGCCCGTGGTGGTAAAACATGCAGATATAAAAACCATTGCGGCGGTTTTCCACAATTTTGATTTTATATCTGCATGTTTTACCACCAGCAGTGAAGATCTATCTGCAGCGTAACCGGGCTGCACCGGGCTATATCCGCATATTTGTAGCCGTGCAAAGCAAAATATACAATACACCGGCATGTAAAAAGGCTGCCGGGCAAAACCCGGCAGCCTCCACAGCCCCTACCTGAATGGACCATTCTAACTGATCACTGCATGGCCAGTGCTATCAGTGGAACTGCATCCCGCCGTCAACTTCAATGGTCTGGCCGGTAATATAATCGGAATCAGGCCCGGCGAGGAACGACACGGCTGCTGCCACGTCTGACGGCTCCGACAGGCGCCCAAGGGCAATATCCTTGGAGAATGTGCCCATACCCCACTCATCGTCCTTCCCGGCATTCACTGCAACCTGATGTGCAATATCCATCATCATAGGTGTTTTAACGATCCCCGGAGCATATGCATTGACAAGTATGCCTTCGGAAGCCAGCTCGCGTGCCGCTACCTGGGTAATACCGCGGATAGCGAATTTTGTTGAGCAGTACAGCATGAGGTTAGGGTTGCCTACAACACCCGCCTGTGATGTTGCGTTGATGATCTTGCCCGCATGCCCAAGCTCACGGAACTTGCGCGTAGCTGCCTGGACGCCCCACATGGTGCCTGCAACATTAACATGCATCACTGTGTCAAAAAGGTCCTGGTCAACTGTCCCTACAGGGGTAGTCGGTGCGAGGCCTGCGTTGTTGACGATAACATTAAAATCACCGAAACGCTCAGCTACTTCATCAACCGCAGCATCAACCGCTGACGAATCCGAAACATCAAGCTTGACTGCTACAGCTTCACCGCCGTCTGCATTCAGCTCATCTGCGAGCTTCTGGGCGCCTTCAAAGTTGAGGTCTGCAACTGCTACCGCGAAACCGTCCTGCGATAGCCGGCGTGCAATAGCTTCGCCAATCCCCTGGGCACCGCCTGTGACCATTGCTACTTTTTTAGCCATACTTTTCCTTTCGTAACTTTATAAGGATATGCGCCCGCAGGCCATAGATCCGTCATGGACCAGCCTAAACTGCCTGCCTCCGGGCCTTCCTCGGTTCCATATCTGCACCTGTGCATCCCTGCGCAAGCCAGATACTGTAAAATGATACTCGCAGCACGCAACTATCGATGCGGCCCCTCGGCGAGAAATACCCCTTAACCTTCTTCTGATACTTTTGATATGCATCTGACAGGCCTTCGCTATATAGATGCCTTCGCTATGTAAATAAGTATTACACTCGGCAGCTAATCCTCATCGGGCCCTTCTGTGTGGGCAGTAATACGCAGCTGGATACGCGAATATTGCCCGGGAGGGAGCAGGCGCCCGCGGGCACGCGCCATACGCAGGGCGCGGCGGCGGCGCGCGAGTTCACGCTTCATTTGCCCTGCAGGGCTGTCATCGCCGAATACTTCTGTAACATTCCCATTAGCACCTGCAGCAAACATGCGCAGATCCTTCGCCTTTTTCAGATACCGGATCTGCCTGCGCAGCTGCCGGTTTTCCTCCATAAGGCGAAGGATGCGCGACACCCCGGACAGGTTGATAGACTCTTCGATCACCAGATGCTGGGTAAGGACCAGCTTATTGATATCGCGCAGGCTGTACCGCCGCGCGCCGCCCGCTGTGCGCTGAGGGACTATGAGCGCAAGCCTGTCATACTGCCGCAGGGTCTGCGGATGTATACCCACCAGTTCTGCAGTCTGGCCTACGGTAAATACAGGCTTGTTGACATCAAAACCCTCATCTTCGGCGCCTATAATGTCGAACGCCCCTGAAATAAGGCCAAATGCGTATGCAGTATATGCTTCGCGGTCACGTGCCGTCAATCGGTTTCCCATAGTCCCACCTTTATCCTTTGCTTGCTCTGCTGTGATCGTTATCCGCAGTATCCTTTATCAATTATCTATGTTTACTGCTGCCTTTATCAAGCCTGCTTTCGCTCACAGTATTATCGAAATCTTCCATGGCCTCGCTGAGATCTGCCACAGCTTTTTCCTGCGCCTTACTGATTTTCTTAGGGACACGGATACTGGTGACTGCAACCAGATCCCCTGTACCCTTTTTCGTATGGATGCCCCTTCCCGGGACACGTATCTCTGTTCCAGAATCCGAGCCCGCCGGCACAGTAATTTCCACACTGTCACCCTTAAAATCATGCACAGTAACTGAAGTACCGAGGACTGATTCTTCATACGTAACGGGAAGCACCATGCGAAGATCCTGCCCGTCACTGGTAAAAACAGGGTCGGGCCTGACTGTAACGGCAATATACAGATCCCCGTTAGCGCCGCCGAACTGCCCGGCTTTGCCTTTCCCTGCCACACGGATCTTCTGCCCATCCCTGACGCCGGCCGGTATGTGGGCTTTGAACTTATTGCCCAGAGACCCCAGGGATACTGTGGCGCCGTTAACGGCCTGCCTGAAACTCAGGGTGATGGAGGCATTCTTATTTCCGCCTTTAACCGGCTCATGGGCACCCTCACGGGGTGCGAAGGGGTTGCCGTTACCGGCAGCAGACCGCCGCCCAAAGGGGCTGGCAGTACTGCCGGCGCCGGACCCGCCCATACCATTCATCATCCCAAGTATATCGTTGATATCTATGCCTTCCGCGCCTGCACCTGACGTCGAGAAGCGGATATTCTGAGCCCCCTGGCCTGAAGCACCGCTGAACATGGATCCGAAAAGGTCGGAGAAATCTGCACTGCTGTAAGTGCCTCCGGCGCCGGACCCGCCGGCAAACCGCGCCCCGCCCATGCCGAACTGCCGTATGGCATCATACCGTTTCCGCTGTTCGCTGTTATTGAGGACATCATAGGCTTCAGAAATGTTTTTGAACTTGTCTTCAGCCTCTGTAGTCTTGTTCAGATCCGGATGGTACTTGCGTGCAAGTTTACGATATGCTTTAGTGATCTCTTCCTGGGATGCATCTTTCGATACGCCCAGTGTCGCATAGAAATCTTTGTTCAGCCATTCATTTTCTGCCATATCGTCCCCCTTTCCATCCCCGGCTGTCAGTCTGCCCTGTCAGAGCCGGCACTGCCTGATCCAGTCCCTGTATCAGTTTCCTGATCATCTTCGGCCGGAACGGCCACTACTGCCCTGGCTGCACGGATAATGCGGTCGTTGATACGGTATCCTGCCTCAACAACAGTATCGATTACTTCATGGTCCGCCCCGACGTCAGGTTTACGCAGGACCGCATCATATCGCGACGGATCAAAATCCTCACCGGCTGCACCATATTTTTCAACACCGAATTTTGCAAACGTGCTGTCTATTTTCGCTGCCACAGCTTTGAAGGAATCATCCATCTCACCATGGGTGCGTATACGGTCTATGTCGTCCAGTGCGGGCAGCAGCGCTGTCAGCACATCAATGATGCCGTGCTGGCGATACCGGTCCTGCTCTTTTTGGGCCCGGTTGCGGAAGTTGATGAACTCCGCCCGTTCCCGCTGAAGGGCTTCCAGATAGTCTGCAGCCTCTTTCTTAGCCTGGCCAAGCGGAGTAAGGGTATCACTATCCTTGCTGTCCCGGCTCTCATCTGCATGGTGGCTGCCTTCGCCTTCCTGCCCCTGTATACTGTTTCCTTCGCCTGAGGCCGAAGATGGGACCTGTGCCGGATCAGCATCTGCAAATGGAGTATCTCCATCACGGCCCGGGGGCACAGGCCCGCCGCTGCTGGCGAGCCTGTCCGCATCTTCCATGCCGGCGAGGTAATCTTCCTTGCTGAACTCAGACATTATTTGTTATCCTTATCATCGTCCACAACTTCAGCATCAACGACGTCATCATCAGAGCCGTTGCTCCCGGAATCGCTGCCTGCTGCCGAAGAACCTGTACCGGATGCACCGGTTCCGCCTGCGGCCTGGGCCTGGTCTGCCGACTGCTGGCTGTATAGCTGCTGCCCGATCTTCTGGGCAGAAGCCATAAGCTCACTCTGCGCGCTTTTAACAGCTTCAATGTCATCGCCTTTAAGCGCTTCTTTCAGTGCGTTGACCTTATCGGTAACTTCCTTGGCGGTGTCATCGGAGAGCTTGTCCTTGTTGTCTGAAACAAGCTTTTCGGTCTGATAGGCGAAGGATTCTGCCTGGTTGCGGGTCTCAGCATCTTCACGGCGCTTTTTGTCTTCGGCTTCGTGTGATTCCGCTTCCTTGACCATGCGGTCGATTTCATCCTTCGGCAGGCCTGAACCGCCGGTAATGGTCATGGACTGTTCCTTGCCCGTCCCCTTATCCTTAGCGGATACGTGCACAATACCGTTTGCATCGATATCGAACGTAACCTCGATCTGAGGTACACCGCGGGGTGCAGGGGCGATCCCTGTCAGCTCGAATGTACCCAGCGGCTTGTTGTCGCGGGCGAATTCGCGCTCGCCCTGATATACCTGGATCAGCACGCTTGGCTGGTTATCCTCTGCCGTAGAGAAGACTTCCGAGCGCTTGGTCGGGATAGCGGTATTCCTGTCGATCAGCTTGGTCATGATCCCGCCCTTGGTCTCAATACCGAGGCTCAGCGGTGTCACATCAATAAGCAGGACGTCGGAGCGGTCCCCCTTGATAACGCCTGACTGCACAGCAGCACCAACAGCCACGACTTCATCAGGGTTCACAGTCTTATTCGGTTCTTTGCCTCCGGTGAGTTCCTTGACAAGCTCCTGGACTGCCGGCATACGGGTAGACCCGCCGACCAGGACGATATGGTCGATCTGGGAAACGGATACGCCAGAATCACGCAGGACAGCGTTGAAAGGTTCACGGCACCTGTCAAGCAGGTCTGCTGTCATTTCTTCAAAACGCGCGCGTGTAAGCTGCTCGTCAAGATGGACCGGTGTTCCGTCAGGGGTCATAGCAAGATACTGCATGGAGATATTTGTGGAAGTCGAGGAGCTCAGCTCTTTCTTAGCCTGCTCTGCCGCTTCCTTCAGACGCTGCAGCGCGATCTTGTCTTTGGAGAGGTCCACGTTGTACTTATTCTTAACTTCGCGGACAAGCCAGTTGATGATTGCCTGGTCCCAGTCGTCACCGCCGAGGTGGTTGTCGCCGTTGGTCGCCTGCACCTGGATGGTGGAGAATCCGTCTTCATCCTTGCCGATTTCCAGCAGGGAGACATCGAATGTACCGCCGCCAAGGTCAAAGACCAGGATGCGTTCATCTTCCTTGCCTTTTTCGAGGCCGTATGCCAGAGCAGCAGCTGTCGGCTCATTGATAATACGCAGTACGTTCAGCCCTGCGATCGTACCGGCATCTTTTGTAGCCTGGCGCTGTGCATCATTAAAGTATGCAGGGCAGGTGATCACTGCATCGGTAACGGGCTCACCGAGATAAGCCTCTGCATCCCTTTTAAGCTTCATCAGGATCTGGGCGGATACTTCCTGCGGCGTCCACTTCTTGCCGTCAATATCTACCGACCAGTCTGTGCCCATGTGGCGCTTTACGGAAGAGATCGTACGGTCTACGTTCGTCACTGCCTGGCGCTTCGCTACTTCACCGACCAGTATCTCGCCGGATTTGCTGAACGCCACTACTGACGGCGTTGTGCGCATACCTTCCGCATTCACGATAACTGTAGGCTGTCCGCCTTCCAGAGTTGCAATGCAGGAGTTAGTCGTCCCTAAATCAATACCTACTGCACGTCCCATTATTATCCTCCACTATGTGTATATGTAAGTTTTCTGTTATGCTTGTGCTCTATAAAGTTGAGCCTTATCAACTCAACTCTAAACTTGAGCCTACACAACTCAACTTTGTTTTGTCAAGTTATATTCCGGCGATTCGCAAATATTTCAAAAATTATTGATAAAAACCGGCATTAGCGAGAAATCCGGCAAAGCGCCCTACAGATTCCAGCCGGATATGACGCGGTCCTCATGATGCCACGACAGCACACAGAAACGGGCTGTCCCCAGTTCGAACATGCGGGCTGCTTCAGGCTGAAGGCCAAGCCACTGCGTCGCCAGGATGCGCAGGATATGCGCATGCGCCACGCATATAACGTCTTCGCCTGCCTCAAGCGCGGTAACTGCCCGCTGTATGACCTGCCGGGTACGCGCAGCTGCCATTTCGACAGACTCCCCGACACCGTTATTGATAGTTATCTCGCCATACTCCGGCAGCATCTCATGCCTTATCCCCTGAAGCGCAGAAGGGAGGGTAAGAGGGCCGCGGTCCCATATGTTCCACGTTTTCTCACCAATAGCCTTCGCCACCTGGGAACGGGTCCGCCCCTCAGCAGGGCCGTAATCGAATTCGGCAAGGCCGTCGTCAACAGTATATTCCCCAAGGCCGGCAAGCTGCGCTGTATCCTGCGCCCGCTTAAGCGGCGATACATAGACATGGAAAGCAGCAGAGGCACCTGCGCCCGGGCCAGCCAAAAACTCCCGGATCCTCTTGCCTGCATCCTTCGCCTGTATACAGCCTGTCTGCGTCAGCGGGATATCAGTACGTCCCGTGTACTGCCCCGTTTCGCTCCATACAGTCTGCCCATGCCGCAGCAGGACCAGCCTGCCCCGTAATACACCCTGTACCATAACATCTCACCTCATGCTTCATTGCCGGGTACTTTCTCACAGCCATAACCGGCATAGCTATAACCGGTATATGCCGGCACAGCCCGCTATACTGTGCCCTTCTATAGTAATATACCACTGCTACCAACGTCTGTCAGCCGTGGGGCCGCACCCCTGCGGCAGTGCACACGCTCAGCCGCTGCTGCCTGCGCGGGGCTGCAGGTTTTATCCGCTGCACACACCCAGCCCGCATCATGCATATTTTGAGTTCTCATGGAGGCGTGCGATAATGCTTATATGAGCACTACGAACAGCATTGATACGCGCAGCAGCGACGGGCAGGCCGGCGATAAGAAAGACGGGCTTTTTTCAGCCCTTGCAAAGGTCGATAAAACTGTCACCGGCCAGCGCGAAAAAATTGAGTCTGATCCGGACAGTTTTTCCGATAAGCTCATTAAATGGGTCCTGCCTGCAATCGCAGGTTTCGTAGTAAGCAAAGGCATAGCTATCGTCTGGGACGCAATTTTCCATAGGGGGCGGTTCGCAAAAAAACAGGATCCGTCTGACATTTCTGACAGCCTTGAAGATAATGCAGATATGCCTACCGGCGAAGAGGCAAGCCAGGGAGTCCTCCTCGGCATGCTGTTTGCTGCTATTACAGGTGCATTAGGGGCCCTCACATCAACGCTGAGTACAAAAGGGTCAGAAAAACTCGTAGCGCACCGTCAGGATAAACGCAGCAGATAGGCCGTTCCGACCCGGGAAGCAAACGCAGCGGAACCGCACAGCCTCGCGGTCTGCAGTGCAGCACGACCGCTGCTGCCAGCCCAAGTTGCTTACTTTGCTCAGCTTACTTGCCGCGGGCCTGCAGCCATTCCAAGAGGGAATCATAAATAGTCTGGGCGTACAGGCTTCCGCCTTCCGAAGAAGCAGCATGTATCCCATCGCTTGCCAGAAGCCCGGGGTGAGCCGCAGCAGCCGCATCCCAGTTGACCATAAGCGCATCCTGAGGATGCCGGCTTACAAAGTCCCGCACATTCTGATTGGCGGCAGCAGCCCACGCGCGGTCCATATGGGCATTGACCACCAGGAAAACATGCCCCGGCCCTGCAGCATTATAGATATTTTCCCACTGCTGCGGCGTACCTGCGCCGTTAGTGCTCAGCCCGATAACAATGTATTTGCGCAACAGTCCTTTCGCCTTCAAAGAGGTAATAACACCGGGCCCTTCATGGAGGAAGCGCGACACCTTCGCATCAATGATTATCCCGGGGAACCTCTGCTGCACAGCAGTTGCTGACCCGAGCATCACCGAATCCCCTATGGCAGTCATTTCAGTTCCAGCAGGCATCACAGGCTGCTGCGCAGGAGTGGAAGATGGTCCTGAAGGCTGCGCTTCAGCAGGGGCAGACGTCTGATGCGATGGGGACGGTTCAGGGGCTGGGGCCCTGCGGACATCCTGAGAAGCAGGGCCGCCGGCTTTCCCGCTATCCTTCAGGATTGCAGCCTGTGCCTCCAGCTGGTTTTGTATTGATGTCTGTGCGGGTGCATAAGCGATCACGAAACCGCATCCTGTCCACAAAGCCACAAGGATAAAGCAGATAACTGCCCTGTTCACAGCCGGTTTCCGCCGTACAGCAGTCCCCATACCTGAGATGCGCCCGGCGGTTACAGCACTTATATCACCCTTTTTATCACCATCAGCAGCCTCATCGGTACCATCAGCAGTACCCGCCCCCTCCATACCGCAACGTCCAGCAGATGGCTGTGATGACTCTGCAGGCCCAGCTCCTGGGATACGCGAAATAAAGGCCGCATATATGCGCGATGCAGGCTTTTCCACATAATGTGCGCTTACATATGCCATAACAAGGGTCAGGGAGAAAGAAACAAGTACGAAAACCCACTGGTACTTCCCGCGGAGCCCAGGCAGTGAAAGCTGTGCGAGAATAAGAAGAGGCCAATGCCAGATATAAAGCCCATAGGAATACTGCCCTGCAAGCCTTAATGGCCTCCACGCAAACAAAGGCCGCATCCATGAACGCTCCGAAAGCGTCCCCCACAGCATTATCACTGTCAGGATACTTGCTGCAAACAGGGCACCATAAAAAGCATAATCTTTATCGCGGAGGGTATATGCTGCTGCGATAACTGCTATCAGCGATACAAAGGAAAGTACAGGCAGCATCACGCGCGTCAGTAATGGGCCTTCAGCCTGGCTGTCAGCAAGATGCGATATATCCATTTTTTCCGCAAGGGACTCAAGGACTTTCCTGCGCGGAGTACGGGTACTTTCCAGGAATGCCTGCTCTATCTGCCCGCGGAGTTTTCCGCCATACGACCACAGAAGGGCAAAAGCAAAAGCCGCCCCAGTGAATAAACCGAAACAATGCGTATCAAACCCAAAATATACGCGGGTAGGGCTGCCCCAGCCTCCTCCAAAAAGGATCCCCATCAAAAACGCACTTATGCATGCTGCAGCGGAAGAAAGGATAAAACCTGTTTTCCCCACAGCTCTTATCCATGCCGCATATTTACTGTATCCGTACAGCGACTTGGCAAACTGGGACCGCAGCCTCCTGTTCCCGCCCTGCGCATTCGCACCTTTATGCTTCCTCCGTCCGTCTGCTCCCCGCGCATCAGAGAATATGCCCTGTGTCCCCATCGGCGCAAAAAGGTGCGCTATGCCGACAGCCAGTGCAATAAACAGAGGGATAATCAGGTAAAACTGTATGCAGAGGGAAACAAACCATAAAGGTTCCAGCAGCTGAGGGACTGTCTGGTCAAAATAACTCCCGCCGCTGAATATCTCATAATAATTATAGGTAAATGTAAAAACGGCAACCACACGCCTGCCAATACCCACAAGGGCATCTTTATTGATAAACCATGCAGCAGTAATAACTGCCGGAACCATGAACAGCAAAGCCGGCACAAGACGGATAAGGCGCCTGCCGTAAAAATCCGCAAGCGCGCCGGGAAACCTGCGGAAGCCAGCCGGCTGCTGTCCCTCCGCCCGCTGCCTCGCAGATCCTATCCTGATGTTGTTTTTAAATGCTGCCCGAAGCGCAAAACCCTTCAGGAGCGAAACCGAGGTAAGGAACCCAGCAATAGTAAAAAATATCTCAACACCAATAAATCCGCCGGGAAAAGTATGCGCGAAAAAGTGGTAAAGGAGCACCGCAATAATGCCCACTCCCTTGATCCCGTCAAGCGCGTAATTTCTTTTCATGCTAGCCTTTTATCCGCAATTATGACCTTACAATACCGTATATCATATATGAAATCTAATAGTTAACGGGTACAACCATCTGCATGCGTGTCGTCAGGACAGTCCCGTACCCCGTATGCCTGTATTTTATCTGCCAGTACGCAGGCTGCGGCTCACTTCACAATAAAATACCCTAATGCTACACATAGGACAGGCACAGTGGCTATGCTGAAAAAATACCCTATACATGTGCCGTATTTTTTACAGCGTGCGAGGGAGACAGTTTCGTTGACAGCCGTTGAAAACGTTGAAAATCCTCCGAGAAAGCCCGTAGCTATTATCATGCGCGCTGCGGCAGGATCGGCAGCAGGAGGCAGGAAACCGTACATCCGAGGATGCGCAGCAATACCGGCAATAATCCCGATAGCAAAAGAAGCAAGGGCATTGATAATAAAAGTTGACAGGGGAAAACTGTGTTTCCATAAGCGCCTGACCGCACCATCAAGCGCAAAACGGCATACCGCCCCTATCCCTCCGCATATGCACACAGCGCAGAACTCAGATGCAGCCATCACCATTCACGTTTCCCCTCACTGCTGCCGATATGCCCGCAGACTTTCTTCCCGCAGTACGCCCCCAGGCACGCACTCGCAATCCCCAAGATAAAAGTGGCAGCCATATAAGCTGCGAAACCGCCTATATCTTCCGCGTGAAGGGCGGAAAACCCTTCAAATGCCAGTGTCGACATAGTCGACAATCCTCCGCACAGGCCCGTCCCCAGCGCACGGTCGGCAACAGCCCCATTATGTGTCTTTATCGCATGCCTGCGGCTAAAGAAAGCGGACAGTCCTGCATACAGGAGACAGGCCAGCAGATTGGCGCACAGCGTGCCGGGATGGAAATCCGCCTGCCAGCCATGCGCGGAGGATGGCAGATAGGGAAAAACCGCAGATAATGTATACCGCAGCCCTGTCCCTACACAGCCCCCTATAAATACTGCAGCATATAGCGTCCAGTCTTTCAGCGGATCCGCCGCTGCAGATCCGGGATCTGTTTCTGCACTATGTGCCCCGGGTGGAGTATTTTGCGGACCCTTATAGTGTTCTGTACCCATTCGCGCCTTCCTGTCCTATATCAATAATCCCAACAGTCCTTACTCCCTATTCTTTATTCCTTGCCTATCGTACCCTTCCATCATCACACCAGCCTCCGCAGCCCCTGACAGCCCTGCTGCCGCTGGCCAGCTCCTGCTTTTCCGCAGCCCGCCTATACGCAATCCCGCTGCTGCCAAAACAACTCCGCAAAACCAGCCTGCCGGAATGGGCAGATATGGTAAGGGCGGGTACGCAGATGCATAATAACTCCTATACTTGTAATCATGAAGAGATTCCTGATCAACTGGTTTGTTATAACTATCGCCTGCGGGATCATGTGCTGGCTCCTTCCCGGTATCCAGGCAGTAGGCGGGAACAGGTTCCTGGCGTATGCAGCATTCGCCCTTTTTATGGCACTGATCAACGCTTCAATAAAACCTGTTATCCAGGTACTTGCCATCCCTGTAACGGTCGTCAGTTTCGGCATAGCTGCGCTGCTTATCAACATAGCACTGTTCGGATTAGCATCTATGCTGGCACTGAACGTATTCGGCGTAGGCATCACGATATCGAATTTCTGGTGGGGAGCACTTGGCGCCGTGATACTATCAGTTATTTCCGGGATACTGAACTCTGTCGTCAGCGATCTTGTCTGAGCCTCGCTCCCTTCTGGCTGCGGGACTCCCGGCGTCCGGAGAAAGCACGGATAAGGCATACAATAGAACACCCAATCGCGGCAACCATCACTATATAGCACCAATGGCTGCCGCGGACCGTAGCAGCCTGGTACCGCTGCGTCCCAAGGGCTAGGCCTGCCTGCGAAATACTTACCAGCGCTGACATCAGTGTTGTGCCGAGCGCCCCTGCCAGCTGATTGAACGAATTAAAAACTGCGTTGCCGTCAGCTTTGAACTCAGGATCAAGGGTATTCAAGGCGCAGGTCATGAAATTCGCAAAACTCATAGAGTATCCCATCATAAATACGAAATAGAAAATCCCAAGAAGATACACCGGCGACCCCGGAGTTATGAATACCATAAACAGAAGGACCCCAGCAAATGTCAGGACCATGGCGGATAGTACAGGCCGTTTCGGACCGTATTTATCAAGCAGGGACCCGGCCCATGGCGCCAGGAAAGCCCCAAAAAGCGCCCCCGGAAGGATCAGGAAGCCGCCGACTAATGCAGACGCCCCAAATCCGAGCTGTGCTGAGTTGGGGATAACATAGCCGAAGCTTATCTGGCATATCTGCATAAGGATGTAGGCAGCAAGGGCCCATCGGAATGTGATGCTGCGGAACACCCCAAGCCGTATAAGCGGAGAGAATGAACGCCGTGACATCCATGCGAATATCCCTGCCGCAGCAATTGATACAGCCAGCAGGGCTGCTGCAGCTATGCCATCCGCAGCAGCACCCGGTGTATGGCTGCTGACAGCGACTGCCGCCTGCCCGCCTTTATTTACAGCAAAAATAAACGTTACAAAGGAAACCATCAGAGCTGCTGCCTGAAGGACAGTAAACTGTGCCGCTTCAGGCCGGGAAACCTGGCGGATAGACAGATACCCGGTTATCAGAGGGATAGCCAGGAAAGGGATAAGGATCACGAAAATAAGGCGCCACGGCATGTAAGTCCCGACAAGCCCTCCAACAGCCGGGCCAAGCGCAGGGGCAACGGAAAGGACCAGCCCGCCAACCCCCATGATCTGCCCTACATGGGAGCGCGGCGACTGCTCAAGGATAATATTGAACATAAGCGGCATTGCAAGCCCCGTCCCCAGGCCCTGTAAAATACGCGCGGCAAGGAGCATGGGGAAACTGGCCGAACATGCTGCAACGATGCACCCGATTATGCATAGTGTCACTGCAGTAAGGAAAACAGTGCGAAGTTTGAATTTCCGTTTTATATAAGATGACAGCGGGACGATAAGCGAAACGACGAGAAGATAGCCTGTGGTCAGCCATTGGACTGTAGATGTGCCAACCCTGAATTCTGCCATAATGACCGGGAAAAGTACGCTTGTCAGCGTTTCAACGAGGATGCCTATAAAAGAGACCATTCCGACAGATATGATGGACGCAATAAGCCTGCCCGGTATCTTTTCAGGCGGCGGAGTGACAGCCGGGTAGACCTTGCGGTCAGGGTTTTCTGAGGTATTGTGCTGCCGTGTATTATCCTCTTCAGCTGAGGACAGGTGCTCTTCGCCGGCCTTCATTGATCTTTTGGTGCTGTCTGTCTGCATTATGCCTCTTCCATCGCGTATCGTATATGTGCCGGGCCTCCAGCTATGGGTACTCCCGGTCAGATAAAGAAAAGGCTCTGTCCGTTATCTGTTGGAGATAAGGGATAGAGCCTTTGTTGTATGTGTTGTGGTGGCGGTGTGCTACTTTCCCGCACCCTGTCGGGTGGAGTATCATTGCCGTGCCAGGGCTTAGCTTCCGGGTTCGGGATGGTGCCGGGCGTTTCTCCTGGGCTGTGACCGCCACAAAACTATATTCTGTTGTGTTGTTGGTGGTGGGTTGGCGACCGGATAGTAGACGCGGGTGATTAGTGTGTTGGTCTTGTGTGTTGCTATTGGTAGGGTTGGTTTGCGTGTGTGTGTACGGGTTGGTGCTGTTGTCCGTTAGTACCAGTCAGCTGCGCATGTTGCCATGTGTCCACGTCTGGCCTATTAACCCCATGGTCTGGTGGGGGGACTCTTCACACTCTAGGGTGTGGGGGAATCCTTATCTTGGAGAAGGCTTCCCGCTTAGATGCTTTCAGCGGTTATCCTATCCGAACGTAGCTAACCAGCAGTGCCACGGGCGTGACAACTGGCATACCAGAGGTTCGTCCACCCAGGTCCTCTCGTACTATGGGCAGGGCTCCTCAAGATTCCAACGAGCGCAGAGGATAGAGACCAAACTGTCTCACGACGTTCTGAACCCAGCTCGCGTGCCGCTTTAATTGGCGAACAGCCAAACCCTTGGGACCTGCTCCAGCCCCAGGATGCGACGAGCCG